>CAVYNH010000006.1:0-785480 GCA_963769885.1 Methanobacteriota archaeon
TCAAAAAGAAGCATTGTCCTCGTTCTAAGTAAACAGAATAGAAACGAAGAGGCCATTCAAGTCATGGAGGAAGCGATTCAGGCCAAGTCGAAGAATGCGGAACTCTACTTAATCCTGTCAGCCCTCTTTGAAAAAGAGAATCACTTGCAAAGGGCTTTAGCCACTCTTCAAAAAGGGCTTGATCAGAACAAAGACAGCATAGAGATCCTTTTCGGCTCGGGGCACTTTACGATAAGTTGGGAGATTTTGAAAAAATGATCGCCGAGATGAAGGAAGTTCTTCGATTGAATCCGGACTATGCCGATGCCCTCAACTACCTTGGCTATTCTTATGCAGATCGAGGCATCCAACTCGAAGAGGCTCTTGAATTGGTTCAGAAGGCAATGGCCCTAAAACCCCGTATGGGCTACATCACCGATAGTTTGGGTTGGGTCTATTTTAAACTGGGAGACTACGAGAGGGCTGTGACTGAACTTGAAAAGGCAAATGAATTGACTCCAGATGATCCCTTCATCACCGAGCATTTAGCCGACAGCTACTTCAAGCTGAGCCGGATCGAAAAGGCCGTTGAGCTTTATAAAAAGGCTCTCAAGTTGGATCCCAAGTCAGATCAGACGGAGAGGTTGAAGGATAAGATTAAGAAACTGCAAGAGGAAAAGAAGTAATCAGCAAGTCAAATTCCAAAAACCAAATCCCAAATTCCAAACGAATTCCAATTTCCCAATATTGATGGTCTCGTAAAAACTCAAAAAAACGTCACTCCGGCCCCGATTTTCATCGGGATAAACTCCAGCCGCAATCCAGACGACGTCCCTGCGGAAGGGCAGGGAACCATTTAAAAACACTGGATTCCCGTTTTCGCGGGAATGACGATAATGGGGCAAATCAGACTTTTTACGAGTTCATCAATATTCAAATAGCCAAAAAATATTTTAGCCAACCTTTTGTGAATTTTTGTCATTGAGATTTTGGTCATTATTTGATTATTGGTGCTTGGAATTTGGTTATTTATTTAGCCTCCTGCGACAGGAGGGAAAATGCTTAGAACATCCCCCTCTTCTAATATCTGATCCTTCTTCCCATGGATGCCGTTGACTAAAATGATCTTGGGCATCTCTTCGGGTATTTTGAGTCTTGATATAATATCCTGTACGCGGATTTGACGATCAACCTCCATTTTGCAGGAAAAACGACTGCTTCCTTTTGGGAGATAATCTCTTAGCATGGCAAATAACTTTACTTCGATCTCCATCGAATTCCACTCCCTATTTTCTTTCCTTGAACTCCCTCTTACAAACCATATTGTACTGTTCTTCGGTTTTCTAATTCTATTATATGCGAAATTTTTTTTCTTTTCCAGTCATGCCCTATGCCCTATTCTGCACCAAACTTTATTTTCCAATGACAAGAATAGGCAGTTCTTATCTTCCTCGAAAGAACCTCTTTTAAAACAGTTCAATTTGAAATCAATGGCTTAAGAGACTTAGGTCTCTTTGGCATTGAAATTGCAGATTTAAAGCCAACATTGCCGACAAAGTCAAACCGCGATCAATCATGGGACAGAAAGATAAGACCCCCGTAGTCTAGAGTGAATGGTTTTCCGTTTGAGTAGAAAATCCTTAGAAGAAATAAACGAGCTCAAAAGGGAGATAGAAGTTCTTAAATGCCGACTATGCTCTGTATATTCTAGATCATGGTGATCCATGTATTTGATGCGAGAAAGATCCTCAACCTAGAGAGGGTTCTGTTCGCAGAAGCAGCCGAAGGTTCCTGTGGGACAGCAGCTTGGCAGCTCCTCAATACGAACGCATCTTCCACAGAGTTCTGCCGGCTCTTGAACTCCTTGGCAGGGAACGATCACACCAGGACAAACATAGTCACATCCCCGACAGAGACGGCATGTCTCTGGCCTCACCTCAAAGGGCATGCTCACTTTTCTACCCATCCCTCTTCCAACAAATCCGAGGGCCTTTCCGTCCATCTGTTCGTAACACATCCGGATGCAGAGACCGCAGAGGATGCACCGATTATCCTCCATGGGAAATCGAACTTTTAGAAGCCCCATGCGAGCGGCAATGTCCTGGGCTATTTTCACGTTGGGAGCGCTGGCTACTAAAAGCTCAGCCAACATCTTCCTCGCACGGATAATTCGTGGGGATTGGGTCTGAATAACCATCCCCTCCCTGACCTCGTGTGTACATGAGGTGTCAACAAAAGTCTTACCCCCTCCATCATAGCCAATCTCCACCACACAGATTCGACACCCCCCATAGGGAGTGAGATTTTCCATATAGCATACCGTAGGAATGTGTATCCCAAATTCGTGGGCGGCTTGGAGAATGGTGTTTCCCTCCTCCGCATCCAACGATCGTCCATCTATCGTAATATTGACAGTTTTTCTTTCCATCCTATGCTCCTTTACCGAATTTTTCCTCTCCCCAGGCGGGAGAGGATTGAGGTGAGGGGGTAAATGAGTTCGTTGTTCACCCCCACCGCGCCGTCGCCAAAGCGGCTAATGCGCGTCGGCGACCTTCCCCTTCCCCATCGAGGGGGAGGGTGTTAGTTTAGGGATCTACTGAGATTATCACCGCATTGGCTTTGCATACATCTTTACAGGATCCACATTTTGAACAGATCTCTGCAAGGATTAGGTGACCCTGCTTTTTCTCACCTTTCTGATCGCTTGGGCTGGCGTATTGGTTTCTTTGATGGATATATAGAAGTATCTGAGGAAGGTTGGTGGCATGACACTTGGTATATCTTCTTTAATGTTGAAAAGGAAATAGGTGTCGTAAGAGTAGAAGTTTAGTTATTTTGAATATTTAAAATCGTGAGAAAAAAAGATGCAGGAGGAGAGATTTGAACTACAGTAAACTTGTAAAAAATTACGCTGGGGAGGAGATTTGAACTCCTGCGGCCAACGAGGACCAATAGCTCTCGAGGCTATCGCTTTGAACCGGGCTTAGCTACCCCAGCATCGGTATGTGGCCCTTCTCTGGTAGGGGGTCAAAAGTTTAATCTAAGACTTTTTTATATCCGTATCGGTCGACCCTATGAAGGTATCCGTGGTGATCCTGCCGGAGAAGACGGTGCGTCAGGTTAATATCCAGCCGGGCTGTACGGTGGAGGATGTGCTGCGGATGCTATCGTTCCTGCCGGACTCGTACGTGGTCCTGCGCGGGTCAAGGCCGGTGCCGGTCGACGACGTCCTGGATACCGACGTTGAATTGACGGCGGTACGGGTCGCCTCCGGCGGCTAAAGAAATTTGTGTTGCTCCCGTGGTGTAGTGGCCAATCATAAAGCCCTCTCGAGGCTTTGACTCGGGTTCAAATCCCGACGGGAGCATTCCGATAATTAGCACGATTAGAGTATTTTCTAGATCTTCTCCCATTAATATACCTGCCAATTATTAGCGCGTAATGGGAGATTTTGATGCCTTTTAACGGTAAAGGAAGGGGGCACTGCTGAGGGTTTATAAAGCATAAAATGTTTTAAACTAGTGATTTGGGGATCATGTATGAAAGCCATAATAAGACAAGTCGAAGGGTGTTCTTTTATTGGCAAAGCGGATAGTAACCATTGGATTAATATTGACGCACCGAAAGAATCTTTTGGTTCGGATGCCGCTGCTCATCCAATGGAGTTAATATTGATTGCTCTTGGCTGTTGTTCTGGATGCGATGTCGTCTCGATTTTAAAGAAAAAACAAATACAATTAAAAGGATTTGAAATCCATGTTGACGCTGAGCGATCAGAAACTTATCCAAAGGTGTTTACAAAGATACATCTAGAATACGTGTTTTATAGCCAAAAGATTGACCCAATACATGTAGAACGGGCGATTGCATTATCACAGGAGAAATATTGTTCTGTATTTGCTATGTTGAAATCATCAGTATCTATCACCACATCTTATAAGATAACGAATGAAGTAAGTAAATGAACAACATTTTAACTCCGAAAATCAATTCTTAAAGACTTTTTTTGGTAATGCTTAAATAAATTCCCCAATTGTAGTTCGAGATACCACAATCAAATTGAGGAGAGCACGACGAAAAACAAAACCACATCCGACTATAAAACAATCTCCATTGAAGAAACGATTGAACTACTGAAAACATCTATAAATGGACTAACGGAATCCGAGGCAAAACATCGCCTTGAAACATTTGGGTATAATAAGATAAAGGAAGAAAAACGGCATCCTTTAATTGATTTTTTTTCCCGGTACTGGGGACCCATGCCCTGGCTATTAGAAATAGCAATCATTCTATCATATTTCCTCGATCATTATCTGGAAGCAGTAATCATTTTCATTTTACTCACGGTAAACGTCATCATTGGTTTTATCCATGCACACCATTCTCAAAAAGTCCTTGATTTATTAAAAAAACGATTAGCAGTCAAAGCAAAGCTACAGCGCGATGGAGCCTGGATAATAAAAAACGCACAGGAGATTGTCCCAGGCGATATCTTTGTACTGGAACTTGGGGACCTGGTGCCTGTTGATGCCAAGATCATAAAAGGAGAGATTTCTGTTGATCAATCAGCATTAACCGGCGAATCCTTACCCATTGATGCCCATCGGTCAGATATCATCTACTCCAGTACTCTGGTAACACGAGGAGAAGCATTCTGCGTAGCGGTGAATACCGGGGTAAATACCTCATTTGGTCGAACCGCTGAGTTGCTACAAGCAGCCAAACCGAAATCCCATCAAGAAAAAATCATCATGACTATTACAAAATATATGATGTATTTCGGGATGGCGGCGTTGATCGCAGTTGCAATTTTTGCATTGTTCGCAGGAATCACGTATATTTCGATTCTCACGTTCGTCGTGATCTTTCTTATGGGCGCGATTCCTGTGTCTCTTCCAGCGGTTATCACCATTGTCCAATCCGTAGGTGCGATGGAACTTGCCAAGGAAGATGTGCTCGTAACGCGGCTTGATTCCATTGAGGATGCAGCGTCGATTGATGTGCTCTGTCTCGATAAAACAGGTACCATTACCCAAAACAAACTATCGGTCACCGACATCATCCCATTTACAGGGTATACAAAAGAGGATGTTGCGCTGTTCGCGCGGTTAGCATCGCTCAAAGCAAGTAAAGAATTGATCGACACTGCGATCATCGATTATACAGTGTCTCTAGGATTTGATGTTACTCCTTATAAAAAGATCCATTTCACTCCATTCGACCCATCGATTAAAAGAACAGAGGCACTTATCGAGAAAGACAACAGACGCTTCACAGTAATGAAAGGATCACCACAAGTAATACTCAATCTGTGCAAAGAATTAGATGAAAAAAATCGAAAAAATGTTGATACCTCAATTGAAGACCTATCAAAGAAAGGATACAGGACGCTTGCGGTAGCCCGATCCACCGACGATAACATAGACCACCTTCAGTTCTTAGGATTAGTCGCATTAGCTGACCCCATACGACCAGATTCCAGGAATATGATCGAAGCAGTAAAACAACTTGGAATCAAACCTCTGATGTTGACTGGCGATAACATCAATATTGCCAAAGAAATTGCGCAGCAAGCATCGATTGGGAGTAAGATTATTCGCATGAATGATCTCAAAGATTTAGGTGAAGAAGAGAAAATAAAAATTTGTGAAGAATATGACGGGTTCGCTGAAATATATCCAGAGGACAAATACAAGATTGTCACATTGCTACAATCATGCGGTCATACGGTTGGCATGACAGGCGACGGAGTTAATGACGCGCCCGCGCTCAAACAGGCAGAGATGGGGATAGCAGTCAGCAATTCAACCGATGTCGCAAAAGGAGCAGCAAGCGTCGTGCTGGAAGAACCCGGACTTGGAGTAATCGCTGATGCAATACGGATAAGCAGGAAAACCTATCAACGAATGCTGACGTGGGTCATCAACAAAGTCACCAAAACAATTGAGTTTATCGTTCTATTGACGATAGGGTTCTTCTGGCTTCATAATCTTATCATCACGCTTTTAGGTATGGCACTTCTCTTGGTCGCCAATGATTTTGCAACAATATCACTGGCAACCGATAATGTGAAAGACACACGTACTCCAGACACATGGAACATCAAGAATATTACCTTAGCCTCACTTGTTATAGCTATATTGTTAGTGATTCAAGGCGCAATCACTATATATCTGGGGGAAACCTATTTCAATCTGATTTGGGTGCAACTGACGACGTTTGTCACTTTGACGCTCGTTTTTCATAGTTTGTTGAGAGTGTCTATCGTGCGAGAACGGAGACATTTCTGGTCTTCACGACCTGGAAACGGATTAATGATTTCAATCGTAGTAACCATTACAGCATTCACATTATTGGGCATCTATGGTGTTATTATGCCACCGATTACTCTTGGCCAAGTGGTCTTTACGTTAGGATTCTCAGCGCTCTTCATCTTCGTCTTTGTAGATCCAATAAAATATTGGGCATTTAAAAAATTCTGCTTATAAAAAGTAGCCGATTTATTCGGAGGGCCTATTTATTCAACTCAAGTCATGTATTGAGGGATTTATAGCCGTGAGTCTTAAATCCCGAGGGAGCATGCCAATAATTAGCATGGTTTGAGTATCTTCTACATTTCCCCGGTTCTGAAAGACTGTGATCGACAAACTTGATGGTATTATCGGAGATGTTGACATTTTGATTATTGTAAATACTATAGGGTGCATGTAAAAGAAAATTAAATATTCTCCTATAACATTCTCATAATAAGATTTTTCAGGCTTATGAAAAAAATAGCAATATTAACACGAGATTGCGCGGGTGTAAACGCAGCCATACGAGCCGTGGTACGAACAGCATGCGGGTACCGCATCGAAGTCATTGGGGTGTTAAAAGGCTACGATGGTTTGATTGATGGGAATTTCATTACACTCAACCGTGGTTCAGTGTCAGGGATTATTAATTTAGGGGGAACGATCCTTAAAACTTCTCGCTCGAAGAGATTTATCACTGATGCAGGTCAAAAACAAGCAGTCAACAACATCAAGGAACAGAAAATAGAAGGAATCATTGTAATCGGGGGGAATGGCTCTTTAACAGGTGCGCACATCCTTGCAACGAAATATGGAATCCCTGTTGTTGGTATCCCAGCGACAATTGATAATGATATCACTGGTGTTGACCTATCGATTGGTGCCGATACCGCGGTCAATGTTGCGTTAGACGCGGTAGATAAAATCCGGGACACTGCAACGAGTTTGGAACGAATTTTCATTGTAGAAGTTATGGGTCATGAAAGCGGCTACATAGCTATGCAGGTTGCTTTAGCTGGAGGCTGTGAGGAAGTATTGCTTCCTGAAAAAGAATTCACTATCGAATCGATGTGCACAGAGATACAACAAGGGAATGCGAAAGGAAAATCAAGCTGGATTATTATTGTTGCCGAGGGAAGGGCTAAGGCTCATGATGTCGCTCGTTTTATTACCCAAAAAACAAAACTTGAGACGAGGGTTGCTGTGTTAGGACACATTCAGCGGGGAGGACATCCAACCGCTGTTGATAGAATTCTTGCGTCTCAGCTTGGAAACCAAGCGGTTGAGGTTTTACGAAACGGTCAAACTGATCTTTGTGTGAGTTTGAAAAATGATAAATTAATCACCATTCCTCTGTCCGTGGTATTTCAGCCGAAAAAAATCGATGTATCAGAGACCTATAAATTGATAAAACTTCTTACAAAGTAAGAAAAATTTGATTCTATACGAAATTGTATTTATGTAAACGTCCATAATCTGAATTGAAAACGAGGAACATAGAATGCCAAGTATTAAGAGTCCATTATCGGAGATTCCTGAGAGAATTTCCGGTCTTTCAGAATTAGCGTATAACTCCTGGTGGAGTTGGCATCCGGAAGCACGAATGTTGTTCAAAATGATTGATAGAGCTTCATGGAAATTAAGTGTTCACAATCCTGTTAAAATGCTGCTTTCTATCGATAATACCATATTGAAGAATATGGTGAAAGACCAAAAGTTTTTACGGCAATATGATGCGGTTATTGCGCGCTTTCATGAAGAGATGAAAACAAACACAGGCTGGTTTCTTGAAAATATTACACGGCGGGATGATTTGTCACTTGCGTTTTTTTCTGCGGAATATGGTCTTCATCATTCCCTTCCACTTTATGCGGGAGGGCTTGGGTTTCTCGCTGGAGATCTGCTCAAAGAAAGTAGCGACCTTGGAATCCCTGTCGTTGCTGTAGGATTTATGTATCCCGAAGGGTACGTTCAACAACGAATCAGCTCCGACGGATGGCAACAAGACGATAATGAGCCTATCGATAGAGAATCTGCTCCCATCACCCGTGTATATGATACGAAAGGAAAATATCGGGTAATCAGAGTTCCTTTTTTTGAGCCTGCTCTCAACGTGGGATTCTGGAAGGTTCAGGTGGGTCGTGTTGAACTCTATCTCATGGACACCGATATCAGTGAGAACGATCCATGGAACCGAGGAATCACCTCGCATTTGTACATCGGTAGCCCTGAACAACGCCTTCGTCAGGAAATTGTCCTTGGCATCGGTGGCGCTGAAGTACTTCGACAAATGGGAAAGAGGCATTCAGTGCTTCATTTAAATGAAGGACATACCGTGTTTGCTATCTTAGAACGAATCCGTGAGAAAGTTACAACTGGCATGAGTTTCAATGAAGCATTCGAACAGACACGCCAAACAACGATTTTTACCACACATACACCAGTTCCCGCAGGAAACGATATTATTCCGTTCTCTCTTGTAGAAAAGTATTTTTCAGGGTATTGGCCTGCCCTTGGTTTAGATCGAGGTTCTTTTCTCGCATTAGGTATTGACCCAAAGGATCCAAACGCAGGATTCAATATGACTGCTTTTGGGTTAAAAGGATCACGCTACCATAATGGCGTCAGTACACGCCATGGGGTCGTAGCTCGAAAGATGTGGCATTCGTTGTGGCCAGAGGTACCAGAACAAAAGGTCCCTATTGATTCAATTACCAATGGAATCCATGTTCCGACATGGATCGAACCAAAAATGCAGCTCCTTTTCGATAAATATCTTGGGCCAGATTGGATCTCAAAGCATGAGGACCCTGAGATTTGGAGGCATATTGACGATATACCAGACGAGGAACTCTGGCAGACCCATTATTGGCTTAAAACAAAATTGGTGATACGCATCATGGATCGCGCGCGTCAGCGGATGGATGAACACCCAGACCCAAAGATTATTCTCGCATCAGGTGTGTTACTAGACCCGAATGTGTTGACTATTGGTTTTGCCCGCAGATTTGCGACCTATAAACGAGCGACCTTGATTTTCCAGGATATCCAACGTCTTCAAAACATTATAAATAATCGTTGGAAACCTATTCAAATCATTTTCGCAGGAAAAGCACATCCAGCGGATGACCAAGGTAAACGACTCATACAACAGGTGTTCAACATTGCAAAAGATGCTGCCTTTGGTGGACGAATTGCATTTGTTGAAGATTACGACGAAAACTTAGCCCAATATTTAACCCATGGTGTTGATGTTTGGTTGAATAATCCTCAACCTCCCTACGAGGCATGTGGGACGAGCGGGATGAAAGCCTCATTGAATGGCGTTCCGAATCTGAGTATTCTTGATGGGTGGTGGATTGAGGGATATAACGGTAAAAACGGATGGTCATTTGGGGATAAAGAGGGAAATCGAAGCGATAGCGAAGATGCGTCTGCTATCTATGAACTCCTTGAAAAAAGAGTCATTCCACTGTACTACGATGTTGATGATGATGGCTTTCCTGATAAATGGGTTAAATTAATGAAGGAAACGATAAAAAGCACTGCAGCACCCTTTAGCTCACGCAGAATGATGAAAGAATATGCCATAAAATTTTACCAGCCTGCGTTACAATTTGCCTCCGACATTCAAGTAGATAAAAAAAACACTTAAGACATCGTTTATTATTCCGCTCCGATAGTTAGGATTCCAAAGGAGTCCGTTCCACCTGGTTTTTTCGAAAATCTTCGCTGAGTGAGTATCACCTTATCATTCTTTTTAACGAGATCCGTATTATTAATAAAGTTAAGGAGAGGAACATGCCAACTCCGAGTTTTGTTAGCCATAAAAAAAGGATACACTCCGTAAGAGAGATTAAGAAACCGGCACGTGCTTTTTTGTCTACTAAACGCTAATATCCAGCATTCTGGTTTAAATCGTGAAATACGCCGAGCGGTATTTCCACTTGTAGTCGGGGTGAGAATATACCTTACTTGTAAGGTCTCTGCAGCTTCTACAACGTTTAGTGAAATAATGTCTGTTACGCTACGATGATCATCGCTTACGGTACGTCTCAGTACACCCTGAAGATCACATGATGACGGAGCAGCTCTCCGTTTTTGTTCCGTTGCTTTCGCGATTCTTCTCATCATCTGAACGGTCTCAATAGGATATTTTCCGATTGCGGTTTCTTCAGAGAGCATGACCGCATCAGTACCGTCAAGAATAGCGTTTGCGACATCTGCGACTTCCGCTCGTGTTGGACGACTGTTTTCCTTCATCGACTCTAACATTTGTGTCGCAGTAATGACTGGACAACCAACGAGATTGGCTTTGTTGATAAGTTTTTTCTGCACAGAGGGAACGTCTTCTAAGGGTATTTCAAGCCCTAGGTCCCCACGAGCAATCATAACAGCATCTGAGACAAAGAGGATCTGTTCAAAATTTTTTACAGCATCTTTTCGTTCGATTTTCGCTATCGCATATATTGTCTTTCCTTTTTTCTGAGCATATTCTTTTACTTGGAGGATATCATGTGCATTTTTAATAAACGATACTCCGAATGTGTCAACTCCTTCTTTTAACCCGAAATCAATAAATTCAAGGTCTTTTTGTGTTACCGCATCTAGGAATAAGTTAGCTCCTGGCAGATTGACTCCTTTCGATGAGTACAATGCTCCACCGGTAAGTACCTTGCATCGAACCTCTTCGTTTACAATAGCTTGTACTTTTAATTGAATAAATCCATCGTTAAAATAAATTGTCTGTCCTTTGGAGATACTTTTTAGTAACTGATTGTATTTGATTGGAATAAGCGTATCCGTCCCTTGAACATCTTGTGACGTGAGTGTAATTTGTGTATTTTTCTTAAGGACGATAGGTTCAGATTCTAACGTCCCTATTCTGATTTTTGAACCAGGAAGATCGATAAGTATCGTAATTGTTTTTTCTAAGTCCGCAGCTGTTTTTTTAATCTGTCGAATATCCTTTCTATGGTCAGTAGAAGTACCAAAAGAAAAATTGAGTCGAGCGACATTCATTCCATTCATTATTAATTCTTCTAAAATTTCAGGAGATCGAGATGCAGGACCGATAGTACAAACAATTTTTGTTTTATGACAAGGCAATCTTATTTTTCGATGGATTTGTTTGTTCATGTAATTCACTATTTTTTAAGAATTGGCAGGTATTCGTCGCTTAAATATTATGTCCTTGTGATCCAATAGATGATGAAATAGGGGCTGCGCCCATATAATCCTGTTCTGCCTTCGTTTCTGGGTAAAATTTTTCCATTCAGTCGATTCAAATTGTTTGTATCCAATCTGGAACTCTTCGTATGGATATGGGGTATCCGGTTCTTAATGAGAACGGAAATCTTGTCAGCATCCTTACCCATCATGATATTTATAATTCGATTTTAGAGGATAAGTACGATCTTAAGTCAAAGACGTCGAATCCAAGGATTTACTACTTACATATCCAAATGAATCCCTGGAGGAAACCATTAATAGGATGGTGAAAAAAGATGTCAGTCATGTTCCCGTGGTTGATCCATCTAATCCGACTCACCTTATTGGTTTAATTACAAAGGGAGATATCTTGAAAGCCCATCATAAAAAACGAGTGATAGATGCAATGCGTATCCATTTCACACTGCGTAATATTTTACCTAAAAATTGGAAAAAGGAATGAATATTGATCTTCTTCCTTTTACAGAAAAAAGGGGATTTATACTCGTGAGCGCCAAATCCCGACGGGAGCATTTTTTATATATTTATGACGTCACCATTTTAGGGTGAGTTTTAAATCATCTATACAAATTACTTTGCAATACAAAGTATTATATACTACAAACTACATATCAGTATATAGTGAAAAGAATGACAGAACCAATGAATTTAAAAGAAATCGAAAAAAAAGCATACCGTTTTACATTTACAGACGGAATCTATGACCTAACCTATGCCACCTTGCTCATCATGATTGCCCTTGCGCCCATCCTCAGAGAACTCATCGGACTCGGCTACATATTGTTCCTTGTTATCCCCGCACCACTTCTCTTACTCCTGGGAATACGATACATCTCCGTTCCACGCATCGGCCTTGTCAAATTTAATCAACACCGAAAGACAACACAAAAAAAAATAGCAATAATCTGCATCATACTCTTACCACTCACTGTTATACTCGTGCTTCTTACCGCCGCACAAATCTTCCCGGGATCCTACGGAACTCTCCTGGGAGTATATACCGTACCAATCGGAGGAGCACTCTTTGCTATCGCACTCCTGAGTCTTATCGCCTACTTCATCGAGTTTTCGCACCTCTACGCATACGGGCTTGCAATCGGTTTAGGCATTCTCATCTCGGAACTTCTCTACGATCCTGTTGCTCCTCCATGGAACAGCGTGATTGCTTTCGGAATCTCAGGCACCCTGTTGTTTATCTACGGCATCATTGAACTTGTGCGATTCATCCGGACATATCCCCTACCAAAAGAGGAGAACAGTATTGTCAACTAAAAAAAAGAAAACAATGGAAAACAGACAACCGCTGGATTTCATCGATAAAATCATCCATGAACCAGCACGACTCAACATCATGGCTTACTTATATGTTATTGACAGCGCGGATTTCCTATTTCTCATGCGACAGACAGGACTTACCTTTGGCAACCTCTCCGCGCATATGAGCAAGCTTGAAGATGCAGGATACATACAGATAAAAAAAGAGTTCCTCGGGAAAAAACCACATACGATGCTCAGCCTCACAAAAAAAGGTCGAACAACTTTTGAAGAATATCGAAATAATATGAAACAGTTTTTTAACGATTTACCCACCTAACATCCAATTCATCAAAAAAATCTACTCCCCAAAGCTCAAATATGCAGGAGCATTACACTTTAAACATATATGCCCGACGGGAGCATGCTAATTTTTATCATGAGTAAAATTTTTATACAATTGAATACATTTTGTATACAATGCTTGAGCGGCTCTTCACTTCCAAGACTCGCGTGAAAATCTTAACCCTTTTCATTCTTAATCCCGATCGAGAACTTCATGTACGGGAAATCGCCAGACTCACCAAAGAAAATATCAACGCTATCCGGCGGGAATTGACCAACCTTGAAGAAACAGGACTGCTGAAAAGCTCACGAAAAGGAAACATGAAACAATATACGCTCAATAAGGAAATGCCCCTCTATGAAGAACTTGCCTCCATGGTGTTAAAAACCGAGGGCGTGGCAAAGATACTCAAAGAACATCTTGACGACCTTGGCTCCATACAGACCGCGTTCATCTACGGCTCTTTTGCACGCCACAACGCACAACTCTCAAGCGACATTGACGTCTTCATCATCGGAACCATCAGCGAAAAAACATTAATCTCAGCACTTCATGACCTCGAAAAACAACTCTCCAGGGAAATCAACTACATTCTCTTCACCCCAGAGGAATTCACCTCGCGAAAGAGAAATAAGGATCCCTTTGTCGTCAACGTCCTCAAAGAACCTAAAGTGATGCTCCAAGGCGATCTCCCTTGACGCTCGACCAGCTGGAACGACAAGGGTACATCAAAAGACTCCCTATTGATACCAAAAAGATTAGGGACACACTAGCTCTGGCACAACGAGATATTGTGACCGCAAAAACCCTGCTTCATCAAGATGCGGATTGGACATTCTCTATTGCGTACAATGCTATCTTACAGACCTTGCGGGCATTTATGTTTTCACAAGGCTACCGACCGGATGGCAGCAATCAACACGTCTCAACGGTCCGCTTTGCTGAACTATTCCTAGATAAAGACGTAGTAATCGTATTTGATAGAATGAGACGGAAACGACATATTTCCGTGTATGACACCGCTGGGTCCATCTCTAGAACCGAGGCGAAAACTGCGATTCAAACGGCAGAGGAAATCTTCCAAGAGATTAAGCAACGAATACACGAAAAATGAATGCACTCCCCGACGGGAGCATTTTTTTACTGTCTACAGGAGAAAAATCATCGATTTTTCGAATCCTCACAGGGGCTCTATTGCCAGAGGTTCAAAGCCCCCTATGGGTATTTTTACCCTTATTTTTTTGTACTAAAAAAGATTTAAATAACAAACGAGCTTTATTTTTCATAAGGAGGAATGACTTTGATTAGGAAAGGACTGACGGTTATAATTATTCTTATAACCCTTGGGACTTGTATCATTCCATCCATCGCACAAGATACTGAGAAACCACTACCAACATCAAAAGGTGATTGGTTATATGTTGGTGGCAGTGGACCAGGGAATTATACAAACATACAGAATGCCGTTGACAATGCATCTAGTGGTGATACGATATTTGTCTATAGCGGGGTGTATACCTATTTCAAACCAGGTAATCGAGGATGCATCGACATTCAACAAAAAAATATTACATTAATAGGTCAAGACAAGGATACAACCATCTTGGATGGCAATTGGTCAAACGGAATCGTTCATGTTGATAGCCCGATCTTTAGCATATCTGGTTTTACTGTGAGGAATAGCGGCTCATCGCACGGCCCAGGTTGGTTTGGCATCGAAATAGGTTTTAATTATAACGAAGAAACAACGATACACGATAATATCATCTGTGGAGGTCACAATGATGGCATCATAGTCTGGGGAGGCAAATGTTCCGTGTACAATAATACAATTTTTGGTAATGCCGGGGCAATATACATGAGTACCGGCAATGGTGAGATTTTTAATAATAAAATCTCGGAAAATACCTATGGCATACATGTACTAGGATACAGCTTCGTTCATGACAATATCATACAAAATAATACTGTTGGAATATTCGTTGAGGGATCAAGTAAAGTTGAACGTAATCAAATTGAGCAAAACGATGTAGGTGTACAAACGGGAAATTCTAAAGCGAAAATTCAGAAGAACAATTTCGTTGATAATGAGATCCAAGCCCAATATTCCAACCTCTTGGTTTTTATTAATCTGTTTTTACCGTTACCCTACCGATTCAATTGGAGAGGCAATTACTGGAATGACTGGACGTCACCTCTTCCAAGACCAATCAAGGGATATTGGTCGTATCTATTTTTGCCTACCTTCGAAATCATTGGATCATTCCCCTCAGTTCAATTCGATTTATTGCCCTCGACTACACCGTATGACATCAAACTAACGTCAGTCTGAAAAAGGTAAGTATTGAATATCTCGTAACGAATCCCTTTGGGAGATTTTCTGCCAAACCTTCACTTCCTCTCGCCTGGGGGCACTGAAGTATTGGCACATAATCCCGACGGAAGCATTGATACAGATCCTAAAAAAGATCTTGCTTTCCTCTTTTTAATTTGTCTAATAAGTATTTTTTCGTAAAAATACTGTTGTCTCGTCCAAAAAATGAAAGCATACCTTTAATTCACCATTGATAGTAAAAGATATGTAGGGTCATTCATATTGAACTCACGTAATTCTTTATCTGGAAAAAATTCTTGGTTTGCAAGGAAACCATGAAAAAAATCAAAGTCATCGTACTCATCGTCCTCCTTCTCTGCGTCGGTGTTTCAGGATGCATTAACCAGGCAGGGAATGACAATCAAAAAAAAAGAGAGTTACTTACCATTGGAATATCAGAAGATCCTCAAGGATTTTTTCCTTGGATTTACAGTTACGATACCTGTACGTTAGGAATAAATTTCAATATCTTCAGCCCCTTGGTCGAGTTTGATAATAGTTTTAGACTGTTTCCGAAGCTTGCAAAATCATGGAATAACCCTGATAATTGCACCTGGCGGTTTTTCCTACGACAGGACGTCAAGTTCCACAACGGGTATAATTTTACTGCGAATGACGTGAAATACACTCTCGATCTCATAAAAGACAATAGAAGTAATATACTCCGGGACTTGATTACAGAGATTAAGGAAGTCTCTGTAGTAGATAATTATACAGTCGACGTCAAGACGTTTCAGCCGTTCCCCATCCTCTTAAACAAATTGACTAATATCCCAATTGCCTCCAAAAAATATCAGGAAGAAACCCTGGAAAAATGGCCAATCGGGACCGGGGCCTATAAACTGGAAGAGTACGTTCCAAAGGATCACATCACCTTGGAAAAATTCGATGGCTATTCGATGGGACATCCGACGATACAAAAAGTCGTTTTCAAAGTAATTCCAGATAGCAAAGCATTGAAAGAAGCGTTTCTCGCAAAAGAACTTGACATCATGGAGCATGTGCTTCCCGCCGATGTGAAAGAAATATCCAACACTTCAGGACTGAGTGTAAAGAAGTTCTCAAGTCCAACCGTGTGGTATATAGGATTTGATTTCAGGGAAAACAACAGTAGTGCATTCCCTGAGAGGAAGAATCCGTTAGCTGACGTGCGCGTCAGGGAAGCGATGTATCACGCGATTGATATCAATGCAATTCTCGGCTTGTTAGAATCGTCAGCAGAATCTGCCTCCCAGTTTTTATCACCCTTGATTTTTGGATATAACCCTGAAATCAAACGGTTATCATACGATTTGAATCTCTCCCGGCAACTTCTCCAGGAGGCAGGGTATGAAAACGGTTTTAATTTAACATTGGATTGCCAACAGGAGTATCCACTGCAAATCCAGATTTGCGGGGAAATAGTACGGCAACTTTCACAGATCCTTACTGTTCATTTCAATCCTCTTCCCTCTGACCAATATTATATGAAGCTATATTCGAGGAATTGTTCCATTTATTTTATTGGCTGGATACCGGCGACCGGTGATGGCGGTGAAATATTTGATTATCTCCTGCGCTCCAAACATGATCCACTCGGGGTAGGATCGTATAATTTCGGATATTATTCGAACCAAACCGTCGATCAAATAACCCAGGAAGTCGCCCATACCATGAACCAGAAAACACGGAAGCTTCTGATGCGAGAGGGATTCAAGGTCGCCATGGATGATGTGGCCTGCATTCCCCTCTATATCAGCGTCTGTAATGTTGGCGTCGCCGATTATATCGACTGGACTCCAAGAGCGGATCTCATGACGCTTGTCGAAGAAATTATTGTTAAATAACGGAGGCGAGATACATCGTTGTTGGCAAAACAAGTAATGAAGAAATTCCACAGCGTGAAACTCAAGGTCATCCTGCCCCTCTTGGTTATTCTTCTAGCAGTATTTCTCATTAGTTCATTGGTCATTATTGAACGGGAATCAAAGGCAGCGAAAGACACTATCATTAGCACTGCTGAGTCTTTCTCCAGCTTATCTGTGGTCTATGTGATTGACAATTATCAGCTGTATTATGATTCTGGTTTTTATAAATTCATTGAAGTCATCGATGGTTTAATGAAACTGAACGCCAACCTCATCGAAACACAAATCGTCGATGTGAACGGGAAAATTCTCTTCGACTACACGGAGATACAGGAAGGAAAATACAATGAACAGACAAACGGGGAACGATTCCTCGAAAATGCAACATTGATACAAAGAGCCGGCGACCCGACCTCTTCTCTTATTCTCAATGAAACCACACGACGTATTGACATCATCCAGCCGTATTTCGATGAAACGGGGAGACATGACTATTCCGTGAGATATGTTTTTTCGCTTTCTCGTCTGGATGCAATGACACACGAGATGATTATTACCATATTGATGTATTCTGGCGTCTTCATTGTCGTGTCTTTCCTCCTGATTTATTTCCTTTTTAATTACTTCATTTCAGCTCCGATCGGGGAGTTGACCAAAGGCGTTCGTACGATGAGCACCGGAACGCTAGGACATAAGGTGAACATCACATCAAAGGATGAAATCGGTGAGTTGGCAACCGCATTCAATACGATGAGCGCCGATCTCAAGCTTTCCAGAGACAATTTGGAGGAGTACAGCAAAAATCTGGAAAAACTCGTGGCTGAACGTACAAAAGAATTAGAAGAAAAAACGAATCGTCTTCAGCAAATCAATCAAGATTTACTGGTCGCACGAGAAGAGCTCAACGTATTGAATAAGAATCTCGAGGAACGAGTAATAGAACGAACAAAAGAAGTGGAGAAATTACTCAAGCAAAAAGATGAGTTCATCACCCAACTGGGTCACGATCTGAAAAATCCTCTAGGTCCCCTGATCAATCTACTTCCACTCCTTGAAGAACAAGAAGCGGATGCTGCAAAAAAAGAGATGTTGACTGTTCTGCATCGGAATGCCGATTACATGAGAAATCTCGTTGTCAAAACACTCGAACTTGCGGTGTTAAATTCTCCGAATACGAAGTTTTCCATTGAAAGGATGAACCTATATACAGAAGTCAGCCAAATCATTGAACATAAAAAGATTCTGTTCGATGTAAAACAAGTAAAAATTTCTAACAATATCGATCATGCGTTGTTCGTAAAAGCAGACCGATTACGACTTGAAGAGCTGCTGACAAACATCTTTGAAAATTCTGTGAAATACTGCAAAGAGGAGTGCAAGATTATCATCGATGCAGAACAGACAAATGACCTCGCCAAAATCTCTATCGCAGATAAGGGCATCGGGATGACCAAAGAAGAAATCGAACGCATCTTTGACGAGTTCTACAAAGCCGATTCTGCGCGTCATGACATTCAGAGTACTGGACTAGGAATGTCGATTTGTAAACGAATTGTTGAGAAACATGGGGGTAGTATTTGGGTGGAAAGCAAGGGTCCTGGCAAGGGCACAACCGTGTTCTTCACCTTACCAGCAGCATAACTGCCTTAAGACGGAGAAAAAGAGACTGGATTTCTCATTGTCATCAACAGAAATATTTCATTGAGTTCACCTACAGAAATAAATATTAAAGACGTCCAAGATATATCTGTAGAGGCAGAGAAATCATGAAAAAAATCATGTTAGTCGATGATGAAAAGGATCAGATATTTTTCATTAAAACTTCTTTTAAGAATTTATTTGGAAAAGATTATATGATTGTCCCTGCCGAGAGCGGCGAAAAATGCTTTGAACTATTAAATAAGCAAGAGATCCCTGATCTAATACTTTTGGATATCATGATGCCAAAGATGAACGGATGGGAGGTGTTCGACCGGCTACGCGCGAATCCCTTGTGGAAGGATATTCCGATTATCTTTCTGACTGCGCGAACCGATGAATTTGCTGAGCATGCAGGAGTGCTCATCGCCGAAGATTACATTAAGAAACCAATTGAAATTAAAGAGTTAAAGATCCGTATCGATAATGTGTTAAAAAAGTCGAAGAAGAAATAGCACAAACATGTTCTCCCATATTTCTCCTTTACTCTATGGTTTTTTGTAAAACGATTATATTTTCTCGGGGAGAATATTCGATTTGAATACCTCGGTGACATAGAGGTAGTCATAATTTGCGATGTCGTCAGGGAATTTTTTTCGTAGGTCTTCCATCACACAGTAGAAGTGTTCAAAATTCGTCGCATATAATGCGATTTCCAGGTCATACCCACCGATTGCCTTATGAATCTCCCAGAGGAATGGGTTATCGCTTAGATAGGTGATGATTTGGTTTTTCTTGTTGTAGTCACGGAGGGATAGGTTGACAATGAATTCCCGTAAGCCAAGTTTATTGATATCCATTGTAATTGAATACCTTTGGATGACCCCTGATTTAATGAGTTTGTTTGTCCGAGAATGAACGGTCACTGTCGACGCATTCACTTGGGCGGCGATTTCAACGCTGTTGATCCGTGTGTTTTTTGCAAGCAGATTTAATATTTTATGGTCTATTGCGTCGACGTCAACAGTAAACCCATTGTCTCGATATTCATAGGCATGTTCATGCGACGCTTCTAGTTCGTTGATAAGGAGGGAGTGTTTATATCCGAATGATTCGTAGAGCTGAGAAAAAAATATTTCTTTGAAATAATACCGATAGTGCCGTAGGGTTTCTTCATAGAACGCATAAAAATGGTTCGGGGATTTCACAAGGATAGTAATGATGAGATCGTACCGCCCCTTTGTGGATGCGATTTTCCAGGTGTTATCATGGTTGACAAAATGGGCGACAATCTCCTTTTCCTTATCGGGTGACGCGTACTGGAGAACAATATAAAGACGGTAAACAGAAAACCCAAGTTTAAAGACATCAATCATGGCATTGAAACCCTTAATGATTCCTTTGGCCTGCAGCCGTTTGATTCGGTATTCGACGACATTTTTTTGGAGACCGACTTCTTTTGCTATGGATGAAAAAGACTGCCTGGAGTTCAAAAACAAATGATAGAGAATTTTATGGTCCTTGGAATCGAGTTCTCGCACAAAAAATCATCGTTTATTGAGCTATTAAATTTTTCCAATTTTTTTTCCTATTACTACTATCATTCCGGATGGTAGGTGGAGCGAAGCCGGAAATGATGATTTTATGAAAATTGGACAAATCCACAATCACCTCGTAATTTATTTTCTTTTTGAGCAAATTTCTTGGATATAGTCTTTAGTAATGCATCATCGCTGTTTTTTCATGAGGCAAACCAATGGAAAATGCTGTTCCATACATAGGAAGGTAAGAATATGAAAAAGATCATAGCATTTTTGGCGATAGGGATTTTGACCCTAGGCGGAATTGGGGCGAGTGCGTTTTCTACCAATAACATCAAGACACGAATGACAAGTGCTGACGATTATGACATGGTGATCATCGCGCCGGAAAAATTTGTCTCGTCTCTCCAACCTCTTGTTAATCATAAAAACAGCCATGATGTCCATACATCCATAAAAACAACCGAGGCAATTTATACAGAATACGAAGGTCGGGATAAGGCTGAGCAAATAAAGTATTTCATTAAAGATGCTATTGAACGATGGAATATTCAATATGTCTTACTTGTTGGTGGGATGAAACCTCTCAGTTTTCATTGGCTTGTCCCTGTCAGATACTCAAATCTGGATGATGGATCCGCCCATAAAGTATTCCTTACTGATTTGTACTTTGCTGATATCTATAAGGGTAACACCTCAGAGTTTGACGATTGGGATAGCAATGGCAACGGGGTGTTTGCCGAGTGGGGGGTTAACGGTGATAAGCTGGATTTGAAGCCCGATGTTGCTGTCGGTCGGCTTCCCTGTAGAACGACTGGTGAAGTAAAAACAGTGGTTGAAAAAATTATCACCTATGAGAATACGACATATGGAAAAAGATGGTTTCGACAAATGGTCGTTGTTGGAAGTGATACCTTCCCTGATCATCCTGGATATGAGGGTGAAGCCACCTGTGATATTGCCGCTAGTTATATGGAAAATTTCGCCATAAAAAGGTTATACGCGTCAACTGGGAATCTATCAGGTCCAGACGACATTATTGGTGCGGTGAATCTGGGATGTGGGTTTTTATTGACTCGTGGACAAGGCGGGACCGATCGAGTGAGAATGGTGATGCCGAATGGATCAGAGTTCATCGCTTTTGATATCGACTCGATTTCAAAGTTAAAAAATAAAGATATGTACCCGATTTGTGTGTTAGCTGAATGTATTCATGGTCGATTCGACGTGGGAAGAATCAACATTCTGAAATTACTTCAGAAGAATCCTGAGTATAACATCTATGATTGCATCTACGAATGCATCGCATGGAGGTTAGTGAGAGAAAAGAACGCGGGAGCCATCGCCACAATAACAAATACAAACATCTGTTACGGCGCCTATGGTGATAATAATCATAATGGTATTCCTGATGACGCAGAATTCTATGGAGGGTTCCTTGGGGTTGAACTATTCCGACTATACGCTCAAGAGGGACTAAATACGCTTGGTGCGCTTCATCAACAAGCGTTACTTAACTATATTAAATTGTACCCTGTGTACACAGATAAAATTCACTGTAAAAGCGTGCAGGAGTTTATCCTCTTCGGTGATCCGAGTTTAAAAATCGGAGGATACGCAGAATAAATTCGTATTCCTTTTCATCGAAAATATCATCGGGGGATGCTTACCGCTCGTGAGCGAACTTCGTAGCGGATTTCATACCAGACAGTAACTTCCTCCTGGGGGTTTGAACCCTTTACATGTAATCCCGACGGGAGCATTGTTTCACTGTCTTCAGGAGAAAAAAAGGTCACTTTTCGCATCCCCTTTTGAGCATTTATGCCAGAGACTCAAATCCATTCCCTTGCATATTTTTATATACATGATTCATGTTACTTGCCATGTATTAGCATAGCATAAAGAGGCGGATTAATGAAAAGAAAATGTATGACGGTTGGAATCATTTTCTTGTTCGTGGGAATCAGCGCAATTCAAACGATTGCACAGGATACTGAGAAAACGCTACCAACATTAAGAGGTAGTTGGTTGTACGTCGGTGGGAGTGGACCTGGAAACTATTCGAGAATACAGGATGCTATTAATAATGCGAGTGATGAAAATACGGTTTTTGTATATGATGACAGCTCACCATATTATGAAAATCTTATTATTAATAAATCAATTTCATTGATAGGCGAAAAAAAAGAGACAACAATTATTGATGGAAGCGGCGGCAACATAATTATATTGATACAACAAACTGAAAATGTCCAAATACAAGGATTCACTATACGAAACAGCTCACGTTCAAAAATCGATTGGGATTATGCGAAGGGGATAGGAATTCAACTATTAGCGGCAAAATTTTGTAACATTTCTGATACAATAATTACTAATACAGATGTAGGAATCTGTCTATTAAACTATATCTGGAATGAATTTACAGATAGTAATATGCTTTCAAAAAATATTATCATAAAAAATTCATTTGGTATAGCTCTTGATTGGGGAAGTGGTTACACTACCATAGAAAACAATGACCTTCGACTTAATTGGTACGGGTTAATAATTATCACTACAAATTCTAACACCATTATTAAAAATAATTTTATGTGGAATTTCCGTTCGGTTTTACTGACCACTGACATTATGTGGCCGGATGGTAATCCACTCGATGAAATTGATCATAACATGTGGTCAATGAATTATTGGGGGCGATCTCAGTTTCTTCATCTCATACTTGGTCAAGCAAGAGTGGTCTATGATCATGCATCATGGAATGTTAGATATTTTGAGGTTGACTGGCATCCTGCACAAGAACCTTACTGAACTATTGGCACGTATTCCCGACGGGAACACCATTGGGGCATTGAATCTCGAGTGATAGTCCCTGGTAGGGGAATTGAAAGGAAGGCTTTCTATTCCTTTTCAAGGAAGGGATACTTGTAGTCTGTCGGGGGCAGTAAATTTTCCTTGATGGTCCGCGGGCTGACCCAGGATAGTAAATTGAGGTACGAACCGGACTTATCGTTCGTCCCTGAGCATCGTGCGCCGCCAAAGGGTTGTTGCCCGACAACCGCACCCGTTGGTTTGTCATTAATGTAGAAGTTCCCCGCAGCATGCCTCAGAATCTTTGTTGCCAAGACAATTGCGTGGCGATCCTTGGCGAAAATCGACCCAGTCAACGCATAGGGTGATGTCTGGTCACATGTATGCAAGGTTTCTTCGAACTGGTCATCGTTGTACACATACACAGTCAGCACAGGGCCGAAGATTTCCTCTTCCATGGTGACGAAGTGTGGATTGGTCGTCTCAATGATGGTTGGTTCGACGAAGTAGCCTGTGGAGCCGTCGGTTTTTCCGCCGACGAGGATCTTCGCCTCGTTGGAATGACGGGCCTTCTCGATGTACTCACAGATCGTATCAAACGCTGCCTTGTCGATGACGGCGTTGACGAAAGTGGTGAAATCCTCGACATCTCCTGTTTTGATCTCCTTAAGCACGGTCAGGACACTGGTTTTCACGGAAGGCCAAAGGGAGGCAGGGATATAGGCCCGGGAGGCGGCGGAGCATTTCTGGCCTTGGTATTCAAACGCACCGCGGACCATGGCGGTAGCAACAGCTGCGGTATCAGCGGATGGGTGGACAAAGATGAAGTCTTTTCCGCCGGTCTCCCCGACGAGTTTCGGGTAGTTGTCATAGATGCTGAGGTTGTCGCTGATGGTCCTCCAAAACTTGCTGAAGACCGGTGTTGACCCGGTGAAATGGATGCCTGCTAGTCGCTTGTCTTTCAGGGCGACATTGCCGATGAGTTCACCGGAGCCGGGGAGGAAATTGATGACGCCGCGTGGGAATCCGGCTTCCAGGAAGATCTCCATGAGAAGGCTGTTCGATAGCAGCGAGGTCGATGCTGGTTTCCAGATCACGACGTTGCCTAGGATTGCTGGCGCAGTTGGGAGATTTCCTGCAATCGCTGTGAAGTTGAACGGAGTCACGACGAAGATGAATCCTTCCAGGGGCCGGTATTCAAGTCGGTTCAACGTCCCGGGAGAGGCATCAGGCTGGTCAGAGTAGACTTTCTGCATGTAGTAGGCGTTAAAACGCAGGAAATCAATCATTTCGCAGGCGGCGTCAATCTCGGCCTGGTACGCGTTCTTGCTTTGGCCAAGCATGGTCGCTGCATTCAGCAAGAAGCGGTATTTTTTGGAGATGAGTTCCGCTGCCTTCAAAGCGACGGATGCCCGTTCCGCCCAGGGGAGATCTTCCCAGGCGGGTTTGGCGGCCATGGCCGTTTCAATGGCATCGTGCACGAGCGCTGCGGTGACTTTATGATACGACGCTAAGACGCGGCGATGGTTATGCGGCATGACGACTTTCCCGACGTCACCGGTCGGGATTCTTCTTCCCCCGATGATAGGTAGAATTTCTGTTTTCTTGCTTTGGAGAGTCTTGATTGCCTCAACGAGGGCTTTTCGTTCAGGGCTTCCGGGAGCATATTGGTAGGTTGGTTCATTGGAGGGTTTAGGAATGTGAATAATGGTTTCGTCCAGCGTCGATCACCAGTGACAAAGCATGGACAATAACTATATAATTACTTGTTTGGGAACTGAACCTTTGGCCCATATTTCCTTCAGGGGATTTTTGCAAAAATATTCTTCCACGCTCCTGGCGAAAGTGAACCCTCGGTAGGCAATCCCGACGGAAGCCTTTCTCTCCGACCCCAAAACGGCATTAAACATGAAAGAATTCGCCTATATTTATGACTCAACAAAGTATTTAAATAATGAATGATGGTTAATTAGTTAAGGGAGGACAACAGAATGGGTAGAAAAATCGTTGGGATTTTGACTTGTACGCTGTTACTCACCATCGCCCTTTTCCAACCGCGGCTCGCAGGAGAACTTATGAAGACAGGAGCTGAAGACGATCATCAGTCCATCGTCGATGAGGGATCGCTGGCGATAACATTGTCCGCCAAGCCGTACACCATAACACATCTGGATTCGGGTTTTTCGGAGGTGTCGATGGTTGACTACGGCACACTCCTCGTGGCCGGAAAACCGATGCTTCCGATAAAAACGTTCTTTGTCGGCCTCCCACCAGGGTGCGAGGTCATGTCTGTTGGGCTGGTTGGGGAGGACGATGTCGAGGTGCCTGGATTGTACCATATCAGGCCGGCTCCACCCGCAGCTGGCAATGATGCCACACCAATCGAGTGGAAAACAGACGAGGAGGTGTACTCATCGTCAGCGCCATACCCGCCAGTCATCTACGAATTCCTGGGGATGAGTCAGATGAGAAAGTACTCCCTCGCAATGATCCGTTTTTGCCCCGTCTCGTATTCCCCTGCACGTGAAAAACTCCTGTTACATAAAAGCATTACTCTCTCTGTTCATTATCAAAAGGTGAACGTAGTATCTGATGACGTGTTAGCGGATACGGTGATGGATGATATGGCGTCAGCAATCATCGTGAACTACCCATCCATTGCCTCCTCCTACCGTCGCGTGATAAGTCCTGTAGGCAGACAGACCGGGCCTGATTACGTCATCATCACCACGCAGCCTCTCGTGAATTCGTTCTTTGGGTTCATCAACTGGAAGACGAGCCTTGGCCATTACGCGGCATACTTCACCGTCCCCTGGATTGTGACGAATTATCCAGCGAGTGATACCCAGAAGAGCATCAGGAATTTCCTTGCAGCAAACTACATTTCCTGGGGGATAAAATACGTGTTACTCGGGGGGAGCATCGCCACGGTTCCGATGAGGACATGTTACCCGGACCCCACCAACCATAGCATCGATGTTCCCACTGATTACTACTACGCCGACCTGACCGGCAACTGGGACAGCGACGGTGATGGGTACTACGGCGAACAAGGACAGGATGCTGTTGATTTTACTCCCGAAGTCTGGGTGGGGAGAATACCCATCGATGTCCCATCGACGGTGACCAATATTTGCACCAAGATTATCAACTTTGAATCATCCCCGTTTTCAGGCTGGAAGAAGAATGCGATGCTACTCGGCGCCGTTTATAATTACGCGAATGAGGACCGTACCGGCTGGCCACGATGGGATGGGGCAGAGCTCATGGAGAGATGCAGGACGGATCTCCTCACGGGTTTCTCGTGCGTCACCATGTACGAAAAGGAGGGACTCTCCCCCTGCAGCTATTCCTGTACGACGCTCTTGAAGTGGTCGCAGGTGATCCAATTCTGGGGTGGGAACTCAGGCTGGGGGATCGTGAACTGGGCTGCCCATGGGTCATCTACCTCCGCGAGTAGGAAGGTCTGGTCCACCGATGATGGGGACGGCGTCCCAGAGAGTGCTGAAATGACGTGGCCTGTCTTCATCCAAAATACCGATAATACCCAGTTGAATGACCAGAAGCCCCCCATCGTCTTTAGCGCAAGCTGTTCCAATGAGTACCCTGAAGTCGCGGCTAACCTCGGGGCAAACCTTCTCGTGCAGGGAGCCTCCGCGTTCATCGGCGCCACGCGCACCGCCTATGGAACAATCGGCTGGACGCAGCCCTCCCAGGGTGGGGACGAGACGATGAGCTACGATTTTATCGACAGGATCGCGAACCATGGCCAAGACTGCGGTCCCGCGTTGTATCAGGCGAAGCAGTATGTCTACAACAACTACCCCTGGAACTCGTGGATGGACTATGCGAATATGTACGATTTCAATCTCTACGGGGATCCCTCCATGGTGATGAACTTCCCGCCCAGTACGCCTCGTCTGCCGTCTGGTCCAACGCAAGGGGTGAGCACAATCGACTATACCTACACCACGAATGCAACGGATCATAATAGTGATCAGTTATACTACTGGTTTGAGTGGGGTGACGGAACCAGCAGTGGCTGGACGGGGCCGTACCAATTCGGGCGTGACCGCGAGTGCCACGCACAACTGGAGTGGAGAAGGAACGTATCAAATCAGGGTGAAAGCCAAAGACACATCAGGCCGCGAGGGGAACTGGTCGGATTCGCTGAGTGTCCAGGTTGTTGGCCTCAGGACAACCCTGCTCATCGGATTGATAGACTGGAAGAATCAGACTGGAAGGTTGATTACCTGCACGGCGGTGTTCCTCATCATGATCCCGTCAACGCCCATCCTTCATCATTCTGGTGAGATCATCGCGATATCAAAGGATCATGCTCTCGGTTTCATCGGAGAGAGAGTTGTCCTTGGAATCTTCCATGCGACGGCGCTGTAAGGATCATCGTCATTGATTTCCCCGGCGGCCCTTCGGGCCGGTTAATCGAACGATTGCCCACCGCTTCATTCACTGAGAGGGCCCAAGACCGAAGCTCATCTACTCCCACGTGACACTGGGATTCTGGCTCATGATGATTCCCTTACGGATGATAATAGAACGCTATGCCTGAGGGATGGGGTAAGAGGCCGATGTCATGGTTGCAGGCTGCAAGGCACCGACATGGCCTATCATTCAGACTGCGATCGGCGATTACACCGCGGGCAGCGGCCGTTCCACGGCATCATCGACGAGGTCCGACTATCGGATACCGCACGCAGCAGATCATGGATTCAGACGGAGTACCAAAACCAGGTCAGTATGGGCAGTTACCTGCGGCGTGGGTCCGAACTGTTCCTTTAGAAAAAGAGAGAACGACGGGGTGATTCTCTCTATTTCTTCTTCTTTTTTTTGCAATATTATTTTCTAATAAAATCGGGAGTATTCCAGGAACTTTATTATGATAATATATAATTTTTATGCAGTACATATTTAAAGATGCGAAGGCATGTCTTCGTACTCAAGCCGATAGTTA
The DNA here is from genome assembly GCA_963769885.1 of Methanobacteriota archaeon. Lineage (GTDB taxonomy): Archaea > Thermoplasmatota > E2 > DHVEG-1 > DHVEG-1 > CAIRCU01. Next base: position 28,291 of record CAVYNH010000006.1, read on the forward strand.
ACATGACACAGAGTTGATATTAGGATGGTTTGAGGACGAATCGGCGGAGAGGGGGAAGACATTGTCAACAATGGATATATGGGTATGGAAGGATGGTTTTTTTCAGCTATACCTCCTCAAGACAGGAAGTCGACTCTTCCCTCTCATAAGCGCCGAGGGATAATCATTAAAGGAGATAACAGAGGAATAGACATGCGTAGAAAAATGGTAGGACTAAGTATTTGTATGCTGATGGTCGCCGCGGCCTTCGTGCCCGCGTTGGCGGCGCAGAGCACCGAAGAGCCATGCAAAGAATGCGCATCCAGTGGCAACCCTATTGTGAAATGGGAGCAGCTTCCAGACATGACCCCGAACGGGGTCGACGTGGACATGACACGCGATGCAAATACCCACCGGATTCTCGCGGATGACTTCAGATGCAACGTCACCGGTTATATCACCAAAATCCATTTCTGGGGATCGTGGTTCAACGACATGAAGGGCATCATCAAGCTCATCCATCTGAGCATCCATGAGGACATCCCCGCGAATCAGAGTTCGACCAATTACAGTATGCCGGGGAAAATGCTGTGGCAGGCGAACTTCACGAACTTCACCGAGCACTTATACAGCCAGGACATCCCAGAATGGTGGTACAACCCCTACACCACTGAGGTCATCCCCAACTCGGATCACATGATCTGGGAGTACGACGTCAATATCAGCGAGACAAACGCCTTCAAGCAGTTGGGAACCGCCACCAAACCCGTGGTGTATTGGCTGGATGCGTACGTTGAGACCATGACCGGCCTGTTCGGCTGGAAGACGGCGGGTAAGCATTGGAACGACGACGCGGTGTACTACACCGATTACTGGAAGGAGCTTAAGTACCCGCCTCAGCACCCGCTCGTAGGTCAATCCATTGATCTCGCCTTCCGCATCACGACGACGCCGATCGTCTGCTGCTTCAAGGTGACGTTCCCCTTGATCAGCCTCATGAAGGTGAAGGTCAAAGTGACTGAGACCTGTAACCGGACTCAAACGAACGTCCCATGGAACATGACCATCAGCTGGGGGACGATCAACAAATACTACACGGGGACCATTGCCACCCTCGCCGCGCTTGGGAGCACCACGATTTCCTCGGGGACGATAATCCATTTCGGCTGGGTCACCGTCACCGTGAAAGTCGACGATTGTCCTCCGGTGGTAAAACGGGTGCTCATGCTCTTCGGGATTATCATCGCCCCGCCGTAACCCTCTCCACTCTTTTTTTTCTTTTTTCCTTTTTTTTCGTTTCGTCGTCGTTGAGTATGCACCTGCCTATATGGGTTTAAATACGTGAGAATCCTTTGCTAGGCTGGGATGCATCAGGAATGCTGCTTGAGATTGCGGTAGCCCTCGTCTTCGCCAAGATTTTCAGCATGGCGTTTGAGAAAATCAAACAGCCGGGCGTCATCGGGGAAATCATGGCCGGCATCTTACTAGGTCCCTGCTGCATCGGGCTCCTGACGGGCGCATCCATCACGTTGTTGAACACCAAACTGTTCCAGTTCACTCTGAACCTGACGACGCCTGAGTTTAAGGAGTTCGCGTTCATCGGCTCAGTTTTCCTCTTATTCCTGATCGGACTTGAGACAAACCTCAACGATTTGAAACAGACGAAAAAAACTGGGCTTTGCGTCGGCGTCTTCGGCATCGTCATTCCCTTCCTCTTCGGCAATCTAGTCGGGATGCTCTTCCATCTGACCCTGATTCAGGGGATGGCGATCGGGACGATTTTCCTGGCGACCTCGACCACCATCGCGGTCCGAATCCTCTCTGATATGGACCTGCTGGCGACGAAAGTCGGGTTAACGCTACGGACTGCCTTAGTCGTTAATGATGTTCTCGCCATGGTGTTTTTCGCGCTGGTCTTCGGCGCAGGAAGCTCAATTGTTCTGCTCCTACAAATCGTCCTCTTCTTCTCAGTCACAATTCTCGTCGGCTTTGTCGTCATCCGGTTCGCCTTGCGGAAGAATGCGAAGCGACACGCCCCCATCATCGTCCTCACCAGCGGGCTGGCGACTTGCTTCTTGTTTGCGACGTTCGCGGAGAATTTCGGGATGACCGCAATCATCGGGGCATTTATCGCCGGCATATTCATCAGGAAAACCCCGGAGGCCAACGTCCTCATCGACTACAGCAAGACCATCGGCTACGCGTTCTTCATCCCCCTGTTCTTCGTCTGGATAGGGGCGAACTTCAACTTCTTGTCCATTCTGCACTCCGACCAGCTGACATCCCTGCTCATCTTCTGCGCCGTCTTCATCGCCTTGGCGATGCTCGGCAACTTCCTCGGCAGCTCCCTTGGCGCGCGGCTCTCCGGCATGAAACGCCGAGAGGCAATCAGCGTCGGCATCGGCATGATGCCGGTGATGGGCGTGGCGCTGATCATCGTCTCCGCCGGCATCGACCGCGGCATCTTCGGTGTTCCAACCAGCATCCTTGCGAACCAAATCAAGGTCGCGACTCTCTTCCTCATCTTCACCAGCTGCATCGTCTCCCCGGTGCTCCTCAAGCGCAGCATGGGCTCCGGGATGTTCAACAAGTCGAAGACGAAGCTCTCCTCGTACCATCACCCCCACTGCACCGAGTGCGCCTCGCCTTTGCGCCTGGACACGGTGAGAGGGCAATGGTTCTGTGATGTCTGCGACCGGGTGGTATACCTTCCACGAAAGAAACCACGCCACGAACCCTTCCGAGCCTACAACTCAAAATCGGTGCAGTACGTTGTCGGCGCAGCAACAATATTGATCTGCGGCCTGACCATCCCCGACCTTGGCGGTGGGATAACAGTCAAACTTGCTGCCCTGATGGGCATCTTCCTGGGCGTGTTCGTCGCGTTCCTGGCCATCCGCCACCTCTTCACGGGACCGAAGAAACTCCAGGGATAACAACCGCGCTTTTTTTTCTCTCAAGAACTACACGAAGTCAGACATCGGTACAAGGAAGGATTCGTACTCCTGGACGACAAGTTTCTTCCCCTTTTTCATGACTGTGAACCCTTCGTGTTCAAGCAGCGCCTTCTGCTTCTGAGTCCCGCCCGGGTATTTCCCATTCAGCGAGCCGTCCGCCTTCAGCGTCCGCCAGTACGGGATCCCCAGTGGTTTCCCACGTCCCGCAGCCTCCTCCGCCGCATTCGCCGCAGTCATGATGAAGATGCCGGTAGTCAAGGAACAGCAGGCCTTCACACCATGCCGCTGAGCCAGCGCCTTGCAGATCTCCATGATCGTGATGACCCGGCCGCGGGGCACCTTCTTCATCAGCTCGACCACCTCGCTTGGATTCACCAAGACGACCGAGTCCCCCGCCTCAGCGCCCATCTTATGGACCGCGTTGTAGCACGGGAACTTCTCCTGCAGCGTCACCACCTTCGGCAGCGACTCCTTGTCCGTCAGCTTCTCCTGCCACGTCTTCCTCCGATACGCCATCGCATCACCACTCCTTTCCCCGCCGGGAATAGATATACACAACCATGACATTGAGCACCAGCATCGAACCGACGATGGCCACCGGCAGCAGCCGAAACAACCCCGTGGCGACAACACCCGTCGAAAGATTGTACACATAATACGCCAACGCCGGATAGATCGGCAGCGCCGAGACCACGAACCGCGCCGTGAACACCCGCATGGCCCGCCGTTTCCGACGGTACACCACGTAATACACCACCGACAGCAGGATCATCCCCGACCACAGAATCGTCACGCTCACCAACGGCCGATCGAACACCGTCAACGTCACATACCACACCGCCAACAAACCAAACGTGACCACGACGGACGCGGTATCCTCCGGCTGCACATCCATCCGATGGATCAACCCCCGGACGCCTTCAAGAACGCTAGTCATGTCTGCCTCCCGAATCCCCACGACGCTTCTTATAGTCTCCCGAAAACCGAGAAGGATGAAGCCGTTTAATAATACCTATCCCATAAGCACCAGCGACGGAACCACAACCCTTCAAACCAGATCCCCTCCGCCAACAGGCATGAAACCATGGACGCCACCGACATAAGCCTCATCATGCTCCTCTCCGCCAACTCTCGGCTCCCCTACGCCGACCTCGCCGAACACCTCAACCTCTCCGTCAACGCCGTCCACAAGCGCATCCAACAGCTCATCGACCTCGGCATCATCCGCGCCTTCACCGCCAAGGTCAGCCTCAACGCCGCCCACGCCGTCGTTGTCTTCATCTCCGGCACCTCACACCTCCCCAGCTTCAAAGACCTCCCCGACCGACTCAAAGCCCAAGGCTCCATCTACTGGCTCGCCATCGGCGGCGGCAAATACCTCTACATCGGCGCTTACCTCAAAGACCTCACAAACCTCCCCGCCTTCACCGCCTACATCCAACAAGAAACCCAGATCCCCGAGCCGACCATCGGCCTCATGGCCTTCCCCGCACACCCACCAGGCGCCGCCACTCCCATGCCCTCAGACCTCGACCTCCGTATCATCAACTCCCTCAAAGACAACGCCCGCAAACCCCTCTCCGACGTCGCCGCCGAACTCAACGTCTCCACCAAAACCATCCGCCGCCGCCTCACCCATATGACCACCCATACCCAAATCGAACTCAGCATCGAATGGTACCCGGACAAGACCAACGACATCATGACCCTCATCGACCTCCACCTCACCCCCGGCACCTCCCCCGCCATCGCCAACACTCTCGTCAAAAAATACGCGCCCGCCATCCTCTTCTACTGGGCCTTCGCCAACCTCCCCACCACCATCACCCTCGCCGCCTGGACCAACACCATGAATGACCTCCAAACTCTCAGAGCCAACCTCGAAAAAGAACCAGGCATCGCCTCCGTCGTCCCCAACATCCTCTTCACCGGCTACATCTTCCCCACCTGGAGGGACCACCTCAGCCTTCCCCATCCATGACCCGTTCATCACCTGCCCGTGTGAAAAACAAGACATCAGCAGCCTGAGGTCTGACCGTTCTTGCCACCACCCGGCTCACAAGAGCCTAAGACCCCCAGCGCAATAACCTATCCTCCAGTGATAGAACATGACTGAACCCACCCTCACCATCGACCACTTAAGCAAAACCTTCCACGACGTCACAGCCGTCGACAACCTCAGTCTGCGCGTGGAGGCCGGCGAACTCTTCGGCCTCCTCGGTCCCAACGGCGCTGGCAAGACCACTACCATCCACATCCTCTGCGGGCTGCTTAAACCCACCGCCGGCACCGCCCGCGTCTGCGGTTTCGACATCCACACCCAGGCCCAGGAGATCAAGGACCGGATCGGCGTCTGCATCCAGGAGACCGCCGTCTACCCCTACCTCACCGGCACCGAGAACATCGACCTCTTCGGCAACCTCTACACGATGGACAAGAAAACCCTCCTCGTGCGACGTACGATGCTGCTGACAAAGATGGGGCTACTGGACGATGCGAACCGCAAGGCCGGCAAGTACAGCGGCGGGATGAAACGACGCCTCAGCGTCATCCTCGCCCTGATTCATGACCCCTCTGTCGCCTTTCTCGACGAGCCGACCGTCGCCATGGACCCCCAGTCGCGGCACGCCCTCTGGGACCTCATCAGAGAACTCAAGGGCAGCGGGAAGACCATCGTCCTAACCACGCACTCCATGGAAGAGGCAGAGGCACTCTGCGACCGCGTCGGCATCATCGACCACGGCCGCCTCATCGCCCTAGGCTCACCCCGTCAAATAATCGCAAGTCACCATGCAAAGAACCTTGAAGAGGTCTTCATCCAACTCACAGGCAGAACCATCAGGGAGGAGGCATAGATCATGAAGGCACAACGTATCATCGCATTGACCAAGAAAGAGATGAAGAAGACGGTCCGGGAGCCTGCCGTACTCTTCATGATTTTCCTGTTCCCGGTCGTGTTCGTCTTCGCCTTCGGCGCCTCGTTCGGCGGCGGTGGAAGCACCCACCCCGTCTACAGCATCGGCGTCGTCAACCTCGACCGGGGTACTACTGGTTCCCAGATTCTCCTCGGCGCGATGTCCAACACCACGATCCTCGATCTCCATCGGTATCTAGATAACAAGACTGCGAAGACCGAGCTTTCTCAGGGGCATCTGCAGGCTGTAATTGTTATCCCCCCAGAGTTCAGCCAGAGTCTCGCCTCGTACCTGGGCCGCGCCCGATACTCCGTCGGCGTGGACGAACGCGAGCATCACCCTTTACTTGGACAAGGGCTCTCTGGTTGCGACGCAGGCAATTCCGCCAATCATCCAACAAATCCTCACAAGGATGACGCATGACTATGAGGTGATCGCCAGCCCGTTCCAGTTGACCACTGCGTCTCTTGTTGAGGTGAAGACGTCTTCGGCCCTTGACTTTCTCGCGCCGGGGATGTTCACCTTCGCTTCCATCTTCCTAATCATGATGGTCGCCCAGTCGTTTGCGCAGGACCGGGAGAACGGGATGATGCGCAGGATCAGGACCACGCCGACGACGCCCGCGGAGTTCATGGCCGGCCAGGTCATCTCTTACCTGGGGATTGCGTTGATTCAGGCAATCCTGGTGTTCCTCATGGTCTACCTCATGGGCTTCCGACCGGCTGTGGGCATCGTGGTGTACGCCTTCGCGTTCTTGGTCATCGTAATCTTTGCGCTGTCGAACATCGGGTTCGGGTTAATCACAGCGACGATCTCGCGGTCGTCTTCTGCGGCGACGGGGCTGTCCTTCTTGTTCGTGCTGCCGCAGCTATTCCTCGGGACCTTCGTCGGGGCGTCGCTGTCGGGCGCGGCGCAGACCGCGGGGCGGTTCGTACCAAGTTTCTATGTGACGGATGCGTTGACGTCGCTGTTCCTGCGTGGGGCGGGGATCTTGAGCGCCTCAATCTTGCTGGATGTGGCGGTGGTGTCGGTCTCATGCGTTGCCATCCTGATCGTTGGGATCGCGCTGTATGCGAAATACTACCGGATCTAAACGTGAAGTGTGGTGTTCGCATGACTGATCTTGGTCGAATCGTCAAGGCGCTTCATGAGCGGATGAATGCATCGGATGAGAAGGAGGTCTACCGGCAGCTGGAGAAGACATCCTGGTATCGGACCGGACTCGGGGTACGACTGGTAGGGAAGAAACCACCTGCCTTGTTCCTGGAGGTGACACTCCGACTTTCTTCGTCGGACGGGGCTGTGGATGTGGCGCGCCTGGAGAAAATAACGGCGGTTCTCCGCGGTCTTCAGGCGCGGTCGTATCTGCTGATGTATCATGACGGGGGAACGGTTGACTGCGAGAAGGCGGTGGAGGAAGAGAAGCTGCCCGAAGATTACGGGGCGCTCCGTGTGCTTCTAAGGGAGTAACCCGCCTCTTTTTTCCTCTACTTTTTATGTCTTTTAAGGTGATTCCGCTGGGTCGGCACCCCCTACAGGCCGATCCACGGCGTGTCGGACTCCTGAGAATTTATCGTTTGACTTTTAGCTCGAAGACGACGGGGCGGATGCCATCGGTGCAGCAGGCGACCATCGTGTCCCGGTCCTTCATCCAACCGTCGAAGAGGCCCGAGGTGAACTCGCCGCCGGTGAGGAACGCGGCGACGTACGGGCCGAGGTCCTTCCACGCCCAGTCGCAGAACCCCTCCGGCTTCTCGTACTCGGTGACGAACACCTGCCCCTCCGTGAACGCCGGGCACTTCTCCAGCGGGACGCCGACGTAATGCTGGAACTCCTTCTCAAGCAGCCGCTTTAATACCGTGATCTGAATCTTCACCATAGGAAATCACCTACGGGGAGGCGTAGACGTTTCCTGCTTAAGAGGATTCCTTCATGCTCCCGTGAGAACCTTTTTCAAGACGGCACCACATACCCACCCCATCCGGGAGAGGAGCCACCCCTTGAGACAGACCATCGCCTTCGTCGAACCACCGCACGAAAGTTGGTTCGTCATGGGCGAATACCTCGCACCGCCCTCCACCCTCCTCATCCTCGCCGCCTACGTCGAACGCGAACTCCCCGATATCGACCTCCACATCATCGACTGCCAGGCAGAAGCCCTCGACTGGACCGGCCTCGACCGCCGCCTCCGCAGCCTCGACCCCACCGTAGTCCTCGCCTCCGGCTTCACTACCAACGCCTACGCCTGCGCCAAGGTCATCGAGACCGCGAAAATGGTGAACCCGGACGTCACCACCATCGCCGGCGGCATCCACTTCTCCTTCACCCCAGACGAGTCACTCACCGCCTACCCTGAGATCGACTACATCGTCCGCGGCGAAGGCGAACAGACCCTTACCCACCTCCTCACCGCCCTCGCACACCAGGAAAAACCACACACCGTCCAAGGCATCTCCTACCGCCACAACGGCACCGTCGTCCACACCCCACCCCGGCTCCTCATCGAGAACCTCGACTCCCTCCCCTATCCTGCGTACCATCTCCTGGAAAAAACCCTGCGCCGCTACCACTTCACGATGATGGCAGGCCGCCGCACCCCCTACATGATCCTGGAGAGCGCCCGCGGCTGCGACCACCGCTGCACCTTCTGCACCCAATGGAACCACTGGGGCGCCCGATGGCGCACCAAATCCCCACAACGCATCGCGGACGAACTCGAGTTCCTCAACGAGACCTACGGCGGCGTCTTCTTCATGTTCAGCGACAACCACATGAACCTGCGGCAGCGCGGAGCCCCGCTCGCTGAAGCCATCCACCACAAAAGCTGCAGAGACGACATCATGCTCTTCTTCCAGGCACGCGTCGACGACATCGCCGCCCACCCCGACACCCTCCAGCGGCTCCGCGACGTCGGCACCTTCTGGATCCTCACCGGCGTCGAAACCAACCAACAAGAGACACTCGCCCAGTACCGCAAAGGCATCACCCCGACCAACGCCTACGACGCCATGAAAGTGATGCGACAAAACGACATCTTCTCCCACGCCATGTTCGTCATCGGCTCCCGCACCGACACCCACCAGACCATCGAAGGCCTCCGACAATACTCCCACGATGTCGAGCCTGACTTTCTCATCTACACCGTCCTGACCCCCTTCCCCGGCACCGTCTATTATACCACCGCCAAAGCCAACGGATGGATCCACGACACCAACTACACCCACTACGACATGGTCCACGCCATCATGCCCACCGAGACCCTCACCCGCCAAGAAGTCCAAGAAGAACTCTGGCGCTGCTACCAATCCGCCTACGGCTCCCTGACCAAAAACATTGTAGCATCGCTCTCAAAGAACAAGCTCAAACGCACCCTTTACCGCCACATGGCAGGTCAGTTCGTCCTCGAAAAACTCAGGAGGCTCATCTAACGCCGAGCAAGATCGCCCTCGAATACCTCGCCTTTTCCCTCCTCGCCGCTGTCCTCCTCCTCACCCTCGTCCTCTTCTCCCCAGCCTCAGCGCCCTCGCCGACCACCCTCCTCACCATTGGCGTCGCCTTCATTGCCTGCTGTCTCCTCGGCATCTCACGAACCCTCAAACCAAACCTCCTCCGCAAACGACCTATACAACAACCCGACACCCGTCACACCCGCGCCTTCCAGGGGCACCATCCAGACTGCCCCACCTTCAGTACACATACCTACCGCTATCGCGGTAAGACCCGGTGCACCGGCTGCCTGGGCGTCACCCTCGGCCTCCTCGCCGCCCTCAGCCTCATGACCATCAGCATACTCCTCCCTCTCCACTTCTCCCCGAGCCTCCCGTGGTTCAGTCTCGGCCTCCTCATGATCCTCATCCCCTATCTCGAGATTCTCCGCGGCCACCGCCGCAACCTCCACATCCTAGCTAACAGCCTGCTCGCCCCGGGCTTCGCCCTCATCGTCCTCACAATCACCCAGCACACCGACAGCCTCGTCTTCGGCCTCTTCGCCCTCCTCCTCTGCTTCCTATGGATGGAGACCAGAATCCAGCTCTCACACTGGCGGCATGTCCAACTGTGTGCCGCCTGCAGCGAACCCTGCAAAAACTACCAATGACCCAAACGTCCTAGCGCTTCATGAGGATGCGAACACCGAGCAAGATAACCAATAGTGCCACGATGCCGCCGAAAACCCAGCCCCACTCAAAGGAATTCACCCACGAGAGACCAGAATAGGTCTTCGCCCATTCCTTCAGCACGACCTCGAAAAAGATCGCCAGGCCGACTAAAATAATGATGACGCCCCAGAAGACCCGCCAGGCGTGATGCCCCGGCCCACCGCCGCAATCTTCCTCGCAGCGCTCATCACGATGCCGCCGATAGTCCTCAGGGGTCATGCCCTTCATGGGGGCTCCACAGCTCTTACAAAACTGAGCATCATCTTCATTCTTTATTCCACAACGTGGGCAATATGCCATTCCTTGAACCTCCAACGCATTGGATAGAATATCCTCGGACTTGGAACAATCCACTCCCTTTTATCATTTTCCGAAAGGCTTTTCTCCATACTCCAGAGTGGGAAGGAAAATTTAATAGCATACCCAGCATTAATCGCCTCAAGAAAAAAAAGAGGATGGAAGAGATGCGCAAGAACCACGTGATAGTACTCATATTCATAGGAATCGTTGCCGTTACCGCCTCCTACAGTGGCTGCCTGAAGAAATCGCCAGGGCCCACGGCTGAAGTATCCACAGGGACCTGCGCCCAGCTCGGCGGCTATATCTGCAACGAGACGCAAGACTGTAACGGCACCTGGTTGGACGCCAACGACACGTTCCGTTGTTGCAGCTGTGAATGCGGCCAGCTCACCTACGAAAGCCTTGTTCCTGACACGTTTGACGAACCTACCGATGACGCCCTGGAGGACATCACATGAGCAGAACACCGTTCCTCGTTCTGCTCCTGGCCGCGGTGCTCGTCGCCCCCTGCTTTGGCGCCACGGAGTACCCCATCCTAGACAAGCAGGTGGAGATCCGCCATGCACACCTCGCCTGGATCGGGGCCGTCCAGGAAGTCCGGATGCAGGCCGCTATCTCTTACATCGACACAATCAGCGCCGGCCAGGGGACCCAGACCCTCATCACGCTTTCGAACACGTTCAAGGAGCAGGTCGATAATCTGCAGTCCCTGACCACGCATGCGGCGTTGGATGCGGCGCTCGTTCAGAGTGACATCCTCCCCGGCATAAATGCCGGGGCTTCCGGGGGTTAGGCTGTCCCCGGAAACCCGTCAAGGGTGGCTTGTTGGAATCGATGGTTTCTGACGTAGTTGATCACGGTTTCTGTATTGGCGTCGCCAATGGTGCGGAAGAATTTCCCGGGGCTCCAGAAGGCTCCCCGGGGGTACCGCATTCGGAAGGCGGGAATCCGTAGGAAGATCTCATGGGAGGAGGCTCCTTTGAGGAGGTGGAGGGCGGAGGAGACGCTCATGGTCGCCGGGAGGCCGGCAACCAGGTGGATGTGGTCCGGCATCACACTGAGTTCGATGACGGTGATGTGATGCCGTGCTGCTACATCACGCACCACATTCTCGATTAGTTTTTGGATTTCCTCCCGTCGCATCATGTGGTAGCGGTATTTCGGGCACCATTCCAAATGGTATATATTCTGGCCTACGCTATGGCTACTGCTAATAAGTTCCATACAAGATGTCCTGGGCAGGTGCTTCAGAGCGCCCGCGACTGCGGGCGCGTCCACCCAGTACGTGGTAACGAATTTTTGAAGAAAAATGACGCGATTCATCCCCACGCTAAAGCATGGGGATTTCTCGCTTAGAAGACATTAAGACCACGAACGCGAACTTTAAAAACGAGCTTCAGACCCAGCGCGATGCTTACCACGGTACGGCTATCGCCCTCCGCTGGGCGATTCAGACCGCCCTCGATGAAAACGCGACGATGTTGGATGGACTCAAGAATGCCTATTGGTCGTTGAGGACCACGGACGAGTTAGCTATCTTCGACTTGAGGGTGGACAATGCCCAGACCATTCTGAACACTTTAAGTGACAAAGGCTATAATACCACGGAAGCCCAGGGGATCCTTGACGGGATCCAGGCGATGCGGACCGATCTTGAGGCCGCGCTGAATGCCCATGATCAGACGGCGGTCCACGCGGTCAACGTACGGATTTATGACCAGTCTGTGATTTTGCGGGCGACCGTGCGGGCGCTGCAGGTTCAGGTCCCGCAGGAGCTGCGTCTTCGGTACTGGATTGAGGTCGGCGGTCGGGCGTTGAACCGAACTGCGGTTATTCTCTCTGAGCTTGAGGGGCTGGGGTTGAACGTCACGAAGCTTCAGGCGACGCAGGACCAAGCGGTGATCGACCTGGGCCGTGCCCAACAGTCGTATCTCGCCGGGGATCTGACCGGGACTCGGAGTGCGTTGTCTGACCTGCGGCTGGATCTTTTATCGATGAGGGAGGCGTACCACGATCTCATCCTTGGTGGCGCGGTGTCTGGGATGGAGAAGACGACGGTCGAGCATGTGGTTACGGCGTTGGACGATACGACGGTAGGGTTGGCTGAGGGGACGGCAGAGGCGCCCTAGTCTGCCTCCTTTTTTTTCTTTATTTGGTCGTGAGTTTCGTGAAGTGGGTTCCATTCCCGGGGTACCGTTCCATTTCCCTGGGTTCAAGGTTTTCATTCCGTGGTTGACGGTTGATCTGCTTCCCGCCAGGCTGCCGTACCGGACTCCTCCTCATCTGAAGTAAAAAGAGAGAAAAAGAAGAGAATGCGGTGAGGTCGCTTTACGGTGTTCAGGCGTAGCCACCGATTTGGAGGCTGGGGTCGCCGAAGAGGATCCATTGTTCGAGGTTTTTGGCGATGATGGCGGCGCCGTTCACGGAGGTGTCGTCCCAGTTGATGGGGCATTCTTGGGCGACGTGGGTGACCGCGGCGCGCCAGGTGTCCCCGAGGATTGTGGTGTGGTTGACGCCGTATTCGGCGAAGAACTGCCGGTCGAGCCATTCGATGCCGCCGACGCCGAGGCTGATGTCGGGGGACTCGTAGCTGAAGGCGGTGGCGCCGATGGTCGCGATGCTGCCGCCGTTGGGTTTGATGACCCAGATCCAGCTGAAGCAGGCAAGGGTGGGGAGGCTGAAGACCCAGGGTCTGTTGCGGAAGCTGACGTTGAACATGCTGTTGAAGCAGCCGCTGCCGGTGATGAGGACGGGGAGTTTCTTGCCGTTGTGCAGGAAGGTGAGGTCTCGGATGCGCAGATTGATCCAGGTGTTGTTGTCGTCGGGCGGGTGGGTGCCCCAGACTTTGGGGTTGCCGTGGCCGGAGAGCCAGAGGAAGCCGCAGCCGTGGTCGACTTTTTTGATGATGTCGCTGGCTTTGGTGAAGGTGCCGTCGGATGTCCAGAGTTTGACGGGGGTGAAGTTTTTCATGAGGTCGAGGCCTTGTTGGGTGTAGACTTCGCCGTCGTAGTAGGGGGTGCGGCCGGGGTAGGTGTCGCCGGCGGCGACGATCATGGTGTTGAACCAGCTGGTGTTGCGTTTGGGTTGGTTTTCGTAGGTGATGATCTTGCGGACGACGACGCGGACTTCGTTTGCGTTGGTGGCGGGGAGGCGGCCGAGGCCGACGTCGGGGATGAGGTCGGGGCGGTCGGCGGCGGTCTGGTTGAGTGCCCATTCGCCGAAGATGCCGTTGTTGTTGTCGTCCCAGCTGCTGAAGCTGCCGTTCTGGGTGTAGATGTCGGCGAAATACAGATCGGAGAGGAATTTGCCTTCGGGGTAGGCTTCGTAGGGGCGGTCGAGGTGGCTGTAGCGGACGGGGAGCCACCATTGCTGGTTTTTGTTTTGGCTGGCGAGGCCGCCGACGAGGAGGACGTATTTGATGCCCCAGTGTTCGATGGCGGCTTTGATGAAGTATTTGATTTTTTCCGCGTGGTCTCGGCCTTGGAAGTACATCTGGTTGTAGATGGTGGTGGTGTCGATGATGATGGTGCGGACGCCGAGCCGGTTTTTGTGGAAGGCGAGGGGGAGGAGGTCGGGGTGGAAGATGGGGTGGGTGATGATGAGGAGGTCGTAGACGGCGTTATTGAAGATCGTGGGGAGTGATGCCGCCTGTGTTGGTGTGGGGGTGGCGGCTGCTGCGGTGAGGGAGGTGGTGGTGAGGAGGATGAGGGTGAGGAGTTGGCTGAGTCGAAGGAGTGGGGCGGGCATGAGTATCGCTGTTCTTTTATATAATTTGCAGTAATATAAAAGTAGCGATGGTGTGTTTATTAGGGGAGTTTGAAGGTGGGTGTGCCTTCGAAGAGGCTGCGGTAGAGCTGGTTGAAGAGGGTGATGTACTCCTGGGCTTTGGGGGTGGCGGCGTAGGTGGTTTTGCCGTCCGTGTCTTGTCTGTGGAGGTAGCCTTTCCCTTCGAGGAAGTGGACGTGCTGCTGGCCGATCTTGGTGTTGAGGTCGCAGCGGTTGATGATACTGGTGAGGCTGCGGGGCTCGCGGCAGAAGATGAGAATCTCCCAGTAGATTTCGTAGACGGTGCGCCGTTCCGTCATGGCGTCTCCCCGCTGAGGTACTGGCCGAGGGAGTCCTCGGCCTGTTTACTCTGGGCGATGCGCTGATCCCAGACGGTGGCGTGGCGGGTGAAGCGGCGGGTGAAGGAGAGGCAGCCGATGCCGACGCCGATGACAGCGAGGCTGCCGGCGAACCCGTAGCCAGAGCCCTGGGCGATGCCGATGACGGCGTTCACGAGGCCGGCGAGGATGAAGAGGAGGCCGCCGGCCCTGCCGAAGAGCATCATGCGCTGTACCGTCGGGTATTTTTCGCGGTAGAACGAGAGGAGGCGGATGTACAGCTGGGTCAGTCCGGTGTCATCTGGTGCAGCTTTGAGGTCCATGAGGGCTTGGTGGATGTGGCCGACGCCGCCGATGACCGGGGCTGTCGTAAGTAGCCAGGAGAAGCCGAGGCCGAAGCTGACCATACCGAAGAGGATCTGTGAGGCACGGTAGAGGGTTTCCCAGGGTTCTGCGGGGACGCCGGTGAGGAACTTGGTTGCGGGGTCGATGATGATGCTCATGCCGAGGCCGATGGCGAGCGCCGCGAGCATCAGGTTGATGATGAGGAGTCCAAGGAAGCTATTGACTTCCTGTTCTGCTGTTTTGTTGGTTGGGGTCATGGGTTTCACCGGCAGTCAGTAAGGCGGCTGGCGGGTATAAAGAACCATGAAACCATGTTCCGTATTTCAATTCCCGCTGTCCCCCCCGTCCTAAATCACCGGGTAAGGATGTCCTCGGGAGAGGCTCTCCAGCGGGTCCTCACCCCCCAAGCCCCTGCAGGTGTACGGCAGCGTCCTCCCTCGACTTCTTCACCCCCGTCGGCTCCGATTTCTGCCTCGCCGACGATCCCCACGTGATCCTCCGATAACCCCCCGATTATAAGGAGTTGAACAGACCGAAACACCTATGAACCAGACGGGATACTGACAACGCCACAAGAGGGGCCGTGCCACCCACCGTGAACCGACGAACACAACTCTACGAATACGCCAAGCTCTCCAGCGCCCACTTCATCTTCCTCACCGCCATCATCCCCGTCACCGGCGCCATCGCCATGGGCAGCAAAAACCTCGTCTCCCTCACCTTCCTCTTCCTCATCGGCGTCTGCGCTCACACCGTCGGCTTCGCCTACAACCACTACCGCGACATCGACATAGATCGCCTCAGCACCGACATCGCCCAACGCCCCCTCCTCCAAGGCACCATCCCCAAACGCCATGCCCAATTCTTTATCACCGCCGTCTTCCTCACCGGTTTCCTCCTCACCCTCATCGCCTTCGGGTGGCTCCTGGCTCTCATCTACCTCGCCGGCATCAGCCTCGCCGCCCTCTACGATCTCTACAGCAAACGCCTCCCCGGCATGGATCTCGTCCTTGCCGCCGCCGTCGCCACCGGCGTCGCCTTCGGTGCCGCCACCGTCTCCACACGCCTGCCGCCCAGCGTCCTCGTTTTCTGCGCCCTTGCGTTCCTCCAGACCCTGAACCTCAACCTCATCGCCGGCGGCCTCAAAGACGCTGACCACGACCATCTCATCGGCTCCCGGCATCTCGCCCCCCTGCTCGGCGTCCGGGCCGACCGTGACGCCTTCCACATCCCAGGGTCCTTCAAGGCTCTCGCCTACCTCTGCGGAGGACTCTACACATTCATCGTCTTCGCCGCAGTCCTCACCGGCATCATCTCCTTGCCTCTCATCCTGCTGCCGGTCCTATTCGCCTTCACCGTTGCGTTCTTCGTCATCACCTACAAAATGCTCAGCTTGCCTAGGTTCAATCGCCAAGAGGTCCGCAAGTACGTCGTCATCCAGTATATGGTGAACTGGCTGAACATCCCGGTGCTCCTTATGAGCGTCGCTCCCTTGGCTGTCCTAATGATCCTATATCCCATCGCCGGCTTGATCGTCTCGAATCTCATCCTTTACCGAACCATCTTTCGGCCCCAGGTCCTGTAACTCATCAT
The DNA here is from genome assembly GCA_963769885.1 of Methanobacteriota archaeon. Lineage (GTDB taxonomy): Archaea > Thermoplasmatota > E2 > DHVEG-1 > DHVEG-1 > CAIRCU01. Next base: position 44,640 of record CAVYNH010000006.1, read on the forward strand.
GGGTGCAGTCGATGATTCCGGTCAGCATGTCTGTGTTGGTCGTTGTTTTTTTCATTTTTTTATCGCAGAAACAAGGGGGCTCAGGCAAGAAGCGTGTCGTGGGGGCATTAAGGAGGGAGTGTGGGTGGCGACGGGCTTATAAGCCTGTTTTTGGTTACCGTGGGAGTGGGGAATGAGTAAAATGAACTGTGTCATTGTGTACTGGTCACGGTATGGGAACGGGAAGAAGCTGGTTGATCATCTCGCTGATACGTTGCAGGCGCGGGGGTCGGCGAAGGTTTTGTCGACGGATGAGGCGGACCCGGCGGCGTTGCCGGCGGCGGATGTGTACGTGTTCTCGGCGCCCGCGGAGGCGATGAACCTGCAGAAGAACATGCGGGAGTTCATGAAGCGGCTCCAGCACATGGATGGGAAGAAGTTCGGGATCATCAACACGCATGGGATGAAGAAGAGCAGGCTTGCGAAGATGGAGAAGCTGCTGTCGAAGAAGGGGATGGCGAAGCTGGCGGAGATCGATTTCCAGGTCGGGCCGAAGGCGCAGGCTGGCCATGGGCTGCCTGAGGGCTGGGAGGCGTCGATGGACGCGTTCGCGGCGAGGCTTTCGGGCTGATCCTACCCTTCGCTGGTTTTTCTATCGGTAAACAGCATTACTATGAGAGAGGATTATCTTCTCTTTCGGGGTACCGGTAAGCAAAGCATAAAAAATATGATTAAAGAATCTACCTAACAGTGGCACTAGAACTGGGCTTAGATACAAGAAAAGGGTTCACCCGGAGTACTTCCCCAAGGTGACATCCCCGTTCGTCGTCGACACCACAAACCGCAGCGTTCCCCCGTTCAGCTGCCCGGTCAGATAATTCTGATCCGACGTGACGTTCCCCAGCGTAAAACCCGGCGTCGTAATCTGGCCGTTCGTCGTCGACACATCCAGCAACGCCTTCACGTCACTGCCGAACGCCAGCGACACCGCCCCGTTCGTCGTATACGCGGACACATACCCGCCGATATCCGACAACGTCACACTTCCGTTCGACAACCCGACACTCACATTCCCTTTCACCCCTTGGACCACCACCGCCCCATTATACGTCGTCACCGAGCTCACCGTCACATTCCGCGGCACCTTTACCGTATACACGATCGTCGGCGCCACCTTCCCATGCCCCGTATACCACGTCTCGACCGACACCGAATTCTCTGCCTTCACCACATAGATCTGCCCTTTCGCCAGCTCACTCTGATTCACCGCGGTCTTCACCGCACTCACATCAATCGTCGGCTCATCCCACACCGTCACCGTCACACTCCCACGGTTGTTCTGCAACGAAAAAATCGTCGACGCCGTCGCCGGAGCCGACTCATGGAACTTCTCCGTCGGCACCGACGGCCCGAAACACCCACTCAACGCCATAGTCACCACAAGGCAGCCTACGAGCACCACAGACAGCCTCATACCGGAGATTCACCTGTTACAAGAGAGATACGTCACAGGCCAATAAACTTTCCAAAAAAGAGGAAATCAGATAACCCACCACCCGAATGCCATACACCAGGACCAAGACCGCCATGAATATCCTCCTCATAGAACCCAACATCCACACCACTCCCCTCATCCCCCCCATCGCCCTCCCAGCCCTCAAAGGATACCTCCACACCAACACCCAACACCACGCCCGCATCATCGACTTGGTCTTCCACAAACACGACTGGCAGGAGCACATCCAACAAGCCCTCACCGCCGACCACCCGGACCTTATCGGCTTCTCCACCCTCAGCTTCACCTACACCGACGCCCTCGTCATCGCCCACTTCCTTAAAACTCACACCCAAACACCCATCATCTTCGGCGGCGTCCACGTCATCCTCAACCCAGACCAAACCATCAACGAACCAGACGTGGACATGATCTGCACCGGCGAAGGCGAACACACCCTCAACGACCTCCTCGACCACCACCTCGACCCCACCGACGTCCCCGGCCTCTGGTACAAAAAAGACGGACGCACCATCAAGAATCCGCCCCGCCCCCTCATCGACGACCTCGACAGCCTCGGCATCCCCGACTACACCGACTACAACATCCCCCGCTACTTCTTCATCAACCACCACCATCTCCCCATCATGGCCACCCGCGGCTGCCCGTACAGCTGCGCCTACTGCAGCAACCCCGCCCTCAGAAAAACATTCACCGGCCGCTACGTCCGCACCCGCACCGCAGACAGCCTCATCAACGAAATCGACACCAGAGTCACCCAATACAAAGACCACGGCCTCCAGTTCCTCTACTTCTTCGACGACACCTTCATCCTCAACCGCGCCCTCGTCACCAACTTCTGCACCACCTACAAACAAAAAGGATACCACGAATGGCTCCATTGGACCGCCAACATCCGCGCCAACCTCGTCACATCCGACCTCATGACCATGATGAAAGACGCCGGCTGCTACCAAGTCCGAATGGGCGTCGAAACCGGCAACGAACACCTCCGCAACGCTGTCTACCACCGGGGCATGACCAACAGCCAACTCCAAGAAGCATTCGCCGCCATCCACACCGCCGGCCTCAGCCTTCGCCTCTACTTCATGGCCGGCGCCCCACAAGAAACCCTCCCCATGATGCACGAAAGCCTCACCCTCGCAAAGCAAACAAACGCGGAATCCTTCTTCAGCATCCTCTACCCCCTCCCCGGCACCGAGATCCAACAAGCCTGCAAAGACGCCAAGACCCTCATCGACTCCCCCCAGGCCGTCCTTGGCACCATCCCCGTCACCCATACCCTCACCGTCACCCCACAGCAACTCACCCAATTCATGAAACAAGTCGGACGCTGGCAGATGAAGAAATACTTCCACGAAGGACTCCGGCTGAAAGGACCCCGCTTCCTCCTCGACAGCCTCTGGTACGCCCTCCACCTCAGACGCGCCTACGACCTCGAACGCACCCAAATGTTCCTCTGGAACGTTCAACGCTACGAACTCGATACCCTCACCACTACTCACGCAGCCGTGTGATGAGTAGATAGTGGCAGTCCTTAGATTTTCCAGGGCAGAAAAAACAAAAAAATGTGAGAAAAAACCATGCGTCATCTATCCGTGGTTATTGGTGGGCATTGCATCGGTGCTATTCCTCGCTTTTTCATGGTTGTCTTCCTCCTCCTTATTAAAGGAAGAAGACCTCGTTTGATTAGGTATTCAGCCTGGCTCTAAGAATTTGAAAGAATAAGTGAATGATTGAATGCTGTCCTGGATGATAGAACCAGAATGCATGGGCTGTCGGCGAGTTCACTGGGATAGTAATCGGTAGTGTCCCCCATCCGCTTTCCAGAGGAGCGGGGTCCTTTGCCTTTGCCTGAATAGTGTAGTTTCCTTTCTTCGACCATGTATGGTTTGCCATGACGGTTCCGCCGGATGGCACCGGTCCTAGCCACCCGCTGTTCGTCCCATCACCCCACTCAATCCAGAAGTATACCGGATCAGTATCGGCATCGACAGTTGTCACATTATAGTAATATTTCACGCGTGGTTTTCCGCTCGCTGGCCCCGTGATCGTCGGGTTGTTCGGCGGATTGTCAACCGTGACCATGTCCTTGGCGGGGGTCGGATCAACATTATTAACACCATTCATGGAGATCGCCTCAATGGTGTGAAGACCGGATGGCAACATCGTCGTATTGAATCTGAAATCCTCCTGCCATTCATCCCATATGCCATCGGTTGGTATCGTGGGCATGAGCGTTCCCGAATCGATGCGGAAGAGTACCATAACGATGATATTAATGGTGACATCGTTTCCTGGATTTGAAGGCTGTGGGTTCTGGTTTGGGTACGCTACGTCCCAGGCCCTCCCAGTGTAGGAGAGGACATGGTTCGCGGTGGGATCCGGCGTGTACGGATTGAGGGTCGTCTCAGGGAGGGTATCGATGATATCCAGGATGCCGTCTCCATCAGTGTCTCTCCAGCCGACCTGCAGTCGCGTCCCGGACGATAGCGAAAGCGCGTTCGTGTCCATGAGGCAGCCTGAGCCTTCGACATCGGGAGCGTTCAGGTAGCCACTGTATTCGGTAATCCCGTTATATTCGTCGGTCGCCCAGAAGATGTGACCGGTCTCATGGGCAAAGACTTGATCCATTCTAGTGATTCCCCACGCCCCGTTATCATAGGTCATGATATTGTAGGGGCCACCGAGATAGCCGTACGCACTGTAGCCGTCGGAGAAGTTACCATCAGCATCGCGGCTGCTGTCGACGATGAACGCGATGTACCCCCAATTAGTCTTCGTTGACGTTCGGACGGCGTTAAGGTAATCGCGCGTCCGCTTCAACCAATCCCCTGAGTTATATCCTAATTTGGCCATCGCCTGACTGATCCAGAGGTGCTCCCAGGTGGCGTTCGTGAATGCTGATGGATGGATAATTGGTTCGTAGCCGATTTGGACGTTGAGCTGGACATTCAGTACCGACTGAAAGTTGGGCAAGTGAATTCTGCGCGATCCACCAGGAAATCGTCTGGTTAATCTCGCTTCGAACTGACGTGATCTCAGATGTCGTCCAATTTTCATAATTAGGATCTATTGAGCCGTTACTTTCAAGAAAGATAACACTGAGAGAAACGGATCCGATAAGGTACTCGCTGGTATCGTAGTACCCTGGGGCGCCTCCTCTGTTGTGGATGAGGGATGGATCGAACGGTTCAATGAGTTGAAGGCAATCGTTACTCAGAATCTTGAGTTGTTTTTCAGGCTGGTTGGTATCGGATTCCATGGCTGGCATGATTGGCGGGAGCATCGATGACAACAGCATACAGAGTATAATACAAACTATTTTTTTCATTACCTTTCCCCGTAAAATTAACCTCGTTTCATTATATAAATGTTAGTCTTCATCGGCTTCATCCCGAAATAGAAAATAAGGGAGGGAATGCTTTGTCGCGATAATCCTCGATATATCTATGAAAATTAAAGTCGGCACAATGAAATTCTCGGTTAACCTCGACATTCTACTTAGCTACTGTTAAGGCGTAATTAAAAGTAAAAGAATAGAAAGCCAATCAGTAGGCCCAGTTTCCCTTCGCGACTACACCAATTCAGCTTCAAGAAACAACAATAACAACATTTAACAAGCATCTGACGATTCACCCCATCATCCCATGGCGGAGGCGACTAAACGGGGGATTAGTCTTCGAGCCAGGTTCTTCTATCGGTACCGCCGGTTCATAAAAACCCTCAAGATCTACCTCGTTATCGCCGGCCCCGGCATCATCGTCATGATCGCCGACAACGACGCCGGCGGCATCACCACCTACACCGCCACCGGCGCCAAATTCGGCTTCAGCCTCATCTGGTTCCTCATCTTACTGGGCCCCATCGCCTACATCATCCAAGAAATGACCGTACGCCTCGGCGCCGTCACCAAACAAGGCCACGCCGAAGCCATCTTCGACGCCTTCGGCCCCTTCTGGGGATGGTTCTCCCTCAGCGACCTCCTCCTCGTCAACTGGCTCACCCTCATCACCGAATTCATCGGCATGACCGCCGCCCTCTCCATCTTCGGCATCCCCCCCATCCTCACCGTCATCGCGGTCCTCCTCCTCCTCATCGTCATGATCCTCCAAGGACGCTACTGGACCTGGGAAAAAATCGTCATCGTCTTCTGCCTCCTCAACCTCATCTACATCCCCGCCGCCTTCCTCGTCCACCCCAACTGGAACACCATTCTCACCCACGGCCTTATCCCCAACCTCCCCGGCGGCCTCAGCAGCGACCTTTTCTTCTTCCTCATGGCCAACATCGGCACCACCATCGCCCCCTGGATGATCTTCTTCCAACAAAGCAGCGTCGTCGACAAAGGCATGAAAGAAAAAGACATCCCCTGGGGCAAATTCGACACCATGCTCGGCGCCATCTTCACCGTCCTCGTCGCCATCTTCTGCGTCGTCGTCACCGCCACCGTCCTCTACGGCTCCAGCATCCAAAGCGCAGCCCAAGCCGCCCACGCCCTCCTCGGCATCCACCAATACGCCGGCGTCCTCCTCGCCATCGGCCTCTTCGACGCCGGCCTCGTCGGCGCCATCTGCATCAGCCTCGCCAGCTCCTGGGCCTTCGGAGAAGTCTGGGGCTGGGCCCACAGCCTCAACAACAAAATCCGCGAAGCACCCTGGTTCTACCTCCTCTACCTCCTCATCCTCATCAGCGCCGCCATCGTCGTCCTCATCCCCGGCGCCCCCCTCGTCCTCATCACCCTCTTCGTCCAAGTCGTCGCCGTCACCTTGCTCCCCGCCATCCTCGTCTTCCTCATCCTCATGCTAAACAACGAAGACCTCATGGGCAAATACAAAAACACCCTCACCCAAAACATCATCAGCACCGCCATCACCATCTTCCTCATCACCCTCTCCACCCTCTACGCCATCACCGTCCTCTTCCCCACCCTCTTCCACTAAAAGGCATGAAACCATGACATCCTCCACCACCATCCCCCAAAAAATAAAATCCTCCCTCCGCCATCAATCCAACACCATCAGAGCCATCAACGACAAATACCGCCACCCCCGACGCCGCATGACCCGCGGCGTCAAAATCGCTTTAATGGGCATCCGCATCTACCTCATCATCATCCTCTGCGTCCTCCTCTACAAATTCATCACCCTCATCCACTAACCAAAAAAGGTGACACCTATGGCCATGAACGGAACACTCCCCATCGGCATGAAACCCGAGATCACCTACCACCTCACCCAACTCCTCGACACCCCCGTCTACCTCAAAGACAAAAGAATCGGCAAACTCCAAGACCTCGTCATCCGCGACGGCGACAAAGTCGCCGAAGTCGTCCAACTCTACATCCACCGCCCCTTCGGCGACCCCGCCCTCCTCATCCCCTGGGAAAACACCAGAGTCCTCACCCCCCGAGAAATCGACATCGACATCGACACTCCAGACACGTACGTCACCGAACCCAAAGAAGGCACTATCCTCCTCAAAGACCACATCCTCGACAAAAAAATCCTCGACATCGAAGGCCAAGAAGTCGAAGTCGTCTACGACGTCACCCTCATCCTCAGAGACAGACTCTACGTCACTGACGTCGACATCAGCCGCTACAGCTTCCTCCGACGCATCGGCCTCAAACGCCTCGCCCGCCTCCTCACCCACCCCGAAACCCGCACTAAAATCGGCACCATCCCCTGGTTCTACATCCAGCCCCTCCCCAGCAACATCAGCAGCTTCGAAGGCGACGTCCGCCTCAAAATCCTCAAAGAAAAAATCAGCGACATCCCCCCCGTCGACCTCGCCGACATCCTCGAAGAACTCGACCACGACCAACGCCTCGTCCTCTTCCGCCAACTCGAAACCGAACAAGCCAGCGACACCCTCGAAGAAATCAACCCCAACGTCCAACGCGCCCTCATCAGCTCACTCGAAAAAGGACACGCCGCCAACCTCATTAACGAGATGACCCCCGGCCAAGCCGCCGACGTCCTCACCGTGCTGCCCTGGAGCGAGGCGAAACAAATCCTCAAACGCCTCGACCCGGAAAAAGTCAAAAAAATCCAGGCCATCATGAACTTCCACGAAGAAAAAGTCAAACACTTCAGCACCCTCCGCTACATCACCGCACCCCCAACCCTCACCGTCGGCACCGCCCAGGACGAATACCCGAAACTCGCAAAAAACAAAGCCGTCACCATGTACTTCTACGTCATCGACAACCAGAACCGGCTCCTCGGCGTCGTCGACATCAAAGAACTCCTCAAAGCAGACGACACCGCCCAGCTCAAAGACATCATGACCGACGACATCATCACCTTGGGGCCAAACAGCATGCTCAAAGAAGCGGCAGAACTCTTCTCCCACTACGGCTTCCGCGCAATCCCCGTCGTTGACGACCAACGCCGCCTCATTGGCGTCGTCCCCTTCCGCGACGTCATGAACCTGACCCACTACTTCATATAATGGAAAAAGAAAACCGCTCAAACCTCTGCTACTGACCGGCGATGAACCCACGAAACTGTTCTTCGTTCAGCCCTTCCCCGGAGATGCCATCCAGTCAATCAGCCACAACCCCATGCTTAAACAGCAGCACGGTGGGCACCACATAGACCGAGTACTTACTACAGAAACCATCGTCGTCATCGACCATCGCACACACGAACTGCCCTGGATCAGCCTTAAAAATCTTCTCATAAATCGGTAGGAATGCCCGACAATACGGACACCAGGATGCATAAAACAGGACGTACACCTTCTCCTTGGTTTTCACAAATAACTCAAGACTTGAAAGCGTTGAAAACTGCATCACCATCTACCGACTCTCCGCCCTTGACATCGGAAACGACCAACACCTTCTCCTATTTACGCTTATCCATCAAACGATGACAGGGCGACCCACATACCATCTGCATCGCGAAAAAAAGAAGACAAAAAAAGAGAAAGAGATGAGGGAGACGATTCCCTCATTACCCGAAAATCAAGCGGAGGAGCGGGAACGCGTTCGGGAACCGCGCGAAGAGCCAGTCCAGGAACCGATGCGACGGCACAAACGGCATCTTCACCGTCGCCGGGTCAGACCAGTCGCTCTCCAAGTTGAACTTATCCTTCGCCTTCACCTTGATGAGGTAGGTCCCCCGCTTCGCCCAGGTGTGGTTCAGCGTCGCGTTCTGTCCGGACAGGTACGGACCAGTCCAGTTCGACATCGTTCCGTCACCCCAATCCCACATGAAGTACAACGTCTCGTTCTCATCGGGGTCCGTCGTGCTCGTCGTATAGTTGTGGGGCACCTTCGGCTTCCCCTGTGCGGGGCCGACCGGTGTCCTTGGTTTATCAGGGGCGGTACCCGTGACCGTCACGTGGATGATCGGGCTGTACCACCAGAGATGCCCATCGATGATCTCCCAGCCGTCCGTGCCATGCAGCTCCTCATGATAGGACGCGTTCGTCCGTTCACTCACCATCCGGAGGTACGGATGGCTGCCATAGACCTCCGGGTGCAGGGGTGCGCCGTACCGCTGGTCCACCTGCGCTTTAATGACAAAATAGTAGTTCCCTGAGGTTGACGGCGTGATGGTCTCGCTGTAGATCGTCCCCGAGGTCTGACCGCTCTCCGCCCCCTCCCAGCCGGTGCCGCCGACCCACTGCCCGGCGTGCTCCGCATGATCTAGGGTTTCGAACTGAGGATGCGAAATCGGGTCAGGGTCCGTCCCCCACTGAATCGAAGTGTGATCGACAACCAGGCTGCCGTTCACCATCCACCGGAATGGGAGGAAGGTGCCGGGCATGACGACGCTGTTATCAGGGATGGTCCCGCTCTGGATCTGGACGTTGGGCTGCGCGAGGTCCGACTGATGCAGGATGATCCGGCGGACTTCCGCGCCGTACCGCGGCGTCGTGTCGTTGCCGAACGTGGACTCCGCCGGGTTCTTCGTCGTGGACATCTCCGGGGAGATCCACTCGACGCCCGCGCCGTAGTAGTTCCCAAACGTCTCATCATGGACGTAGGGGTCCTCCACCGGGTTCCGCTCGACGTTCCCGCCGTAGGCCCAGGGGGACATGCCGCCTTGGACGACGTAGCCGACGGTGCCGGGGATGGTCCCGATGCTGTACATGTCGAAGTCGCCGCCGTAATCGCCGGTGTAAGCCCCGACTCGTTGGCTGGAGACCTCGTAGAAGTAGAAGTCTGGGGGCGCATAGTCGTTATCCCGGCCGGTGATCGGGCTGACGCCGTGGACCGAGGAGTGCGTGGAGCCCCAGGGATACAGGAGCTCTCGGGCCCCGCCGTGCCAGTCCAGCGCGATCCGAATCGTGTGGTTGTCAATGAAGCGGTATAAGGTCTTGCCCTGGACGCTCCCCCAGATGCCGCCGGTCGGCGACCCGGGTCCGTCCATGTCCGCCTCACGGTTCACGTCCCAGCCGTTCCCATCATAGCGCTGCACGTGGTCGTAGCCGTACGGGTTGTGCGAGACCTCAAGGTAGATCTCGCGGTTGTCGATGAGCCAGCGCAGCCAGGCCTTGTCATAGTCTGGGCACGGCTCGTCCGTGAACGCCATGCGCATCAGCCAGTCGGTGAACCAGTAGTTCCCGATGGTGCCGACGGTTTCGTCCCCATGCGGGTTCCCCAGGAACAGGACCTCGGGCTTGTGCAGTCCGAGTGACTCGTTCGTGATCCGCACGTACCAGTCGTCGTAGCCGCCCGTGAGAGTCCCGGTGTTATATATGACGTTCATCTTGTACAGCTCAATGTAGTTCGGATACGTGCCGTTCAACAGTTGGTACCACGTAAGGAGCTGCGCGATGTTCGTCGGCTTGTGGTACCAGTCCGGCCCCAGCGGCAGCGTCTTCTCATCCAGGTCTGCCTGGGTGACGACCGTCCTTGGTTTCTGATGCTCAGAATACCCCGCCGCCGGCAGGGCATTCACCACCATTGTGAGGACAACAATGAGACTCACAATTCCAGTCAATTGCTTCTTCATAGATTTCAACTTCCCCGTTAAACTGTCTATATGGGGGATATTTTATAAAAAGCTTCGTAAGCACAAAACCACCCCACCACCCAAGAAAAATCAACTCTAAAGAAGATAAAACCCACTAAAAGACAGAATAAAACACAAAAAAAATCCATAAAAACAACGATACCGCCTCCTTCATCAACAGCCATGAGCAACCCGACCACGAACCATCAAATGACCAGGAACTGATTCTCCCGACTCCCATCCCACACCACATACGGCAACAGCACCGCCCGCTCCGCCTCAGACAACCCCCGGCGCTCCACCGGCGGCAGACGACCCGACGGTACCTTCCCCGCCCACGCCACAAACCGACGCACCATCCACCACGTCCCCGTCAGCCCCCTATTCACAAACACATCCACCGCATCAACTCCCTCCCAGCGCCGGAACCCATCCCCAATACACGCAGACTCCTCCCCGGACTGCTCCACAATCCGACCCTGCGACCAACGCCCATACTCAGGGTGCGCCGCACACAGCAAGATACGCCCCTTGTGTGCATTCGGACACACCTCCGCCGTCACCGCTGGCATCCCACCTTGATCCAACGTGATCACCGTCTCCGTCCGCTCCCAATCCCCTGCGAGATAGTACGTGTACAGAAAGACATCCCGCAGTCGCGCATGCTGCCGTTTGATCATCTGGAAAGCTGAAAAAACAGCTTTGCCAACCCCCTTCAAGCCCCCGGTATACCGCCAGGCATAGATCCGCCGCCGCGGATCCTCTGAAAGATCCACAGTCGGATACCACGCCAAGACCTGTACGTCACGATCCGGACGCTCTGGGACGACCAGCCCCGGGCCTCCCCACCAGCGGACCAACTCCGACTCAGACGCACCCGTAAACACAGGATGCTTGGTATCCAACTTGAACTCAAGCGGCGCCCCGCCCGTATGCACCCATGCCCCGTCTACGGTCTTGCCGGGTGCAAACGAGAAGACATACGCGGCCGCCCCAACATCCTCCGGATGCCGCCTCTGGAACGGGTAAAGCAGAGGGAAGGCAAAGGACCGATAGAACGAGGAGACACAGGAGACACCCAGGTTACTATTATGGTAGCGTCGCTCTAAAAACGTGCGGGGCTTGCCCGCCCCAGTCTTCAAATCAGTCATGAGGGCCGCGCCACCGCAAATCCCGACATAACCTCCGCCCTTGCGAACGAAGTCGGCGATATAGCGTTTCCATCTCCTCGTCCGTAGGGAGAGGGGGTCACCCTTGGTGATGGCATGGCCGTCCCCGACACCGCCGCCGGGGACTACGAGCACATCAAAATTGGTCGTGGTGAGTCTTCCTTGCCGGATGTCTCTGTCGGTGAGGTATTCCACGGCAAATTTGTAGGATGAGTCGGGGGTCGTCCAGGCGTAGTTTTGGAGGAGGGCGAGGAAGAAATGTTTACCGGAGCCCCAGCCGAGAGGCTCATCGGCGAAGATGGCGACGCGGATCACCTTTTCCGCACTCATCAGGAACCTCGGCGGAGATAGTCCCAGTGATCGAGGGCGAAGCCCCAGCTCTGGTTCACCGTGTCGATGACCTGAGGGTCGATGGCGTAGACGTTGGTTTTGTACTTCGCCTGTCGTGCGAGGTACTGCTCGATGCCGGGGAGGGCTTGGTCGAGGCCGGGTAACGCAAGCTCCTCGTAGATTCGGCGGACTTGTCCGCGGGGGTCGGCGACGAGGTCCTCGTAGCGGAGTTCGACGAGGCTGTCTTTGGGGATCTGCGTCTTCTGCTTGTGGTAGTCATTGAAGAGTCGGACGTAGTTGTCGATGACCTGCTTGTCGAGGTCGGTCGTGGAGGCCGCTTGGAGGGCGAGGACGTCGAGGACGTTGCGGCGCATCTTGCGGGTGGAGAGGTACACGAGGTAGGGGTCGCGGTAGAGGTAGATGAACTTTGCCTCGGGGAACAGTTCCCGGAGGGTGGTGATGCGGGCGGTGTTGGGTGGGTTTTTGGAGAGGAGGCGGCGGCCGTGGTTGGCGTAGGTGATGGCTTTGATGAGGCTGAGGTAGGCGGTTTTCCAGTCGTCTTTTTCGGCTGTGGTGAGGCCGGTGAAGTGGATGGATTTTTGGTATTGTTGTTCAGCGTTCTTGGGGAAGTAGAGGCAGTGGAAGAAGGACCAGGGGCAGAGGACGGCGAGGGCGGCTTCGTCTTCGTAGGGGCCGTCCATGGCGACTTCGATGGCGTCCATGGGTCTGGTTTTGGGGAGGAACCGGGACAGGAAGTCTTTAATCGGCTCTAAGGTGAGGAAGCTGTCGGGGAGGAGCGTGTTCCAGAGGGAGACGTGGCAGAATTGGGGGTCTTGGCTGAGCAGCTCGTGGAGGTAGGTGGTGCCGCTGCGCCAGTGTCCGATGATGAAGACGGGGGGATGCTGGAGTGTTGTCGCTTCGATGCGGTGTTGGTAGCGGAGTCGGTAGAGGAATCGTACCGGTGCGGTCGCAATGGACATCACGGTGATGAAGGCGGCGCGGGGGTAGTAGCCGCGGTCGACGCCGCCGTTGGCGGCGAGGAGTCGGATCCATCGGCGGGTGGAGATTGCGAAGAGGGGGTGTTGGATGATGTTTTGTTTTTTTGTGGGCTCAGTCATGGGTTGTCTCCGTGATGGGTGTTTCGTAGACGCGGTGGATCTTGGTGATTTTGGCGCCGGTGACGGCCATGGTGGAGCGGGCGGCGGTGTTGGTCTCGTCGATCCAGCCGATCTCGGCGGAGCGGTAGCCGCGTCGTCGCATCTCGGTAAAAGCGGCGTGGTTGAGGCAGGAGGCGATGTTGCGGTCGCGGTAGTCTTTGCGGATGCCGATGAGGTGGAGTTTGCCGGTGGTGATGGAGTGCTGGCGGTAGAGGAAGCTGAGGAGTTGGGGGGGGCCGAGGCGGCCGTGCATGCGGGCGAAGACTTGGTTGTAGTCCGGGGTGGCCCAGAGGTAGGCGATGGGGGTGTGGTTGATTTCGGCGATGAGGAAGAGGCGGGTGTCGACGAACCAGCGGAGTTGTTGGATGCCGAAGCGGGTGCGGACTTCTTCTCGGGATGCGGGGACGAATCCCCAGTGGTCCTGGAAGGTTTCGAGGAAGAGGTCGATCCACCAGTTGAGTTCTCTGCCGGTGTGGAGTCGGTTGAAGGGGCGGATGTGGATGCCGCTGTCGCGGCAGTGTTGGGCTTTTTCTTCGAGTCGGCGGGGGAAGGGTTTGGTGAGGTCGAAGGTGAAGGTGAGGAGGTCTTTGGTTTTGGTCATGCCGTAGCGTTCGGCGAAGGCGGCGTAGTATGGGGGGGTGTAGGTGGCAAGGAGGGTCTGGGGGGCGTCGTGGCCGGCGATGAGGAAGCCGCTGCCGATGTCGATGCGGCCGTCGATGGGGCCGCGCATGGTGGTCATGCCGTGGGTGGCGAGCCAGTGTTGCGCGGTGGCGAGGAGGGCGGTGGCGGTGTCGTAGTCGTTGATGGTTTCGAAGAAGCCGAAGAAGCCGACGTTGTCGTCGATGGTTTTGGTGTAGAGGTGGTCGATGATGGCAGCGATGCGGCCGACGGTTTTGCCGTTTTTTGTGGCGAGGAAGAGGCGGCGGTCGGCGTGGGTCCAGAACGGGTTTTTTGGGGAGAAGAATCTGTTGATCTCGGTGTAGAATGGGGGGATCCAGTGGGGGGTGTCGGCGTAGAGTGGGAAGGGGGCTTGATAGAATCGTCTGAGGTCCGTGGGGAGGTCCATCGGGATGATGTGTATTGGGTGATTTTTTTCCATGGCTTCGGGGCGGTTGCCCATGCGTATAGCTCCTCCTTATTTAAAGAGGGCTCCCGCCGTCTGTTGAAGGGGTTCGTGGTTATATTCTTTTTTCCCAATTCATGCCTCATTTTCGGCTTCATCTAAGAGGGGAGGGAGAGAATGGATGCAGTCGCCTCAGACGCGTTGTTTATGTCTGCGTGAAGCGTGGGAATACAGAGGCTATGATATTCTGCTCGAATCGTGTCTCATGAAGGCGATGTGCGTGCCAAACGGCGGCGAGGAATCGAAGCAGCAGCTTCAGGGGGCTGGTCTGCCAGGCCTGCTCATGGGTGAGGGTCGGTGTTTTGAGCGTGACGGGGATGAGTTCATAGTCGGATGCATTGTTCTGGTTCTCGACGCGGAGGTAGGTATCGAAGTGAGCGCGGCTTTGGTTCGGTGCGATGATCGATACCTGCACGGTGAGGTCTCCTGCTTCCGGGGTCAGCCCCATCCCTGATTCGGGGGTGAACGTCCATTCTCCCCACGTGAGCAGGGTGGTGTTCACGGTCCAGTTCAGCAGGGAGCCGGCGCGCCCGATGTTGCGGACGGTGAAGTTCCCGGTGACTGTTGCTTCGGGATGGACTCGGGACCAGTGCAGGCTGCCGGAGCAGTCCAGGTCAGGGGTCTCTGAGGGAGGCGGAGGCGTGAATGGAGGGATATAGTTGATCTTGTAGACGTCGTTGAGCCATGGGCTGGGATAGGTGTTGGTGTAGCTCCAGACGATGTCGTTGTCTGGCGTCACCTCGAAGAAGACGCCGGTGATGCCGTTGCAGATTATGGTGTCACCGTCCAGGAGCCGTTCTGCCCCGGAGATGCGGGTGGCGTAGAAGCTCGTGGTCGGTGTCGCGGTGTAGCTCCAGTTCAGGCTGCTGGGGCCGTATCTGGAGCCGGGGGCCAAGAAGTACGAGCCGGTTTCGTTCACAGGTGGGGCGAACTCGTCCACAGAGGAATATCCGCGGTTGAGGCCGTTGTTGAAGACGAGGATGTGGCCGGCGCCGGGGTACCCGGGGCGGATCCACGTGGCGTCGTGCTGGCTTGAGAAGATCATGTCGCTTGCCGTCCCGCGGCCGTACGCCAGGGGGTTGCCCCAGCGGTAGAGGATGTCGCCGCCGTGGCCGTATCGGCCGCCGGTGTGGCCCGCGGCTTGCGCCGTCGTGGTGCTGTGGTCGATGACCCAGACTTCGTTGAAGTAGGGGCAGCTGATGAGTATCTGGTCGAACTGCTCATTGTAGTCGAGAGAGTTGCAGTGGAGCCAGTCTGTGTCCATACTTCCGTAGTTGATGTCGATGAGCTCGGGATGGTCGGAGATGGCCCCGTAATGCGGTAGTGAGGCGCTGTAATCTTGGATGAGGTGGTCCCAGACGTGCCACTGCCAGACGATGGTCCCGCTCATCGGGCCCGTTGGCTTGACCTCGATGATGTGCTCGGGGCAGACGCCGTTGGGGGGGACGTGTGCGGGGTTTCGTCCTGCCGCGATGGCCTCGGCCGGGGTTTTCTTTTCCCAGGCGAGGAGGAGGATGTCGCCATTCGGCAGCATGCGGACGTCATGGTGGGAGACATGGGTGCTGGAGCTGTAGGTGTAGTCCCAGACGACGGTCCCGTCCCAGAGGATTTTTTGGACGCCGCCGCCGGTTCCGCCGAAGGTCCAAAGGTCGGTCTTGTAGGTACGCAGGATGGTGCCGTCGCCGAGCCAGCGGACGCCGGCCCCGGGCACGGCTGAGCTCGCCCAGGTGTGGTTCACTGCTCCGGAGCGGTCAATGAGGTACGTTATCGTCGAATCCATCGGGGCGAAGAGGATCTGTCCCTCAAGATCGAGGGATCGGCGAGGAGGGGCCATAGCGTCCGGTGTGGCGACTGCAGGCAGGCATACCGCGAGGACCAGAAACAGGCATCCTACCATGAGCGCCGCCGTAGCCTTCATAGAAATTTTCCCTTATATCTAAAGGAGGCGGAGGGATTTATATCCTTTTTTCCTCGTAAAAACCCCCTGCAGCCGCTTGGGCCCTCTCGGACTCGTGATTCCTTACCTTAGGTCGAAAAGAGGGAAAAAGGAAGCCATGGCATTCTCCCGTAAGGTAGCGTGGTGTACGCCACGTGCTTCCCATAAAACGGCGAGGAACCGCAACAGCAATTTCAAGGGGCTGACCATGGGCGGGCCTTGGACGACGACCGTCGGCGTCTTGAGCGTCACTGGGATGAGTCCATAGTCAGAGGCATTATTCAGGTTCTCCACGCGGACGTAGCCTTCAAAGGCGGCGTTGCTTTGGTTCGGGGCCACGACCGAGACCTGCACGTCTATGCTCCCTGCTGCCGGCGTCAACCCCATCCCAGACGAGGGCGTGATCGTCCACGTTCCCCACGTGAGCAGGGAGGTGTTCACGGACCAGTTCAGCAGCGAGCCTGCGCTGCCGGCGTTCCATACACTGAAGCTGCCGGTGACGGTCGCGCCTGGATGCACGTCGGACCATGACAGGCTACCGGAGCACTTCAAGTCCGGGTAGACAACGGGAGGTGGTGTGGTCGCAGGAGGGACCCAGTCGATCTTGTAGATCTCGCCAGCATACGGGATGGTGTACGACCAGACTTGTGTCAAGCTCGGGGTGACTTCGATGACCTTTCTGGTTTCCCCATTGCAGATCATCGTGTCTCCATCCGGTAGGCGTTCAGCCCCAGAAATGTGGCTGGCGTAAAAGCTGGTTGACGGCGTCGCGGTATAGGTCCACGTGAGGCTTGAAGGACCGTAGGCAGCGCCAGGGGCTAAGTAATAGAACCCGGTCGCGTTCACCGCGGGAGTGAACTCGTCGACGGAGGAATAGTGCCGTGACACGCCGTTGTTGAAGACGAGGATATCGCCTGCGCCCGGACACCCGGAATCAATCCATGTGGCATCATGCTGGCTATTGAACACCGTGGTGCCTGAGCGGCTGTAGGCCGCTGGGTTCCCCCAGCGGTAGAGCAGGTCGCCGCCGTGGCCGTAGTGGCCGCCGGTGTGGCCCGCCGCCTGCGCGGTGGTGGTGCTGTGGTCGATGACCCAGACTTCGCCGAAGTTATGGCAGCTGATGAGGATCTGGTCGAACTGTTCGTTGTAGTCGATGGAGTTGCAGTGGAGCCAATCCTGTCCGGCCGACGTTGCGTAGTTGATGTTGATGAGCTCCGGGTGATCGCTGATTACACCGTAGTTTGGTTTCGACGAGCTTTGGTCTTGGATGAGGTGGTCCCAGACGTGCCATTGCCACACGATCGTCCCGCTCGTCGGACCCGTGGGCTGTATCTCAACGAGGTGCTCTGGGCAGAGGCCTTGGGACGGCGCTGATGTCCGTCCCATCGCGATGGCTTCCGACTGGGTCTTTTTCTCCCAAGCTTCCAGCAGGATGTTGCCGTTGGGTAGCATGCGGACGTCATGATGGGAACAGTATGTGGTCGTGCTATATTCGTAACTCCAGGTGACGGTTCCGTTCCAGAGGATGATCTGGACGCCGCCGCCTGCTCCTCCAAAGCCCCAGTTGAGGTTCGTCTTGTAGGTCCGTAAAATGGTGCCGTCGCCAATCCAGCGGACGCCTGCTCCGGGGATGGCAGCACTCGTCCACGTGTGGTTCACGGTGCCGTCACGATCGACGAGGTAGGTCTTCGTCGAGGCCATGGATGAATACAGAATTTGGCCATCGAGGTCGGGCAGTGGTTGTTGGCCGCGTGAATTGTCTGTCTGGGTCGTGAACAGCCCAGGGATAGTCGGCGTCAAAAAAAGGAGGGTGCAGCTTACTGCGAGAATAATCGCGGCCTTCATAGAACCTTTCCTCCAATTCCTAAGGGGGTGTCGGATTTATATCCTTTTTTCCCAATTCGTACCCGACTCTGGTTCATTTATCCCTCCGAAAAGAAGGGGGTCTGTACTTGGCCGAGCCATTGGTGGGACAGGAGACGGGCAATGAAGGGCAGGAGAAAATCGTGGATCCAGGCTCGCGGTTGAACTGGAGCGTAGACGCCTCTCACCTCACCTGGGGCGCATGGACGTTCACCCCCACCTCCGGGCAGAATCTGACCCTCGATACTTCCACTGACATTGTAAGAACCAGAACTCGGCGTCAAGCCCGCCATCACACACGGTACGACAAGAAGTACAGCGCATGCTACTGGCAGAAGCGTTATCGTCTTCATTATATACTTTCCCCATTTTTTAAAATATAATTCTAATATAAATTATTTTCCCCAATATACTGCCAACTCCCCCAGCATCTAGACCCCCATTCGAAAAAAAATTTCACATTAATCCGGCTATATCCCAGGCTCCAGAGGAGACCATTTGACAACTTCACCAAAAACAATACCCATACAAGGAGAAAACAGGCCGATACACAGCGTCCTTACCCACGTCGCCCCGGCATCCGTAAAGCCAGGGAAACCATTAAGAAAAACCATGTCTTCCCCCATATGCGGGAAGGAGAGACCCCACACATGGCGCTAAAACGGACCCTCACCTACTTCGACATGGTCGCCATCGTCGTCGGCTCCATCGTCGGCGCCGACATCTACGTCGCCTCCTCTCTCACCGCAAACCTGCTCGGCCCCGCTGCCCTCCTCGTCTGGATCGCCGCCGGCCTCGCCGCCACCGTCATCGCCCTCGTCTTCGCCTACTGCGCCTACTACGTCCCACGGGTCGGCGGCCCCTTCGCCTTCGTCTCCGCCGCCTTCGACGACTTCTTCGGCTTCCTCACCGGCTGGAGCATCTGGATCGCCGAAGTCATCTCGCTCCCCGTCTTCGCCATCGCCTTCGTCCAATACCTCCAATACTTCACCGGCGCCCTCACCACCCCAGCACAGATCCTCATCAAAGCCGCCTTCATCATCGCCCTGACCACCATCAACATCTTCGGGGTCAAAGCCGCCGGACGCGTTAACGACATCCTCACCATCCTCAAACTCCTCCCCCTCATCCTCCTCATCATCGCCGGCATCGCCTTCATCGCCATGAACCCCTCCACATTCATCGCACACTACATCCCCTTCGCCCCCCTCGGCTTCAGCCAATTCGGCACCGCCCTCGTCCTCATCTTCTGGGCCTACGTCGGCTTCGAAATGGGCACCTTCCCCTCCACCGAAGTCATCAACCCCCGCAAGACCGTCCCCCGCGCCATCATCACCGGCATGATGATCGTCATGGTCTTCTACCTCGCCACCAACTTCATCGTCTACAGCATCCTCCCCTGGCAGCAACTCGGCCACTCCTCCACCCCGCTGATCACCGCCATCAGCATGACCATCATCGGAGGCGCCGGCGTGATCATCATGGGCATCGGCGCCCTCCTCTCCGTCTCCGGCTCTAACGAATCCGGCACCCTCGGCACCGCCCGCCTCAGCTACGCTATGGCCATCGACGGCCTCTTCCCCAAAATCTTCGCTAAAACCCACAAAAGATACAAGACGCCGGTCGGCGCCCTTGTCATCCAAGCCATCCTCGCCTTCGCCCTCGCCACCCTCTCCACCCTCCCCAACCTGATTAGCTTCGCCGTCTTCAACCTCGCCGTCGCCTTCCTCCTCACCTGCCTCGCCCTCATCGCCCTCCGCAAAACCACAACCCACCACCTCCGCGGCCAACACATCCTCCCCTACCTCGGTATCGCCATCTGCCTCTACCTCTTCTACAACACCACTCCCACCAACATCCTCATCGGCCTCGCCATCATCCTCGCCGGCATCCCCATCTACGCCTACTTCTCCCCCAAAACCGACATCCACCACCTCAAAGACCTCTTCGTCTCCGAAGAAGCCGTCTTCACCCGCAACCTCAGCCGCAAAGAACGCTTCCTCGCCAACTTCATCGACCTCCTCCACCGCGCCTACCACAAACTCCACAAGACCAAAAAACCAGACTAAACACAAACCCTATATCGCCAGATGTAATGACGTAACCCTGCACGATGCCGACCCACCCCCCTGAGCCCGCACTCGAGCACATCCAAGGCCTCACCGAAACAGAAGCACAACACCGACTCAAAACCGAAGGACCCAACGAACTCCCCTCACAACGCAGACGCAACATTTTCACCATACTCTTCCACGTCCTCATCGAACCCATGCTCCTCCTCCTACTCATCGCAGGCCTCGTCTACCTCTTCCTCGGCGACCCCAACGACAGCATCATGCTCTTCTTCTTCATCTTCATGGTCATCGGCATCACCTTCTACCAAGAACGTAAAACCGAACGCGCCCTCGAAGCCCTCCGCAACCTCAGCAGCCCCCGCGCCCTCGTCATCCGCGACGGCACACAACACCGCATCCCCGGCCGCGACGTCGTCCGCGACGACATCATCATTCTGCGCGAAGGCGACAGAGTCCCCGCCGACGGCGTCCTCCTCTTCAGCCAAAACCTCTCCATCGACGAATCCCTCCTCACCGGCGAATCCATCCCCGTCCGCAAATGCGAATGGGACGGCACCACACCCACCCAACCACCAGGCGGCGACGACCTCCCCTTCGTCTACTCCGGCACCCTCGTCGTCCAAGGCCACGGCCTCATGAAAGCCACCGCGATCGGCGCCCACACCGAAATGGGCAAAATCGGCAAAGCCCTCCAACACATCACCCCCGAAGACACCCACCTCAAAAAAGAGACCAACAAGCTCATCAAAAGCGTCGCCACCGCCGGCGCCGCCCTCTGCATCCTCGTCATCATCATCTACGGCCTCACCATCGGCAACTGGATCAACGGCTTCCTCGCCGGCCTCAGCCTCGGCATGGCACTCCTCCCCGAAGAATTCAGCGTCGTCCTCGTCATCTTCCTCAGCCTCGGCGCCTGGCGCATGTCCAAACGCCACGTCCTCACCCGCACCCCCGCCGCCATCGAAAACCTCGGCGCCACCACCGTCCTGTGCGTCGACAAGACCGGCACCCTCACCCAAAACAAGATGATCCTCAGCACCGTCTACACCCACCGTAAAACCTACAACATCGAAGACAACGATAACAGCCCGCTCCCCGAAGACTTCCACGACCTCTTCGAATACGGCTACCTCGCCAGCCAAAAAGACCCCTTTGACCCCATCGAAAAAGAAATCAAGGCAGCCACCGAAAAATACCTCTCCGACACCGAACACGTCCACGAGACCTGGTGCCTCGTCCGCGAATACCCCCTCTCCAAGACCCTCCTCGCCCTCTCCAACGTCTGGGAATCCTACGACAAACACCACTACGTCATCGCCGCCAAAGGATCCCCCGAAGCCATCATCGACCTCTGCCACCTCGACGACCACCACAAACAAGAAATCCTCAAACACGTCCAAAGCCTCGCCAACAACGGCCTGCGCGTCCTCGGCGTCGCTAAAGCCAACTTCCAAGAAAAACACCTCCCAGACCAGCAACACGACTTCGCCTTCGAATTCATCGGCCTCCTCGGCTTCGTCGACCCCATCCTCCCGACTGTCCCCAACGCCATCACCGAATGTTACGCCGCCGGCATCCGCGTCATCATGATCACCGGCGACTACCCAGGCACCGCCCAACACATCGCCCGCCAAATCGGGCTGAAAAACCCAGACCACTACCTCACCGGCACCCAAATCACGACCCTAAAAAAAGAAGACCTTCAAGAAAAACTCAAGGCCATCAACATCTGCGCCCGGGTCGTCCCCGAACAGAAACTCGCCATCGTCAAAGCCCTCAAAGCAGACGGCGAGATCGTCGCCATGACCGGCGACGGCGTCAACGACGCGCCAGCACTCAAGGCCGCCAACATCGGCATCGCCATGGGCGAGCGAGGCACCGACGTCGCCAGAGAATCCGCCTCCCTCGTCTTACTCACCGATGACTTCTCAACCATCGTCCATGCCATCCGCATGGGCCGCCGGATCTTCGACAACCTCAAAAAATCCATCAGCTACATCATTTCCGTTCACGTGCCTATCGCAGGGATCGCGCTTCTGCCCGTCGCCCTCGGGCTCCCGTTGATTCTGCTTCCCGCCCATATCGCGTTCCTTGAGCTTATCATCGATCCCGCGTGCTCGACGGTGTTTGAATCCGAACCCGAAGAAAAAGGAATCATGCAGCGACCACCCCGCCGCCTCCAAGAACGCCTCTTCGGTCGAAAGAGCGCATTTTGGAGCATCGCCCAGGGACTCAGCGTGTTCGCCGCCGTCGCCCTCATCTTCCTCTGGGCTGTGTACTACGGCAACAGGAACGTGGACGAGGCACGCACAATCGCCTTCGCCACCCTTGTGATTGCGAACCTCATGCTAATACTGGTCAATCTGTCGTGGTCCCGTGGAAAAGGGCGACGGGGATATACGGACAATAGGGCGTTTTGGTTCGTCCTCGTTGCCGCCTTAATCAGCCTCGTGCTGGTTTTAACAGTACCCGCTTTGCAGGCTCTCTTCCACTTCACCCCGATTCACTCAGACGACCTCATCATCATCCTGATTGTGGGAATCGCCAGCGTCTTGTTAGTAAAACTCCTGCAGTCCCGGCACCGTACCTCGCAGTGATTTTAGAAAAGGGTCCATGAGCCTTATCGGCTCATGGCTTTCTTGAACATGGGTACGGCGATGGCGAGCATGATGATGCCGAAGCCAATGAGGATAGCGACCTCGAGCATCACGGCGTCGAGCCCGGCACCAAGCACCATGACTTTGCGCATCGCGGTTGTCGCATAGGTCAAAGGCAGGAAATGCGCGAAATCCTGCATGTACCAGGGCATCTGCTGCAGGGGGAAGAAGACGCCGGAGAGGAACATCATGGGGAACATCAAGGTCATCATGACCATGGTGGCGGTTTCCTCTCTGTCTGTGAACGATGTGATCAGGATGCCGAGGCCGACGAAGCTGAAGACGGTCAGCAGGACGAGGAAGATGACGAGTAGGATGTTTCCTTCGATAACAACCCCGAAGAGGCCGATGGCAAGGAGTAGGATGATGAACCCCTGGATCATGCCACGGATTGTCTGCGCCATGACCTTCCCTAAGATGATGGAGAGGCGGTTGATTGGGGCGACGAGCATCCCGTCTAGGGTGCCAATGTCTTTTTCGTAGGAGATCGCATGGGGCAGCCCGGTCATCAGCGCCATCATAACGACCATGCAAATGATACCGGGGGCGACGAACTGGAAGTAGTTCGGCTCTCCGGGGACGATGCCTTTGAACTCTGGTTGATACGGGGTGATGATGGAGCCGGCGATGTTTGAGGAGACGTGGTAGGTGACGTTGAGGGTGTGGGCCGCAGTCTGCGCTCCCATGGCTGAGATGACCTGGGACATGACGCCTTCCATGGTTAAGGAAACCTGCGGGTTGGACTGGTCAATGACGATGATGATGTAGCCTTGTTTGTCGGTCATGAGGTTCTGGCTGAAGTTCTCGGGGATGATGATGCCACCGTTGATTTCGTTGTTCTGCAGTTTGGTCTTGATGTCGTCGTAGCCTTGAGCGTTTGAGAGCTTCATCATGCCGGTTTGGTTATTGATGGCCTCTAGTTGGGTGGTGAACATCGTTCCCATGGTTTGTCCGTTGAATCCCGTGTCTTGGTTGACGAGGGCTACCGGGGTGTCTTTGATGGAGTTGCCTGAGGGGAAGATGAACCCGACCATGACCATCATGAAGAGTGGCATGAGGACGAGCATGACGAGGCGGATTTTGCTGCGGCTGAACTCCGCGAGGTCTTTCCAGCAGATCCAGAAGCTGTGTTTGAGGATGCGTCGTGTTGCCATAGTGATATCACCTTACCGTACTCGTGCGGCCCTCCGTCTTCGGCGGCCGTGGGGCCCGCCGGTGCTGTGGTTGCTTTCTGAGAGTTTATCTCGGACCTGTCTGCCGGTGAGGTGGAGGAAGACGTCTTCGAGGGTCGGTTCGATGTTGCGGACCAAGACGATCTTCGCGCCGTGCTGCCTGAGTAGGTTGATGATGGTGTCGAAGGCGTTGGGGCCGAGGACTTGTACTTTGATGTGGGTCTCGTCTTCTTGCGTGACGGATTTGACGGCTGGTGAGATTTGGACCGCGGTGATCATCGGGGTGGTGAGATTCTGAATTTCGATCTCGAGGACGGTGGTGTCTGTTCCGGAGACGAGTTTTTTGAGGCCGGCGGGGGTGTCGAGGGCGACGATGTTGCCTTTGTCGATGATTGCGAGTCGGTCGCAGAGCATGTCCGCTTCGGTCATCATGTGTGTGGTGAGGATGATGGTCGTGCCTTGTTCAGTGTTGATCTGGCGGATGAGACCGCGGATGTCGGAGGTGGATTGAGGGTCGAGTCCGAGGGTGGGTTCGTCAAGGAAGAGGATCTCGGGTTGGTTGACGAGGGCGCGGATGACGTTGATGCGTTGTTTCATGCCGGTGGAGAAGGTGTCGATCTTGGCGTCCGCCCATTTTTCCATGCGGACGAAGTTGAGGAGGGTGTTGATGCGTTTTTTGAGTTCGGGTTCTGGGATGTTGTAGAGTCTGCCGAAGAGGGCGAGGTTTTCTCTGGCGGTGAGGTCGTCGTACATAATCATTTTTTCGGAGACGAGGCCGATGTGTTGGCGGACTTTGCTGTCTTGGTTGACGATGTCGTAGCCGGCGACGGTGGCGGTGCCGGCGGTGGGTCTGCTGAGGGTGCACAGCATACGGATGATGGTGGATTTGCCTGCGCCGTTGGGGCCGAGGAGGCCGAAGATTTCTCCTTGTTTGACGGTGAAGGAGACGTCGTCGACGGCGGTGAAGTCGCCGAACATTTTTTTGAGGTGGGTGAGGGTGATGGCGGCGTCCCCGTGCTTGTGGTGTGCGTGGGTGGCCGTCTGTGAGAGGATGGCTTTGCCTCTGGTTTGGCAGGAGGGGCAGATGATGATGATGTGTTCGCCTGGGGTGCCTGTGACGGTTTCGACGGTTCCGCAGGTGGGGCATTTGAATTTCTTGGTGGTGGCTTGGATGGTGGTTGGCATTGGGAGATCACTTCTTGGTGATTTTGGCTTTGAGTTCGGTGATGTTGTCGCTCATGAAGTCGAGGTATTTGTCCATGGTCTCTTCGTTGAAGAGGAGGATGTTTTTGACGTGGGTGTTGCCGATGACGATGAGGGTGTCGCCTTTTTTGATGTTGAGGTCTCGGCGCAGGTTGATGGGAAGCACGATCTGGCCGCGTTCGCCGACGGTTGTGCTGCCGTAGAATTTCATGGGTTTCATATGCGGTTCCCTCCGACTTTTGGGACCCGTAAGAAGGGTCCGGTATATATAGGTTTTCATACATTTCATACTTTTCATACGCTGAAGGCTAATAAAGGGGATGTGGATATGTGGTCACTGCACACCCTCCCTTCTCCCGTGGGGACCGCACGTTCACACGGTGTGCGTGGTGGAGGAATCCAACCATGGCAGCCATCATCGACATCAAGGATCTCACAAAGACCTATGAGGACCGTACTGTCGTCAATCACCTTAATCTCCAGATCGAGGAGGGGGAGATCTTCGGGCTCCTCGGTCCGAACGGCGCGGGGAAAACCACGACGCTGCTGATGCTGACGACGCTGAAACCACCGACCTCGGGCACCGCGCTCATCAACGGTTTCGACATCATGAAACGCCCGGATAAGGTGCGCAAATCCATCGGCATCGTCTTCCAGGAGCCGAGCACCGACGAGATCCTGACCGGCTACGAGAACCTCAAGCTGCACGGCTGGCTGTACGACATGCCTGACGACCTGCTCAAAGCGCGGATTACAGAGGTCCTGAAGCTCGTGAGCCTGACGAACCGCAAGGACGACCGGGTGAAGAAATACTCCGGCGGGATGCGCCGACGCCTCGAACTCGCGCGCGGCCTCATGCACCATCCCAAGGTCCTCTTCCTGGACGAGCCGACGCTGGGGCTCGACCCGCAGTCGCGCGAGAGCCTCTGGGAGTACATCGAGACGCTCGCCGCTGAGAAGAACATGACTATCATCCTGACGACTCATTACATGGACGAAGCGGACCGGCTCTGCGACCGACTCGCAATCATGAACGACGGCAAGATCATCGTCATGGACACCCCCAAGCAGCTCAAGGCGAACCTCGGCGGGGACATCGTCCGGCTCAAGGCGCCGCACCTCGACCAGGAGCGACTCAGGGCGCTCCCGTACGTCAAGAAGATCTCCCCCTGCGACGGGGAACTCTGCCTCACCGTGGAAAACGCCAGCTCCCATCTTCAGGAGATCCTCTCCCTCGTCGGCAAGGTGGAATCCGTTGAGGTACGTATCCCGACCCTCGACGACGTCTTCCTGCACTACACCGGCAAAGCCTTCAAGGAATCGGACTCGCAGGGCGGCGGCTGGGCCTCAAGCCCCACGGCTGGGGAGGCGAACGAATGAGCGAGCTGAAAGGCATCTACGCCCTCTGGTACCGCGAGTTCAAGGTCTTCCAGCGCGAACGCTCCCGCGTCGTCTCCTCCATCATCAACCCCCTGCTGTGGTTCTTCATCATCGGTGGCGGGCTCGGCACCTTCGTCTCCTTCGGATCTGTCGGATTCCAGACGTTCATCTTTCCAGGCATTCTCATCCAAATCTCGCTGTTCTCCGCCATCTTCTTCGGCGTCTACATCGTCTGGGACAAGAAGATCGACTTCATGAAAGAAGTCCTCGTCGCCCCCATGCGCCGCACCTCCATCTTCATGGGCAAGATCCTCGGCGGATCCACCGACACCCTCATCCAAACCGTCATCCTCATCGTCATCGGCATCGCCCTCTCCTTCGCCAGCATCCTACAGATCCACTTCACGGTCCTCTCGATCCTCGTCACCGTCGCCTTCCTCTTCGTCATCACCGTCGGCCTCTGCGCCATCGGCCTGATCATCGGCTCCCAGATGGAGAGCCCCGAGGGATTCCAGCTCATCATCAGCTTCCTCATCTTCCCTCTCTTCTTCCTCTCCGGCGCCCTCTTCCCCATCACCGATCAATCAGGCTGGCTGTCCGCCTTCATCCTCGTCAACCCGGTCACCTACGCCGTCGACGGCATGCGCGGCGTCCTCATCGGCGGCCCCACCGTCCGCTTCTCCCCCTGGCTCGACTTCCTCGTCATCACCATCTTCAGCCTCATCATGGTCCTCATCGGCACCTACGCCTTCCGAAAAATGAAACTCTAACCTTCATATACCACCACCACATCTAGAAGCTCTGATGAAAGACAAGGAGATCAAACGCGCGGTCAAAAAACACTACACCCAGACCGCCACCAAAGGCACCCGCTGCTGCGGAAAGGACACCGACATCAGCAAGACCTTCGGCTACACCGACGGCGACCTGTCCTCCTTCTCCAACGCCAACCTCGGCCTCGGCTGCGGCAACCCCACCGCCCTCGGCCACATCCGCGAAGGTGAAACCGTCCTCGACCTCGGATCCGGCGCCGGCCTCGACTGCTTCCTCGCCGCCCAAAGAACCGGCCCCACCGGCCACGTCATCGGCGTCGACATGACCGACGCCATGATCAAAAAAGCACGACACAACGCCGCCGCCTACGGCTTCACCAACGTCGAATTTCGGCATGGCGACATCGACGCGCTCCCCGTCGACGACGCATCCGTCGACGTCATCATCAGCAACTGCGTCATCAACCTCGCCCCCGACAAACCCAAGGTCTTCGCCGAAGCCTACCGCGTCCTCAAACACGGCGGCCGCATGTACATCTCTGACATCGTTCTCCTCGAAGAACTTACTGAGGATCAGAAAAACGACGTGGACCTGCTCACCGGCTGCGTCAGCGGCGCCCTCCTCCGCGACGACTATCTAACAGTCATCAGAAAAGTAGGGTTCACCACCACCATCCTCAACGAAAACACCGCCATCAGTAAGGAACAATACCAAGGCATCCCCCTCGAAAGCCTCACCGTCGAGGCACGCAAACCCTAACACTGCTGCTACGCCCGATGCTACGCCATCGACCAACCCATCAGGCTCTGACAAAAAACCCCATGATCCACTCGCTTAATGCGTTACTGATCAGGATTACGACGATGGCAATCCCGACATGCATCAAGATCGCCGTATACGGGTTCACCTTCTGCTCCCGCGAGATATAATAACTCAGCACGATCAACAACGCCAGCCCCCACACGATCGAACAGACCGTTGCCACGACTAGCGGCAGGACTAACACGAACACAATGAAGACGAGGATCACCCCGAACCGCGTCAAGAAATTCAACACCGTCGAAACCCGCACCACCCGCTGCTGCTTCAAATCAGACTCCTGAAAAATATGGATCCCCATGGAATCCGAGATATTATCCGCCACCGCGATCACCAGCAGCGACCCGATGATGCTCATCTGCGGATCCGGGCTATGACTCAACCCGATGATGAAGGCAAGACACGTGATAATCGCCGAGCTCGCCCCGAAACTATACTTCGTCAAATGCGTCATAGTCCACACCCCCTAGCTCACAAGCCCTTAAACATTCTTTGCTCGCCCAGACGATACGCTCAAATACCGCTGAAACCTAGACACCCATGGAGGAAAGACCTCACCATGAAAAAATCCCGTTGGCGCTCATCCTGTTCATTATCCTGACTCTCAGCCTTTCAGGATGCCTCAGCGACAAGAGCAAGTTCGTCGGAACTTGGCGATTCTCAGAAGGCGGCACCATCACCTTCTATGACAACGACACCGTGGCCATCACCAACGTCGGTCCCCTCGTCGCCCTTCAACTCACCGACATCTCCACCTACACCCTGAACGACCACAACATCACCTTCGCCTCACAGGGATCCATCGGGATCACCATCACCTTCACCTACTCCTTCCCAAATGACACCACCCTCGTCCTCAGCCGTCCCCAGACACAACTGACCCTGACGAAAGTCAAATAATAAAAAAAGGGAAAAAAAGAAGGCGAGAGCGGAAGGCTTATAGGAGTTTCAACACCGAAAACTCCTTACTATCAGTGTCCCCCTCGAAGTCATAGGCAATGATCTTGACAGTATGCTTCCCAAAGCTCTTCGCCGACCACTCCCACGTGTACGGCTGAGAGCTCGCGTTCGCTTCCAGCACACCATCAAGATAGAACTCGACCTTCTCAACGTTCCCACCGCCGTACCACATATCCTCGAAATACACCGTGACGTTGATCGGCCCGAACACAACCGGCCGCGACATGGGAACGACCCGATGGTTCCTCACATACAAGGCATTCAACGGCTGCATCACACCGAGAGCCGGTTTCGACCTCTCCAATGAGATGTTCTGCCAGGACGTGCTATTGGCGACACCATCGTGACGATACGGGTCGTACGATTCATAACCGTTCACCCTCACCTCACGATACAACTCGCCCGGCGGTACTGAGATAGCATAGAACCCAGAACTATTCGTATAGGTCTCGTTTTGGAGACTGAACCCTGCCGCGTAATCAATCCAATCATACGTCAGCATCGCATTCGGCAGAGCAGCACCGGAGGTTGCATCCCGGACATACCCGCAAATCTTAGCGTTCTCACTGGGATGAGCCAACATCGACAAATTCACCCAACGCACCTCAAAATCAGAGATATTGATATTATGCAAAGACTCACTGAAATACCCAGCCTTTGTTGCACTAACATCAACTGTCCCAGAGGCAACATGAATCACATAGAATCCCACACCATTCGAAACTGTAATATTGTGATATGTCTGGCTAGACGACCCATGCCAAGTCACCGTGACGTTCGCTCCCGGAATTAATGCACTTGTGGACTCGTCTCGGATATATCCACAAAGCGTCGCATTCTCCTCAGGCTTTGGATAAAGCGTAGTGTTTATCCACTTCACCTGACCATCAACCAGATTGAAAGAGTTCGTCGAGCGGTCACAATAGCCGACAGCAGAGATTGTCAGTCGATACCGTCCTGCCGGAGCCCCGACCTCATAGAACCCCGATGCATTCGTTGTCGTCTCATTCTCAAAGGATTCCCAGCCATTCGTCCGACCATGGATATTCACGACCGCCCCGGCGAGGGGAGTAAGGGAAACGGCATCCGCGACATAGCCACGGACCGAAGCCGACTCCAGCGTCCCCAAAGAAGCAACTGATGGATGCAGGGGGACGGTCATGGAAGCCTGTGAGTGAGCAGGGACCGTCACCAAGGGCAGCTCCCCCGCGTAGCCGTCGTAAATGGTAGGGGTCTGCTCATAGGCGCGAGGCTGCGTGTAATTGAACGCCTCCTCCGCGGTGACGACGCCATCATGGTTGGCATCCGCATAGCCGCGCAGGCCGTCGATCAGCCAGGGAGCGAACCCGCCTGACATCGCTTCCTCGTCCTCGCGGCATCCCATAAGAATAACACGATTCTGACCTTTCACGTCCTCGCCGAACCCTTTCACCCATTGGTTGGCGGCCTGTTTGAACAAGGAGTGGTTGCCAAGGGACCAATGGTCGTTGAAGCCACCGGCGAAGCAGCTGTCCACAATCAGGCACACGCCTTGTGATTGGAGGCGGTTGAGCTCGACATTGATCTCATCGTCCCACAGGAACGTCATGGGCATGGCGAACTGCCAGTAGGTGAGGAGCATCTCATCGGCGCCGTCGGCCTCGTCCTTCGGCGGCAGGTCGATCGGGGTCCCGTTGGCCGTCGCCATGGGGCTGCCGTGGGTGCTGAGGAAGACGAGGGAGGTGTCGCCGCTGCCCTCGTGTTGCCGCAGCCAGCGGAATCCCGCGAGGATGTTGCGCTCGGTGCCCTCTTCGCCCTTGATGACTTTGACATGGTCGGGCAGCCATCCGGCGTCCAGGAGGGTCTGTGCGAAGTCAGTGACTTCGCTGATCATCAACGGTCGGTCCTGCTCTGGGTTTTCGGCGTAGATGCCGATGCCGACGCAGAGCGCCCAGTTGTTCTCGGCGATAAATCCCTTTGCGGCTGGTGCCGGTTGGGCCGTGGTGGCCCTGGCTGTGAAGAGCGGCATGATTCCCGGGCTGACGAGGAGAATCGCGGTAGTCAGTAAGGTAATGGACCAACGTTGAATGGACTTCATATTTTTCTTCCCCCTATTGGATGAGTAGAGAGAAGGCGCTCCTTGTTTAAGTTATTTTTCCCAAATCTTCCCCAATTCGACGGCTGAAAGTTGTTTTTTATTAGGGGCCGGTGATGTTTCTAGGGAGCCGTCTGGGGAGGGGTGGTGGGTTCGCAGGGGGTGAGCTCTTGGAAGACGCCGAGCTCTTTGTTCTTGACGACGTTGTCCCAGTTAAAATAGCGGCCGTTCATGGCGACGTAGACGCCGGGGGGGAGGGTCTGGGCGTAGGCGAGCGCGCTGCCGAGGTTGAAGAGGCCGTCGCTGCTGCCGAAGCGGTACGGGATCATGGCACCGGTGAGGACGATGGTCTTGTCCGTGATGGATCTGCCGAGGAGTCGTGCGGTGTCTGCCATGGTGTCGGTGCCGTGGGTGATGACGATGCGGTCCTCGGGGGACTGTCGGCAGCAGTCCAGGATCCGCTGGCGGTCCGCCTCGTTCATGCTGAGGCTGTCTTTCATCATGACCGTGTCGATGACGACTTTGAGGTAGCAGTGGCCCAGCTTGAGGACCTCGGGGACGTGGGTCTCGCGGAAGAAGAGGGAGCCGTCGAGCTCGTCGTATTCCTTGTCGAAGGTTCCGCCGGTGACCATGATGCGGACTTTGATCGTCGTCTCAGCCCTCCTGAGTTGTGGGTGAGGTAGTCGTTCCATTCTTTTGAGGTTGCCGGTCGAATCTCCTAGTGGGCATTATCGTCTTGGAGGGCAACGCTCTCTTTAGGTGCTCCTTTCAGGGAGCGCATTCATTTTTTTCTTTTTTTCAGAATCTTCGATACCTGCTTTTTCAATTCAGGTATTTTGCTCACAACAACATCCCATACAATCGCATGATCAACCCCGAAATATGCATGAATTAGGATATCCCGCAGCCCAGCTATCTTCTTCCATTCAACCTCTGGATGCTGTCGCTGAACATCAGCCGGAAGATGTTTCACCGCTTCCCCGATGATCTCAAGATTCCGGACGACTGCGTCCTGCACAAGTTGATTCTTTGAGAAGTCCTCATACGAAAGCCCCCGCACATATCCATCTATTCGTTGAATAGCGAAGACAATATCCTTGAGAAATACCTTAAATTCCCGAGGCATATCGGACACCCTTCAGAATCGAGGGTTTCAACTCAGTCTTCAATGCTTCCTTCACAACCAGATCAACCCGCCGCCCAAAGACGCTCTCAAGGAAGAATTTCAGGTCCATATAATTATCAAACGTCTTCCGACCTCTCTTGAACTCGACCAGGATGTCGATATCGCTCTTCCTCCCTTGCGTGTTTGAGGAAAATGACCCGAAGAGCCCGATCTTCCGCACACCATACCGTTGAATTCGTTCCCTTTTTTCAGAGAGAGTATTGAGGATATTCTCAGAGGTAAGCATACCGTGAATAAATACCTGCACGAGTATAAGAAATTGATTGTTGACAAAACCCATTATCCGTGCTAATGGCATGATCACGTCGGGAACGTGCTAAAGGCACACTTCTCCCCTTGTGTTGGAGAGTTACGGCCTGGCAAAAAATCCTTCTGGGGGATTACTTGTTAGAAGTTCGATGTTCCTGTATTTATTAAAATCGGCGGCTCGACTTTTTTACGAGGATTAGTGCGGCATCCTAGAAAAAACAGGATTCGGGAATGAATTACGGTCTTAGTATCTCAATATTTGTCGTAAGATTGGGAATGCATTGGGGAATCGATTGAGAAGCCAGTAGATGATGGGGAAGCGGGGTGGTTCGTACGGCATTTTGACATGGAGGGTGCCCCAGTCGCTTTCCATCAAGTGTTTGTCGCGTGCTTTGACGTTGATGTCGTAGCGGCCGCGTTTCTCCCAGGTATGCGATTGTATGATGGGTTGGCCTGAGGGGGTTGGGGTGGTCCAGTCAGTGGCGGTGCCATCGCCCCAGTTGATGTAGTAGGAGATGTTATTTTCCTCGGGGTCGGTCGAAACGAGAGTATAATTGCAGTTATGTTTTATTTTTCCGGAGGAGGGGCCGGTGATGGTTGGTGGTGATGGGGGCTGGTTGGCAATTATTGTGAGAGCGTAGAGGGAGGTGGAGGAAAATTGGTTGCCGTGGGGTTCAAATTGTGCGGCGATGTAGAGTGTGCCGTTTTCGTCAATGGCAGGTGATGATTCGATGCTGTCTCCTGCATGGAATTTCCATCGGAGCGTTCCGTTTGGGTTGAGTGCGTAGAGGAAGCCATCGAGTGAGCCGCAGTAGATGATTCCATTTTTGTCAATGGCGGGGGAGGATAGCAAGGAATCTCCCGTTTGATAATGCCATTTTTCAGTCCCATCGGGTGAGATGGCGAATAGTTTGCCGTTGTATGATCCTGCATAAATCGTGCCGCCACTAGCGATTGCGGGGGATGTCTCTGCAGAGTCTCCTGTATTGAATCTCCATTTCAAGGTTCCATTCGGGGAGATTGCATAGAGATTTTTATCCCAAGAGCAGACATAGATTATGCCATCGTCTCCGATGGAAGGTGATGATTTTACTTCCCCGCTTGTCTTGAATTTCCATCTCAAGGTCCCGTTTGGATTGATCGCATAGAGATACTGGTCGTGGGAGCCGATGTAGATATTTCCATTTTTATCAATGGCTGGTGATGAGTATATCCAATCGGTTGCGTAGAAACTCCATTTAATCGTTCCATTAGGAGAAACAGCACATAATCTGCTGCTTCCTAACGATGCAGCATAGATAATTCCTTCGCTATCAATGGCTGGCGAAGAAAAAACCCAGCCCTCCCCTAAATGGGTAATCCACTTTATTGATCCATTTGGATAAAGTGCATTAAGATTGCCATTATCTGATCCGAAAAAAATAGTTCCATCTGATGAGACGGCAGGGGAAGAATCCACCCAATCACCAGGAGCAAAATGCCATTTTTCTGTACCATTTGGATTTATAGCGAAAAAGAAATTGTTATGAAAACCTTCTGCACCGATATAGATTATATTATTTTTATCGATAGCGGGAGAAGAAATAGTCAATCCTTCCATCTGAAATTTCCATTTGACAAGATACCAATTACCATTTGCCCCATACATACTTCTTCCTGTGTGATGTATATCATGATGGAACATGGGCCATGCGGAATCCAGAAGACCATCAGACAAGGGTTCAGCTTTTGCTGGAGTAGCAGGTAGGATTGTGGGAAGAATGAGTATGGAAATCACAAGACCCAGTATGACGGTTGAAGGGTGTAT
The DNA here is from genome assembly GCA_963769885.1 of Methanobacteriota archaeon. Taxonomy (GTDB): domain Archaea; phylum Thermoplasmatota; class E2; order DHVEG-1; family DHVEG-1; genus CAIRCU01. The sequence goes on from CAVYNH010000006.1 coordinate 79,038, forward strand.
CAAAGTTCTTTCCCCAGGTAATAGAATCGCCGCCTCTCCTTATTAAACTGCCTCTGGAGGTTTAAATCTCGACCTGAAAAAGAGCTGATCGTGAGACCATGTGATGTGAAATTCTTGGAGCATTGAAAATCTAAAATTAAACCCCTAGTGGGCGTTTATCCACTGGGCGATGTCGTCCACGACCTTAGGGGCGACGTTCCCAGGGACGGCGTAGTCCTGCGGCGACGGCGGCTCCCCGCCGGGGGTGAACAGGTGCGTGAGGTCTGGAAAGGCATGGAACGCGACGTTCGTACGATTCCCGAGCGCCGCCTGCCAGAGTAGGAAATCCAGCGTAAAGTTCACTTGGTAATCTCGCATCCCCTGCAGAAACAGCATCGGCAGCGACAGGTTCTCCGCGGTCTGAATCGGGTTGTAGCTTGCGAGGTCCGCCCAATAGGCCCTTCCGGCGCCAATCACGACCTCGCCTGTACGAATATTTAGTGTATGGATCTTCTCCACCATTATGCTGAGGTTGTGGATGGCCTGGGCCTCGAAGCTTGTGACGTTCCCGTCGAGGTTCGCAAGGTAGATGGTCTGGTTCAACGCGAGGTCCTCGAGCGGACGCGCCGGGACAGCAAGCAGGATCAGCCCCGCGATCCCGGTCGTGTTCGCCGCAATCCGAGGGGCGAGCATGGCGCCGAAGCTATGACCGAGGACATAGATCCTGCTCAGATCAACACCAGGGGTTGAATGCAGGAGTGCGACCGCCCGTTGCGCATCCTGCTCTGTCTCTTGAAACACCGTGAAGTTGCCCAGGTCCTTGGCGATGATCGCGCCGTACTGCCTCGTCCGCTTCTCGTACCGCAGCACCGCAATCCCCTGGGACGCCAGCCCCCCTGCGAGATCCTTGAACGGCTTGTCCGCAAGGACGGTCTCATCCCGGTCGTTCGGCCCTGACCCCTGCACCAAGACCACGGCGGGGAACGGACCCGCACCGTTCGGCATGCTCAGCGTCCCGGGAAGTGGCCACGCCGTCCCCGCACCCACGGTCACGTTCGTCTCAGCAAACGCGCTCAGATTCGCATACGACGGCGGCCGATACTCACCAGAGAGATCGGCCGGCAAGAAATGCAGCCCGGCCACCAGCCCCGCCTGATCGAACGTCACTACACAATCCAGCGTCATCTGCAGCGTGAACACACACGTCACAAACACGTTCGTATAGTTCTGCTGCGTCGTCACCCGCACGCCCGTGACGTTCTCAAACGCCCCATACTGCACCTGCAGCTGACCCCAGATCGCCTCCAGCTTCGCCGCGGACGTCGCCTGCTGCATCGTCCCCGTGAACCAGGAGGTAAACACCGCGGCCAGCGTCCCGTTGTTCATCCGCTCGACAACCTGCACCGCCCGATCCTCATTCGTCACACCGGGCGCCGCCGGCCTCTGCTCGCTGCAGCCGCACAACCCGACCACCACCATAGACACCACCACGAGAACACACGAAAACACTTTGTTCATCACACTCACCACAGATATCTTGACGGACAGCCGTAGGAACCCTCGACCTAAAAGTCTTTCCCCAACCCAATCAGAAGCCTCATCGAAGCATCCCTCCTTTTGCCATTACTTCACATTATTTCACAGTCACATTCCACTAAAATTTCATAGCTCACCACGGCTTCGCATCAAACACCGCAATACACATACCGCCATCCTCAACCAACCACCCTCATCACCAGACCCACCAAACCCCTCAAAAAACACAGCAACCAATAAAAACCACCACCCCCATAACAAAAAATCAGAGAGAAACGATAAAAATGAGACCACGCCCCCTCATCCTCATCCTCCTCCTCACAATCCTGCTCACCATCCCCGCCACCGCCGCCACCCACCAGACCGACACCGCCGTCACCCCCGCCACCGCTCTCCAAGTCGCCCGCCACTTCCTCCCCACCGCCACCACCAACACCACCACCCTCATCACCGACCACGCCACCCCCCTCTACTACCTCATCACCCTGCAGCCCACCGGCTACATCCTCGTCACCGCCGACACCCGCCTCCCCCCCATCCTCGCCTACAGCACCACCGCAGCCCCCGACACCCCCGACGACCCTGACCACACCCTCCTCACCCTCGCCACCGCCGACCTCCACCAACGACTCACCCACCTCACCAGCCTCCCCCCTGATCTCCTCCGCCAACGCGCGGACCAATGGACCCAGCTCATCGCCGGCACCCCCACCCAGTCCTCCACCTACCGCCAATGGCCACGCCTCGGTACCACCAGCGACGGCGGCTGGCTCGAAACCACCTGGACCCAAAAATATCCCTACAACCTCGACTGCCCCATCGACCTCGCCACCCACGACCGCAGCGTCGCCGGCTGCCCCGCCGTCGCCATGGCCCAAATCCTCAACTACCACCAGACCACCAACACCATCGCCTTCAACGACACCGACGACTACCTCCACGACTACGCCGGCAACACCTTCACCATCAACGACAACCACGCCACCTACGACTTCCCCAGCTTCCCCGCCCTCGACACCAGCCTCGAAACCCTCACCCGCTACTACCAGACCCAGACCCCGCTCACCATCCGCGACAAGGCAGCCCTCGTCTTCGCCTGCGGCGTCGCCGCCCATCAAGTCTACAGCCCCCAGGGCTCCGGCACCTATGGCGTCTCCCAAGCACTCCAGGCCTACCACCGCTTCGGTTTCACCAACGTCACCCTCCTCACCCAAAACACCACCGACACCTACACCCAGATCCAAGACGACCTCAAGGTTGGCCTTCCCGTCCATTACGCCTGCGTGAACGAGAACTGGACCGCAGGCCATAACTTTGTCGTCGACGGCTACAACACCGACGGCTACTATCATTGCAACTTCGGCTGGGGCGGCCCCATGGACGGCTGGTATCTCCTCCCCCAGGAGCTCCCACGCAACCTCACCTTCCTTGAAGGCGCCATCGTCCACATCCGCGACGAGTACCGACCAGTCCCGCCTCAGCGCCACTGGCAGCCTCAGCTGGGACCACGTCCAGACGAGAGCCACGCTCACCGGCACCATCCTTTTGCAGACCTCCGCCGAGCCCGGCACCACCCTCTCCTGGGAGGTCGCCGACACCCCGGACTGGGGCACCTGGACCTTCACCCCAGACTACGGCACCATCACCGCGAACAACACCGTCAACATCACGCTTTCCGCCACCGCCCCGTACCTCCCCAACCACCACTACACCGGACATATCACCATCATCAACCCCCAGGATCCCTCAGACAACTGCCTCATCCACCTCTCACTCACCACCCCTCAGGCTCACCCTTATTTCAACGTCCTCTTCCCCCGGCTATCCGCCTTCCTCCACCATCTCTTCCACCTCCAATAGAGACGAAGATTAAAGAACCCTCCTTAGATACACTCGCCTTATGGGAAGATTAGGGCGAAGCTGGCAGCTGATGAAAACCAGCATGCATGTACTCAGGCAGGACAAAGAAATCATCATCCTCCCAATCCTCTCGTTCTTCTGCGCCGTCATCATCCTCGGCACCTTCATCTTCGGGCTGTTCTTCACCCAAACCCTCTTCACCCTGTCCTGGATCCTCATCATCGTCCTTCTCCTCATGTACTTCTTCCTCTACTTCATCATCATCTTCTTCAACACCGCGATCATCGCCTGCGCCCACATCAGGCTCAACGGCGGCGACCCCACCATCCGCGACGGCCTGCGCATCGCCAGCGAGAACCTCGGACGTATCCTCAAATGGGCGCTCATCTCCGCCACCATCGGCCTCATCCTCCAGGCAGCCAGGGAACGCAGCGGCACCCTCGGCCGCATCCTCATCGCCATCATCGGCTTCGCCTGGACCGCGGTCACCTTCTTCATCATCCCGGTCCTCATCTACGAGAAAAAAGGCATGTGGGACTCCCTCAAACACAGCGGCCAGCTCTTCCGCAAGACCTGGGGAGAAACCATTGCTGGGGAAATCGGCTTCGGCGTCATCTTCTTCCTCATCGCCCTCATCGGCGTCATCCCGATCGTGTTCGGCATTCTCAGTTATAGCTTTACAACCTTCATCATCGGCGTCGTCATCGCCGCCCTCTTCTGGATTGTTCTGGGCGCTGTTGCCTCAGCCCTCAACGGCATCTACGTCGCCGCCCTCTACAACTATGCGACCACAGGAAAACTCCCGGAGCCGTACAACCCCAGCCTCATCCCCGCCTACAACCCCGGTCTCCGTTAATCAAAAAAATGTATTTGAATCTTTTCTAATAAGGATACGGAAAACAATTAAGATATTCAGCTATATATACTGCAATAAATGCAATTATTAAAAAAGGAATGCCAAAAATTTCAAAAATTGTATTATCTAGTAATGCACCAAAAATTCCAAAGGGCACTGCAATAATTAATAAAATTAAACAGATAGCATCCTTAAAAATTGGTGTAGTTGTTGAACATGGACAGTTTAAAGCCTTTAATCCGTCAATTTCCTTTTTAAGTTTTAAGTCCTTCTCAAAAATACCATTAAGCTTATTTTTCAATGGAAAAAATGTTTCAGTCAATAAGGATATTTTTGGTCTAAACGATGATTTTGAAAGAATCAACCCAACAACATACATCCTCTTGAGTTGGTTCACAGTTAATACCGGAATCTTGATCGTCGAGAATTTTCCATTAAAATTAGTAAAAATATTCTTCAGCTGAGAAGCAAGAAAAACCTTCTGAATCTCCTTATTATTGACTATATCAACAATCGTTTGAAACACCAACTCTTTTTGTTTGAACCCATCCTTCATCGACGCTTGCACTGTCTGAAATCCAACAACATTTGTTTGTGAACCAAGGACAACCAAAATAATACATAGAAGACTCAAACCAAGGAGAATTGGCTTCTTCATTTTCTTTCTCCCAATTTAGTACCTGAAGAAAGGCTATTTAAATATATTTAGATATTTTTTAAAAACTCATTATTCTGAGCAATGAAAATGTATGAAACGAAGAGGGTCACCGCTGGAGCGTCACGCCCCGCTGATTCTGATATGTCCCCGACCGCTCCTGATACAAGGCCTTCGGCTGACTCTCCAACCGCTCGAACACGATCTGACAGAACCGGTCGCCGATCGGGATCTCCACCGGCTCATGGCTGGCGTTGAAGCACCCCAGCGTCAATGTCCCGTGGAACCCGGCGTCGACCTTCCCGAAGCTCGCCAGGACCCCTTTCCGCGCATAGCTCGAGCGGATCCACAGCTGAGATGTGATCATCGGACCCATCTGGATGCATTCTCGGGTGCTGACTGCGAACCACGTCAGCAGCGGGACAACCGCGACGCCATCCTTCACATGAGCACCCGATTTCTTGACGAAGACCTCAGCGATGGAGAGATCGTACCCGTTCGGCGTCAGGTTCTTCGCATGAAAGGGTTCGATTCCCAGGCTGCCATCCGCCAACGCCGCCTCAATGTCCGTGTCTGCGAGCACCACCATAGTCCCTCACTGAATCGCGATCTTCTTGATTGTCACCGGCTCCAGCGGCCTGTCGCTGCAGTCAGTCTTGACCGTGCCGATGGCATCCACGACATCCATCCCGGAGACGACCTTCCCGAAGACGGGATGCTGACTCGTCCTCGGCGGCTTATCAAAATCCAGGTACGTGTTATCCACGAGGTTGACGAACCACTGACTGCCGCCCGTGTTCGGACCGCAGTTCGCCATCGCGATCGTCCCCCGCACGTTGCTGAGATCCTTGCGGAACTCGTCCTTGATCGTGTACCCCGGCCCGCCAGTCCCGGTGCCCTTGGGGCAGCCGCCCTGAATCATGAACCGCGGGATGACCCGATGGAAAATCAGACCGTTGTAGAAGCCTTTCTGCACGAGCGTGACGAAGTTCCCGGTCGTGACCGGCGCCTTATCCTCGAACAGCTCGATGGTGAACGTGCCTTTACTCGTCTCAAAGACTGCGTTGCGATTCATCCAAACCTCTCTCCCGTTACTCGATGACGATGGAGTTGATGATGATGTCGGTATTAGGCCTCCCGGTCCCATCGCTGCCGATGGCATGGGGCTGAACTGCGATTGTATGGACGACATCAAGACCTTCTATCGTTCTACCAAATGCAGCATACTTCCCGTCCAAGGATGGTTGGGCACCGTCACAAATAAAGAATTCGGCACTTCCACCAATTCCGGCACCCGTACTTGCCATAGAGATTGTCCCATTTAGATGCTTCACATCACTAGACTCAAACGCAATCTGCCCGAACGGATCCATCTTCTGCGTCCCATTGGGCCAATACCCACCACCCTGAATCATGAAACCAGCATTAATCCGATGGAAGATCAACCCGTTGTAGAACCCCGCGTTCACCAGCCGCACGAAATTATTCACGGTAATCGGCATTTTATCCTTATACAACTCGACACGAAACGTTCCCTCAGAGGTATTGAAAACTGCTACTGGATTTGGAGTCCTAGGATACACCGCCCAGACCGCCACCACGGCAACGATAATGACAACAAGGACGATGCCGAGCTGGACGCCACGAGACGCAAAAGGACTCTTCTTCGGTTGCGGAGGGTTCGCCCGTTTACGAGAGGGGATTGCATCTGCCATAATGAAATCACTCGCTCCCGGTAAAACAAGGCTTCTGTATAAGCCTTTCTCCCTCAGAAAAAAGACCTAAAGCCCGGCTACGATCAACCGATCGTGAACGACCCCACCGCCGACACGGCCGCGTTCCCAGCCGTGTCCCGCGCCACGACCCAATACGAGACCACCGTCCCCGTAGGGAACTGCCCCAGCTCACAGCCGTACACCGGCAGGTTCGACTCATTCCGCAGCGGATCCTCCTCATGACGCGGCTGCACCGGGAAATCCCCATATCGATACATCACCGCAGACGAATTCGACTCCCCGACCGAATACCACAAGACTACCGACCCAATCCGATATGGGCCGCCTGCGCTCATGTTCGCATACATAACGATGTTGCTCGTATTCACCGGCGACACCGGCCCCTGAACTACACTGAGGATCTCCGGCCCCCACGAATGCCCGCTCTCATTCACCGCAAACCAGACCGACCGGACCGTCACCAGCCCCACGATATCGACAACCCGCACCGAAAGCAGATGGTCGCCAAGCGAGAGGTTCCCACAATCCAACGCAACCTCCCACAACGCTGCACCCGTCGCCGGGCACCAGGACCCATTATCGACCCGGACATCAACCGCAACCACTCCCCCTGGATCAACACTCATCCCGGAGACATTCAAGACCCCCCGCACGATCACCGCCCCCGGCAATGGATTTAGAATCCGCAGGTCCGCCGGCGTCCGATCCTGCACCCGCGCAAAGGCCGAATCCTGCGCATCACCGCACATCGCGATAATCTCATAGAGCCCTGGACGCACCCCCGACGTGTTCCAGACATAGGACCAAAACCCATCCACGGGCGTCACCTGGTACTCCGCACAGCCGACCCGCAGCGTCACCGGCCCGGACGCCATCCCATCAATATTGATCGAGGACCCGACCTCGAAGATAGGGATGTCGTAAAGCATCCCAGCGAGGGGAAAAATCTGGACATGCGACGTCTCGGACGGCGCCCACGCCTGAAGATCCAGCTCGACATCGAGAGTCGTCAACACCCCCGGGTTGTGCACGACCAGGAACCAATCCTGCAGCCGCGCCGAACAGTTCACAGACACCTCGTCACCCGAAACGACACCATAGCCAAGGAACACCTTGCCCGCCTGGTACTTCGCAAGGTTCCCCGCATCGACCCAGAAACATTCGACAAGTCCAGGGACCTCATACGTGCCACTCCCGCTCGTGAGGAAATTCTGCGGGCGTTGAAACCCTGTGCTGGCGACCTGAAGCAGGAACCGGCAGTCCCCCGACGGCATCGTCCGATGACGCATCACCATCGGCGTGTGGGAATAATCGGCGAGGACCACCGTGAACGTTTTATCCACAGGGCTTGACAGCGACCGCAGGACGTTATGTCGTGCCAGTTGCCAGGGAGCCCGAACATTCCCTGACTGGACCAGGAACACATACTCCATGTGTTTCCCCAGCTGGAAACTACAGTGGCCCGAGAGGTCCGTGTAGTTCCATGTGGTGATCGTCACGCCTTTGACTACATCCGGGATCTCATCGAACCGCTCCTGCAAATGCGCGAATAAGACGGACAGCAGCTTGCCTTTCAGCAAGTCCGGCAGCCGGTCCCAACCCGCCTGGATCTTCCCCCAGATCAAGTCCTTGTAGTACGTGATGTCCTTGGGACCCTTGACCAGGACGATAACCCTGGCCCCGTCCACCGGCTGCAGGAAGCCGTCCTTGACCTCAAAGCTGACCGTGACACGGTCCTCGGGATGGATGTACCGGGCGGTATCATCCTGGATGGTGTCATCCGGCCGCCAGGTGTAGATCGCGGACATGTTCTTGCCCCAGCCGTAGCCGTAGATGTCCGGCTCGTCGACGGCGCCGCCGCCGTCGCTCCACCAGTTGTCGTTCTCATGCCAGCCCTGGTGGTAGAACTCGCGCCAGACGTGGTCCTCACCGACATTGCAGGCAGGAATCGAGGGGATGAGGGCGGCCCGCTGGGCGGCGACCGCGATGCTCTGCAGCTCCCCGCACCAGCCATTGTGCTCGTGGGCGATGATGCTGGGCTTCCCGGGCCGGTCGCCGACCGCCTGGTTGGGCACGGTCTTGCCGACCCAGTAGCCGACGGCCTCGATCGCGGTCGGGTGCGCCTGGATGCTAGGCGTCCAGAGCCGCTGCGCCGGCTGGTAGTACGCCGTCGCGTCCCAGAGGTACTGGATGCCGGCGAGCTTCTCCTTGAGGAGGGGGTAGCCGAGGTCGTTGTGGTTCGTCAAGTAGGTGCGCCAGAGGAAGCCGTAGGTCGCGTCGACCTCGCTTCTGGTGAGCTTGGGGTGGACGATGTACCAGTAGTAGATCTCGGGTGGGAGCAGGAAGGTCTGGGGGGTGCCGTTGTCGAGGATGGTGTACTGGATGGTGGAGTAGTAGTTCCCGGTGTGGTCGTCGTAGTCTTTGATGTCGGCGTACTGGATCCAGCGGTCGTTGTCGTAGAGGGTCTGGGCGTTTTCGAGGAGGAGGGCGGGGCTGGCGATCTTGCCGGAGGGGCTATAGGCGATGGAGAAGGCGATCTCGTCTGCGTATTGGGTGCTGGCGTTGATGAGCACGTCAGCATACGGCTGGGGGTCGGTGATGGTATGGAATTGGCGGATGAGGGCGGGTTGGATCCAGCGCGGGGATTTGGCGATGGCGGCGATGGTGGGTTGGGTGAGGTTGTCGTTGGCTAGGGGGAGTGGTTCCGGGGTGAGGGTCTGGTTCGTGGCGTTGAAGGCGACGATGTAGTCGGCGCCTGGCGGGAGGGTGATGTGGGTGGAGAGGGCGGAGGTGAGGACAGGGGTGGCTTCGTGTGCCGTGGCGGTGAGTGTCGCGGGTGTGGTGAGGATGATGGTGATGAGGATGAGCAGGATCTTCGGTGGGCGTGAGCCGGCCCTGTGTCTGTTGAGCATGAAGTGTTCCCCCATGGGAATAATTCGTCTAGGGCTATATAAATAGACTCGTTTCCTTATCGTTGAGGGGAGGACGAAACGGGGGTTCTCTCCCAATCTGCATCGTCGCTTTTCGCACGAACCCGCCCCTCGGCGAGGCGACGGTCCTGTTCTCAGGACTCAGGAGAAAAAAGGGCAAACCATTAATAGGAGAATGCCATCTTGTCCCCTAGAATAGTCTAATATATATAAGGGATAAACGGACCCTTGACAGGGACTCCGGTAATAGGGGTAGCCGCATGGAACAACCGACCTTTGAAGCGTACATCAAGAAGTTTGACGGATACCTGCAGAACTACTTCCCGCCGAAGGACGCCTGGACGCCGGCCGACGAGGCCGTCTACAAGCCACTCGATTTGTACCGCATCCCGCTCAAAGAAGCGCAGGACATGCAGCTACGATCATTGAAATGGACATTCAATTATCAGTATACCAACAACCCGATGTACCAGAACTTCTGCAAAGAACGCACCATCAGCCCCTCGGACATCAAGACCTCCGATGACCTGGTGAAGATCCCGCTCATCCCCGACACCTTCTTCAAAGACTATCCCACCGGCCGGGACTTCGCACTCTGGCTGGGTAACATCTTCACCGGCACCTTGCCCAAGATCGTCATCAAGCAAAAAAACCCGACCTACGACGAGGTCATCGACGCCTTCAACGAGACGGGCATGGTCGTCTCCTACAGCAGCGGCACCAGCGGGCGACACACCTTCATCCCCCGGGACCGCCGGACCTTCGAAATCTCCGAGTACACCGTCGCGAAAGGCGGCATCGCCATGATGTACCCCCTCTGGGACCACAGCATGGACGGCATGCTCCTCATGCCCAACCCGAAACGGACGAACGTGTACGCCGGGAAGGTCTGCACCATCTACTTCGACCTCATTCATGACGTCCAGGTCGCCATCGACCGGGACATCTCCACCGAGCTGATCCGCATGACCATGTCCGGGGAGAAAGGCCTGAAGGCCTCGGTGGTGAACTACTTCGCGAAACGGGAGTCGGCGAAAATGGTCGACCTCATCATCCGCTGGCTAGAAGACAAAGAGAAAACCGGGGAGAAGATAGCGCTGGTCGGCGCCCCATTCATCCTCTCAGTCGTCATGGACAAGCTGCAGCGGGAAGGCAAAAGCTTCGACTTCAACGAGCGCGGCGGCGTCGCCACGGGCGGCGGCTGGAAGGCCTTCGAAGGCCAACGCGTCCCCGTCGTCGAATTCCGCCGCCAGGTCGAAAAGGTCCTGGGAATCCCCGAGAAATACTGCCTCGACCTCTACGGGATGGTCGAAGGCAACGGCTGGATGACGCACTGCCCCGAAGGCCACTACCTCCACATGCCCTACTCCTACTACAAGGGACTCGTCCTTGACACCGAATACAAGCCGGTCGGCTATGGGGAATGGGGTCGGTTCGCCTTCCTCGACGCCGCCTCTTACAGCTACCCCGGGTTCGTCATCTCCGGCGACAAGGTCCGCATGCTGGAACACTGCCCGGTCTGCGACCGGCCCGGGCCCGTCCTCGAGCCCGAGATTAAGCGCGCCGCCGGCGAGGACATCCGCGGTTGCGCCGAGGAAGTCCGCCGGATGCTCTCCACTGATCTTGGCAAAGAAGGCTGACGGTCGTGCTGACCCCCGGGGAAATCAAAAGGAGCAGCGGTTTTCCCGGGTCTGGGTTGGGTTCCTGCTGCTCAGTAACATCGCGGTGACGGTGTTCGTGCTCGCCATCTTCGTGATCCGATAGACCGTCCGCTACGTGGCTTTCTGGTGGTGGGTGGTGTACCAGGTGACGGTGTCGTCGACGGTGTGGGTGAGGCCGTAGTGGGGCCGGTAGCCGAGGTCCTGTTCTGCCTTATGGGTATCCAGGATGCGGGTATGACCGAGGACTCTGACCTTGTGACGAGTCAGGGGCGGCTCTTTGCGAGTCGGTAGAGAGAGGAGTTCGGCGAGGCAGGCGAGGGCGTAGGCCGCGGGGTAGGAGTGGTGTCTGGTGGAGTGGGGGATGTGGAGGGCGTCGGTGGCGGCGTCCATGAGCTGGCGGACGGTACAGTCGAAGCTTTTGACGTTGTAGGCGTGGCCGTTGGCGTGGCGGGTCTCGCCGGCGAGGAAGAGGCAGGCGGCGACGTCGCGGCCGTCGGAGATGCTGAGGGTCTGCTGGCCGTCGTCGATGGTGAAGAGCTGGTTGTGTTGGAGGGCGGTGATGAGGAAGGGGGCAGCGAGGCGGTCGCGGGGGCCGGTGACGAGCGCGGAGCGGACGGCGCTGACGCGCAGGTCGTGTTCCTTGCCGTATTTCCAGAGGAGTTGTTCGGCCTGGTATTTGCTCTCGCCGTACTTCGGGACGGGATGCGGAGGGGTGCTTTCGGTGATGGGGGCGGTGGTTCGTGGGAAGCCGTAGACGGCGGCGCTGCTCATGAAGACGAGTGTGGGGACTTTTTTGAGGACGGCGGCGTCGAGGAGGTTGCGGGTGCCGTCGCGGTTGGTGGTGAGGAACCGGCGTCGTGGGCCCCAGTCGTGGGGGTCGGCGGCGAGGTGGAAGACGACGTCGATGTCCTGGCAGGCGGCTCTGAGGCTGTGGCGGTCGAGGAGGTCGCCGTCGGTGGTCTGGAGGTGCTTGCCGGCGAGGTGGGTGGTGCTGCTGGTGGGTCGTTTGAGGACGCGGACGTCGTAGCCTTCGGTGAGGAGGTGGTCGACGAGGTGGCTGCCGATGAAGCCGGTGCCGCCGGTGACGAGGGCTTTCATGGGGTGGTGGTATGCGGCTGTGGGGGTAAAAATGGTTTGGTTTTCGAGGTGTTGTTGTGGAAAGGCTAATATGGGAGAAGTGTCTCTTATGGGGGTTGTATGGTTTCGTTTCATGAGATGAAGGACCGGGGGTATATCCCGCAGAAGACGTATGCGAAGTTGATGATCGGCGGGGGGGTGACGTTGGCGAAGACGTTGTTGTTGAACCCGCGTGATCTGAAGAAGCTGCGGGTGATTCATCCTGGTGAGGAGCGGTTTGTGCGGCCGCCCCGGCTGTACGAGATCCCGCCGTACCGCGAGGGGATGCGGTGCGGGGTGACCGAGGAGAAGTATCTGCGGCCGACGCTGTTTTGCGACCCGTGCGCGCCTGATATCGTCGCGATGGCGCACACGCTGGGCGCGTTTCAGAAGTCTGAGTACGAGTATACGAAGGCGGCGTTTGAGTTCGTGAAGGAGAAGCTGGCGTTGGAGATCGGGCCGATGAACCCGGTGGACGAGACGCTGCGGCGGGGCTCCGGGACGTGTTTCCATTTGATTACCGTTTTTATCGCGTTGTGTCGCGCCGCGGGGATCAAGGCGCGGTACAAGATGTTCGCGATGACGATGATCAAGAGCTGGTACGACGCGCTGGTGGGCGCGGACCCCCTAGTGAAGAAGTGGTACAACTCCATGGGGTATTTCATGATCGAGGGGGAGGGCGAGGCGTTCGTGGATGGGAAGTGGACCGTTGCGCACGTCGGCCCGACCGCGGAGCGGCAGGCGTCCGCCGGGATCCCGATCACGACGTTCGGCGAGGACTCGATCGGCGTGTGGTTCTTCCCTATCCCGGGGACGATCATGACGATGGAGTCGATCCCCTATGGCCTGGGCGGGTCGACGAAGCTGCTGCAGCGGATCGCGCCCGCGTCCATGGAGCGGGTGAACATCAGCATCCAGCGCCAGGAGGCGATGGGCCGCCGCGTCATCGAAGAGGCGGGGGGCGTCGCGGCCTATGATGCCATGGCGCGCAAGAAGCTTGGACCCAAGGGTCCGAGCATAGGCTTAACTAAGCCTCAGGCGATTTCCTTCGAAGGGTGAAGCATCGGTGACACCGGGAAGACCTTCGAGTTTTTATGGAGTCGAACGCAGCCGCCGGTACCTCTGGTACGTCATCGCGCTGATGGCGATGATCGCCCTGATGGACCAATACCTCTCCTTCATCGAGACCGTCGCGCTCCCTTCGTTTCTCAAGGACTTCCAGATCTCGGCTGAGACGTTCTCCTGGTGGGAGGCCGTCTACTACATCCCGACGTTCTTCATCTTCCTGCTCAACGGCCTGACCGACATCATCGGCCGGAAATGGTCGATCATGATCCTGTTCACCATGATGGGGTTCGCCTCCCTCGGCATGCTCATGGCCACGCCCTCGTTCCACTTCTTCATGCTCTTCCTCTCCATCATCACGTTCACCACCGTCTCCAATATGTGGACCATCCCGGTCAGCGAGGAGTCGCCGGCAGACCAACGAGCCAAAATCATGGGCATCGTGTATGGAATCAGCCTCATCCCCCTGCCCGCGGTCCTCCCGCTCCTCATCAACCGGCTGGGCCTGGGCTGGCGCTGGTACTACGGCGCGATGTTCCTGTTCATGATCCCGGTCTTCCTCATGTGGATCTTCATGCAGGAGCCGAAACGCTACCAGGTCATCAAAGAAGAACGACGGCTCGGGAAACGGAAGAAACACCTCTACGGGATCGGCGTCATTAACCGGGCAGACCTCAAATACCTGTTCTTCTCCGCGGCCGTCTGGATGTGCTGGCTCATCGTCTCCCTCATCGGCGGCAAATACATCAGCTACTACTTCGTCACGATCCATGGATACCCCCAGAACACCTTCCTCCTCATCTTCCTCGGCATCCTTCTCATGATGATGGTCGGCTCCTTCATCGGCGGCTGGACCATGGACAAAATCGGCAGAAAACGAGGCTTCCTCATCGGATGCCTCGGCCTCGCCGTCTTCATGGCCCTCATCGGACTCGTCAGCGTCGGAGTCGCCCAATACCTCGCCCTCCTCACGGGCTTCTTCCTCGGCTTCTCCTACACCTGGATCATCGTCTACATCCCCGAAATCTTCCCCACCGACCGCAGAGGCGCCCTCATGGGCTGGACCACCACAGCCGCCCGCGGCTCCTACATCATCGGCCCCGTCGTCGCCGCCATCCTCCTCCGCCTCTTCCCCACCATGCAATGGTTCTGGGTCATCTCCGGCCTCATCATGGTCATCCCCATCCTCCTGGTCCTGCTCTTCCACCCCTACGAGACGACCCACAAGGAACTGGAGATCATCGAACAACAGCGAGAAACCTAACCCGGTCTTTTATCTTGACTCCCGGATATCGGTAGGACCTGTACGACAACCCTTTTATACCCTGGGTGCCACAGGCCAAATCATGGTCTTCGTCATCGAACGCAAAGACGGCACCCACATCCTCTGCGCCCCGCGCACCAAACGCCGCCCCAGCCGCCGCAGACTCATGGCCTTCCAACTCGTCATCGCCGTTACCTGCCTCTCCCTCGGCATCTGGCTCCTCTTGACATGACGCCCTGCCACAAGGAGACACGCTTTTAAATAACCGCCCCCATATTTTATTCACCACCGCCTCGAAAAAATTATAAAACAGTACGCCCTAATAGACTACACAAGAAAAGAATCCACCAGGACGCACAGGCCCATGATAAGCCTCAAAATCTACCACCACGGCGACAACCTCATGATCGGCGCCTGCGACGAGCAACTCATCGGCAAGACATTCAAAGAAGGCAAATTCCGCCTCTGCGTCGACAAGAAATTCTACGACGGCGAACGCGTGGACGCCACGACCCTACGACGCTTCCTGCAGGATGCGACCATCGCCAACCTGGTCGGCGCCGAAACCATCAAGATCGCGATTGAACTCGGACTCGTAGACCCCGAGTGCATCCTGAAGATCAAAGGCATCCCCCACGCCCAGGTCGTCTGCATGCTCTAAACCGACAACCCATTCATTTTTCCAGGGTCTTCAGCCTCTTTTCCATCGCCTCGTAGTGCGTCCCCTTCCAGTAGTACTTCCGGCATGACGGGCAGAACCAGAATTCCTTCTGCCGTTCGAAGACCCGAGGAGGAACATGCTCGTGAGCATCCTCTGGAGCCGCGGAAACAAGAGGCGAATTGCACAGGGTGCAACGGGTCAACACCCGACTCAAATCAAGTGAAAATGCGTCGATAACCTGGCGTAGGTGAGTCTCGAGGTCCGTACCATCGATCAGAAACGCGGAGACCCTGGTCTTTTTTGCCCTTGCCGCCAAAACCTTGTCCCGGGTAAGGAGGACGCGGCCCTCGGTCTCGGCCTGATGAAGAATCTCCTCATCGCTGGTTGTATTCGACGGGTACGACGTATCAACGCCGAGGATCCGCAGCCACGTCGCGAGGGTCCCCAGCATATGGTCGCAGAGCGCTTTCATCAATTAAAAAGGAAGAGAATCAATACTATTTCAGTCTACTGATGAAATCAAGAAAAAAGGCGGAGAAAAAAAGAATTTTAGAGCCAGTGGTAGAAGTCTTTGGTATCAATATTGGAGTTGTTGGCATTGTCAAAGACGAATACCGTCACGGTGTGTTTGTGCTCCAACAGCTCAAAAGTAGTGTACCTCCAGGTGTATGGCGGCTGGGTGTCGATGAAGACCGGGTTGAAAATGTCATCCTCCAAGTAGAAGCGGACCTCCCGGATGCCGGACTGCTGGTCGGTGGTGTTGACCGTGATGTTGAAGCTGCCAATGATGACGGCCTTGAAAGGCATGAGGAACCGCCCGTAGATCCTGAGGTTGCCGATGTAGAGGCCGTTCGTGGGGGAGACGATCTTCACGGTCGGAGGAATCGTGTCGTTCTGCTGGAAGCCGCGCATGAGCGGGTAGCGGTCGACGCCCACGCCGCCGGGGATGACGTAGGGGGTGTCTCCGATGCCGTCGCCGTTCGCATCCACGCCGGTGTAATCGCTCCAGTGGTTGCCCCCGGAGGGGTAGCCGTTGTCCCAGACGTTGAAGCCGTCGTCGAAGGCCTGGAGGCGGTTGCCGAGGAACTGGTTGTGGAACACGGTATTGTAGGAGGCGTCGTAGATCATGGTGCCGGCGAATCCGTTGTCCTGGATAGTGTTTTCTATGATTTTGTTCCCGGCGGTGCTGAGGATGTAGACGCCGTTCCAGGCGTTGGTGCGGACGGTGCAGCGAGAGAGGAGGCTTTGTGAGCCGTGGGACTTGAAGAAGACGCCTTGGTGGTTGTCCTGGACAAGGAGGTCCATCAGGGTAGCGTTGTGGTTCTCGACGCTGACGCCTGCATCATTCTCGAGGGTCCCGCTGTTCTGGACCGTGAATCCTTGCAGGGTCGTGTACGTGGCGAGGATGCGTACGACGGTGCCGCCCTGCCTGCCGTCAAGGATGGTCGTGGTCTGGTTCTGGCCTACTAGGGAGATTTTTTTATTGACGAAGAGGTGCTCCCAGTAGGTGTCCGGGGCGACAGTGATGATGTCGTGGTCGATGGTGCACGCGTCATTGATGGCGGCCTTGATCGTGATGAACTCGGCGCCTGTGCGTTGGTTTATAATAGAGCCGTAGGGGTGGATGAGCGGGTAGCGGTCCTGGCCGATGGCCGGGATGTTGTAGGGGGTGTCGATGATGCCGTTTTCGTTCGCATCGGTTTTGTTGAGGTTCTCCCAGTAGTTGCCGGCGGCACCGTTATCCCACTGATTGCTCTGCGTCGCGAATGCGGGGTAGGAGTTACTGAAGAAGTTGTTGAAGAAAATTATGTTTGCGTTTTGGGTAGCGTAGATGCCGTAGAAGTTGTCGCGGATGATGTTCTTGGAAACGAGGCAGCCGGGAGCCGCAAGCGTGATGCCGGAGTCGTTGCCGAGGGAGCCGCTGTGTTGGATGGTGAAGTTGGTGAGGATGGAGTTGGATTGGGTGAACCTGACACAGGTGCCGCTGCCGCCGGCGTCAATGGAGGTGTCGCTGCGCCGTTCGCCGAAGACGGTGATGAAGGATTTGTCGATGACGACGTGTTCAGGGTAGGTGCCGTGGAAGACGAAGACTGTGGTATGGGAGGCGGCGTGGTCGATGCCTTGTTGGATGAACTGATAGGGGTGCTCGAGGGTGCCCTCCCAGGGGCCGTGGGTGTTGTTGATGTCGACGTAGATAACGAGGTCGGTCCGTTGGGTCTGACCTTGGGTTCGAGTTGGGGCGGTGGATGAACTGGCGAGGGGTAGGATGAACAGGGATGCGGTGATGATGGCTGCGATGGTGATGCCTAGGCGGCTGGTTTTGATGATCCTCATTTCGTTTCCTCCCACATGGGAATATAAAGTCTGTAAGAGAGAGTACGGAATTCCATATTTATAATTTTCTGAAAAATATAATTTATGTCGTTTGGTATTGTTCCTTGGGGTGTTAAAGGAGGAATTTGCCGTTTTTGAAGATGAGGTTGCCGTCGGCGTAGACTTGGCCATTTTTGTGTAGGTCGGGGGGGACATCATTGAGACTTTGAAGTAGTATTGTGCAAATTTGTATTTGGGGAATGGAAAAAAACCTTCTAAATTCTTCTTAAATACCAAGAATGGTTCGAAAATTAGATAAGGAGCTTTTATCATTCATTTTCTAGGGGAGGAATCCCGTGAAGAAACTGCTGGTAATTGGATTGATTTTGCTTTTTCTTTGTTCAAGTTTTCTCACCGCTACTCAGACGGCGAGTAAAAACATGCTGAGAGGCAATGGGGATATTCTTTATGTTGGGGGATCTGGGCCGGGTAATTACTCAACGATACAGACGGCTATTAATGCTGCATCAGAAGGCAGCCTCATTATTGTCTATGGGAAAACGTATCATGAGAATGTAGTTTTGAACAAATCCCACCTCACCTTAAGGGGAGTGCAGGGTGGGAAGAGCTTTCCCTTCGTGAGCGCCGGTTCGGGCAATTGGGCTTTCTTCTTTGAAAATGACTCATGCGCGATTGAGAATTTCACGGCGATGAATGGACGCACAGCGGCGATCTATATTGTTTCCAATCATAACACCATTATAAATTGTAATACAATCGATTACTGGCTAGGAGTCCTAATTAGTGGTGGTGATTTCAATAACGTTAGTTACTGTAGCATGAGCGGGAATGGTTTAAGGGGAATCGAATTACGATCCTCAAACAACAATACGTTTATTGGGAATCATATTAGTGAGCAAGGGCAATACGCGATTCTAATCGGCGGTTCGGCACATAATTGGATACGACAGAACATCTGTGAACAGTGTCCTATTCAGATAGAGAATTCGCCGATGAACTTGGTGGAAGAGAACACTATCGTGAACGACTCAAAAGGACTCGTACTTACTAATTCCAATTTCTCAAAGGTTCTTTGCAACAATTTTGTTAACAATGGACTCTCTGTGAATGGACCTCTGGATGAACTTTTGTCTTATACGGTCGAAGGGAATCTCAACAATGGAAAGCCGATGATGTATTACAAGAATCTTAACGGAGTCATTGTCCCCAAGGATGTCGGCGAAATCATTCTTGTGAACTGTTCTCATTTCCTAATTGAAAACAGCAGCAATTGCGAACACCGACTCTTGATTTTTTATTCATCAAATATTACGATTACGCGAAACTCTTGTCTTGAGTACATCCAATTGGTCCACTCACAAAATAATATTATTTCAAACAATAGACTTGTGGACGTATGGGGCGGGATCGCATTAGATCATTCAAACAGGAATGTTATTGCCAATAACACTGTCAAAAATAAAGGCTCCTCTGCTGGAATCAAAATTTCTAGTTCGAACGACGACATTATTGAAAACAATTTAATTTCCAGTTGTGAATTTGGCGTAGATATCTCTGGTACAAGAATGAGCATCTGTAATAACTCAATCAAAAACATATCAGCTTGGGCGATATCAATCAGCATCGATGATTCGAAAGTCTGCAATAATATTCTTTATAATGGAGAAGAAGGAATCACTATCACTGGTTCCAATAATATTTTAAATGGCAACTATATCGAATCATGTCATGTTGGAATCGACTCCGGTTCCAGTTCTTCGACAATATCCAATAACACCATCACAAAAAATAGGATAGGAATTGCGCTGTTTTATTCAACCGACAAAGTCATATTAAATCAAATTCAATGGAATGTCATTGGTATTTTCGCCTTTTCCTCTGAAGCGTTTATTGAAAAAAACAACATAGTAAAGAACCTGATTGACTCAAGTTTTTCTTGTTTTCAACTACGAGGAATAGTATTTTTAAAATGGAAGAATAATTATTGGGGGTTTTTCCATTTGTTTAGAAAGCACATTCTAGGCTCTATTGTAATTTTATTTCCTATAGGTTATTATAGCGGGTTTTCGATTTTCCTGCCTTGGCTAAAATCTGATCGAAGACCTGCTCATACTCCCTATAATATTACGCCCAATTAGAAAAATTCTGTTTTAATTTTTCCTGGGAACCTAAAAAAGAAATTTACCGTTCTCAAAGATGAGTTCCTCATCGGCATACACCTGCCCGTTTTTGCGCAGGTCGCAGACCATGTCCCAGTGGAGTCCGGATTTGTTAGTGCTGCCGGTCTCGGGGTAGCCGTTGCCGAGGGCGAGGTGCATGGTGCCGCCGATCTTTTCGTCGAAGAGGGTGTTCTTCGTATATTGTGCGATGCCGTCGTTGGTGCCGAAGGCGAACTCGCCGAGGCGCTGGGCGCCGGGGTCCATCGCAATCATCGTTGTAAGAAACTCCTCCCCTTGCGACGCCTCTGCCTTCACGACCTTTCCTTTTGAGAAGGTGAGGGCAACGTCGTGGACCTCGCGACCGCCGTGGGAGATGGGGAACGAGTAGCGGATGTGGCCGTCCGCGGAGGTTTCGACCGGCCCGGTGAAGATCTCGCCGTCCGGGAAGTTTTCGCGGCCGTAGCAGCTGATCCATTTCCTGCCGGCGGTGGAGAGGGTGAGGTCCGTGTCTTTGGCGAGGATGTGGAAGGCTTTCTTCTTGTCCAGCATCGTCTTTATCTTTTCTTGTTTGCGTTGCATCGCGCGCCAGTAGCGCAACGGGTTCTTTGTGGTGACGTGGGCGGCGGTGTAGACGAAGTCTTCGTAGTCGGCGAGGCTCATTTCTGCGTCCTGGGCGGCGGCGTTGGTGGGGTAGAGGGTGAGGCACCAGCGGAGTTGGTGGCGGGCGGCGCGGGTGAGGAAGATCTGGGAGAGTTTTTGGTGGGAGTGGCTGACGGTGGCCATTTTTTTGGGGTCGACGTGGGTGAGGGCTTTGGTGTTTTCTTCGCTGATGATGGTGAGTTGGGCGGTGATGGTTTTGATTTCGTGGAGGGCGAGGGGGCTGATGTAGCGGAGTTGGGATGGGGCGGCGTGTTTGTAGAAGAGTTCGGTGAGGCCTTCGAGGCCGATGCGGACGTGGGTGTGGGCGCCGGTTTGGATGGCTTCGTTGTAGACGGCTTTGACGAGGGGGGCGGCGGAAGGTCCGCTGTTGAGGATGAAGAGGTCGCCTTTGCGCAGTTGGAGGGAGTGGTGGACGAGGACGTGGGCGAGGCTGTCGATGCGGGGGTCGGTCATATGCTTGGGAAACTCTTGGGGGATTAAAAGACTGTGTCCAGCATTTCGTTAGATGTTTTCCCAGTCGCGCAGGACGGAGGCCCAGCGGTATTTCTGGACCTCGGGGATCTCCTCGATTTTTCTGATGATGCGTTCGTAGCCTTTGAGGAGCGTGCGGGTGGAGACTTTGACGATGATGTCGTATTTGCCGGCGGTGACGGTGACGTGGGTGATGCCTTTGATGTTCCAGAGTTTGTCCATGACGGCCTTGTGTGGTTTGCCGGGTTTGACGGTGATGAAGATGTAGGCTTTGACGACGGTGAAGGCGAAGCTGACGATGCCGAAGATGATGAGGGTGATGCCGATGATCTTGATGATGAGCATGACGGGGTCGGTGCTGAATTGGCTGATGACGCCGAGTTGCAGGAGGATGATTGAGAAGGGGATGGCGAAGATGATGGTGGATGCCCGTATGGCATTGTTGACGCTGGTTTTGCCTAATCCCAGGGAGCGGATGTAGAGGACGTAGGCGAAGAACGTGGTGCTCATGGTTGCCGCGAGCAGCAGGAACAGGTACGGGGAGAGGACGGCTTTAAACCCGCTGACGAGATGGCCGCCGCCAGTGATCATGTCGAAGCCGAGGAGGATCGCGGCGGTGAACAGCAGGGAGAAGAACACGTTCCAGAGGCGGATGTTGATGGCGTCGTTAGGTTTGTTTCGGATGCGCATGAGTTTCAGGCGACGTTGGTAGATGGAGAAGATCGCCCATGTCGGGTTAATGACGATGAAGACGATGGCCATGGAGAGGGGGTTGATTTCCCCGTTCAGGCTTAAGGAGGCGAGGATCGCGCCGAAGGTGACGATGACCGAGGATTGTACTTCCACCAGGGTCGGGACGTCTTTTTCGGTGATGGACTCCATGAGGAGGAGGTATAGGATGACGACCTGGGAGAAGGAGAGGATGACTGAGGGGTCCTTGACGGTGGAGACGATGGCGCAGTAGCCGACCGTGTTGATGGCGTTCATGAGGCCGGCGACGAGATGATTCTTTACCTCGCCTCGTTGAATGAGGCGGATGCGATGGAACGACGGGTCGAGAACCTTTGCCCCGACAGACTTGCCGTTGAGATGGAGGGAGAAAAACAGGGTGATAAGGAGCGTGACGATGGCGCCGACGAAAAAGATAGCGAAGGCGAACGCCCAGGGATCGGTTTCGAACGCGGGTTGGCTGCCGACGAAGCTGTCTAACCCTGTGACGGCCGCGGCGATGAACGCGGACGAGATCGCAAGGACATAGAACAGGTGTTTCTTAGGGATGTTCATGGCCGGTCAGATCCCAAGAGGCAAATGGGGGTTTATTGGACGGAGATTTCTTTTTCGATGATCTGGGTTGTGGTCTTGCTGACGCCCTCGACGACCTGGAGCTTGTCGGTGACCTCCAGGAGCTCCTCGAGGTTCTTGACCTGCGCGCGGACCACGATGTCGTACTCACCGGCGATAATCGAGATCTTGACGATGTTAGTGATGCTACGCATCTCCTTGATGGCCTTGTCGGTCTTGCCTGGCTGCATTGTAATCAGGATATAAGCACTGATCATGGTCGCTCACCCATCTTTCAGGGGCGAATAGGAAGGCGTGCTATAAATTTATCTATCTGGATTATTTTCTAGGTGAGACATTCGACTTTAGCCTCAAATGACAAAATCAGGTAGAGACACCAGAATGGGCTTAAGAATCTTTTAGAATTCAGTGTGCAATTGTCATTTCAAAATATTGTAGAGATCAGCTAACAATCTCAAGAGGAATTCAATAAAAGAAGAAATTTTGAACTAGATTCAATGGTATTAAAAACAGTGCAAGTACCATAGGGGAATTGTCTCAGTCCAACTATTTTGTCCACGGTAATATCCGACTACGGTAAGGGTCAGTTGCTCCAATGCTTTATCTTCGAACTTCTGTTTCATAGTCCATTCATATGGGGGTGCTGTATCGACAGCGTAGATTTTTCCTCCTATCATGAATGTGACATTGAGGAGCTTGTCTTCTTGATAGACATTAACCTTCACTTTCGTTCTCCCAATAACCACGGTTTGATTCAAGAGAGTCGGACAGAGAGCGACTCCGAAGACTGTAAGTCTCCCAATTTTTGGGGTAAGAACCTCTATCTTCTTAGGTTCTCCTGAGCCGATGGCATTGAGATACCCCTTATCCTCGCTACCCATCGATCCGACATAGACCGTCCCATCTTCCCCTATGGCCGGTGCGGACTGGCATGCTCCAATGCGGATTTGCCACAGCAACGTCCCGTTCGGATGTAAGGCAATAAAGTCGCCGCCGGAGGTACCAAAAAAGATTGTGCCGTCTGAAGAAGTACATGGCGTCCCACCTTCAATGTACCCTGCAGGATAGGCCCATTTAACCGAGCCGTTGAGCGGGTTCACGGCATATAGTGCGTTCCATCCGGCATAGATGGTACCGTCTCGTCCTATCGTTGGTGACGTCCCTGCGTTAACATTTGTGTTCCATTTCATCGTCCCATTGCTGGGAAAGAGCGCATACAGGTATCCATCTGTGGAAACAAAGAAGATGGTACCATCATCGCCGATGCAGGGGCTTACTCCGATTCCGTAGCCTGTTTTGAATTGCCAGTTGAGGGTCCCATTTGGGTTAAGGGCGTAGAAGTAGGTGTTCCAGCATCCGAAATAAATTGTTCCATCATCGCCAATTGCAGGGGCTGAATATACATCGTCGGTTGTCGAGTATTTCCAGCGTAAAGTGCCATTCGGATTCAGAGCGATGAGGCCATCGCCAACTCCGAAATAAATGGTTCCATCGATTCCTATTGTCACTGAAGATTTATAAGTATCCATTTCAAGTGGATATGTCCATTTCGTAGTTCCATCCGGTTTTACTGCGTAAAGATAGGATGGATATGCGAAGGATGTGCTAAAATACAGTGTTCCATCGGAGCCAATGGCAGGGGTGTTTTCTCCATGTCCGTTTGTCAAATATTTCCATTTTAATGTTCCATTTGGATATATTGCAAATAAATTCGCAGCATTGAGATAAAGAGTGCCGTCTGAATCAATCGCAGTCGAACCATAACATCCTGTAAATTCAGTTGGAAATGACCATTCTAGAATTCCGGGATTGGTACTTGCGTTGAATTGACTTCTACTAGTATGATGGACGTCATGGCAGAACATTGGCCAGATATTTTCAGAGGAAAAAACTTCGGAATTATATTGTTTTATACTGATGCCTTGAACTCCAGAAATACTAACTAAAAATAGAGTTAAAAAAGTAAGAGCAACGAGATAGATTTTCAAATCATCCACCGCGGATAAAAAATGATATTAATAGTATAAATATTTTTTCGGTTTCATTTATGTAAACTTCGACTCGAGACTGTGAACTTGGAAGCTTTATAACATCGGACTCGATTGAATCTCCAGCGTTCGGTTCTTATGACGCGGGTCGCGATTCTCGACGGGTACGTGGACGAGCCCACCTGCCTAGGCGTACCGCCGTATATCAGCCCGTATCCGCGGTATGTCGCTGGGGCGGCCTGGGAGAGCGAACCGAAGGCCGACGTCCGGTACCTCACCATCGACCAACTTCGGAGCAATCCGGCGCTGAGTAAGACGCTGGAGAATGCTGACCTCATCATCGTCATCGCCGGCATGGTCGTCCCCGGCCGGTACTTGTCAGGGCATCCCGCCAATCCTCAGGAACTCGCCATGGTTCTGCAAGGGGTCGAGGCGACGACGCTGCTGTGCGGCCCGGCCGCGCGCTACGGCTTCGGCGTCTCCGGCGGCCGACGAACAAGAACCGCTAATCAGTCCTATGACCTCGTTGTGCCCGGTGACGCGGAGTTCGCCGTCTACGATCTGCTGCAAGGTCGGACATTAGGAGATATTAATCCGTTGCGGTGCCGGTCGAGCCCTGATGAGATCCGAAAGTTCGCAGTCCTCGGAGCAAAGATCGTCTGTCAGCATCCGTTCTTCCCCCAGTATTGCATCACAGAGATGGAGACCTATCGGGGTTGTCCACGCAGCATCTCTGGCGGCTGCTCGTTTTGCAGCGAGCCGAAGAAAGGCAAGCCGCAGTTCCGCCGGCCTCAGGACATCCATGCAGAAATTAAAGCATTGTATGAGGCTGGAATCCGGCATTTCCGTCTGGGGAACCAACCATGCATCTTCTCCTACATGGCGAAGACGGCAGGGACCGAGGAGTTCCCGCGTCCGAACCCCCAGGCGTTAGAAACGCTTTTCTCCGGAATAAGGAAGGTTGCGCCCGATCTCAAAACGCTGCATATCGATAATGCGAACCCGGGCGTCCTCGCTCGGTACCCGGAGGAATGTCGTCGAATTGCTCAGACCATTATCAAATATCATACTTCTGGAGACATCGCGGCGCTTGGTGTTGAGAGTGTGGACCCAGTAGTTATTGAACAGAATAATCTGAAGGCCACCGCTGAGGAAGCGACTGAAGCGATACGACTGCTCAACGACGTTGGTAGTCGGCGGGGGGAATCAGGGCTGCCAGAGCTGCTGCCTGGCTTGAATTTCGTGTTCGGCTTAAAAGGTGAGACGAAGCGCACATTCACCCAGGACTATGCATTCCTGAAGGGATTATACGAGCAAAGGTTGTTGCTGCGTCGAATCAATCTGCGTCAGGTGATGCCATTGCCGGGGACGCCGATGGAGGCGGTGGGCGAGTCAATCGTGCGGCGGCATCACGGCGTGTTCCTGCAGTTCAAACGTCAGGTACGGGTATCGGTGGAGCGGCCGATGCTTGAACGCCTCGTGCCGATGGGTACGGTGCTGCGTGAGGTTTACTCTGAGTTGCATGAGGGAAAGGTAACGTTCGGCCGGCAGTTAGGCACCTATCCGCTGCTCATCGGCATCCCAGGAGTGTTCCCGCTGCACGCATTCACCAATGTGAAGATCATTGACTACGGGTATCGATCGGTGACGGGGGTGCCGTACCCGTTGGATGTGAACGTGGCGCCGCGGGAGACGCTGGAGGCGATCCCTGGGATCGGGCGGCGGCGGGCGCAGCGGCTGCTGTTGGGCCGACCGTTCTCGTCGGTGGACGATATGGTGGCGGCGTTGGATGATCCCGGGGTTGCTCGCATGCTGCGTGCATACCTTGTCTGAGGTAGGTTTTTGTACCTGGTTGGCATTCGGGGATTATGGAGCAAGGGCAGGTCACTCCCCTCGAGTTGCGTCTTGGCCACTCATTTTTGAACAAGGACCTGCTCGTGACGGCGATGACGCATAAGACGTATGCGTTCGAGGCGCCGACGCCCTTGGAGTTCAACGAGCGGTTGGAGTTCCTCGGGGACAGTATCCTGAATTTTGTGGTCGCTGAACAATTGTCCTCGACGAACAAGTATTTCTCCGAGGGGGAGTTGACGCGGCGGCGGGCGATCGGGGTGAACAACAAGCTGCTGGCGGACGTTGCCAGGCAGCTGGGCATCGGGGAGTTCCTGTTGCTGGGCCGTGGCGAGCAGAAGCAGGGCGGGTCGGCGAACCTGTCGAACCTGGCGAACGCCCTGGAGGCGGTCATCGGGGCGATCTACCTAGACGCAGGGCTTTCGGCTGCACGGGACTTCATCCTGCAGAAGGTCTTCACCGCGGACCTCTTCTTCCTGAAGTAGTTTCGTTTCGAAAAAAAGAAAAAAGGACGGGGTGTCTTATCCGACCATGAGTCGGAGGCAGAGCCCGATCATGAACACACTGGATAGAGTCGCGAGGTAGAACCAGGTCTTATCCCAGTCCTCTCTGACGAGCGCGTGCACTTTATCCAACGTCCTCAGTCTCCTCGGATACGAGAATTCAGATGGTATTAATAAGCTTTCCCGCTAAAAACACCCGTTAAATAGACAGTACGGAAATTTGGCAGTCAAAATAACAAACAATGCTTTTATAGTGGGTCCTAGAAAAAGTACCTGGCCCTGAGAGGTTAGGCAATGCTCGTAAGAGATATCATGACCAAAGAGGTCGTCACCATCGAAGCCAGTCAGACCGCAAAAGCCGCCTGCGAGATGTACAAGGACCGCGGCGTCGGCTGCCTCATCGTCACCCAAAACAGCCTCATCATCGGCATCCTCACCGAACGCGACATCATCGAACGCATCATCCTCGGCGAACGCAACCCCAAGACCACCACCGTCCACGACATCATGTCCACCAACATCAAGACCATCCACGGCTACGCCACCATCGAGACCGCCACCAAAGTCATGAAAGACAACCACATCAAAAAACTCCCCGTCATCCTCAACAACAAGATCGTCGGCATCATCACCGCCACCGACATCTCCAACCGTGTTCCCCAATACACGCGCGAGGTCCAACTCTACGCCACCCAGGATGGCCCCTACCAACTCATCCCCGAACGATAAGACACCAAGGAAAAAACGTGGGCTCCACCGCTTCCCTCACCAATATTATATGTTGGCGACCCCGCGGCTCTTTCTATTTCTGATACTTCCAGTCCCGGTAGTACGCGAACCGACGACTGCGGGAAAATTGGTCCGGCGAGCCATCCGACGACAGCGCGTCCCGGATGATGCCTTCGATGTCCCGCAACAAAATAGCGGACTCCTCCGTATCATAGTCCACCGTCATACTCGACCCATCCCGGTACACCACGCCCTCCTCCGAGTCGAACGACATGGTCGGGCTCAGCTGCAGGTCCGGGTCGAACCGGTCGATCTCCTCCAGCTGCTTAAGCTGATAACAATCCTCCGCCATCCCAATCATGGTCCGGTACCGCTGGATCTCCTGCGGGCCCCGCGCGGCCTTGATGCAGTCCTGCAGCGTCGAGACCACCGCCGGCAGCTCCGCTATCGACAGGCCCAACAGGACCTCGCGCCAGAACCAGCTGTAGACCTTGCTGCCCCGCGCATTGACATGCTCCGGGGCACGATCCGGATACAGGATCACCCGGCCGCCCAGCGTCCGATGACGACGACGCCACTCCGACCGCTGACGGTCAAGCTCCCGCTTCTTCGGTGCACTCACTGCCATGCATTCTCACGACACATTATTACAAATAGTATAATATAAATATTATGGAATAAATAAAAGACGCCGTCGCGCCGAGAAAAAAACGAGGCCACGGACAACGCGCCAACGCTCCCCGACTTTTCTTCCCTCAACACCTAAAAAAACCCGCTCAGCCCCTTCCCGAAGCTCGGAACATTTAAATAGATTGCAACAAATAGATAAGTTGGGGAACCTCATATGAAGAAACTCCTTTCCTGCTTCCTCTTAGCCATGGTGCTACTCCCGACTGCCGCTGCAGCCGCCACCATCCTTCCCCTACCCTCCACCCACACCCTCACCCAGACCATCATCTTCCATCCCCCACAGATCACCCAAACCGGCGGCCATAGCACCATCGCCATCGACAACACCAACACCCGCCTCAGCCAACCAGGCGCCCCAAGCCTCCCCGAACAGCTCCTCACCTACACCTTCCCCCTCGGCACCATTATCACCTCAATTTCCGTCCACTTAGCCGCCGACCAGACCTACCAGCTCCCGACAGCCCTCGACTGCCTCGCATCGCCCCTGACCATCGTTGATGACACCGCCCTGTCTGCACCCGTGATGGCCGCAAGCCTCGAAGCCTATCCTCAGCAGCACTGGACCTATGACCTGGGCGCCGGCCTCCTCGGAACACAGCACACCCTCTACCTCAATGTCCGTCTCACCCCCGTCCAGTACCACCAGGCGGCCCAGACCATCAGCTTCTCCCCCACCGCGTCTGTGACAATCCAGTATCAAGACCCGGTCTCGAATCCCGCTTCCCTCAAAGGGAGCTATGACCTGGTCATCATCGCCCCTGAGAAGTTCACGGATGCCCTCACGCCCCTTGTCAACCATAAAATCGCCCATGGAGTCTCAACCCTGCTCGTGGCCAGGGAAACAATCTGCAACAATACCAACTACTCCCAAGGCCGCGACTGCGCCGAGAAACTCAAACTCTTCATCAAAGACTGCATCGAGCAGTACAACATCTCCAGCGTCCTGCTCGTCGGCGGCCGCAAGGGCGGCATCCTGAAAGAGAAATGGTGGATGCCCGTCCGCTACAGCCACCTCGACGATGAATCCGATTTCGAGGCAAGCTACCTTTCCGACCTCTACTTCGCCGACATCTACAAGTACGACAACCAATCGGGAAAAACCTTCGAAGACTGGGACTCCAACGGCAACGGCGTCTTCGCCGAATGGAACAGCAACGGCAAAGACATCCTCGACATGTACCCCGATATCGCAATCGGCAGGCTCGCCTGCAAAAACCTCCATGAGGTCAAGACCGTCGTCAAGAAGATCATGACCTATGAGAACACCACCGCAGGCACAGACTGGTTCAAGACCCTGATCGTCGCCGGCGGCGACAGCTCCCCCTGGGACAAGTGGAACGAAGGCGAAGAGGAGAACAAGGTCGCGATCAGCTACCTGCCCGACTTCACCTCCGTCAAGCTGTGGACCTCGGACGGCAGCCTCAACAGCACAGACGACGTCATCACCGCCGCCCGCAACGGCAGCGGGTTCCTGTTCTTCGACGGCCACGGCAACCCCTCGCTGTGGGCCACGCATCCCCACAACTCAACAACATGGATCGACGGCCTCTTCTCCTCGGACATGATCAAACTGCGCAACGGCGACAAGCTGCCCATCATCGTCTGCGGCGCCTGCCATAACGCCCAGTTCAACGTCTCCCTCGGCAACCTCATTAAATGCTTCCTGCAGCAGCCGCTCACGTATTTCAAGCACCGGTTCTATTACATGGACTGGATCCCCGAATGCTGGGCCTGGCGGTCCGTCAGCGTCCCCAACGGCGGCAGCATCGCCTGCCTGGCGTACGCCGGCCTCGACTGGTTCACCGAAGGGGACGGTAACCATGACGGCATCCCGGACTGCGTCCAGCTCTACAGCGGATACATGAACTGTAACTTCTTCTATAACTACGGCGTCCGCAACATCACCACGCTCGGGCAGACCGTTGCCCAGGACATCACCGGCTACCTCACGAAATACCCCCCCATGGCCTACAAACTCGACTGCAAGACCTGCCAGGAGTTCACCCTCCTCGGCGACCCGACCCTCATGATCGGCGGGTACTCATAAGAAAAGAAAAGGAACGAAAGCAAAAGGTGAACCGTAATGCCCATCAAAAAAACCCTATGTTTTAGCCTCGGCACGCTACTGCTCGCCAGCGCGCTCATCGTCCCCAGCGCCCTCGCAAACCAAAATAGTCTCTATGTCGATGACCTCGTACGCATCCCCATCACCAACGGGTTGCCCACCCTCCCGCGAGGCGTGGAGATCGCCGGCGGCGTCACAGGACAGGCCGTCGACATCATCATCCCCGCCTACCGCGAAGGCGAACTCACCGCCCTCGGCCTCACCTACAGCATCCTGGTCCACGACATCGACGCCTACAGCGCCGGCTACCGCGGCCAGTACCACAGCCTCGCCCAGATGGAGACGTTCCTGCAGACCACGGCCAGCGCCTACTCCAACATCTGCCAGCTCACCAGCCTCGGAAAAACCTACCTCAACCGCGACATCTGGTGCCTAGAGATCTCCGACCACCCTGGCGTCGAGGAAGGAGAACTCGCCGTCGCGTTCATCGGCGTCCACCACGCCAGAGAATGGCCCGGCATGGAGATCACCCTCAACCTCATCAACCTCCTCACCAGCGGATACGCCTCCAACACCACAATCCAGAACCTCGTCAACAACCGCCGCATCTTCATCGTCCCCTGCATGAACGCCGACGGCTACTACCACAGCCACGACCAAAGCGTCGACTGGCGTAAGAACATGCACTACTTCCCCCAATACAGTAGCACCGGCGTCGACCTCAACCGCAACTACGCCGGCTCCTGCAACGGCGTCGGCCTCGGCGAATGGGGCACCGTCTACCAAGACGCCGCCAGCCACCACGCCCCTGAAGAAGTCTACTGCGGACCCGGCCCCAACTCAGAGCTCGAAGTCCAAGCCATCGAAAGCCTCTTCACCGCCCACAACATCTGCGCCGCCATCAGCTGGCACACCTATGAAGAACTCGTCCTCTGGCCCTACGGCTACGCCAACACCCAGACCCCGGACAATACCTACCTCGTCCAGGTCGGCCAACAGATCGCCGCCCGCATCCACAAACAGTCCGGCGGCGGCACCTACACCCCCCAGCAGAGCGTCGGCCTCTACCCGACCACCGGAGACATGCTCGACTGGCTCTACGGCTACTCCTACTACGAACTCGGCCACTCCTGCTTCTGCTACACCATCGAAGCCTGCAGCTCCTTCCAACCTTCCCAAAGCTACCTCGACCAGATCTGCGCCGAGAACGCCCGCGGCGGCTTTTATCTTCTCACTGAAGCCCAGAACATCAGCCAGATCGCCCAACACCCCACCCGACCCACCATCACCCCCATACCCGTCAACGACACCGGCACCTACACCCTTCACTGGCAGGTCGCCAACCCCACCTGCAACCCCGACCAATACGAGCTCGACGAGCTCACCGGCCTAAGCCTGACCACCGACGGCGCCGAGACCGGCATGACCAACTGGGCCAGCAGCGGCTTCACCGTCTCCACCCAGCACGCCCACTCCGGCACCAGCAGCTTCAAAGGAAACCCCGCCAACGACCAGACCTCCACCCTCACCTCCGCCACCCCCATCCCCGTCACCCCCGGCATGACCCTGGACTACTGGACCTACTTCAACACCGAACAATACTTCGACTACGGCTTCGCCGAGGCCAGCATCGACGGCCGCGTCTACGACGTCCTCGGCAACTTCACCGGCACCGGCACCACCTGGACCGAGCACCAAGCAGACCTCAGCGCATACGTCGGCAAATCCGTGTTCCTCCGCTTCCGCTACGTCACCGACAGCAGCACCGCCGGCGAAGGCTTCTACGTCGACGACATCACCCCCGTCGCCACCTTCGCCCAGAACACCACCCTCTCCAACACCCTCACCGCCCCGCAGTACACCTGCCACGACCGGCCCAACGGCACTTACTACTACCGCGCCAGGGCCCACACCGCCGCCCGCGGCTGGGGCGACTTCTCCACGATCCAGACCGTGACCGTCGCCATCACCCACCACGGCAACGACACCACCCCACCGACCGTCAACATCACCAGCCCCACCTCCCGCTACCTCTACTTATTCAACCACCCCATCTGCCCGTTCTTCACCACCCTGATTATCGGAAAGATTACGGTCAGCGCGGCGGCCACAGATGATGTCGGCATCGCCCAAGTCGACTTCTACGTCGACGACGTCCTGATGTACACCGACATCACACAGCCCTACAGCTGGGACTGGACCAACCACACCACCGGTAAACACACCCTCAAAGTCGTCGCCACCGACACCTCCGACAACACCGCCGAACAAGATCTCACCGTCCGCAAGTTCCTCTAAAACGGACGACCTCCCCTCTCTTTTTTTCTCCTTTTTAAGCTTCGAGCAAGATTTTAAATAGACTCTCAGCCTACTTTCCTCCATAGGGGGAAACACGTTGAAAAAATGCCTTTCGCTACTCATCATCGGAGGCCTTCTCTTCACCGGACTCGGCGCAAGTCAACCCGCGTCTACGACCGCGCCACTACTCACCCAGACTATGACTGTCTCATTCTCCCCACCACGGTTTCTTGACACGAACAGCGCACTCAACATTATCCTGCCCGAGGCAACCTCGTATACAAAGACACCTGGGCAGCCGATGCTCCCGGTCGTCACCCAAGTCTTCACCCTCCCCTTCCGCACCCAGGTCACCTCTGTCTCCGTCAGCTTCTCCCAACCCCACCAGTACCTCCCTAGAGATGCCCCTTGCCGCCGCAATGTCGCCCCTTACTGACACCCCCGAACCAATTTCCACGACAGACTCGACCAGCAGCTACTCCACGCCAAGCTTCAGCTCCCACGTCGCTGCCGGGCGCAGCGGCGATTCGCTCGCGACCTATCTCGCCGTGAACCTCCGGCCTGTCGGCGTCGACCCCGCAGCCATGACCGCCATCTATGCCGGGCAGGCGACCATCACGTTCGATTATGTCCTGCCGCAGCCGATGCCCGCTCCACGTGAAAACTACACGCTCGTGGTCATCGCCCCACAAAAATTTATCTCGGCCCTCCAGCCGCTCATCACTCACAAGACCGCCAACGGAATAACATCGCGGCTCGTCGCCCGCGAGGACGTCTGCAACGGCACCATCTTCCCCGCCGTCGGCCGTGACTGCGCTGAGAGAATCAAGTATTTCATCAAAGACGCCATCGAACAGTGGAACACCTCCTACGTCCTGCTCGTCGGCGGCCGCAAAGGCGGCATCCAGAAAGAGACCTGGTGGATGCCCCCACGGTACTCGCACCTCAACGACGGTGGTGAAGCAACCTACCTGACCGACCTGTACTTCGAGGATATCTACACCCCGAACGGCAGCTTCTCCAGCTGGGACAGCAACGGCAACGGCGTCTTCGCGGAATGGACCAACACCAGCAAGGACATCCTTGATATGTACCCAGACGTCTATGTGAGCCGGCTGCCGTGCACCTCCGTAGCCCAAGTGAAGACCATCGTTAAGAAGATCACAACCTATGAAACCAAGACCGCGGGGTCGGACTGGTTCCATACGTTCATCGGCGTCGCCGGCGACACCTACCCTGAGAACGATACCTACTACGAAGGCGAGATGGCGACCAACATGTCCTACAGCTTCCTGAAGCCGCTGGGGTTCACCCCCGTCTTCCTGTGGACGTCGCTAGGGACCTTGACCGATAAGCAGGATATCATCGCCGCGATGAACCAGGGTGCGGGGTTCGTGCACTTCTCCGGACATGGCAACCCCTCGGTCTGGAGCACGCATGCGCCGCACAACAAGACGTTCATTGATGGTCCCACAACGTTTGACATGCACAAGCTGCGGAACGGGGCGAAGCTGCCGGTGGTCATCGTCGGCGGCTGCCACAACGCCCAGTACAACACGAACCTCTGCAACATCATCCTTGGCGTTCTTCATGATGGCCTGCATTATTTTGCTTGGAAGAAGCCGATCGGCCGGTTCTGGTACAACGAGTGGGTGCCGCGGTGCTGGGCATGGAGCATGGCGGTGCAGCCCCAGGGCGGCTGCATCGGCATCATCGCCAACACCGGGCTGGGGTACGGGCAGCCTGGGTCTCAGACGCTGAATATGTCTGGTCGGTTCCTGGAATGGCTGTTCTTCAAGAGCTATGCGGAGGGGAATACGCATCTCGGGGCGACTCATGGTGTCGAGCTCATGGAGTACATGAATGAGTATCCGCCCATGGAGAATCAGATGGACTGCAAGATCATCCAGGAATGGGGGCTGCTGGGGGATCCGAGCCTGCAGATCGGTGGGTTCTCGTCGTAGACCATTTCCTGAAGAAATATTTATATACTCTCCAGGATTAATTTACGTTATGCGTCGCCTGGGACGGCTTGGGACATTGATGCTCTGCATTTTCTGCATGGTGCTTCTCCTTTGTCCGATGGCCGTTTCCAGATCCGTGCCTTGTGATGGTGCTGCCGTTCCTGTGAGTGTAGGGGATGCCCACTCGCTTATTGGGCGGATCACGCCTGAGCTTTTGCATGAGTATCTTGGGCGCCTGTGCGCGTTCGGCCCTCGGTATACGGGGACGGTGACCTGCGGGGTCGCCAGCGAGTATATCTATGATGCGTTCGCGGCGTTGGGTTTGGCAGTTGAGTACCATCCATGGGAGTATGATAGGATCATTGGTCGGGATGTGGTCGCGACGCTTCCTGGTATCCTGCCGGATAGTGATGGGGTGTACATCGTCTGCGGCCATTACGATACCGTGTTGGTGTCGCCGGGGGCGGATGATGACGGCTCGGGCGCGATGGCGGTGCTGGCGATCGCGACGGCGTTGAAGGACCAGCGGTTGAACCATACGGTGAAGTTCATCACGTTTGCGGGGGAGGAGCGGGGGACGTACGGGAGTTTCACGTATGCGCGTGAGGCTGCGGCGCGGGGGGACAATATCCTCGCCGTGTTGAATATGGATATGGTTGGGTACGCGAACACGACTGCAGGGGGTCGGGTGCTGCGGTTTTATCCGCCGGACCGGGCCGTGTGGATCGGACAGTATGCGACGGAGATCTGTCGGAAGTACCATGATGTCGTGGATTTGTCGATTGAGATTCGGCCGAACTATCGGGGGAATGATGCGCAGTCGTTTCTTGACTACGGGTACGATGGTGTGTGGATTGCGCATGCGGATGGGTACCCGTGGGGGCATTCGCAGTACGATAACCTGTCGCACATCAACTGGTCATATTATACGAAAGTGGCGCGGTTCATGTGTGCGTTGACCTGGGAGATCGGGATGCGGCCGGTGCCGGTGCAGGTGCATCTGACGGCGCCGGATGAGGGCCGGGTGTATGTGTTGAACCGGTCGTTGTTCCGGGCGGATTTCGGGAAGGAGTGGACGACTGGGCTGCGGGGGACGACGATCATCTTTGGGCATCGGGTGGTGGCACGTGCCGAGGTGATTAGTAGCGAACCGGTGCAGAATGTGGTGTTCTGCATCGACGGGGATTTCATGAGGTGGGAGTCGTCGCCGCCGTATGCGTGGACGATCTTGGGGTGGATGGCCCCGCTCTTTGGGCGTCACACGCTGCGGGTGATTGCGTACACGACGGCTGGGCATACCGCTGAGGATGAGATGGATTTGATAGTGTTCAGTCTTAAGGATTCGTTCAGCCGTTGGTGAATGGGGGAAGAGGAGTGACGATACGTAGGATGCGCTGTGTTGCTGTTTTCTGTCTTGTGGTGGTTGGGTTTGGCTGGGTGCCGGCCCATGGGTCTGCGGGCGGGTCGCGGGTGGTGTTGGTGACGGGGTTTGAGCCGTTTGGGAACTACTTGGTGAACCCGTCGGGGTTGATCGCGGAGGCGTTGAATGGAACCGTGATTGGGAATGCCACCATCGTTGGGGTGGTGTTGCCGGTGAATTTCACGACGGCGGTGGAGGCGGTGGACGCGGCGATCGATGTGTATCGTCCGGTGGTGGTGGTGAGTGTGGGGTTGAATGCGCGGGTGCATCGGTTGGCGGTGGAGCATTGGGGGGTGAATCTGATGCGGCTGCCGCGGGGGAGCGCGGTCGTGCGGTTGCGGCGTCTGGTGGTGGGTGGGCCGTGGGTGCGTCCGGTGTCGGTGCCGGTCTCGGAGTGTGTTCGTTCTTTGCGGGGGGTGGGTGTGCCGGTGCGGGGGAGTTGGTGGGCGGGGACGTATGTGTGTAATGCGGTGTTGTATGGGGAGCTTGGGCATGTTGCTGCGGTGGGGTTGGGGGCGGTGGTGGGGTTTGTGCATGTGCCGCTGCTGGATTCGCAGGATCCTGGTGGGCTGCCGCTTGCGGTCGAGGTTGAGGGGATCCGTGGTGTGGTGTCGTGCTGTCTGGGGTCGGTCGCGGGCTGATTTGTGATCGTTGGTTGTTGAAAATATTTATAAGGGTTTGTGTGCTGTTTGGGTGTGGATGCGTGACATTACCAAGGCGCAGCTGACGGTGGGTCTGCTGGCGCTGTTTACGACGCTGTGGGGGTTGGTGTTGGGGACCAGTAACCTGGTGACTGCCGTGGAGATGGTGGCGTTGCAGGCGGTGGTGCTGCTGGTGTTGAGTTATACGTTAATCGCGTTGTTGGAGTGGGTGGGGGTGTTTGATCTGCGGACGAACGCGGTGATGGTGTTGGTGGTGTTGGTGACGTTCCGGATCTTGTCGACGGTGCGGCTGCTGTAAAAAGAATTTCGGTTGGTGGGTTAGGTGTCGGTGGGTTTTTGCGGTTTTGTTTTGATGATGTGGATGGCGCCGGTGTAGTCGCCGGCTGGTGAGAGGAGGGGGGCGGCGAGGACTTCGAGGGTGTGGCCGTCGTTGGGGGCGGGGAAGGTCTCGCGTTGGGGTTGTTTGGTGGCTTTCATGGCGGGGCAGAGGCAGTGTTCTGGTGGTCGGGTGGTGTGGTGGATGAGTTGGTAGCATTTTTTGCCGATGCAGGTGTCGGGGGTGAGGTTGAGGTAGGCGGTGAAGGCGGTGTTGATGCGGGTGAGGTTTTGGTCGGTGTCGATGAGGAAGATGAGGTCGGTGAGGTGGTCGACGGTGGTCTGCCAGAGGGTGGTGGCGGTGTGGAGCTGGCGGTGGAGGTCGTCGTGGGTGGTGGTGTTAGAGAGGATGATGGCGACGCCGGGCTGGCCGTCGTCGAAGGTGGTGGGGAGGGCGCGGATCTGGAGGGTGTAGTGGCGGTTGTGGTGGGTGTAGTCGGTGCTCAGTTGGGTTTCTTTGCCGTTGAGTGCGGTTTGGGCGCTGGTGGCGAGGTTGGGGAGGTTGAGGATGGTGCTGGAGAGGGTGGTGATGGTGGTGCCGAGGAGCTCGGGTTTGGTGACGCCCAGGAGTGTGAGGAGGGTGGCGTTGGTTTGGATGATTCTGAGGTCTTTGTTGAGGAGGAGGATGCCGTCGGGGTTGACGTCGATGAGGTTGGCGAGGGGGAGGCGGGTGCTTGGGAAGTAGACCTTGGCGGGGCCGAAGGTGAGCATGTCGACGTGGCCGGTGATGAGGAGGATGTCGAGGTATTTGGCGATGCTGTTGCGGTTGGTTTTGGTTTCTCTGGCGATGTCGGTGACGGTCATGCCCTTGGGGTGGGCTTTCAGGATGGCGATGATGGCTTGGAGCTCGTCTTGGTAGTCGTCCACGGGAGGGTAATATCAGGAGGAGAGTATTTATGCATTTCGTTTTGCGTGGCGGTTCTGCCATGCATAAGGCGAAGGCTTTATATAGTGTTGGTGATATGCAGGTATTGCCAAGCAGAAGTGCTAGGCAAAACGTAGTGGTGCGAGGGAACCTAATGACCATGACGAATTCCTCCGTCTCCGGATCTTCTGAACACCCTTGTGGGGGAGCGCATTCTCCTCGTCCGTCCTCTCCTCTCTTCCTCCACATCCCTCCCCACTCCCATCCTCTCTCCGGCTTTTTTCATCCTTCCTATACGAGGGGGTACCGCTCCCGGTAAAAAAACCGCATCCGCCTCCTTCTTTTCCCCGGTACCTCCCCCAACACCTCCAGAGGAAACCAGAATTATAAAAGAAAACCTTATAATAATCAGGACGCCTATTAATGTCTGATATGCGCCGCGCCCTTCTCCTCGTCTGCATCCTGACCCTGCTCCTCTCCTCCGCGCCCCTCGCCCGCCCGGTCCCCGCCCAGCCCATCGCCGGCTCAAAGCTCGCCGCAGTCCTCGACAAGATCACCCCCGCCCTCCTCACCGGGTACCTCACCAGCCTCGTCTCCTACGGCCCCCGCGTCAGCGGCACCTACGGCTGCCTGCTCGCCGGCGCCTACATCAATGATCAGTTCACCAGCATGGGCCTCGCCACCCGCTTCATTAACTACTCCGCATGGGGCAACAGGTACAACTTCCACCACGTCACCGACCGCGACGTCGAAGCCACCCTCCCCGGCACCAATACTGATGATCACAGCGTCCTCCTCTTCAACGCGCACTTCGACAACGCCCACTTGTCGGTGGGCGCCAACGACGACGGCACGGGCGCCGCCGCGGTCCTCGCCGCCGCCTACGCCCTCAGCCACTTCACCTTCAACCGCACCATCCGCTTCGTCGAATTCTCCGGCGAAGAACAAGGGCTCCTCGGCAGCCGCGCCTACCTCAAAGAGATCTACCCCCGCGGCGACGACGTCCTCCTCGACGTCGACGCGGACATGATCGGCCACGCAGTAACGACTGCGGGCGCACACGCCGCCCGCCTCAGCGTCACCGAGGACACCGGCTTCGCCACCACCACCTTCCAGATCGTCAACGCCGGCTACATCGACTTCAATATCACCACCCATAACATCACCCGGATCACGAAGGACTTCGGCGGCAGTGACTACAGCGCCTTCGTCAACGACGGCTACGAGGCCGTCGCCTGCTGGGAGGCTGAGCACGACCCCAACATGCACACCCCGGCCGACAACCTCAGCAACGTCAACATCCCGTACCTCGTCAACTACACCAAGCTGATCGCCGGCAGCCTCGCCCTCCTCGCCGACGCCGACCCCGTCCCTCCCCAGGTCCGCCTCGTCTCCCCAGCGCAGGGCACCCTCAGCATCCACAGCCGGCTCATCAAAAACATCGACGAGCGGAAGACCATCTGCCTCAACGACGTCTGGCTCTGGGCCGAGGTCTTCCACCCCTCGCAACCGATCCTGCGCGTTGATTTCTACATGGACAACAAGCTCGCCTATTCAGACACGACTCCTCCCTACAACTGGCATCTGGAGAGGCTCTCCATCCGAAAGCATACCATCACGGTGATCGCCTACGATTCCCAGGGTCGGACCACCTCAGACATCCGGGAGATCCACTACGTTAACCTCTTACGAAAAAAGTGAGGCTTCCACCGTAAAAAACAATCCCCCCTTATGTCCTATTTTTAAACCTCTAAGAAGAACCATACAGCCGCATTAGTATGTTCCTCCAGAGAGGGGGGCAGTCCGGAGACGGCCGGACAGTAAACTTCACAGAGAAGGAAGGCAGGATCATAATCTTGGTTGTATAATCAATATGGAGGTAATGGTTCCGACCGGAGATGATTATCCCCAGGCCCTCCGGGGGGAAAATCCAGTCCACGTCAGTGGACATATACTTCACGCGACTTGGGATAAACCGCATCGGGGTGTTCGTCCCTCTCCCGTCAGTTAAGGTGGTGATGTGGCCGTTCTGCTCCACGGTCGCGTTCGCCACCCCTGCCACGAGGAAGTTGCCGAGCTCAAACGGCCCGGTCTTGAAGTACATCTTTGTGATATTGGTAGTGCTCCGGAAGAAGACCTGGAGTTTCATCGAGCCTTTCCCTGCATCAATCTCGAAATCCATCGGCAGGTACGCATCGCGGTCGCCGAGATACTGATCGCGAAGGATCCGGGTAGTGATATCCCCAAACTCCCAGTAGCTCGTCCCGTCGGTTACAATCAAGAGAGCAGCGGACGGACCGTCCTTCACGGTCAAGGCCGTCGCCCGAAAGAGGATCATGCTCCATCCGCACGGAAACCCGATCCAAATCCAGTCATAGCCGACGATACTGTCGGTACTTGAGTGATAAAAGGTCCAGTCGATGAGCCCGTTTTGCAGGTATTGCATGAAGATCCATTTCGACAGTTCGCAGTATAAGGTACCCGCCTTCACCGCATTCTGAAGACCAAGACCCCGGAAGAACGTGTCATAGAAATGGGCGTCGGCGAACTGGTGCTCCATGTACCCGATGCCGGTGACGTTCTCCGACTGGCCTTGGAACGTGAGCCTGCCGGCAACCTTCCCCAGCGGCATGAGCCAGTAATGGAAGGTCCCGCTCCCGCACGGGATCGTCCCGTTTACCGCTTCCTGGCCGATGTAGTGCGGCGGGGCGCTAGCATTGAAGTAGATAGACATGGTGATGTTATTGACGTCGTCGTTGATGAACACCGTATAGTATGGATAGAGGCCGCGGAACGTCGAGTTATAATAGGAGAGGTTCACGCAGTTCTTCTCATGGTGGAAGGGACCGGGGTGCGGATCGGCGTGGAGGCAGTCGTAATAGCTACCGGTGTGGCGGTCCCAGCACTCGATCCGGATGTAGGAAAAGCCGTCGGTGCTGGACCAGTGGCCTGACGACCAGTTCATCTGATAAAAGAACATGATGCAGACATCCCACTGCCCGCCGTCCTCCAACGTGAGCGTGGTGTACAGCCACCACCATTCGATGCCGCAGGGGAAATGATCGCCCTCGTCCGCGGGCGTCTCACGCGGCTCCGTGATGGTTCCAGAGTCAGCGTGAATCCCCGGAAACAGAAGAAGGGACAGCAGCAGGAAACCGCAAAAGGCGGCGACAAATCGTTTCATGGTCTTTCCCCCACTAGACATTCTCTCACAAGTATTTCAATTTATCTTCATTGATTTTTAATTACACAAGGTTTCAAAAAAAGAAGTAATTATAATCGAATTTCTCGACACATGGCATCGTGACCACCCCGCCGTGCAAATGGCGCGTTCGGTCCCAGTCCATACGGCCCCGCCGATTCACCGTCGTCACCTACGGCACCTTCGGACGTACCACCACGGACATCCGCGACATCCACTGCATCAACCTCCTCCTGCGACACTAAAGGAAATATTTTCATACACCTTCATTCGCATCTTAAGCGGTTGGATGTAGCCGCAGATCGCTGACCTTGCCTTGCATCTTTTTCAGAGCTATCGTGATCTTGTCTGCCATCCTTTGATGATCAACACCTATCGATGATTTTCTAGTGAAAAAATCAACATAAGGCAAGTTGACCTTACCCCATCTCTCTACACTTTCAGAAACAGTATCAAAACAATGACCGCATAACAGATGATCTTGCCCCATTGTCGGATGTCGGTAGCCTTCGATGATTCCCAGGTTCTTTCCACATTCTTCACATGCTTTCATTTTCTTATCTCCAATATACTGTATAGGGGCTGAACGACATCAAATGGCTCACCAAAAAACTCGACAGAATAGTAATATA
The DNA here is from genome assembly GCA_963769885.1 of Methanobacteriota archaeon. Classification (GTDB taxonomy): domain Archaea; phylum Thermoplasmatota; class E2; order DHVEG-1; family DHVEG-1; genus CAIRCU01. The sequence continues at coordinate 120,527 of CAVYNH010000006.1, forward strand.
GTCAGAATAAAATATGCTTTTGTCGAGTTCGTATGGAAAAGATAGATTTGAAAGATAGGAGAATACTATATGAGCTTGATGTAGATAGCAGGCAATCGTTTCGAAATATCGGCAGAAAGGTTGGTCTCTCCAAAGATGTGGTGGCCAGTAGAGTCAAAAAATTAAGAGACAGGGGAGTCATTCTCCGTTTTTTTGCCTACTACGACATCCTCCACTTAGGGTATAATTTTCTAAGATTTTACTTTAAGTTCCAATACGTCACCCCTGAAATTAAAAAAGAAATTATCAATCACTTCATGAATGATGATCATGTAAACAATCTGTTTTCAACTGAGGGTAGCTACGATTTAGGCGTTTTAATGATGGTGGAAAACATTTCTGATATCTATCCTCTCTGGAGAAAAACCCTCGAGAAATATGGTGATTATTTTTCAACGCAAGTCTTTTCAGCATACATGGGTGAATTAATCTACGGGCATGGGTTTTTGCTTGAAGGTATCGAAAAACCACAGAGGACTCCCTTACGAAAGAATTTGGGGAAAGTAAAGATTGATGCTCTTGATGTAGAGATATTAAAATTATTGTCGGTTGATTCAAGAATACCTACAGTTGAGATTGCGAAAAAACTCCAGTCAAATGTGACAACTATTAATTCAAGAATTAACAGACTTGTGAAGTCGAAAGTCATCCTTGGTTTTTCCGTCGAGCTTGATATGGATAAACTGGGGTATCAAACTTGGAAAGTGGATTTCTTTTTAAGTGAGTATACGAAATTAAACCAAATTGTTACCTATTTAGAAAAAAATCCTCTGTTATACTGTGTCGATTATACCATAGGATATGCTGATTTGGAGATAGAAATCAATGTAAGAGACAATAGTCAACTCCATGATATTATTGAAGATCTGCATGCAAAATTTCCGAAAATAATTCGGAACTATTCATTTTTCCGCGGTATAAAATTTTATAAATGGTATAGTTTATAATATTAACAATATACTTGAAAACGAAAATGTGGTACGAGCACTGACACGGTTTTAGAACTACTGTTTGTGTGTCAGAATAGGGGATCCACGGTGACTGTCCTATTGCACGTATTTCCGTATGTCGAGATCGATTGATATCCACATCAAACACCCTACGACCTCCAAGGATTCTCTATGAATTGACCCCAACAAAGGATACATGAATTTTCTCCTTAGCTTTTCCACCCCACCTATTTTTAAAGGGACGTCTCGTTGACATACAACTATGGTACGAGGACTCGCCGCCCTCGACGTCTACACCATCACCACCGAGCTCCAAAGCCTCCTCGGCTCCTACATCGAAAAGGTGTACCAGCTTGCCCCAGACACCCTTCTCCTCAAAACCAAGACCCCCAAAGCCGGCGCGGACCAACTCTTCATCCGCAACCAAAACTTGCTCTGCCTCACCAGCCGCCGCTTCGACACCCCCGAGACACCCAGCGTCTTCGCCATGACCCTCCGCAAGTACCTCCAAGGCGGACGCATCACCCAGATCATCCAACACCAACTCGACCGGATCCTCATCCTCACCATCACCAAAGGCGACCAGCCCTACCGCCTCATCCTCGAACTCTTCACCCACGGCAACATCATCCTCACCACCCCAGACGACACCATCATCCGCCCCCTCCTCCAACAAACCTGGGCGAAACGCATCCTACGCAGCAACCAACCCTACCTCCCCCCACCACCCCAAGCCAACCCCCTCACCCTCACCCAAGAAGCATTCAACGAGATTCTCGCAAAAAGCACCAAGGACCTCGTCCGGACCCTCGCCATCACCGTCAACCTCAGCGGCCTCTACGCCGAAGAACTCTGCCACCGCGCCGGACTCGACAAAAACACAAAAATCCCAAGCCTCACACCAGAAGACCGCCAACGACTCTACGCCTGTCTCCAAGAACTTCTAAGGCCCTTCAAAGAAAAGACATTCACGCCAGTCCTCGTGAAAGAAAACGACGCTATCGTCGATGTCCTGCCGATCCCATTTGAAACCTACAAAGACAAGACCCAAGAACCCATCCCCGAGTTCACCCGCGGCCTCGACGCCTTCATCAACCAACCCAAAGAAGCCACCCCCGACCAACAAGCCCACACCGCCCTCCACGACCGCCTCACCCGCCAACTCCACCAACAACAACAAACTGCGTCAACCTTCGAAACCCAGATTGCCATCAAAAAACAAGAAGGAGACCTCATCTACCAACACTACCAACCACTTGAGTTTCTCCTTAAACAAATAGCTGAAGACATGCGACTCAAGGACAAAACCGCCGCTCTTAATCAAATCCGCAAAAACCCACTCGTCAAATCTTTCATCCCTGAAGCCGACAACCTAAAAGTCACCCTAAAAGACCAAGCAGAAACCGAACACACCCTCAGCCTCGACTTCCGCAAAACCGCCGCCGCCAACGCCCAGGCCGCCTACCAAGACAGCAAAAAACTCCAAGAAAAACTCAAAGGCGCAAAAGACGCCATCAAAAAAACCAAACACGACCTCCACACCCTCACCGAAGAAACCACCACCGAAAAACCCAAGAAACCAGTCCAACAAAAATGGTGGTTCCAACAATACCGCTGGTTCATCACCACCGACGGCAACATCGTCGTCGGCGGCCGCGACGCCCGCACCAACGAACAAATCGTCAAAAAATACCTCACCGAAGGCGACCGCTACGTCCACGCCGACATCCACGGCGCCCCCAGCGTCATCGTCAAACACACCGACATCCACGGCAACACCATCCCCATCACCGACCAAACACTAGAACAAGCCTGCATCTTCGCCACCTCCTACAGCAAAGCCTGGAGCCAATACGCCACCGCCCAGGCCTACTGGGTCACCCCCGAACAAGTCAGCAAAACACCAGAAACCGGCGAATACGTCCCCAAAGGCGCCTTCATCATCCGCGGCAAACGCACCTACCACCAATGCATCCTCCAACTCGCCATCGGCCTCGCCACCCTCGACGACCACCCCGTCCTCATGGCCGGCCCCCTCGACGCCATCAAAACACACACCAAAAACTACCTCGTCATCACCCCCGGCACCACCAAAAGACCCACCCTCGCCAAAAAAATCGCAGCCATCCTCCACGTCCCCGTCGATGACGCCGACAGACTCCTCCCACCCGGCAACGCCACCATCACCACCCCGCCCAAGGGAGGCAAACCCAAGTGAAGATCATCCACCAGAACCCCAAAACCGGCGAGATCAAACTCGTCGCCGAAAACCTCGACGACATCTGGCACCTCTACAACATCATCCAAGAAGGCGACCTCGTCAGAGCCGTCACCTTCCGAACCGCAGACGACCACAAAGACGACCGCATCCGCGCCGTTAAAACCGAAAAAAAACGCATGAAACTCGGCATCAAAGTCGAAAAAGTCGCCTTCCACGAATTCAGCAACCGCCTCCGCATCCAAGGAACCATCATCGAAGGAATCCAAGACCTCGGACAACACCACACCTTCAACGTCGACACCGATATCCTCGAACCCATCACCCTCATCAAAGAACACTGGCGGCCCCACGACCTCCAACGCCTCCAAGAAGCCGTCAACCAACGCACCGTACCCGTCCTCCTCTTCGTCAGTCTCGACGAGGACACCGCCACCATCGCGGTCCTGCGCCAAAGCGGCGTCCAACAGGTCGCCGACATCGACGCCCACCGCAGCGGCAAGATGTACGAAACCAAAGAAATCAGTTCCGAATACTACGACGACATCCTCGGAATCATCAAAACCACCAAGGCCCCCGGCGCCCCCCTCGTCGTCATCGGCTCCGGCTTCGCCCGCGAACACCTTATCGACTTCATCAAAAACAAAGACCCCGGCCTCCTCGACTCCTACGTCAGCTACGCCACCGGCAACGCCGGCATGAACGGCGTCCACGAGGCCATCAAAGCCGGCATCGTCGACAAGCTCACCAAAGAAAACCGCGTCTCCAAAGAAACCCAGGCAGTCGAACGCCTCCTCGAAGAAGTCAAAAAAGACGGCCTCGCCACCTACGGCCCCAAGGAAGTCGAGAGCGCACTTGAGCAAGGCGCGGTCGAGACCCTGTTGATTTCGGACGTCTGCATCCGCAGCCGCCAGGGGGAACACCTCCTCGACCTCGCCAGAAAAACAAACAGCGGCTTCCTCATCATCAACTCCCTACATGAAGCCGGGAAAAAATTCGAAAGCCTCGGCGGCGTCGCCGCCATCCTGCGCTACAAGCCCACGGCTCAGACGTAGCGGCCGCAGCCCGTGCCGATAATCATCGACATGTACGGCGGCGTCCAGTTGCTCGTCTCCGACGGGAAGCCAACAGGCAGGTCATCAAGGCCCGTCCCCGTCATGTTCTCCTTGAACGTAAAGCTGTAATACGAGTAGTTGACGTCCAGGGTGAAGTGGTTGCCCTTGTCGCGGAACCGAAGCGGGAACCGCTCCCCGATCTTGACGGTCACGGTGACGTTGATGGGCTTGTTCGTCCAGCTGGTACTCTTGAACATCGCCTCCAGCCTCTTCTCGGCGTCCTGCGTGTTGTTCGCCTGGATCGTCTTCGGGGGCATCAACTTCGTCGAGACATTGATAGAAAAGTCCCCCGCCTTCGTCCGCGGCGCGCTCTTGTCAGAAAAGGACGTCGTCTTGTTGTCCGGCGTCTTAATCGAAAGCGTCAGGGTGTCGAGGCCGAAGCGGCGTAGCAAGGCCTTGTCGTCGACCCACTGAAGCCTAAACGAAACTGACTTCAGGTTCGCCTGATTAATCGTGACGGGTGTCGAAACTCCGGTCCCCTTCGGCGCGTTCCCCTCAATCTGTGACAGGGAGGCGTTCACGGTATGCCACGTGACCGAGTACGTCATCCACGTGGATTGCTCTTGACTCGGGGTGGACGGGGGCGTGACCGAGGGCGAATACAGCGCGACCCCGGCGCCCGCAATGAGGAGAATGAAGACACCGACAATGATGATGATTTTGTCGTTGCGGCGAAGGGTAATCATATCGTCACCTACGGGAGGCGGTTTATTTAAAGTCTCTGGAGAGATTTTTGTCTTATTTAGAAGTATGTTTAGGGCTTTATTAAATTTTTCCTTGTTTAAATATATATATCCCTGATTTAAATTTTCTAAGGAAGAGCCCGGCTACGGGAAGGCGGTGACAATCGGGATTGGACTCTTACAGATGGCACAGCGGCCATCGACAAGCCCGGTGATCCGGGCTAAAAACCCATGCCGCTCCACTAGAAGGGCATGGCAAGACGGACAGTAGGTGTTCTCGTAATCCCCGTGCGGGACGTTGCCCACGTAGACGTACTGCAGGCCTGCCTCGACGGCAAGGGACCGCGCCTGCAGCAGGGTTCCCGCGGGGGTGGGCGCCACCGCGGTCATCTTATGGTCCGGGTGGAACCGGGAGAAATGGACTGGGGTCTGCAGGGAGAGCCGGTCGGCGACCCACCGGCAAAACGCGCTGAGCTCCTCCCGGGCGTCGTTGTAGCCGGGGATGATGAGGTACGTGATCTCGAGGTGGACGCCGAGGCGGTGGGCGAGCTCGCAGGCTTCGAGGACCGGGGCGAGGCGGGCCTTGCAGACCCGGTGGTAGAAGGACTCGGTGAAGGCCTTGACGTCGACGTTCATCGCATCGAGGAGGGGGGCGAGCTCCTTGAGGGGCTCGGGGTTGATGAAGCCGTTGGTGACGGAGACGGTGGCGAGGCGGGCGGCTTTGGCGAGCCTGGCGCTGTCCCGGACGTACTCGTGCCAGATGGTGGGTTCGTTGTAGGTCCAGGCGATGCCCGCGCAGCCACTTTCCTGTGCGGCGGCGACTGCATCCTGCGGGGAGAGTTCTTGGAGAGGATAGGATTCAGGGGTGGCGGTGGCGATGTGGTAGTTCTGGCAGTGCAGGCAGCTCAGGGTGCAACCGACGGACCCGAGGGAGAGGACGGTGGAGCCGGGGAGGAAGTGGTAGAGTGGTTTTTTTTCGATGGGGTCTGCGGCGATGCCGGAGCAGAGGCCATAGATGAGGGAGACGAGGCTGCCGCCTTGGTTTTCCCGGACACCGCAGCGGCCGCGTTTGCCGGGAGGGATGCGGCAGTGGTGGGGGCAGAGTTGGCACTGAACCGAGTTGTGGTCTTGTGAGGTCCAGAAGGCTGCGGGGGTGCTCATCCTAGTGGGTTCGATGGTGGTTGGGTTTTATTTACTTTGGCCTAGGACGAGGCCGGGGTTGTTGAGGAGGCGGCTGGGGTAACGGTCGTTGATCTGGGGGCGCATGCCTTTGTAGGCGGCGAGGTCTTTGTCGGTACGGAGCAGGTATTTGGCGTAGTAGAAGGCTTCTTCGACGCTAACTTTGCCGTCTTTGAAGAGGCGGGAGTGGGTGGGTCGGCCGAGGTTGAGGGGGCCGGGACGGTAGCCGTCGGCGGTTCCTTGGAGGCCTTGGAACCAGAGGAGGGTGAAGAGGGGTCCTTGGGTGGTGCTGGCGTAGCCGATGTCGAATTTGCTGGCGCCGGTGAGGATGATGCGTCCGTTTTCGGGGATGCCGGAGCGCATGAAGATGCTGGTGGGGAGGCTGGCGACGGTGCGGTCGGCGAAGCCGCCGGCGTAGCAGGCGTCGACGATGATGGTGGTGCGGTGGCTGTTGAGGGGTTTGAGGAGTTGGCCGAGGTCTTTGTCGGTGAGGAGGCTATCCCAGAGGTAGAGGGCGCTGCTCTGCAGGATCTTGCCGCCGTTGCGTTGGTTGGCGTTGCCGTAGCCGTGGTTGAAGAACCAGAGGAAGACTTCGCTGTCTTTGAATTGGTTGGATTCGTTGATGACTTGGGTGAGGGTCGCGACGACGTTGTCTTTGGTGGCGCCGCCGTAGGTGATGGCGTAGTCGTGGGGGCGTTCTTGGAGGGTCATAAGGCGTTGTCCGAGGCCGTTGTCGGTGCGGATCCAGCCGTCGTCGAAGAGGATGATGGTGTGGTTGGTGTCGTAGCCGAGGGTGTTGATGAAGTAGGCGGCCATCTGTTCGGAGAGGAGGAGGCCGCCGTTGCCGAGTTTGCTTTGGTTGTCGGCGGGGAAGTTGCCGGTGGCGATGAAGACGGCCCAGCGGTGGCTGCCGGTGGTCATGGCGCGTTCGTTGTCGACGGTGATGGTGATGGTCTGGGTCTTGGAGTAGGATTTGCCGTCGCTGGCGCGGACGCTGATGGTGACGGCGCCGTCTGGGCCTTGGTTGGTGTTCCAGTCGTAGCTCCAGAGGGTGGTGCCTTCGGCGGTGGCCCAGGCTTTGTCGCCTATCTTGACTTGGATGCTAGTAAGTTCGTTGTCGCCGTCTTTGTCGTGGGCGGTGCCGCTGATCATGACGAGGCGGCTGAGGGTGGTTTCGTCGGAGGGGTAGGTAAGGGTGACGGTGGGTGGGGTGTTGATGAGGTGGAGGTTGGTGGTGAGGACGCCGGAGTACATGGTGAGGATAACGACGACGGCGATGACTGCGACGGCGATGATCCAGGCGTGTTTCATAAGGTGTCTTGGTATAGAAGTGAGAATTCAGGGTTTATAGGTTTTACTGTACAATCCTTATCTGTTCCAGGGCGGTTTAGGGCAGGGGGCCCCAGGGGTGACGGGTGAAGTGCTCGTAGCCTTCGTTGGGGAGTGGAGTGGTGGTTTTCCCTTTTTTCAGGAGTATTTTATTATTTTTGGTGACGGTGCCAATGCGGGTCAGCTGGCAGCCCTGGCGTTTTAGGAGGCGAAAGACCTGGAGGAATCGATCCTCTGGGAGGGTGATGAGAAGTTCGTAGTCGCCGCCGAAGTGCAGGAGAAGGCGTCTCGTGTCGATATCTGGATGTCGTTTGCTTAGGAGAAGGAGTTCCTTGGAGGCCGGAAGCAAGGATGCATCGATGGTGAACCCGACGTGGTTCATCTCCTGGAGCTGGTACAGTGAGGAGGAGAGGCCGTCGGAGAGGTCCATGGAGGAGGTTACGGCGCGGCTGCGGGCGAGGAGTCGGCCTTCTCGGAGCCGAGGCCAGGGCTCGAACAAGGCTTTTGTCAGGGACGGCCGGGTGTCGCCGTGCTCCAGGGCTGTATATCCAGCGCCGGCTTTCCCGAGGGTGCCGGTGACGGCGACGACGTCTCCTGGGCGTGTGCCTTTCCGGGGCATGAACTCCGTTTTCTTGACGAGACCGAACGCGGTCCCACAGAGGGTGACGTCCGCGGCCTCCTTGGTGTCGCCGCCGACGATGCGGGTGCCGCAGCGGCGGGCGCAGGCCATCGCCCCGGTGGTCATCTCCTTCAGGAACGTATCCGTGGTGTCGGCGGGTAGCCCGTAGGAGAGGACGAGGCCGAGCGGGGTGCCGCCTTTGGCGGCGATGTCGCTGAGGTTGACGGCAGCCAGCATCCAACCAATTTGGTATGGGGTCATCTGCTTGGCGATGTGGGTCTGCCGGGCGATGAGGTCCGTCGTCACCAGGAGATATTTGGTTCCGAAGTCGATGGCGGCGCAATCGTCGCCAAGAAGTTCTTTACTGCCGCCTTTCGCAAGGATTTGTTCGATGCGTCTGATCGCCTGTCGTTCCCCCAGGCTGGATAGTTTCCTCACAGGTCCCTGATGTAGGTGTGCCTCCTTCAAAAAGTTTATGACAATCCGGGGGTTACAGCCTCCTAGGGAAGAGGTGAATCACTATTCCGAAGCGAATGACGTACGTCGGCGTCGGCGTTGACATTGACGAGAAAGAGAAGGCGATCGCCACCCTGCTCTCCAGCATCACGACTAGCCGGAAGGGGTTCGGTGAGCCCATGGGAGGGCACTATGCGGGGCTCATCGACTTCGGGGACTACGCGCTCGTCCTGTGCACGGATGGGGTCGGCACGAAGATCAGGATTGCGGAGGCGCTCAAGAAATACGACACCATCGGCATTGACTGCATCGCGATGAACGTCAACGACGCCCTCTGCGTGGGCGCGGAGCCGCTCGCGTTCGTCGACTACCTCGCCATGCAGAACCCAGACCCTGAGATCACCAGGGAGATCGGCAAGGGGTTGGATGCGGGCGCCGCCCTCTCCAATATCTCGATCATCGGCGGGGAGACCGCGGACTTGCCGGAGCTGATCAACGGCTTCGACCTCGCGGGCACTTGCCTCGCCTACGTCAAAAAAGACCGCATCATCCTGGGGAAGAACATCTCCCACGGCGACAAGATCATCGGCCTGAGCAGCAGCGGGATCCACTCCAACGGCTACACCTTGGCCCGGAAGGTTGTGGAGAGCGCCGGGTTCAAGTACACGGACAAGTTCCCAAACAACCTCTACTCCGGCAAGACCATCGGCGAGGTCATGCTGACACCGACCCGGATCTACGTCAAGGAGATCCTCGCCTTGCTGCAGACCGTGGACGTCCATGGCCTCGCGCACATCACGGGCAGCGGACTGTGGAACCTGCCGCGGCTCAAAGAAACGGTGCGGTACGTGATCGAAGACCCGATGCCGCCGCAGCCGATCTTCACATTCCTCCAGGAGCAGGGCAACATCGACAATCACGAGATGTACCAGACCTTCAACATGGGCATGGGCTTCGCCGTCATCGTCGGCGAGGAGGACGCGGACCATGCGGTGTCCTTCCTCTCGAAGCATTCCGAGGCGAAGATCAAGAAAGTCGGCATCATCAAGAAAGGTAGCCACGTCGAGGTCCCCTCGCTCGGGTTAACGTATTGATTTCGGTATGCACATCGGTCCTGTCAACGTTGATCCTCCGTTCGTGCTCGCGCCGCTTTCGGGCGTCAGCGAGACCGCGTTCCGGATGCTGTGCAAGGAGAACGGCGCCGGGCTCGTCTACATGCAGATGATCGACGCCGCGGTCATTAGCACCAAGACCCATGATGAGGTTGCTGCGTTCCTTAATATTCAGGAGACAGAGCATCCGATTACGGTGCAGTTAATCGGTGGGGACAAACCCACCTTAGTCAAGGCTGTGCAGGCCGTGGAGGAGTTCGCTGACGTCATTGATTTGAATGTCGGTTGCATCGAGGAGGATTATATCGCAAAGTGCACAGGCTCGGCGCTCCTTGACAAACCTGAGTTGTTGAAGACGCTTCTGTCGGCGATGGTCTCAGCCACGAGCAAGCCGGTGACGGCGAAGATCCGAATCGGCCGGGACCCGCAGCATATCAACGGCGTTGCTGTCGCGCAGCTCGTCGAAGATTGCGGGGCACAGGCCATCTGCGTCCATGGCCGCACTGCAGATCAGCAGTATGCGGGGAAGGTCAACTGGACCATTATGAGGCAGATTCACGAGAAGCTGTCGATTCCGGTTATCGCGAACGGGGATATCACGAGCCTGCGGAAAGGCGAGCGGCTGATGAAGGATACGGGCTGTGAGCTGGCGATGATTGGTCGCGAGGCGATGCACCGCCCCTGGGTCTTCAACCCCAAGCCCGTCGACATGAGGCAGCAGATTCTGCGGTACATCGACTTGTACGAGAAGTACAGCCTGCGTCGGTCCGCGGTGGAGTGCGCGGACCATGTGTTCTGGATGCTGCGTGATTATCCGACGACGCAGGAGAAGAAGAACGTGCACCTCATTGGGACGATCCCGCGGCTTAGAAGATTCGTGCTCCGGTTAGAGCCGCCAGCATCCCCAGCAGAATCGGCTGGTGGATGAAGTAGATTAGCAGCGAGTGCCGTCCGAGGAGACTCATCCCTTTCACGACCTTTTTGTCTGAATAGTCTGGGAAGTTGAATTTCCGGGTGTATCCTTGGTAGAGGCTGAGTCCGAGGAAGATACCGATGAGGATGACGCCGAACCAGGGGAGGAGCGGGAAGTAATCCAGGGTCGCGAAGTTCTGTGGCGTGAACCCTGCCCAGAGGAGCCAGGGGAAATCCACGGTCACGGTCGTGAGAAGATAGACGCCGGAGACGATGCAGATCGAGCCGAGAAGGAGCGCGGTCACTCGGAGCTCAATGAACGGGTACGCCAGGATGATGGAGACGCCAATGCAGTGCAGGACGCCGAAGACGATGTACTCCTGCGGGAGATACAGCCAGGTGACGAGCGTGATGACCATGCCACCGGCGAAGATGAGGAGACCCCGTAGGATGAATTTTTTTCGCAGTTGCCACGGAGTGAGCTTCTCGTAGGCTCGATGATAGCTGATGGTGAGGGAGACGCCGACGAGCAGGAGGAACAGGGTGCCGATGGGATACAGGAAAATCTGTATCGGCAGTGACCACAGGTCGATGTGGTAGATGCCGTAGAACGTGAGGTCGAACATCAGATGGTAGACAATCATCATGATGATGGCGACGCCGCGCAGGACGTCGATCTCCCAGAACCGCTGCCGTGCCGTGCTCACGAGAATCAGTCAGGTGAGTAATTCGTCCGGGGTTTTAATGGGTTCGTCGAGAGTTACCCGCCTGCGATGACGTCCAGAATAGATTCTGCGTTATAACCGTTAATGAGTGTGAGAATCCCGAAGGGCCCCTTGTAGCTCTTGATCGAGAGGTGGAGCCAGATAGATCCTAGCCCATACGGTGGCGCATCTGGATGGACCGTGACCGTCAAGTTCACAGAGTTCACATATGGGGTCATATCGGTGATGTAGCTAGTGAGTTCAGTGTGGTCGAAAGAGGCGTTAAGCCATTCGGACTTGTTCGCAACCTCTAATGTCACGGGGAATGGTTTTCCTGATAACACTATAAGAATCCATTTACCTAGGAAGCTTCCGCGCGAAACAATCGTGCTTATGTTCACGGGAATTATCCGGGTTTCACCAGGGGGAATCGGGTGTGAGGTAATGTTCCCACTCCAGCTAATAGACCCGACGAACTGCAATCTATAGGGATTAGAACCCTCCTTCGTCGTAGCAGATGCCATCGGGGTAAGCGCCGAAACAAGCACAAGGACAAACGTAACCAGTGTCGCCAGAACCACGTTTTTTCGCACATTCTCCCTATAAAAGAATCCAAGGCAACGCATAAATGCTTTGCGGACAAGGTATAAAAGCCAGGGAGAAAAGAAAGAGAGTAGCGGGGAATGGATTTGAACCATTGATCTACGGGTTATGGGCCCGTCGGGATTTCCTGACTACCCTACCCTTCTAGGCAGGACCAAAGAATCAGTCTCCGAATCCTACTCGCTATGGAGGGCAGCCGCGGTGTTCTCCTTTCTGGACCGCTACTGACTCGATGGGGAATATCTTCATCGTACTTAAAGCTAACACACATCCACATCAGAGGTGGGGAAACATTTAAACGAAACCAACGAATAAAACTCCCGTGAGGAGAAGATGGAAAAGCCGATTACTCAGCGTCACCTCGTCCCCCGACAGTCCACCTCACCGTGCCTCTGCATCGGCTGCAACAAGATGATCCCGGCCAACGAAGTCTACTACGCCGAAGAAGGCGTAGGAGTCCACCTCCACAGCCTCGTCGCACGCCGATTCTGCTACCGCTGCTACAGCATGCACGGCGAAAAACTCATCGCCTAAAGACCCGGGGGCTGGCCAGGGAGAAAAGATTTTTCAGACGCCTGGTGATGTCTCCAGCACACCACCACATGACTGCAGGGGTACCCGAGCTTGGTCCAAGGGGCAGGGCTTAGGAGCAACCGCAACACCAACTGTGGGCGAAGAGACCCTGTTGCGTAGGCACTCGAGCGTTCAAATCGCTCCCCCTGCACTCCAATCCTTTCTTTTCAAGGCGTAAAGACCACACAAGAACCTTTAATAAACCATCACTCTCTTTCCTGCTGAAAAAGAGGGACGAAGCAGCCTTGAAAGTCATCATCTTCACCGGGATGCCCTTCGCCGGCAAATCCATCGCCGTCGACGTCGCCAAAGCCAAAGGCTACCCCGTCATCCGCATGGGCGACTTCGTCTGGGAAGAGACCCGCAGACAAGGCAAGCCCCTCACCGCCGAGGACGTCGGCGAGGTCGCCAACACCATGCGCGACACCCAGGGCAAAGACATCTGGGCCCGACGCGCCGCCGACGCCCTCAAACGATACAAACGCCTCCCCCTCGTCATCATCGACGGCGCTCGCAACCCCGAGGAGATCGCCTACTTCAAGCAGGCCCTCGGCCCGGAATGCTACGTCGTCGCCATCGTCGCACCCGCCGAAGTCCGCTTCGAGCGCGCCCAAGAACGCGGACGCGTCGACGACAGCCCCATGCATGCGGACATCGAAGAGCGAGACCAGCGCGAGACCCGTTGGGGACTCCCCCAGGTCATCGCCGCTGCGAACTACACCATCAGCAACGACGGCAGCGTCGTCGCTTTCCAGACCCAAGTCGAAAAAATCCTCAAACTCCTCGCCTCCCGACGATAATCTCTGTCTTTTTTCTAATAAAGAACAGGAGTTTTCCCTAAGAAAATTTATTAACTAGGTTTTATTATTAATTCAGTTGAAAAGGTCGGAGGAAATGAGTATGGCTTGGGGAAAGCTGAGGGTAGTTACTATTTTCATCATTCTAAGTATTCCGTCATTCTTTTCGCCAACCCTCGCGTTTTCTTCATCCATCAATAATTCACAATCCAATCCGGCTCACAATGAGCTTTCAGGCTCGAATTCTTCTTGGCCGATGTATTGCCATGATTCTCATCACACTGGACGAAGCCCCTATTCCACCGCCAACAATCCTCCAGATCACATCAAATGGGTATTCAACACAGGCAAAGTAAGCTTTTATGGAGATACCTCGATTGGTGCCGACGGAATGATATATGCGGCGGCCAATGGCTTATTTGCAGTGTGGCCTAATGGGACGTTGAAATGGTATTTTCCAGTGAATGGATGGTGTGAAGGTTGCCCAGCAATCAGCGACGAAGGGATCATTTATCTCGGATGCTCAGGAGGCGGTAGTACTAGTTATTTGTATGCGTTATATCCGAATGGTCAATTAGAATGGCGGTATGGAGTAGGGGGCGAAGAAATAAAATCATCGCCTGTTATCGGGACTGAGGGCACAATTTACTTCGGCACAGGTGGAGGTTATCCAATTAAAGGATCGATTACAGCACTGTATCCAAACGGGACGCTTAAATGGAAGTATCCAACGAACTATGTCGTCTACTCATCACCGGCAATCGGGAATGACGGAACGGTGTATTGCGGTTGCCATGATTCAAATCTTTACGCCTTCTACCCGAACAATGGATCCTTAAAATGGAAGTATAAAACTGGGAATTGGGTCCGACTTAGCCCCTGCATCGCCGATGACGGCACCATCTACTGTGTTTCAGACGATGAATATCTGTATGCCTTGCGTCCCAACGGGACCCTGAAATGGAAAACCAAAGTCGAACCAGGAGGATCGCCTACGATCGCCTCCGACAGCACCATTTACGCAGGGATGAGCACACTCTATGCGATAAGTCCCGGTGATGGTTCGGTGAAATGGACGTTCCCCGTCGGAGGAGACATAATGTGGAGCGCTGCCGTTACCTCCGCAGAAGGAACCATCTACTTCGGGATGACCACCTCGGGTTTCGATGGCTATCTTATCGCCGTGAACCCAAACGGCACCGAGCAATGGAGGACGGAAATCGGTCACTGTGAATCAGTCCCCGCGATCGCCACGGATGGTACCGTCTACATTGGATCAACAGATGAACCCGACGCAACAGGGTTTCTGAATGCCTTCGGCCCAGGGGGGCCGCTCCGAGCAATGGCGAACGGACCCTACCAAGCCTTTTACAATCGGACCCTCCAATTCAAAGGCACAACCTACGGCGGCTTCCCACCCATGACGTACCATTGGGACTTCGGCGACGGAAACACCTCAGACCAACAAAACCCACAACACACGTATCACGCCCTCGGGTGCTTCCATGCGACCTTCACCGTCACCGACTCTCAAGGCAACACCAGCAACGACACCGCCTCTGTCAGCGTCTATGCAGACTTACCTACTTTGACTATTACTCGACCGGAGAACGCCCTCTACTTCCGAGATAAAAAGATCCACTCATGGGTATGGCCCGTCGCCATCGGCAAGATCACCTTCCAAGCAACCGCCTTCCAAGAGCCCTACGGCATAGATTGCGTCGAATTCAGCGTCGACGACAAACTCATCGCCACAGACAACGAAGCGCCCTACGAATGGACCTGGACGACACCTGCCTTCGGCTACCACGTAGTCACTGTCACCGCTCGCGATACCATGGGGTATAGCACAAGCAAAAGCATCGAGATGAAGAAGTTCTTCTAAAAAGTATCTTCTCCGATACCTGCTCTGGCTTGCTTCAAGTACTTTTTTCTCCTGGAAAGCGAAATCTTAATTACCCATCCACCGTTGAGGCGCCCAGGGGCATTCGGCATGTACGAAGCACACGTCACCATCACTCTTAAAAAAGGAATCTCAGACCCCGAAGGCGCTAACACCCTCAAAGCCCTCCACCTCCTCGGATTCACCGACGTCAAAAGCGCCTCCACCATCCGCACCTTCAACATCACCGTCGACAGCACCGACAAGAAAAAAGTCGAAGCCGACGTCGAACAAATGTGCCAACGCCTGCTGACCAACCCCGTCATCCACACCTACACCATCACCGTCACACCAACAAAATAACACCAAACTTAGGAGGGGGAACGAACGCTCATGCACCTCGACAACCTCTTCACCAAACGACCAGGACCAGACGACGTCTACGAAATCAACGTCAAAGACGCCACCGACCAAGACCTCCAGCAAATCAGCGACCAGCTCGGCCTCGCCCTCGCCCTCCCCGAAATGAAACGCATCCAAACCTATTTCAACGACCGTCACCGCCACCCCACCGACATCGAACTCCAAGCCCTCGGCCAAGCCTGGAGCGAACACTGCTGCTACAAATCCAGCAAAGTCCCGCTCAAGAAATACGTCTTCAACGTCGACGAACAACGCATCATCGCCCGCGAGGACGCCGGCGTCATGGACTTCACCGACGACTACTACTACTGCGTCGCCCTCGAATCCCATAACCATCCGTCAGCCATCGAACCCTACGGAGGCGCCGCCACCGGCATCGGCGGCATCGTCCGCGACGTCGTCTGCATGGGCGCCCAGCCCATCGCCTTCGTCGACCCCCTCTTCTTCGGACCACTCAACACCCCGCAGAATCAATTACCGAAGGGCGTCAAGCACCCCCGGTATCTCATGAAGGGTGTCGTCGACGGTATTCGTGATTACGGTAACAGAATCGGCATCCCGACTGTGACCGGCCAGGTCACCTTCCACGACGGCTACACCGGCAACTGCCTCGTCAACGTCGGCTGCCTTGGCATCATGAAGAAAAAAGAACTCATCCATTCCTGGGCCACTGCCCCCGGCGAAGTCTATATCTACGTCGGCGGTAAAACCGGCCGCGACGGCATCCACGGCGTCACCTTTGCCTCAGCAGAATTAACGGAGAAAAGCGAGGAGAGCAGCAGATCAGCGGTCCAAGTCGGCGACCCCATCACCAAAGAACCCGTTATCCACGCCTGCCTCGAAGCTAACCGCAAAGGACTCCTCCAAGGATTCAAAGACTTCGGCGGCGGCGGACTGTCCTGCGTCAGCGGCGAACTCGCCTACAGCAACAACCTCGGCGCCGAAATCCACCTCGACGACGTCCCCCTCAAAGCCGAAGACCTCAAACCCTGGGAAATCTGGGTCAGTGAAAGCCAAGAACGCATGATGCTCGTCGCCAAACCCCAGCATGTCCAAGAAATCCTCCACATCTGCAAACAATGGGACGTCCCAGCCGCAGCCGTCGGCCACGTCATCAAAGACCCCGCCATCCGCGTCTTCATCCACGGCCAAAAAATCCTGGAGATGGACTTGGAATTCATGACCGGCGGCCCCATCTACGACAGCTGTCAGCGCCCCTACACGATCCCCCAACCCGCCGAACAAGACACCCCAGTCCCGCAGCCAAAAGATCTGAACAAGACGCTAACAAAACTCCTCTCCTCACTCAACATCGCCAGCAAGGACTGGGTCATCCGCCAATACGACCACGAAGTCAGAGCCAACACCGTCATCAAACCCCTCCAAGGCAAACTCGGCTCCGAGACCCACGGCGACGCCGCCGTCATCCAACCCCTCGAACACTCCTACAAAGGCATCGCCCTCACCGCCGACATCAACCCCCGCTACATGGAGCGCCACCCCTACTGGGGCGCCGCCAGCGCCATCGACGAAGCCTGCCGCAACCTCACCGCCGTCGGCGCACGACCCGACAGCCTCCTGGACTGCCTCAACTTCGGCAACCCCGAAAAACCAGAACGCATGGGCGAACTCTATGAAGCCTGCCGCGGCCTCGGCGACATGGCACGCGCCCTCGACCTCCCCTTCGTCTCCGGCAACGTCAGCCTCTACAACCAATCCACCAAGACCGCCGTCCCACCCACCCCCGAGATTATGGGCGTCGGCATCGCCGACGATATCCGTCACTGCACCACCAGCGACCTCAAAGCCGAAGGCGACAGTCTCTACCTCATCGGGAGGAAGACCGACAACGAACTCGGCGGCAGCGAATACTACGCCCTCCTCAAACACAACAGCGGAAAAGTCCCCCGCACCGACCCCGCCCTCCTCAAAGCCTGCATCAATGGACTCCTCACCGCCATGAAATCAGACCTCATCGCCGCCTGCCACAACCCCAGCGAAGGAGGCCTCGCCGTCGCCCTCGCCGAGATGACCATCGGCGGAGACCTCGGCGCCACCATCGACCTCACCAGTCTTGGCGACCTGCGCAGCGACCTCCTCATGTTCAGCGAAACCAACACCCGCTGGCTTGCCGAAATCCACCCAGACCACCAGAAAGACTTCGAAACAACCCTCAAAGAACACCATGTCCCATTCACAAAGATCGGCACCGTCACCGGAAACCGGCTCATCATCACCAAAGGCAAGAAACCCCTCATCGACCTCCCCATAAGCACCCTACGGGACAGCTGGAAGAAGACGCTCTGGGATTATATGGGATAACCAAGAAAAACACGGCCCCCTCTCCCTTCCTTTTTATAAATACGCGATATCCTTAAAACAATCAGCGCGTTATCTGTTGGCAATGATGACCACTGACCAGGTCCGAAAGAGGGATACAGTGAAGAACGAGAAGAAAAATCTCCTCAGCCGTCCCATCAAGCACATCGACATCACCAGCTTCAACGCCATCCCCATCATCGAAGCCTTCGACAATATGGCGTTCCAATCCCGCAACCTCGCCAACGCCGCCCACATCTACAACATGATGCTCGAGGACAAGGACTGCACCGTCATCCTCTGCCTCGCCGGCTCCCTCGTCAGCGCTGGCCTCAAGAAAGCCATCATCAACCTCATCCACCACAACATGGTCGATGCCGTCGTCTCCACCGGAGCCATCGTCGTCGACCAGGACTTCTTCGAAGGCCTCGGATTCAAACACTACCGCGGCCAGATCCAAGTCGACGACACCAAGCTGCAGCAGCTCGCCGTCGACCGCATCTACGACACCTATATCGACGAGGACCAGCTGCGCATCTGCGACATGACCGTTAAAAAGATCGCGGATGGCCTCGACCCACGGCCGTACTCCTCCCGGGAATTCATCGTCGAGATGGGCCGGTACCTCAACGAGCATCACGCGAACGCCGAGTCCTTCGTCCTGGAGGCGTACCGCCAACAGATGCCCATTTTCGTCCCCGCATTCTCAGACTCCAGTGCCGGCTTCGGTCTCGTCGCCCACCAGACCGAGAAGAAACAGAAGCATGTGACCATCGACTCGGTCCAGGATTTCCGGGAGCTCACTAGCCTGAAGGTCGCCTCGAAACAGACGGGCCTCTTGATGATCGGCGGCGGCGTCCCCAAGAACTTCGTGCAGGACACGGTCGTCGCGGCGGATATCCTCGGTGAAAATGCGCCTATGCACAAGTACGCGGTGCAGCTGACGGTCGCGGACGAGCGCGACGGCGCCCTCTCCGGCTCGACGCTGAAGGAGGCGAACTCTTGGGGCAAGGTCGACACCGGCCATGAGCAGATGGTGTACGGTGAGGCCTCGATCCTGTTCCCCCTGCTGGCCAGCTACGGGTACCATAAGGGAGCCTGGCGGCAGCGCAAGCCCCGGAAGCTCAACACCTTGTTTTAGGTGCAATCATTAATATAGGGGGAGATTTCTCCGTTTCTCCTGTGACTTCGGCAGAGGGAAAGCTTTTGGCGCTGCGTAACCGGCTGCGTGGGCTACGTCGGGTCGCGGTCGCTTATTCCGGGGGGTTGGATAGCTCGTTTCTCTTGACGGTCGCGGTACAATCCCTTCCTGATAATGTCTTGGCGATTACTCTTGTGTCTGCGGCGCAGCCGTCCCAGGATATTGATGGGGCATGTGCGTATTCGGCCAGCCTTGGCATCCCGCATCGGGTGGAGAATGTCGACGTGTTCGCAATCCCTGGATTTGTGGAGAACTCGCCGCAACGGTGCTACTTCTGTAAGAAAGAGGATTTTCTGCTGGCCAAGCAGGTCGCGGCCGCCGAGGGTTTCGATGTGGTGTGCGATGGGAGTACTTCGGATGATACCAAGGATTTTCGCCCGGGGATGAAGGCATCTCGGGAGTTGGGCATTCTGAGTCCGTTGCTTGAGGTCGGGTTGACGAAGGCGGAGGTCAGGGTGTTGGCGAAGTCGTTGAGGATGCCGCAGTGGGATCGGCCGGCATCGCCGTGTCTGGCGTCGCGGATCCCGTATGGGACGCGGATCACGCCGGAGATGCTTCGGCAGGTGCAGGAGGCGGAGGCGGTGCTGCATCGGTTAGGGATTCTAGAGGTTCGCGTGCGTCATCATGGGACGGTGGCGCGGCTTGAGGTGCCGCGATCGCAGTTTCCTGTTGTGCTTGAGCATTCTGAAGAAATTGTTACCGCTTTAAAGGCACTTGGTTTCGCCTATGTCACTTTGGATATCGAGGGGTTTCGGTCGGGGAGTCTCAATGAGGTGATGTCGCGGTGAAGAAGCTGCTGCAGGAGTATAAGGCGGGGAGGGCGAGTCTCGCGGAGGTGTTGTCGTCGTTGGAAAATCTGCCGTACCAGGATTTGGGGTTTGCTCGGGTGGATACGCATCGGTCGGTGCGGAAGGGCTGGCCGGAGGCGGTGTTCTGCCCGGGGAAGACGACGGCGCAGATCCTGGATATCGTTGAGGTGTTGTATAGGCAGGGGGCGAGTGTGATGCTGACGAAAGCGTCGAAGCGGGTGTTCACAGGGGTGAAGAAAAGGTATCCGTCTGCGGAGTTTTTTGAGCGGGCGCGGATGGTGGTAGTGCGTCAGGGGCGGGTGCGTCGGAAGCGGGGGCGTGTGCTGGTGGTGACGGCGGGGACGTCTGATCTGCCGGTGGCGGAGGAGGCGATGGTGACGGCGGAGGTGATGGGCAGTCCCGTGGAGTTGGTGTGCGATGTAGGGGTCGCTGGGGTGCATCGGTTGTTGGCGGTGCGGGAGAAGCTGCAGCGGGCGAGTGTGGTGGTGGTGGTTGCGGGGATGGAGGGGGCGTTGGCGAGTATCATCGGGGGGTTGACGTCTCGGCCAGTGGTGGCGGTGCCGACGAGTGTGGGGTATGGGGCGAGTTTTGGGGGGGTGGCGCCGCTGTTGACGATGTTGAATTGTTGTGCGGAGGGGGTGGTGGTGGTGAATATCGATAACGGGTTTGGGGCCGGGTATTTTGCGAGTCTGATTAATAGGTGATTTCGTCTGACTAGAATATTGTATTTTGATTGTTTTTCTGGGGTCGCCGGGGACATGATCCTCGGGGCGCTTCTGGATGTGGGGGTGAATGTGGAGTGGTTAAGTGATCAGATTGGTTTGTTGGGATTAACTGGGTTTTCTTTGGCGGTGCGGAAGGTTGAGAGTCATCATCTCATGGGGACAGATGTCGTGGTGTCGGTTGAGGAGGATCAGCCGCATCGGGGTCTCGCTGACATTCGAAGGATAGTGATGAGGAGTGGGCTTTCCGCCGAGGTCAAGCGGAAGAGTATGCTGGTGTTTTCCCGGCTGGCTGAGGTTGAGGGGAAGATCCACGGCATTCCTCCAAAGCAGGTTCATTTCCATGAGGTGGGGGCGGTGGATAGCATCATTGATGTGGTCGGGTCGGTGGCCGGTCTTTCTGTCCTCGGTGTTGATGTGGTGATGTGTTCTCCGTTGCCGTTGGGTCGTGGGTTCGTGCGGTGTGCGCATGGGGTGTTGCCGGTGCCTGCGCCGGCGACGGTGGAGCTGCTGCGTGGGGTGCCGGTGTACCAGACGGAGCGTGAGCAGGAGTTGGTGACGCCGACGGGTGCGGCGATTATGGTGAGTTGTGCGCAGTCGTTTGGTCCGGTACCGCCGATGCGGATCGAGAAGGTTGGGTACGGGGCCGGGAAAATCGAGAGTGAATACCCCAATCTCTTGCGTGTTTTTCTTGGGGAGTTGGAAGAAAAGAAAAGGGTGCGGAAGAAAGCCGTTTGAATGTCTTTAGGCTTTGACCGCGTGCTTGTGTTTTGCCTTGTCGTAGGTGACGAGTGCCGCCCAGAGGGCGATGGTGACGAGCGTGATGGTGACGCCGAGCAGGAGATCGTTTGCCAGGTTAGGTCCGATGAGGGTTAGTTCTCCGTTCCAGAGGTGGTCGATGAAGCCGAAGATGCCGGCGCCGGCGAGCATGAGGTTCAGCCAGAGCTGGTAGTTATTTTTCTTTAGTGAATCCACTTTTTTTCTCAAGGTGCCGTGGACGAGAGCGGCGATGGTTGGGACGACGTAGCAGACCATAAGGAAGTCAGCCTCCTTGGAGGGAGGTAAGGCGGGGGTAGGCTAAATAATTTACTGCCCGAAGATTCCGGGGTGTCTTTGCTTCTTTTTGTAGAGAATTGGCCGGTACAGAAAGGCGGATTATTGAAACAAATGGTGCTTATAAATCAGATAGAAAAAGTTTATTAGAGCAAACCTCCTTCTTTTCTTGGGAGAAATTTTCTCCATGATGAAAAGATGGATCGGAGTCGGCATTGTGAGTATTCTGATTTGCACGAGCGTTCCGGTTTTTTCGTTGATCCCCACTCGGAATCTTCATGTTTACCTTGGCGGAATCGAAGACGACGATGTGACGCCGCCGGCCACCACGATCACCTTGAACCCGGCCACCCCGAACGGGCAACATGACTGGTATATTACCAATCCGCAGGTCACCTTGACCGCCATCGACAACGAATCAGGGGTCTTTGTCACTAAATATAGAATCGATGCCGGTGCAGAGATGACTTACAATTATCCCTTTATCGTTTCAGGGGATGGAACACATACCATTACGTACTGGTCGATTGACAACGCAAGCAATGTCGAGCCATGGAAATACCAGATTCTCAAGATAGACACAACGGTTCCTCTTGAAAATTTGACAAAAGAAAAGAAGTTTAAAATGATAATCTGGACTGCGACTTGTTGGGATGCTACAAGTGGCGTCAATCGCGTAGAATTCTATTTGAATGGCGTGCTCCGCTACAATGACACCGAACCGCCATACCAGTGGACGTATTATTTCGACTCACCCCCAATTACATTAACCGGAATCACCAAGAAACCTCAAATCGCGGAGAACAATATCACAATCCCTGTCATCATAGGGGTAATAAAAGATAATAGTGATAATATGACAATGAAAGCTGTTGTCTATGATAATGCGGGATTGTACTCTTTTACCTCTCCAAGCTACGTTCTTGGGCCCTTTTACTACCTGGTTTTTCACAGGACCTTGGTCGTGCCTAATCATTACACCGGACATCTAGGATGGTTCTTCGTCCACGCTACGTTTCTTGAGGATTAACCCAAGGCACTGATTTCCTTCTATTCAATCATGCATTGAAATAATTTGGAAGGTACCGCCGCAGAGGAACCCATTTCCCGAGATGTTTCAAGGGCCATTCTCACGAACGATTTCACCCTACAGTAAATCAGAATACTGCTTGAAAGGAAGAGAAGAAAACGTACTGTTTATTGGAGCGCGGCGTTGAGGTCTTTGACGAGCTGGGTGGTGTCGATGCCGTGAACGGCGGCGATGTCCTTGACTTTTTCGAAGGAGGCGGCGAGGCAGCCGATGCAGCCGACGTTGTATTTCATGAAGACCATGGCGGTCTGGGGGTACTTGTCGATGACGTCCTTGATGGTCCAGTCTTCGGTGATCGTCTGTGTGCCGGTCGTTTGTGGTTTGCCGGTGGTCTGTTTCATAGTACGAACCGGTAAGCCCATGCGTTATATATAGGTTTGCCATGGAGAACGGGAGGGGGAAGTGAGGAGAGACCGGACGGGAAGGTCTGGGAGAAAAACGCGCCTTGCTCTGGGAGGAAGGGGTGGTTTCCGTCCGGTTGTCGATTGCCAAGACTAGGGATTGGGCCCGTGATATTTAAACCGGGGCGGGGGGTCGGTGAAACTATTTAAAAACTTTGTCTCAAATCTGTGCTTTCCCTCCTTTAAACGACGATCATGGTCCGTCCGTGACCGATGAAAGTATTCGATTCAAAGGGAACGCGGCATGCTCGGTTTATCAAAGTAGTTTCCGTAGCTCTCGGCAGATGTTTAGCAGGAATAAAAGGGGATGGCCAGCCAAGGGGCTTCCGGGGAGGGTGTAGGGATGGATTCCGGGTTTCGTGATGTTGGTGATGTTGCGGTTCCCGGCGTTGTCGTAGACGCGGACCTGATAGTTGACGGTGCAATGGGGCACCGGGCTAATAACATACTGATACGGGGCCTCAGTGTCGGTGAACTGAAGGCTGCCATTGCAATAGAATTCCACTCGGTTGATACCGCTTATGGCGTCGTTAGCGTTTGCTGTGATGATGCGCTTCTTTGTGAGAATCCCTTGCTGCTCGATGGAGACCGTGGCTGTGGGCGGCGTCCAGTCGATTTTGACGGGTGGTAGCATGGTCTGGTTGTAAATCCATTGGCCTCCACTTTGTGTGGTGGTGTATCGCCATTGGAACGGGTAAAGGTCGCTTTCGTTCTTGATGGTGAACAGTCCGGTGTAGGGGACCCAGGATCCTGAGGAGCGGTATTGGATTTCGAGGACGAAACCTGGGTCGTACTCGAAGGTGACGTTGATGCGGATGATCCAGTGATTGTCGCCAAAGATGAAGTCGAACACGGGGGTGCAATCGCCTGAGGTTCTGGTGGTTGGGGTGCTCGTCACGGCTGGGAGCATGGGGGTGCTGAGAAAAAGGACGGCTACAAGTAGAGCACATTTTCCTGTGTGTATCATGGATAAATCCTCCCTTTACCTTGATACAATATCATTGTAAGGTTATTTCAAGTTTTTTACGTGTTTTTTGTAACTTTTTTCCTGGTTTCTTGAAGATGAGAAGATTTAAATAATCATTCCCGCATCCTTCCCACAAGGGATTTTTGATGCGGGGACAAAAGAAAATAACTATCATCATCGCCATGCTCCTCCTCACCACCACGCCACTCGGCTATCTCTTCCTCGCCCAACGCGACCAAGCCACACCCGCTCTGCCGCAAACCCTGGAAACCATCACGACCACGGACGACACCCAAATCTATACCAAGGACCTGATCAGCGCCGGACCGCTGGAGGGCTACAGCCCGCTCACCGTCAGCTTCTACGGCAACCCCGACAACGACACCTGCATCACCTCGTACCACTGGGACTTCGGCCCCCAAGGCGCAGGCATCATCCAATCCGACATCTACACCCAGCTCACCCAACGACCCATCAGACTCCAACGACTCATCTCCATCATCGCCATTGCATCAGGCATCGGCATCGGAACCGCCAGTCCACCCCTCGCCTTTGGGGCCATCGCCGCCTGCATGATCGCCCTGCTTCTCGTCTCGGTAAAAATGGAGGCACAGACCAGACTCCATTACAGCTTCCAATCAGACGACCGCGGCACCAGCATGGTCTTCCTCTACCCCGGCTCCTACTCCGCGACCCTCACCGTCACCGACGCCCAGGGCCACACAGCCCAGGACACCGTCTGGGTCATGGCCCTCAAATACCCACCCAACCCCCCGCCAGACTACGACACCCACTACCTACTGCATCAGATATCGAGAAGGACCTGAACCCAGTACGGCGGCTGGTTGTGGACCTCGAGCATATGGTAGGTCACGGCCTTGACCTCCGTCCCCATCCGATACTTCTTCACGTCGTACTCGTCGCCGTAGACCGTCGCCGACAGCGCGGTCCCCGTTATTTTGACGTCGAACCGCCCGAACACCAGGTTCCGCGCCCCGTTTAAGAACACCAGCTCCGACAGCCAATCCACCAACAGCTGCTCCAGCGACGGCGCCGCAGGAAGCGATACCGGAATCTTCAGCACCGGACGGATCTCAGAGTCATCCGTTATGATGTCGAACATCCCCTTCGCCACATGCGCGAACGCCTCATCGAGCGTCCGGCCGAACGCCCGGATGCCGACATCCGCGGTATGATTAATGAGCTCGTACTCCTTCATAACCGCGCCTGCGCAAGCGACCGCGGACACGGACACGACAGCCCCGACGGCACCATCTCCAGCGCCCCTGCAAGCACCTTGGCAAGCATCGGCTCCCGCTGCGAATAAATCCTAACGATCTCTTCCGCATTCAACCGATGCTGCAGGCCGGCAGCCATATTGCACACCAGGCATATGGCGGCAAAACAAATCCCCTTCTCACGCGCCAACACCACTTCAGGCACCAGCGTCATCCCCACGATGTCCGCGAACGAAGAGAACACCCGGATCTCCGCCGCTGTTTCCAACCGCGGGCCCTCCGTCACCAACAGCACCCCCCGCCCATGAACCTTAGCATTGGGTTGCGTCTTCGCTGCCTTAAGAAGACACGCACGCAACGCCGGGCAGAACGGATCAGTCATGTCCACATGCACCCGCGACTCATCAAAGAACGTCGACGGGCGCGACCTCGTCATATCGATGAAATCATGAGGCACGACGAAATCCCCAGGCTCAAACGACTTCTTCAAGGAACCGACCGTCCCCACCGAGAGAATCGCCTCCACTTGACTCTCCGCCAAGGCCGAGATCGTCGCCCGGGCGTTCACCCGATGCGGGGGAAGATTGGCCTCCTCCCCATGGCGGTTGACGAAAAACAAGGTATGACCCTTCGCCTTCGCAATCCGAAGCACGACCGAGCCGTACGGCGTCTCAACCGTGACCAACTCCGGACGCCTGATGAGCCCGGGAATCAAATGCCCGCTGATGATGCCGATGTTCATCCAGAACTCCTCTCAAAAGCAAAGACATCCCCTGTTCGTAAATTAACCTTTCTTCCGGCCCGTGAACAGCTTTTAGTACACCGCCCCCCATACCCCAGGACATCATGAGGGTCGCTGTACTCTTCTCCGGAGGAAAGGACTCCACCTATGCTGCCTACATCGTCCAACAATGGGGCTGGGACCTTACCCACCTGGTCACCCTCATCCCCCAGAACACCGAATCCTGGATGTTCCACTCCCTCAACCTCACCCTCACCGGACTACTCGCCGAAGCACTTCAAATCCCTTTCACATCGAAGACAACCAAAGGCCACAAGGAGGACGAACTGATGGATCTCGAATCACTCCTCAAGACGCTGCCCATCGACGGCGTCGTCAGCGGCGCCATCGCCTCCGAGTACCAGCGGACCCGCATCGAACGCGTCTGCGACCGCCTCGGCCTCAAAAGCTTCACCCCCCTCTGGCACAAGGACCAGGGACTCCTCCTGGAAGACCAGCTCCACGCCGGATTCAAAATCATGATCGTCGGCGTCTTCGCCGAAGGCCTCACCAAAGACTGGCTCGGCCGCCTTATCGACCCCGCCGCCCTCGCCACACTGCGCAGCCTCCACGAGACCACGGGCATCAACATCGCAGGCGAAGGCGGGGAGTACCAGACCCTCGTCCTCGACGGACCCGGCTTCCACGCCCCGCTCATCATCGACGAGCAAGAGACCCGCTGGGACCGCGACAGCGGCACCATCCAGATAAAAAAAGCGCACCTGGGACGACGCTAGTACGTCAGGTAATGCAAGGCCTTCAACTGCTGCAGGAACAGGAACAGCCGCTGGTCGATATTCTCCTCAGCCGGGAACTTCTCCTTCACCCGGCCCAAAACATCCTTGACCGTCAACTGACCGTCAATCGTCACCCAGACGAACGACCCCAGGGCATCAAGGTTCGCCTCAATCTTGTTCTCCTTATGAAGCAGCTTGACGAATTTCGCCCCGGTCTTGCTCGTGAACTTCGGCACAGAAATCACGACCCGGTCCTCCGCAGTCGCCCGCCAGGGCCATTCCTCCCGACTCGGTCGATACGACAGAAACTCATCCACGGTCGGCAGCGGGTTACCTCTCTTTCGTGTCTTTGGCGTAGATATACCTCAAGGGGATATACCAGAGGAGCGCCCCGATAAAGATGAAGACAAGAATGCTCGGCAGAATCGGCGGGAACTCAAAGACCTGGAAGTTCAACCCGAACACGATGCAGAACGCGACCGTCACCCCCATCAGGGCCTCTCCAGCAATCAACCCCGCTGTCAGCAGCAGCCCGGTTCTTATAATCTTTTCTTTCGGTTTGACATCCGTCTGTTTGATCGCCAGCTCCCACTCGCTAATCTGCTCCTCCTCCGCCGAGCCGTACTTCTTCGTAATCGCCCGATCGGTGAGGTACCGGATGATGCCACCGAGGAAAATCGGCGTCGTGAGCGTAAACGGCAGATAAATCCCAATCGCCACCGGAAGCACCGGCAGATTAATCAGAATCAATACGAACGCCAGGACCATGCCGGCGATGACGAACGGCCAGACCATCTGACCACCCAGCACCCCCTGCACGATCCCCTTCATAAGGAACGCCTGGGGCGCAGGAAGATTCGTACTCCCAATCCGGTACGCCTTATCCAAGGCCTGGACGACGAGCGCCAGAATCGGCGCCGCAGCCATGACCCCGATGATCTCCGCGATCTGCTGGTTCCGCGGCGTCGCACCAACCATTTGACCACACGTCAGCGACTGCAGCACGTCACCAGAAATCGCCGCCGCACAGCAAATCACCGCGGCGATGAGAATCGCGACCCCCGCCGCTTGGATATTCCCAGACAGCCCAAACCCAAGAAGGATCAGCGCCGTGATCAGTAACACCGAGACAGTCACCCCAGAAATCGGGTTATTCGAAGACCCAAGCAGTCCGGCCATGTACCCCGCAATCGCGCTCGCCACGAAGGCGAACAGAACCGCGAAGACCGCCATGACCGCCGAGACCACCCACAACGAAGAAATCCAGACATAGACCAAGAAAATCGGGATTGTCAACAGCCCGATCATCAAGAACACGAACTTGAAGTTCAGATCCTGATCCGTGCGCTTCTTCACAACCCCGCTGCCGCCACGGAGCCCCGCGATCGCCTCACGGATCCCACTAGCGAGGTTCGACCGCAGACGGAAAATCGTATACAGACCGCCGACAACCATCGTGCCGACTCCAATATACCGAATATAATTCCCCCAGATGGCGAAGAATCCCCAGATCTGGTACCCCGTATTCGCATTCCCGAATCCTAAGGCCAGCGCATCGGTGATATCCGAAGGCGTCGTCGGCGTCGGCAATCCGGTCGCAAGCGCGATGAGCGGTGCCAGGATGACCCAGCCGAGTAGCCCGCCAACGAAGACGAATGAGGAGATCTTCGGGCCGATGATCCACCCGACACCAAGCAGTGCAGGCGAGGCCGCAACCCCACCATAAAAAAACCCTTCTTTTGTGCCACCACCGATGTTGAACTTCCCAATATCCGCAATACCGTGAATAGCGCCGCCGAAAATCTTTAAGCCCACCTGGCCGAATTTAAATATCGCAGCGACGAGTGCACCGACCACAAGCCAGATGCCGCTCACGCCGGATTCGCCCTTCTTCTCCCGGGCGACCTCCCCGCCGACCGTCGTGGTCAGCACCGCAGCGACCGCAACACCCTCGGGGAACGGCAAATCTGTCTTGATGATGAGCGCGCGACGGAGAGGAACCATCCAAAGGACACCAAGGATGCCACCGAACATGGCGATAAGCGTCGTCTCAACATAGTGGATCTCCGTCCAGGTTCCCAGGAGGACCAGGGCAGGGATTGTGAAAATAACCCCAGCGGCGAGCGCCTCACCGGAGGCAGCGCCCATCATCCCCAGGTTGACTTCAAGGATGGTACCTTTCAGGGGACGTAGGATGGCAAACGCCATGACGGCACCGGGAATGACCGCGGAGACCGTCATCCCGGCGTACAAGCCGAGATACGCGTTCGCCGCACCGAGAATAACCGCGAGGATGGCTCCGACGAGCACGGCCTTAAGGGTGAGCTCAGGGATCGATTTACTCGCAGGAATGAACGATTGGAAGTCTTCGCGCGACATAAGACAACCTACAAGAATAATATATTTAAGTATTTATAAAACTTCCCCATGTAATCTAACCCTTTTTTCAGGAGATACACGAGCCTCAGACCTCGACCGCGTACCGCAAAATCCCCGCGAGACCCCCAAAAGCACTATACAAGGATTCGCCCTCCTCGCTGCCCCGGGAAATCAAACGGACTATTCCGTTCGTCTTCTCCGCCAGATCGGAGAGCTCATCGACCAGGTCGACCTTCTCCGTGATGACCATGGGCAGCTGGGACTTGCACATGGTGCAAGGAGGCGGCGAGAATGACTCCAGGGCATCCTCCGCTATCGTCTTCTGAAGCGTGAACGAACAGGACTGGCACTTCATCGTGACCCGATACCGCCGGAGATCCTCAGAGATCAACAGTGTGTCGACAACCCCCATCTCGAGGGCGCGGCGCACCTGGGGCTCCCCGTAGACCGCCAGGCTCTTCTCCGACTTCATCACCTCAGAGAGGAACCGTTTCATCACCTTCTTCTCCTTGGAGATCTTCAAGTCGGCCATGCGGCCGCCTGCGGAATCCACAAGCTCCCGCAGGCCGTACTCATCGGTATACCCGGTGTCGAAGAGGTCGACGATCTTCTTTTGTAGCTCATAGTGCAGATAACCCTCCTCGATGAAGTACTGCTTCGTCGGCCCAGAGCCGCCGACGAGGATCCCCTTGAGACCAGGCTCGTTCAGGAAGATTTCGCTGGCGCGCTCCCCGCATTTCACGAACCATTCATGGGCCGCGATCTCGGTGAGACGCTCGAACCGCCGCTGGGACTGACCACCACGCCCGTGTTTACCGGGGACCTGAGAGGTCATATACTTCAGCAACTCAATGTGATTGCCCCGCAGCATCCCGATGGTGCATTCCCGGCGGTCCAACAACAGAAGGCCATAGATCTCTTTTTCAGAGAGCATCCCCTCGATGGGCTCAAGGTAGAACTCGGAGTCACAGCGGTACAAGAACGTCGTTAGCGGAAGCGGCGGCTCGATGACGAACGCGACCATCTCCGTCTGGTCGCTGCCGATGCTCTTATGCCCGACGAACATCGCGAGGCCGTTGAGCGGCGGCTGCTTGAAGGGCTTCAGCCGGTTCATCAACGATTCAATCGCGGACGTCACGTTCTTCCGGGTCGTCTTGGACTTGATGTTCTGGGACTGGGAGAACTCGTTGCGCAGGTAGGAGACCACATCGAAAATCTGCTTGGAGGCAGGGACGTACAAGGAGATCAGCTCCGTGTGCTTCCCACGAGCCTTCTTGAGCTCCTCAAGAAGCCGTCGTAAGTCGTAGATCTGCCGCTGGGTCAGCTCAGCCATGGGTCACCCGCCCTCGGTACACAATCACAATCAACCTGAGAAGAAATCATGGGTACCGCCTGCTACAACGGGAACGTTTCGCCGTTCATCGGCGCCAGCACCTCTGCCGTGTCCCGCAGGGACTCGATGAGCGGCTGGCGGTTGTCGCTGTGAAAGAGCACGATCTTCTCCGGTTTACACGCTTTGGCGAAGTTCACCAGCTCCGTATGCCCGGCATGCGCAGAGAAATCGAAGTACTCGACCTCACAGTCCACGGTCTCCACGACACCGTAGAACGCCATCTTTCCTTTTTCAAAGAGCAGGCGGCTGTTCGTCCCCTCCACCTGGTACCCCGTGAGCAGGACCGCGCATTTCTTGTCGTTCTTCAGCTTCATCATATATGACATGATCGGACCGCCGTCCATCATGCCGCTGGAGGTGACGATGACGTCAGCCTTCAGCGCAAGCTTCCGGCCATGGTCGGAATGCACGAGGTTGACCTCTTTCATCGCCTTCTTCAGGTCCTTCGGGGACCGTAAATACTGGGGGTACTTCAGGAAGATCTTGGAGATCTTCGTGCCCATGCCGTCGAACCAGACGTCCAGGTTTTGGTCCTTGAGCGCGATGAGGATCTCCTGCGAACGGGCAAGGGCGAACGCGGGGATGATGGCGATGCCGCCGCGGTCGACGACCTCATGGATCTTGTCGATGAACGCCTTCTCCATCTGCTGGCGGTTGACATGATCCCGGCCGGCGTAGGTCCCTTCCATGAACAGAACGTCGCACTTGACCGGACGCGTGCCCTTGACGAGATGGGTGTCGACGACGTTGAAGTCCCCCGTGAACAGTGTGGTCTTGGCGCCCTGAAGCTCGAACATCAACCCCCCGGGGATGTGCCCAGAGGAATGGAACCGGATCTCCGTGTCCTCGCCGATCTGCCGGGTCGTCCCCGGCTCCACCGGCATCAGGCTGTGCTCCGCCTCGCGCACATCATTACTTCCATAGGGAATCGAGTAGCCGTCCATCTGCGCGATCTTGATTGAATCCTTCTGCAGCAGATTACTCAGAGCGCCTGTGACTTCCGTGGCGTTGATCGTCTGATTCGACTGGGCGCACAGCCACGGGATCATCCCGGAATGGTCCAGATGCCCGTGACTCAAGAGCGTGAGGTCCACGGGCGGCGGCGGCAGGGGAAACGACGGCGGTTTGCCCGGCGCTAACCCATAATCGAAGAGGAACCGGCGGCGGTTATAGTCCAGCACCATCGCCACGTTGCCCACTTCGTTACCACCGCCAAGAAATTGACAATTCAGCTGAGAAGACATACTCACTCTAGTTCCGTTTAATCTGGCACCGAAAAGAAGAGGGAGTTATTAATTCTTTGGTGAATGCAAGGGTTGGACGTGCAGAAGCTGCTCTTCCTTGCGCAGAATCAGAACTTTTGTCCCCGGCTCAATCTCCACCGCCGAGGTCGCCAGCCAGTACTCCCCTTTATACCGCACGTACCCCGGCTTCCCGGGGGCCAGCAGGTCCAGCGTCACCGCCGTCTCACCCGCAAACACGCCGATTGACGGCCGCTTCCGCCGGATCTGAATCACCTTATACAAGACAAACGCAAAGAACACCGCGAAGATGATGATCACCAAGAGCAGGATGAGGAACGCCGTCGTCATGTAGTCACCGGAAATCAGCCACTCCCGGGTCGGATAGCTCGGGATGAGGAACACGCCGCCGAAGACCAGACAGATGATCCCGCCGATCCCCACCACCGTGAACCCCGGAGTAACATAGATTTCGACCAGGAGCAGAACCGCACCCAGAATTATAAAGATTATGCTGAGCGCCGAGATGCTAAACCCGATGCCCACCAATCCCAAGAGGATCATGATGCCGCCGAAGACCTCCGCGCCATACCCCGGCGTCGACAACCCGATCAGCAACGCAAATACCCCCAGCATCAGTAACAACGCCGACAGGATTGGATTCGTCAACAGACTATACAGCCGCAGGGACAATGGACGCTCATAGGTCAGCTGCGGCGCCCCCGCCGTCTCCAGCGTCACCGTCCCCGAAACCACCGAGACATTACGCCCATCCAAAACCATAAGCAATTCTGGGATGCTATCAGCGAGGACCTCGACGACCCCCAGCTGCCTTGCGACAGTCGCATTCACATTCCGATTTTGCGTGATGAACTCCGCGGCTAACGTCTCGTTCCGGTCATACATCTGTGCCCGTTCCTGCAGCCAACCCACGAGAGCATTGATGGTCTTTGAATCATCGATGAGCCGTGTTCCGGTTATTCCGATTTCAACGGGCTGGCATGAGCCGATGACCGTATGGTTGGCCATGGCTGCCACGTGAGAACTGAGCAGCAGGAACGTTCCCGCGGACCAGGCCGCCGCACCGGACGGAGATACGTACCCGATGACGGGGATGGTGCTGTTCTGAATCAGACTGGCCATCGCAAAAGTCTGCTGCAGCCCACCTCCCGGAGTATTGAGGAGCGCGATGACCGCCTGGGCGTCGTGTGCCCTCGCATACGCCATCGCGTTAGCGAAGGCGTCGGCGGTCGTCTGATCAATCTCATCAGTGATGCTGACGAGGACCACGGGTCGCTGCTGCTGGGCGACCGCAAGCGGAGTCGCCAGTAGGACGGAAAAGAAGAGAAGAAGTAAGAGAAGAGGACCGCGTCTCATTCTTTCTTGTGGGTCACTGCCCGTGCGATCCCCGCGATGTTCCCGATCTCGCCGCCGGGGACGACGATGAGGTTCTTTTCTCGGGCGATCTCAGTGAGCGTCTGAAGTTCACGCAAGCGTAAGGCAACCGGTGTTTGCTCGTAGAGTTTCGCCGCATCAGCCATTTTCTGCGACGCGAGGAACTCTCCTTCGGCCATGATGATACGCGAGCGCTTCTCCCGCTCCGCCTCGGCTTGTTTGGCGATAGCCCGGAGCATCTCCTCAGGCAAAGAGACATCCTTAATCGTGACCGCTGAGATCTTTATCCCCCAGGGGTCGGTCCCAATATCAAGGATCTCCTGCAGGCTCTTATTCAGTTCTTCGCGTTGAGCGAGAAGCTCATCAAGACTCTTCTGCCCAAGGATATCACGAAGGGTCGTCTGGGCAAGCAGACTCGTCGCGACATCGTACCGCTGTACCTCGACAATCGCCTTTTGGGCGTCGGTGATCCGGAAATAGACGACAGCGTCCACGTCCACCGTCACGTTATCACGGGTGATCACGCGTTGTTTGGGGACGTCGATGACACGGGTACGGAGATCGAGCTTGATGATACGGTCAACAACCGGGATGATGAAGACGAGACCGGGGCCTTTGATGCCGGCCAGCCTCCCAAGTCGGAAGACGACAATCCGCTGGTACTCCGCCATGATGCGGATTGCGGCCGCGAGCAGGACGACAATTAAGATTAGAATGACGATGCCGACGATAACAAAATCGACCATTTTTTCTCACCTTGGGAGCATTCAACCTGTGTTACTTCTTAAGAGTTTCGCTCCTAAGGCGACGGGGATCGTGGTGTAACGATATTTTTTTAAAGCGGGGAGGTGTTTGCAGTTGCTACTTGGGGAGCAGCTTGTATGTCTGAGATTCTCAGTATCAAGGCGCGTGAAATACTTGATTCCCGGGGGAACCCTACGGTTGAGGTCGAGGTATGCACCGAGCAGGGTGTCTTTCGTGGTCTGACGCCGAGCGGGGCGAGCGCGGGACAGCATGAGGCGTTAGAGCTGCGTGACTCTGACCCGAAGCGGTTCCTGGGGAAGGGGGTGTTGAAGGCCGTCGAGAACGTCAACAAAAGGATTGCG
Source organism: Methanobacteriota archaeon (assembly GCA_963769885.1). GTDB lineage: Archaea > Thermoplasmatota > E2 > DHVEG-1 > DHVEG-1 > CAIRCU01. The sequence continues at coordinate 154,953 of CAVYNH010000006.1, forward strand.
CCCAAGCTCGTGGGTCTCGACTGTTGTGCTCAAGGTGCGATTGATACGGTGATGATCAAGCTGGATAGTACGGAGAATAAGGGGAAACTTGGGGCGAACGCGATCCTGCCGGTGTCCATGGCGGTGGCTCGGGCGGGCGCGGCTGCGAAAGGCCTGCCTCTCTACGTCTATATCGGTGAACTCTACGGGATCACTCCGCATCTACTCCCGGTGCCGATGTGTAATGTGATTAATGGGGGGAAGCATGCGGGGCAGGAGAATTCGATTCAGGAGCATATGTTGATGCCGACGGGAGCGAAGTCCTTCCACGAAGGGATTCGGATGGTCGCAGAGTCGTATCATCAGCTGGCGAAGATTTTGAAAAAGCGGTTCGGTGCGACCGGGGTGTTAATCGGGGATGAGGGTGGGTTTGCGCCTGCGCAGATTACGGACGTCTCTGAGCGGCTGGATGCGATGTTGGAGGCGGTCGCGGCGGCGGGGTACACGGATTTGATGAAGATTGCGTTGGACCCGGCGTCCAGTGAGTTTTATTATGACGGGACGTATAAGATTGGGGAGAAGTCGTATTCGGGCGGGGAGATGGTGGATTTCTATGTCGATTTGTGTAGTCGGTATCCGATTGTGAGTATTGAGGATGGGTTGGCTGAGGATGATTGGGACTCGTGGGTGGAGCTGACGAAGAAACTGGGGGGGAATGTGCAGATCGTGGGCGACGATTTGTTTGTGACGAATACGAAGCGGATTAAGAAGGGGATTAGTCTGGGAGCGGCGAACTCAGTGTTGATCAAGTTGAATCAGATCGGGTCGGTGACGGAGACGTTGAATGCAATTCAGATGGCGCAGGATAATGGGTGGACGGCGGTGGTGAGTCATCGGAGCGGGGAGACGGAGGATGCGTTCATCGCGGATCTGGTGGTGGGGACGAATGCTGGGCAGATCAAGACGGGGGCGCTGGCGCGCAGTGACCGGACCGCGAAGTACAACCAGCTTCTCAGAATTGAGGAGGAGTTGGCGGGTGACGCGGAGTACCCGGGGATTGATTTCCGGGAGTTCGTCTGATTTTTTTAGGGTTTTTTTGTCTGGAATTGCCATAAAATATTTGATGGTAGACCGGTTACCTGTGGGCGAGGCGGAAAGTTATGAAGATTCTGGTTACCGACAAGACCGAGCAGGAAGTGCTCAATCAGCTGAAGTCATCTGGCCACGAGATCGTTTTCAATGAGATGGATCCCGCGACGTTACTCGCTGAGATTGGGAAGTATGATGCGTTGATGGTGCGGAGCCGGACGAAGGTGACGGCTGAGGTCATCGAGAGGGGGAAGAACAGCCTGAAGGTGATTGGTCGTGCGGGGATCGGGGTGGATAACATCGATCTCGCGGCGGCGTCGAAGTACAATATCAAGGTGGTGAATGCGCCGACGGGGTCGACGGTGAGCGTCGCGGAGCTGACGTTGGGGTTGCTGCTGTGCGCGGCGCGGTCGATTCCGCAGGCGGACCGGTCGATGAAGCAGGGGTTGTGGGAGAAGAAGACGTTCAAGGGTGTTGAGCTCTCTGAGAAGACGCTGGGGATCATTGGGATCGGGCGGATTGGGGTGGAGCTGGCGAAGCGGGCGATGGCCTGTAACATGAAGGTGATTGCGTACGATAAGTATGTGACGAAGTCGCCGATGCATGGGATCGCGCTGGTGCCTCTTGATCAATTGCTGGCGTCCGCTGATTATATCTCGCTGCATATCCCATTCAATAAACAGGAGGGTGCGGTGTTGAAGGAGGCTGAGTTTGCGATGATGAAGAAGGGTGTTATCCTCGTGAACTGCGCCCGTGGCGGGACGGTTGATGAAAAGGCGTTATTGAAAGCGCTGCAGGAGGGGAGGGTCCGTGCCGCAGGGTTGGATGTGTATGAGGCCGAGCCGCCGGTGCTCAAGGATCTTGTGAATCAGCCGAATGTGATTTGCACGCCGCATATCGGCGCCTCGACGAAGGAAGGGCAGCTGCGCGCTGGGTCGATTTGCGCGGAGCAGATGCTTCTGGTGTTGTCGGGGAAGACGCCGGAGTTCTGGGTGAATCGACCAAAATAAATGTTCAGGGGGCGGTCGCCCCCGTGATAGGTGGTTGCAATGAAGAACCTCGATCGTGTAATGGAGGCGATAGACAAGGATATTTCGGCGAAGGAGAAGGTCCGTGAGGCGGCGCTGCGGCTTTCGCGGGAGATTGTCATCACCTGCCGCCGGGCAATCCAGCATCTGCATCGGGGGCTTGTGACTGAGTCCGAAGGGTTCATCGGTCAGGCCGCGGGGCTGCATACTGAGCTGATTGCGGCGACCAAGGACCACCAGGATATTTTCTATGCGGGGTACGTGGAGAACGCGGAGCAGGAGTACGTCGAGGCGAGCGTCCTGATGAGCATCATGCAGGGGCGGGACTTGCCGGGTCCGCTGGAGCTTCAGGTGACGTCGAGTGCGTACCTGCTGGGGCTCTGCGATGTGGTGGGGGAGTTGCGCCGGGCGGCCTTGGATTTCATGTTGGCTGGCACGACCGCGAAGGCCTCGGAGTACCTCGAGATGATGGACCAGATCTATGATGCGGTCATGAGCTTCGATTATCCGTCGGGGCTGGTCCCGATTAAGAAGAAGCAGGACGTGATCCGCAGTCTGGTGGAGAAGACGCGGGGGGAGCTGGTCGTGGCGACATCGGAGCAGCGGATGGAGGGCCGGGCGCGTGAGGTGCACGGGTTGTTGGAGAAGGGGCGTCGGCGGTCGTCGTCGGATGAGGAGCCGGACCTTGACGTGGACAAGGTTTGGTGAATAAATTCCCTTGATTCCTGGACTAAAAGAAATCCTTATAAATACCCTTTATATACTATAAGGAGAGGAAATATCAATAATGCCCGAGGTACAGGTGGAAAACATTGTTATTTCCTGCCCGATTGCGCAGACGCTCGACCTGGCCGCCCTCGCCTCAGCGTTGGCCCACGCGCGGTATAAGCCGGAGGAGTCGCCGGCGTTGATGATCCCTGTGTCTCGGCCTCGTGCCGCGGTGTTCTTGACTGCGACGGGGGAGATGACGGTGACTGGCGTGACGTCGCTGGCGGAGGGGGAGGAGGTCATCGGGATGATGCGTGAGCGGCTCGGGCTGCTTGGCGTCTCGGCGGTGCCGCATCCGGAAGTGACGGTGCGCAACGTGGTGGCGTCATTGGAGTATGGGGCGCCGTTGCCCTTGCGGTCCCTGGGCAGCTCGTTCGATGTGATTCCTTCTGATCAGGAGGGGTTTCCTGGGTTAATGGTGCGCTCCGAGGACCCAAATACAGTTATACTCTTGTTTGATTCGGGGAAGATGGTCGCGGACGGTCCTTCGGTGGATGCGGTCTCGGCTGCGCTGACCCGGGTTGCGTCGCAACTAGCATCAGAGGTGAGAAGGAGTTAGGAGGAAAGTTGGATCATGCCGGAAGTAATCGTGGAAAACATCGTGGCATCGACGTCTTTTTCCGATAAGTTGGATCTGGACGTAATCGCCCAATCGCTGGAGGAAGCCGAGTATGAGCCGGAGCAGTTCCCTGGGCTCGTCTACCGGTTGAACAACCCGAAGACTGCGACTCTGCTGTTCCGGAGCGGGAAGGCGAATTGCACCGGGGCGAAGAACATTGAGGATGTCCGGACGACGATCAACATCATCGCGGAGAAGCTGAAGAAACTGGGTGTGGATGTGTACAAGGACCCGGAGATCGTCATCCAGAACATCGTGGCGATCTCGGATCTCGGCGGTGAGCTGAATCTCAATGAGGTCGCGATGGCGCTGGGGCTGGAGAACGTGGAGTATGAGCCGGAGCAGTTCCCTGGTCTGGTGTATCGGATCAAGGAGCCGAAGGTGGCCATGCTACTGTTTGGTTCTGGGAAGATCGTCTGCACGGGCGCGCGGCGCATCGCGGACGTGTCGCTGGCGGTGGAGAAGCTGTCGCAGGAGCTGACGTCGCTCGGCTTGATCCATCATTGACGGTTGTTGCGAGTTCCGGATACGGCCCCTTCGGATTTGTTATTTTTGTTGCATAGGTATTTGGTTTTTTACTCGTACTATTGGCTCTTTGTGGTGGCTGCGGATGCGTAGATTTATGTACTCAGACGGGATATCAGCCTGCAGAGGGGTCTAATGAAAGAATATTAAGATCTGTTTCTTTTTCATTCTTTTCCTCCCAGACAATTAGACCCCTTTTCCTTTCACTTTCTCCCTTCTCTTTCCCTTATGAAAACGACTCTAGACTAGGTGAGTGGAAAAGGAAAAAAGAGGGAGGGGCGGCCTATAGTGGTTTAGACCGAGGCGTAAAAGTCTTTGAGTTCGTCGAGCTTGGGGTTGAGCATCCCGCAGATCTTGATGGAGAAGATGTCCTCCAGCAGGAGTGTCTCGCGGACGAGGGCGGAGTAGCGCTTGTTGATGAACTCGATGAACTTCTTGGCGCCGGAGATGTCTTTGGCCGTGAAGCAGATGATGCCGTCGGTACTGGCCGTGTAGGACGCAGGCGGTGCGGATATAGATGCCGATGGACTTGGCGCTGCTCTTTTTGAAGGCGTTGATGAGGTCTTCAACGGCGTTGCCCAGCGGCTCGTTTGACCGCTTGATGAGCAGGAAGTAGTGGCGGACACCTTGCTTCTCTTTATCGGGGACCGCGGTGTACCCCCAGATGGTTTTGTTGCTTTCGAGCCGTTTTATGATTCGCCAGACCTTTTGCCTGGAGAATCCGCACTGTTTTGCTATTTTATCGATGCTTTCGTTTGAGTTGCGCTGAAGCTGCTCGATGACCTTCTTCTCGTCTTGATCGATTTGTTTTTTGCTACTTTTGGCCATAGGACTCTTGCCTCCTTGGGATTTTTTTCTCCTCTCTAGATTGTTTTACGGCGTGTTGGGTGTCTATCCTGGAGAAGGAAATCACCCGGGTCTGTGTTGGTTAAATGTTATTTTTGTGTTGTAACAGGCTATTACAAAGCTCCTTATAATGTTTTTGCACAACATTTATATTACGATTCAATTCTGCGGTATTCTTTGGACAAGAAAGACAACTAACGTTCCCTATTTATAGATTTCCTTTTTTATTTATAGCGAATAGGCGAAAAGAACGGGGAAATCGGGTTTACCCCATGCATTAATATCATCCTATCATATCCTGAGAAAAGCCATGAACCCCTGCCAGGCCATCCGTTGCAGCTACTGCTGCCAGCACACCAACATGCTCCTCACCGCAGAAGACACGAAGCGCATTGAGGCTCTCGGACACCCCCCAGCCACCTTTCAGAAACCCGGGGCGCTCGGGATGCAGCTAAAGAACACCCACGGCCACTGCGTCTTCCTCAAGAACGGCCAGTGCACCATCTACGACGCGCGGCCGCAGGGCTGCCGGCTCTACCCGATCATCCACAACCGCACTCTCGGCGGGGCCATCTGCGACGACGCCTGCCCACGCCACACGGACTTCCCCCTAACACCGGAGACGAGACGGCAGCTGCGCCGACTCATCGAGACCCTGTTCCCCGACGGCCTCTAACCCGATTTTTTTCATATTGCGGCCGAGGACGACGCCGAGCACCACCCGATCAGACCAACCTGCATGTACTACACGGGCTCCTTCGCCAGTAAAAGAAGCGGAGAACCCGCCTCACGCAGTAGTCCGGGGAAACCACAGGCCGCAGAAATCGAGGTAGACGCCGGAGAGCATATTGTTTTGATACTCGCTCTCATTCACCGTCCGGCCAGGGTTCACCTCACACGTCAATCTGAACAACCCGAGCTTCGGCAGATATCTAGAGTGAGTCAGACACGGAATCACCGTTTCCCCCACAGACAAGTGGCCGGCCACAAGCAAGGAATCTGACGCTACAGTCTTTGCCGTCGCCAACCGCTTGACCGAATAGGAGAGGGTGACCGGCCCGACGGCACTCTCGTTTCCGTCGTTGACGACGGCAGCAAAGGCATACACCTCGCAACCGTGCTCGCCGTAGTTCCACAAAAAACCGATGCTCTCAACCTTCAAATCAGGGAGCCCTTGGCGGAGAGGACACGGCAATCCCGCCTTCTCCTCCGGCGCCATCATTGACGACGCCCGCACCTCAACCGCCCCAAAAAAAGCAAGAACCAGAAATACCGCACACAACGTCCCAACCAAAGGATACCTAACCATCCATACCAACCCTAAAAGAAGAAAAAACCTCAAGCTATTTAAAACTACGTACAGAGTATGGAAAAAACCAAATAAAACCAAAAAAAGGAGAAAGCCGCCGAAGGGATTTGGACCCCTGACCTGCTGATTACGAATCAGCCGCTCAACCGGGCTAAGCTACGGCGGCAACCTTACCGCCCCTAATACCGGAAGTACCATAAAAGAATTCTCATTCCTCCTCCCGCAACCTCTATCTACCGCCACCCCCAATACCACCCCACAATGATCGCAGGCCTCGACGAAGCCGGACGCGGCCCCCTCCTCGGCCCCCTCGTCATCGCCGGACTCACCGTCACCACCGACGGCCCCCTCAAAAAAATCGGCGTCCGCGACTCCAAACAACTCACCCCACAGCGCCGCGAAGAACTCACGGCCCAGATCCAACGCCTCGCCTCTCAGATCGAATACGTCATCATCCCCGCCGCCGACATCGACCGCCTCCGACAGCACAAGACCCTCAACGAAATTGAAGTCGACGCCTTCGCCCAGATCATCGACCGCCTCCGCCCCGACACCTGCTACGTCGACGCCGCCGACGTCCTCGAAGACCGCTTCGGCGCCGACATCAAAAAAGCCCTCACCTGCACCCCCACCATCATCAGCAAACACAAAGGCGACAGCCTCTACCCCGTCTGCAGCGCCGCCTCCATCCTCGCCAAAGTCACCAGAGACTACCATGTCCGCCTCCTCGAACAGGAACTCCAAGAACACCTCAATCTGCCCCTCGGCAGCGGCTACCAGACCGACCTCCTCACCATGGACTTCCTGCGCGCCTGGCTGAAGAAATTCGACACCCTCCCCCCCTGTGTCCGCCACAGCTGGGAAAGCAGCAGACGCCTCATGCAACACCACAAGACAAAGAAGCTCGACGAATTCTAAAAAAAATGTGAGGAAAAATGTGGCAGAAATGCCAGCAGACCTCGCTGGCAGTTCCCCCGCAACTCAAGTCATCTTACCACAGACATCCCGACCCAGCCTTATAAACCCCCAGGGGGGGTCACCGAAACTATTCACCCCGATTGTCTCAAAAGTCCCGATTCCCTCCTAACGAACACCCTCACTCCGAAAACCTAGCCAGAGAAAGTATTACATGACCACACACCATAAGACATCCCCGCTAATGCGCCGACCACCCACACATCGACCCGCACCATTCTCCACGCCCTTCATCCGAGCCACCACCCAGACCCTCGCCACCATCTTCTTCCACCACACCCTCGCCTCCAAAGCCATCGCCGCCACCCTCAAAACCCAACCCCGCTGGACCTCAGACGAACGCGCCACCTTCGCCACCACCACCTACAACCTCATCCGACACTGGCGCCTCCTCTGGTACCTCCAAGACCAACAACCCACCTGCCGCCAACACGATATCGCCAGACTCCTCACCACCTACCAAATCTACAAAAAAACACACACCGACCTCAAAAAACCCACTCCGCTCCGCGCCCGGCTCCGCCAAGCCAACAGCACCCGCGCCATCAAAGAATCCATCCCCGACTGGCTTGACGCCGCCTGCGCCGCCGAACTCGGCCCCCGCTGGAACAACATCATCCACGCCCTCAACCAACCACCCACTCTAACCCTGCGTACCAACACCCTCAAAACCACCCGCGCCCGCCTCCTCCTCACCCTCAAAGAAGAAGGCATCCACGCCACCCCACTCCTCTGGGCGCCCGACGCCCTCTGCCTCCCCACACGGACCAACGTCTTCCGCCTCCCCAGCTTCCAAAAAGGCCTCTTCGAAGTCCAAGACGCCGCCTCACAGATGGTCTCCCGCCTCCTCGACCCCCAGCCCGGCATGCGCACCGCCGACGCCTGCGCCGGCGAAGGCGGCAAGACCCTGCACCTCGCCGCCCTCATGCACAACACCGGCCGCATCATCGCCCTCGACCCCCAACCCCATCATCTTCAGCAGCTCCGACGCCGCGCCACCCGCGCCGGCGCCGACACCATCGAAACCCGCACGACCTCAGCCAAGACCATCAAACGCCTCGCTGGCACCATGGACCGCCTCCTCATCGACGCCCCCTGCTCCGGCCTCGGCACCCTCCAACGCAACCCGGACATCAAATGGAAACTCACCCCAGACGCCCTCGAACGCCTCAAAAAAACTCAGCAAGACCTCCTCGGCACCTCCCCCCAATCGCTTAAGTCGGGCGGCCGCTTCGTCTATGCCGTCTGCAGCATCCTCTACTCCGAAGGCGAACAGCAGATCGCCGTCTTCCTCACCCGCCACCCTACCTACCAGCTCCTCCGGGAGCACCGCTACTACCCGGACGCAGACGGCACCGACGGCTTCTACATGGCGCTCCTCCAACGAACGGAATAAAAAGGGGCCATCCCTTCCATAAATTCAATAAAGAAAATTGAGGAGGAAAAACAACCCTTGGAGATCCTCAGCTGGAATATCAACGGCATCCGCGCGGCAGAAAAAAAAGGATTCCGCACCTGGCTGCTCAAGGCCTCCCCCGACATCCTCTGTCTCCAAGAAACAAAAACCGACCTCGACGAGCTTCCCGCCTCACTACGCAACCTTCCCGGCTACCACAGCGTCTGGAACCCAGCCGAACGTAAAGGCTACAGCGGCACCGCCACCCTCAGCAAACAGAAACCGCTCGCCGTTCACATCGGCATCGGGATAAAAGAATTCGACCACGAAGGCCGCATCCTCATCACCGAACACCCCGGCTTCACCCTCTTCAACATCTACTTCCCCAACGGCAAACAAAACAAGGAGCGCCTCGACTTTAAGATGCGCTTCTACGACGCCTTCCTCGACTACATCGACGCCTGGCGCGACACCCACGGCCACGTCATCATCGGCGGTGACTACAACACCGCCCATACGGAAATCGACCTTGCCAGACCCGAACCCAACGCCAAGATCTCCGGCTTCCTCCCCATCGAACGACAATGGATCGACACCTTCGTCAGCCACGGCTACGCCGACACCTTCCGAGCCTTCAACACCAAACCAGACAACTACACCTTCTGGGACCAACGCACCAACGCCCGCGCACGCAACATCGGCTGGCGCGTCGACTACTTCTTCGTCGACACCGGCCTCCTGCCCCACGTTAAAAAGGCGTACATCATGCCAGAGACCACGGGCTCAGACCACTGCCCCATTGGCATCACCCTGATCCCCTAAAAAAACCAAGAGCAGAGAAGAAATCATGAACGACGCACTCGACTACATCACCAAAGAACAACACGACCTCACCCTCCTCGGCGGCATCAGCGCCCTCCTCAGCTGGGACCAAATGACCTACATGCCCCCCGCCGCCATCACCGAACGATCCGACCAAATCGCGTACCTCGCCAGAACTATCCACGAACGCATCACCTCCGACACCCTCTACCACCACCTCACCACCCTCACCCAACCCACCACCCTCGCCAGCCTTTCCGACCCCCAACACCACATCGTCACCCGCCTCAAAAAAGACGTCGACAAAGCCAGAAAAATCCCCCCAGCCTTTGCCGAAAAACTCAGCAAAACCACCGCCCTCGCCTACCAATCCTGGCAAGACGCCAGAAAACACAACAAATACCAAGACTTCGCCCCCCACCTCCACCAAATCCTCGACCTCGAACGCCAATACACCGACTACATCCGCCTCCCCGGCCCCCCCTACAATAGCCTCCTCGACGACTACGAAGAAGGCATGACCACAGACACCCTCACCCGTGAATTCCACACCCTCCGCCCAAAACTCGCCGAGATCCTCGATCACATCACCGCCACCAAACGCTACCACACCCAAACCCCCCTCACCCGACCCATCCCCCTCACCCACCAACAAGCCCTCAGCGCCCACCTCCTCAAAACCATGGCCCTGCCCCCGGACGAAACCAGGCTCGACGTCTCCACCCACCCCTTCACCACCACCCTCGGCGACCAAGACGTCCGCATCACCACCAACTACGAACGCGACAGCCCCCTCTTCGCCTTCTTCTCCACCATGCATGAAGCAGGCCACGCCCTCTACGAACTCGGCCTCCCCAAAGGACCCTACCAAGACACCGTCATCTCCGACGCACCCTCCCTCGGCATCCACGAATCCCAATCCCGATTCTGGGAAAACATGATTGGACGCAACAAACACTTCTGGACCTACTTCTACCCCCACCTCCAACGCACCACCCCCACCTTCCAACACCTCAGCCTCGACGCCTGGTACCACGACATCAACCTCGTCAGACCCTCCCTCATCCGCATCGAAGCCGACGAACTCACCTACTGCCTCCACGTCATCCTCCGCTACGAACTCGAACTCGACCTCATCGACAACAAACTCACCGTCAACGAACTCCCCCAAGCCTGGAACCAAAAGATGCAGCACTACCTCGGCATCACCCCCACCACCGACACCGACGGCGTCCTCCAAGACATGCACTGGAGCGGCGGCGACTTCGGCTACTTCCCCACCTACGCCATCGGCAGCATCTACGCCGCCCAACTCTACGACGCCATCGCCCGCGACCTCCCCACCCTCGACGACGACCTCACCCACGGCCGCCTCGCCCCAATCCTCAACTGGCTGCGCGAGCACGTCCACCAATACGGCCGGCTCGACACCGCCGACGAGATCATCAAACGCGCCACCGGCCACGGGTTGGACTCCCAGGTCTACGTGAATTATTTAAAAAACAAGTACTATGCTCTCTACGACGTCTAAGGTGAAACCGCCCATGTCCCAGCTCGTACTCATCCGCCACGGCCAATCCCAATGGAACCTCGAAAACCGATTCACGGGATGGGTCGACGTCCCCCTCTCAAAAAAAGGCATTGACGAGGCCATCGCCGCCGGCAAAAAACTCAAAGGCATGCGCTTCGACGCCGGATACGTCTCCCACATGCTCCGGGCCGTCCAGACACTCCACTACGTCCTCCTCGAGCTCCACGATCCCCGAACCCCCATCATCTACCATGAGGAGCCACGCATCCATAACTGGGAACACCACTCCGGCAGCCTCGCCACAGAGCTGCCCATCTACCAGTCCGTCGAACTCGCTGAGCGGTACTACGGAGACCTCCAGGGGTTGAACAAGGACGAGACACGTAAAAAATACGGGGAGGAGCAAGTCCACATTTGGCGACGAAGCTACGATGTTCGTCCCCCAGGCGGCGAGTCCCTCAAGGACACCTGCGAACGAACGATCCCCTACTACCAGGCCTATATCGAACCCGAGATACGCAAGGGCAAGACCCTACTCATCGTCGCCCATGGCAACAGCCTGCGTTCCATCATGAAATACCTGGAGCAAATCCCCGATGAGACCATCCCCTCTGTTGAAATACCGACCGGAATCCCGCTTCTGTATAATTTTGAGCAAAACGGGGAATATATAGGGAAAAGAACCCTATAGGCAAAACATAAATACCGCTTTTTTTATCTCGGTAACCTATTAATTTCATGCAGCCAGGAGCATTTTCATGGTTACCAAGCGTTTCAAATGCCCTTCTTGTGGCGAAATCGCCGCTTTCTCGGCGACCCCCGGCGAAGAACTCGTCGTCACCTGCCCATCCTGCAAGATGAGCGGTAAGATTCGCTTTCCAGCAGAACACGATGCATCTTATGCCATCGAGGTTTCCCATCTCAAGAAAGTCTACGGCGACCTCATCGCAGTCAATGACATCTCCTTTCAGGTTCGCAAAGGGGAAATCTTCGCCTTCCTCGGACCTAACGGTGCCGGGAAAACGACCACCGTTGAGATTATCGAATCCATCAGGGAGCCGACGGCAGGGGCCGTTACACTCCTGGGAATAGAAATCAAGACCGGGTTCAATAAGATCAAAGAGCGCATCAGCATCCTGCCACAAGAGTTTCATTCCTTTGAACGGTTCACCGTTCGGGAGACTCTTGAGTACTTCTCTCACCTGTATCAGAAGCGGGCAGACATCGATGCAATCATCGACGCCATGAATTTGGAATCCCATGAGAAGATGCTGTATCGGAATCTATCCGGCGGGTTGAAGCAGCGGGTGGGCGTCGCCCTTTCACTCATCAACGACCCGGACATTGTTTTCCTTGATGAGCCGACCACGGGGTTAGATCCCAAAGCCCGCCGCGAAGTCTGGCAAGTGATTGCGAATTTACGAGCACAGGGCAAGACCGTGTTCTTGACGACCCATTATATGGAAGAGGCTGAGTTCCTCGCAGACCATATCGCCATCATCCACAAAGGCCGGATTATCGCTGAGGGTTCGCTTGATGAACTAATCACCAAGCACGGCCATGGCAGCGTGCTGCGTATTCAGGGCTGTTCGTCGCCCGATGCTATCGAAATCCTCAAAGAACAAGGGTACGAGGCGCGGTCAGAGGGGAATGGGAATCTCGCGGTGACCATTACCTACAAGGATCGGGTCCTCGATGTGCTTTCGACGCTGCGTCATGCGGCTGTTGAATATGAAAGCATCGAGATTCGTCGGTCGAACCTCGAGGAAGTGTTCCTGTCCTTGACGGGGGCGAAGCTGCTGGAGGCAGAGGCATGAACTTTCGGATTGTGGGCATGGATGTCTTCTATAGCATAAAGAGCTGGTGGCGGAGCAAGGGCACCGTCTTTTGGTCGCTGTTGTTTCCCATCATGCTTATCCTTATTTTCGGTGCGATTTTCTCGAATACTGGCAGTACAAATTATTCGTTGTATATTCAAGATCTTGACCATTCAGCGATGTCGTCACAGTTACTGAAGATCATGAATGATACCGGCGTGTTGAAGCTCACCATGGTCAGTGATTCGGAAAACGCCACCGATTACATCAAGGCGAACAATATCCAATGCTTCCTCGTCATCCCGGAAGGATATCAGCAGCGTATCAATCAGTCGTTTGTCAATCCAGCGTCGACGGTGAATCTGACGTTTTATTACGATCCATCGCAGTCGACATCAACGGAGGTCGTGCGCAGTGTCATCTCGAATATTTTGCAGACGATGAACATGCGTATGTCGAATGGCCGGAACATCGTCGGTCTTTCGACGCAGAGTTCGATAACGAATAATTTCAATTACATCGATTTTTTCGTCCCTGGGATGATCGGGTTTACGATCATGCAGCAGGCGATCTACGGAAGTATCGAGCGGAACACGAAGTACCGCAAGGACGGGATCTTGCGGAAGCTGCTGACGACGCCGATTACGCGGTCTGAATGGATCCTGGCGAAGATGGTGTTCATGTTGTTCCTGTCCTTTTTAACGACGGCGATTTCAATCGTGGTCGGCGTCCTTGTGTGGGGCTTGCATGTGAACATCACGCCGCTGATGATTTTGACGGTGATCACCACGAGTTTTATGTTCTCCGGCATCGGGATGATCATCGGCCGGTTCGTCAAGGAAGAAGAGACGGCTGATATGGCGGCCGGGGCGATCAGTTTCCCGATGATGTTCCTGGCGGGGACGTTCTTCCCGTTGGCAATGATGCCAGGGTTCCTGCAGGTGGTCGCACAGGTGTTACCGCTGTATTATGTGAACGAGGCATTACGCAACTCCATGATTTACATGAACACGTCGCTGGCATTCACGAACGCGATGATCGTCTTAGTCTTCGCAGTGGTATTCTTCGTGGTCGGCGTCGTGTTGACGAAGTGGCGGGAAGACTAACCGAACTGGCTGAAGTCGGTATCCTTGAAGAAGCTGAGGTTGAGCAGCGCCCAATCGTTGTGGCCGTTTCTCCCGTGGGAACCGTCAGAATAGTCGGGGACGAGGTAGGTGAAGTGGTAGTTCATGCAGCTGCGGTAGTTGTGGAACTCCCAGAACCCACGTTCCGATACCTTGACTGAGCAGCCGTTGTCGATGCCGCCAAACACGGCCGCGACGAGGCCGAAGGAGTGACCTAGCTCATGGAAGGCGCCGGTGAACATGAGCCAGTCCCGAGGGAAGCCTGCATGTTTGTCTTTGAGTTGTTGGCAGCCGATGGCGAAGGAGTCGAGGTTGCCCCAGCCAATGAAGGCGAAACCGCCGTACTCGGTTTTATCGCAGAAAAGCCCATAGTGGAAGACTCCTTCACGGGGGTTGTCGAGGTCGCCGTTCAGGAAGTGGTCCCAGTACCGGTCCATGATGTCTTCATAGGTGAGGATGGGGGCACCGGGGAGTTCTTCGCCGCCGCCGAGTTGCCCGGCGTCGATGTGCAGGGTAATGTTGTGGTCGGCGAATACGGCAGAGAAGCGGTCGAGGTTGCGCGTCGATATCTTGTTGCTGGCGTTGGCGTACGTGGAGGTGAGCCAGTCGATTTCGAGGAAGACGTCTTTGTGGAAGGGATTGGAGCCCATGGCGTCGGTGAAGCATTCCTGCAGATTGGTGAGGCCGTCGCCGTCAGAATCAAGATGGGCATGGTCGTCGTAAGTGAGCGGGTCGTAGCCCCATTTCGTCTCCCACCAGTCTGGTGCGCCGTCGCCGTCGGTGTCTCCGCCGGGCAGGGTCAACCGCGGGGAGTAGGCGTCGGGATGTTCAGGGGTGATGAAGACGGAGGCGATGTCCCAGGTGGCACCGGTTTGCGTTGGTGCTTTAAGGAGCCAGGGGAAATAGCGAATCTTGCCTAGTGCGAGGGTGACGCGGTCCGCGCGTCTGGAGTAGCTGTTATAGGTGGGCCCGAGGGGTGAACCCCACCAGTTGTTTCTGGCGTCCGCGGTAGTGTCCTTGGCGTAGAACCCGTAATTGGTGGTGTTTTCAAAGAGGTTGTTCGTGAGGTTCAGGGAGCTGGATTCTGGGTAGATTGCGTTTCTAAGGTTGTTGGTGAAGCTGCAGTTTTTGATAGTAATGGCCGTGGTGTTGGTGAAGTGGAGGCTGGTGTGGGTGTTTTTGTGGAAGGTGGTGTGGGTAATGGTGATGGCGGTGCTGCTTTTGATCCAGGCGCCCATCCCGTTGTTGGTGAAGATGGAGTTGTTGATGATGGTGTCAGTGGTGTTGTGGAGGATGATGCCGCCTTGGTTGTCGTTGTTGTCGTTGAAGGCGCAGGCGGTGATATAAAGATCTGTAGTGTAGGTTCCCATGAGGCCGATGCTGTTGGTGTGGAGGTGGGTGGTGTTGAGGGTGGTGTGTGTGGTGTGTTGGAGGTCAATGGCGATGGCGTTGCGGTAGGCTGCGGTGTGGTCGATGGTGATGTGGTCGCTGTCTACAGCATGGATGCCTTGTTGGTTTTTGTGGATCATGCAGTGGGTGATGGTGAGGTCGGTGTGGTTGGTGATGGTGATGCCGATGCGGTGTCGGTAGATGTTGCAGCCGGTGATAGTGGTATGGTTGGCGTGGATATCGATGGCGGCGGTGTTGGGTCGTGCCGCGGAGTTTTGGAATGTGAGGTCGGTGAGGGTGGTGTGGTCTGCGGTGATGGTGGTGATGGTGCCGGTGCCGTTGGTGGTGACGATAGTGGTGTTGCGGTCGCTGCCTTGGATGTGGAGGGTGGTGGTGATGGTGAGGTGTTCGTGGTAGGTGCCGGGGAGGATGTAGATGGTGTCGTTGGTGGTGGCGTTGGTGATGGCGTCGGTGATGTGTTGGTAGGGGTGTTCGGGGGTGCCGTTCCAGGGTCCTTGGGTGTTGGTGATGTCGACGTAGAGGGTGGTGGGGGGGGGTGCGGGGGTGGCGGTGGTGGTGAGGGCGGGGGTGGTGAGGAGAAGGAGGATGGCGATGCTGAGGAGGTGTTTTGGCGTGGTGGTCACCTGGTGTGTGTTTGGATATGTGTGTTTTTATATTAATGCTTTCTTAGTGTGTGGAGGGGTGTGAAAATTGGGTTCGAGACCGATAATTATTTAAGTTTATAGATATAATATAGTTATTGGCACTTGCTAGCATATGGCAGCAAGGGGGATTTGATCCTATGATGAGACTCGTCGGCACGGTTGCGAATGAGGATGAGCATCGGGAGCTGAGGTTCATCGCTGAGGTGTCGATCTTGGGTGATCGCATTCGCTCGCTTGCCCGTCAGCAGCGGAAAAAGTAGCAGGGGCTTTATTAGCCTTCGAGGCTTTTGGTGCCGATGAGGGTTTTGGTGTCGACGACGCCTTTTGTTGATCGGATTTTATTGATGACGATGTTACCGATGGTGTCGATGTCTTTTGCCTGGATCTTGACGAGGATGTCGTATTCTCCGAAGAGGGGGTGGACTTCGACAACCTCGGGGATGCTGGTGAGGTGTTCGTAGACGGTTTTTTCATGGAGGGGGCTGATGCTGAGGAGCGCGAATCCTGTTGCCATGCGCTTGGAAATCTTGTGGTGCGATAAAAACGTATGCTTTAGGCGTACCTCTGGGCGACGGGGCGGGGTTTTTCTGAGGCAGAGGGGGTGTCTGGCTGTTGGAAGAACAGCTTGATTTTGCTGTTCGATCTTGTCGGCTTGTCTTTCCATTTCTCACAGCAGCGCCGGGAGTTCGGCGAGGGAATGGATGATCTGGTCCGCCGGAATATTGAGGCCGATGACGCGGCAGCCGGCGGCGTGGCCGGCGAGGACGTCGTTGACGGTGTCGCCGATGAGGATCACGCGTGCGGGGGCGACGTTGAGGCGTGCGCAGGCGGTGTAGATGAGCTCGGGGTCGGGTTTGCCTTTGGCGACGTCGTCGCTGGTGATGACTGCCTCGAAAAAGGAGGTGAGGTGGAAACGGGAGAGGATCTGGTCGACGCAGAGTCGGGGGGAGTTGGTGATGACGGCCTTGCGGTACTGCGGGAGCTGCTCCAGTGTCGGTTTTGTGGTATCATAGAGTCTGGTGCAGTCGAGGTACTGGGCGTAAATCTGGTTGCAGAACGGGCCGATGGCTTCGGGGAGGCCGAGTTTTTTGAGGTTGTCGTAGAGGTCGTGGCCCCAGAACTGGTGGATGAACTGGGGCCGGGTGAGGGCGGGGTGGTGGAAGGCTTCGAGGGCGGCGTTGAGGGCGTGCCACCAGGAGTCGAGGGAGTCAACGAGGACGCCGTCCATGTCAAAGAGCAGGGCGTCGGCTGTGGTCATGGGTGGTCCTCGTCAGGTTGGAAAATGGTGGTTATTTGACCATCTGGCGGATGCGGCTGATGATCTCGGTTTTTTGTTTCTCGTCGAGGTCCTGATCGAGCCTGGGGTAGAGGGAGACTTCTTCGAAGGTCTTGTGGCTGAGGAGGAGCTCTTTCATCTCTCTGAAGGGGGTGGGCTGCTGCCACATGATGTTTTTACGTATCGCGGCGAGGTAGGCGCTGAGTTCGTCGTGTTGTTTCATCAGGTCTGGGATGATCTGGTAGCCTTCGAAGACGTTGGTGGGGGTGTAGGAGGTGAAGATCGCTTTTTCTTCGGTGAACATGTGTTTCTCGAGTTCCCATTCGAAGGTGTTGAAGACCTTGAGTGTCTCGGTGACTTCTTTGCCGAGGCTGCGTTCGACGTTGGTGAGGAGCTTGATGATTTTCGCGTGGTCCGCTGTCATAAGTTCGAGGATTGCGGTGGATTTCATGAGAAACGCCTTCTTGGCAGGAAAGAAGACAAGGGGTTTTATAACGATTCCTCTTGCTTTGGTGGGATTCGACGTCGGGAAGGGGCGTCAATCTGTGCTTATTGAATGTAGAAATATATTAAAATATGGAGAAAGCGATACTTTGGTCTGTCGGGATTGTATGAATGGACAGAGAGGCATTGGTAGGATCTGTTGCTGTTTCGTTTCTGTTTTGTGGTTGACAAGAGTCGCGTCCGTGTCTTCCTTGGCAATTCCTGATGGTTCACCGAGGGGCATTGTTTATGTTGGAGGAGGCGGCCCTGGTAATTATACAAGGATTCAGGATGGAATCGACGCCGCGTTACCAGGGGATACAGTATACGTGTTCAATGCGTCCTCGCCGTACCATGAGAACGTCTTCATCAATAAATCAATTCGGTTAATGGGGGAAGATCGACCGACCACGATTATCGACGGGGGAATGACAGGAAACGTGGTCTCAATCCTTGCAGACACGGTGCAAATCATGGGTTTCACCATTCAGTTCAGTGGATATTACAAGAGCGGGGTGGAAGTTTCTGGTTCGCAGTGCGAGATTGCGAATGATACATTCAGGGAGGATTTTTTCGGCGTGTGGGTCAATTCGAATCTGACTTCGATCCATGATAACATTTTTGGCGACAACAATGACAGCGTTACTATCTCCTACTTCTCAAACTGTAATCGGATTTTCAGCAATTCGATATATAGTTCAATACATGCGATTATGTTGCTTGGTCTTGGGAACAATGTCTCTGAGAATCTCATGTCCTCGAATCGCTGGGGCATCCTGGTGTCTGGGGATATGAACACTATCTATCACAATACGATTACGCCCTGTGAGAATACCGGCCTGGAAATCGCGGCGACGAAGACTGCGGTTATTGGAAATACCGTCGAATTGGCTGATACTGGGATTGAGGTTGGAAGCGAGGCTTCAGACTTGCTCGTGAAATCCAACAACGTGTCGCAGTGCAACTACGGGATTTATCTATGGGGCATCACGGCGAATGCCGCCCTTGTCACCGAGAATTCTTTCACTGACAGTCTGTTCGGGACATGGGTTTATCAGTGCACAGGGGTAAACATTTCCAAAAACAATTTCAGGGATAATACGGTCAATGCGGAGTTCAGGACGTTACCGAAGCTCAGGAATATATGGGCGGAGAATTACTGGGATGACGGCCATGGGAGGCTCCCCTACCGAATTTATGGAAAAAATCGGGTGTTTTCATTTGACCATGGCTATTTCCATTTCGAAATCAATCTACCATGGATGAACGTCGACTGGCATCCGGCGACGACGCCCTACAATTTCTCTTAATCATTATTCAAGCGCAGCGAGCCGGGAGGCGGCCTCAGAGACGTAGACGGGGTCGATGTCGAAGCCAATGAAGGGAAGACGTAGTCTTTTGCTTGCGACTGCGGTCGAGCCGCTGCCCATAAAAGGGTCCAGAACGAGTTTGATGCTGGGGAGGCCGTGGAGCCGCAGACACATCTCCGGGAGTTTGTCGGGGAAGACGGTGGGGTGGGGGCGGGCGGACTGGATGGTCTCATACGGGATGAACCAGGTATTGCCACGCTCGCGGAGGTCTTGGGTCGCGGTCTTCCAGCGGCCGATGTTACTTTTGTCCTGGTAGTGGACGCCGACGGCGTGCTTGTCGAGGGGGACGTCGCCGGTTTTGGTGAAGTGGAAGATGTACTCGTGGCAGCCGCTGAGGAACTTGGGGCTGTTGACGGGTTGGTAGTGGCCGACCGCGATGTCGTGCTGCATGTGAGGGTAGGCGCCGGCATCGGCTTTAGGGATGGCGATGGATTTGACCCAGTGGATGACGTTCTGGAGGATGAAGTGTGGTTTGAAGCGGGCGGCGAGGTCAAGGGGAATCCACTGGTCGGTGGGTTTGCCGCCGATGTTGAGGAAGAACGAGCCGTGGTCCGTGAGTATGGTTTTGCAGGCGACCGCGACGCCCTCCATCCAATCGAGGTACTCGTCTCTGGGGAGGTTGTCGTCGTGGGTGTGGTACGGTTTGCCGATGTTGTATGGTGGTGAGGTGACGATGACCTCGGGGTGAAGGTGTTGGGCGGCCATGAGGCGCATACCGGTGAGGCAGTCCATGAGGTAGATGGTGTTCGGCTGGAGAATGGGGTCAGTGATAGTGTGTTGCATACGAGTGGGCCCTGGTCTTTCTTATTCGATAAGGAATTGTCGTTTAAAAGCCTCAGGGTCGGGGACTCATCCCGCACGCATTAAATTGATTTAGAATGATGTTTGAAATGTTTTATCGTCATTTTTTAATAGACCCAGTATCTTTGTGGCTGGGATTGTGATGAAAGATAAGATGAATGTCAGGAAGTTGAACCCGTTGACGCCGGAGGAGGAGCGGGTTATGGTGGGGAAAGGGACTGAAGCGCCGTTCAGCGGGGTATACAATGATTTCTTTGAGAAAGGTGTGTATGTGTGTCGGCGGTGCAACACGCCGCTGTATCGGTCGTCCGCGAAGTTTCATTCGAGCTGCGGGTGGCCGAGTTTCGATGAGGAGATTCCCGGGGCGGTGACGCGGCTCCCTGACCGCGATGGCGAGCGGATCGAGATTGTCTGTACGACCTGCGGTGCGCATCTGGGTCATGTTTTTCAGGGTGAGCGGTACACCAGGAAAAACACGCGGCATTGCGTTAATTCTTTATCGTTGAAGTTCATCCCGGGGCATGGCAGAGAGTCGCCGTGAGATCGTGCTCGGGGCCGGCTGTTTTTGGTGCACAGAGGCCGCCTATTCGATGGTCCCCGGGGTCGTGTCGACGATGCCGGGGTACGCGGGTGGGATGACAGCTCATCCGAGCTACGAGCAGGTCTGCACCGGGTCGACCGGGCATGCCGAGGTGGTCCGGGTGGAGTACAACCCGGGCCGGGTTTCGCTGGAGGCGCTGCTGGATGTGTTCATGGCAATCCATGATCCGACGTCGCTGAACCGCCAGGGTGGGGACGTAGGCACGCAGTACCGCTCGGTCATCCTGTATTCGAACGAGGAGGACCTTGCGCGGGTCGAGGCGTACTTGCAGAACACGCAGAAGACGTTCAGCCGCCCGCTGGTGACCGAGGTGCAACGTCTTGAGGCGTTCTACCCGGCGGAGGAGTACCATCGGCAGTACTTCAAGGCGCACCCGAACGAGCTGGTACTGCCGTGTGGTGATCGCGCCGAAGCTGGAGAAGGTCAAAACGCAGGCGGCGGCGAAGCCGTGACCCGTATCGCATTCTTTGGCAGATGTTTCAGGAGATAAAAAGTACCGAACATGCTCGATAGAATTATAAAGGATCCCGAGCTTTGAAATTGTGGTTGGGGGAGCAAGAAAATGAAAAAGAAAGTGGACGAAGCGTGCGATGTCTGTTGTGTGTGCGGCACGGCATGCGCACAAGATAACATTCGCCATATTACCATAAAAGGGAAAATACGGAGAATCTGTAAAGAGTGTGCTACCGCGATAAAAGGATTATCGTAGCGTCTGTGTTGGCATAGAAAAGGAAGAGGTATCGGGGAGGAGAATATATGGACACAAAATATGAGGAAAAATTTGGGAATCTAATCCAAGAGGCCGATTGGAAAAAAGAAAAACATGTGCCGGTTATTGAATGCCCGGACGTCGCGAAAAAGGATCAGCTTTTCGATGTGAAGGTCGGCATCGGCAAGGAGATCGCCCATCCAAATACCACCGAACATCATATTCGATGGATTGACTTGTTTTTTCATCCCGATGGAGAAAAGTTCCCGTACCAGATAGGTCATTTTGAGTTCACTGCTCATGGCGAGTCAACGGATGGGCCGAATACGAGTTCGGTGTACGCACATCATGCCGTCACTGCGTCCTTTAAGACAGGGAAACCCGGAAAAATTCATGCGCTTGCCCTCTGTAACATTCATGGCCTGTGGCAGTCCTCGAAGGAATTGAAAATCCAATAAAAAGAGTTGGATAAGCAGTTGTATGAAGGAAGACCTATTCACCTATCTTATAGGCGGCAAAGCTGGGCAAGGAACCAAAAAAGCGGGTATCGTTGCCGCGAATTTTTTCGCCCGGCTCAATCGAGAAGTCTTCCAGATGAACGACTATCCGAGTCTTATTCGTGGCGGTCATAACTTTTCAGTGGTCACTACCTCTATTAATAAAATTTTTAGTCACTATATGGAGGCGGACATCGCGGTGATTCTTGACCAACGTAGCTATGACATCCATAAGAATCATGTCAGTAAGGACGGAATCCTGGTGTTTGACGCTGATACCACAAAAGGAGAAGGGGTGGGCATTCATATTTCTTCAGAGGCAAAGAAGTACAGCGACCCTGATTTGATCTCGGGCGTTTCCGGTGTCGCGATTCTTGCGGCTGCCGTAGGAGTCGATAAGAAAAACCTCGATGATATCATCAAGAAAGAGTATAAGGGAAACGTAGAGGACAACCTCAATTTTGCCCATGCTATTTTTGATGCTGCCGATGAAAAAATACTACGGAAGTTTTCTCTGAAACAAGGAAGCAAGAAAAAAACGATTCTCTCAGGCAGTGAGACTATCGCGTTAGGTGCGGTCGCCGGCGGTCTCGATATCTATTTTTCATACCCAATGACCCCCTCGACCCCGGTCCTTCACTATCTTGCCGGTGCTGGGAGGAGATTTGGCGTCACTACGGTGCAACCTGAGAACGAGATTGCTGTTGCCAACATGGCCATCGGTGCGGCTTTTACCGGTGCGCGGTCCATGGTCGGCACGAGTGGCGGCGGTTTTTGTCTGATGCAGGAGGCTTTCTCCTTGGCCGGCATGGTCGAAGCACCCGTGTTGTTTTTCCTTGGTCAGAGGCCCGGCCCCAGGTACCGGAGTCCCAACCTACACAGAGCAAGCTGAGCTTCGTTTTTCGCTCACCCCCGGCCAAGGGGAGTTTCCAAGGATTGTGGCATCCCCCGGGTCAATTGAAGAGGCCTTCTATCTCACTGCCGAGCTATTGAGCCTTGTGTGGCGTTTTCAGACACCGGGCATCCTGCTGTCGGAGAAACATCTCACTGAAAGCAGCATGAGTGTCGACATCGACCCTGAGAATACACGGTGGGCTGAACCAATAGCACACACAAAAGGCGAGTACCAACGGTACCGTGACACCAACGATGGCATTTCACCTCTTTTATTTCCCCCTTCAAAAGAACTGATTAAATGGAATAGCTATGAGCATGACGAACACGGTTTCACGACAGAGACGGCGGAAGGAATCGCCAAAATGCACGACAAACGACGCAAGAAGAAGGATAGCCTTGTGAGTTATCTGAAAACGATACATACCGTAAACCGTTACGGTGATGGGGAACCAGTGATTTTTTCCTTTGGTTCAACAACAATGAGCGTTCTGGAGGCATTGGATTTCGGGGATCTCAAGGCGACAGTGGTTCAGCCAATCTACCTGGAACCATTCCCGTACTGGGAGTTTGAGAAATATGCGACTAAAGAGGGCATCGTGGTCGAGCAAAATAGCACCGGCCAGCTTGAGTCACTGCTGAAAGAAAAAGCAGGTGTAAAGGTGAAAAGCTCTATTCGTCAGTATGACGGGCGGCCGTTTGACCCAGTGGACCTTGCAAAGAAGATAAGGGAGGCGACCCAGGATGGCTGATGACCTCGGTACGAACATGGAGGTGACCTGGTGCCCCGGCTGCGGAAATTTTGGAATCCTCAGCGCTTTTAAAAAAGCGGTCAGAAAATTGGAGGAACGAGGATTCGACCGCGATACTCTTGTTATTTCGAGTGGCATCGGGTGCCATGGGAAGATTTTCGATTACATACGCCTGAGTGGGCTGTATTCGATTCATGGGCGATCCATGGCAACGGTCCAGGGTATGAAGCTCGGTAACCCCGATCTGAAGGTGGTGACGTTTTCTGGTGACGGCGATGCATACGGCGAAGGCATCGCACATATGATTTACGCCGCAAAACGTAACGCGGATATCACAGTCATCGTGCATGATAACGGGGCATATGCGCTGACTACCGGGCAATTTTCGCCGACGAGCGAGAAAGGGTACAAGGGTCCGTCCTTGCCAAGCGGCAATGTTGAGGAGCCGTTGAATCCGCTTGCGCTGTTATTGGAGGCTGGCGCGAGTTTTGTGGCTCGTGGATACGCGGGGAAGATTGACCATCTGTCTGACCTCATGGTTGAGGCAATGACGCATGAAGGGTTCTCAGTCATTGACGTGCTGCAGCCGAGCGTCGTGTTCAGTAATACGTATAAAGAGTTTAATGAGCGTACGGAGATAATGACGCAAATACCGAGCAGCCTTGAGGATGCGGTTCGTCTGGCGAGGAGAAAAGAAGAACGGATACCTCTCGGAATATTTTATCGCGTGAGCAAACCTGTGTACCATTCGGAGTTGATGGGTCGGTGGAACCCAGTCCGTGATAAAATTGATAGAAACGAACGCCTGAAGAAGATAAAAGAGCTGCTCTAAACGAGAAGAGCAGCCGATGCCCGTTGCTATTCTTGGCGAAAGCGAATCCTTTTTTCTGCCGAGTTTTTTTAATAGCTGCTACCTTGGGTCCCAAGGAGGATCTCGAGTTCTGTGATGTGCTCTTGTTCCTCCATGAGGACATGTCGGATGTCGTGCTCAAGGAGGTGGTCGTAATACCCTTTTCCTTTCTCCTTTTTCAGCTCCTCTAGAATAATCCGGTACGTATCTACGGCGACTTTTTCGTCCTTCAAGTTTTGCTCAAGAATCTGCTTTATGTTTTTTGCCGGATGCGGTGGGCTGATCTCCATGCTTGGGATGCCGCCCAGTGCGCCGATGAGCGTTCGGAATTTCTCCTGATGCCCTTTCTCATCGTCGGCGATTTCTTTCAGTCTGGCGATAATGGGTTCAGCGTTGATGCCCTCAACAATTTCAGCATGGCTCAAATACTGAGTATAGGCCGCGTGCTCTAATTCAAGCGCATGGTTGAGCAATTCTAGGATCTTTTGCTTGGTCATGGTAGAAGATACCTCCGATGTTGCTATTTATTTGACATTTATAAAGGTTTATTTTATCGTCCGGTTTTTTGAATAATAAACGGCAGTGAAGAGAGCAGGTTTTCCCGCTCCATAAGAGAGAAAAACAGCAATGTGAAAATATTTTGGTTCTATTTCCTATTCCCTTTTTAGCTGTCAAGGGGAAGGGGAAGCCTTAAATAGAGTACTGTCATTAACAATCGTTAATTGCCCGGCGATTGGTTCTCCAATCCGCCCGGCACTAACGCTAGGAGATGTAAACCTAAGTGAGGGGGCATGTTTTGCATCCCATCCTTTCCTCCTCTCCTCATCAATAAAAAGAAACCCCCATTTGGTTTTACATACTCCTAACAATTTTCCCCTTGACTATGACGCTCGACAACCTTCTCCATCGCATCGCACAACTCACACAAGACAACGTCCGTGAGACGGTCAGCGACCGCATCACCTCGTTTCACACATTCCAAACCAAGCCAGACAACGCCGTCTTCCTCGAACTCTGCTTCTGCCTCCTCACCGCCCACTGCCGCGCTGAACACTGCCACGCCATCCAACAAACCCTAGGCCCCCTCTTCCTTCATGGCACCACCCGAGAAATCGAGCACGAGCTACACGCCCACCACTACCGCTTTCCACCCCGCGCCGCCCACATCGTCGCCGCCAGGCAGTACAAAGACGGCCTCACTAAACGACTCCGCAACCTCTCCCATGACGACCGCCGCCGCTGGCTCGTCGACACCATCCCCGGCCTCGGCCTCAAAGAAGCCAGCCACTTTCTCAGAAACATCGGCTACGACGACTACGCGATCATCGACGCCCACATCCTCCGCATCCTCGACTACTACCAGATCATCCCCGCGTTCCGCAGCCTCACAACCAACCACTACCTTCAGATTGAAGAGGCCCTCAACGACATCGCTACTAAGGCAGGCCTCAGTCTCGCCGAACTCGACCTCTACCTCTGGTACCTCGACACCGGAATCATCATAAAATAAAAGAATCGCACGCCAAAAAAAACCGGCGTGAGCCACAACAATCGTTGTTAGACTTAAAAAATCTTAGTCACTAATCGCCTTCACCGGGCACTCGTCCACACACGTCGCACAATCAATGCACGTATCCGGGTTCACCGTCGCCTTCTCGTCGACCTTGATCGCCTCGACGGGGCACGCGGTCGCACAGGCGCCACACCCAGTGCACAGTTCCTTGTTCACAACTGCTACCATAGGAGAATCGAACCTCCGGGGCACCAGATACAGCTACCCCTTATAATAGCCTTTCCCCACCCCCACCGAGCACACTCCTTCGAGACCCAATGCGGCGACGGCGAAGTCATCCCCCGCACCCTCACCCTGCAGATCCCCCATTTTGTCTAGAATAGAAATCTTTCTATGGTACGTCCCGTTACATGCCTGGGTATTTAAGGGAGAGAACACGCGGTATGGAAGAAGAGGTTAAGGCACGCATCTACTCGGGAACGCTCTTTGGGTTCTTTCAGACCCTCTTGATGGCCTTCGCCATGCTCATCCCCACTTTCTACTTCCGCTCCCTCGGCCTCTCCCTTGCCGCCTACGCCGTGCTCCTTTCCATCGGCGATATCGCATCCTTCATCATGAAACCGGCCCTCGGATGGCTCACCGACCGACACGGAGAACGACTATTCATGATGCTCGGCGGCATCCTCTTCATCATCAGCCTCTTCCTCATCGGACAGACCACGGACCTCCTCCTCATCGCCATCCTCAAGATCGTCTCCGGCGTCGCCAGCGCCCTCGTCTTCATCCTCATCCTCATCTACTCGCTACGAATGGTCAAAGAAAAACCAGAACGCAAAATCGGCGCCTTCGCCGGTGTCTACAACCTCGGCTGGGTCGTCGGACTCAGCGGCCTCTTCATCCTCGGCATCCTCTACACCACCTACCCCATCAAGGAAGCATTCTACCTCATTCTCATCGTCGGTATCATCTGGATCCTGCTTATGTTCCGATTCGCCAAACATTACGAAAGCGTGGTCTCCGTCAAGCTCACCTTTTCCCACCTCAAAAAAATCCCCACACTCATCGTCTTCAAAAGCATGGACCTCGCCATGTTCTCCGCCTTTCTCTTCTACCTCATCTACAACGCCCCCAACACCGCCCTCTCCCTGCCCAAGACCACGCTTGTGGTCATCGTTGAAACCCTCCTCTTCGCCGTCTCCATCTACCTTGTCGGCAGGATCTCCACGCCACTGCTTCGCCGGTACTGGGTCCCCCTCTGCATCACGTTCCACCTCCTCGCCGCCATTGTCATGCTTTTCGCGGTTATGATAAATCAATACTATCTCTACTTCCTCGTCGCCATCTTCATCGGCATCGCGGGCGGCTTCATCGACATCTGGATCTACACCCGCATCAGCGAACACTACGAACCCAAGGAAAAAGGCATCATCGTCGGAACCCTCGGCTGGAGCTACAACCTCGCCACGATCCTCGGCGCCAACGTCCCCGTCCTCATGACACTCCTCAACCTCAACGTCTTCACCGCCCTCTTCGTCTTCCCCATCGTTATGCTCCTCACCTACATCGTCTTTATAGGAGCCGCACGAAGGACCCACCTCACCGCTTAGCCTTTTGGCCGCAGCCGCTCGACCTCCGCAGCCGCCCGCTTCCCACTCACCTTGAAATAGAGCACGACAGCCCCCAGCTCAACGCCGAACAATACTAAAAACACAAGAAAGCCAAGGAGAAGACGGCCCAACGACAGCCCATAGAAAAGAAGCACTGACCCGCTGAACGGGATGAACATCCCAACAACAACCACAAGTAGAATCCTCACGATATCCCAATGCCGACTCATGCCGACACTATACCGACACCAGCCTCATAAAAATTACCCCTAAAGAAAAAGTCTAGTTCTTCGACAACTGCGTCCCCGCAACCGCGACCTGCCCCACCGAGATGCCCCCATCCCCGTTCGGCACCCGATCATGCACCAGCAGCGACAACCCTGCGTCAGCCACCAGCCGCTCGATCATCGACACAATCGGCAGATCATACGAGACCCCGCCCGTCACCCCAACATACGGGACGCCCTCCTCCTGCGCCCGAGCCACCCCCAACCCTACCAATTCCTTCAAAATCGCATGGACCACGGAGACCGACAGATCCGCGATCTCACGAGCCGACAACCGCCGCCCCTTAATCTGTTCATCCAACTGCCGGAACACTTCCACCGCATCCACCATGTCACCAGACACCGGCGCTGAAAACGAGTACCCTCGGCTTCCCCGCCGCCAAGAACGGCTCTAGCTTCATCGCCGGCTCACCGCTATACGTCCGCATCCGACACACCCCCAGATAGCACGAGAGAGCATCCAGGTACCGGCCCATGCTGCAGGTCTGCGGCGACCGCACCATCACCCGCCGCAGCATCGCCGCCTGCTCACCCGAAAACTCCTTCTCCATCCTCAGCTGCTCAAAGACCGCGAATACGAGCCGACGCGGATCCTTCGTCGCCTGATCGCCACCAATTAACGGAAACGGCCGTAGACGACCAACCCGCGCATACCCAGACAACTCCGCATCCAGCACCTCCCCACCCCAAAACGTCCCATCCTCACCGTATCCCAGACCGTCCACTGCGAGTACAACGCTTCGGTCAACCCCCTGATCAACCAGCAGTGACGCCGCATGTGCCCAATGATGCTGAACCTCAATCAACGGCACATGAAACTCATCAGCAAGCCCCTTGGCCACCCCTCGAGACGCATACCCCGGATGCACATCCAAGGCCACTCCATCCAGCCGAGGCCTGCCAAGGAACAGACCCATCAGATGTCGAAGGCTCTGCTCAAGGAACACAGCCGCCTCATCGTACTCCACGTTCCCGATGTACTGCGTGCTAATCAGCCGACCATCGACCGACAACGCTCCAGTGCTGTTCTCCCCCGCACCGACACCCACTACCTTTTCTTTGAATTTCACCGGGAGCACATCAGGAATGTAACCACGGGACTTGCGTAAAAAGAACCGATGGCCGTTCCACAGCCGGACGACGGAGTCGTCCACCCGGTTCGGGATCTCACGGTTGTGCAACAGGTACACATCCGCTCCTAGTGAGAACGCCTTCTCGTTCTCGATGATCATCGGCTCCCCCGGGAAGTTCGCGGACGTCATCACCAACGCATCTGTCCGCAACGCCGAGAACAACAGCACCTGCAGCCCCGTATACGGCAAGAAGATCCCGATGGAGTCCAGGCCTGGCGAGACCCGCTCCCCATCCTTCTTCGCCATCACCACAATCGGCCGCATGCTGCTCTCCAAGAGCCGGCGGTCGCCGAGGCTCATCTCCGCATACCGCTCCGCCACCTTCACGTCACGGACCATGATCGCGAACGGCTTCTGCGGACGGCCGTACCACTCCCGGAACCGCGGCAGCTCACTCAGGGTGCAACACAGATGCATCCCGCCCCAAGATTTGACTACACCGATTTTCCCGGCATCCATGAACCCGGCGAACCGCATCACGGCATCCTTAGAGCCAAGACTTTTCCTCCGAGAATCATACAGCGTGTAGCGCGGCCCGCACCGCGGACATGAGATCGTCTGCGCGTGGTACCGGCGGTCTTCCACATCCATATACTCACGCTGGCACTCCGCACAGAGCGGGAACCGGTCCATCGACGTCCGCTCCCGGTCATACGGCACACCTTTCGCGATGCTATACCGCGCGCCACAGACGGTACAATTCGTGAACGGATACCGATACCGACGGTTCCCAGCAGCACACAAATCATGCAGACACTCCTGGCAGATCGCGGTATCCACCGGGATCAACGACTCCTTCTCCCCGGACCGGCTATGGAGAATACGGAATTCTGAGAACGACCGCGAGTCCGACTCACGGATGATCTCGTCAATCACCGCGATCGCCGGCAGCCGACGCAGCAGCTCAGCAATCAACCGATCCGCATTGCGGTCGACAACAACCTCCACCTCGGAGCCCTTGTTCACCACATACCCATGAACCCCCAGCCCGACCGCCGCTCGGTACACCGTCGGACGGAACCCAACCCCTTGCACGACACCCTTGAAAATCAGCTTCTCCGCCGTCTTCTTCGTCATACCCAGAGCCCTAACAGATCCGCGGAATCGGGTCGCCCAGCGGCTTCTGCACGATCCGCCGACCACCCACCTCCGTTTCCAACACCACACCCTTCACCGAATCAGACACTGTCCCGATGATCGCCGCCTTCCGGCCTAGCGGATGCCGATGCAGCACCGACAGCACCTCATCCGCCTTCTCCGCAACAACCCCGAGAACAACCTTGCCCTCGTTGCCGATCTCCAACGGATCAATCCCCAATAAATCGCATGCAGCCCGTACACCCTCAGAGATCGGGATTGACGCCTCATCCAATATGACACCGACCCGGGACTTCTCAGCAAACTCGTTCACCGTGTTCGCCAGTCCCCCACGCGTTGGATCCTTCGCCGCCACGACCCCACCAGCAGCCAGCACGCTGCCCATCACACCATTCAAAGGAGCGACATCAGACCTCACCCGCGTCTCAAACCCATACCCCTCACGAAACGACAGCAACGCAATCCCATGCTCACCAAGCAACCCAGAGCAGATCAACACATCCCCACTCTTGAGGTTCGCATCCAACAGCCACCGATACTTCACCGGCCGATACCGCTCCACCTCCTTCAGGTCCCAGTCAAGCTCAGGACGACGCCTCCCCACCCCACTCGTATTCACCATGAACTGCTGCACCGCACCCCGCTCAACCACCTTGGTGTCACCCGTCACGATCGGCACCCCCGCACTCTTTGCCACCCGCGCCATCGACCGCACGATCACCTCCATGGTCTCCACCGAGAACCCCTCCTCAAGGATGAACCCCGCAGACAACGCCAGCGGCCGCGCCCCCACCACCGACACATCGTTAATCGTCCCGCACACCGCCAACAACCCGATATCCCCGCCCGGGAAGATCAACGGCCACACCGTATACGAATCCGTCGACAACACCACGTCATCGATCACCGCCGCGTCATCCAGCATCTGCAGCGGCACCTCCGCGCGGCCCTGGAACGAGAAATGCTTCATGATATGCTCTTTGATCAGCGAGTCCATCAGCGACCCGCCCGCCCCATGCGCCAAGGATATCGTCTTCGGCATACACCACTCAGCCCCCGGTGACCAAGTACCAGAGAATCCAGTATGCCATATCACGAATTTATTTATACCCTCCGCAGACCCACAGTCAATCGTTAATAAAGGACCACAAGAATACAGGAGCAACGACTATGTGGCAAGACACCGCCCTCACCCTCATCAACTTCGTCTTCATCGCCACGGTACTGCCCGCCATCATCCTCAACTATAAGACCAAGAACGCCACCGGACAGTCCCTCATCATGTACCTCGCCACCGCCCTCCTCCTCGTCCTCATGGCACTCGTCTTCCAAACCCTCAACCTCTTCTGGAGCATGATCAGCACCCTGGGCAACGCCATCGTTTGGACCATCCTCACCCTCCAACGACTCACCTACAACAAAAAACCAGGACAACGACCATGACCACCACCCTCATCCTCTGCATCGGCACCACAGACCACGGCGACGACGCCATCGCCCCCTGGACCGCAGCACACGCCCCACAACTCCCCCACACCGTCTTCCTCGACGCCGGACCACACCCCGAACGCACCACCGCCGCCATCAAACGCCACCACCCCACCCACCTCATCCTCCTGGACGCCGCAGACATGCACCAGCCCCCAGGCACCCTCCGCCGCATCCCCACCGACAAAATCCAGACCCTCAATATCAGCACCCACACCCTCCCCCTCAGCCTCCTCATCGACTACCTCACCCCCACCACCCCCACCATCACCCTCATCGGCATCCAACCCAAAACCCTCCACGGACCACCCAGCCCAGAAGCCACCACCGCCGCCCAGACCTTCCTGCGACTCCTCAAAGAACACAAAATCGAAGAAATCCCCCTCCTCTAACAACACCTAGAACGGGTACTGCTTCCCCAACGCTTCTAACGACGACAACGCGGCCACCGCCCCCGACGCACACGCGGTCACAATCTGCCGCACCCCACCCGTTAGATCACCCGCCGCATACACCCCAGGCACACTCGTACGCCCAAACCGGTTCACCACCACATACCCCTCCCCATCCACCTCCACCCCCAACCCTTTGATCAACGTGTTCTGCGGCACCCACCCAATCGAAATGAACACCCCATCAACAGACAGCGTCGACGCCTGCCCCGTCTCCGCATCACGCAACGCCAACCCCCTCACCACCGAATCCCCCACAATCCGCTCCACCACCTTGTTCAACAGGATCTTCACCTGCTTCTCACGCGCCTGCGTCACATACACCTGCTCA
Organism: Methanobacteriota archaeon; assembly: GCA_963769885.1. GTDB lineage: Archaea > Thermoplasmatota > E2 > DHVEG-1 > DHVEG-1 > CAIRCU01. The sequence goes on from CAVYNH010000006.1 coordinate 186,977, forward strand.
GCCCGCACCTCCAGCCGCCGATGCACCAAAAACACCTCCTTCACCCCAATCTGCTTAAGAAACACGGACTCCATCAATGCGGTGCTCCCACCGCCGATGACAGCAGCCGTCTTCCCACGGAAGAAAAACCCATCGCACGTCGCACAATACGACACCCCTTTCCCCAAAAACTCCTTCTCACCCGCAATATCCATGGTCTTATGCTCCGTCCCCGTACAAAACAACACCGCCCCCACCACGTACGACCCCTTCGTCGTCCTCACCCGAAACCCCTTCCCCTCACGAGCCACCCCGGTCACCTCCTCGTACAAATGAGGCTGGACATACCTCCCCGCATGATGCTTAATCCTCTCCATCAACTCCGCCCCCGAGATCGACTCAAACCCCGCATAATTCTCCACATTCGGCGACAACACCGCACGACCACCACCATCACCGCGATCAAACACCGCGACCTTCAACCCAGACCGCACCGCATAAATCGCCGCAGAATACCCCGCAGGACCAGCACCAACAATCGCCAACTCATACTCCATACCCTCACCCAATAACCGCACTTCTCTTATAACTTACCATTTCCCCGAGAAAAAACCGCCCAAACACCATCTACACGCCACGCAGCCCACACCGCTTCACCAACGGCCGGACTGCCCCCAACATCTCCTCCAACACCGCCCTCGGATACGGCACCGCCCCCTCCAACGACGCGTCCATCAACGGCCGCACCGGTTTGAACTGCTGAAGAAAATAACACGCCGAGCCCTCCAGCCACCGCCCAATCCCCACCACATCACTCAGCGTCACCAATCCAGGAACGACCGTCGTGCGAAACTCATACGCCGGCGCGCACTCACGAACCACCCGGACCGACCGCTCAATGAGAGTGACGGGGACATCTATCCCGGCTACCTTCGAGTACTTCTCCAGAGGCGCCTTCACATCCATCGCCACATAATCAACCAACCCCTCACTCAGCAACCCCCCCAACCGTTCCGGAAACATCCCGTTCGTATCCACCTTCACCAGGAACCCAAGATCCTTGACCTGCTGCAGAAAAAACCCGAGATCCTCCTGCATCAACGGCTCGCCGCCGCTGACCACCACAGCCTCAAGACGCCCTCTGCGTTGCTGAAGAAAACCAAGCACATCCTCCACTGGAATAAGCGGGCCCGACCCGAGGACCATGTCCCGATTATAACAATACGGACAACGGAACGGGCATCCCGTCGTCCACACGATCGCACTCAGATGGTCCGGGTAATCCAGCAGCGACGACGGCTGAAACCCACCGATCCTCATACCGCCGGCACAAGCACCTTCTCACGCAGCGTGAACGTCCGACGGTCCCGAAACTCCTGCTGCTTCCCCTTGTTCCACTGGTTCACCGGCCTGATGTACCCGACGACCCGAGAGTAGACCTCACACTGCGTCGTCTTCTGCTCCGCCGCACACCGCGGACACTGTGGATGCTCCCCCGAGATATACCCATGGTCCGGGCAGACGCTGAACGTCGGCGTGATCGTATAATACGGCAGCGTGTAGTTCTCCGCGATCTTGCGCACCAGCTTCTTCACCGCGGTCGGCGACGGATCCTCCTCCCCGACGAAGATATGCAACACGGTGCCGCCCGTATACTTCGCCTGCAACGAGTCCTGCAGGTCAAGGGCCTCGAAGACATCGGTCGTGTACCCCACCGGCAGCTGCGTCGAGTTCGTATAGTACGGCTCGACATCCCGCCCGCGGTTCTGCGAGTACATCTCCTGATTGTAGATGCGCATATCTGGATAGGTTTTCCGATCTATCCTCGAGAGCCGATAGGACGTCCCTTCGCCAGGAGTCGCCTCAAGGTTGTACATATTCCCGGTCTCATTCTGATATTCAAGAATCCGCGCACGCATATAATCAAGAACCTTCTCAGCAAACGCTTTGCCCTCTTTGCTCGCTATACTGGTGTTCATGAAATTCAGGAGCGCATCGTTCATGCCGATCAAGCCGATGGTCGAGAAGTGGTTCTTCCAATACTCCCCGAATTTCTTCTTGACATCAGAGAGGTAGAACCTCGAGTATGGATGTAGGCCGCTATCCGTGAGGTTCTCGATGAGGTCACGCTTAATCTCTAGACTCTGCCTCGCTAACATCATGACCTTATCGAGACGCTGGAAGAAATCATCATCGTTTTTCGCAAGATGTCCTATCCGTGGCATGTTCAATGTGACGACACCGATGGACCCGGTTTTTGGGTTCGCTCCAAAAAGGCCGCCTCCGCGTTTCTTGAGTTCGGTGTTCGATAATCGAAGCCTACAACACATACTTCGAACATCTTCTGGCTTCATGTCGCTATTAATGAAGTTACTGAAATAGGGAATGCCGTATTTCGCGGTCATGTCCCAGAGGGGTGCGAGACCATCGTTGTCCCAGTTGAAGTCTTTGGTGATGTTGTAGGTGGGGATGGGGAAAGTGAAAGGGCGACCCTTAGCGTCGCCTTCGTACATAATCTCGGCGAAGGCGCGGTTAATCATATCCATCTCATCGGTGTATTCAGCATAGCCATTGTCAAGCTCTTGGCCGCCGACAATCGCGGCCTCATCTGTGAGGCAGTCGGGGACAGTGAGGTCCATGGTAATGTTCGTGAACGGGGAATTATGATAGAAGACGAGCCCGGTGCTTCCTGCAAAGTTCTCAACGCCGTCCTCGCTCTGCACAGAGATATCGTATTCCCAATCCCAGTCCAGATTGTAATCGTCGATCTGATAAACAGGAATCCCTGCAGTATTCCCAAGAACCATGGTGAGTTCCTTTCTTGGGTTCGGATAGATGAGGAGGGTGCCTGCCCGTCCTTGGCTCTTGGCGGTAGCGCGGATACGCCAGTTTTGTGCCGTGCAGAGGACTGCGAGGGAAGTTAGGAGTTTATCGGACATGGAGCTGTACGTGATACGATGGGAGCCTTCGTCGATATATCCGTCTCCTTTCACCAGCTCGTCTATGAAGAGCGCGCGAAGTGCCGGGGAGAGATTAAAGACAAATGAAGGAATAGTCTTTTCGCGCGAGGAAGCACCTGCGATGTATGGGAGCATATATGCGTAGAGTCCGCTGAGGGCGACATCGGCAATGACGGTTTCGGTGGGTTTCTTTTCTTTCGTGCTGTAACCATGAGTTTCCGTGATCGTCGGAGCCATTTTCAGCCCACTGACAAAGGCGATGATCGGTTTGACGTTTTTCATACGCTGTGAAATCACGACGTTGGCTCCGGTTACCTTTCCTTCTGAAATGAACCAGGCGGTGAGTCTGATAAAATCCTTGAGGGCATCACCTTCCAAGAATCGTTCATAGAATTTCTTGTTGTATGGCTTGATGTACAGTTTTTCGCCTTTAATGACACCATCAGAGTAGGTTCGATAGATGTCATAAGGCAAGGTATTGTTCTTGAACCCTTCATAAAGCGTCTTTCTATCATGTCTTCCATTCTTATACAAGAATTCCTTGAGTGATCCGTAAAGGGTCAGGATTTTCTTTTGAATATGCGGTACTTCATCGGAGACGACGAAGATCCTTTTTCGAATGGTATCCGGAAGCTCCTCCACAACGTCGAAAAGATCGAGACTTGGGGAGTCGCCCAACATATCTTTTCTGAGCCTATTGACGGCAACAACATGGTTATCGTCTGAGAGTGCTCCGTTCGGCGTAGCAGTCTTCAACTGCTGTGCTTCAACGGGTTTGATTTTCGACTCTTCGAACCTAAAGAGGGAATGGGCAGGGGATACAAGGACTTCCCCACAGCCGGTACGAATCCTCTTGAATTTTTGAGATTGGATCTTGTGCTTGATGAATGCTCTGACCGGGAACCAGTCGATCTCGCCCTTTTTATTAAACGAAATAACCTCGACAGTGTCAATTGGTGGTACCGCATATGAGTCAGGAGATGGAGTGCCATAGCCGTCAATATTCTGCACGATGTCTTTACGGTTCTTGCCGAAGGTTTCCTCGACCAGTTTGCCGATGAGCTCGACCTTGATTTTTCCGTTCCTCCGGATGACAATTGGTTCACTGGGAGCAAGTGACTGGAATCCGACCCGGGTTGGGACGTTCATGTTGAAGAGGAACTTCTGCATCTCCTGTTTGACGCCGTCGTAGTTGAGTTGGTCTTTGTCGATGAAGGGGGCGAGGAAGGAGTCGAAGTTGGAGAGGGCTTGGGCGCCCGCGGCTTCGCCTTGTAGGGTGTAGAGGTAGTTGACGATCTGCATGAGGGCGGTGCTGAAGTGTTTGGCGGGTTTGCTTTCGATCTTTCCGGATACTCCCCGGAAGCCTAGTAAAAGGAGATCCTTGAGATCCCATCCGATACAGTAGGCACCAAGTGTGCCGAGATCGTGAATGTGATAGTCTCCTTTGGTGTGTGCCTCGCCAATCTCGGGCGGGTAGATCTTGTTGAGCCAGTAGTGGGAGATGATGCTTTCCGTGGCGTAGATATTGAGTCCTTGGAGGGAGTAGCTCATGTTGCTGTTTTCGTTGACTTTCCAGTCGAGCATGCCAAGGTAGTCGTCGACGACGTCGATGTCTTTGAGCAGGCCGCCGATCTCGCGCATGTCTTGGTGTTGTTTGCGGTAGAGGATGTAGGCTTTGGCGGTCTTGGCGTGGCCGTCTTCGATGAGGATTTTTTCGACGACGTCTTGGACTTGTTCGACGGTGGGGATGTCGCCGCGTTTGAGGTCTTTTTCGAGTTGTTGGATGACTTTGTCGGTGAGCTCTGCGGCGCGTTTGTAGTCTTTGCCGCCGACAGCCTGGGCTGCCTTCCAGATGGCGTCGGTGATTTTGATAGGGTTGAAGTCGACGACGGTGTCGTCTCGTTTGCGTATCTTGCGTATCATGGGTGTTCCATCTCTCCTCAATTTTGGTCTGCGTTTTGGTTGCTAGGGTTTGGTTAGGTTGTGAACTTCTTGTTCGAAGTGGGTGATGTCGGTGAAGGATCGGTAGACGGAGGCGAACCGGATGTAGGCGACCTGGTCGAGTTCTTTGAGGCAGTCCATGACGTATTCGCCGATGGTGCTGCTGGGGATTTCTTCGAGGCCGCTGCGGCGTATTTTTTCTTCGATGGTGTCGAGGGCGGCTTCGAGTTGGTCGGGGGTGACGGGGCGTTTTTCGAGGGCCTTTTGCATACCGGTTTTGATTTTGGTGCGGTCGTATTTTTGTTTGCGTCCGTCTTTTTTGATGACGTAGAGTGGCTCCATCTCGATGGCTTCGTAGGTGGTGAAGCGGCGTTGGCAGCTGAGGCATTCGCGGCGTCGTCGGATGCTGTATTTGCCGGTGTCTCGGGAGTCGGTGACTTTCGTCTCTGGCGTGTTACAGTAGGGGCAGTTCATCCATCCTCACTCACCACAAGATGTGGTAGAAAACGGTCCGTTTTTCTACCGCGGATTGTATAGCGTGTGGTTTTTTTATAACTTGCGGTTTTTTCAATATTGAGGACTGTAGACTATCATCATGCTAGCTTTTTGAATGGCTGTTTGGACTGCGTTTTTTGGTACTCGATGTGGTGGATTGTCGGGGTCTTTCTTAAAGTCTCGAGGGGGGTGGCTGAAACTATTCAGCGGCTTTGTCTCAAAAGTATTCAGCCGTCCCCCGAGATCGTTTTTCTCGTCTTGAAGTGGCTTCAGGAGGAACCTTTGAGTTTTGAGACAACGCCCTATTCAGCGGCTTTGTCTCGAAAGTATTCGACCTCTCCTTAGACCATTTTCCTTGTCTTGGAGATGCTTCAGGAAGAGTCTTTGAGTTTTGAGACAACGCCCTATTCAGCGGGGTTCCCAGGGGCCTTCATGGGATGCAAGCATGTATGCAGATGGGTGTGCAGGTGCTCTGTGTGTTAATGCATCATTCCTCAAGAAAAATATCCTGGTTTCAGACGAAGCGATTCTTTCTTAGAAATATTGAAATACTTGGTTGCGATTCGAACAGTACAAAGAACTAGGAGGTAAGTGTACCATGAAAATCGGAAATCCGCATGAGTTAATAGGAAAAGAAGTGTACGACGCGACCGGCCGGAGTATCGGCTGGATGGACAAGACGTGGCGGGGATGGAATGAGGAATACCCCGGGTATTTCTTTGGGATCAAGACCAATGAGTACGTCCGCAACAACTGGTTCCGCGGTGACAACAAGCTGATCCCGATCCCCAGCGAGTACGTCCGTGAGACGGGCACCACCGTGACGCTGAACAAGACGCTGGATGACCTGTGCCGCAGCTGGAACAAGACGGTGACCTGTGGGCCGTTCACGCTACCGTTCGAGGAGCTAATCGAGAAGCCGGTCTACGACAAGTACAACAGCCGCGTCGGCACGTTCACTACGGGTGTCGAGAAGAACGGGACCTACAACAACCTCGGCTTGATCCTAGACCCGTACATCTGCGAGACCTGGCACATGCCCTACAACACGACGGTGCCGATCGACACGCAGCACATCACCACGGTCAAGGACACGGTGACCCTGAACATCGCCCTGCACGAGCTGAAGGACTACTGGACCTGGAAACAGCGCCAGACCCAGCCGTAAGAGATTCAGCCTCTGAATCTCCCTTTTTTTTATTTTTCTGTTTTTTTAGGTTATCTTGATTTCTTCGGCGTGGTCGACCGCTGTTTGCACAAGGGACGCGATGTCGAGTTTTTGTTCTTCGGCGTGGATGCGGTCGAGGCTGGCTCGAGTGGCGGGTTTGGGGGGGACGGCGGTGCAGCCGGTGGTGCGGACGGTGGAGAGTTCGTAGGTGCCGATGTCTTTGGCTATCTGGATGATGTCGTTTTTGTCGTAGCCGATGAGGGGGCGGAGGATCGGGATGGTGACGGCGTCTTCGATTGCTCTGAGGTTTTGGAGGGTCTGGCTGGCGACTTGGCCGAGGGATTCGCCGGTGACGATGGCCTCGGCTTGTTGTCGGCGGGCGATTTCTTGGGCGTAGCGCATCATCATGCGTTTGCAGAAGACGCAGGTGAGCTTCGGGTTGCAGTCTTGGATGTACCGTTGGAGGGCGGGCCCGTTGAGGACGCGGTAGGCTTTGGGTGGTGAGGGGAGGAGATGGTGGAGGCGGGTGGCGACGGCGAGGAAGTTCTGGTAGTTTTGGTCGCTGTAGAAGGGCCGGTTGTCGGCGTGGACGAAAATGAGGTCTGGTGTCCAGTGGCGGATGATGTAGGCGGCGACGGGGGAGTCGATGCCGCCGGAGAGGAGGCAGACAAGTTTCATGTGGTCTCGGTGGTAAGGTAGGTGAGGTAGTCGGGGAGTCCGCCGGTGATGGGGAGGGTGATGATGTCGGGGAGTTCGTAGGGGTGGAGGCTGCGGATGCGGTCGACGCAGGCCACGGCTTTGTCATCTGTGGTTTTGGCGATGAGGAGGGTTTCGGTGGCGCCTTCGACTTTGTGGTGCCAGCGGTAGATGGACTCTATTTTTGGGATGATGTTGGTGCAGGCCGCGAGTTTTTCTCTGACGATGGCGGAGGCGATGGTGCGTGCTTCTTGGAGTGAGCCTGTGGTGGTGTAGATGAGTTGGGCCATGGTCTCAGTGTGTTTTGTAGTGGGGGTGGTTTAATATGTTTTTTCGTGGGCGGTAGGGCGTGAGGGTGAGGGCCCGGATGGTGTTTGTGAGTTCTTTTTTTGGTCCGTGGATGAGGTGGCTGAGGCAGGCGCAGTCGCTGTTGCCGAAGTCGGGGATGAAGTCGTGGTGTTGGAGGAGGGCGGCGGCGATGCGGCATTCTGTGAGCTTTGGGTTGGTGGTGGTGTAGGCGTGGATGGTGTGGGCGGAGGGGAGGAGGTAGTCGATGTGCCAGTGGAGCTTTTTTTCTGCTCGGAGGTGACGGGTGATGCGTTGGTCGAGGCCGTTGCGGGCGGAGCCGACGTAGACGTAGGTGGCGGTGGGGAAGTGGAGGGTCCTTTTCTTGCCGATGGGGAGCGTGAGTGGTCTGGTGAGGGTGAAGAGGAGGATGTAGGCTCCGGGTCGTGGTGGCATTGTTGCTTGGGAGGTTTGATGGGGTTCTTTGATTTTTTGGTTCTTGTCGAAGGTGGTAAAAAGGGGGGATGAAATTTTGGGTTGGTTGGTGGTGTGAATGGCGGGTCATGGTCTTGAGGTTGTGAAGGTGTCGTCTCTTGCGGAGGCGCGTGCGTTGTTGGTGGGGCTTGGGTGTGATCCGGCGGGGGTGGAGATCATGGTGCCGAAGGCGGTGCTGCGGGTGGTCCGGTTCCGTGGGGTGGTGCTGCAGGATGCGGTGATGGTGAAGCAGGATATGTTGTCGGTGGGGGGTGAGGTGGCGATCCCCCGGTATACGTACGATCGGATGGCGGAGACGGCGGATATCCTGGTGTTTGGGACGGTGGCGCAGTTGGATGAGCTGGTGGTGAAGCTGCGGCGGCATTATCCGCGGATCCGTGGGCTGGCGGATGAGTTGTCTGCCGTCGTCTCGGGGTTCCGGTAGGTTGCTCCTAAGATTTTTATCTGTGCTGGTGTTGTAGGTAGGTTGGGGTGACGTCAGTTGGAGAATCCTGTCTGCCCGTTGGAGTATCGGTATGGACGGCCGGTGTTGAAGGCGATTTTTGGGGAGTCCAGTAAGCTGCAGTATCTGTTGGATGTGGAGGCGGCGCTGGCGCGGGCGCATGCGGCGGTCGGGACGATCCCGAAGGCTGCAGCGCAGGAGATCTCGCGCAAGGCGAACACGAAATATGTGACGGCGCAGCGGGTCTCGGAGATCGAGCGAGAGACGAAGCATGACATCATGGCAGTGACCAAGGCGCTATCTGAGGCGTGCACTGGGGATGCGGGGAAGTACGTGCATCTGGGCGCGACGAGCTACGATATCGTCGACACGGCGAACGCGCTGCAGTTCGCGGCCGCGACATCTCAGATTTCTTCTCAGCTAAAAGAGTTGCGGAGGGTTCTCGTCCGTCTTGCGAAGGAGCATCGGGACACGCTGATGCTGGGCCGGACGCACGGGCAGTCCTCGATCCCGATCACGTTTGGGCTCAAGATGGCGGTCTACGCTCTTGAGGTGGACCGGCAGCTGGAGCGGATGCATGAATGCAAGTCCCGGGTCCTCGTCGGCAAGATGAGCGGGGCGGTCGGCACCGGTGCGGCGCTGGGGAAGAACGCGCTGAAGATCCAGCAACTCGTCATGGCGGACTTGAAGCTCGGGGTTGAGGAGGGTCCGACGCAGATCGTGGACCGGGACCGGTACATCGAGCTGCTGTCGGTGTTGGCGAATATCGCGGCGAGCATGGAGAAGTTCGGCACCGAGGTGCGGAACCTGCAGCGCTCCGAGATCGGAGAGGTCTCAGAGGCGTTCGAGGCGAAGAAGCAGGTCGGCTCGTCGACGATGCCGCAGAAGAAGAACCCGATCACGAGCGAGCAGGTCTGCGGGCTGGCGCGGGTCGTGCGCTGTTACGTGATCCCCGGATTTGAGGACGCGGTGCAGTGGCATGAGCGGGACCTGGCGAACAGCGCGGCGGAGCGGTTCATCCTGCCGCATTCCCTGATTCTGACGGATTGGATTATCACGCAGATGATCGACGTCTTTTCGCATTTGAAGGTGAACCCGGAGCGGATGCGACAGAACCTGGAGCGGTCCCAGGGGCTGCCGATGGCGGAGGCGGCCATGAGCAGGCTCATCGAGAAAGGGATGGGCCGCGGGGACGCGCATGAGCTCCTTCGGGTCTCAGCGTTGAAGGCCTCGGAGTCCGGGGAGCAGCTGCTCGCGGTGCTGCGGCGGACGCCGAAGGTGACTGGGATGCTATCCGAAAAGGAACTGAAAGCGGCGATGGACCCCAAGAACTATCTGGGCGTCACCAGCGCGATCGTGGACAACATCGTCAAGAAGCTCTCTCGATAGCGAGTCAGGAAGCCTCTCGAGTATTTCTCCTGGGAAAACGAAATGACCTTAAAGCCCATGACGGATTCCCCTGTCCATATGGATAAGCTGCAGACCCTCTGCCAGAACGCCGAAGAGATTGTCACCGTCGACGAACTGAAAACCGTCCTCCAGAAAGAGAAACCGAAGGCGTACATCGGCTTCGAGCCCTCAGGCACCGTCCACATCGGCTGGTCGATCTGCACCAACAAGATCAAAGACTTCCTCGCCGCCGGCTTCGACTTCACGGTCCTGCTTGCGGACTGGCACGCCTACATCAACGACAAACTCGACGGCGACCTCGACAAAATCAAGCTCTGCGGCCGCTACATGGAAGACTGCTTCGCCGCCATGGGCGTCCCCAAAGACAAGGTCCGGTTCGTCTACGCCAGCGACTACGTCAACGACCCCCGATACTGGGAGCTCGTCCTCAAGACTGCGAAAGCCACCTCCGTCGCCAGGGTCAGACGCGCCATGGACATCATGGGCCGCAGCGAAGACGAGGCCGACAAAGACCTCTCCAAACTCTTCTACCCGGCGATGCAAGTCTCCGATATCTTCTACATGGACTTCGACGTCGCCTACGGCGGCATGGACCAACGCCACGCCCACATGCTCTGCCGCGAAGTCGCCAAAAAACTCAACCGTAAAATCCCGGTCGCCCTCCACACCCCACTCCTAAGCGGGCTGCAAGCCGGCGGCAGGATGAACCCCATCGAAGCCAAGATGAGCAAAAGCAAACCAGAGTCCATGATCTCCATCCACGACGACCCCGCAACGGTCAAGAAAAAGCTCGGCAAAGCCTTCTGCCCAGAGAAACAGACCAGCGACAACCCGATCCTCGAACTCTGCAAATACGTCATCTTCCCCGACCTCCACGGCGAACCGTTCATCCTGCATCGGCCGGAGAAGTTCGGCGGGGACCGCACCTTCCCCGACTACCAGTCCCTCGAAGCCGCGTACACCGAAGGACTCCACCCCCTCGACCTGAAGAACGCGACCGCGGAATACGTGAACCGAATCCTCGCGCCGGTCCACGAGTACTTCTCCCGGCACCCCGAAAACCTCACGAAGATGCACGACCTCGGCATCATTCAATCCTAGCGGTATCGAAAAAGGGAAAAAGAAGACGAGGAACGACGACGTTACTTCTTCTGCTGTTGTTCCCGCAGCTTCTGCAACTCCCGCTCCGTCTGCCGCTCGACATACATCGGCCCGGCGAAGGTGCCGACGCCATGCGCCGCAAGCCCGATCCCCCACCCAATCATCGGAAAGGCCGGCCAGAAGAAGTAATTACCAGCGGTTGTACTCGTCCACCACCAGATCCCAATGAGCATAGCGTTCACGAGGATGTAGACGACGAGATGGATGTAGAATCCGACCTTCGCCTGCGCGACCTTCTCAGCCTTACTCCGGAGCTCCTCTTCAGTAGCCGTTCTACTCACCAACACCTCAATAACGCCTCAAAACTGATAAGCGTTTGCATACCAAAGAGAAAAAAGGGGGAAAACAGCAGCCCTCACTTTGAGAGCTGCGGCACGTACGGGGTAAATGCAGGATCCCCGTAGAGATGGTACTCGAAGAACGACTGGAACTTGTTGTCCATCTGCGGGCTCTTGCCGGACTTCGCCATGGACGAGTACAGCTGCGCATCCAACGACAGAATCCCGGTCGTCGTCAGCGGCGGCGACCACCAGACGTCCCACGGGCCATCCTCAGGGAGATACTGATTCCGCGCGTCCCGGAACGCAAGCCCCAGACTCGTGTTCCCCTTCTGCAGGTACCCCAGCATGTCCGCGTAAATCTTGAAGCCGAAATGCATGTCCGGATAATCTCCCTTGGCGACCGCACGCTTGTTGACCAGGTACCGATACAGCGTCTGACCGGGCAGGTCATACTTCGAGTTCTTCGGCTCTAGGTAGCCGCCCGCGATGTTCGACGATGTCGTCGCCGAAATCATAGCGGCGACTCCCGAATGCAGGTACGCCTGGGTGATGCTCTGGGTCGGATACATCCCGTCCAGCTTGCCGCAGATGCAGCTTTCAATCCACATGAACGACGGCCCCAATTGCATAGTCTCGACGTTACGGGGGCTGTAGCAGCCGTGGGCACCCAGCGACGTCCCCGGGCCGTACCCGAAGATGGAGACGACCTGCGCTAATATCTTGGGGAGGATGCCGTGCGGCAGGCCCAGCCCAAGGCTCGTAGTCCCGACGTCGGTCATGCTGAAGAGATGCTGGTTCCCATGGGCGTTGGCGAAGATGAGATTGGAGTCTCTCCTGGACCTCCTTGCCTCGGACGATGTCAGCGCCGATCTGCGTCCGTAGCTGCCGCGGGGAGAACAACAGTCGGTTCAGGATGTTCGCTGTTTTCATCTCCCGGATCGCCTCGTTAGAAAATCCCTGGTACGCAGCCTCGTTCTCGCGGATGTAGGTCGTGTCGTAGCCGAGGCCCTCGACGATATGCGTCATCGTCTGCCCGTTAATCACGGACGCCCCGGTGGTCAGCTTCATGGGCTCGCCGTGGCCCTTGATAATCCCGAGCATCTCACCTAGCACCTTGTATCGGACGAGCGGCTCCTGGAAATCGTTGCCGCCGCCTAGCATCACGGCCGCCTGGTCCTTCCAGTCACCGAGGCCGTTGATGATGCGGTCGTAGAAGATGGTCCGGTCGATGAGCGCGGAGGCATCTTGGGTATCCCAGCCGGTGATGCGTCCGATGACGTTCTCCTGTTCAGGATACTTTTCTGTGGATGCGCTGTAGAGGTCCGGGGCATGGTTCGACCAGTCGCCGGGGTTTGGGTCGATGTCGGAGTAGATGAAGTCGCTGGGGATCCCGCAGCCCCAGAAGTAGCCCATGTCCTGGATCGAGATAGGCTCGATGGAGCTGTTGTAGAGGTATTGCGGCAGCATCGTGCCGTCGCCGACCAAGGCGATGTACATGGGGCTGTTCGTGTAGTATTCTTTGAGTTCTTTGAGGGCGGCGCTGCCGCTGTCGTCGTTTGGCCCCAGATCGATCCCGGCGATGTTCGCGAGGAGGGCGTTGATCTCTTTATGGATATTGAAGACGTGCGTGTTCGATGCCTCGACGAGGCGAGGGTTCTTGCGTGGGAGTGAATATCCTGGGGAGGTCTGCCCCAGGTATAATGTGCTGTCGTTGGCAGCGAATGCGAACTCCGGTCGGCCGAAGACGAGACCCTGGTGGTAGGCGGCGAGGTACGGGGCGAGGGAGGACAACTTGGGGATCATCGGATAGCGGGAGTCGTCGAGCTTTTGGATGGTGACCTCGGCTTTCACCTGGCCGGTTTTGGAAATCACCCAGGTTGGTGAGGTCTGGATGTTGTATCGGACGCCGCCGCGGTCGTAGAGGACGCATTCGGTGTAGGTGCTGTCCTCGATGATCTTGCCGGTGGAGTCTCGGATGGCGACGCCGCCCATGTTGGTGCCGCCCGCGTAGAGCTCCATCTTTTGGAGGTTGGCGGGTTCGTCGGGGAGGTCTGGTCCGACGAAGAAGATGACGTTGTCGCCGAGGAGGTCCGCGTTCTCCGGGTTCATGTTGATGCCCTTGAATTTCACGAGGGCGTATTTGTAGTCCTGCGGGATGGGGAACGAGCCGAGCGTGAGGTTGTTGCCTTTCAGCATGCCGCCGACGGTGCTGAGGAGCATGGTGGTCGACGTGGTTTTCATGGTCTTCGGCCCGATGGTCATGTTGACTTGGGCGAGGACCCGGGGCGGATAGGCGTCGAGGGGGTTGGTGAGGACGAGGTAGTTGGTGGAGCCGAAGCGGTTGTTGATGACCGTGATCTGGGCGTCGAGGGCGTCTTCGGCGGTGGTGATGGTGTAGGGGTTGCCGACGGTCCTGATGTGGGTGCCGCAGACGATGCTTTGTTCGACGCCGAGGTCGGTGAGGGCGGAGAGGGATTGGGTGCTGTTGGGGTCGATGATGATGATGGGGATGCTGAGGTAGGCGGCGATGGGGGCGGCGAGGACGCCGAGTTCGTAGCCTTGCTGGGAGTCTTCGATGAGGAGGGCGGCTTTGCTGTGCTGCCAGTAGCGTTGGGCGAGGTCAAGGGACCATTGTTCGGGGGTCTTGGTGTCGTCGATGATGAGGTCGACGGGGATCTTGATCTGGTCGTTGATGATGCGGACGACGTCTTCAGAGGGCGAGGTGAGGTTCTCTACATAAAGGGGGACGATGGTCTGGGTGCCAGTGGCATCGTAGTGGACGGCGAGGGGGGTGCCGATGAGGGGGTAGAACTGGTTTTGGTTGGAGACGGTGATGGCGGTGGGGGTGGTGTTTTTTAGTTGGCCGGTGATGGTGCTGAAGGAGTCGATGCTGATGTTTTTTCCGGAGGCTTTCATGGGGATGTAGGTGTAGATGCCGATGGAGGCGATGATGAGGACGATGACTCCGGCTATCACTATGAGCTTGTCGTTTTTCTTCATTATTATCGCCATCACTGGTTGAGATTGTGTTTTAAAAACATATTCCTATCTTTCTATATAATATTTTCCTTTTATATATTATTGTTCGGTGGGGTGGTGTTGGTGGGTTGGTGTTGGGAATGTTTAATAACGGTGATTTCCATTACCCGGGTTTGAGGACGAGTTTATGGCGGATGAACAGCAGCTTTCCCCTCAGTTGCAGGATCAGATTTCTCGGTTGCAGCAGACGCGTGCGCAGGTGCAGATGTTGGCCCAGCAGCGGCAGCAGGTTGAGCTTCAGCTCCGTGAGGTGGAGGAGGCCTTGAAGGAGGTTGAGGCGGCGGGGGAGAAGACGCCGATCTACAAGAGCATCGGCGCGATCTTGGTGAAGGCGAAGGGGAAGGCTGAGGTGAAGAAGGAGCTGGAGGGGACGAAGGAGTCGCTGCAGCTGCGCAAGACGACGCTGGAGAAGCAGGAGGGGCGGAGTCGGGAGAAGCTGACGGAGCTGCAGAGCAAGGTGGAGCAGGGGCTGAAGCTGGCTGGTCAGGGTGAATAGTGCCGCTTGGGAAGATCTATTCGGTCTACAGTGATCTGCGGACGCGGAAGGGCGCGCTGTTTTTCTTCGTCCTCGGCGGGATTCTCCTTATATTGACGGTGTTGCAGTTTGTGTTTCATGTGTTTTCCTCGTCGGAGGAGTTGGCTGGGATTCTGCTGGCGTTGACGATGCTGTTTCTGGGGGGCGGGGCGATCTTTTATTTCTTCTCCCGGATGTTCGGGAGGCTGGCGGAGATCGCGGCGGAGGTCGAGAGCGATGAGTCGCTGCGGGATGATGAAGATGAGACGGAGGAGCGCCAGGAGTTGCTGGCTCCCGAGTCGGAGCAGAAGCAGCCTGATCAGAAAACGTCAGAGTTAAAGTAAGGCTTTTTTTAGGTGCCGAAGCGCCGTTTGCGGTTCTGGTAGGTGCGGATGGCTTCGAGGAAGTCGCGTTTCTGGAAGGCGGGCCAGTAGACGTCGGAGAAGTAGAGCTCGGAGTAGGCGAGCTGCCAGAGGAGGAAGTTGGAGACGCGTTCCTCTCCTGAGGTGCGGAGGATGAGGTCGGGGTCGGGGATGCCGGTGGTGTAGAGGTAGGAGCTGACGGTGTCCTGGCTGATGCGGGGGATGTCGAGTTTGCCGTCTTTGACGTCGGTGGCGATGAGCTTGATGGCGTTGATGATCTCCTCGCGGCCGCCGTAGGCGAGGGCGATGTTGAAGAGGTATTTGTCGTAGTGTTTGGTGAGGTCCATGATTTCCTGGGCGGCTTGTTGGAGTTCGGGGGGGAGGGCGTCGAGATGGCCGAGGATGCGGATGCGGATCTGGTATTGGTGGATGCGGGAGTCCTCCTTGGCTTTGGTGAGTTCTTCTTTGAAGAGGCGCATGAGGGTTTGGACTTCGTCGGTGCTGCGTTTGAAGTTCTCGGTGGAGAAGGCGTAGATGGTGAGGACTGGGATGTCGAGGAGGAAGCACCAGTCGAGGACGTCCTCGATTTTTTTGCTGCCGATGATGTGGCCGGCTTCGGCGGTGATGCCGACTTCTTGGGCGAAGCGTCGGTTGCCGTCCATGATGATGGCGACGTGGCGGGGGACGGGGTCTGCTTTGACGTCTCGGATGAGCTGGTCGTCTCTGAACTGATCGATTTTTTTGTGGAAGAACGTATAGAGGGAGGAGCGGTAGACGGCGGTGAGGATGCGTCGTCCGGTGGTGCTTTCGAGGGCGTAGCGTTCGAGGTCGTCGATTTTTTTTCCCGCTAGGGATTTCAGTGATGATCGTCTCGGTATGGTCTAAGCCCCCGGTAGTCTGATTTTCTTCCTGGTATAAATAGGTTCATGTGGCTTCTCTTGGAGGGAAAAGGCTGACGAGAGCCGGAAGCGGGTGTCGTCCAGCTTAAAGACCGGGGTCATTGTTCTGTGGCGCCGGTCTCGATGGCTTCGATGGTCTCCAGGATCTCCTGGCGGGTGGGGCCGTCGAGTCCTTTGACGAGGAGGATCTGGCGGAGGAGCGGGAGGGCGTCCTTGTTTTGTTGTTTGGTGAAGTTGTAGATGAAGTCTCCGAGGTTGAACCAGCCGTGGTATCGGGCTGGGCGTTGGAGGTAGTCGGTGACGATGCCTTTCATGTAGTCGTAGGGGACTTGTCCGGGGATGCCGGTGAGGGCGCCGACCATGTAGGAGTTGTATTCCTCGTTGTCGAACTGGTCTTTGAGGGCGTCGAGGAGGGGTTGGATGGCGGGGGTGCCGATGTCTTGGAGGGTGAACATGGCTTCTTCGCAGGCGAGGGTGTCGTCGGATTCGCGGCAGAGCATGCCGATGAGGGCGGGGATGGCCTGGGGGTCTTTGGTCTGGTGGAAGATGCGGAGGGCGTAGTAGCAGCTCCAGGTGAAGTCGTGGTCGAGGAGCGGGCTGAGGGCGGTGGTCGCAGCGGGGCCGAGGCGGGTGAGCGCGGTGACTGCGTCTTGGACGACGGGCCAGATCTCGGATTCTTCCTTGTCGAGGTAGTCGCCTGCGTCTACGTTTTTGAGAGCGGTGATGTAGCGGTTGATCTCCTCTGTTTGTTGGTCTTGCATTAAGGTTTCTCCTCAGGTCGGTGAATAGGCGTGGTTTTACTTAAAACTTGTTCAGCCCGGCTGGGGGCGGCGTTCCTTGACCCAGAGGAGCATGATGGCGGAGGCGACGGTGAGGGCAAGGGAGAGGATGAAGGGGGTGATCGGTCCGACCGTGTCCCAGAGGATGCCGGCGGCGAGCGAGGCGGGGAGGGCGCAGACGCCGATGACGAGCTGGAAGGCACCGAGGCTGCTGGCGCGGTACTGGGCAGGGGCGATCTCGGAGACGAGGGTGCGTTGGACGGGTTCGATGGCGGCGCGGTGCAGGCCGTAGAGGACGAAGGTGAAGAGGATGGCCCAGTAGGTCTGTAGGAAGATGAAGATGAGGCAGAGGAGTCCCCAGAAGCCGTAGGAGAGGAGGAGGACGTTCTTGCGGCCGATTTTGTCGGCGAGTCTGCCGAAGGGGTAGGAGAAGAGGGCGGCGAAGACGGTGAAGATGAGGTAGAGGATGGGGACGGTGAGGATGGGGAAGCCGGCGCGGCTGGCGAAGATGAGGAGGAAGGAGTAGCTGAAGCTGGCGAGGGCGAAGAGGGCGCTGAGGATGAGGAAGAGTCTGAAGTTGCGGTCGATGTCTTTAAGGGTGAATCCTTTGAAGATCCGCTGTCCGGATGCCCGTTTTTCTTTGATGACAAAGAATACGAGAAGGATAGCGATGACGCTGGGGATGGCGGCGAGGAGGAAGATGCTGCGGTAGGTCCAGCCTAGGAAGCTGAGGAGGGCGAGGCAGAGGAGGATGCCGCCGACGGCGCCGAGGTTGTCCATCGCACGGAGGATGCCGAAGTGTTTGCCGCGGTTCTCGTCGGTGGAGGCGTCGGCGATCATGGCGTCCCTGGGTGCGCCGCGCATCTTGCCGGCGCGGTCGAGGATGCGGAAGGGGATGACTTGCGGCCAGGCGGTGGTGAGGGCGTAGCCGATGCGGGAGGCGGAGCCGAAGAGGTAGCCGGTCCAGACGAAGACTTTGCGTCGGTGGAGGCGGTCGGCGGCGTAGCCGCTGGCGGCCTGGGAGAGGCTGACGAGGGCGTCGCCGAGGCCGTCGATGAAGCCGAGGATCTCCATGTTGGCGCCCAGCGTGATGGTGAGGAAGAGGGGCCAGACGGGGTAGATCATGTCGGAGCCGAAGTCGTTGAGGAAGGAGGCGGCGGCGAAGGTTCGGACTGTTTTTTTGTCTTCCTGGTCTGGCATGGGTCCGGGTTCGGAATCCTGGTCTTTTCATTTAAACGTATCCAGGGGGTTCGACGGCTTTCTTTCGGAATCGAATTTATATAAGGCTTTGTCGTATATTTTCTTTGGATTGGTTTGGATGGTTTCGGGTCGTGGTTGCGTTGGGCGCGGGGGTTTTGCGGTTTTTCTTGTGTTGTTGATGGTGTTTCCGATGGTTTCTTGGGCTGGGTCGGAGACAGTGGTGGAGAAGGATGGTGGTCTTTTGGATTCTGCATGGCCGATGTTCCACCACGATCTCAAACACACCGGACGAAGCCCGTATGCCCCGGCAATAAGCAATTGGTATGTGGTAAAATGGAAATTTAAAATGTACGGATACACGACCAGTTCTTCACCAGCAATAGACAAAAATGGAACCATTTATGTCGGCTCGTTTAGAGACGGACTTTTCGCTTTATATCCAAATGGGACGCCGAAATGGCAGGCCGACATCGGACAGGTTTTATCTTCCCCAGCCATTGGAGACGACGGAACCATTTACGTCGGCAACGATGGTGGCCGACTTTACGCCTTTAACCCCAACGGCACAATACGATGGGATATCCTCTTAGGAGCCGGATGGGCCTATTCCTCTCCCGCTATCGGTTTAAACGGCATCATCTATACCGCCACCACAGACGAATACTCATTATTTGCGATCTACCCGAATGGCACCATCAAATGGAGATTTCAAGTCGCCACTGGTCCTATCTATTCCTCCCCGGCGATAGCAGACGACGGCACCATCTACATCGGCTCCAACGATGACTACCTCTATGCCGTAAACCCCAACGGAACGCTTAAATGGAAATTTAAAGCCACTTGGTGTATACAAAACCCGCCGAGCATCGATGACAACTGCAACATCTACTTCGGCTCCTGGGACGGATACCTCTACAGCCTCAGACCCAATGGTACTCTTAGATGGAAGTATTGGATAGGCTCAAATGAAGCGTCCCCTGCCATCGCCGCTGACGGCACAATCATCACCGGGTCGGCTGACATCTTCGCGTTTTCCCCGAACGGCTCCCTGAAATGGAGATTCCAAGGAGTCGGCGGAGACATCCTGGGTTCACCAGTCATCGACGCCAACGGGATTATCTATGCCCCCTCTGGCCATAACGACTTCTTCGCCATTAACCCGAACGGGACTCTCCGCTGGCGGTTCGTCATAGCAAATTGCGGCATCCAATCCACCCCTGCCATTGCACAAGATGGCACCATATACATAACCGGTGGTTTTGAAGCATCTGGAGCTAACCCAGATTATTCATACCTCTACGCCTTGGGATGCATCAATGATACCCAGCCCAGCACGCCAACCATCACTGGAACCGAGAACGGCCACGTCCGCCGGACCTACGACTACACCATCACCGCCATCGACCCGGACAACGACACCCTCCAGTATTACATCGACTGGGGCGACGGAACCTTCACGAATTGGACCACCCCAACACCCTCCGGACATTCTATTACGCAATCTCACACCTGGAAAAAACGCGGAACCTACACCGTCAAAGCCAAAGCCCGGGACCAATACCTCTGGGAGACCGACTGGGCCACCCTCACCGTCAAAATGCCCTACGAACCACCACGATTCCCCATCCTCCACTGGCTCCTCGACCGCTTCCCCAACGCCTTCCCATTCCTCCGACATCTCCTCCAGAACCTACCACAATATAACAATCCCTACAGTTAAAAAGCGGTTTAACACAAAACTCCTTTTAAAAACACCATACAATTAAATACTGAAATCCTTATTAAGAACTAAGGGGGAAATGAATAATGACAGCACATCATTCACTCATGAAGCTGCTCGCCCTCGCTGGGGCCACCATCCTCGCCTTCTCCAGCCTAAGCCTCACCTGCGCCAACGCCTCACCAACCGACAACAGCCCACCGTACGCCCCGACCATCACCGGCCCGTCCTTCGCGATGCCGGGCAAGCCCGTCCCCGTCACCTTCTGCGCTGTCGACCCGGACAACGACACCCTCATGATCTACGTCGAATGGGGCGGAGAAAACAACTCAGACTTCTCAGATTGGTACCCCGCCCCCTCCGGCGTCCCCATCACCGTCAACCACACCTGGAACTACACCGGCGTCTTCACGACTAGGGCAAAAGCCAAAGACCCCTACGGCGCCCAAAGCCCCTGGTCCAAACCCTACAACATCACCATCCTCCCCGTTGAAATCAACATCTCGTTCCTCGGCCGCTTCACCGTCACCGTCAAGAACATCGGCACCCAGAACATCACGAACCTGACCACCGCCATCACCTTCGACGGCGGCATCCTTCACCGCCACCATACGCGTAGCGCAACGAGTCAGATTCTATTACCCGGAGAAACCCAGACTGTATCCATGCTGCTCTTCGGCTGGGGCTCCTTCATGCTCACCGTCTCAGTTAAAGCCAACGAATTCAACGAGGTCACATTCACAGTCACTGGTAAAATCTTCTTCTTCTTTATCATAATCCCCTGACCACTCGGCATTCGATAAGGAGGAACGAAACACCTTATAAGGGAGACCATGATTCCAGGAGCCGGGTAGCAACTATGACCACCACCGTCGAGGTCACCAACCTCGTCAAAAACTACGGAGCCTTCCAAGCCCTCAAAGGCATCACCTTCAAAATCGACGAAGGCGAAATCTTCGGCCTCATCGGCCCCAACGGCGCAGGCAAAACCACCGCCCTGCGCGTCCTCGCCACCCTCCTCACCCTCAACGGCGGCACCGCCACCATCCTCGGCCACGACCTCGTCAAAGACGCAGCCGAAATCCGCAAACACATCAGCTACCTCCCCGAGGACGCGGGCGCATACAAGACCCTCACCGGACGCGCCTACCTCCAGTTCATCGCCAACTTCTTCGAAGCCCACCACGCCAGAGACATGGTCACCCGCGGCATCGAGATCGCGGACCTCGGCGCCCGCATCGACGACCGCGTCGACACCTACAGCAAAGGCATGATGCGCCGCCTCCTCGTCGGCCGCGCCCTCATGACCAACCCCAAACTCGCGATCCTCGACGAGCCCACCACCGGCCTCGACGTCCTCAACGCCCAAGAAATCCGCAAACTCATCAAAACCACGGCAGAACACGGCACCACCGTCCTCCTATCATCCCACAACATGCTCGAAGTCGAATACCTCTGCGACCGCATCGCCCTCATCGCAGACGGCAAAATCATCGAAGAAGGCAACCCCACCGGCCTCATGAAAAAACACAACGCCAGAAACATCGAA
The DNA here is from genome assembly GCA_963769885.1 of Methanobacteriota archaeon. Taxonomy (GTDB): domain Archaea; phylum Thermoplasmatota; class E2; order DHVEG-1; family DHVEG-1; genus CAIRCU01. The sequence continues at coordinate 208,352 of CAVYNH010000006.1, forward strand.
GAAGTCTTCACCAAGGTGGTGCACCAATGAGCGGACTGACCAACATCCTCAAAAAAGAAATCAGAGAACTCCTCACCATCCAGACCTTCCTCCCAATCATCCTCATCGCCCTCATCTTCGGCAGCATGGGCAACAGCATCCAAGGAATCACAGAACAGGCAAAGACACCACCCATCATCGGCCTCATCAACGAAGACACCGGCAGCCTCGGCAACATCACAGCCAGCGTCCTCCACTCCGCAGCCAAAGTCGTCTACAACGGCACCACCGACGCCGACAAACCAGCCGGACTCGCCACCATACAACAGAAAAACGGGGCAGCCCTCATCGTCATCCCCAGCAACTTCACCGCCGACATCCAAGCCAACAAACCCGGCAGCCTCCAGGTCTACTGGATCATGAAAGGCGCCGGCCTCTTCGACACCATCCCCAGCACTAGCGTCGACTACATCATCACCGCCGCCAACACCCAAATCTCCAAAACCCTCATCACCACCAACCAAAGCATCAACGCCACCGTCGTCCTCACCCCCACCACCCGCATCGAAACCACCTACTTCAAGAACCGCGAATTCACCGGACTCTCCCCCAACGCCATCACCAGCATCCTGTCCTCACAATCCATGCTCATCCCCATCGTCATGATGATGATCATCATCATGGCCGGCAGCCTCGTCATCACCAGCATGGCCTTCGAAAAAGAAAACAAGACCCTCGAAACCCTCCTCACCCTCCCCGTCAAACGCACCAGCATCGTCACCGGCAAGATCGCGGCCGCCGCCTTCATCGGCCTCATCCTCGCCATCATCTACATGGTAGGCATGAACTACTATTTCGCCGGCTTTCAATCTATAGGCGGCACCAGCATCAGCAGCTACGGCCTCACCCCCACCACCCAAGACTACCTCGTCATCGGCGTCTCCCTCTTCATCACCCTCATCGCCGGCCTCGCCCTCTGCATGCTCCTCGGCTCCTTCGCCAAGAACTACAAGAGCGCCCAGACCCTCACCTTCCCCATCACCATGCTCGCCCTCGTCCCCATGTTCCTCACCATGTTCTTCGACTTCGACACCCTTCCCCCAGCGCTGCAGGTCCTCACCTTCGCGATCCCCTTCAGCCACCCCATGATGGCCCCCCGCCTCCTCATGTTCCACGACTACACCCTCGTCGCCGCCGGCCTCCTCTACGTCACCGTCTTCGCCGTCGTCACCATCAGCATCGTCGTCTGGGTCTTCAAAACCGACCGACTCCTCACCGGCAGCACCAGCAAATGGGCCAAAGCACTCAAACTCAGACGAAGACGACCCTCCTAAAAAAACCCACCCGACCCCTGCCCTCTCCCGTCATCTAACACAAATATATTAATAGCCACGCCTCTATTATAATCCAAGGGGGACACGACAGTGAACCACCACAACCACCACGAGCACTCTCGCATCTGGAAATACCTACTCTCCTGGAAAGGCCTCGGCTTCCACCTCGCCGGCATCGCCGCAATCCTGTGGTTCCTCCTGCGCAGCGGCACCAACCCAAAACGCCTCACCTACCCCTGCCAACAAGCCAGCCTCACCATCGCCACCGGCTACATCACCTTCTGGAGCTGCCTCCTCGCCGGCCTCCTCATCTGGATCAAAACCGCCCGCACCCGCACCACCAAAACCATCCCCACCATCATCGCCGCCTGCCTCATGGCCTCCACCGTCACCACCGCCGTCCTCGCCACCCTCCCCACCATCACAAACCCCGTCGACACCGGATCCTGGACCCCAATCCCAAAACAACCCATCGGCACCCCCGCCGGCATCAACCCCGGCCGCGTCGCCTGGGTCTGGGACCCCAACGCCACCCCCCAAAACCTCACCGGCTACTGGTGGGAACAACAAAACAACAACCAAACCGTCCTCGACACCATGTTCACCCAAGGCGTCTGCAAAGTCACCGGCGCACCAAACGCCACCGCCGCCTGGGACGCCCTCTTCCACGACTTCAACCAACGACACGGCAACGGCAACATCGGCTACCAACCAGGCGAAAAAATCGCCATCAAAATCAACCTCAACAACGCCTGGGCGTCCACCGACCCCTACACCCACGAAGACAACGACCGCGACGCCAGCCCCTACGTCGTCAAAGCACTCCTCAGACAACTCGTCAACACCGTTGGCGTCAACCAAGACGACATCACCGTCTTCGACGCCTCACGACCCATGCCTAACTGCTTCTACAACCGCGTCATCTACCAACAATACCCTGCAGACCCCCTCATCGAAGAATTCAACGCCGTCCACTTCGTCGACTCCACCGGCGGCGCCACCGGACGAGAAAAGGCGCAAGCCAGCACCACCACCGTCTACATCTTCAACGGCACCGGACTCCCGCGGACACTGCCCACCCAAGCCGCCGATACCAAATACCTCTTCGACATGCCCCTCCTCAAGCGCCACCCCATCAACATGGGCGTCACCCTCTCCGGCAAAAACCTCTATGGCTCCTTCATCGAACCCGTCAGCGACATCCACCCAGACCACTACAACTCCCTGATCATGGGCAACCCCGCCCCCGCCACCGCCCTCCTCGCAGACGAGGACCTCGGCCAAAAAATGCTTCTCTTCATCGGCGACGGCATCTTCGCCACCAAAGTCGACCACGCCACCATCGCCAAATTCCTGATGTACCCCTTCAACAACGACTGGACCAACAGCCTCTTCTTCTCCCAAGACCCCATCGCGATGGATTCTGTGATGTATGATTTCCTGTTCACCGAGGGCACCAACCCCTGCGAAGGCTCACAGAACTACCTTCACCAGGCAGCCCTGCCCCCCGCCAACCTCTACGACCCGGAGAACGACGGCGTCTACCTCAACCACAGCATCGGCGTCCATGAGCATTGGGACACCAACGTCAGCATCTTCTCCCCGGACCGCTACAGCGGCCCCACAGGAGGAGGCATCGACTTCCAGCCAATCAACGACGGAGCCCCCCAGCCCTCCGTCGTCATCACCCGACCCCAGGAGAACCACGCCTACTTCTTCGGCAAAGAGAAGACGCCCTTCCCATTCACCTTCATCCTCGGGAAGTACACCGTAGAAGCACAGATGAACGGCAACTACACGTCAGTGGAGAAAATCGAGTTCTACGTCGACGGCACACTCCGCAGTACCGATACAGTAGCACCCTATACCTGGCTCTGGAGTTCCCTATCTCTACGCCGCCATACCCTTCAAGTGATCGCGTCCTACACCGTTGAGGGAAACCCCTACAATTCCACGGCCGCCTTACGGGTATGGAAGCTGCTCTAAGACACGTTTCCTTCGTTATATCCTTCAAAACTGTTCTCCAGAAGACAATATTTTTTCCGAATGAAGAGGAGCGGACGTGGCGGGATTCGAACCCGCGACCACCGACTTAGAAGGCCGGTGCCCTATCCATGCTAGGCCACACGCCCAATCAGTAAAGGAGGGGAGCGCTGAGGAGGAGATTTGAACTCCTGCCCCCCTTGCGGAGGACCGGCTCTCAAGGCCGGCGCAGTGGGCCGAACTTTGCTACCTCAGCAGGACCTCGTTTTTTCCTTTCTCTCATGGGTTAAACCAAAAACGGTATAAAAAGAGTGGTACAAGAGTGGGGGAAAGAGAAGGAGGAGACAAGATGGTTCTCGTCTATGATTTGAGGACGATCTCGATGTGCACGCCGTCCGGGACTGAAATCCGCATCAGCTGGCGGAGCGCCCGGTCGCTGGCATCGAGGTCGATGAGGCGCTTGTGCACCCGCATCTCCCAGTGGTCGATGGTCTCCGTACCCTCGCCATCGGGTGACTTGCGGCAGGGGACGCGCAGGCGTTTGGTCGGGAGCGGCACCGGTCCTTTCAGGGCGACGCCGGTCTTCTCTGCGATCATCTTGATTTGTGAGCAGACTTCGTCAAGCTTCTTTGCTTCCGTGCTGGTGAGTGAGATTCGCGCTTTTTGTGCTGGCATGGTCCGGTACCTCAGGATCGTTTCAAAGAAAGGGGATAGAAAGCGAAGTATGTGTCCTACTTCGCTGCCTCGACTTCAAGACAGACGCCGGCGGCGACGGTCTGGCCCATGTCGCGGATGGCGAACCGGCCAAGCTGTGGGATCTTCTTGGACGGTTCGATGACCATGGGTCGGGTCGGGACGATCTTGACGATTGCGGCGTCCCCGGTCTTGATGAAGTCAGGGTTCTCCTCTTTGACTTGTCCAGTTTTGGGATCGAGTTTCTTTTGTATTTCTTCGAAGCGGCACGCGACCTGTGCGGTGTAGCAGTGGAAAACAGGCGTGTACCCCTTGGTGATGACGGATGGGTGGTTCAGGACCATGATCTGCGCGGTGAAGGATTTTGCGACGGTCGGCGGGTCGTTGGGCGGGCCTGCGACGTCACCACGGCGGATCTGGTTCTTGTCGACACCTCGGACGTTGACCCCGACGTTGTCGCCGGGCATGCCCTGGGCGATCTGCTCGTGATGCATCTCGATGGTCTTGACCTCGCCGGTGACCCCGCCGGGCTTCATGCTGGGCTTGAAGATGATCTGCTGCCCGGGCTTCATGATGCCGCATTCAATCTTGCCGACCGGGACGGTGCCGACTCCCTTGATGGAGTAGACGTCCTGGATGGGCCAGCGGAGTGGGAGGTTCACGGGCTTCTCAGGAACAGTGAAATTGTCGATTGCAGCGAGGATGGTCGGGCCGGTCCACCAGGTGAGCTTGGCCTTGTCCTTGATGTTGTCGCCGATGAAGGCGGAGACGGGGAGGAACTGGAGCTGCTCGTCCTTGTAGCCGACGCTCTTGGCGAGCTGGTGGACGTCGTTCTTGACCTGCTCATAGCGGGCCTTGTCGTAGGGCGGGGTGGTCGCGTCCATCTGGTTGATGGCGACGATCATCTGCTTGACGCCGAGGGTTCTGGCCAGGAACATGTGCTCCTTGGTCTGGGCCATGACGCCGTGCTGGGCGGCGACGACGAGGATGGCAGCGTCCGCCTGGGACGTGCCGGTGATCATGTTCTTGACGAAGTCACGGTGGCCGGGGGCGTCGATGATCGTGATGTAGTACTTGTTGGTGTCGAACCGCTTATGCGCGACATCAATCGTGACACCGCGTTCGCGTTCTTCCTTGAGTTGGTCGAAGATCCAGGCGAGCGCAAAGCTTTCTTTTCCCTTGGCTTTCGCCTCTTCTCTGAATTTCTCGACCATGTGAGCCGGGAACTGGCCGGTATCTAGGAGAATCCGACCGACGAGTGTAGACTTCCCGTGATCAACGTGACCAATAATTACCAGGTTCAGGTGTGGTTTCTCTGCCATAGTCTCTTTTACCTCCGACGTAGGTAGTTTTTGCCTAGTATTTTAGGTTTATCCCTAACTTCGGATGCTTTCTAGGTTTGATAGCGTATAGCCTTCTTGTTTATAAGGTTTACCTCGGAGAATTTCCAGAAGAAAATCGTGGAAAAAAAAGTCAGCGGGAAAGGTCGTGGATGACGGTCTCGACGATGGCTTTGTATTGACGTGTGAGCGCCTCGGCTTTGGGCTTGGTTTTTGCTTGGACGTAGACGCGGAAAATCGGCTCGGTGCCGGACGGGCGCATGAGCACCCAGCCGTCGCGGACGAAGAGTTTGACGCCGTCGGTGCGGTCGACGCCGGTGACGTCCGGGTTGCCCTTGACGCGTTGGACGATGGCGTCCATGACCGCCTGTTTTTTGTCGTGGGGGCAGGGCATCTTGGATTTGTTCACCTCGTACTTCGGGATGGTGGCAATCAGGGAGGATAATGGCTGTTTTTCTTTCGTGAGGATCTCCAAGACCATGGCTAGGCTCATCGCGGAGTCCCGGCAGTACCTGGAGCTGGGGGAAGATGAGGCCGCCGTTCTCTTCGCCGCCGAAGATGGCTTGCCGTTCCATCATGACGCGGGCGACGATGGGGCTGCCGACCGCGGTGTAGACGACCTGGCCGCCGTTTTCTTTGATGACATCTTCGAAGCAGGTGGAGGTGGTAACGGGAGTGACGGCGATGCCGCCATGTGCCTGTTTGGTGAGGTAGCGTCCGGCGAGGGCGAGGCTTTGGTCGCCCCAGACGTAGGTGCCGTGCTCGTCGACGAAGATGGCGCGGTCCGCGTCTCCGTCCTGGGCGATGCCGAAGTCCGCGTCGTGCTCAGGGACGGCTTTTATCAGGGCGCTGAGGTTGTCAGGAATCGGCTCACTGTTGCGTCCGGGGAAGGTGCCGTCGGGTTCGCAGAAGAGGGGGGTGAAGGTGCAGCCGAGTTTCTTGAGCAGGATGGGGGTGACGAGGCTGCCTGCGCCGTTGCCGCAGTCGAGGACGATATGATATTTCTTTTTCTTGATGGCGGCGACATCGACGCATTTGAGGATGCCGTTGATGTAGAGGGCGATGGCGCCGTCCCAGGTGCTGAGGGCGCCGACGTTCTTCCAGTCTGCTAACTTGTAGGCTTGTGTGAAGTAGAGGTCTTCGATGGCGTTTTCGACGTCTTTGGAGAACTCGGTGCCGTCGGCGGCGACGCCTTTGATGCCGTTGAACTGTGGGGGGTTGTGGGAGGCGGTGATGATGACGCCGGAGTCGTAGCCTTGCTCACGAACGGTGTACTGCAGGGTGGGGGTGGGGACGAGGCTGACGTCGGTGACGTCGCAGCCGGTGGCGAGCAGGCCGGCGCTGATGGCGGTTTTGAGCATGGTGTTGGAGAGTCGGGCGTCGGTGCCAATCGCGACTTTAGGCCGGGTTTTTTGCTGCCGGAGGAGTGTGCCCCAGGCTTTGCCGATGCCTAAGGCGAGGTCGGTGTTCATGTCTTCGTTGACGACGCCGCGGATGCCGTTGGTGCCGAAGAGTTTGGACATAGGGGGGATTCTCCTTTATGAAATATTTTGATTTTTCTTGGTTTTTATTCTTCGAGGACGTTGCCGATCTGCTTGGCGGGGTAGCCTGGCGGGATGGGCTGGGTCCAGACGATGGCGTTGGAGAGCCTGGTGTTGGGCTGGATGGTCTCATGGTCGCCGACGGCGACGTCTTCGAGGATTGCACCGTCGCCGATGTGGCAGCCTTCGCCGAGGACGCTGCGGCGGATGGTGGTCTGGGCGCCGATGATGGCGTCGTTGAAGACGACGGAGGAGTCGACGAAAGCCTTGGCTCCGACGGTGACATGGTTTCCGAGGCAGGATGCGGTGAGCGTGCCTTTGTTTATGGTGTGTGCTCCGGTGAGGTTCTGCTGGTGGTGTTGTTTGAGGAGTTGTTGGTTGACGTCAAGGTAGCTGCTGATGCGGCCGACGTCGATCCAGTAGCCTTGGAATTGGTAGCCGTAGAAGCGGTCAGTGTCGCGGATGATCTGGGGGAAGATCTCTTTTTCCATGCTGATGAGGCGGCCGGGTGGGATGTAGTCCAGGACTGTTTTTTCGAGGAGGTAGGCGCCGGCGTTGATAAGGTTGCTGGGGGCGTCTTGTGGCTTGGGTTTTTCGACGAACTTGGTGATTTTTTTGTCCGGGGTGAGTGCGACGACGCCGTATTCGGAGACGTGGTCGACGGGCCAGAGGGAGATTGAGGCGACGGCGTTGTTTTTTTCGTGGAAGCGGAGCATGTGTTCGAGGTTGATGGAGGCGATGATGTCGGCGTTGAGGACGAAGAAGCGGCCGGTGAGGTAGTGGTCGGCGAATCTGACGGCGCCGCCGGTGCCGAGGGGCTGGGGCTCCTGGTTGACGATGATGGTTTGTGGGAGGTGGAGGGCGTCGATGGCGGCTTGGATTTGGTCGCGGCGGTAGTTGACGGCGAGGATGACGGTGTCGACTTCTGGGGGGAGGCTGTGGAGGATGTAGGTGATCATGGGTTTGTTGAGGATGGGGAGTAGGGGTTTGGCTCGGGTGAAGGTGAAGGGACGCAGGCGGGTGCCGAAGCCTCCGGCGAGGATGATGGCCTCCATAGTGTTCTCCTCAGGGATGTTGGTGTGGTTGCTGGTGTGCTAAAACGCGGGTTCTTTTAATAGTTACCGTTCAGGTTCCTTGGTTGTTCTAGGATGGCGGTAGGCAAAGTTTTATATTCTGAGGGAAAATAATTACCAATGCTTAGGGAGGCTTGCAGATGAAGTTGCGTGTGAAGCGGAACGTGACCGTGCTTGGGTCGGTGTTCTTGATGGTCTGTGTGGTGCTGCCGTCGGTGGGCGCCGGCTTGATTGCGACGAAAGCGGATGCTTCGCGCGGGCGGGCTGGGGCGCCGACGGCGTCCAGTACGGGGGTGTTTTGGGGACTGATCTTCGCGGTCGGGTACTATTATAACCATCCTGATAAGAACCGTCCGGAGATGATTAATGCCTCGAATAGCTTGCAGGCGACGCTGTTGGATTCGTCGAACTGGCAGCCGGATCATATCCATCTGGTGCAAGGTAGCGAGGCGACAGGGAAGCGGCTGATGCAGGAGCTGCGGTGGCTAGCGAAGAACTCGCAGCCAGGGGATTACGTCTTGGTGTACATCACGACGCATGGGGCGCAGATGCGTCTCAATGGGCGGCCGTTGGATCTGCCACCGAAGGACGAGCCGGATGGGATGGATGAGTTCCTGATGATGTACAACGGGTTCGACAAGTGGTATTCCATCGTGTGGGATGACCCGTTGAACCTCTGCCTGAGTGCCATCAAGTGCCAGGGGCTGTGTTTGATTGTCGACAGCTGCTTCAGCGGCGGGTTCAACGACCGGCCGCTGCCGTCCTCGGGTCAGCAGCGGGTCGTGCTGATGTCCTGTGCGGAGAATGAGGAGTCGTACGGCACTTCTTTCTCTGATTCCCTGATCACGGGGTTCCAGGGCTGGGCGGATTGGGTACTCTTCGGCGGGAACGGTGACGGCGTCGTCACCGCGGAGGAAGCCTTTGGGTTTGCCCAATACTTTGTCTCAGGGCAGACGCCGACGATTGCGGATTACTCCAGCGCTGAGTTTCCAGTGACGTACGTCTGACGCCTTGACGGGGGCGCTGCCCCTCTGGTTTCTTCGGTTTCTTGGTGGGAAAACTATTAATTGGATTGTTTCATTCAGGAACGCACAAGGCCCCTCTTGGGGGTTGTGGTCATCGGGCTCGTGGTCTAGTTGGTTATGACGTCTCCTTGACACGGAGGAGGTCTTGAGTTCGAATCTCAACGAGCCCACTCCACTTCTTCTTATCTCATCCTCCTAGTGGGCATTTAACGCATTCAATCCATGAAGAGAAAACAGAATAAATTACCAGATGAATGTGAGATAGTAGGGAACAATAGGAAAAAAGAGCGGCGAAAGAAGAGATGGTCGAAGATTATAATATTGAAAAAGACAAGGACATAAGAGCCTCATCTGTCCAAGGAGGAAAAATCATTGGGGAAAAATTATCATTATTCTCCTTTGTCATCGGGATACCATTGTTAATCATCGGATTGTTCTCGCTTTTTTTCATGATGTGCGGTCCTGGAGTACCTGTGAATACGGCTGTACTCATCGCATCTCTACTAGTCTTTGTGATAGGCTTGTTATTGACGATTGGCGGAATCACAATTAAAAAGAGCAGGACGCGAGAGAGGGCTTGAGTTCGGATCCCAACGAGCCCACTCCGCTCATTCTGCATCTCTGCTTCTCGACGCTGCTTCCTGCCCAAACGCCTGTTTCTCGTCTAAAATTATATATATTATAGAGTGATTATAAAATAGAACGTGACGTTATGGCCGATAGCAGCAGAAAAAAACGTGAGATGGCCATCGGGATGGCCCTTCTTTTATTGCTCGTGAGTGGAGGGGTTACTTCGGGCTCAGCGACGGCATCGAACCCAGCCGGGGGCCGCGCCATAGCAAAAGGGGGGAGTCCTGGGAGCTTTTTAACCATGTATGACTTCAATGGGACGACGCCCCCGTCTTCAGGCCAGAGGGCATGCCACCGGTTAGGGGTGCAGCATCCCGGCCGCGGACCGCCGACGTCCGGGCCAGAGCTCGACAACCTGACGGAGTTCAGCACACCGGAGTACACCAGTATCTCCCGGCTCGACGGGAACCGGGTAAACACATTTTCTGAAGAGGGGCGGCCGCTCCAGTTTTTCCAGTTCATGATCAAGGAGAACGTCTCAGAGATCCGGAATCTGAAAATAGCCTGGTACGGACATGCCAGCGACCGCTCCGCCTATCTCTACATCTGGAACTTCAAGGATTCTGACTGGGAATTGGTCGGCGTCAACAGGTTCGTGACATCGGATGAGCAAATATCCAAGACCTACATCAGCGACATCTCCGATTACATCAACAGCACATGCGGACGTCTGTACCTAGTCGTCATCCCCAAAACCATCGCAATCTTCAGTCAGCGCATTGACACGGATTACGTCCAGGTACTGGTCGGCAACCCGAGCACAATAACGCTGCAGGACGACGCCTACCACCACCACAACGAGACGACGTATGTAGAATGGTGGTTCTTCCAAGTCATCAACGTCACCCAGGACCTCCAATTCTACATCGGCTACTATGTCCTGAACCCACGGAACGGGTTCGCCCTGATCTCCATCGGAGTCTTCGAAAAAAACGAAAGCTACCAGATCCAGAAGCTGTATCCCTCCTCAGCCTTCCAAGCGTCTCATGAAAGACCGGACGTCAGGCTAGGGGATTCCTCCCTCACCGCCGCAAGCGAGAACACCTTTCTCGTCAACGGCAGCATCAGAAATATACGGCACAGTATGACCTGGAACCTGGTGTTCGAGCGGACTGCACCTCCGTTTGATTTCCTCGAGTCCGCAGGGGAGACGCAGTACCTCTGCTACCTCCCAGGAGCCTGGGTGAATGGGACGATAAAACTAGACAATGTCTCCTATTCGCTGGGCGGGTCCTACGGCTACCATGACCACAACTGGGGAGGCGAACCGTACCTCCCCTGCCAGTGGACGTGGGCAGACGCCTGCCGGCCGGAGGACGCCTTCGCGCTCGCCATGGAGCAGGTCGAGCATCTCACCTGGCATACACAGAATCTTTTTGTGGCATTCGAAGGTATCGTGACGTCTTTTGAGGACGTCCAGACAACGTACAAGGATTTCCGATTTGACGTCCACCGATCGCTGCCGCTGTTCACGTGGTATCCTGTAACCCGGCAAGTCCATGCAGTAAACAAAGAGGGATATGCAATAGATTTCACAGCAGAGGTCCAGAAGAACATCCCCCTGTACTTCGGATATCCCCGCGTCTTGAACGAACAGATATCCCTGTTCCGAGGATCGTTGTCGAAGGATGGAGCCCCGATCTATACTTTTAAAGTACTAGGGTTCACTGATTATACGAGTTAATCAAGGATCCGACGTATGATTTTCTCTTTTCTACCGACCTTCGAGTCGGATACGTTCATCATACTATAAGCAGGCGAGGAGCAGGATGATACCGATGATTATACCGTAGGTCTGACGATGCCGCAGCTGGGACAACGTTCGTCATGTACGCAGAGGACGCCCCCGCACTTTGGGCAGTGCCACCGCACTTCTTCATTCTGGATGAACCGCCTCATGCCATCGCGCTTTATTGCGCTAAGGTTCCGGATCACGCTTTCATGGTACCTCGTCTGATACCGCTGGTTCAAGTGTTGTAATCGGCCGCAGGGGAATTCCTCGCATTCGAAGCAGAACTGAAATGAATTTTTTCTAAGGTTCTTGCACCGTCTGATTTTGCATTGCGACCGCGTCTTCGGCTTCTTTTCTCGATCGTCTCGGCAGCCACGACAGGGGTTCTTTTCCCGAAGATAGGCTCGGCAGACGCGGCAGTCGATTCCGCAGGGAGCGACCAGTCTCGTGGAGAAACTATTTTTTGACGTCATGAGTGAATCCTCTTGCTTGGTGGTCGTGATGGCGCACGACTTGGGAGCAAGACCAGGCGAAGGATCGATATGAGGCGACCACCCATGGCAGTGGGTCATCCCGGGAGAATGTGGCGTAGACGTTATCAGGGCGGTATGCGGAAAACCAGTCTTTTATGGAAAGTGTTCCGTGGCGTAGGCCTGAGAGCCCTGAGAGGAGATCCTCAGCCCCGAACACCCAGCGCAGAGAGGCGTCGTCATGCGGAGTGGAGGCTGGGAGCGGCTTGCCGAGGGCATCGAGGTACGCCAGGTGCGCATGGCTGCAGCCGAGGCGCGCCGGGAAGCTGTTCTGCATCCAGAGCCGCGGGTTAATCTCGATGAGCTTCATGTGCCCGTCGCGTGGATCTCGACGGAACTCGACATCGACGATCCCATGATATTGTAGGGGATGAAGCAGGGAGGTCGTCATCTGCTCGAGCGAAGGCTCCTGGGCCTGTCGAAGGCAGCAGCCGTTGCCGAAATCCAACGGCCATTCCCGGACCCGTTCGTAGACGAAGGCGCCGTGCACACCACCGTTCTTGTCGTAGTAGGCGTTGAACCCGTGCATGGCCGCGGCGGTCCCTGGGATAATCTCCTGGGCGATCATGGCATGGCCTTTCTCGGCGGCCTTGCCGACCTGTTCGATGAACTGCTTTGGGTCGGAGGCGAGGAAGCCCTTGGTGGGAAAATCGAGGCGAAACCGTGTGGGGTACCGGGGCTTGAGGATGCAGGGGTAGGAAATCTCCTTGCTCGCGACGGTGAGGTCGCTGCCGGGGTCGATAATCAATGTAACGGGGTGGGGAATGTGGTACTGCTCGAGGAGGCGGGCGAGTGATTGCTTGTCGATGAGGCGGTCAAGGAGTCTCATAGGAAGGTGAGGTGAAGTGGTAGTACGGGGCGAGGTCATCCTGATGTTTAGCCAGGAGGAGTGCTTCGGTGTCACCCGTGGGGAACAGAACGCCTTTGCAGGGGAGCTGGCGTCCGAGGTCGGCAAGGAACCGGATGTAGGCGTCTGGGGATTTGGTGTGGTCTGATGCGACCAGGCCGAGGGCGTACTTGGAGTAGAAGGAGGATTGTTTTCGGGCGTCGATGATGAGGGTGGGGAGGTGATGGGGGGCGAGGCTGTGGACGACGCCGAGGTTGGAGGTGGAGTAGGCGCCGAGGATGATGGCAGATGGGGTGTGCTCGTCGAAGGTTTGGAGGTAGCGGGCTAGCGGTTGGACAGGCGTCATCCCCTTTTTATAGGGAGGAAACATGAGGGGCAGGGTATTTGAGTCTTTAGGTTCTTGCGAGGCCGTGGATGGTCGAAGGGTGGAAAGGGATAAATATCGGGTGCGCCCATCAAACTCGTGGGGCGCGTATGCGGTTGTTGAAGGCTGGGTCGCTCGTCGTGATCGGTGTTCTGCTTGTCTCGGCGTCATCCAGCATGGTAGTTTCCTCGACGCCGGGTCTGCTGGGATGCGCGCCTGCCCATGTCATCGAGGGCGTCCCATACATCGCCCAGACCGGCCGGATTTACTGTTACTACGCCTGCCTCGCCATGGTCCTCAACTTCATGGGGTTGAACACCTCGCTGGACGAGATTCTGTTTTTCGGCGGTGTGGGCTACGCCCATGCTTGCGATAATGGCAGCCGGCTCCCAAGTCCAAGGGTGTATTCCACGGACGTGCTCGGGTACTTCGGCGTGCAGGAGAGCCAGTGGTACGCGGGGATCCCCGATCCTCCGTCCGAGGAGAACTGGACTGCCTTTTGCATTCGGTTCCAGGAGAACATCACGAACGATCGTCCTGTGTTGGTCATCGTGGATCCGTTCTCCCTGCCGTCCCTTCGGGGGCAGTATGCCGTCGGCGATCGTATCTGGAGCGGCCTGTTTTCCTCTGGCATCCACGTCATCCTTCTCATCGGCTACGACTCAGCGAATGAGAGCGTCTGCTATCAGGATCCGAACGCGGGCTACTACGGCTCGTCGCGGTTCGGCGACCATGCCTGGATGACCTTCTCTGAACTGAGGACAGCCACTGAAAGCAGCATCGTCCCCTATTACGAGATTGGGACATTCACCCAAGTGTCCCCGGCACCTCCGCGAGCGGAAGCGGCGGCATTAGCGTTGCAACACAACCACGAGTTGCTGAACGGCTCCCGGCCGTACAGCGGCATCAATGCAACGAAGCAGCTCTGTCAATGGTACATCTGCTGAGAACAGGTCGGAAACGATTACGCTGTACGGGCAGCAGGGGGGCCCACGTCAACATGTTCTGCTCGTTCGATTCCTTCACCTGCTGTTGTCGGTCCTACGACCGTTGAAGCCCAACGTCTTCGACCTCCTTTCTCTTGCGCCTCACGATCCCTTCAAGGAGATTGCGGTGGGGAAGAATCATGTCGCTGACTACCTCGGCGCCGCCACTTTTCTTGCCTGGGGCGCCAATGAATCGCGGTTGCTCCGCGACGAGGCACGACTTTGGGAGGACCTGTCGCAGCGCTACGAGGTGTTCCTCCTCGGGGGCGGCTTTGTCCGGGACCCATTATCAGAAAACATAATGGAGACGATGGAGAATCGGATGCATCAGGTGCTCGAGGCTGAACAGACCATCCTCGACAACGATTAAGCTCGTTTTTTCTTCCGTAAGAAAAATGGAAAAATAGAAAAAAAGGGGGGATCGTCACTCGAGCTGGACGTTCTTGATGAAGCAGAGCATGATGGACGCGGTCGCGTTGCGTTGGAAGACCTCGCCCATGGTCTCGAGCCGGACGTTGATCGTCGCTGGGCCGAACCCCAGGATGAACTTCGTCTCGAGCGTGTCACAGTAGTTGACGTTCAGCCGCTGGTTCTCCGCGGTGGTCTTGCGGCCGAGGAGAACGAGGCCCTTGAGGGTGATGCTCCAGTTCAGGTCGGACACGTTCATCGTCCCGATGTTCTTGATGCCGACCATGAGCCGCGTTTTACCTGGTAGGATGCTCGAAATCGTCAGCACGGGGAGTTCATGAATGGCGATGACATGAGGCGCCGTCCATGCTGACTCAGATCCCACTTCGTCTTTTGCCTTTGCTCGGATATTATAGGCGCCTTCTATCATCCAGGCGTGGGAGCTGTTGCAGGAGCTTCCGGATTGGTACGGCCCGAGCCATGCGCTGAGGTTCCCGTCGCCCCAGTCGAACCGGAAGAAGATCGCCTGCCCAGCGGGGTCTGTGGCGCTGGTGGTGAACGTGGCCGGCCGCCCGGTGATTCCTTCATCGGGCCCCTGGGGGACGCTGACGTTCTCCGGTGGGGGGTCAGAGACCCACAGGGTGATCCGTTCCCCGATGTTGTCGGGGTAATCATCGTACTGGGGGCTCTCCGTTTGGGTATCATGCTCGACGGCGTAGTCAAAGGCCTCGCGGAAGCTGATGACGCCATCGCTGTTGTTGTCGGCGTTCACGGCGACGCCGTAGGCGTCCTCCCATTTCATAGCCGCAGTCCAGTGGAACACGTATTCATCATAGTAATACGGGTAGGGCAGCATCGCATACGAAGATTCATCATAGCGGCAGGCGGAGGATGCGACGACAGGGCCGGGCGGGACAACGACGTTATCGATGAATCCACCCGAGTAGCAGGGCTCGAAGGTGCAGAGGATCTCGACGTTATCGGGGAACAAGGCGAGGAGTTCAGCGAAATGATCGTCAGAGAGCTCCTCATGGTTCCAGAGGTTCTCATAGGTGCTCAGCCCGCCATCGGTCCCGCCGTGGTCCGTGGTGAAGATAAAGAGTTTTTCGCCGCCCGAGAAGTTCGCGGCGAGGTTGGTGAAGACAGCGTTCACGGTGGAGAGAAGACAGGCGTACATGATGTCGGCGTCGCCGTCCGCGTCGAGGTCAGGGTTCGAGTTCTGGCCGTTGGACTGGTCAGGGGTTGGGTCCAAGCCGTCGGAGCAGAGGGTGATGATATTCTCGTCGGCGTACCCGTAGACCTCGGTGAGGGTGATGTAGATGTTGGAAAGGTCGTCCCAGTATCGGATGTGGTTGTTGCTTGAGTCGTACCCGCCATTCATGAGGATCACCCATCGGTTGTCACGGCCTGAGGTTGCGGGCGCGGTTCCAGGGTGCGTCTGGGGGCGGATGTTGCGTGCGGATAGGAAGCCCTGCATGAAGGGGGTGTCGATGGCGTGGTAGTCCTTGAAATTCTCCGGCGGGCTGTTGGCGTCAAACACCGTAATCTTCGTTGTGGATGCTGAGTAGTAGACGTACTGGACGGGGTGGAAGAGGTTCCGCTGTGGGGAGAGGTCGAGGTAGAGGACGTACCCGGGTCCAGGGACGTCATAGACGTGTTCTCTTGTTCCCATGATGCTGTCGCCTTTGGAGACTGGTCCCCAGACGTAGGCGAGGATCTGGTCGTCCGTATGCGACAGTCGGGCGAGAATGGTATGGGCGACGGCCTGGACGTTGGGCTGCGCGGCCACAGTGGGAAGGATGGCCGGGTAGGATGCCAGGAGCAGGGTGGCAGCTAAGAGTAGTGCGGTTGGGATTGTGTTCTTCTTCATCATCTAGGTTGAACCCCCTCGGTAAGAATCTAATGCCAAATCCTCTTAATTAATATATTGATTGTGATAATTATACTCTGCCTCGGCCTGGAGGGGAGAGGGGCTTCCCTTTGAGGCAGGGGAAACGTCATGACGGGTACTCTGAAGGGGGGCGTTCTGGCTCGAAATTGATAGGATGAGGCATGGCCGCCGGCTTTGGTTATCTTTTTCACGGCGTTATCTTTTTTAAGCTCATGGATGATTCATTTTATCGGATGCGAGTGCAATGACGACGCCGTATACGCCCATTCTCTTGGTCGAGGACAACCCGTCTGATGAGCAGCGGGTGCTGCAGGCCTTCGACCGCAACGACATGGCGCATCTCGTCCACGTCGCCAGGGACGGCGCCGAGGCGCTCGAGTACCTCTTCGGCGCGCAGGACGGCAGCATCCTGCGGACTCCACCGCCGCGGCTCATCCTCCTCGACCTGCGGCTCCCGCGGGTCCCTGGGCTTGAGGTCCTGCGACGGATCCGCGCGCACCCAGAAGGAAAAAACCTCTTCGTCATTGTCTTCACCGTCTCCCGCGAGGAACAGGACCGGGTCGAGGCGACGCGGCTAGGCGCGGACGCCTTCATCAACAAACCCGTCGACCTCAGAGAATTCCCCAAGACCATGGAAAAAATCGGCCTGACCTGGCTGATCAGCACCCAATAAACCCGAACACAACGCCGATGGACGTCAGGACTGCTTCTTGATGAACGGCCAGACGTCCTCCGCCGTCTTCGCGTTATCCACCATGCTCCGGCGTTCCTTCCACCAGTCCGTCGCCTCGATGTCCTGGCGGCACTTCTCCAACTTCTCCTTCGCCTGATTGATCTCCACGATCTTCTGCATCGAATGCAAGGTATACTCCATGTACACCATCACGTCGCAGAGCAGGTCCATGTCCGTGGCGAGCTCCGGGTTGATCATACTCCGGATCTCCTCGCCCACAAACTCAAGAGAAAACGCGGGGAACTTCTTACTCATCAAACCCATGCACGCAGACCTCCACCACACCTAACCACATCGTTCTATATAAGACCTCCCACAACCCCGAGAAAAACCTAATAACCACGCCATGAGATAGGAACCCCGCATGATGAGCGAACCTTCGCTGAACAACCCCAACACTTCGTTGTGATGATGACGATCTTGAGTGCTGAATTCATCATGCACTACTTTTCTTTTAGATATGCGGCGCCAGCATCTCCGCGACCTTCTCAAAAAAATGCCGATCCTCACCCGTGAACGCATCCACCATATCCGAATCCACATCGATCTCCCCAATCACCACGCCCTCGCGGAAGATCGGCACCACGATCTCCGAGCGCGTCGACACAAAACACGACAGATACCGTAGGTCATGACGTACATCTGACACCACCTCCGTCTTCCCAGACTTCGCCGCCGCCCCACAAATCCCAATCCCCAACGGGATCCGCGTATGCTCCGTCGCCTGCGGCCCTACCCACGGGCCCAACACCAGCATCCCCTCCCGCACCACATACACCCCCACCCATGAGTACCTGGGGGAACCACCGTACCAACGCTGCCACCACGTCCCGGACTGCCTCCGGCTCATCACGCGTTAATAACACCTGAATTTGGTTGATCGCCTCATCCCGCCTCACCACACATCCCTCCTCTTCATGCCTTAAACTCCAACAAGCTCGCCTGACGATCCCCTGGCACCGCTACTGACGCTGCCTCTGGCTCTGCCTCAGTCGGCAGCTCAATCGAGCCGTACTGCCCGCCGCCTCCTGGGATAATCCGCACCTTATGCTCACGGAACAGCTGGATCGCATCCGCAATCGCCGGCGACGTCACCCGCCGGATCCTCCCCAGGTCCCCATCAACCAGCACTGAAATCTCGTCCCCAAACTCCGTGATGAGCTCCTCCCAACGTCTCGAAACGGTCTGGCTGAACGGTGTCCGCTGCCCCACCGCCTTCGTGATGATCTCTGCCAACGGGATCAGATGAAGATACGGCGGCCGATGGTCCGGATGCAACGGCGCCTCACGGGTCGCAATCTGCGCGACCCGATCCCGCACCCCCTTCTTGATCCGCTTCCCGCAGCGGCAGCGCCACCGCCGTCGTTCTGCTTCCACCAGCGAATAGTGCGTGAAGCAAGAGATGCACGCGGACTCGTTGTACTTCCCCTCTTGCGGCGGCAGCCCGACGTTCAACACCGGACGATTCCCCCCGGTCCGCAGGATCGCCTTGCGCAGCTCCGCAAACGTCGCCTCACCCACCTCGAACCGCGTGAACTCCCGGGCGAGACGCACCGGGTGAGGACTATGACTATCCGAGTTCGTCAGGAACGTCAGCCGATGCAGCTCATCGATCGTGTCCGCATAATCCGTGTCCGCGCTCAACCCCAACTCAACAAACGACACATACCCCGCAGCGTCCCCATAACAATCCGTCAGGCTGTCGTGGTATGCGTACATCGACGTCCACGGCGTGAAGGCATGCGCCGGCCCGATGAGCGCCTCCACGTCCTTGGCGAGTAACGCAAGCTCCGTGCCGCCTAGGGCAATGTTCGGCCGACCGTCCGTCTCCAGATTCTTCGAGAACCCTGAAACCCGCTCCTTGAACGTCTCTACCGTGGAGAGACTGGGGAAATACAAGAGGTGATGAACCCTGTGCATGTCCTCGACTTCTGTGCTGAGGACGAAACGGGTCCCGTTCCGCTCGAACGTCCCGTCGTCAATCCGTGTGCAGCTCCGAATCTGCTCAAGCCATCCCCCATGTAGGCAGTCGCCGGTCGCCACCATCTGGATGCCCTTCCGGGGCGCCTCACGCGACAACGTCTCCAGATCCATTGAGTCGCTCGTCGCCGCGGAATACCGGGAATGGATATGCAGGTCCGCGTTGATCAACATCAGGTCGCCCCTATGGCTTCGGCTTCTCAGGCTCCGTCGGGACCGCTGCCCGGCCTCGCGACGAGGGATGAGCATGCTCCTCGTAGAACGTGTCCTTCACCGCGATCTCTACCATCCCGGCGATGAAGAAGATGATACTCGCGAAAACCAACAGGTAGACGCCCCAGCCCATCTGCCAGGACACCATCATCGTGCTGCCTGGGACGTCCGGCACGGCCATCGCTATCGACCCCTGGAACGGCGCCTGAGAAATCGCAGTCAACGTCTGTGCCATCGGCGCCTTCGCCTCAGACACAGTCACCGGCACCAGCCCCGCAAGCTGCCCGAGGACCACCGTAAAGATCAAGATCAGGATGAGCGGGAACAACAGTCGGATTCCCCGGCCGACATACCGCACGCCGAGTTTCCGGCTCCGAGAGATTCCAATCGTCCCCAGAACCAGGAGCACCGTGCCAATCAACACGATGTAGGCGAAAGGCATGACCAGCGAACCCAGCGACACCGGCCCCTGCCCCGACGGGAAGGTCGCCTGCAGTCCATTGAACGCATCGATCGTCAACAGCTTATCAAGGACGATCTCCTGACCAGCCACCGAGAATCGACCCGAGACCGTGTACCAGGGGAAGAACACCGCCAGCACCGTGAGCACCAAACCAACGATGCACAGGATGTTACTGATACTGTGTATGTTCGCCCCATCGATATACAGCATGGAGAAAATCCTCGGCCCGAGGCCTGTGCGACGATGGCGCCGCACGACAGCAACAGCCAAGAACAACAGGGCGACGAGCGTGAACAAGACCAAGAAGATTAAGAAATTATAGACGAACCATTCCGCGATGAACAACGGCTGCTGCGCCTGCAACAGATTCGCCCCCCAGGCGAGCGGGTCCTGCCACATCTGCCCGCCCTCACGGAACATCGGGCCCTCTGGCCCTGCTTCTCCGAGGAGCGCCGCCTGGACCGCATCAGATTGGTTGCCGCCGATCCAGCCCCAGTTCCCAGCATACGAGAGCCACGACTGATTCTCCAAGACCGTGAGCGTATAGCCATCAGGCTGCAGCACCAGTCCGTTCGCCCCCACCGAATCAGACGCGACCCCCAGCTTCCCGGAGAACGACCGCAGATACGAGGCATGGCTGCCCCGGGCAATGTAGACCTTCATGTGGTCGCCCTCGTGCTCGACCAATGACCACGGCGCCCGCTGACCCTGATTATGCTGACTGTACATCACCTGTGACGGCACACCGCTTTGGACGACAACCTGTGCCATCTCCCAGTCCGCCTCATGGCGATTCAACTCACCGGGGTTGAAGACATAGAAGAACCAGTACTGGATGACGGTCCCCTGCGGAAGGGTGTCGACCCGGGCATAGACAGTGTAGCCCAGAAAAGCACGGTTGGCCTCATAGGCCTGCACAATACCATCGTCCGACACAGTCCCCAGCTGGTTATCCAGAAAATACTTCTGCGCAGAATTGTTATACGAGCCGAGCGACTCTGGCGACGGCGAGGCGTTCACCAACACCGGCCCCGTGTCCGTCGACCGGTACAGCTGCGAATGCTGAACATAATACGCGACATCAACAGGATAACACGTCTCACCCTGCTCAAAATACAGGACCGGCGCAAACCGGCTCGCGAGAGCCTCGTCCTCCGTGGACGCTCCCAACGCCCCAGAAGCCCCAATAATCAGGATACCGATAAGCCCCAGAGATAGAACAATCGCTCTTCTTCTCACGCTAAACCACTCCCCACACCGTATCAAAAAAGGATATCATCTCGCGGCTTTTCAACCCTTCGAAGGAGACAGGGGGGTCTACACGGGTAGCTGCGCCGGCGAAATCCGACTGATCGACACCTCAGTCGCCAGCCCCGACTGCATCAGCGTACGGCGGATCTCCTCATCCGGGAACGGACAGCGCGACCGGTCCGCGATGATATGCCACCGCGCCGCCTTCCCACGAGCAAAACTCTTCGACTCCGTCATAATCAGATCCAGGTTCATCTTCGCGATCACGCTCGCCGCCTTCGCAAGACTGCCCGGCGCATCCGAAAACTCCACCTCGATCCGAATCAAATTCGCCGGCTGACCAGCGATCGGACTGAGCACCAACGCATTGATCTTCTCGTCAAGACTCAGCAATAATTCATCGCCATCCTTCAACTGCAACGCCTCGCGAAACTCCGTCGGAATCACGAGCCTACCGCGGTTATCAATCCTCAGAATCGTATTCATCACAAACCCCCCAATGGGAACACTGTGGGCATCGCCGCCAGAGTATATAAACATACCCACAAAAAACAGGAGAAAAACCACCCTAAAAACCATAACCTTTATTAGCCATGGAATCATATGAGTTCTCCGAGAAAAACACGACGGGAGCATGGGATGTCCTAGCTACAAAACAACCATCGCAGATACTCCATAGTCGTTCACCCTGAGGTCCCCCCTTATGATGGCAAAAAAAGTCCTCCCCGACCACTCGTATGACTCCGACAAAATCCAGGTACTCGAAGGCCTCGAAAGCGTCCGTAAAAACCCCGGCATGTACATCGGCAGCACCGACGAACGAGGCCTCCACCACCTCATCTACGAGGTCGTCGACAACAGCGTCGACGAAGCCCTCGCCGGCTTCTGCACCAAAGTCGACGTCACCCTCAACAAAGACGGATCGGTCACCGTCGCCGACAACGGCCGCGGCATCCCCATCGACCTGCACGAAAAATACCACAAGCCCGGCGTCGAACTCGTCATGACCATGCTCTACAGCGGCGGCAAGTTCGACCGTAAAGCCTACAAGGTCAGCGGCGGCCTCCACGGCGTCGGCGTCAGCGTCGTCAACGCCCTCAGTACCTCACTCGAGGTCAAAGTCCGCCGCAACGGCAAAGAATACACCCAAAAATACCACCACGGCATCACCGCCACCCCCCTCAAGACCATCGGCAAGGCCACCGACACCGGCACCACCGTCTGGTTCCTCCCCGACTCCACTATCTTCGAGACCACCGAGTTCAACTACGACACCGTCGCCACCAGACTAAGAGAGATGGCCTTCCTCAACGCCGGCCTCCAGATTGCAATCACCGACGAGAAGACCAAGAAACACGAGGTCTTCTGCTACAACGGCGGCGTCAGCGAGTTCGTCACCTTCCTCAACCGCAACAAAACCAACCTCCATCCCAACCCGATCTACTTCCAGGACGAGCGCGACGGCACACAGGCCGAGATCGCCCTCCAGTACACCGACGGTTACACCGAGAACATCTTCTCGTTCGCCAACAATATCAACACCTACGAGGGCGGCACGCACCTCGTCGGCTTCAAAGGCGCCCTCACCCGCGTCTTCAATGACTATGCCAAGGCCAACAAACTCATCGACAACAACGACAGCCTCACCGGCGAGGACTGCCGCGAAGGACTCACCGCCGTCATCAGCGTCAAGGTCAGCACCCCGCAGTTCGAAGGCCAGACCAAGATGAAGCTGGGCAACAGCGAAGTCCGCGGCATCGTCGAGGGCATCACCGGCGACAAGCTCTCGGAGTTCTTCGAAGAGAACCCCGCCGTCGCCCACATCATCCTCGAGAAGGCGATCCTCTCCAGCAAAGCCCGGGACGCAGCCAGGAAAGCCAGAGAACTGACCCGCCGCAAGGGCCTCCTTGAGTCCACCTCGCTGCCCGGCAAGCTCGCCGACTGCTCCAGCCGCGAGCCGGACAAATCTGAACTCTACCTTGTCGAGGGAGACAGCGCAGGCGGCTGCTTCTCTGGTGATACGCAGATTGCGCTGGCCGATGGACGGTCTTTATCTTTTAAAGAGATAGTGGAAGAGTATAATCAAGGTAAGCGTAACTTCTGCTATACCATTCGACTGGATGGACGAATCGGTATTGAGGAAATCAAGAACCCTCGAGTCACTAAGTATGACGCTGATGTTATCAAAGTCGTTCTCGACAACAAGGAAGAGATTGTATGCACCCCGGACCATCTATTCATGCTCCGTGACGGCTCCTTTAGGCGAGTAAAAGAATTGAGCAAGACTGATTCATTGATGCCGCTGCAAAAGAAGCTCTCGGTAATCAAAGGAAACATCACGATAAAAGGCTACGAGCTCGTGTTCGATCCTCGGGATTATTATTGGGTATTTACGCATCTATTAAGTGATCAATGGAACATCGGAAACGGGATGTATTCAAAATTCGCTGGAGATCATAAACATCATATTGACTTCAATAAGCTGAATAACAATCCGACAAACATCCTCCGTTTGGATTCCGAGAATCACTTACAGCTACACCGCGATTTCGCTCACGAAACTCTGCACACTCAAACAACGATTGCAAAATGTCGTGAGATTCGACAATCAGCAGAGTTTCGTTCGATGATGAGTAAGAAGATGAGCGAACCGAAAATGAGAGCGATGCTCAGCAAACGAGCAAAGCAACAATGGGGAAACCCAGAATATAAAGAATTTATGGTAAAGAAATATCTCGAGTTTTATCATTCAAATGAAGAGTATCGCCGCCGGAGTCTTGAAAGACTCAATCATGCTCAACGCGAATATTGGCTAGACCAAGATCATCGGGAAAAACAAGCTTCAAGAACGAAGAGCTACTATCTCTTACATCCAGAAGCAAGAATAACCCTCTCTGCCACTGCTAAAACACAATGGCAAGATGATCAGCTTCGCGCATGGCGGTCTCAAAAAACCAAAGAGCAATGGACCCCAGAATTCAGAGCAAAACGGAAGATAGCCTACAACCAGACCTACTTCAACAAGACCGCCAGCGTCCTTAGAGAGATCTACGAAAATCAGGGAGTTTTCAGCGAGGAATCATACAACGAACTGCGGAAAAACAAGAACGACCATTCACTCCTCAAATTTAGGTACTTTCATAGAACGCTTCTTCAATGGAGACAGCCGAGCGGCGGAAGAAGCGATTGCCAATTTCAACCATAAAATCGTGGATATTATCCCGATACGACAAAGAATGGATGTCTATGACCTCGAAGTCCCTCATTCTCACAACTTCGCCCTGGCTTGCGGCATCTTTGTTCATAACAGCGCTAAGGGAGCGCGAAACCGTGAATTCCAGGCCATCCTCCCCTTGCGCGGCAAGATCCTCAACGTGCAGAAGGCGCGTATGGACAAGATCCTGAAGAATGAGGAGATCCTCGCCATGATCACCGCAATTGGAACCGGCATTAGCGAGGAATTCAACATCGAGAACGCCCGCTACCACCGCATCATCCTGATGACCGATGCCGACGTCGACGGCGAACACATCAGGACGCTCCTCCTTACCTTTTTCTTCAACTATATGCGCCCTATAATCGAGAAAGGCTACCTCTACATCGCCCAGCCCCCCTTATATAAGATCCAGAAAGGGAAGACCGTCGAATACGCCTACAACGACCGCGAGCGCAATCAGCTCGTTAAAAAGCTCGGCGACAGCGGCGTCAACATCCAACGCTACAAGGGTCTCGGGGAGATGAACCCGGAGCAGCTCTGGGAGACCACCATGGACCCCCAGCGGCGCATGATGCTCAAGGTCACCATCGAGGACGCGATGGCGGCGGTAGACCTCTTTGACGTGCTCATGGGTGAGGCGGTCGAGCCGCGCAAGGAGTTCATCGAAGTCCACGCCAAGGACGTTATCAACCTAGACATCTAAACCAGTTTTGAGGAGACACCATGCCAGAAGAACAACAAGACGCAAGGGATTTCAACCAAGACATCAACGCGGAGATGAAACGCGCCTTCATCGACTACGCCATGAGCGTCATCATGAGCCGCGCCCTCCCCGACGTCCGCGACGGACTCAAACCCGTCCACCGCCGCATCCTCTACGCGATGAACGAGATGGGGCTCACATTCGAAAAGCCGTACAAGAAGTCTGCAAGCGTGGTTGGCGAGGTTCTCGGCAAGTACCACCCCCACGGCGACCAGGCCATCTACGATTCTCTCGTTCGCATGGCGCAGGACTTTTCCCTTAGGTATCCGCTTGTCTCTGGCCACGGAAATTTCGGATCGGTCGACGGTGACAGCGCAGCGGCTATGAGATATACAGAAACAAAAGTTGCAAAAATAACTAAACTAATGTTACAAGATATAGATAAAGAAACTGTTGAATGGCGTGACAACTATGATGGCTCATTAAAAGAGCCGAAAGTTCTACCTGCAGTCATTCCAAACCTGCTTTTAAATGGTTCCTCAGGAATCGCTGTCGGCATGGCGACCAACATTCCACCCCACAACCTCAACGAGGTCGTTGACGGCACCATCCGCCTCATCGACCAGCCTGAGACCTCCACCACGGAGCTCATGGAAATCATCAAAGGACCAGACTTCCCCACCGGCGGCATCATCTACGGCCGCGGCGGCATCCTCTCCGCCTACTCCACCGGACGCGGCCCCGTCATCGTCCGCGCCAAGACCAGCATCGAGGAAGGAGAGACCAAGAACAAGATCATCGTCCACGAACTCCCCTACATGGTCAACAAGGCGACCCTCCTGCAGCGGATCGCCGAGCTCGTCAAAGAAAAGAAAATCGAAGGCATTTCGGACCTCCGCGACGAAAGCGACCGCGACGGCATGCGCATCGTCATCGAGCTGAAACGCGACGCCATCGAAGACGTCGTCCTCAACCAGCTCTACGAGCACACCGAGATGCAGTCCTCCTTCGGCATCCTCAACCTCGCCATCGTCCAAGGAGAACCCCGCGTCCTCACCCTCAAAGAAATCCTGCAATACTTCATCGAGTACCGCATCGAGATCATCACCCGCCGGACGACCTACGACCTCAAGAAGGCCAAGGAACGGATGCACATCCTCGAAGGCCTCATGATCGCGGTCAAGAACATCGACGAGGTCATCGCCATCATCCGCAAGAGCAAGGAAGCCGAAGAGGCAAAGACCAAACTCATGGCCCGCTTCAGACTCTCGGAGATCCAGGCCAAGGCAATCCTTGAGATGCGGCTACAGAAACTCACCGGCATGGAAATCGAGGCTCTCAAGAAAGAGCATACCGAGACCAAGGCCCTCATCGAACAGCTCGAGGACCTGCTCCACGACAAAGCGAAGATCCTCACGGAGATTAAACGCGAGCTCCTCGAACTCAAGGAGAAGTTCGGCGACGACCGGCGCACCCAAATCGTCGAGGGCGAGGCCGGCATCGACATCGAAGACCTCATCCCCAAGCAGGAGGTCGTCGTCACCATCACCAAGGACGGCTACATCAAGCGCATCCCCACCGAAACCTACCGCACCCAGCACCGCGGTGGCAAAGGCCTCATCGGCATCCGGCCCAAGGAGGAGGACTACGTCGTCGACTGCTTCATCACCCACTCCCACGACTACCTCATGTTCTTCACGAACCACGGCCGCGTCTACTGGCTCAAGGCCTACAAGATCCCGGAGGCGGACCGCCACGCCAAGGGCAAGGCCATCATCAACCTCCTCCCCCGCCTCGAAGAAGGAGAGAAGGTCGAGACCGCGCTGCCCATCCATGAGTTCGACGACAAGCACTACCTCATCTTCGCCACCAAACGCGGCACCATCAAAAAAACCGAGCTCTCCCAGTACAGTAACATCCGCGTCAACGGCATCCGCGCCATCAACCTCGAGGAGGGCGACGAGCTCATCAACATCGAACTCTCGGATGGCAATAGGACCGTGATGATCGCGACCGCGAAAGGCCAGGCCTGCCGGTTCAGCGAGAAGGAGATCCGGCCGATGGGCCGCGCGACCTACGGCGTCATCGGCATCCGCTTGAAAGACAAGAAGGACTCCGTCGTCGCCATGACGGTCACCGACATGACCGGCTCCCTGCTCACGATCACGGAGAACGGGTTCGGGAAACGCTCACCCATCGACGAGTACCGGTTCACCCATCGCGGGAGCCACGGCGTCCGGACCATCATCACCAACGATCGGAACGGCAACGTCGTCTTCGTCAGCCAGGTCACCGACGACAACGAACTCATCATCACCACCGAGCAAGGCATGACCGTCCGCATCCCCGTCAAAGACATCCGAGAGCAGGGGCGCAACACCCAAGGCGTGCGCATCATGCGGCTTAACGACAGTGACAAGGTCGTTTCCGTCACCAAAACCATCTCGGTCTCTGAGAACGGGACTCCCTGCGCCTCGGACGAGAATGGTCTGCCGCCGTCACCACAGCCCGCTGTTATCACGCCGCCGGGTACCCGTGCTGAGCCTCTACCGCGTGCGGAACCAGCACGAGAGCCTTCAGAGGAAGCTGAGGAAGCACCGCCCAAGAGACAACCAGTCCGTAGGCGCACGAAAAAGAAGCGGGCTGCGTTGAAGGCCGCACCTAAGAAGAAGGCCTCGAAGACAGTTCGGGTGAAGCCAAAGCCTAAGCCGAAGACTAGAAAGAAGCCGACGAAAAAACCGGTGCGGGCGAAGGCGAAGCCAAAGCCGAAACCAAAAGTAACCAAGAAGCGAATCCGGCCGGGTGCGAAGAAGAAGGCGAAGGTCGTCGCCAAGAAGAAAGCGAAGACGGTGAGGGCAAAAAAGAAAATCGTTGTGAAGAAGGCCAAGAAGAAACGCTGAACGGTATGACTCGGGACGGCGGCTTCTGGTTTTGGGCCTGGCACCGTCTTTTTTGGTGCCTGGTCGAATACATCTGAGTCAGTCCTTATAAACCTCCCGCGAGATGCCCAGGCCTGTGAGAAGCCCGCGCATCCCCCTCTTTGAATGGCTCCGGACCTCAGCTCCGAAAACCAAGTACCCCCTCGGCTTCAGCAACATCACCGGCGTCTCGTATGAGGAGTACCTCAGCCTCACCGGGTTCACGATCCCCAGGGACTTCGACCTCGGCCTTGACCACCCCTACGGCGCCGCGCCGCTGACCGAGGCCCTCGCCGCGAAATACCACTGCGCCCAGGAGAACATCGTGACGACCTCCGGGGGCACCGAGGCCAACTACCTTGTCTTCTCCTCCCTGCTCTCACCCGGAGACGAGGTGATCATCGAACAACCCTGTTACGGGCCGCTCTGGCTGACGCCGCAGGCGCTCGGCGCCCGGGTCGTCCCCTGGCCGCGTCGGTTCGAAGCTAAATATCAGCTTGACCTTGATCTCCTGCCAAAGCTGATCTCGAAGCGGACGAAACTGATCGTCCTGACGAATCTGCACAACCCTAGCGGGGTGCTCCTCCCTCGGGCGACGCTGCAGCGGGTCGCCGACCTCGCCAGCCTCCATGGTTTCTTCGTCCTCGTCGATGAGATCTTCCTGGATGGCGCGCTGTCGCCGCAGCCGTCGGCCTTCGGCCTGCCGAACACCCTGGTCACCTCGAGCATGAGCAAGGTTTTTGGGCTTGGCGGCTTGCGGACGGGATGGATCATCGCCCCGGAACATGTCGCGCTTCAATGCCAGGCGACCAAATCCCATACCACCGGGGCATCCTCTGGGCTCTCGGAAACGCTCAATGCCTATGTCCTCTCAAAAGCCCAGGATGCACTCCTTGAACGGTTCCGGAAGCGAACGCACGAAAACCTAGATGTCGTCAGAGAATGGGTGAGGACAAACCCCGATCTCCTCGAATGGGTCGAGCCCTTCGGAGGGACTATCTGCTTCCCTCGTTACCATCTAAAAATTTCATCTCAGCAGCTCTGCACGCAGATGCTCGACTCCTGCGGCGTCCTGCTCGCGCCCGGGGAGCATTTCTTTCAAGATGGTCACGTACGCCTCGGGTATGGCATCGACACCGCCCTCCTGAAGCAGGGGCTTCGTCTGTGCACAGAGCATTTTAGGCCAATGAAAAAATAGCGGCTACGCAGAAAAAAAGACTGTGTTGAAAAAACGTGCACTATGAATATCATTGTGTGGTTCGAAAAGTAAACCATTGAAAGCGATGTAAGTGTTCCTCAGGATGAAAATGCGGCGGGTTTCACCTGTTTTTTCTCCTTGGGCGCTAGCTTTTTATAAGATGAACTTCTTACTCTGCTAAAAAATCAGGTGAGGAAAATCATGGAAAGTCCGAAATTGCATAACGCGAAACTCTTAGGAGGCATTGGTTCCATCCTAATGCTGTTACTGCCAGTCCCTGCGGCAGGATGGCTTCTTGCCTTGGTAGGCTTTATCCTCGTCCTCGTCGCCGTGAAATACCTAGCAGACGAGCTCAAAGACCACAACATCTTTACCAACTACCTGTTCTCTTTCATTATCGTTATCATAGGTGCCGCCCTCTTTGCCATCATCGCCGTCTTCAGTTTCTTATCCACGATCGCCGGAACGAACTGGCAGACGTTCCAGAACCTGACATCGCCCCAGCAGGTCTTCACTCAGCTCCAATCGTCAGGGCTTCTAACGTTCATCGGCACGCTGCTCATCGCCCTCGCGGTGCTCTGGATCGTCCTAATTGTCTCCGCGATTTTCCTGCGGAAAAGTTTTAATAAGATCGCCGGCGACACCGGAACCCATCTGTTTCATACCACTGGTTTGCTGTACCTTATTGGAGCTGCGACAACCATCGTTTTCGGGATAGGGCTCATCATCATCTTCATCGCGTATATCTTACAAATCGTCGCGTTCTTCTCGCTGCCGGATACGCTGCATGCGGCCGCACCTGTGGCTCCGCCGCCAGTTGCGCCCCCGATGCAGCCATAAAATAATTCCGTTCTTTTTTCCTCTTTTTTTCTATTTTTTATCCGATGTATTGTCCGATGCGTTCGATGCCTTCAATGATTTTCTCAGGGGTCCGGCAGAGCGGGCCGTAGGAGAATCGGATGCCGTGCGCCATGCTGGGGCCGAAGCCGGCTCCGGGGATGACGAGCACGCCTTTTTCCCGGAGGAGACGGTCGACGAAGGCGAACGGCTCTTCCGTTCCGGGGATGGGGGAGCACGTATAGAGTCCGCCGTCGGGAGTGAGCCGGGGCCAGCCGAGGTGGCGGTCCATAGCATTCAGCAGGATGCCTGCGGTCTTCTCGTAGAGTCGTCTCGTGGACTCGATATAGGATTTGAGGGTGTGGTCGGCGAGGGTCTCTTCGAGGAAGCGTGCGGTAGCCATACTGTGCATGGTGTCTGGTGAGAGCAAGGTGGATTCATTGATTTTCTCCAGGCCGGCAATGACGCGGGGGTCTGCTTCGGCCCAGCCGAGGCGCCGTCCGAGGCTGGAGAGCCACTTGGAATTCGAATGGATGGAGATCACTTTGGGATGATCTTGTGGTGACCAGGAGAAGCAGGGGGGCATGTCGCCGAACCAGAGGGCCTTGTAGGCGAAGTCGAGGATGAGGTATCGGTCGTGGTCTGCGAGGATCTGTTCGGCTTTGGTGAGGAAGGAGGCTGGGGGGATTTGGCTGGTGGGGTTGTCGGGGACGGTGGCGACCAGGGCCTTGGCTTTTGGGTTTGTTTTTAAAATTTGGTCAAGGATGGCAAGGGTCTGATCGGGGTCGGGGAGGTATTGCCAGGAATGTGAATTGAGTGCCGGTAGGAAGGCCCATTTTCCTTGGGGGAGGGCGCAGTGGACGGCGTTGAAGTAGTTTGCGTAGGCGGGGTCGAGGAAGAGGATGGTGTCGCCGGGGTCGGCGAGGGTGCGGAGGGTGTCGTGGAAGAGTTGGGTGGAGGACTGTCCGATGAGGATGTGGTCGGGGGTGAGGTCAGGAACATGGTAGATGGTGTGTTCGAAGGTGCTGAGTTGTTGTCTGAGGTGGTGGCTGCCTTTGATGGCGCTGTAGCGGCCGCTGTGGTGGAAGAGGGTGTCGTCGGTGATGATGTTATGGTAGGCGTCTTGGAGTTGTGGCGGGGCGGTGTGGTCGCACCAGCCGCCGCCGAAGGAGATGACCTCGGATGGTGTGAGGCCGAGGGCGGTGAGGTGGTCGTCTTCGGTCATTTTCATGATGGTCTGGATGGGGCTGAGGCCGTGGAGGGTGGTCTGGACGAGGGTGGAGAGCGGGGGCGTGTAGGTTTTTTTCGGGTGTGCGGCCATACCTGGTGATACCTGGCTTCGCGTTCTTTAAGATTATGGAGTCTTGGGAGAATGAGGTGGCGGTGCTATTCTTTGACCTTGGAGTCGTTTGTATTATTAATACGTTGATAATGTGGCGCCGGTGGTGGGGTCGTCTGGGAGGTGGCCGGGGGCGTGTTGTTTTTCTTTTTTTTGGGGCAGTCGGGGTTGAGGCAGAGGTCCCATGGTCGTTTGCCTTTTTGGATGATGCGGACCATGGGGTGGCCGCAGGTGTCGCATTGGGTTTTGGTGATGATGAGGCCGCCGTTTTGGGGCAGGGAGTAGGTTTTGGTGCAGGTGGGGTAGCCGGTGCAGCCGACGAAGCGTTTGCGGTTGCGGCTGATGCGGACGACGAGGTCTTTGCCGCAGGTGGGGCAGGGGCCGACGGTGTTTTGCTCTTTGACGGCGCTGCGGATGTTGTTTTTGATTTTTTCTTTTTCGGGTTCGAGGTCTTTCATGACGTTGGTGAGCATCTCGCGGGATTCTTGGACCGTGGCGGTGAGGGTTTTGCGGCCTTCGGCGATCTCGTTCATGTCGGTCTCGAGCTGGGCGGTCATCTTGGGGGTGGTGACGTGGGCGTCAGTGAGGGCGTCGACGACGGCGAAGGCGGTGGCGGTGGGGATAGGCGGGGAGCCGGTGACGTATTTGCGGCTGTAGAGTTTGCTGAGGATCTCGTGGCGGGTGGATTTGGTGCCGAGGGCGAGTTGTTCCATCTTGGCGATGAGAGAGCCTTGGCTGTAGCGCTGGGGTGGCTTGGTGTGGTCTTCTTTGATGGTGATCTTGGTGACGGTGAGGTGTTCGCCTTGGGTGAGTTTGGGGAGGTCTTTGCGTTTTTCTTTGATGTAGGTGTAGATGGTTTTCCAGTTGGCTTCGATGAGGCGGTAGCCGCTGGCGGTGAAGGGTTGGCCTTGGATGTCGATCTTGGCGTGGGTGGTTTCGCTGATGGTGTCTTTGGCGAGGGTGGCGAGGAAGCGTCGGACGATGAGTTCGTAGATCTGTGTCTGGTCGTGGGTGAGTTTTTTTTCGGTGGGGACGTCGACGGGGTGGATGGGGGGGTGGTCGGTGCTTTGGAGTTTGCCGCGGGTGGGGTAGTTGCGGCCGTTGGTCAGCACGATGTTGACTTCTCTTGAGAACGCGGAGTTCTTGAGTTTCTGCAGGATCGCGCTGATGTTGAGTGACGGTGGATACACGGTGTTGTCGGTGCGTGGGTACGAGGTCAATCCTAGGAGGTAGAGTTCCTCTGCTACCGACATGGCTTTGGCGGCGGGAAAACCGAGATACGAAGCTGCTTGGAGGAAGGAGGTCGTGTTGAAAGGAGAGGGGGGAAGCTCGTTGTGGGTTTTGATGTCCAAGGTTGTGACGGTGGCGGTTTTGGCGTCTTTTATCTTGTCGTAGACTTCGGTTATTTGTGGGTGATCCCAGAAGATCTCGGTCTCGTGCAAGGCTTCGAAGGGTTTCTCGTCGTGCAGCTTGGCGATGAGCTGCCAGTACGGCTTGGGTTTGAACTCCTTGATCTCTTTCTCCCGCTCTACGAGCAACGCGAGCGTGGGCGACTGGACGCGGCCGATGGAGAGGAAGTCCTTGCCGAGGCGCCGGGAGGTCAGGGACATGAACCGGGTGAGGACCGCGCCCCAGACCAGGTCGATGACTTGTCGGGCCTCGCCGGCGTTGGAGAGGTTGCAGTCGACGTCGGTGAGGTTGTCGAACGCGGTGTTGATCTCGAAGGGTGTGATGGCGCTGAACCGCGCGCGCTTCACCTCAGAGATGTTGGGGTTGTACTCGCGGAGGAGGTTGACGACCTCCATGCCGATGAGCTCGCCTTCGCGGTCGAAGTCGGTCGCGACGATGATCGAGGGCGCCTCCTTCACCAATGTTTTGAGCGCGGAGGCGATCTCCTTCTCGGTGACGGTCTTGCAGGGGTCGACGGTGATGAGCTCGCTAGGTTCGATCTTGGTCCATTGGTTGAAGCCCGCAGGGTAATCTAGCGAGATGATGTGGCCTTTGAGGCCGATGACGGCCCAAGGCTCGTCATGGCGCGTGAACTCGTAAACCGGGATTCTGCCGTGGTGCGTGCTTTTGACCTTTCCTCCGGAGAGGATGTAGGCGATGCGCCGTGCGGCGATCTGCTTTTCGCTTATGACGAGTTTCATGAATTGCCCCAAGGCTTGTGAGATTGCCTACATGAAATGACCCTATAATATATTTACGCTGATCAACCGCGGAGGGGCTTCCCTTCTGTTGGAACTCGGGGGTTCAAACTATTTATACGGAAATAAGATGTCCCATGACACGAGTATGAAAGTCCATATTATCCTGGGGTCGAAGTCTGATATGCCCGTGGCCGAGAAGGCGCAGAAGCTCCTGTCCGACTTCAAGGTCGCGTATGAGACCACGGTCGCCTCCGCGCATCGCACCCCTGAGTACGTCCAGAAGATCGTCACCCATAGTGATGCTGATTTGTTCATCGGCGTCGCCGGGCTCGCCGCCGCGCTCCCTGGAATCATCGCCGCGCACACCACCAAGCCGGTCATCGGCATCCCGGTCAGCGGCAAGGTCAACCTCGACGCGATCCTTTCCATCATCCAGATGCCGCCCGGCGTCCCCGTCGCGGCCGTCGGCCTGGACCGCGGCGACAACGCCGCCCTCCTCGCCATCGAAATCCTCGCGATGACCAATAAGACGCTGCAGAAAAAACTCAACGATTACCGAGAGAAGATGAAGACAGAGATCATCGCCTCCAACCGTGGTGCCTGATGTTCAACCCTGAGAAGTTCATCCAGACTGCCGTCGAGGACCTCAAAACCAAGATTCACGGCAAGGCCCTCATCGCGTTCTCCGGCGGCGTCGACAGCACCGTCTGCGCCGCGCTCGTCCACAAGGCCATCAGCAAAGACCTCATCGCCGTCCACGTCGACACCGGGTACATGCGCAAGGACGAGTCCAAGTTCGTCGTTGACATGATGAAGGCTATGGGGCTCAACACCCGGTTCGTGGACGCCAGCGACGAATACTACAAGGCCCTCGCCGACGTCGAGGACCCGGAGAGGAAACGCAAGATCATTGGGGAGAAGTTCATCCATATCTTCGAACGCGTCGCCAAGCAAGAACACGTCACCTACCTCGTCCAGGGGACCATCGCCCCGGACTGGATCGAGTCCGGCGGCGCCCTCCGTGATACCATCAAGAGCCACCACAACGTGGGCGGCCTCCCAAAAAAGATGCATCTGACGCTGGTCGAACCCCTCCGCGATTTGTATAAGGACGAGGTCCGCAAGGTCGCCCGAGTCCTCAACGTCCCGGTCGCTGAACGACAGCCGTTCCCTGGGCCCGGCCTCGCCATCCGCATCATCGGCGCCGCGACCAAGGAACGCGCCGACATCGTCAGAGAAGCCTGCGACATCGTCGAAAAAGAGATCGAGACCGCGGTCGCTCAAGGCCAGATGGAGATGCCCTGGCAGTACTTCGCCGTCCTCATCCCGATTAAGACGGTGGGCGTGCACGGCGACAAGCGCGCCTACGGCTACACCATCGCGGTCCGCAGCGTCCAGAGCATTGACGCCATGACCGCGGCCTACAGCGACATGCCCCATGAGGTCCTCGACCGGATCTCACGGAAGATCACGAACACCATGGGCGCCAAGGTCAACCGGATCGTCTACGACATCACCAACAAGCCGCCGGGGACCGTGGAGTGGGAATGAAGATCTATGTCATCGACAACGGAGGCCAATGGACGCACCGTGAGTGGCGGACGCTCCGCGACCTCGAGGTCGACACCAAGATCGTCCCAAACACCACCCCTTATGCTGAACTCCAAAAAGACGGGATTCATGGCTTGGTTCTATCTGGCGGCGCGCCCCGCATCGGCCTCGACAGCCCGCTCGGCAACTGCGCCGAATACCTCGAAAAAGCCAAATTCCCAATCTTAGGGATTTGCGCGGGGCATCAGTTCATGGCCCGCTTCTATGGCGGCGAGGTCAAGCCCTCCGTCGTCCCGGAGTTCGGCAAAATCGAACTCACCATCATCAAAGATGACCACTTGTTCGCCGGCGTGCCTCGGAAATCCATCGTCTGGGAATCCCACAACGACGAGGTCACCAGGATGCCCGCCTGCTTCACCCGCCTCGCCGAAAGCGAGACTTGCAAGATCCAAGCGATGCGCCACAAGGAGAAACCGTTCTACGGCCTGCAGTTCCACCCCGAGGTCGAACACACCGAGTACGGTGAACAGATCTTCCAGAATTTCATCAAGCTCTGCAAAAAATAAAATCTCTTATTCCTGTTTTTTCGTCGAGGCACGCGCGATGACGTGGTAGAAGTACTCCAGGACGATGATGACGACGAGCATGATGACCGTCGCCGCCACCATGAACACGAAGACGTAGATGAGCGCGATGGACCCCAAGTTCTGCACGAACCAGGGGACCTCTACCACGGTCATGATCGCCGCGACGATAAGGGACACGATAATCTCCGCCCGCCAGCTCCGAGGCTTCGGCTCCAGCGTCTCCGCCGGCTCCTTTGTATGCTCCAACAGGTCGACCACCCTCGCATCTGGTTTCTCCTCCTCCGTCTCCGGGATCGGGGCTGAGCGGGACTGCCGGAGACCCTCCAAGAACTTCTCGTACTCCCCCTCGGTATCAAAGAGAAGCGGCTGCCCTTGGTACCCGCAGTTCCGGCACTGCATCTTCCACGAGGTCACCCCATAGATGATGCCGGCCTTCAACTGGCCCATGAAAATTTCTTGACTGCCGCACCGCGGACACGCCTTGATCGTCACAAGACACACCGTCCTATGGATAAAAGAAATTCCGGAGTCTTACTTAATCATTTCCATGGCTTATATAACGCATGCTTAATCTGAAGCGAATCCAATATTTTACCGACGACGAAATCAACCAAGTCATTTACCGACTTAGGTTTGTGATAGAACGCGGGCATCGCCGGCAGGACCACCACCCCCGCCTCCTTCGCGAGCAGCAGATTCCGAATCCCCGGCAGATCCAGCGGCGTCTCCCGAATAACAAGAATAAGCTTCCTTCCCTCCTTCAACTGGCAGCTCGCCGCCCGCGCCGTCAACGTATCCTCGAACCCGTGCGCCACTGCCGACAACGTCTTCATACTGCATGGCGCGACCACCATCGCATCCAACGGGAACGTCCCGCTCGACGGCCCCGCCCACAAATCCGCGTTCTCATACACCTTGGAGACGAGCCTCTCCACAGCCCTCACCGTGTATTTCGTCTCGTACTCCAGGATCGGCCCCGCCGACTCCGACACGATCAAAAAAACCTCATGCTTACCCTTAACGAGCTCTTCGACCAACCGCACCCCATAGATGCTCCCAGAAGCACCCGTGATGCTCACCAACACCCGCACCGCCTTCACACCTCCGAAATCGCTTTGATAATCTGCGGCAGCCGCTGCCGGAAATCCGACGACGCCTCCAACGCAGACCCCGTCACCACAATATCAGCCCCAGCCTCGGCCTTCTCCCGCGCCATCCCCGCATCTCGGATCCCCCCACCGACCAACACCGGAATCTCCGCCTCCTTCTTCACCGCCTGAATCATCCTATCAGACACCGGAAACGTCGCCCCCGACCCTGCCTCCAAATAAAACAACCGCATCCCCAGATACTGCGCGGCCAACGCAAACCCCACCGCCGTCTGCACATCATCCTTCCTGACAAGATCAACCTCACCCACCCGACCCACCGTCATCCCCGGCTCCACAATCACATACCCCATCGAAATCGGCTCCACCCCCGACTTCTTCACAAACAACGCGCCCTTCACATGCTCCCGAACCACAAACTCCAACCGCCGAGAATTCATCAAACTCATAAAAAACACCGCATCCGCATGCCGACTCAGAAACTTCGCACCAGAAGGAAACAAAATAACAGGCAACCGACACCGCTCCTTAATCGCTAGCACCGTCGCATCCACCTGCGCCTGCGACGACAACGTCGACCCCCCCACCATCACCGCAAAACTCCCCACCGACTCCACAAACGCCGCAATCTCCCCCGCCTTCTCCGGCGCCTGCTTATCCGGATCAATCAACGAAAAATGAAGATGACGACGCCTACACTGCGCCACAATCCGTTCTCCAAGCCCCATACACACCAGCCAGGAGGCAGACCCCGCTATTTATGCCTTTGCCCCACGAACCAACTCACGAACCACCGACTCCGAACACCCCGCCACCACACTCGACCGCTCACCCACCGAAAACCCCATATCCAACTCCTCACCCGTCACCGTCCGCACCACCCCCCCAGCCTCACGCACAATCAACGTCCCCGCCGCGATATCCCACACCCGCATCCGCGGCTGCCCCACCAGATAAAAATCCAACGCCCCACTCGCCACCAGACACAACTCCAGCGACGCCGCCCCCAACGACCGATGATTCTGCTGCAAGGCAATCAACGCCGCCTGTGCCGTCGCACTCCGCCCCAACACAATCGACGACACCATATCCTTCGACGGGACATCGCACGCCCGAATAGGAACCCCGTTCAGAAACGCCCCCTTCCCCGCCTCCGCCATAAACACATCCCCTGTCGGGATGTTCTTCACCACTCCCAAGAAGCAGTCGCTGATCCGCGACCGGCCCACCGCCAGCGAAACCGAGAAAAAAGGGATGCCCCGGTACGCGTTCCGCGTCCCATCCACCGGATCCAACACAAACGTATATTCCCCGCCCATCTCCACAACCCCCGCCTCTTCACTACAGAGATTAACGGGATGCTTGGATTTACGGAGAATCCGCAACGCCACATCCTCCGCAGCCTTGTCGATGTAGGTCGTCGGCGTCCCATCGGACCCAATCCCGATTTGTTTCCCGAACTGGGAGAAATGCTGCCGCTGCTCACGACGGACCCGCGTCGTAATCTGATTCACGACCTTCAAGGCAAGCTGACGGATCGCCTCATCCATTCTCCTCGCCTCTAGATCCCGTTGCTTTCTTATCGATGCAGATGCCGATACCAGGTGAAGCCACGAGTTCCCCTTTATCGATGAGCTGCTCTCCCCTCAGAAAGACGGCCTGGGGGAAGACCGCTGCCCAGCCGTCAAAGGCACTCCAGCCGCACCGCGAATGTAATCGCTCGGCTCTGATCTTTCTGATATCCTTGAGGTCGACCACGATGATGTCCGCATCCCGGCCGACCTTCAACCGCCCCTTCTGTAATCCTGCGAGGTCCGCAGGTTGTTCACAGAGCATCGACAAAAGGAGCCCGAGATTGAGCCGATGCTGGCTGACCAGGGCGAGAAGCAGCGGATACATGGTCTCGACTCCAGGCATGCCGGACGGCGCCGCCTCGAAGTCGGTGTCTTTCTCCTCAAGGGTATGCGGCGCATGGTCCGATTCGAAGACGTCGATGTGGCCTTGGGTGGTCGCATTCCAAAGAGCCTCCCGGTCTGGAGGCGTCCTCAACGGCGGGTTGACCTTATCCCACGTCGGATGCCTCCCATCGACCGAGGCGTCTACGAAAAGATGGTGGGGGGTGACACCGACGCTGACATAGGGGGGATGAGCGGAAACCGCTTCAAGACCTTTACGCGAGGAGACATGGCAGATGTGAATTGGAGTGCTAATCTCTGTGTCCAAGATATGGCTGATTGCTTTTTCTTCGCATTCGGAGGGTTGTCGTCGGTTATGGTCAGAGAGGTTCGTTTCGGGACCTTTATTTTTTTGGAGACAGTATTCGTCCTCTGCGTGGATCAGGGTCCGCGCGTGAGTTGGTTTTACAGCTTGGAGTGCGTCTGAGAGCCTTGTTTGTGGGAGTGCGCCAGCGTTGGTGCTGCTGCCGAGGAAGATCTTGAAGCCCGCGCATTCCCTGGCGAGGGCGGGGATTTGGGGGATGTTATCTGCGGTGATGGCGGCGTAGAGGCCGAAGTCGACGAGGCTGCGTGACTGTGCGAGGCGCCGTTTCTCCCGTAGGGCGGAAAGGGTCGAGGTGAAGGGGCGGGTGTTGGGCATGTCGAAGACGGTGGTGATGCCGCCGTATGCGGCCGCGGTCGACCCAGTTTGGAAGTCTTCTTTTTGTGGGAAGCCGGGGTCACGGAAGTGGACGTGGGTGTCGATGCCGCCGGGGAGAAGGAGGAGGGCACCGAAGTCGCGGTGGGTGTCGGCGGTGAGGGTTTTTTTCAGGGCGGCGATTTTTCCGTCGGTGATTCCGATAGTGATGGGTTCGAAGACGCTGTTGTGGAGGATGCGGCCTTCAATGCTGAGGTCCATTCAGATGCTTCTCCTGGATGGTCCCGTGGGGAGTCTGTTCGGTGAAGATCTGGCCGGTGAAGGTGTAAATCTTGGTCTGCGGCATGACCCAGGCGTCGGCGGTGAGGCCTGCCTTCATGCAGGCGTAGCCGAGGTAGGTTTCGATGTCCCAGTGTTCTTCGACGGGGACTTGGGGGAGGAGGAGTCCTTTGTAGAAGCCTTGTTCGATGATGAGGCCGTCGCGGCCGATGCGGATCTTGGCGGGAATCTCTGGGGGCGTGGAGGTCTTGAGCGGGCGGGGGTTGGAGAGGATGGTGACCTCGACGATGATATGGTCGAGTTCGTTTGCGCGGAGCGGGGGGAAGCGGGGGTCATGGGTGACGGAGTGGGCTGCCTCTTCGAGGGCGTTTTTGAGTGTGAGGTCGGGGTAGGGGATGCCGATGCAGCCGCGGAGGTCGTGGGCGGGGTAGGTGTGGAGGGTGACGAAGACGCCGTGTTTTTCGTCGAAGTGCTTTCCGAGGGTGATGGTGGTCGGTGGGCGGTGTCCGACGGTGCTGGTGACGATCTGGCGGGCGTAGTGGACGGCGGTGGTTCCTTCAGCGTCGGTGAGCATGGCGTGTGCTGTACGGTGAAGGGGAATAAAAAATGTTGGGTGAGGCGTGGTGTCCTCACCAGGGGGTAGGGTTATTGTACCCGTGCCATCAGGATGTTGAAGGTCAGCTGGGGGACGTCGGCCTTGACGTCGAGGTGGAGGGCGGTGGCGTTGCGGTAGGTGATATTCTCGTTGCCCTCGCGGAGGGTTGAGATCGCGGTGACATTGTAGGCGCCGGGGGCGAGCTCGATGTGGTAGATGCCGGTGGCGTTGGCGGTGGCGACTGCGCGGATGGCGGTGTTGTTGACGGACCCGTCTGGCTGGAAGGTGATGGTGGTGTTCTTGATGTTGTGGGTGGAGTCCGCGGTGGTGCCGGTGACGGTGATGGAGACCTTCGTGAGGGCGATGTTGTAGGTGACGGGTGCCTGGCCGGGTGCGATGGCGAGCTTGCTGGTGTAGGTGTAGACGAGCGTGCTGCCCTGTTGGTTCCTGACGGTGACGTTGTAGGCGCCGGGCTGGAGCTGGGTGGTGTAGCTGCCGTTCTGATCCGAGGTCGTGGTCTTTTGGACGGCGGTGTTGTTTTCCACGTTGGCGGTGGGGGTGAAGCTGATGCTGATGCTGCCGACGCCGGTGCCGTTGTGTGTGGCTTTGCCTTTGATAGTGATGGGGGCGTACTCCAGGGAGATGTTCATCTTGAGGGTGACGTTCTCTTTGAGGGTCACGGGTTCTTCGCTGACGTATTGCAGGGCGCCGGTGGTGGTGTTGCGGAGGGATGCGTTGATGGTGTATTTGCCGGGGACGAGTACGGTGAAGCTGTACTGGCCGGTGGCGTCGGTGGTGAGGTGGCGTGAGGGGACCTGGGCGCCGCTGAGGGTGGTGTAGTAGAGGGTGACGTTGACGTTGGGGGTTGCTTCTCCGAGGTCGACTTGGCTGTTGTCGTTCTTGTCGGTGTAGATGATGCCGTTGATGCCTGCGGGTTTGGGTTTGGAGACGTTATGCCAGAAGGCCGGGCTTTGGCGGGTGGCGGGTTCGACGTTGACGGCGCTGGTGTTGAGGGTGTAGCCGTCTTGGATGGCGGAGATGTTGTACTTGCTGGGCGGCAGGCTGGGGAAGTGGTATCGGCCGTTGGCGTCGGTGCTGGCGTCGTTGGTTCTGCCGAAGAACAAGTCGTCGAGGTGGACGGTGATGTTGGCGAGGGGGGTGTCGACGCCGGGGTCGTAGCTGCCGTTGTTGTTGGTGTCGGTGTAGACGTAGCCGGTGAGGTTGGAGTTGTTGATGTTGATGGTGTAGTTGCGGTGGTAGTTGGTGCCGGGGGTGCGCATGCCTTCGGCGTCGGTGATGGGGCTGTAGAGGCTGTTGTTGGTGTCGTTGAGTCGGAAGCGGTTGAGGAGGAGTTCGTCGCCGGGGTAGGTCATGATGACGGCGACGTTGCCGCCGGGGGCGAGGGTGCTGAAGGTGCCGTTCTGGTCGGTGTAGACGTTGTCGTGGGGGAAGCCGTAGTTGTCGAGGATGATGACGTGGACGTAGGGCATGGGGGCGCCGGTGGCGTCGCGGACAGTGCCGTTGAGGAAGGCGCCTTCGTAGTACTTGGCGATGACGACGGCGCTTTTCCCGCCGCCGTAGTAGGGGTAGGGGGAGACGTACTCGGTGGAGAAGTGGAGCATGGCGTAGGTGGGGAGCTGCTGGTTGGGGGTCTGGAGGTTGCCTTGGGCGTCCTGGGTGGCCGGCATGCCGATGTAGGTCTTGTAGAACATGGTGTTGAAGTAGTCTTGTTTGTAGACGGTGGTGGTGCCGGTGATCTGGATGCGGTTGCGGACCTGGGAGGTCATGTTGTTGATCTCTTGGGCGCTCCAGGTCTGTTCTTGGCCGGGGGTGTTGTCGGCGTTGAGCTGGTAGCCGGTGTATTTGACCTGTATGAAGGCGTCTTCGGGGTCGGCGAGCTGGTGTCCGGTGCTGCGGAGGGCGTAGAGGGTGTTGCTTTTGTCGGCGAGGAAGGCGAAGATGTTGAAGATCTGTTCGTCGTAGCCTTCAACGCCGTAGTAGCGGATGCTTTTGCCGGTGCTGTTCTGGATGTCGTGGTAGAACCAGGTGATCTGGTCGTCGGTGAGGCTGTCGTTGAGCATCTGGGCGGCGTCGAGGTAGACGGCGTTCTCGGGCCATTGGCTGCCGACGCGGACGTGTTGACTGAGGTTTTTGTCGTATTGGGCACCGATGGGGGCGTTGTAGGAGGGGGAGGACTTGGGGTCCTGGACCCATTGGATGAGTTTGCTGGCGTTGGTTGTGGTGGTGCCGTTGGCGGTCGTGTTGAGGTATTTGTTGAGGGTGTTGACGACGGGCTGCGTGAGGTGTCCGCCGTGCGTCTGGCTGTTGGCGAGCAGGAGGCGGGTGATCCAGACGGCGACGCCTTCTTTTTCGCTGAGGGCGGTATGGAAGTTGGCCGCGGCGGGGATGCCGTCCTGGAAGTTGTCGGCGACCGTGGGGTGTCCGCCGACCGCGACTTCAT
The DNA here is from genome assembly GCA_963769885.1 of Methanobacteriota archaeon. Classification (GTDB taxonomy): domain Archaea; phylum Thermoplasmatota; class E2; order DHVEG-1; family DHVEG-1; genus CAIRCU01. Next base: position 250,884 of record CAVYNH010000006.1, read on the forward strand.
AGAACCCGTAGTCCCACCAGGAGATGTACGCGGGCCTGTCGGCGGGGGAGAGGTTCGTGTCTTGTTGGCGGAGCCAGTCGTAGGCGCCGACCCAGTATTGTTCCTTGTAGGAGCTGGAGCCGAAGGCGCCGGTGAAGTTCTGGCCGAAGACGTCGGTTTTAAGGTTGCTGGTGCCGTTCTTGGTGATGGCTGAGGGGACGGCCGCGTCGAGGGCGAGGAAGGCGTTGGGGACGAGGATGACGAAGACGATGAAGAAGGCCCCGATGATGTGGGTGATCTTGACGCCACGGCGTAGCCCGCGGAAACCACCGCCGGCGTTCTGGATGTTCTTGATCATCTTTTTGTAGTCGAACTTGTCGATGATGAACCAGATAATCATGCCGGCGAGGAGGGCGATGACGGGGACCATGTCGTTGAGGAACCGGCCGGCGGTGGAGGTGAGCCAGAGCTGGACGACGAAGAGGGTAAGGATAAACATGTAGTCACGGCGGTCCCGGTGCTGGATGAACTTCCAGATGAGGAGGATGAAGCCGAACCAGGCGAGCCAGTAGACCGCGGGACCGTACGACATGACGGTCCTGCTGATGTTATAGGTGCCTGCCTCGGCGATGGTCAGGGAGACTTTGTTGCCGTAGATTCCGGTGCCGTACAGGATGTTGGAGATCCGGCCCAGGGGGGCGAGGAAGTTGGGGATCTGTGAGGGGAATGCCCGAACGACGTAGAGGAGTCCTGCCGTGAGTCCGCCGAAGATGGCGATGAGTGGGATGGTGATGATCCAGGGGATGTTCTTCCATTTGAAGGCGAGGCAGGCGAGGCCGAAGATGGTGACGCCGGCGGCGAGGAAGAACGGGAGGGTGAACAGGCCGAGGGGCGTGGTACTGCTGAGCCGGACGACGGGGTAGGAGACGAGGACAGCGGTGAACATCATCAATGCAGAGCTTTGGACGAACTGGACGCTGGTTTTCTTCAGGACGAGGTCGATGATGAGCTGGACGACGATGTAGACGGCGAGGACCGCGTAGAGGAACTCGGCCTCGGTCCAGACCATGGAGAGGGCGGCGAGCGGGACGCCTGCGAGGACGCCGTAGAGGATGGAGCGGATGCGGTCGGTCTCTTTGATGCTTTTGATGAAGAAGGCGAAGGTGAGGACGTACAGCAGGAGGTTCAGGGAGTCGTGGTCGAAGAGGGCGAAGGCGGAGCCGTGGCCGGAGCTGATCTCGATGGGGATGATGGCGATGAGCAGGGCGGCGATGATGCCTTCTTTGCGTCCGAAGAGCATCTTCCCTATATAGTACACCGGGAAGACGAGGAGGGCGCCGAAGAGGGCGGGGACGAACTGCATGGCGAAGCCTAATGCGTCAGTGGGGCTCATGAAGGGGAGGAGGAGTTTGCTGAAGCTGATGGCGGACATGACCAGGAGTGGGGCACGACCGCCGGTGACGCCGAGCGGGTAGTTCAGCAGCGGGTCATTGGTGTAGTAGTAGGGGAATTTGCCGGTTGCTGATGTCTGTTGTACTAGTCTCATGTTGTAGTACGGGTCGGGGCCGGAGAGGTAGTATTTGGTGGTGAGGTCGGTCCCCTGGGGGTTGATGTTGGCGTTGGAGACGATGTTGAAGTAGCTGTTGAAGAAGAGGACGAGGAAGAAGGTGGCGATGAGGGTCACGCTAATCCAGAGGTTCTTGCGGGCTTTGATGCTGGCGAAGGAGAACCGGCGTCTCTCTGGTGCCGTTTCCTGGTGCGCTGGCTGGCTGACGGTGGTTTGCGTGGACGTGGTTTGCGTGGTTTGCTGTGCGCGCTTCCGCATGGAGTCTCACCTTGAATTGGATACACCGTAAAACCATGGCCTTATAAATACCTTATCTCTGGTCTATCTGGAGAAGAGCGTGGTTTAGGCGAGGTGGACGTGCAGTGCGGCGATGCTGGGGGCGACGCTGACCTTGCTAAACTCGCTTTCTATCGTGTTGGTGGCGATGATTTCGTTGACGCCCGCGGCCGTGAGCTTCTCCTTGGCTTGTCCGGCGAAGAGGCCGTGGGTGCAGGCGACGTAGACGTGCTTGGCGCCCTGGTGTTTGAGTTCTTTGATGGAGGTGGCCATGGTGCCGCCGGTGGAGATGATGTCGTCGAGGATCGCGACGGTCTTGCCCTGGACGTCCAGACTCTTGGGATGTATCTTCACCGTGTTGCCGTCGATGCGGGTCTTTTCGAGGTAGTCGCTGGGGATGCCCATGAGGCGGGCGGCTTCTTCTGCGCGGTCTTTTGCGCCCATGTCCGGGGCGAGGACGAGGTCGATGTCTTTCCCTTTGAGGTATTCCGCGATTTGGGGGACGGCGCTGCAGCTGCGGGCCGGGGTCGTGAAGAAGTCCAGGAGTTGTTCCTTGTGGGGGTCGACGGTGATGACGTCGTCGGCGTGGACGCTGATGTGCTCGGCCATGGCGCGGGCGCTGATGGCCTCGCCGTCCTCGAATTTCTTGTCTTGGCGGCTGTAGCCGAAGTAGGGGAGGATGACGCTGATTTTCTTGGCGCCGGCCTCGCAGACGGCGTCCTGCATGATGAGCAGCTCGATGATCTTGGAGTCGGGGTACGCGGTCTGGACGATGAGGACGTCCTGGCCTTCGATGGGTTCTTCGATGCGGACGTAGAACTCGTCGTCCGGGAAGCGCTTGAAGGTGGTTTTCAACAACGGTTGGTTTAAAAGTTCGGATAACTCGGCGGCGATGGACGTCGCGGATGTGCCCCCAAGGATGAACATAACTCCGGCCCTGGGGAGTCGTAAACATTCGCGTCCTTTTCAGGGTTTCGTTATGAGAAAGAAGGAGGAACTTGGGGTTTTCGTCCTTAGTATTAAATAGGGAGTCGTGCAATAGGTCTACGGGGCTCTGGCATGGGTAGTTTCAAGGAATTGCGGATTCATCTGTGGAGGATCGTCGCCCTTTGCATCATCATGATTGTTTTGGATCCGATTACGTTCTCTGGTTTGGCTGAGCCAAAGGTATTAAAAAATGAAAGTGGTGGCCTCTTGGATTCTGCGTGGCCTATGTACTGCCACGATGTCAAGCATACAGGGAGAAGCCCGTATGCCCCCGCTGGTAATTGGCGTGTTGAAAAATGGCATTTTCAATTGAATTGGGGCATTACAAGATGCTCTCCAGCTCTTGATAAAAATGGCACTCTTTATGTTGGATCAACGAATGAAGATTATTTCTATGCGCTATATTCGAATGGGACAGAAAAATGGAGATTGCCTATAGGCAGTGTTCAATCCTCACCGGCAATCGGTGAAAATGGCATTATATATGTTGGTTCTGATTCCGGTCGACTTTATGCGATCTTCCCTAATGGTACAATCAAGTGGTGGGTTTCAGTTGGACAAGGATGGGCGTGTTCATCCCCTGTCATTGATACCAATGGAATCATTTATTGTGCCTCAGTCATAGGCAGCAGACTGGTCGCATTCTATCCAAACGGGACCATCAAATGGTCCTTCTCTGCTCAATCCTACATCTACAATGATCCAGCGATTGGCGATGACGGAACCATCTACATTGGCTCCAATGATGGGTATCTCTACGCCCTCTACTCGAATGGTACTTTGCGATGGAAGTTCTATGGTGGCGGGCAATTGGGCGTCGCCTCTGCCTCCATCGCCGATGACGGAACAATTTACGTTGGAAGCACCGGAGGCTATCTACATGCCCTTGCTCCAAATGGGACTCTCAAATGGAAGGTATACACCGGCTGGATTGGTGGCTCGACCCCGGCAATCGCAGAAGATGGCACCATCTACGTTGGCGACCAAGACAATCATCTACTTTATAGCATCGCTCCGAATGGAACCATCAACTGGTCATTTAAAACCAGAGGAGACATCATGTCCTCATCGGCCATTGACTCCCACGGGAACATCTACTGCTCCTCAGGTGATGGTAACCTCTATGCCTTCAATAAAAATGGTAGCCTCCGTTGGACGTTTCCTGTCGCTAATCTAGGAATCGAATCCTCACCAGTTATCGCTGCTGATGGTACTATTTATATTTCTGGTCGTTTCGAACCCTCAGGTTCCAATCCAAGCCACTCGCTACTATATGCACTCGGATCAATTAACGACACCCAACCAACCGTCCCGACCATCACCGGCACCGAGAACGGCCACGTTCGCCGGACCTACGAATACACTATCACCGCCACCGACCTGGACAACGACACCCTCAGCTACTACGTGGACTGGGGCGACGGTACCACCACCAACTGGACCGGCCCCACACCCTCCGGTCAGAGCATCATCCAATCCCACACCTGGCACAAGCGCGGCACCTACACCGTCAAAGCCAAGGCACGGGACCAATACCTCTGGGAGACCGACTGGGCCACCCTCACCATCAAAATGCCCTATGAACCACCACGCTTCCCAATCCTCCACTGGCTCCTCAACCGTTTCCCCGACGCTTTCCCCCTGCTCCACAAACTCCTCGGGTAAGCAAAGTTTTTAAAAGGGAGACCGGTTAATTTGCCCTGAGTGGATGCGATGCGAAAGTACACCCTATCGGTTATCGTCCTAAGCCTCACCCTCCTTCTCCTCCTCCCTAATCCAATCACCACCGCCGACACCCCCACTAGCCTCGTCGACGCCACCATCACCGCCGCGTACCAAAACGCCACGAGCCTCCACGTCACCGCCGCTATGCTCGTCCATCGCATCGACAACATCTTCGGCACCACCTACACCCAAACCGACATCGACCACCTCACCAACCCCGACGACCTCGGCGCCATCAAACTCAGACTCCACGACAGCCTCACCACCCAACTCCAACACACCTTCCCCAACGCCTTGATCACCCCCGAAGGCCGCCCCGTCTACGCCACCCCCTACTTCACCGACGACCTCACCATCACCCTCACCACCCAATACTTCGACACCACCATCACCAACATCACCACCCTGATCACAGGCCTCCTCGACAGCGGCACCGACATCACATACCACTACACCCTCACCAGCACCCCAGGCTGGAACAGCACCTACCTCTTCACCATCCCCCCAGCCCTCACCCTCACCACCGCCACCACCACCCGTCTCTCCCCGGATAACCGCCAAGTCACCTGGATCGCCAACAACACCACCGGCACCACACCAGCAGTCCCCGCCAGCCTCACCCTCCACGCCACCCACCCCACCACCCCACCCAACCAACCAGAACGCATCACCCTGGACCTCGCCATCGACACCCGAACCCCCGCCACCATCTCTCTCACCGCCAACATCCAACTCCACACCCTTGACCTCACCGCATACCACGTCCTCCCCGCCTTCACCACCGGCACCACCCTCCCATCGGACGCCCTCCGGCTCCTCATCACCGACGGCCTCCTCACCCTCGACGCCATCCACACCCACACCATCCAACCCCTCATCGACCGCCTCCAACCCCTCCTCCAAAACACCACCCTCAACCAACCCCTCACCTTCACCTTCACCTGGGACAACACCACCACCAACCCCACCCCACCGTTCAACACCACCCACATGGACACCACCCCACCCCTCACCGCCCAATACCACGACCCACACATCCGCCTCACCATCGACAACCTCACGGCCAGAGCCTACTTCGGCCTCATCAACGCAGGCGCCAACGCCACCCTCACCCCCACCAGCCTCAACATCGACACCAAGAACACGCTCCTCGGCCTCCCCACCACCGTCACCCTCACTCTCCCCCAAAACATCACCCTCAACAACCAACACACCATCACCTGGAACCAAACCACCAACACCACCGGCACCCTCCACTCTGACCTCCAACCCCAGCCCCCCTACACCACAGAAAAACACACCACCACCATCACCATCGACATCTCCAAGATGGACCTCAACCTCATCGGCCTCTTCACCGGCAAAACCGAACTCACCACAACCACCACCCTTACCCAACACGACGCCCTCAACGTCATCCGCACGCCCCCAGAGATCCACCTCCCCACCACCATGACCCTCCCGTTCCTCAACGCCGACGCCTACCGCCTCTGCACCGAAGAAGGCCTCCTCACCCAAAATGACCAGACCACGATCCTCGACACCCAACGAACCCTCTTCGAACAACGCCTCACCACCATCTACAACGGCCGCACCATCAAAGCCCTCACCAACACTAAAACCTACACCACCAGCCTCCAATGGAATGGCGACATCGCCACCATGGACAACCTCGCCCCCATCACCATCGACGCCTACGCCGACGACGACGCCACCCTCGCCGCCAGCCTCAGCCTCTCCCCCGCCACCTTCACCATCGCACCCCTCCACTTCACCCTCCCCCACATCGCCAACACCACCACCACCTACCGCCTCATCTTCCCCTCAGGCCAGACCCTCGCCGCCGTCACCACCCAAGGACAGCCCTACGCACAAGGCAACACCAGCGACGGCAGAGCCTACATCGAATTCCTCTTCAACGACACCAGCACCATCCTCACCACCCCCGTCACCTGCACCCTCGCCGTCTCCACCTTCTACGTCCTGGCCCTCTTCCTCCCCCTCATCCTCGTCATCGTCCTCATCGTCATCCTCCTCATCGTCATCCTCCTCATCCGCAAACGACGGAAACGCTCCCCTGGCCTCCCCAAACAACGTAAAACCAAACCCAAGAAAAAAGGAGAGGAACCAGAAGAACCCACCGGCAGCGAAGACGCGGAAGACTTTTATGTGCCCCCGCCACCGCCCTCATCCCGCCGCCGATAAGCCCGCAACACGTCCGGCAGACGCACCGCCAGCCCCGGCGCCGCCGCCAACACCGGCAGCACCAACCGCGACGGATAATCAATATCCCCATAGCGATCGATCGCCGCCCGCACCCGCGGCCGCCGCAGCTCACGCAACCACGATTCTAACACTGGATCACTCATTGAGCGGTAATACCGCCGAAATGCCATCCCCCACGACAGCTCACGGCCGACCACCCGCTTCCACCGCAGCTGATACCGCTGAAGATCGTGTACGGAAAACACCGAGGCCTCAAACGCCTCCGTGATGGTTCGCGCACATTGTCGCGCGCACAACAAGCCGGTGACGATGCCGCCGCCGGACGTCGGCTTCACCTGCGCCGCGGCATCCCCGACGAGTAAGACACGGCCTTGAACCGAAGGCATGACTGGCCCCAAAGGCACTAGGCCACCGTACCGGCAGGTTAGAGAACCATCTGCAACTGGAGGGCGGCGCAGCAGCGACTCGAAGCACTCCCGCATCGACGGTGACGAGTGCTTGGTTTTGCACAACCCGATCCGCGCACAGGTCCCCTTCTCATTCATAGGGATGACCCAGGCGAAAAAACCAGGGGCAACCCGCGAGCCGGTGAAAATCAGCGTCGTTTTCGGATCTAAATCCACATTCTCGATTTCTCCTCCGATTCCCTCAAGCATTTCGGTGGGCTGAGGAAAGTTCAAACAAGCGCGGACGGATGATAGGGCACCATCCGCACCGACGAGAATCTTCCCGGAAAACGATCCGTGAGCACTCTTCATGATTACGCCGCTGGCATCCTGATGCACTTTTCTCACTTTTTCACCGGTCAAAAGCGTGGCTCCGGCATCGATGGCTAGCCGGCCTAGCGCCTGGTCGTAGCGTACGCGGTCGATAACAAGCGCATGAACTCGGTCGCCCCCGATGCGCTCGATGACCTCATCCGGGGAATGGATTTGAGCGCCTGTGATCGTATTCGAGACGATGGACTCTTGAGGAAGCCGGGGGATTGAAAAGGCACGGTCAGTAACCAATCCAGCGCAATGGAGCGGACGACCAACCTCATTATGTTCCTCGAATATCCCGACGGAGTAGCCGGCCTCGGCCACCCAGCGGCCAACCGCGCAGCCGATGGGGCCGCCGCCGACGATAAGCAGGTCGTATCGATCCATTTTATGGCAAAGAATTATCCAAAGCTTTATAATAAAAACGGTAATTCAGAAGGACACATGACCTTCGGTGACCCGAGCCGCTTGTTTTCTGGTTCTCTCTTCTTCTTTGGAAGGCGGAAGAATGGGCTGTCGGGCGACCCGGAGATGCTTTGTAAATTCGTCTACGATTCTTCTGGGACGCGGCTCGGGGAGAGCGTCTCGTTCATGGAGGATGTCCTGATTGTGAAGGACGGGAGTCGGTTCCTTGGGGTGCCGATGAAACATGTCCATAAAAATCAATCATCGTTAGTGGTAAAAGGGATCTATGATCTTTCCAAAGCCTATGCGTTAGGGGAGAAATGGCGGATGGAGACCCGCCGTGAGATGCCGTCCTATGATAAAGATCGCGCCCCTTGAATTCGAGTACAAGCTCGTGGTCGTCACCCGCAAGGACCTGAAGCTGTCCCCGGGGAAGCTGTCGGTTCAGGTCGCGCATGCGGCCGTAGAATGCGCCTTGTCGACGAAGAAGCATCATGCGGCGTGGTTCTCCCGCTGGGATGCGGAAGGCGCAAAGAAGGTGGTCGTCAAGGTCCCGACTCTTGAGGATTTCTATTCTTTGAAGATGAAGGCGGAGGACCTCGGGATTGCGACGGTGATTATCGCGGATGCGGGGTTGACGGAGATCCCGCCGGGGACGGAGACGGTCTTGGGTCTTGGGCCTGCGCCGAATACGCTTATTGATCAGGTGACTGGGGATTTGCCCCTGTTATAAGCAGTGCTTCGGCGGTTTTTTGGAAGTCGTGGAGGGTGCGCTGGTGGTCGTCGGGGAGGACGATGCGACGTTCGACCTCTTTCCATTCGAGGCCGTGCTCTTCGAGGAGTTTTCTGACCATGCCGGGGACGCGGGGAGCGCAGAGGATGCCGCGGACGACGGGTTCTTTTCGGTCTTTTTTGATGTCGGTGACGTACATGCGGAGCTGGTGGGCGGCACTGATGGTGGCGAGGCTGCGTTTCACTTCGATGACGACGGGGACGTGGTCCTTGTCGTAGCCGTAGAGGTCAATGGAGCCGGTGCGGACGGGCTTCTCCCGTTTGACGATCCGGAGGCCGTCTTCGATGAGGGCGGGGTCTTTGAGAATGTCGTTGACGACGTCGGCCTCCATGCCAGCGATGACGAGGCGAGCATGATCCTGAAGGGAGGTGGCAATGACGATCTGGAGGGCGCGGAAGGTGACCTTCATTTTCTCCGCGGGTTTGGTGTGGTGGCAGTTGAGGATGAGTTGGTTGCGGCGGACCGTGAATTGGGTGATGCTGCCGGCGGGCTGCCAGTTGACAGGCTCACGTTGGATGGGCTGGTGAACGAGGACGGTGCCGTCCTGTTTGATGAGGATGAGGCGTTCGCCCCAGTCGAGGAGCGAGCGGGCGCGGCCGTGGTAGTCGACGAGGCAGTCTCCAAGAAGGAGGAGGATGGTTTTTTCTGGTCGGGTGGCATGGTGGTCGGTGATGAAGCGGAGGGCCTCGGCTGGGGTGGGATGGACTGCGGTCTTCATAGGTCGCTGGCCTGGCTTCGTGGTCTGTTGGGGGGTGGTTATTTGGATTGTTCGATAGTGAGCCGGGATTGCTCTTTCATCTTGTAGGTGGAGAGCTCTTTGAAGACGTCGTCTTCGTTGAGGACTTCTTGGAGGTCTTTGTTAGTGGAGGCGATTTGGATCTCGGTGGTGCGGCCGTGCCGTCCTTTGGAGATGACGCGGGAGGTGACGACGCCGAGCATGTCGAGTTCGGCGATCAGGTCGGTGGTGCGGCGTTGGGTGAGGCAGTTGTAGCGGGTTTTTTTGCAGAGTTCGTGGTAGAGGTCGTAGACCTGCCCGGTGGTGAGGGCTTGGTTGGTGCCTGCTTTTTTGTTCTGCTTGTCGAGGAGGAGGATGGCGTAGAGGACGAGTTTGGATTGGTTGGGGAGCGTGCGGACGACTTCGGTGATGCGGTCGAGTTCGATCTTTTCTTGGGCTTGTTTGACGTTGTTCCTGGTGACACGGGGCGCCCGGTTGCGTTCGGCGAGCTCGGTGGCGACCCTGAGGAGGTCCAAGGCTCTTCGTGCGTCGCCGTGTTCCTGGGCGCTGAGGGCGGCGCAGAAGGGGATGACGTCGTCGTCGACTGCGCCTTTTTTGAGGGCGGTCTTGGCGCGGTCGTCGAGGATGTCTTTGAGCTGGGTGGCGTCGTAGGGGGAGAAGATCATGCTTTCTTCGCCGAGGCTGGAGCGGACGCGGGGGTCGAGGAGCTCGGTGAATTTGAGGTCGTTGCTGATGCCGATGATGCTGATGCGGGCGTTCTGCAGCTCGGTGTTGATCCTGGTGAGGTTGTAGAGGGCGTCGTCGCCTTGGAGTTTGTCGACCTCGTCGAGGACGATGATGATGACGCTTTTTTCCTTGTCGATCATGGTTTTGAGTTTGGTGTAAACTTCGTCGGTGGGCCAGCCGGTGAAAGGGACGTGGTCGTTCCATTCGCTCATGAATTGGTTGGCGATGTTTTGGAGGAGGCGGTAGTGGGTGTCGATGATGGCACAGTTGAGGTAGATGAAGTTGATGTTGGTGCCGAGCTGGTCGCCTTTTTTCCGCAGTTCTTTGCCGAGGTGTTTGACGACGGCGGTCTTGCCGGTGCCGGTTTTGCCGTAGATGAAGACGTTGGAGGGGGCTTCGCCTTTGAGGGCGGGGGTGAGGATGTTGGCGAGGCTGTCGATCTCTTTGGTGCGGTGGGGGAGGTTGTCGGGTATGTAGGAGGACCGCATGACTTCGCGGTTCAGGAACAGGGTTTCGTTGTTGAGGTACTGGTCAAAAATGTCCTTGGTTGACGCTGGTTTACTCATTCCTTCACCGCTCCCCGAAGGGGGCTGGGAATGGTCTCAGCATATTTCAATGTTGCGAAGTGATTTTTCTCCTGGTTTTCTTCTGGCGTGATACCGGGTGGGAGGGGGGATGATTTCGAGTGGAAACCATATGGCTTCCGGCTTTATTTTTTTATTTTTTTAAAAATATTTTTTTAAATTTCGCAATATTCAAATACGACGGACCGTATACAGTCACCGGGATACTTCGTCTATGTTTTTTTCTTAGAAACGGGATACTTCAAACAACCGAGTTCCAGTGGAAATGAAGGGGTCCCCCTAGAGTCCGGTTTCCTCCCTTGCTATAGCATGACAAATCATCCCTGACAGGAGAGGCGAAGGGAGTAGAAAAAAATGGGGAAAAGAGAACGCCGACCGTGTCGTTTAGCTACCGACGATGACGACGTCCTTAACGGATCGGATCGTGTCGAACGGGAACACCAGGTGCCCAATCTCATCCAAATGATACAGGCGCGGGTCGATGTCCTCGGACGGCTCCACCAGGATGCTGAGCAACTCCCCGGTCTTCTCATCAACCAGGGAATTCCGTAGGATCCCCAGATAGAGACCCTCTTCGCTCATCACGGTCTTTCCTCTCAAGTCACTCTCCAAGATTCTCATAGTATCATCCCTCAAATTATCCGAACAGGTCAAAAGAGAGAATAGCCAGTCCACTTTTATCCTTTTTGGCAGACAAAAAAGAAAGAAAAAATGGGAAGCACTCCCCATTATTAGAGGTACTGGATGTCGCGCTCCTTGCGCTCCCGCTTCGCCACGTTGCTGAGATCCTCTTTGAACCGCCCGTAATACTTCATCACATCATCAGTGATGCTGCCGCGCGCCTCGGAGAGCGCCTGCTCGAAGTTCGACCGCTTGACCTCCTTTGCCTTGATGTCCTTGCGCAACGCCAGCATCGCGGCCTCACGCACGACACCCTCGATGTCCGCGCCGCTGAACCCAGCGGTCTTCTCCGCCAGCTCCTCCAGCGACACGTCCTTGGTCAGCGGCATCCCCTTCGTATGGATCTTGAAGATCTCCAGCCGCGCATCCTTATCCGGCGCCGGCGTCAAGATCAACCGGTCGAACCGCCCCGGACGCAGCAACCCTGGGTCGATGATGTCAGGTCGGTTCGTCGCCCCGATGACGACGACGCCTTCCATGCTCTCCAACCCGTCGATGCTCGTCAACAGCTGGTTCACCACGCTCTCGGTCACATGCGAGCCTTCGAAGGCGCCACGACGCGGTGCAATCGAGTCGATCTCATCCAGGAATACGATCGTCGGCGCGACCTGCCGCGCCTTCTTGAACAGCTCACGGACCGCCTTCTCGCTCTCCCCGACCCACTTGCTCAACACCTCGGGCCCCTTGATGGAGATGAAGTTCGCCTTGGACTCATGCGCCACGGCCTTCGCCAATAACGTCTTCCCGGTCCCCGGTGGACCGTACAAAAGGATGCCACGCGGTGCGTGGATGCCCATCCGATGGAACACCTCGGGCTGCGACAGCGGCCACTCCACAGTCTCCCGCAAGCTCTGCTTCACATCCTCCAGACCGCCGATCTGATCCCAGCTGATCTTGGGGATCTCCACGAAGAACTCACGCAAGGCAGACGGCTCGATGCCCCGGTGCGCCGCCTTGAAATCATCCAAGGTCACCTCCATCTTCTCCATCAGCTCGATCGGGATGGGGCGCTCCAGATCGATCTCAGGCAGGTACCGTCGCAGGGCGTTCATCGCCGCCTCACGCGCCAGCGCCGCCAGATCCGCGCCGACGAACCCATACGTGATGTCCGCGATGTCGTTCAGCATGATCTCCTTGGCGATCTTGCGGATGAACTCCTCCGGGTTCTCCCGGATGCTCGTCAGCCGCTCGTTGATCTGCTGGTCGCTGTGCGTGTCCAGTTCCGCGTCCTCAAGGTCAAGGGGTAGGATGTTCGTGATCTCATCCGCCAGGACCTTCACCATCCGGTCGAACAACGCCTGCGGCAGATCATTCTTCACCGAGGTAAACACCACAGAGAGGTAATCGCTAACAACCGCGGAGCGCTTGCTGCGGTTCTTCGTCTTCACCACGGTCCGCAACAGGTCCGAGATATGCACCTTCTTGATCGCCTGACGCAGGATCTCTTGGACCTTCTCGGAAGTCAATGCCGCGCCAGGGAACAGCTCCGACAGGTTCGGCGCCACCGGCATACCGCGTGTATGAATCTGCAAAATCTCCCGTCGGCCGTTGCGGTCGGGGACGTCGATGCGGATCTCTCGGTCGAACCGTCCGGGACGGCGCAACGCGGGGTCGATGACATCGGGTATGTTCGTCGCGCCGATGACGATGAGCTTCCCGCGTCCCTTCAAGCCATCCATCAATGTAAGCAGTTGTGAGACGACGCGGCGTTCGACCTCGCCGTGGACCTCGCTGCGCTTCGGCGCGATGGCATCTATCTCGTCCAAAAAAATGATAGAAGGCGCATTTTTTTGAGCTTCTTCGAATACTTTACGAAGATTTTCTTCCGATTGGCCATAAAATTTAGACATAATTTCAGGCCCATTAATCGTGTAAAAGTTTGCACCTGACTCATTTGCGACCGCTTTTGCAATCAAAGTTTTACCAGTCCCTGGCGGACCGTGTAAAAGTACTCCTTTAGGGGGGTCAATCCCGAGCCGGTCGAACAGCTCCGGATGCTTCAGCGGCAGCTCGATCATCTCACGGACCTTGCTGATCTCGTTCTGCAGGCCCCCGATGTCCTCATAGCTGACCCGCGGACCCTCCTCCTCCGCGATCTTCGCCGCCTCTTCCTTCACATACAGGTTCGTACGCTCCGTAATCGTCACAATCCCATGCGGCGTCGTCTCAATAATAATGAACGGAAGCGCATTCCCAAAAAACGCGATACCAGGGATGATAATCTCATCACCCTTGGACAACGGACGGCGCAACAGGTTCTTGCGGATAATCACGTCAATGCCCATCCCGAACTCAATACGCTGCCCCTCCGGCATCAACGGCGCCAGCGTCACGTCCCGCGCCTCGCGCACCTCAGCCCGCCGGATCTTCACCCGATCCCCCAGCCCAGTCCCCGCGTTCTTCCGCGTCAAATTATCAACCCGAACCAGCCGCTTCCCCTCATCAGACGGATGCGCACGCCACACCGACGCCGCCGTCACCTTCCCCCCCTCAATCTCGATCACATCGCCAATCGACAAATCAAGGTCCAGCCGCGTCTGATGATCAATACGGGCACGCCCATACCCCACATCCTGCTGAAACGCCTCAGAAACCTTAAGAACAACTTCACGAACCATACTCTTGACTCCCACCTAATCGAAATCTGATGGCACTGCAGACAATATGAAACCAATATAAAGCTTTCTCCCCCACCCCCATTCACCAGAGCAGAACCATTAAATAACACACCCACGATAAAACCACCGCAATAAAAAAACAAAAAAACAGTCTGGGAGGTAACCACACGAAATTCAAACACATCATCCTACTCGCGACCCTCATCAGCCTCACCCTCCTCTACGCCCTCACCGGCATCACCGCTCCCCCCGCCATCACCCTCGGCGACGCCCACCTCTACGACGGCCAACGCGTCACCGTCACCGGCCGCATCCAAACCTACCACACCCTCACCAACGGCGCCCAAACCATCACCATCCACGACCCCACCACCACCGCTACTCTCACCCTCTACCTCCCCACCCCCACCACCATCGCCTACGGCGACACCATCCAAGCCACCGGCACCATCACCACCTACCAAGACACCACCGAACTCACCATCGACACCCCCCACGGCCTCACCATCCTGCACCACGACACCAACCCTCTCACCCCCCTCTGGCAACTCGCCCAAACCCCCCACACCTACCAAGACACCACCATCACCACCACCGGCACTGTCGACACCACCACCCACACCAGCTTCACCCTCACCGACATCACCACCCCAGCCACCATCCAAGTCACCGGCGCCACCACACAACCCACCAAAGGCCAAACCATCCTCATCCACGCCCGCCTCCTCTACAACCCCGCCACCTTCCGCTACACCCTCCAACTCACCAACACCACCATCACCATCCTAGGAGGCAACACCACTGCTTGACCTCCTCCTCGTCCTCCTCTTCAGCCTCCTCGGCGTCACCCTCGGCCTCCTCAGCGGCCTCCTCCCCGGCCTCCACGTCAACAACATCGCCCTCATCCTCCTCACGCTCACCCCCGCCATCGTGACCCTCTGCCACCCACTCACGGCCTACGGTCTCTCATCTGATTTCATCCTCATCCTGATCTGCGGGTTAATAGCCTCCCTGAGCCTGGCCCACGCCCTGCACCAGTACATACCCTCCACGTTCATCCAGTAGATGGACAAGTAAAATTCTTTTGGTCTAGGCAGGACTGAAAATCGACTGAACCTATACAATGCTCTGGTTTTTCAAAGAAAAAGTAGGGGCAATACCACAATAAAACTGGTCGAAATGGATGGGCTTGTAGCTCAGCTAGGGTAGAGCAATCTGCTCTACATTGAGAAGAACGTGGTGACCGGCTTGGGATCCCGATACAATAACCTATCCCCCGGGGTCAATCAGCATAAACACAGTGCCAAACAGCTTAGAGGTAACCAGATGGTCTTCACCAATCTCTGAATGCAGATGCAGCCAAACCAGGAGATCAGCTAAGATCCAGAGATTATAGAGAAGAACTGAGAACAGGAAATAGAACAGACGAATGATATAGTTCTTCGAGGTTGTCTTCGCTCGGAAGGAATGCTTCTTGACTCTATAGCTTGTCTCGATTCCCCATCGTTTGCTATAGAGGTAGAGAAGGCGTTCCGCAAGCCCAATCTCTTTTTCATCAAGGTCCATATTTGTTGCAAAGACTCTCTTCACGGGCCTCCTGAGAAGATCCAAATCGTCAACGATCACGAGGTTCATCGGGAGATTGTTCAGAGTGAACCCTTTTACGACAGCAGGCGATGGCGTTAGGTCCATGACTCGTTTTACGGAGAAATTATGGATTGCTGGCATGAGATAAGTCAGGCGGAATTTCTCAACTGTTCTGAGGGATTGGGCGTCGAAGAATCCTCTGTCAAGGTAGACATGGCTGATTTTTACGCGTTGAGTCGCGTAGGTGAATAATCTGGAGAGGATGGATTCCTTTGAGTCCAGCATTGAAACAGGGAGGGCCAGGAGGGTGAACCGTTTCCCGGACTCTACGATTGAGATTGTGGCGAATTTGTAGCAGGCAGCGGTCCCTCGCTCCGGTTGCTTGCCGACAACCATTGGAGCCTTCCGATTTCCATAGAAGAACCATTCGGTGAAATCAACGGCGACATCCACTCGCTTCCGAGGGCCGAAGAGGTTTGCTTGTCGTGCCATCTCCCAGACAAGCTCAAAGATACAGGTATACATCTCTTGAAGCTCTGCCATCGACGAATACTTCTTCAGATGATAGAGCAAAGTCTTCCCCGAAGGCCCCCGGGTTCGTTGTTCCTTGAAGACTCTAGCGCCGTTCTGAGCGAAATCCTGACTGAGACCGAGATGAATCAAGAGATTGAGGAGTTCTCCCTTCTCATACTTGATGTTATGCCTCTGATGAAGATTGATGAACGGCGCTATCCTTCGTTTAAAGAGCCGGCAGACGTCCTTGGTCTTCTCATCCCTGATTAATCTCTGATTACGATCCTGAGTCTCTTTCTGAGGCTCTACAGGCTTCAAAGTCTGATAATCGAAGATGACGTCGAACTTCTCAGCAATCTCATTAATCTTCGATACTGTGAACCCAATAGCCTCGTTTGCTTCTTGGTCGAGGATATGGTTGATGAAGTAGCCGATTTGTGTTCTGTCTGGTGTCTCGCTGAATCCTAGTTTGAATTTCTCTGCAGGATTCCTCCTGAGATACTTCGTTAACTTGGTATGGAACTTGATGTGTTTTAGCTTCTGGAAAAGAACGAGCTTCAGGAGCGATTCGTAGGAGAACTTGATCTTCCGGTATGAGTCTGCTTGAGGAACTGGAAGTTTGAGGTTTTTCAGGAGGTCTGCTATCTTGATGTTCTTCTGTTGTTTGAATGGTTCGATTGAGTTATATATCTCCTTTTCAATGGTATCAAAGGAGATACCTTGAGTGCTTCGCGGCATTCCGGGGGTTTCCTGCCAAGGGGGCTCGAAACTTCCCTTGGCATTTACCTTATAGTTAACTACTAATAGTATGTGTCTTTTTATTGGTTTTGAGTTAAAGTTAAATACTATTAGTTAGATAGTTCAATGAAATGGCAAAAGTGACACTACAAGGATACCAATGCGAACGATGCGGACACACCTGGATCCCACGCAACAAAGAAGAAATTCCCAATGTATGCCCAAAATGCAAGAGTGCATATTGGGATAAGCCCCGTAAACTCCCCACTAAGAAATAACTCCTCATCACGGGGATATGACATACGTTTCAATTTATTTAGGATTTTTCGACCACTAGATGGGAGTTTCAAACAATGGGAGGGCCATCTGATGGAGGTTCCATTAAATGGGAGTTTCACTGGATGGGACTACCATTTGGTGGAACTACCAAAAGCTTAAATAATTATATTTATGTCTAGTAATAATTAAAATGAAGCAACAGACGATAATAAAAGAACAAATTCCATCAAAGATTATATCATTTGAAAAATCAAATGAGCTCTTTATGCTTCTTGGACTTAAAGGAACGCTTCAATTGATATATCATTTAACTGAACAACCACGACAATACAAAGATATAGAAGATAACAGTGATCTTCCAAAAACAACTCTCGTACGCCGCATAGAATCCCTACAACGATATAAAATAATTAGCAAAGATCCAGTTACTGTCAAAGGAAGAAAAACTCACGTGTATAGTTTAACCTCCTTGGGACTTCAATTGATGAATTTTTCAAAACGTTATGAAAGATTATCTTCTATCCCAAGAGAACAGAAAAAAATCCCCATCGAGAGTGAAATTAAAATCAAATAATCATTCAGTCAAATTAAGGATAAAAAGATAGAAGCAGGAACTAAAACAGTATTTTCATATTCCTGAAAATCATTTTTTGTTATAATTAATCCTCTAAGATTATGGTTCTTTGCAAATTGACTGACATTTCGTAAAGACTGGCTCGGTATATCTGTTCTGAACTTGGACTCCACGGGAAGAAGTTGCGGTCCCATATTTGCAATAAAATCAATTTCACTGTTGTGAGGCTCCCAGTAAAAGATTTCATTTCTTGCATCAAATGGGTCAGATGGCCTTAGATTATAAATTAATCTAATTAGATGGTCAGCAACTAGTGATTCGATAATTATTCCCCTATTGGAATCATCAGCAAGATAATTCATGCTTGATTCAAAAGCAGTCTCTGTACCAGTTGAAGAAGTCCAATATCTCAAAGAATGAAAAATAAAAGGATCAAGTATGTAGATTTTTTTACCTTTTTTAGTGGCTTTTGATGCTTTGTCCGCTACTCGTAAATGATAGAAATATGCTAATGTAAAGCAATCATACATGTTGTCAACATACGATTTTATTGTCGGCATTGATGCAACATCTTCTGTTAAACTATTCCAGGATACTTTGCATCCCATTGATTTTATTATTTGCTCTAAGATATTCTTAGCTGTAGTTGTTTCTCTTTTCCAATGAGCTAAGTCTGATTGAAAAGCGTGAATGTAATCAGTGTATGTGGCATTTTGAATTGTACTAGTATTCTTATATTCATTAATAGCCTTCGCAATTCCTCCAGTAAGAAGATAAATGTCTAATAGGACATCTAAATCTTTTTTTAACATAAGAAACCATGTAAGATTATCATTTCGCTTACTTTGAATTAAATCAAGGAGAACTCGCCGTCTTTTTTCACCATTATGAAGATCTCTTTTAAAAAATTCTGCTGCCAATACTTTATCATAGCATCTAATAAACTCAGCAAATTTCATTGGGACCAATCTTTTATGTTGAACAATATCTCCCCTTCCTGTTCTGCCAGGAAGCTTCTCAGCTCCAGATTGAATGTCCATTGCATGAGAACCGCATGCAAGTAAAGTAAGATCCGTCAAAGCACCTTGATCAAATAGGCTCTTTATGGCAAGTTGCCAATTTTTAACAGAAGAGATTTCATCTATAAACAAATATAGATGTTCGTTTGTTTGTGCTCTTACTTGCTTAATATATGAAAGGATATTTTCTTCTAATTTCTTGGGAGATTTAACTAAATCACAACGAGAGAAAAATATTCTAAAAGGGTCAATCCCGGACTGTAGCTTTTCTCTGATAAGTATTTTCATCAGGGTAGTTTTTCCTACTTGTCGTGGCCCTCTCAATGTGTACAATACATAGCCATCAACATCAAGTTGTATCCTTCTTTTAATAGCAGGCTCCCAGTGTATAGATGACGAGTCAAAGGTTTTCAAATGAATATCTTGGTTTATTGCTTCAGGATTAGTCCACCATGGGTTCTCTGAAGCAAGCTCAAATATGCTTTTCACAAGAAATGAAGGTTATTCTTAGTATTTAAACTTGTTCATAAAGTATTTTGAAGCTAGTATTTAAAGAAGTGAAAATGATTATATTTTTTTATTTTTCTATTTAAACTTTTTTTAAATAGATTTTGAAAGATAAGCATTTTGGTCTTTTGTTGCTCCGTAAATTATTTTAAAATTCTCGAAAACTCTAAATCAAGACTCGAAACTTCTTTATCTATTATTTCGATAACCTTACCTTGAGAGGATGAAGCCTAAAAAAATAATGAGACCTAAAGACAGGTTCATTCACCACGAACGATACGAGGTCGAATTATACAATGATTTAATAAAGAAATTTAATCAGCGGGGTTTTGAGTTCAAACAAAAACCTGGATTTTCAGACTTAGTTGATGAATTGAATAGGATATTAGTTGAAGTTAAACTTGGTGCAGACACCGCTGAAGATGGGGCATCACAAATACTCTATGAGGTTGCTAAAAGCAACCTAAGAAATTTCTTATACCTTGGATTGGCAGACAGTGAGATGTTTCATCTATTCAAGAGTCCAGAGTACAGGTCATATTTTGACTTTCGCTTTATCCCTTGACCCAGAGTTATCAAAATCTCCAAGTAGTTTCAGTGGAAAAAAGATTGCCGAGGCATTAGTGATTTTTGGTGAACCCATTTGGCAAGGTTTTTGGAGAAACACAGAGGATGATCTGTCTAGGATTCTAAGTAGCGACACTCACATTCCGTTCATAGCGGAAAATCTCTTTGATTTCCATAGGATTTTTGGATTGTACGGCATCAGAACCTCTGATGTTATTGCTGCATTTACTGATGAGGTTGTTAGCCATATTGAAGTAACAAAGGACCGCATTGTTATTTCAAGAGAACGAGGAAATCCAGTTGTGATACGCTATTCTGGAGAAATGAAGCGAACCCACAAATGGATTTTGCAAAGGATGAGAATCCCTGATATTAAAGCTATTGAAAAACTTCGGCAGACAAGCGATCGCTTACAGAGTCATAATAAACGAGTCGAGCGAGGTGCATTTTACACCGAGGAGTTGCTGTCTATTAAAATGAGCCTGAAGGCTCTAGAGCTTGTTCACCCTGACTTTATTATAGAGCCTTATGCAGGTGCTGGTTCACTATTGGCTGCAGTTGTCAATGATGTCCCTAATGGCTGGGTAAACGACTATGATAAAGACGCGGCAGCTATGCTTTCGGCAGATTATGGTAGTTTAGGATACAAAGTAACATGTGAAGACATGATTTTTTACCCAGTTCAAAAAGCTGTAAAAATCATTGGTGATGCTGAACGACCATTGTTCATTACCAATCCTCCTTTCAGTTATATTCGAGGTTTCACGTATGGAACAGAAAAACTTGAAAAATTGAATAAGAAGTATGGGAAGAGGAATCAGATACAACTGGCTATTGGTAAAATAATGGAGATAATAGAAAATCTCGACAGAGGTTATCTCGCTTTTTTTTCTCAGATGGGTGTGTTTTGTGAAAAAGAACAATATGTATTATTTTTGAATCAGCTTCTCAATAATTTTACATTCATTGATGGATATATCTGGTCTGGGAAACATTTTAATGATGTACGGGAAGAGATTCCTGTTTCCTTCACAATTTGGAAATATGGGGGATCAACTGATTTAGAGAAAATAAAATTCGATTGTGAAGATTTTGGTTTAATAGGATTCAAACGATACCCTTTATTAAGAGATGGATGGAGATATAGGACACAAAAGATAATGAAAGGTGAAATAGCGGTTCAGGCACAAGGAGATTTCGATACTCGTTCTCCAAAAATATTTCATAATCAAGTAATCAAAGGTGGCTCAGAAGTAATACCTGAGAATGTAAAAAAACCTTTACATCTTAAAGGAATATCTGATGAATTGGCGTACGCTCTCTGGATTACAGTTGTAGGCCAAAAATCATTAGGAAGATCCAGCAAAGAAGGATACCCGTTTTATGATGGAGCAGCATATGTTCATCTACCTAATTTTACATTAGATAAGACAAAAGAAATTCTAGCATATGGTCTCTTATATGCCTTTATTGGGCCAGATTATACTCAAGGGAAAATAGGTTTTATTGGCCCAAGAAAAGTAATGAGATTTGGAAAGTCTACACGTTTGAATAACGGGGCAAAATATCTGTTTGATACTTATGGCTATTTACCTGTCGGTGAGCAGACAATCTCTGAAATCCTCGATGAAATTAAAGATGGCCATAAAGGCCAACACTGGAGGATAGATATAGTCAAAGAAATCTCTAATAGATTGGAAGCAATCGGTTATTGGGATAATATTCCCTTACCGTTGAAACATAATAATTCAACTCTTTTTTGAATTAGACAATGAAGGTCAATTCATTTACAGGATTGATTTTATTAAAACTCATTTACTTCATATGAAAAAGCCCTATTTTCATTGCTTTTATATATCAGTAGATTCGTTTTTTCGATTATGACTCCTATAAACAAGAAACTCAGCGAAGAAGACTGCCAGCGAATTATCAAGCTCATTAGTGAGGGTCATCGAATTAAGGATCTAGCAAAGAAGTTCAGTGTTGACCCTAGCACCATACAAAAGCGATGTAAAGGCAAGTATCTGATGAGGATGGTCCCGTTAGAAATCAAAAACAAAGTCTTCCAGGCCCTCAAAGAAGGATATACTAAGGCAGAAGCAGCCAATATGTATGGCTTACAGGTCGGCACTGTCTATTCTATGACGAAGGGGATCCCTGGTGGTCGCAGGGAAGGAAACCACATCCTGAGACCGAATGGAATCAAGCTTCTCAATAGATTACTTGTTGATGGTTGTCTTATCACAGATTATTATATTGAGGTTGCTCGGAACCTTCAGAAGCTGTTCCCCTGCATCTTAACCGCTCGATACAGGGCAAAGACCTTCTTCTATCTTAAAGGAAGAGAAGAAGAGACCATTGAGGCATTCTTCAAGCAGATGCCGGATCATGTGATCCATTACGCAGCTTTAGAAGAAATCTCTTTCCTGCTTGGCGTCAAGATTAATAGGGAGAACCAAGGACGGCTTATAGAGAAGTATAAGCAGAAGCATCGAGATTTTGTGATTTCCAAGCGCCTTCAACAACGATGCATCGAGGATTTTTTTTCTGATGAAGAGTATCCGTTTGTCTGGGAAGAACCGAAATTTCATATTCCTCCAAAGCAAAGCTGATTAAATAGGGAGTGATAAAAAATAGGCCAAGAGTTTAAGAAATATTTAAATAAAGATACTTGATTGTGTTACCACGAGGTGGTGCCGGTAAGATAGTAAAATAGTTAGGACAAATTTATTATACAAGTTTTATATATATTTTCGTGAAAAGATGACAGAAGCCATCGAAAGAAAGACAGACTTTAATGATTTTGCTATTGCTGTATCCAAAGCCTTTGAAGATGTAAGTACAATTTTATCTAATAAAAATAAAAGTATAGAATTATGCGAAGCAAAAAAAATATTAGTATTACTTGAAGATGATTTATCGAAGGTGATTTTACTTTCGTCATTAGAGACGAGTACTTTTGAACAACTATTAGAATCCACTCGTATAGATCCTTTAACCTTAGATGAATGTCTGGATAATATGCATCATTTTGGGTTGTTAGAAAAATATTTCGTTAAAGGAAGTCCCTACCAACCAAGATATAAAACAACGAAATTTGCCAAAATTGTATTGAGAGATCTATTTGATGTGAAAAAAGAGAAAGCAGCAGAAGAATTAAAAAAACTGCAGAAGAAGCAATAGTACGACTTTCTCATTTGGATCAAAAGGATTATTATGGCAATAAAAAGTTTAGATATTCTGCTATTGGGTCCTTATCATCCAACACCTGAAGAATTATCTAAAATGTATGAAAAAGGAGAGCCAGCAATAGATGAAAAATTGAAAAAAAGAATACCCCTTCATTATATGGAAAAATTAAATCATTTAAAGGAAACATTAAAAGCCGACGGGCATGAAGCCTATTTTGTAACAGATAAAAGAACTGATATTAGAAATACATGGGAAAGAACCAATAATCTAATAAATGATTCAGATTTGATTATTCATTTGCTTTCCAATACTGGCGGTTCTATGTTTGAACATGGTCTTATTACAGCTTTTAATCTACATTATAAAACCTATACTTTTATATCAGAGGATGAATTTAAACATGTTTCTGGTCTAATAAAAACAGGTACGAGATTACAACCAGAAGTAAATATGTATAGATACGAAAATGATGAAGAATTATTTGATCTTGTAATTAGAAAGTTAGATAGTTTTCAAAGAGCAGATTATATAAGAGAAATTAAAAAGAAATTGGAAGTATCATAAAATAGGAGTAAAACTTTTTTTCATACTTTAACAATAAGCAACATTAAAGTTTTCCTCCTGCTCTGAAGATCGCATCCATCAGAAGAGATTCTTCTTTTCTCAATCCATCCATGAATTTCTCATACCGTTCTATCTCTTCCTTACTTGATCTAGGTTTGGCCTTATTGAATAGGTCTTCCATTAGCTGAATGAGAGCTTGGCAGGCAGCTAAATCTTTCTTCAGTTGTTCAACATCTGCTATTCGATAAACCATATCTGGAGTTAAATCGGATAAAGAGATTTAGTTTTTCTTATTGGTTACTTCCCTAGAAAGGTTCTCTACTCTTAAATTTTCTTAACATTCGTTGCAATAAAATTCATATCAAAATATTTATATGAATGTAAAGAATAGCAATTCCAGACTAATCACAGGGGAAGAGGAAAAAATGCGAAATAATATGTTGAGGAAAGGATTGGTTATAGGAATCATATTGTTATTTGCAGGAACAAGTGTTCTTCCTACTAGAATGGTAAAGGCAACCAGAAATATAATTTATGTGCCAGATGATTATACAACGATTCAAGCTGCAGTTGATAATGCGAGTGCTAATGATACCATTGTTGTTCGAGATGGAACATATACTGAGAATATCAATGTAAACAAGCGTTTGACGATTCAATCAGAGAATGGTTCTTCAAATTGTATTGTCCAAACTATTTCTCCTGGTGGATATATCTTTGATTTAGGCGCTGATTCAGTGGTTATAAAGGGATTTACTCTTGAGGGAGCCTGGGACTGGGGATCGGGAGTTTATCTAGAAAATGTTAACTATTGCTCTATTCTGGATAATATCTGTATTAACAATTATAATGGTATTTTATTGCAATGTTTTGCAAATTATAGCACATTAAAAAATAATAATTGTTCTGGAGGTTGCCATGGTATTCATTTGCAACAAAGTGCTAATAATATCGTGATAAATAACTCCTGCTATAATAACAGGTTTAATTGGGGGGATGGCATCATGGTAGAAGGTTATTATTCCTACAACAACCTTCTTAAATATAACAGTGTCTCTGGAAATCTCCATGGTATCCATTTAGCACATGCGGAGTATGAAGCAAGCAATAATTGGATATACCTGAATAACTTCGTGGACAATGATGAAAACTCTTGGATTGAACAAACTCACATTACTAATACTTGGAACTCTACTGAAGAAATAATTTATTCCTATAATGGTAGTGTTTATACCAACTATATGGGTAATTATTGGGATGATTACACAGGTAATGATTCTGATGGAGATGGTATAGGTGATGCCTCCTATAGCATATTTGGAGTTAATGATTATTATCCCTTAATGGAACCTTTCGAGAATTATATAAATGAAGTCTCCAAAGGCATATGGATTAATGGAGGACAATATGGGCATTCTAATAATCCAACAACAGAACAATACATTGTAACAGCAAATCATTTCGGAGGAATAAATTCTATTATTGACCTTGTCGTCATTCTTGCCCGAGCGGATGGTACGTATGCCGAATACCCAAGTACTGTGGCAGATCGGAATGAGAGCAAGGATTTAGTTGAGCCAATGCTTGAGGCATTGGATGAATCTGGGTATCATTGTATTCTCAGTATCCAACCCCTTACTACTAATATCACCGATCTCATAAATGAGATTCTTTCAAGATATTCCCATCATCCTTGTATTCTTGGAGTGGGACTTGATGCTGAATGGAAGGGACCGGTACAACCTGGATCAGTGTCTGATGCTGAGGCGGAATCTTACATCGATACTATCCAACATTTCCAGGGCTCCTACCAACTTTTCTTAGTCCACTATGATATTAGTATGCTGCCCGATGATAGACCTAGAATGACTGTCCTATATGATGGGAAGGATGATGTTCCTACAATACTCGCAAATTATCGTGTTTGGGGTCAGAAATGGTCTTCGGTGGGAATCTATGTATTCGATAAGAGTTCACCGATTGCCGATGATGTAATCATGGAAACCGCTCCAAATACGGGTTACATCATACATGAAGAATACACCGTCCTTGGTCTTGGCATAGAAATCAAAGGCGGGCTAGGGGTGAATGTGAATATTAAAAATAATGGGGATGTTAAAGCCGCTAATATCACATGGGAGATCTATATCGAGGGCGGTATTCTTCAACGAATAAATAAAACAGTGAATGGTACTATCGATATTCCTGTAGGGGAATCAGGCACGGTAAGGACGGGATTATTCTTTGGATTTGGCCCTATCGCTATCACTGTAAAAGCAGCTGATGAAGAAAAGATCGCAGAGGGAACACAGTTCATCATCTTCTCGATGGTAAAGAAATAGGGAAACCTATCTCCCCCTATCTTTCTTTTTTTCTTTTTATATATGCTTTTAACCCTTAGCTATTGGATAAACTATTTCCTTCTCATTTTTCCAATAAAATAGGTTGAATTTCCCGATAGTGTTTTTCAATGTTTTTCTCCATATGAATCCTCGTTCCTTCTCATTTTTTTACCTTAGCAAGTACTGTCATCGGCGCACCAAACGAGGAAACCGCGCTCTCCATCCTGCCAGCTCACAAGCTTCTCCTCAAAGGACGCGGCTACCATGCCCTCAGCCTCGCGGTCCTCGGCGGCATCGGCGCCATGCTCCTCTGCCTCGGCCTCCTCCTCCCGATGCGGTTCATCATCGGGCCACCCCTCAACCTCTACACCGCCCTCAGAAGCATCATGGTCTGGGTCCTCCTCGCCGTCGTCGCCATCATGATTGGCACCGAAAAATGCCGCATCGCCGAACTCGGCACGAAAGGAAAACTCCCCGCCGCGGCCGGCATGCTCTTCGCCCTCCTCGTCTTCCTCCTCTCCGGCATCTTCGGCCTCATCATCTTCAACATGACCCCGCAGTCCCCCATCGGACTACCCGCCCCCGTCCTCTTCCCCGCCTTCGTCGGACTCTTCGGCCTACCGACGCTGCTCGCATCGCTGGCGACCAGACCCGCCATCCCTCCTCAAAACCTCGAGCCGCTCACCCTCAACCGCATCGATCGGAAAGCCTCAGGCCTCTCCGTCGCAACCGGCAGCCTCGCCGGCATCTTCGTCTCCCTGATTCCCGGGCTGACGACCGCGACCGGCACCGTCATTGCCATGAACGCCCGCCCCCGCGCCAGCCCTGAACAGACCATCATCACCCTCTCCGCGGTCAGCGCCTCCTCATCGTTCTTCGTCATCATCGTGCTCTTCCTCACCCAACGGGCGCGTAGCGGCGTCACAATTACGATTTCGGCGCTACAGCCCGCCGAGCTATGGTCTTCCCTCCTCCCGCCGCAGTTCCTCGTTTACCTCTTGATTTTTCTTATCGTCAGCGGCTCTATTTCCTATTTCACCGCTTTGTCCTTGGGTCGCTGGTTCGCCAAGAACTTCTCTCGCATCCCCTATGTTCCCCTCGTCGTCTTCACCATTGCGTTCATCGTCTCGCTGGTGATCCTTTTCACCGGTCTGCTCGGCATCATGATCTTGGGGGTGGCGGCATGTCTTGGGTTCCTCCCGTTGACGTGGGGCGTCCGCCGCAGTCAATGTATGGGAGTGCTCCTCATCCCGATTATTCTGTACTTTCTCTAACAAAAGAAGGCATGATTGCCAGGTTTATTTTTTCTTGTCGAGGAGCGTAGCCTCTATTGCTTCGTAGAACCCCGAGATATCGCAGTTATGGTGCCGTGCCACCCATAATGCCGCCACCTCGGGAATGACGCTTTTTTCGTCGGCGAGCATGGCGACCTCGGCGGCGATCGCGGTCTGGGGCAAATCGACCTCGTGACTGATTTGTGCGACGATCTGGTCGAGAAGCGAGCGGGGCATCGATGCAGGCTTCGCCAGTTTCTTTTTCGGTGTGAACCCTGAGGGGATTATGATAGTGGTGACGTCGAAGGCCGGCGAAAGACCGTTGTCCGTGGGGATGAGAAGGTTGTCTTTGATGGCCTCGTGGACGAAGGCTTGGGCGTCGCCGGTCGTCATCCAGCCGAGGTCCATGGAGAGGGAGAGGTACAGCTCGGATTCGGTCAGGACCGTTTTGCCGCTACGGTGGTAGAGGAAGGCGATGATGATGTGGCGTTCGGTCGTCATGAGGTGGCCTCTGATGCGAGGAAGGTGGAAAGGTCGATGAAGGCCGCGGTGTAAGCGGGGTCGTCTTGTATTGGGATGGTGGGGTCGAGTACGAGGAGGTAACGGGGGCGTTGGGTATGGCTGAGGGGGACGGTGGCGGTGGTGGTGTTGGGGATGATGAGGCCGGTGATGTGGGGTGGGATGGGGGTGTCGGGGTGGTCGTAGTAGAGGTAGAGGGGGCAGTCGGTGATGGCGGTGAGGTCGGTGGTGTCGAGGTCTGGCCAGTGGGTGGGGCGGAGGATGAGGGTGGTGGCGCCTGCCATGATGAGGTCGACGGTGTCGTCGAGGGTGCGGGGGCCGGCGTCGATCCAGAGGTCGGTGTGGGTGGTGAGGCGTTGGTAGGTGTTGTAGTGGGGGCGGTTGGTGGTGAGGCCGTCGTCGTCGATGAGGTAGAGGGGGTGGTCTTGGGGGATGGTTTTGATGAGGTCGCGGGTGGTGAGGTGTTGGTGGGTGAGGCGGAGGTAGGGGTGGTGGTCCATGGTGTGTTGGGGGGTGTGAGGGGGTGGTGGGTTTATAGGGTTTTGCGCAAGGGTTATAAATCGGGTGTGGTGTTATGAGCAGTGGTGGTTTTCTGATGAAGGCGCGTCTGATAGTGTGTCTGTTGATGGTTGGGCTGGTGTTGCCTGGTGTGGTGTGTGTGTCAGCTGGTCCTCCGGTGCCGGCGCGGACGCATATTATTAAGGCGGTGTATTATGTGCGGCATACGGTGCTGGATCCGAGTGTCGTGATGGAGTGGTATTATAGTCCGGAGACGCATACGTTTAAGTGGAATCGGGGGGCGTTTGTGCGGTATGACAGTTATACGAATTATTTCGGGTTTGGGGGGAAGTGGATCGAGTTGTATTTCTATTATAAGTGAGTAGAAAATAGAAGGAGTGGTGGGCGGGGGGTGTCCCCGTCCTTTTTTTTGTTTATTGGTTGAGTTTGCGTTCGGTGTCGGCGATGCGGAGGCGTGTTTTGATGACGGTGTCGGGGTTGAGGCTGATGCTGTCGATGCCGCATTCGACGAGGAAGGCGGCGAATTCGGGGAAGTCGCTGGGTCCTTGGCCGCAGATGCCGACTTTGCGTCGTGGCTGGTGGGTGTGGGCGGTGGTGATGAGTTGGCTGATGAGGCGTTTGACGGCGTCGTTGCGTTCGTCGAAGAGGTGGGCGACGAGGTCGCTGTCTCTGTCGAGGCCGAGGGTGAGTTGGGTGAGGTCGTTGCTGCCGATGCTGAAGCCGTCGAAGACGTCGGAGAATTGGTCGGCGACGACGACGTTGCTGGGGATTTCGGCCATGACGTAGACTTGGAGTTCGTTTTCGCCTTGTTTAAGTCCGTTATTGTTCATGATGGTGATAACTTTGCGGCCTTCCTCCGGGGTGCGGCAGAAGGGGACCATGGGTTTGATGTTAGTGAGGCCCATCTCGTTTCTGGCTTTCTTGAGGGCTTTGCATTCGAGTTCGAAGGCGGGCTGGAATTTTTTGTCGTAGTAGCGGCTGGCGCCGCGCCAGCCGATCATGGGGTTGTGTTCGTGGGGCTCGTACATGTAACCGCCGACGAGGTTGGCGTATTCGTTGGTCTTGAAGTCGGAGAGTCGTACGATGACGTCGTTGGGGTAGAAGGCGGCGGCGATACGGCCGATGCCGTAGGCGAGGGTGTCGACGTAGAACTGGACTTTGTCTTTGTAGTGGGGGCTGCGGTTGTCGATGTCTTTGATGACGCCGGCGATTTTTTGGTCGGTTTTGGCTTTTTTCTTGAGCTTGTCGTAGTCGAGGAGGGCGAGGGGGTGGATGCCGATGTGGGAGTTGATGATGAATTCTTCTCTGGCGAGGCCGACGCCTTGGTTGGGGATTTGGGCTTGGGTGAAGGCTTGTTCGGGGACGCCGACGTTCATCATGATTTGGGTGCGGGTCTTGGGGAGGTTGTCGAGTTTGAGTTCGTCGACGTGGAATTTGAGGAGGTCGTCGTAGATGCGGCCGACGCCTTCGGAGCAGTCGACGGTGACGTTCTGGCCGGGTTTGATGAGTTCGGTGCCGGTGCCAGTGCCGATGACGCAGGGGATGCCGAGCTCGCGGCTGATGATAGCGGCGTGGCAGGTGCGGCCGCCGCGGTTGGTGACGATGGCGCCCGCGATCTTCATGATGGGCTCCCAGTCGGGGTCGGTCATGTCCGTGACTAGCACCTGGCCTTTCTGGAATTTGCTGATGTCTTTGGCGTCGCGGATGATGTTGGTCTGGCCTTGGCCGATCTTCGAACCTACCGCTTCGCCTTCGACGATGATTTTCCCTTTTTTGTCGAGGACGTAGGTGCGCATCACGGCGGCGCTCTTGCGGCTGTGGACGGTCTCGGGTCGGGCTTGGACGATGTAGAGTTCTTTGGTCTTGCCGTCCTTGGCCCATTCGATGTCCATGGGTTTCCTGTAGTGTTCTTCGATGATGATGGCCCATTGGGCGAGCTTGATGATTTCGTCGTCGTTGATGACGTATTTATTGCGGTCTTCGGCGGTGACTTTTTCTTGTTTGGTGCCGGTCTTGCTATAGATGAGTTTTTTGTCTTTGCTGCCGAGTTTTTTGTCGATGACGGCCTTGTAGCCCTTCTTGAGGGTAGGCTTGAAGACGTAGAACTGGTCGGGGTTGACGGCGCCTTGGACGACGTTTTCGCCGAGGCCGTAGGCGCCGGTGACGTAGACGACGCCTTCGAAGCCGGTGTCGGTGTCCAGGGTGAACATGACGCCGCTACAGGCGAGGTCGCTGCGGACCATCTTTTGGACGCCGACGCTGAGGTAGACGCTGAAGTGGTCGAAGCCTTTGTCGACCCTATAGGAGATGGCGCGGTTGGTGAAGAGGCTGGCGAAGCAGTCGCGGACTTTTTCGATGAGTTCGTCTTCGCCGCGGACGTTGAGGTAGGTCTCCTGTTGGCCGGCGAAGCTGGCGTCGGGGAGGTCTTCGGCGGTGGCGCTGCTGCGGACGGCGACGTCGACGTTCTCGCCGTATTTGAATTCCATCTCGCGGTAGTGTTTGCGGATGTCTTCCTCTAGCTCTGGGGGGATCGGGGTGTTTTTGATGAGTTCACGGATTTTTTTACCGCGTTCGGCGATGTTGTTGACGTCGTGGGTGTTGAGGTCGGAGAGGATCTCTTTGATCTTGTCTTGGATGCCGGCTTTTTCAATCATGTATTTGTAGGCGTAGGCGGTGATGGCGAAGCCGCCAGGGACTTGGACGCCTTTTGGAGTAAGGCTGCGGATCATCTCGCCGAGGCTTGCGTTTTTGCCGCCGACGGAGGGGACGTCGTTAATGGTCAGGTCTTCGAACCATTTCACGAATTCTTGGATCATTGAAGTCTGTCCTTTCATGAGGGGTGGTTATTACACACCTCTTTATTAAAGCTGTTTTTAAGTGAAAACCTTCAAGAGGCGACCGGCTTCCCTGGAGGCATGCCTTGGTCTGTTTGGGGAGGGGGGAAACCAGTCCAATCAAATGAGATGCCCTGGTGGGGATTGAGTACAGGGCACAAGTGTCGGGTGTCTTAGTCTTCCATGAAGACCGCGGCGGCGATGACTGTCGTCCACAGGCCGTTCTTGTCGCCCTCGGCGGTCTGCGCGACGCTCTGGGTGCGCACAATCTGCCCGCTCATCTTGTATTCCTGTTTGCGTTTGTCCCAGGCGGTGTCGGGGTCGAACTCAAGGCCAAGCGTGGTTGCCAGCATCGTGGCCGCGAGGTCCTCGACGTAGTCCTCCAGCTTCTTGCTCGTGACACCAAACGCATGATGCTCGGAGATGTAGCCGTACGAGTTCTCATCCTTGGGGACGGCGACGCCGACCGCTGAGCCGATTAACCGGTTCGGCTCATCCGTGGTGTTGCGGGACATGACCACGTAGGTGATCTCCCCGGCGTTGAGCTCCTTGATGCCCTTCTCCCGCGAGATGATCTTGCAGTTCGGCGGGATGATGCTTGAGACGTACACGAGATTGCACTGTTCGATATCGGCGTCACGGAGCGCCAGCTCAAACGACTGCAGCGCGTGTTTATGCCTGCCGACGCCCTTCGTGAAAAAGACTCGCTTCGGAACCATCGCCCCAGATGCAATGTTTCACATTTTAAAAAGCTATCTATCCTGACACCCCGGACTTCGCCTCGTCCTTTTCCTCGTCCTCGGCCTGGTCCGTATCCTCAAGCCCCGCAGTCTTGATCGACCGCTGCTTCTTCAACAGCTCCTTCATCTGCTGCTGGATGTCCACCTGCTCCTTGCCGAATACCTCATCCGCAGGCTTATCATCAGCCTCCGCGACCTGCGGCTTCGGATGACGCGCTTTGACGGTCCGCGGCTCCGGTTCCTCCTCCTCTTCGACTTCTTCTTCGACCGCCGCGGGTTTCCGCGCACGCCCGTTCGTCTGCTTCTTCAGCAGATCCCGCATCTGCTTCTGGATGTCGACCTGCTGGCGCTGAAACTCGACCTGCTCCTTCTGGTACGGCGTGATGTCGGTGCCCTGATGATGTTCGTTGACGACCTTCAAAATCTCCTTGAACGGATAGACCCCGAACAGCTCATAGAAACTCCGCGACCGCGGGACAGTCGCGTCCTTTCCGCCCCCAGCGAACCCGAAGAGCTTGATCCGCGAGCCGCCCCCCACCCCGCCGCCTGCGAACGTCTTGTCGTTGCCGAGACCCAATCCGGACTCACTCACAGGGATAATCGTGCCAAACCCGATGATTTGCCCCAGAACCCCCTGCTCCGTGTTGAACTCCGTAATCTTATCGTAGCGGATTGCCCGCGACCGCTTCGTCAGCACCCCGCCCGTGAAGACCAGCCGCTGGTTCGTAATAAAGTACCGATGCGACCGACGATACACCTCAACGCAGAGAAACCCAATGATCGATGCCGTAACGGAGTAGAGCGGGATGAACAGCGCCGAGGACGACAGCCAATTCTGCCACAGGAGAACCGCCACCGCGCCGATGAAGATGGCGAGGTACAGGAAGAAAATGCTCCATCGGATTGCCACGAGCGCGATGATTACACCCACCAGCAGCAATACCAGTCCCCAAAGGATGATTGGGAACCATGCATTACTCATCAACACGGTGTTGAACTGAGAGGCGTTCACCAGCCACCACACAACCACGCCCCACACAATCAGGAAGATGCACACGGACTGCAGCTTCATGAAAGAAAGCGGATGCGGCGAGAGAACCGATTCAATCTTCTCACCTTTGTTCAGGTCTATGCTCTGCATCGGGATCCCTCCGCTGTTCCCATCGCTGACGAGGCTTTAAAGGTATTGGTCCCCCCGTCTCTCAACCGACCAAAAATAGTTACGACTGTTTGACGCCAACGACAAAGATGGCCAATGCGAACGCCGTCGCCGTCACTGTCACCTCATTGGCCCGCACGGTGATTGTAATTGAGCCAAAACCAACGATGAAGTCCCTCGCGGTGTACCACTTACCGGCAGGGATCATCCTCGAGCCGTTTCGATACATCCCCATAAACAACAAGTCGCCCTTCACCGAGATGTTCCACTGCGCCTCCATCGCCACCTCGCCATCGTTCACAATCGTCGCAACCACACCGAACGACGGCCGGTTCTTAATCGTAATCGATAACGGATACCGGATCTTGAAGGACTTCGACTTCGCGGTCTCCACATTCCCCGCATAATCGACCGAGAAATAGGAGACCGTATGGTTCCCAAACCCTGAGACGTTGAAGGGTGAATGATAGAGTTGATACGTTCCGTCATCGACCTTGACCATGGTGCAGTTCACACCGGACATATCATCGATAGCGGTCAGAGTGACCGTGACGTTCGTCGTATACTCCCCCGTGACCAGGGTACCATTAAGCGCAATCGAGGTGACCGGCGGCGTCGTATCCACCAGTTCATAGACCACGGCAACAAACGCATCGTACCCGCCGCGGCTCGTCAAGGTGATATTACCAAAAACGGCGACCGTCGAAAAGAGTCCAGCAACGTGAATCCAGTCATTGGCCTCGACGGCCACACCGAAGCCCATATCGAAGGCATCGCTCCCCGCTCGCGAGGCCCACCGCCAGGACCCGCCCGAACTGAGCTTCGCCACAAACACGTCGGATGAGCCAACGCTCGTCAGCAGGATGCCCCCAAAGCCTATCGTGTCTTGGAACTGCCCGCTGATGACGGCGTTCCCAGACGAGTCGACGGCCACACTCCTAGCCTGGTCGTTCGACCCTGATCCTCCTGCACTCACCGCCCATAACCAGCTGCCATTCGCGGCGATCTTCGCGACGAAAGCATCATCACCTCCGAGACTAGTGATGTTGGCGTTCCCAAACGACGCGGTAAGTTCGAAACTGCCGACAACGAAGGCCTGCCCGGCCGCATCAAGCGAGAACCCATAAGGAGAATCGAAGGAGGCTCCTCCTCCGCGTGAAGCCCATTGCCAGCCGCCGCTCGTATTCAAGCAGGCGACAAAAACATCATAAGTCCCGGTGAGCGTGATATTCCCAAGCGTCATCGAGCCATCGAAACTACCGAGAACGTACACCGCAGTGGTATCAACAGCGATGTCGACGCCCTCGTCATCGGAAGTTCCATTCCCGGCCACCGCCCATTGCCATTGACCGTCGGCGCTGATTTTCGCGACGTACACCTCAGGATCAATCGAGGTAGTCAATATCGTGCCGCCGAAAATCGCACTCCCACGGAACCCTCCGGTGATGTACATATTACCTGCTCCATCGATAGCAATACTGCGTCCAGAATCCTCATTTGTGCCTCCTGCACTGATCGCCCATTGCCAGAGCCCCTGATTGGTGAGTTTAGCGATGAAGACATCATACGAACCATGGCTGATGAGTTGAAATCCTCCGAAGGTCGCAGTCCCTGCAAATGCCCCAACGACGTAGAGGGTACCATCAGTATCAACGACGATGCCCTCGCCTGCATCCTGACCGACTCCACCTGCGCTAACCGCCCATTCCCAGAAACCGAACGCATTCATCTTCGCGATGACGACGTCCTCGGCTCCCTTGCTGGTAAGGTTGATTTTCCCAAAGGTCGCGGAGTCCTGGAACACGCCGGTGACGTAGGAGTTCCCACTGGTATCGATTGCGATTCTGAAGAACCCCTCATCGCCTCCCCCGCCCCCTTGAGCCACCCATCGCCAGACAGCATTCGGCGGAGAATCGCTCGGGGACGGTAAGAGAAACGGATTCTCCTTCGAATTTTGATTCGAACCTGGAACACTGCCAGTCCCAGTCGTAAGCAGAATTAATGTACAGGCTACGGCAATGATCCCCCGGGTTCGGTTCATCGAAGTTCCCTGTTTTCAATAAAATATACTATAATATTTAAATATTGGCATATATAAACAAATCGCCCCGCATTTATACTGGTAGTCCAGGGAAGAAAGAATCATTTCATCCCTCTTCTTTCGAAGGAATGGACCTTTTTTCTATGCACGACAACCTAGCATGTCGCAGCCCGGTGTGGACTAGTCTTCCATTTCAAGAGGCAGATCGTAACCGCCAGGGTGACGCCGAGCATCCCGAACAAGCTGGCGCCCTCCGCGTTCTCCACCGGAACGACGAAGAACAACAGACGGAACCCCACATAGCCAAGAACCATGGACAAGAAGGGAAAGACCCGATACCGCGCCTTGATCTCATCAAGCGTCCGCAAGAACACCAGCAGAACAAAGGTCAGCAACAAAGCGAGGATCGCCAGCAAGGCGACCCACCCGAAAACTGTGACCACATCCAAGAACCAGGGTGCCCCGGCAAGGAATGAGGCAGCAGCGAGGATGTAGATGACCATAAAAACGTAGATCAAATACCGCGGCCGATCGAGGAACAAAACCTTGATGTTCCCTAGATTCGAAGAGAAGGTGATGTGCTCCTTGCGCCGTTCCCCCCGGTAACTCGGCCTGATGCCAAGGCCACAGAACAACAGGAGAACCAAGAACCCAATATGCAGCGGGTTGAAAAGGTCAAGATGCTCAAGGAATGCGACGAAGGATTGTGCAAAGCCAAACAGCGCCGTCCCAAACGACACCGCCTGACCCTGAATCGTAAACGCACTCGGCAGGATGGTGTACCCAGAGCGAAAAACGAAATAGCCGGCGAGCAGAAGCAGCCCCGCCGGGATCAAGAACGGGCCGAGAAAGAGGATGCTTTCAGCGATCCATTTGAGAGCGCCTGTCCTGGCGCGCTTCGGCTTGACCGCCCCCTCGTTGATGCTGAGACGGAACTCAGCCACACCGCTATTCGTAACCGTGTACCCAAGCCATTCGCAGAGCATCTGGAACAGGATGCCGACAAAATTCGTGAACCGGATGAGCGGCTCATGCCGACGCCGCAGCGAAAACAAGAAGTGCTTCTGCGCCTCGATCACCAAAAGCTGAACGAGCCACAGCCCAAACACCGCCAGGACCAGGAAAAAGGGAACAACGATGAACGTGACGACATCAACAGCGGAAACCACGGTCGCATCCCACTCCCCGTAGCAGGCAATACCTATAAAAACCTGTTCCACGCCCCAGCAACGCCGACGCGCCTTATTTCACCCTAACGTCCAGCACCCGCCCCTCATGGTCGAACGCCCGCCACGACGCCCGCCCCGCCGCACTCACCCCCACAATCAGATGCACCCGCCCGAAATGCCCGAACAAATCCAAATCAGCATCCGACGGGCGAGTAATCGACGACGGATGGCTGTGTACCGTGCCGACGACACTGTAGTCGATTGGCAGCATGTACAGCTTGAAGATCGCATGCGAGTCCCCCGAGATCGTCCCCGGCAGCAGCACCACCTCGGTGATTGTCGTCTTCTCCTCTTCATCCACCCGCAACAGCGCCCCGAACTCCTTGGGATACGACGACCGTGAGCTCGCCACAATCAACTCCAGACACCGCTTCGTGATGTACCACTGCCGCGGCGCAGGCCGCTCCTTCGGCTGACAACCAAACCACCCCACGGCAATTACCTCATCAGCTTCAAACGGACCATCTGATAAAAACTCTCCCCAAACCGGATGAACTTCGCGGTCCGCTCCGACCCCGTGATCACGATTTCGTTCCTCGACGACACCGGCTCCGTATACCGCCCGTCAATCACCAGCATCGAATCCTTACTCTTCGGAAGCACACTAATCCGAATCGACCGATCCAGCGGGATGATCCATGGCCGAGCCGACAGCTTGAACGCG
The DNA here is from genome assembly GCA_963769885.1 of Methanobacteriota archaeon. GTDB lineage: Archaea > Thermoplasmatota > E2 > DHVEG-1 > DHVEG-1 > CAIRCU01. The sequence continues at coordinate 287,809 of CAVYNH010000006.1, forward strand.
GCCAGCGGCGCCAAAATCATCGCATGCACCGCCGGATCCATGATCGGCCCACCCACCGACAGCGAATAACTCGTCGACCCCGTCGGCGTCGCCACAATCACCCCATCCGCCCCCATCGACTCCACCAGCTCACCATCAACAAAACACTTCAAATACAGTATCTTGGCGATCCGCGCCGTCTGAATCGTCACCTCATTAGCCGCATCCGGCAGCCGCTTCCCATCCAACACCACTTTGAGCTTCGCCCGCTCCTCCACATTATAATCACCCTTGATGATCCGCTGCAAGCCCTCAAACGCGTACTTCGCCTCAACCTCGGACAAGAACCCCATCCCACCAAGATTGATCGCAAAGATCGGCTTATCGACATCACTGAGGGCGCGCAGGATCGTCCCGTCGCCGCCGACCGTGACCACGATATCCGCCTTCTTATCCAACTCCTGGAACGAAAACCCGGGGACGTCGATGGCCTCGGCCAGCGTCGCCTCCGCCATGACCTTCCCATGACCCTGCAAAAACGAGTAGATCTCCTGCGCCATGCCCGCGGCCTTCTTCGCCTGCGGCTTACAGACGATACCCCAGTTCATCTTCAACTCCACTACTCTATGCCCGCGCCAGCTTCATCAGCGGCGCCAGCTTCACCAACAACGACGGATGTTTCCCAACCAACGCCTTGATAATCGAAAGCGTACTGAACTCCTCGAACCTATAATCCTTCAAGGAATCCGCCAACATATCCAGCGTCTTATCCTCCATATCAAGCAGGATCTCCTTGGCCACGTAGTTGCGCAGCAGCTTCTTCCCATACGCCTGCTGCCACCGCGACTCATACGCCATCAGGAAGTCCTTATCGAACCGTTGCGCCTCCACGGCCGCACCGATGACCTCACCGGCGATCTTCCCACCCTCGACCGCAGTCATCAATCCACCGCCAGTGATCGGGTCCACCTGCCGTGCCGCATCACCCACCAAAAGTACATTGTCCCGAAGGGACTCGATTGGCTTCGCCACGGGGTCCGCCCCGGCCAGCAACCGTACCGGCTCACCCTTCCGCAGCTCCGGATGCCGCGCGATGAACTGATCCAACAATCGCAAGGCCATACCAGACTCACTCAGGCTGGAGAGGACCCCGATCCCGACATTTGCCACGTCTTTCCCCTTCGGAAACACCCAGACGTAGCCACCAGGAGCAACCTTCTTCCCCAGATAGAAATCACAAAACGCATCAGGGCAGTCCACGTTCGTCAGCGTATACTGCGCGCACGTCTCCAGGTCGATGGTCTTCAGGGTCGTCTTAATCCCCGTCCATTTCCCGACCTTCGACTCAACGCCATCCGCGCCCACCACCAGGTCCGCCTCGATGTCCACAGGCTCACCCTGACACACGGCCTTGACCCCCGCCGTCTTTCCCTGTTTTTTTAAAAGGCCGACGACGTTCGTGTTCATCTGTATCTTAGCCCCAGCGCGGACCGCGCCGCGCGCGAGCTCCTGATCGAAGATATCGCGATACAAGACATAGCCGGTCTCGCTGCCCGCGTACTCCGCGGACAACGTCACCTTCGTGCCGTTCGGTGAGAAGATGCGGGCGCCATCCATGGTGCTGGCTACCCAGCGTCTCCCCTCGAGCACATGGAAGTTCTCGACCTTCTGGCTGATGCCCTCCCCGCAGAGCACGGGGACGCCGACCTCGGCGCGCCGCTCAAGGATGAGGACCTTGGCACCAGCCTGGGCCGCGAACCGGGCCGTGACGCTCCCCGCGGGGCCGCTACCGACGACCACTACATCGTACTTCATCCGGATGCCTCCGTCGCCGCGCCCATCGGGCAGGTCTTCACACAGATATAGCAACTCGAACACTTCTCAGAGTCGACCGTAGCCTTCCCCGCGAACATGGACATGGCGTCGCTTGGACAGACGGCGATGCAACCGCCGCAGGTCAGGCATTTCACGCGATTCACGGTCGCTTTAGGCTTTGCCATAGGATTCACCCCGGACAATCCCCGATGCAATCAGATGGGCGAGACGGAGCGGCTCAGGGAGTACTCCCCGAATCGTGGCACGACTTATAATCCCTTGCGCCTCCTCAGGAGAACAGCCGACGAACTTCGCATATAAGGGGTTATGCGCAGTCTTGAACTCATGCAGCGTCCCCTCTTTGTGCAGGGCGAGGCGGCGCTCCCAGTCCGGGAAATGCTTGCGCAGTGCATGTTCGATTGCCTGAAGATCGGGTTTGTCTCTCGTTATGGTCAAGACAGGGATCTGGATCGCTTCATACAGCCGTTGGATGTCGACGATGTTGAAACCGCCCAGGCAGATGCCGTCGAGCATCACCGCGCGCAACTGCTCCCGATGCCGGGTCGTCTGGACCATGGTGATGACGACGTCCGTGGCATCGGTCCCATCGATGGTCACCTGGCTGCGGAGCACGGCCTCGAGGTACTCGCCGCCGCGCATGACCACGCCGACGACCATGGTGGAGGTGTCGGTGAAGGTGAACGGCGCGTCGTCGATACCCAGGATCCTGATCTGCTGTTTCATGCCTTGCCGGGGAACCACTCCAGAATCATAAGAATGTTTCGCATTCTCTACAAAGGGAAAAAGTTTTTTTTAAAGGGAACCTAGGGAAGTTTGATTTTTACGTCCAGGGGTTCAAATCCCTTCCCCTACACATAATATTATATCAGGTGAAACAGAAGCATTGATATAGTTTCTAATACAGAATATTAATGGTTTTTTGTGGGAATATTAAAAGAACAAAAAAGAAAAAGATAAGGATTTTTTAGTTTCGTACAATTTTAAAGAGAAAAATCTTATATAGATTTAAACAATAATAATTAATAGTGAATAGAAAATGAATACAAAAAAGAGATTATTACTAATTGCAATATTACTCATTATCATCTCTTTAATAACGATGAGAATAATAATTACTGGTGAATAGAAACTGTATACAAAAAGGATTTTTTAATAATTGGAATAATACTCATTATCATTTCTGCAATATCTTGCGTTTTTTGGATACCGCATTAGAGAGCAACAACTAATAATATTTTTGAGAGTGACATAACATATATTATTGGTACTTTAGGTGTAATTTTTTTACAGTAAGCCTTACTTTAAAGATGTTTATAAAGTACAAAGAAACCAACGGGAGTAATTATTATCCTTCTGTTAGAATTTAACCGGTAATCTGGGGTTCAAATCCCTTCCCCTGCATAATTTTTATTTAAATTGATGAAAAATATAATTATATACTTTAAATTTCATTCTAATATGAAACATGGGGAAGTAATGAATAAGAAATTATCTCAAATAATAGCACTTTTTCTCTGTAGTATTTTATTTGTTGTAACGTTTTCTGGTTGTATTGAAAAGAAGCAAAAACCAGAGGAATATAAAGAAACATTACTACCAGAAGTTAAATTGGACCAACCTTCAATCTTACCAGATTGGAAGGATGGAGAATACCATGATTACTATGGCACAATGGAAATGCTGAATGATTTTAATGGTAAATATCCTGATTTAGTAAATGTATTTTCTATTGGAAAAAGTGTTCTTGGAAAGGATATTTGGTGTATCAGGATAACCAATGAGAAGAACAATACGATAAAGTCATCTTGTCTTATTGATGGTTGTATCCACGGACAGGAATGGGAAGGAGGCGAGGCGTGTTTGTATCTTGCTGAGTATCTTCTTATTAACTTTGATGCCAATGAAACAATTACTCATATTCTCAATTCATCTGAAGTATATCTGATTCCTTTAGTAAATCCTGATGGCAGACAAGATGATAACCTATATAATGACAATGGTATAAATTTGAATCGTAATTTTGATATTGATTTCGGTAGAATAAGAGGAGGTGTTATACCTTTAGGGAAGTTATTTGGTCGTATAAAAATCCCTCGTATCCCTATTAAAATTTCTCGAGAGTTTACACTCTTACATAAATTGTTTCCAAGTTTTCCATTATGGCTTACAAATTGTGGTCGCCATCCTTTTTCAGAACCTGAAACTCAAGCAATGAGAGATTTTATGAGAGAACTTGAGAATAATGATTTTTCTTTTTATGTAAATTGTCATACAGCCTGGCACAGTTTTGGGGGTCCTTGGGATGCTTTTAAACCTCCTTTTGAGAAATCAAAACAGGAACAATATATCTTTGATTATGTAACAGAATGGGTTGTTAAGAATACAGAATATGAAAAGTATAAAAATTTGTTGTCTTACTTAAGTGGTGAATCATCTGATTGGTGTTTCAAAGAATTTCGCATTCCATCATTTGGGTTTGAAATTCTATCACAGGATTATGACTGCTATACAGGTGGAGGGAAACATGACCATCTTGTTCATTGGATGGAAACTACCCTTCCGGTTTTCATGTATCTCCTTGTGAACATTGATAATCTGCGTGAATGGAGAACACCTGATATTCAACCATCTTTGCCTGAAGGTGTGCCACCAGAGCCTCTAAAGTAATCTTTTTTATAAATTTATGTCAACAGGAGAAATCTATTAATTTTACAGGTATTTTGGTGTTCAAATCCCTTCCCCTGCACTTTTTTGTTAAAGTTTTCGCATAGTCAATAATACATAGTTGTATAGGTTTTTAAAGGGTTTTTTAAAAAAAGAATCACCAGAGTAAAAACTTGTAAATTATATAATCCACAATAAACCATGGTTTATTTTTTTTAAAAAAGGCAATCGTCCGAAATAAAGAAATGATATTAAAAAAATCAAGAAAGAAAACAGAGACTACTTCTTCTTCAGGACGGCCTGCCGACCCGCCTCGAATGCCCTTTTGTTGAATTCCTGATACTTCGTCGGTACATCATCAAGGATCGCCTGCAACAGGACCTCAGGGCTGAATGGCAGCACATCCACCGCGGACAATGCCCCCAGGAGAACGATGTTTTTGGTGATGACCGCACCCGCCTGCCTGGCTAGCGCGATGGCATCCACAGGATAGACCTTCGCGAACGACGCGAGCTCCTTGAGAATGACCTCGAGCTTCGGATACGGCACGCCGCCGGTCGCGACCGTGAACGGGATCGTCGGGTTCGTATCGGTCACCAGCTTCGTCTTCGCATGGACATATATCACGTTCCGGAGAGCCTCGACCGGCTCCGTACTCACGAGCGCATCCGCGGTGCCCATGGGGAGCATCGGGCTTTCGACCGCGCCCATGCGCACTGTGCAGACGACATCGCCACCGCGCTGCGCCATCCCATGGATTTCGGAGACATAAACAGGGACACCGGCCTTGACGGCCGCGTCGCCGAGCATCTTCGCTGCGGTGATTACGCCTTGGCCGCCGACGCCGGTGAGCACGATGCTGATCTTTCCCTTCATGAATTCGCCTCCAGGTGGATGGCCTTGAACGGGCAGACCTGGACACAGTTCCCACAGCCGTTGCACTGCGTCGGGTCGATGTGGACGCTGCCGTCCTCGGCGAAGTAGAGCGCAGGGCAGCCAAACTTTCCGATGCAGGTCTTGCAGCGCTTGCAGACGGACTGGTCGATGGCGTAGAGGCCGATGGTTTCCTGCGCCTTGCGCTTCCGGGCGAGCTCGAGGAGGATGCAGGGGGATTTGCTGACGACGACTGAGGGCCCCTTGAAGGCGAGTGCCTTGGCGAACGCCTCGCTGGTCGCCTTGATGTCGTTGGGGTCGACGACGTGGATGTCGGTGACGCCGAGGCCTTTGACGACGTCTTCCACATGGATCTGCGTGGCTTTTCGTCCCATGCCGTCTGAGTCGGTGCCGGGGTGGGGCTGGTGTCCGGTCATGGCGGTGGTGTGGTTGTCTAGGACGGTGATGACGACGTTGTGTTGGTGGTGAACCGCGTCGATGATGGGGGGGATGCCGGAGTGGAAGAAGGTGGAGTCGCCCATGAAGCTGATGATTTTTTGGTCGGTGCTGACGGCGAAGCCGCAGGCGGTGCCGGCGTTGCTGCCCATGCAGAGGAGGACGTCGGCCATTTCGAGGGGTTTGGCTTTGCCGAGGGTGTAGCAGCCGATGTCGGTGGGGTAGATGGTGTCTTTGGGCGCGATTTTTTTGATGGCGTAGTAGGTGGCGCGGTGGGGGCAGCCGGGGCAGAGGGAGGGTGGTCGGCTGGGGAGTGGGAGGCTGGATTTTTTTGGTGTGGGGTACGGGTTTTTGATGGTGAAGGTTTTGCTGAGGGCGTTGGCGACGATGTCTGGGGTGTATTCGTAGAGTCTGGTGAAGTGGCCGGTGGTTTTGCCGAGGATTTTTACGGGGAGGTTGTGGTCGTAGGCGAGGGTTTTGAGTTGGTTTTCGAGGATGGGTTCGAGTTCTTCGACCACGAGGATGGTCTTGTGTTTTTTGAGGAAGTCGGTGCACAGTTGGGTCGGCAGGGGGTTGGTCATGCCTAGCTTCAGTATTTGGGTGTTGAGGTGGAGGTCGGTGGCGAGTTCTTTGACGTAGGTGTAGGAGACGCCGGAGGCGATGATCCCGATGGTGCTGGGGTTGTTGATGGTGGTGATGCCGTTGAATGGGGATGTTTCGGCGATCTCTTCTGCTTTTTGGAGGGTTTTGAGGAGTTCGGGGTGTTTGGCGCGGGCGGTGGCGGGCATGGTGACGAGGAGGGGGTCTTTGACGAAGGTGCCTTTGCGTCTTGGGGGGGTGAGGGGGCCGTAGGTGACGGGGGCGCGGGCGTGGTTGAGGCGTGTGGTGGTGCGCATGAGGACCGGCAGCTTGAGGTGTTCGCTGAGTTCGATGCCGGCTTTGGCCATGTCTTTGGCTTCTTGGGGGGTGGTGGGTTCGAGCATGGGGGCGCCGGCGAAGAGGGCGTAGTAGCGGTTGTCTTGTTCGTTCTGGGAGCTGTGGCAGTAGGGGTCGTCGGCGCTGATGATGAGGTGGCCGCCGCGGCAGCCGATGTAGAGGTAGGTCATGAAGGTGTCCGAGGCGACGTTGAGGCCGACGTGTTTCATGCAGGTGAGGGCGCGCAGGCCGGTGAAGCTGGCTGCGGCCGCGATTTCCAAGGCAACCTTCTCGTTGACCGCGTATTCCATGTAGAAGCCGGGGTCTTGGTTGTTTTTGAGGGCGGTCTTGGCGATGCGGGAGAAGGTGTCCGCGATCTCAGAGGCGGGGGTGCCGGGGTAGGTGGTGGCGATGTCGACGCCTGCTTCCAGCGCTCCCCGTACGATGGCCTCGTTGCCGAGGAGGAGTCGGGTGGTGCCTGGTGTCGGGCTGGTCAGGTCGGTTGTCATAGGATAGTGGTCTCCTGTGGAAGAAACCCGGTGAATTTGTGGTGTCTCCCCGGCTGGGATGTACTCCTGGGCATGTTATAAAGCTAACCCCCCTGGAATCGGTGTCGTTACGGGAGTCGTACCTGGCTGGCCATCTGCATATCTAGCTGCGAAAAAGGCTCTTAAATCATGCGGGCATTGGAGGGGTCGGAAGGAATAGGCTGGTAGTTGTAGAGTGCATCCCATCCCTCCTAGTAAAACCAGCATCCTTCCCTTTTTTCTTACGCTTTGCGTCTCTGTTCTGCGTGGGTTGTCTTTATAGTCTCCTTTCTTGGGGTAGGGATAGGTTTAAATGATATCGTGGGCTGTAATGGATAGGGAGGAGTTCTACGAGGCGGAACTGGATCGCGGTCGGGATTATCCTGTTGGCCCTCGGGCTGACTGGTCAGACGTGGGCCTCTCCGTTTGAGGAGGGGCATTGGTCTTCGTCTCTAGGAAAAATATTGTATGTCGGTGGGAGCGGTCCAGGCAATTACACCGTGATCCAGGACGCGGTCGACAACGCGAGCGCTGGGGACACGGTGTTCGTCTATCGGGGGGTCTACAGCCATTATTTTCCGGGTTACCAAGCGTGTGTCACGATTACGAAACGCATTCGGCTTCTCGGTGAGGAGAAGACCGCGACCGTCATCAATGGGAGCCAGTGGCAGCGGGTGGTGATCATCGATGCGGACGGGGTGAACATCAGCGGATTCACCATCCAGAACGGGGGGACGCCGGGCTTCGGCGGCCATTTCGGGGCAGGCATCGACATCGAACGAAACCAGCATATTGTCGTAACCGGCAACATCATCACCCGGAACAAGCTTGGGGTGTTGATCGAGGCCAATTCCTCGAACGTCATAATCTCTGGTAATGTCTTCGAGGGGAACTACGAAGGCGTCGAGACCATGGGTTTGAACTACTACATCGACATCACCAATAATACCATTGTGAACAACACGAACGGATTGGTCCTCGCACCAAGAACACAGACCATCCTCAACAACACCATTGCAGACAATGCGGTCGGATTGATGGCCTTTGGTGGGGATGCTTCAAGCGTCGTTTCGATGAATCAGATTCAGGACAACGGTGTAGGGATGCAGCTGGCGAACACGCGGCTGACGGTTGCGAAGAATAACTTCATCAACAACACCAGGCAGATAGATATCCGAAAAGGAACCATACTTTTAGCGAGCCCACTTCTCCTGATCGTGCGGCAGCATTGGAGGAATAATTACTGGAGCAACTGGGAGAAAACGACTCCGAAACCAATTCTTGGAAAAGGGGACCTCGATATCCCGGTCTTCATCGGCGGCGGGCTCCACTATTTTCCCCTCATATATTTCCCGTTCGTTGAGTTCGACTGGCACCCAGCACCAGCGCCGTACACGATCCCAGCCATGAGCCAATACGGGACGAGTTAGCACGTAGACCGTGACACGATTTCTATCGTGAACAAAAGCGGAAGGTTTTAGAACGCTGGGTGGATTGGGGCTGCTTGCACGTGGAGAGGAGCCTCGCAAGACACTAGAAAAACATCACCGGGATGCACACAAACGTAACATCGGCCTTCTGATGCTTTTCCAACATGGCACCGTGCCCCTTTCAACCCCAACATCTGTGGAGCAGAGCAATGGCATTGCTATCCGACAAACCCATCCAAGTCATCCCGCCGAAAACGGCACCCAAACAAATCCCCTTGTTCGAAGAGCAGGACGACGGCAAACTCATCCCCTACAACCGCACCTAACATAAAAAAAAACACGGCTTACTGGGACTCTTTCTCTTTTTCCTCCTCCTCAAGATCCTTCTTCTTCGCCTGTTTCTTCTTCAAATACGCAGTCAACGTCTCCTCTTCCTCAGGCAACGGAACTAACTGCATACACCACGAACCACCCTTCACCCATAAGAACATATCCCCTAAACAACCGAGAAAACACTGAAATACCCACACCAAACTACTACACCCCATGCACCCCCCGGTCGCTGTAACAATCGCCGGCTCAGACCCCTCCAGCGGCGCTGGCATCCAAGCCGACCTCAAAGCATTCCAATACCTCGGCGTCCACGGCACCACCGTCATCACCGCCATCACCGCCCAAAACACCCAAGGCGTCACCCACATCTACCCCACCCCACCCGAGCAAATCAAAACCCAACTCACCACCCTCCTCCAAGACCTCCCCATCACCGCCGTCAAAACCGGCATGCTCCACAACAAGAACACCGTCCACACCGTCACCACCATCCTCAAAAAACACAAGCTGGCCCCCATCGTCGACCCCATCATGACCGCCACCACTGGCACGAGCCTGGCCGACCCCACCCTCACCGACGCCCTTAAAAAAGACCTCCTGCCCATCACCCTCCTCCTCACCCCCAACATCCCCGAAGCCCAAACCCTCCTCAACACAAAAATCAAATCCCTTGACGACGCCAAACACGCCTGCCGCCGACTCGCGGACCTCGGCCCCCACCACATCCTCCTCAAAGGCGGCCACCTCAAAGGCACCACCGCCACCGACCTCTACTACGACGGCACCACCATCCACCCCTGCACCCTCCCCCGCATCCCGAACAAGAAAGCCCACGGCTCCGGCTGCACCCTCTCCGCCCTCATCACCGGCCTCAACGCCCACCACACCCCCCTCAATGAGGCCATCCCCACCGCCAAACGCATCATCTGGGCCATGATCAACGACGGCTACACCCCCGGAAAAGGCGCCGACGTCCTCAACACGACGCACACCATCATGGTCCCCCCCTACTTCCCGACCCCCGCCCACGCCCAGATCTGGTGCCAGCTCCACGACACCCTCCCCGTGATCCTCGCCGTGCTCCCCATCAATCTTATCCCAGAGGTCGGCATCAACATCGCTAACGCCCTCCCCCACGCCCACACCACAAGTGACGTCTGCGCGCTCCAGGGCCGCGTCGTCCGCGCCGGCGACCACCCGCTCCGCTGCGGGACTCTCGCCTTCGGCGCCTCCAAACACGTCGCCTCCGTCGTCCTCGTAGCCATGGCCACAGACCAAACCATGCGAGCCGCGATGAACCTCCGATTCAGCGACGCTATCGTCGCCCGAGCAAAACAAAAGAAGATGACCACCGGCACCTTCGACCGTACCGAAGAGCCAGCCAGCGCCAAATCCACCATGGACTGGGGCACCCGCCACGCCATCCACGACCTCGGAGCAGTCCCCGACCTGATCTACGACCACGGCGGCCACGGCAAAGAGCCGATGATCCGCCTTTTAGCGCACGACCCCGCAGAACTCGCACGAAAACTGCGGCTCCTTTCTCCTTAAAAACCGGAGAAGAGTGCGAAATGTTTATCTACCATAGCTAAGATGGTAGGAGGTAAACCTCAAACGACCACAATACCTAGGGAGCTAAAAGCACATGTCAGCAAAAGAAGAAGCAAACGAGGAAAACGTCATCTATATCGGAAACAAACCACCCATGAGCTACGTCCTCGCCGTCGTCACTCAGTTCAACAGCGGATCCAGTGAGGTCATCATCAAGGCTAGAGGTCGAGCCATCAGCCGGGCCGTCGACGCCGCGGAGATCACGAGGAACCGGTTCATCACCGACGCGAAGATCAAGGAAATCCGCATCGGCACCGAAGCCATCACCAACGAAGAAGGACGAACCTCCAACGTCTCCAGCATCGAAATCTCCCTCACAAAGTAAACAACCACCCTATCAGGAGAGACTCCCGGCCAGCATAGTCTCCTCTATTTTTCTTATTTGCACCCACCAAGAACAACCGCATCCTGTCGCACTAGGATGATTCTTTTCCTTGAGAAGGATTAAACGCCCCGAACAGCAGACAGATAGACATAATAAAAGAACCAGACCAAGACCAAAAACGCACCAAGCGAAAACCCAAGCAACCCCAGGCTATCCCGCATCATCCCCCAGTACGCGAAAGCCCCAAAAATAACCGCAAGGATCCCTAATGCCGGCACGAAAAAACTCAAAAACATGACGCCCGGCACAAACATCAGCACAAAGAAGCACATTCCCAGGGCGCCACAGAGAACCGAGACGACCCCAAGTTCCGTGTACTTCCGGGAAGCACCTTCCTCCTTCGCCGCAGTGGTCTCTTCCATCTTCTCCACAAAATAAGATAAAAAACAACTTTAAAGACTTTGTCAAATAGAAAAACAAAGAAAAAGAGGGGCGAAAGAAGGATTATTCCTTCATATCGACCATATAGGCAATATCATCCCAGGGATGCCGATACAGGCCCTGCTTCAACCGCTTCTGATCCAGGAAATGCCCGATTAGCCCGATGCTCCGGCCCAGGACGAACAGCCCGTTGAGCGCCCCCAGCTTGATGTACATATCCGCCTCTTCCTTGGAGAACTCACTGCGCAGGAGATCAGCGAAACAAATCCCGATGCAGCCATCCACATTGAGGATGAGATTGTCCTTCTTCGACGTCGTGATCTTCTCCACCTCAAGCGCGTAATCAAGCAGCGGCGTCTTCTTGAAGTTCTTCTTCGCGTACCCTTTTATGATCTGCACCCGCATGTCCGGGTTATGCACCGACTTGACGCGATGCCCGATACCCTGGATATTCACACCCTTGGCCTTCATATCGTCGACGAACTGCTGCGGCGTCCGGCCAGCGTCATAGGCCTCACTGAACATCTGCGCCGCGCCGTCAATCGCGCCGCCGAACCGAGGCCCAATCGTCAACATCCCGGACACTAGCGAGGAGATCAGATCTTTGCCCGCACGCGCGGCCACAATCGTGTTATGTGCACCAGAGACTGCTGGGCCGTGGTCGGCCGTCACCATGATCGTCATCTCAATGAACTTCGTCGCGTACTTCGGCAACAGCCGCTTGAACCAAAGGATGCTGAGGACACCGCCGATGCCAAGCTCCCGCTTGAACACATCCGAGATTTCGAGGCTACCGTACTTCAGCTCCTCGCCCCGGTCATCAGAGATGGTCGAGATGAAGTTCGCCGGGCGGCGGACGAGCCCAGCCTTGACCGCAGCATTGTAATCCATAGGGACCTTCACAGGGGCGGGCTCTGGTTTGGGCGTGATCACTTTTTTCTTCACCAGAGACTTATAGACCTGGGCTATCTTCTCGCCGTAGTCGTCGAAGGAGTTGGGGACGACCGCGCCCGCGGTCTTGAGCGCTGTGTTCTTCGCGTCCGCGGTTTCCGCCTCGGAGCCGGCTTTCGCGCCAGCATGGCCAAATTGGACCTCTGTTTTGAATGCCTTAGAGCATGTCCCGGTAACCCACATTACGAGGGGCTTGGTGATTTGTTTTTTCTTTAATGCTTCGACGATTGTGTATTCGTCGGAGCCGCCGACTTCGCCGAGGCAGACGAGCATCTTGATCTCCGGGTTCTTCTCGAACCGTAGGAGATGGTCCAGCAGTGTGGTGCCGGGGTATCGGTCGCCGCCGATCGCGATGCCTTCGTAGAGGCCATCAGTGTTCTGGGCGACGATGTTGTAGGCCTCGTTGGAGAGGCCGCCGGATTTGGAGACGAAGCCGACCGAGCCGGGCCGATGGAGCTTGGAGTCCATGATGTTCTCGAGGGTGCCGCCGGTATTGCCGATTTTGAACTGTCCGGCGACGATGCCGCCGACGGTCGCGGGTCCGATGATGACCTTGCTGAGCTTCTTGGCTTTTATGGTCAGTTCTTGCATACGACGCTCAGGGACGCCTTCCGCGATGATGACGATGGTCCTGATCTGGGGGATGGCGAAGGCCTCTTCGGTCGAGGAGGCCGCTGATCGGAACGAGGCGAAGTTGATCATCACATCGACGTTGGGGTGTCGCGCGGCAGCGTTCTTCATTGATTTGTAGACGGGGACGAGGATTTCCTTGGGACCGAAGAAGAACTTCTGGAAGCCGTCATTGCCTGTGGGATTAATCATCGCGGCGACGGACGGTGTCTTGCGGCCAGATGCATAGTCAAAGTCGAGCATTCGTTGGACTGCGTTGGTCTGCATGTTGTAAATGAATGCCTGGGTGTTTTTGTCGAAGAGGCTGTAGTCGTTTTTGGGCATGTTACTCACCTCCTTTGAGTGCCATGGTGACGATTTTTGTCATGTGGGTCTCAGGGCCGTAGACTTCGATAGGGACGCCGAGTTCGGTGCCGAGTTCACGCATGATGCGGAGTCCTTCCTTGTAGTTGGGTCCACCGCGGCGGACGTAGATCTTGACTTTGTTCTCCTGGAGCTTGGTCTTGTATTCTCGGAGGGCTCTGACGATGCCTTTGAAGGTGTTGGCGACGTCGGTGAAGTTGGCGATGCCGCCGCCGATGAGTAGGAATTTGCCCTTGGGGTTTTTCTTGCGGGTCATGAGGTCCAGGATGGTCTTGGCGTAGAGGTAGGTGAATTCCTCGTTGGGGTCGCCGCTGTATTCGCCGTAGTTGGCCATTTCGCTCATGAAGCCCAGGTCTGTGATGGTGTCGGCGTAGATGACGCTGGCGCCGCCGCCGGCGACCATAGTCCAGACCCGGCCTTCCGGATTGAGGACGGTGAGTTTGAGGGAGGCGCCGGTCTTGGAATCCAGGTCCTGGATGTAGGCTTCCTCGGGGGTGAGCTGGCGGCCGAAGGGGGAGGGGAAGGAGATACCGCCCCATTTTTTACCGCTGACAAACTCGGCGGTATCGTCGAGTTTAGCGGCCAGGTCCAGAGGTATGATGGTCTTACCGGTGACGACGAAGGGGTTGATCTCGAGGTAGGTGTAGTTGAGGTCCGCGTAGAACTTAAATATGCCTTCGATGAAACCAGCGATAAGCGACTGTCGTTCACGGGGGACTTTTTGGAGGAGTTTTGCTTGGATGTCGCTGGTTTTAGGGAGGGTGCCGATGGGGACGAAGAGCCGGACGGCTTTGGTGTCGATGTCGCCGACGTTGATGCCGCCTTCGTGGTGGAAGAGGATCTCGTCGCCGTCGCGCTGGGAGACGATGGCGAGGTAGTATTCGTCTTGTTGGTTGTGGGGGATAAAGGGTTCGACGATGAAGTGGTCGAGGATGCCAGCGACGGTGCCGACGGTGATGGGCTTGCTCATCCGTTCTTTGATCCATTTCTCGGCCTCGGGCCAGGTGGCGTTGAGGAGGAGGAGTTTGCTTTTACCGCGGCGTTTGATGAGCTGGTCGGGTTTGACGACGAGTTTTTCCTTGGTGAGCCATTTGTAGTGGCTGGGGAGTGTTTTGAGGTCGGTGCCGGGGCCGATGGTGATGTAGGTGTCGGCGATGGTGTAGAGTCCGTTGGTGTAGTCGGGGAGGAGGCGGGCGATCATGCGTTTGCCGTCTGCCTCGCGGATTGCCTTCTGTGCCATGTTTTTTTCTCCTTTATGATAGTTTTTTATCGAGTCGGGCGGCGATGGCGTCGATGAACTCCTCGGTGTAGACTTGTTTGTTTTTGGGGCTTGGGGTCGCGACTCGGAGGAGGTCGCCGGTCATGATGCCGCTTTCGATGGTTTCGAGTGCTGCTTGTTCGAGCTTGGTGGCGAAGTCGACGACGTCGGGGGTGTGGTCGAGTTCGCCGCGTTTTTTGAGGGCGCCGGTCCAGGCGAAGATGAGAGCCATGGGGTTGCTGCTGGTTTTTTCGCCTTTCATGTACTTATAATAGTGTTTCTGGACGGTGCCGTGGGCGGCCTCGTATTCGAAGAAGCCCTGGGGGCTGACGAGGACGCTGGTCATCATGGCGAGGCTGCCGTAGGCGCTGCCGAGCATGTCGCTCATGACGTCGCCGTCGTAGTTCTTGCAGGCCCACAGCATGCCGCCCTCGGATTTCATGATCCGGGCGACCGCGTCGTCGATGAGGGTGAAGAAGTACTCGATGCCCGCGTCCTGGTACTTCTGCTTCCAGTTCGCTTCGTATTCTTCTTGGAAGATCTGGCGGAATCGTGCGTCGTAGGTCTTGCTGATGGTGTCCTTGGTGGCGAACCAGAGAGGAACTTTTTGGTCGAGGGCGTAGGTGAAGCAGGCTTTGGCGAAACTGCTGATGGACTTGTCGGTGTTGTGGATGCCTTGGATGATGCCGGGTCCTTTGAACTCGTGGATCGTCTGGACGACTGGTTGACCGCCGTCCGCGGGTTTGAAGACGATTTGGGCGGTGCCGGGGCCGGGGGCGCGGATTTCCTGGTTCTTGTAGACGTCGCCGTAGGCGTGTCTGCCGATGTGGATGGGTTTGGTCCAGGTTTTAACGGAGGGCGGGATGTTGTTAACGAGGATGGGGCTGCGGAAGACGGTGCCGTCGAGCTGGGCCCGGATGGTGCCGTTGGGGCTGGGCCATTCTTTCTTGAGGTTGTATTCCTTGACGCGGTCTTTGTTTGGGGTGATGGTCGCGCATTTGACGCCGACGCCGTATTTCTTGATGGCCTCGGCTGCCTCGAAGGTGACCTTGTCGTCGGTGTCGTCGCGGTGCTTGAGTCCGAGGTCGTAGTATTCGAGGGGGATGTCGAGGTAGGGGAGGAGGAGCTTGTCTTTGACCCATTGCCACATGACGCGGGTCATTTCGTCCCCGTCGATCTCGACGAGCGGCGTCTTCACTTTGATCTTGTCGTGTGTCTGTTGTTTCTTGTTCATGCGTTCTTCTCCTGTCCTCCCATGTAGTTGAGGGTGCCTCCGGCGAGGATGATCTTGCGGTCGCGTTCGGAGAGGTCGAACGCGGCGGTGAACGTCTTGTTCGTGGTGGTGTCGGTAACGGTGACCTTGGTCTTCCCGGAGGCAATCGCGGTCCGTAGTCCTTTGATCTCGATGCTGTCTCCTTGGGAGATGAGGTCGTAGTCTTTCTCGTTGGTGAAGGTGAGGGGGACGATGCCGAAGTTGATGAGGTTGGCCTTGTGGATGCGCTCGAGGCTCTTAGCGAGGATCGCTTTGACGCCCATGTACATGGGGCAGATCGCGGCGTGCTCCCGGCTGCTGCCCTGGCCGTAGGAGAGTCCGGCGACGATGATGTTGTGGATGCCGGCGTCCTTGTTCTTCTTGGCACGCTCGTAGAACTTGTTATCGACGTTTTCGAAGAGGAACTCGCTGTATTTGGGGACGTTGCTGCGGAATTTCATGCGGGCGCCGGCGGGGATGATATGGTCGGTGGTGATGAGGTCTCCGACCTTGATGGTGACCTGGCCGATGATGTTCTCCGGCAGCGGGGTGTTGCTGGGTGGCTCCCCGATGTTGGGTCCTCTGGCGATGGTGATCGTCTCGCGTTTCTTCGGTGGGGGTGGGAAGATGAACATGCTGTCGTCGATGTAGAACTTCTTGGGCATGGTGACCTTGGGGTACTTGATGCCCTTACGTTCGAGGGTTCGTGGGTCGGTGATTTCGCCGGTGATGACGGCGGCGGCCGCGGTTGGGGGGCTGACGAGGTAGACTTGGGCGTCCTTGGTGCCGCTGCGTCCTTCGAAGTTCCGGTTATTGGTGCGTAATGAGATGGCCTTGGTCTTGGGGGATTGGCTGTTGCCGATGCAGAAGCCGCAGGTGGGGTCCGTGAGTCGGGCGCCGGCGGAGAGCAGGAGTTCGAGGCCGCCGTCTCGGGTGATGTTCTCGAGGACTTCTTTGCTGCCGGGGGCGACGACGAAGCTGACGTTGGGGTGGGCTTTCTTCCCTTTGAGGATCTTGGCGACGGTCATGAGGTCGGTGTAGCTGGAGTTGGTGCAGCTGCCGATGCAGACCTGGTCGACGGGCACGCCTTTGAGGTCTGTGACTTTCTTGATGTTGCCGGGGCTGTGCGGCGCGGCCGCGAGTGGCTCAAGTGTACTGAGATCGATGGTGAATTCCTTGTCGTAAACGGCGTCGTCGTCCGCGGCGAGGGGCTTGTAGTCTTGGCCGCGGCCCTGGGCGGTGAGGAAGGCTTTGGTGACGTCGTCACTGGGGAAGACGCTGGTGGTGACGCCGCATTCGGCGCCCATGTTGGTGATGGTGGCGCGGTCGGGGACACTGAGGGTTTTGACGCCGGGGCCCGTGTATTCGAAGACGAAGCCGACATTGCCTTTGGTGGTGAAGTGTTCCAAGACCTTTAGTATGACGTCTTTGGCGCCGACCCAGGGGCGGAGTTTGCCGGTGAGGGTGATCTTGATGACTTTGGGGTAGGTGAGGTAGAAGGGGCCGCCGGCCATGGCGACGGCGACGTCGAGGCCACCGGCGCCGATAGCGATCATGCCGAGGCCGCCGCTGGTGGGCGTGTGTGAGTCTGATCCGAGGAGGGTCTTGCCTGGTTTGCCGAAGCGTTCCAAGTGGACTTGATGGCAGATGCCGTTGCCGGCGCGGCTGTAGACAATGCCGTAGCGGGCGGCGACGGTCTGGAGGTATTTGTGGTCGTCTGCGTTTTCGAAGCCGATCTGGATAGTATTGTGGTCGACGTAGCTGACGGAAAGTTCGGTTTTGACGCGGGGGACGTGCATGGCTTCGAATTGAAGGTAGGCCATGGTGCCGGTGGCGTCCTGGGTGAGGGTCTGGTCGATGCGGATGCCGACGGTGCTGCCTTTCGTCGGGGTGCCTTCGACGATGTGCTTTGTGAGGATTTTTTCGGTGAGTGTCATGCTCATAATGTTTCTGCGCCTCCGTGTGCCGGTGTGCGTGTGGGTGAACGTTTTGAATCGTCGCGGCTTTAATAAATCTTGCGTTTTTGCTGTTCCCGTTCATGAGTATATGGAAAAGATTTTGGCGAAATGAGAGAAAGTTTTATAAATAGATGAGCATTCCACTATTATCTTCGCAGGTAAACTTACTTTGCGAGAAAACGGAGGCATCGGCGATTCTCGCGGCGGCCCAGAAGCTCTCGCTCACCAGGAACGAGGCCAACGTCCTCTACGGACTCACAAGCTTTCCGACCTACACGGACAGCGCGCTGGCGGACGCCCTCGGCCTCAAACTCTCGACGCTCACGTCGATCGAGCGGCGCCTCGCCGCGAACCATCTGTTCCGCACCCTCACCGTCCCGCTCGTCAACCATCTCGGCTGCGAGCTACTCGCGGTCATCCACACCCAGTTCAACCCCGTGATGCCGCTGGAGCAGCGCATCCAGACCACCAAGCAGAACATCGAGATCTTCGACGAGCTGTTCTTCTCCGTCGGCGACCAGGAGAAAGGCTTCAGCCTCAGCTTCTCCCAGAACTACACCAACATCGGCCGCATCAACGACATCCGCACCGAGCTCTTCGGCCGCACCGGCCTCCTCGACAAACAGTACCCCAGCGAGGTCATCTTCCCCTTCCAAACCAGCACCATCCACCGGTTCTTCGACTATGCCCGACTCCTCCAACAGCTCTTCAGCCTCCCACCCCTCGAAATCCCCAGCAGCCGCCCCTGGTTCAGCGGCACCGAGCCCGCCAACCTGTCCCCCACCGAGCAACAAGTCTTCCTCACCCTCGTGCGGTACCCCACCGCCACCACTCAGGACATCGGCACGATGCTCGCCGTCAGCCGCCACACCGTCGCCCGCATGAAGAACGACTTCCTCACCAAAGGACTTCTGCGTCCCGTCGTCATCCCTGACCTCCACCGCCTCGGCTTCGAACTCCTCACTTTCACCCACCTTCAATTCAACCCCCACAAGGCGCCCACCGACGATGACTTCGCCGCCCTGGATACCCCCGCCACGATCTTTTTAACCAGCCGCAAGTTCGAGGCGGTCAGGCTCGCCGCGTACCCCACCTACCAGTCCCACCTCGAAGACGATATGCGCCTCCTCCGGCACCTCAAAGAAAACAACCTCCTCGCCAGCCCGCCCCAGACCGGCGCCTACAGCTACAACCGCCTCGCCCTCATCAAAGACTTCGATTTCGCCAGCCTCACCAGAAAAATCATCCTTAACACCCCCACCCACCAGAAGGAAAATCACAAAAAGAAGACAAAAACTACTTAAGACACAAACCGATAACCGCCACGACTCCCGACGGGCCAGGGAGAAACAAGGGAGGACAGCCCAACCACCAATCGCTCTTCCCACCAACCAACTCAGACTACCCCAACAAACACCGAAAAAGGACGCGATCCCCCATGACCGAAAACATCTCCGTACTCTTGGACGAAAAAAGGGTCTTCAAACCCTCAAAAGACTTTGTCAACCAGACAAACGTGAAGCAGTGGATGGACAAACACAACATCAAAACCTACGACGACCTCCTCAAAAAGGCAAACGACGACTACCAATGGTTCTGGGGCGAAATGGCCAAAGACGTCGTCGAATTCTATACCCCCTACAGAGAAGTCCTCGAATGGAATGAGCCCTTCGCTAAATGGTTCACCGGCGCCAAATACAACATCGTCCACGACGCCATCGACAAACACGTCACCACCTGGCGCAAAAACAAGGTCGCCATCATCTTCGAAGGCGAACCCGGCGACGTCCGCAAACTCACCTACAACGACCTCGCCATGGAAGTCAACAAACTCGCCAACGCAATAAAGGAACTCGGCATCAAGAAAGGCGACCGCGTCGGCATCTATCTCCCCATGATCCCCGAGCTGCCCATCGCCATGCTCGCCTGCGCCAAACTCGGCGCCGTCCACAGCGTCGTCTTCTCCGGATTCAGCGCGACCGCCTTCCGCGACCGCGCCAACGACTGCGAAGCCAAACTCGTCATCACCTGCGACAGCTTCTACCGAAGAGGCAAAAAAGTCCCCCTCAAGACCCAGGCCGACGACGCCTGCAAAGAAGCACCCAGCGTCAAACACATGATCGTCTACCAACGCACCGGCGACCAAGTCAGCTGGACAGCCGGCCGCGACCACTGGTGGCACGAGATCACCAAAGGCAAATCCACCCAATGCCCCACCGAGCAGCTCGACGCCAACGACAACCTCTACTTCCTCTACACCTCTGGCACCACCGGCAAGCCCAAGGGCATCATCCACGCCCACGCCGGCTACGCCGTCAGCATCGCCCAGACCCTCAAATGGGTCTTCGACATCAAGGACCAGGACGTCTACTGGTGCGCCGCCGACATCGGCTGGGTCACCGGGCACTCCTACATCGCCTACGCCCCCCTCATCCTCGGCGCCACCCAGATCATCTACGAAGGCGCCCCTGACTGGCCCCAGCCCGACCGCTGGTGGGATATCATCGAAAAATACGGCGTCAGCGTCTTCTACACCTCCCCGACCTCCATCCGCTTGTTCATGCGGTTCGGCGAGGACTTCGTCAAGAAACACAACCTCTCCAGCCTCCGCCTGCTGGGGTCCGTCGGCGAGCCCATCAACCCCGAAGCCTGGATCTGGTACTATAAAAACATCGGCGGCGAACGCTGCCAAATCATGGACACCTGGTGGCAGACCGAGACCGGCCACTTCGTCATCTCACCGCTCCCCATCACCCCCATCAAACCCGGCAGCGCCACCAAGCCCCTGCCCGGCATGGCCGCAGCGGTCTACGACGACAAAGGCCAGCCCGTCAAAGACGGCGGCGGCAGCCTCGTCCTCCTCCACCCCTGGCCCGGCATGCTCAGAGGCATCTACAAGAACCCGGAGCGCTATAAAGAGACCTACTGGACCAAGTACCCAGGCGTCTACCTCGCCGGCGACGTCGCACGCGTCGACAGCGACGGCTACTTCTGGATCCAAGGCAGAGCCGACGACGTCCTCAAGATCAGCGGACACCGCATCGGCAACAGCGAGGTCGAATCCGCCCTCGTCTCTCACCCGCTCGTGGCTGAGGCCGCCGTCATCGGCAAGCCCCACGAGGAAAAAGGCGAGTCCATCACCAGCTTCGTCGTCCTCAAGAAAGGCGTCGACCCCTCCGAGGCCCTTAAAAAAGAACTCCGAGAGCACGTCGCCAGAGAGATGGGCAAGCTCGCACGGCCCGACGAGATCTGGTTCGTCACCGACGTGCCCAAGACCCGCAGCGGCAAGATCATGCGCCGCGTCATCCGCGCCAAAGCACTCGGCCAGGAAGTCGGCGACACCTCCACCCTCGCCAACCCCGAGTCCGTCGACGAAATCGGGAAGGCAAAATAACCCCTGCCCCCTCTCTTCCTTTTTCTTTCTATCTTTTTCTTCCTTCACTCCCACTCGCATACGGTGAGAAACCAACTTCTTGCCATCCATGAAAAGCCTTTATCCCCCACCACACGATACCAGGAAGACCACCCATGGACGACCACCACATCGTCACCGGCATCATCGAACTCATCCGCACCGCCGAAACCACCCTCCCCACCGACGTCATCACCGCCCTGCAAAAAGTACAGCACCACGAAACCGGCATCGCCAAACTCCAACTCACCACCATCCTCGAGAACATTCACCTCGCCAAAGAAACCAACCGCCCCCTCTGCCAAGACACCGGCATCCAAACCTTCTTCATCGACGTCGGCGCCGACTTCCCCCACATCAACAAAATCCACACCTGGATTCACCACGCCGTCACCCAAGCCATCACCGCCGTCCCCCTCCGACCCAACGCCGTCGACCCACTCACACGGAAAAACGGCGACGACGCGATACCATACCCCGTCTTGTACCTGGAATCTCGTTTCTGGCGACACCCTCCGCATCCACGCTCTCCCCAAAGGCAGCGGCAGTGAAAACACCAGCCGCCTCGCCATGCTCACCCCCAGCGACGGCATCGGCGGCATCACAAAAACCGTCCTCGATACCGTCACCCGCGCCGCCGGACGGCCCTGTCCACCCACCGTCGTGGGCGTCGGCATCGGCGGCGACGCCGCCACCGCCCTCAAATTAGGCAAGACCGCGCTCCTCCGCCCCGTCGGCAGCCGACACTCGGACCCAGCAATCGCCCGCCTCGAACACGACCTGATCAGCGAATGCAACAAGACCGGCATCGGCCCCATGGGCCTCGGGGGAAAGACCACGGTCCTCGACGTCCACATCCAGACCATGCCCTGCCACCCCGCTGGGCTGCCCGTCGGCGTCGCCATGCAATGTTGGGCGGACCGCCGGGCACAGCTTACCGTTCAAGCGGACGGCACCTGGGAGGTCCGCTGAGCATGCCGGAATACCATTGTACCGCCCCGGTTCCCCTCGATCAGATTCGCAATTTCAAAGCAGGCGACATCCTGTACCTGACCGGACGAATTTTCACGGCCCGGGACAAAGCCCACGAACGACTTAGATCGCTGCCAGCAGCTAACGTCCCCAAAGAACTGAAAGGCTTCCCGCTCTACCATTGCGGGCCCCTGGCCCGCCAAGAGGATGGGAGATGGGTCGTGTTGTCTGCGGGACCGACCACGAGCCGGCGGATGGAGTCCTCGGAAGTCGAGGTTATGGAGAAGCTCGGAGTCTCGATGGTGATCGGCAAGGGCGGGATGGGGTCGGCAACTGCGGTTGCCCTTCAACGACTCCCCGGGGTGTACTTGGCGTACACCGGCGGCGCGGGCGTCCTTGCCGCCCAGCAGATTACCAAGGTCCTTGACGTCCTCTGGCTCGATGACCTCGGGATGACGGATGCAATCTGGCTGTTGGAGGTCCGGGAGTTCGGCCCGCTCGTTGTCGCGATGGATGCACATGGCGCCTCCTTATACCCAAGAGAGACGGCGTAATTCCTAAGGGGCGTCCCGTATGTCTCAGAGTATGGGAAGCGTCGAGATGACGTGGTGGGGATGGTGCATGTGAAGGATCTGATTGAGGAGACGTTTGGGGAGAACACGGATGAGCATGATTGGGTGAGGGGGGTCGTGCTCGGGGGACGTATGAGGGGATATGGGAGGGTGGGAAAAGTTGGCGGGGTGGCATTTGGTCGCGCTAGGTATTTAAGGAGGGAGTGTCAAAGTATATCATGGTGAGTTGAGAGCCATGATTGAGATCATCATCGTTGGGGCTGCGGCCGCCGCGGGTGTGACGCTGCCGATCATCAACCCTGTGATCAACCCGGGGATTAACCCGAACCCCTAGCTGACTCACTCGTTGTTTCTTCCGTAGTCGTCTGGGGCTGGGGGTTTCTTTTCTTTTTTTTGTGGGTTTAGAAGAGTTTTGGGAGCCAGCGTTCGAGGTAGCTGTTTTCGGTGATCCAGAAGCTTTGTTTTTTGATGGCGTTGGGGAAGGTGCGGTCGATGTCCTCGAGGATGGTGCTGAGTTCGTTGACGTCTTTGACGATGAACTCGGGTTCGATGTCGGCCCAACCGACGGAGACGTTGATGCAGTCCATGTAGGGTTTTGATTCAAGGTAGGTGATGATGGCTTTGCGGCTGTTGTGTTCTTTGAGGTGGATGTCGATTTTGAAGTGCTGCAGGCCGAGTTTGGCGAGGTCGATGTTGGTGCGGAAGCCTTGGATGACGCCTTTTTTGGTGAGGTTCTGCAGGCGGTAGTTGACGGATTGGGAGGAGCAGCCGAGCTTGGTGGCGAGGTCGATGACGGGGGCGCGGCCGTTGATGGCGAGCTCGTTGAGCAGGTGGTAGTCGGTCTCGTCGATGTCGGCGCCGGTGCCGCCGCAGGTGGAGGTGTACAGTTTCCGGTCTGAGTGGTCTGGGGCGGTGCCGAGGAGGTAGGAGCGTTTGTAGGAGTAGGCCTGGATGTAGATGCTGACGATGGCCCGGGAGAAGTAGTCCTCGTAGAGGTCCAGGGTCTTGTCCCAGAACCGGTAGAACTCGTAGAGGTCTTTGACCCAGACGATGACGGCCAGGTCGACCTCGCCGCGGTGGGATTTGACGGCCCAGGTGCTGTTGTAGTCGACGAAGTGCTTGATGATCTGGTTCTTCTTCTCGGTGCTGACGTATTGGAAGGTAATGTAGATGCGGAAGACGTTGTAGCCGAGCTTGAAGGTGTTGATTTCCGCGAGGAAGTTGCGGATGATGCCCTCGTCGCGCATCCGCTGGACGCGGTAGGAGACGACGTCTTTCTTCAACCCGACCTTCTTGCCGATTTGGGTGAACGACTGCCGTGAGTCGAGGTCGAGCTCGTAGAGAATCTTGCGGTCTTTGAGATCAAGCGGTGACTGCGTCACGTCCCCGTCAGGCCCCCAGGGAGATTTTCAACGAACGTGGAACGACCAGCGGGTATTTTAGAATTTTGAGGCAAAAACCGGGATACGGCATTTATGTACCATAATCAGGCTCTATCCACCAAGCACAGGAAGCTTGAGAGCCATGCTCACTCCGACCACCAGACAAGAGACGAACACGATCGTGTACCACGCCGCCGTGACCTACACCGACGGGACCTCCGAGGTCTTCGACGCAATCCAGGTCACCGACCGCGGCCTCATCATCAGCCGCCTTCCGCCAGGCGACGGCGGGGAGCTCATCACCTTCGGCTTCATCCCCCGCCTCAGCGTCAAACACGTCGTCACCCTCCCCTAACCCCAGACAAGGTTAACTTTAAAACCCAGCACCAGATTTGATTCCCCCAAGGATCGGATGCCAACTACACCAAAATCAGTGCTTCTCGTGGCCATGCCCTATGCCGGCATCATGATCCCCTCGATCCAGCTCGCCACCCTCCAAGCCTACCTCCAGGCCCACGACATCCCCGCCCAGACCCGCCACCTCTACCTCACCGCCGCCGACACCTACGGCCTCACCGCCTACCACGCCCTCATCTACCCCCCCAGCGACTCCTACACCGCCCAGCTCGCCTACACCCGCTACCTCTTCCCCGACCACTGGCACCACCACCACGAGAAAATCAAGGACCACTACGACGCCACCATCAACAAACACCACACCGCCCCCACATTCGACGACTACCTCCACCACACAGACGACTTCTACCACCACGCCCTCGACCACCTCGACTGGCACCATTTCGACCTCATCGGCTTCACCCTCAACTACGGCCAACTCCTCCCCTCTCTCGCCATCGCACAGCATATCAAAACCCAAGACCCCACCAAAACCATCATCATGGGAGGAAGCCGCACCACCGGCGACCTCGGCACCGCCGCCCTCACCGCCTTCCCCCAAATCGACTACATCGTCTCCGGCGACGGCGAAGAACCACTCCGCCTCCTCGCCACCGACCACGACCCCACCACCATCCCCGGACTCATCCACAGAAAAGACGGCAAACCCCACTGGAACACGACCAGATCAGACCTCGACCTTGCAGACTTTCCCATCCCCACCCACGACGACTTCTTCACCCACCTCCGCCACTGCGGTAGCGAACTCCAGCAGTTCTTCCACTACTCCGGCCGCCTCCCCGTCGAAATCTCCCGCGGCTGCTGGTGGAACCACTGTACCTTCTGCAACCTCAACCTCCAACACCCCCGCTACCGCGAAAAACCCATCCCCACCATCATCACCGAGATCCAGACCCTCGCCGATCGCCACCACCTCCTCGACTTCCACCTCATCGGCAACACCCTCCCCAAAACCCAATCAAGAGAATTCTTCACCCGCCTCCGCGACCTCGGACGCGACTACACCTTCTTCGCCGAAGCCCGTGCCGGACACCTCACCAGCGACGACTACCGCCTCATGAGAGACGCAGGATTCGCTACCATTCAAACCGGCATCGAATCCTTCAGCCACCACTACCTCCGTACTATGAACAAAGGCACCCGCGTCATCGACAACATCGCCGCCCTCAAACACAGCACCCAACACGGCATCCACAACACCTACAACCTCCTCACCAACTACCCCAACGAGACACCCACCGACTACCAAGAAACCAAAGACGTCGCCGCCCTCCTCAAGGCCTACCTCGACCCCCCACAACCCTGCCCCCTCCAACTCATGCACGGCAGCCCCATCCACCGCAATCCCCGCCGCTACAACATCCAACGCCTCCAGCCCACCACCCTCGACCGCCTTATGTACCCACCCGGCATCCTCGCCACCGCCATCTCCTTCTTCTACGACTACACCACCGCCACACCCACACCAACCCACGACTGGGGCGCCCTCATCACCGACTGGAAACACACCCGCGACGCCGCCCAGACCCGCGCCCTCGCCACCCGCGCCGCCACCGACCGACTGGTCTTCTACAGCGTCGACGGCGGAAGCTTCATGAAAGTCTACGACCGCCGCGACCCCAGCCACATCCGCATCCTCGACCTCAACCGCCTCGAACGAGACATCCTCCTCGCCTGCACCGACATCACCACCTACCCCCAACTCCAACGACGGTTCCCGGACATCCCCGACTTCAAACTCGCCGCCGTCCTCCAATCCTTCGAACACGCCGGCATCGTCTACCGCGAAGACGACGCCTACCTCAGCCTCCCACTTCGACTCACCACTCCGGAGATTCGATCAAGGACAGAACAGCCAGATTCTACCCCTAACCCTGTTCCCATAAGCATCAGCCACTGACAAAAAACCTCCCTCTCCTGAAAGCCCCCCTTTTTTCAGCCGTTTCCGACAAACCTCCACAAACACCCCCCTTTTCAGAATTTTAACGGATTTTCTCGGAGACGGGCTTTATGTTTCCACCCCTCGTTGTTGGGACTGAGGGAAAAAATGACGTCTCAGGACCGCCTCCCCAAAAACGTCCCCGCAATTCCGGCTTTTCAGGCGGATCCTGAGACAATCTCAGGGAGGGATGAATAACCATGGAATACTTCTTTATCCTATCGTTTTTAGTCCTGGGCGCCGGAATCAAGTTCATCGATGCCGCTTACGACGAACACGCCTTCAGCAAACGCTTCGCACTCCTCGCCGCGCCACTCCTCGGCATCCTCTGGGCCTACACCATGTACATCGACGCGGCCTCAGCCACGATCCTCTGCGCCATCCTCGCCGGCGTCCTTCTCAAAGGAAAAATCGACAACTGGGCACACCTCGCGGGCCTGGGAGTGATCGGCGGAGTATTACTCGTGTCTGGGGTAAAACTCCTCATCCTCCCCCTCATAATACTCGCCGCCGCCGCCCTCATCGACGAAATCGGCAACGACGCCATCGACAAACGCCGCAGCCGCCTCCAACACAAGGGAACAGCCGGCACCGCCCTCCTCCTCTTCTTCGACCACCGCTGGACCCTCAAAGTCGCAATCCTCGGCCTGGCCACCATCAGCATGATCCCCCTGCTGTTCTTCTTCGCGATGCTCTGCTTCGACTATGCGTACCTCGGGATGCGCCACTACAGCGAATTCCGCCTCAGCCGACTCCCCAGCCACGCCACCACCCCGGGATCAACCGTGGCCTAAGCGCCATCAATGCGTACACACCTGCGTATCCATCTGGTACAAACCTAGATAAAAACCACGTAAAATAGAACAAGCCGCGGAAACGGGACGCAAAGGAAAAGGAGAGGAAACAACTGGACCTGATGTATCTTGTGCTCATGGCATTCCCTATTCTTGGGGCAGGCATCAAGTTCATTGACGACGCCTTCGATGAACGGACCTTCAACAAGGCCTTTGCTATCATCCTTGCTCCACTCATGGGAATCCTCTGGGCTTATACCATGATCCAGGACCCCATCGCCGCCACGATCCTGCTCGCGGTCGTCCTCGGCGTCTTCCTCAAAGGTAAAATCGACAACGTCGCTCACGGCCTCGGGCTCGCTGTCATCATGGTGATCGTCATCCTCGCAGGCATACAACTCCTCTATCTCCCCCTTGTCCTGCTCATCGCCGCGGCCGTCCTTGACGAGGTCGGCAACGACGTCGTGGACTACAACCGAGGTGTTCTGAACGGGCATTTCACCCACCGGGCCGTTATCGTCTTCTTCGATCAACGATGGCTCACCAAGCTGACGATTCTCTATGTCGTCCTACTCGGCATCTTCCCCTGGTACTACTTCCTGGCGATGCTGCTCTTCGACGGCGCTTATCTCGTCGTCCGCATGTACAGCAAGGCGCGCCAGGTGCAACTGGCGACCATCACAGGAGCAGCAACATAACCTTGACGCTGCCGAGTGGGGATCGCTTCGCGCACTTAACATTTTTACTAAGAAACCGAAGAAAAAACCAGAGGGAATTATTATAATCTTTTTACGGTTTCTTTGTCAAGTGAGGATAATGGAAATTAAGTGCGATGTTCTTGTGGTTGGAGGAGGGCCAGCGGGGTTATCAGCGTCGATTCTTTGTGGAAAGAAAGGACTCTCGACACTTGTCATTGAAAAGAAGAACTTAGGGGGACCCGATCAGACTTCATACGATATAACTGAAGGGAATAGCATCCAGAATATATTACCAGTACTCAACATTACGCCTCATAAAATATCCTCGATTTCCGAATGGAATTCTCCTCATCATCGATTCATCTTGGATTCAAATATTCAAGACTACTACTTTAAAAGAGGTCCTGAAACCGATTCTTTGGAAAATCAACTCCTTTCCGAGGCTGTGAAAAACGATGTGAAAGTCTTCTTCAACGTATCTTCGCTTTCCCTGTCCATCAGCCACAACAATGTTCATTCAGTGACTCTAAACAAAAAACACATGAAGATTGTTCCTCGATATCTTATTGCCGCAGATGGGCCATTTTCAACGGTTAGACAAAGACTAAAAACTAAAGTCAAAAAAATCGCGGTCTTTGAAGGATTCGGGGCTGTGTTTCAAACAAAATCGAGCCTGGAACTTCCTCACGCAAAAATTTATTTTGATCAGAGATTTTCTCCGGGCGGTTATATATATTCAGGTCGAGTTGGTTCGGATATTTTTTATTGCATTGTCATCGACAAGGCTTCTGCACAAGGAATGAATCTTAAATCAAATCTCAGACGCTTTTTGAAAAAACAACACATTGATTATCCTGCTATTAGAACCTATTTTCGAGGCCAGGGAATAGCGGGATTCCAAAAAGGAGTCATTGGTAATACCCTATTCGTTGGAGGCGCTGCTCATCTGTACGATCCCTTTCTTGGATACGGGTTGAACTTCGCCATGGAATCAGGTTCCACTGCAGCTCATGCAATCATCAATGATAATGTTCTTCACTATACCCGTTATATTAATACAATCACGACAAGGTTTCGAAAACGCTGTAAGGCAAGAGACATATGGAAAAAGGCCGATAATGATTTCTTTGATAATCTCATTCAATCCTTTGAAGGTCAAGGTAAAAAGGATAAAAACATCAATGAGATTTTAAAAATGTTTGAGGAGTAGCCGTGTTCCTCGTGGTCGTATGAGAAAAATACAATGTGATGTCTTGGTTATCGGTGCCGGCCCTGCAGGTAGCTCAGCCGCGTGGTCATCGGCAAAGGAACACCTCGATACGATAATCATTGACAAAAAAAGGGTACCTGGTAAGGACGCCTGCGCAGAAACACTCAGCAAGGCGTTTCTTGGATATCTCCCATTCAAAATTCCCAGCAGGTTTTTGAAATGGCCACTGGACGGCCTAGAGTTCTATTATAAGGATTTCCACATTACCAGGAACGAGGATATCTGGTGGAAATCGTATCCATTGAACAGAAAAGAATTCGACCCCTATCTCCTCGACGTCGCCATACGGCAAGGCGCGCACTATCGTCCACGTACCAAGTTTATCTCATTGAAGCATGATAGAAATTTCAAGGTAAACGAGGTCGTGGTTAAGGATCTTGATAAGAACAGAAAGATAACGATACAACCTAGGGTCGTCATTGCAGCCGATGGCGTTCAGTCCAATGTTTTGAAAGCCATTGGAAAGACAACACCACAAAAAACCGCCATGGGGTACATTAAAAGTTACGAGTATCATAACCTGAAACTAGAAAACGCGCACTATGGACATATTTATTTTGGGGCATTTGCTGAAGGGGCGTATGCGTACATTTTCCCAAAAAGTGAGACGATAGCAAACATCGGGATTGCAACGCTTAGCCCGTACCACCTTGAATCAAAATTCAACACGTTCCTCAAGATTATATCCAAGCAGTTACAGGGATCGAAAAAAGCAGTCGACCGTAGTGGGAAAGCCCCGATAAAAAATCCGTCGAAGAAAGTCGTCTATGGGACTATCATTTTTGCTGGTGATTCAGCGAATCAAAATCTCAAACCATTTGTGGAAGGCATCCAACCCGGCATTATCTGCGGCGCGTTCGCAGGAAAAGCTGCAGCAGACTATCTTCGAACACAGAAGAAATTAGATGCAACCTACGCGAGGTTGATCAATGAAAAGATGGGGAAGCTTTTCTTAGAATCAGACGCTATAGGATCGGAATTAGTGTCATCGTACGAACAGAAAAATAAACTTAGGTTCCTTCAGGAAATCGCTATGTTTTCCTATGCTTTAAACGATGACGATATGAGAAAAATAAAAAAATTGGACGAGCATCAAGCGCAGCTTTTCCTTGAAGAAAAATTACGTTCCAAAATTTAATATGTTAATGCTTTCATAAAGATGGTGCGGAATCATATCCTGATTGACTATGCTCTCTCCGCCTGAAAATAACACTATAAAATTTCCTGTAGAATTCTTTGCCATTTCTTGAATCGTGTAGATTTGATTTCCCAGGGTCTCAATATAGGTTTCGCACATGACACCGAGCATAGTTTTTCTTTGCTGGGCAAATAACTCCTTACAATCAGTGATTATTTTTTTGCCGGTGAGCCCGAACAGTTCTAATTCTTTTGATTCGATTCTATTAGCGAAATACACAGATTCTCCGAGAAGCAATCCTAGCATCGCAGCGTGAATCTTGTCTTTTTTGTGATAGCAAAAAGGATAATAAAAAGCCTGGGAGTAGAATTTTTCGACTTCCTTAATATCCTTCTGATGCCAGTTCAAAATTCTGCATAATTCTTGGGTAGCTTTTTTCCCATCGATTTCTTTCACGGTTCTCTGATCTTTCGCCAGAGAGATCTTAATTTTTCTTCCACGTGGCAAGAGAGGCGTCACTGTCTTGAATTGGGGGCTTTTCGTTCCAGATATCCCAAGGAGCATCACGGCATTTTTCAAAATATTTTTCTCGTAGAATTGGTAATTCCGAGAAAGCTTTCCATCGTCATAACACACCGATCCTATTATTGGCTTATCGAGATGGTTCGCAAGGTACTCCAAGACTTCGTCTGCTCTATCCGTCCCCATGTTAGACTTCCAAAGCAGTGGTACCATATTCTTCATGAGGCCGCCAAAAGCTTTTGATTTAATCACGGTCTGTTTTCCAATAATGGGGAAGGTAGGAATGATAGGACCGGAAATAAGCTCAAGGTAGAAATCTGGTGTGACATCCTGTTTCTTCATCATTTCGATGCATTGTCTCGCGGCCTTTCTTGGATTTCTTTTGGTATTGTGTCCAACCCCAATTGTTACTTGCATTTTGGGATCTGAAACAGCTAGCGCGCATGCTCCTCGAGCGTAGCAACCATAATTGTTCATAAATCCCGCAGCAGTCCCGCCTACAAGCGGCGTCCCCTCCGGTAAGACATCCCAGACTCCGTTCAGAAACTCCTGGAATCCCCCGTGCTTCTCGTAATGAATCGTGGAGAACAGCAGGAAGAAATCCGGTGGCTGGTGCAGCTTGCGGATTGTGGATTCTGCGACCTCGCGGCCCGCCTCGCGTGCATCCCACTTGCGGCTCATGCCGACCGCGGCTTCAAACTCCTCGCTCATGTGACTCTTATCTGATTTTTTTTATCGGACGGCTGTCTCCTCTCGGTGCTCTGACGACTTCTCCATCCAGTCCGGCTCTGACCCCACCGGGCCTTTCATAATCCGCAGGATTTCCCGGCGCGCGTTCTCCAGCTCCACCTCAAGTAGTCCCTTGTTCGCCAGTGCCGGCACGATTGCGACGAGGGCGTTCTCTGTATCAGGGAACACGTAGAACAGAACTTCGTAGTCCTGCAGCCGGAACTCCATCTCCCCAAGCCCCGTCTGCCCGTACGCCTCGATCACGCCGAACACGTCATCCATCGCACGATGAATGATATCCCATATCCCATGCACTTCAGGCTTGAACCCCTCGCCAGTCGGCATGATCGTGATCATGTTCCGTCGCGCCACCATGCACGCCAAGATATCATCGAGTTTCAACAAATCGTCGAGCACGACGGCAATCGGATCCACCATCCCATACCAACTCCTATGAGACGACCTAACACATGACAGATATAAAAACCTATCCGCCACATCGAGAAAACCCTATAAAACCGCAACAAAAACTTTAACTAGCATCCCAACCATTCTTTCCCTAAAGAAAGGAGGAAAAATATGAAGAGACTGTTACTCATTGGAATCATAGCTAGTGTACTCCTCAGCCCACTCGCCTACGCCGCGCCCCTATCCCCGCAATACTCACCAAGCATCGTTACCCATGCCCGGACGCCGGTCGCCGCCGACGGCAACGTCTCCATCTACGAAGACGCCCTCGACCAATCACAGACCGCGAACACCACCGGCTTCATCCCAGTCGGCAACTCCAGCTTCATGGGCTGGCTGAACATCTCCGTCGCCCAGTCGTTCATCCCCACCAAAGGGATCCTGACCCGGGTACAATTCTACATGGCTAAGAACGCCACCGCCACTCAGCCCTGCTGCCTCGCCGTCCGCGACAACCTCACCGGCGCGGACCTCGCCTACGCAACCCTCTCACCGCCTGCGTTCTCGACATATCCGAACTTCAGCTGGGTCGAATTCGACTTCTTCGACATCCCCGTCACCGTCAACACCACCTACTATATCGTCATCTACACTCAAGGCCTCGCGGACAACTACTACTTCGCCTCAGGCGGCGGCCACGACCCCTACCCCAACGGAGCCGCGTACTTCCGCTACACCGGTGTGAACTGGAGCGTCATCCCGCCAGGAGACGGCGACGCCGCCTTCAAGACGTACGGCCGCGACGCCCCCAGCTGGGCTACCGGGATGTACTCAGGCTACTGGGGCCTCGCTCCCCTCGGCGTCCCCCTCCCGCCCGCCGGCTGGCTCACCGGGTTCTCCCGACAAAAGATCCTCTTCGGCTTCGACGGCATCTGGGCCCCCTTCAACACCACCGTCCACAACGCGACCATGGCGCTCACCGGCGTCATCCTCGGCCCCTTCCTCCTCGGCGGCATCCACAACCTGACCACCGACAAGGGAGCCTGGTGCATCGGCCTCGGCGGCATCAACGCCACCACCAGCGTCTTCTACTACCGCATCATGTTCTTCATCGGACCCAGCTTCTACCTCGCCGGCATCTACTACGAACTCTAACATCGTCTGTAAGGGAGCACCGCCCTCCCTTCCCCCCTCTTTTTTCTCTCACCCACGACGGAGCCCCGCGTTCGAACCTTTTCAAAAAAACTATTTAATCCAAGAGCCAGAATAAAAATAGGCATGGGAGGCAAGACAGGCCGACTCCGTTCTCCTCTTCTTCATGTCCTGGGAAACCCTTCACATGCCCTGCCCTGCCTCCCATCTGCCTCCATCACAATCCCACAACCCACTACCTCACGAGGTAACCAGCCAACGAGCGGAGGAGTCACCACCACCCCACACGCCTGCCCCCCCGGCTCCTCCCCGCTCCCCCCACGCATTCGAATCTTTTCAAAAAAAATATTTAAATCTACAACGCCTGATACAATTCAGGTATGGGAGGTAACCATGCGGGGCACACGCCTTGTATTCCCCTTCACCGCCTTGTGTCTTCATCATCCCCACACGGTACCCCATACCTTTTTCCGCCCTGTTCGAAGCTTTTCAAACAAACTATTAAACACATCCAAAAATAAACCACGACCCATGAAAACAATCCCCACACTCTTCATCCTCGCCCTCCTCCTCACAAGCCTTCTGCCCACCGCCACCGCCCGTAGCATCAGCCCGCCCCTCATCCTCGTCCAACGACAATCCGCCGCCGCCATCCGTACCACTGACACCATCCTCCTCTCCGCCCAAGCCAGCGACGACACCGCCCTTGATAAGGCCTACCTCTCCACCAACGAAACCGGCCACTGGCAGACCTATAGCTCCTGGTGGGACCCCCACTGGACCCACGCCCTCAGACTCACCGTCGACCACACCACCATCCCCGCCAGCCTCACCGGCTTCCCCCTCCTCGTCATCCTCACCACCACCGACTTCGCTACGACCGCCCAGCCCGACGGCGACGACTTCCTCTTCACTGACGCCGCCAACACCACCCAATACCTCCACGAGATCGAGTCCTACGATCCCGCCACCGGAAGCCTCATCGCCTGGGTCCGCATCCCAACGCTCAGCGCCACCAAGGACACCACCCTCTTCCTCTACTACGGCAACCCAGACTGCCCAAGCCAACAAAGGCCTCGCGGCGTCTGGGCTGACTATCTCTCCGTGCTACATTTCACCGGCACCGCGGCCACCAGCCTCCACGACAGCGCATCCAACGAAACCCTGCTTTCCTACGGCGCACCCATCTATGGTTGTCCCGGCAGGGTCGGTACGAGCATTGGTCTCAACACCAACGCCTCGGGCTCCTACCTCACGGCCCGCATCCATCTCCCGGCCAACTCCTCCTATACCCAAACAGTCTGGGTTTCTTTCGACGACACAGAATCCATAAGCGGCACCATCATCAACGGGAATGGCACCCAGGGGTTTCGCCTTCAGGTCACGGAGACCGATCATGTCCGGAGCACGGCGATGACCGCGGCGGGAGTAAACAGCGTTCAGAGCACGACAGTCTTCGATCGATCCTCCCCAGTTTGGCGCGCTCTCTGTGGCCGTGTCAGCCTCCGAACCGGATGCCACGAGCTGTTTGTGGACGGCATCCGTGAGGCGGCTGGCGAGCTCCCGAGCTCAGTCCTCCCTGGGGTTGACGGCATCGTGTTCGGGGCGAACAGTAGCCATGCGGCGTTCCTGCACGGCCGCTTGGATGAGTTCCGCCTCTGTGCGAGAGACCTCAACGATTCCTGGATTAGGACGGAGGCCGCCATGATGCGATCTCCCGAGGCCTTCCTCCAGTGCAGCATGGTCCCGTCTCAGTGCATGGCCACGATCCATGGGTCTCCCCTTTGGCTTCATCAGAATTCGGACCCGCAATGGGCGAACTTCACCTGGGCAAGTCCTGGCGTCGTTCAAGGAACCATGGTAGGCTGGCGTATCATCTTCCAGGATACCGGAGGATTTCAGAGCACGACCCCTGTCCTGAGCTTCCAGATCCTCGGTTCCCCGCCGAGTACTCCTTCGGCGCCGTCCGGCCCGAGTCGTACCACGGTCGGCGTCCCGGCGTGCTTCTTGGTTCAGGCGGTTGATCCAGACGGTGACCCGGTTTCCTATGAGATGGACTACGGAGACGGCAGCGCTCTTGATTGGTCCACTGCATCAGCATCCGGAGCCGGTCAATGGATGACGCACGCATGGCGGCAAAGTGGCGAGTACCTTGTCAAAGTCCGGGCGAGGGATCCCTCCGGCGCAGAGTCGCCATGGTCTCCTCCCTCCTCGATCACCGTGTCCGGCTCAGGCTTGAGCTCACTGGCTATCCATGCCCCGACCGCGGTCACGGAAGGGGCTGAATTCACGGTCACAGTAACCTGCGGCCTAGTTCCTGTTCCGGATGCAACGGTCCGCTTCGCATCGATGGTGCAGACGACGAACGGTACAGGCATTGTCAGGCTTTACGCTCCTGCCGCGAGCCGTGCGCAGAGTTTTTATCTTACGGCAGACCACCCGGAGTATGATGGGGCGATGATCACAGTTATCGTCGTCCGAACGGACTCGGAGACTGAGTCTGGATGGATCTATGGCAGGGTCACGGGAGAAACGGGGGCGGGTCTTCCGAATGCCCAAATCACTGTCCAGGTGGATGGGACGATGAACCATTGTGTCTTCACTGGTGAAACGGGTCGCTACACCATTCCACTGCGGGCTGGAGAGTACAGTCTTGTTGCGGACAAGCCTGGGTATGACTCGTTTTTGTTTCCAGGCGTGGTGGTGCAGCCTGGCCAGACGGTCGAGGTCAATCTGAGTCTTTCCCCGCATGCCGGCTCATCCTCAATAGAAACTTCTGATGAGAGTCTGGCGAAGGCGATCATTGATGCGGGGATCGCGGCGGATCGGATCGCGGGTCGGCTGGATGCATCGGATGGCTCGTGGGTGTTCTCGTCGTATCAGGAGGGGCTGTCGGCGTCGGTTGTCCATGGGTCGGCGTGGAACGTGTCGTTTACCGTGTCCGCGGTGAATCTGTCTGGGAGGGTCGTCGCGGTTCGGCTTGGGGATGCGGGGTCGGTGGATGGCGTGGATGTCCTGGTGGATGGGGTGTGGGTGGAGCAGGTGGATGTCGGTGAGGTGCTGTCGTTGGATGGGGGGGTTGCTCGGTTTGGGTGTATGAACGGGGAGGGGTCGGTGGTGTATTGTCTGGTGTATGTGCCGCAGTTCAGTAGTCATGTGGTGGAGGTGCGTGGGGTGGTGCGGGCGGTGTCGTTGGTGGGGTTGGCGGCGGTGTACGTGGGGGTGGGGGTGGTTGGGTTGGTTGGTGTTCTTCTTCCTATCGTTGCGATTGAGCGGAAGCGTCGGTGAAAATGGTTATAAAATCTGGTGTGTTTCGTGATGGGAGGGTGTTGAGTTGATTGAGGGTGCGGTCGTGTTTTCGGTGATGACGGTGTTGTCGGTGGTGTTGTTTGCGGTGTCGGTGTTGAGTTTTGTGCGGTATCGGTCGGTGCGGATGTTGTTGATTAGTTTTATGCTTGGGTTGTTTGTGGTGCAGAGTGTGTTGTTGAGTCTGGGGTTGTTTTTTCCGGTGGTTGCTGGGTTTACGGGGAGTGTGTGGATGTGGGTGTTTGAGGTCGGGATTCTGGGTGTGTTGTATGTGACTGCGGTGAAGCCGTAGCGGGTTGTTATGGCTGAGTTGTTTGAGTTGGAGACGCGGAAGCGGATTTTTCGGGTGATTGAGGAGCATCCGGGGTTGAATTTGAGTACGATTGCGTCGATGTTGGGGATGAATGTGCCGTTGGTGGATTATCATACGCGGTATTTTGAGAAGCATGGGTTGGTGCTGGTGGCGAAGGATGGTGGGTTTAAGCGGTTTTATGTGAAGGGGGCGGTGGGGGTGGTGCATCGGCGGTTGTTTGGGGTGTTGCGGCAGGAGGTGCCGTTGCGGATTGTGTTGTTTTTGTTGAAGAATCCGGGGGCGCGGTATCCGCAGATTTGTGCGTGTTTTTCGTTTTCGAAGTCGACGGTGTCGTATCATTTGCGGAAGTTGATTCGGTGTGGGGTGGTGTGTGTGTCGGTGGAGGGGGAGGGGTGGGTGTATTCGGTGTTGGATGAGAAGGTGGTGGTGGGTTTTTTGCTGCAGTATAAGCCGAGTGGGGTGTTGCAGCGGTTCAAGGAGACGTGGGAGGAGTTCGGGCTGCCGTAACTCTTTTATATCGCTGTGGGGAAATTATTATATATTAGGCTCGGCTTGGTTTCTGTAGGAGTTGGCGATTATGGTACGCGTGTCTGCTGTTGGTCGGCGTTTGGGTATTTTCGGTATCATCGTGTTACTGGTGAGTGGGGCGTGGGTGGGGGTTGGCGTGTCTGCCGTGGCTCCGTCCAGCTCAGTTGCTCCTGCTCTCCCGGTTGAGGTGCAGCGGTTGGTGCCGACGGCGGGGAACCGAACGATTTTGGATACTCGTGGTGCGTTGACGCCGCTGCGGCCACATGATTATACGAACATGACGTTTCTTGGTGGTGGTCCTGCGGTGCGGTGGCTAGGGCTGCTGTTCAATAGTTCGTTGATACAGTTGATCTGTCCGATGGCGTTGTACGTGCCGGTGAAGAACCTGAGTTTCCGGGTGTCGTATTCCCGTGTGCCGTTGTTGCCTCGGGAGCGAATTCGGTACGGGTGTATGACGATTCTGTTGAATGCGTCTGGGCTGGGGTTCTGTCGCAACAAGATCCATTCTCTTGAGGTGCATGGGTTCACGGGCGTGTTTGAGTTCACGCGGGCGAAGATGTTGCGGTCGTTTGCGGCGCGGTTCGAGTTCATTGGGATTGCGGACAGCGTGTCGCTGCAGACCTAGCGAAGGATTCCATCTAGTTTCTGATTCTGTCGTGTTTTGATGAAAAAGATAAAGGTTTCATTTATTCTTATATAGGCCGTAGAAGATCTTAAAAGGGTCTTTTTAGATTACTTAGATGGAGGAAGGCGAAATGAAGAAGTTAGGTTCTCTCGGGATTGTTCTTCTACTGTCTTTTAGTGCTTTGGCTCTTCCTTTGGTGAAGATACAAGCATCTCCTGTTTTGGATACTCCTAAAGAACCTCATGTGCATCTCGGTGGAACCCAAGGACTGAATGGGTGGTATATCAGTGCTGTTTCTGCTTTCATAGATTGTTCCGCTTTTTATAAGATTGATAATGGTAGTTGGATGGTTTACACTTTTCCTTTTATGATATCAGGCGATGGAAGACATACTTTAGTTGCTACAGATAATTTATACAATCCAAACTGGACAGAGGAGTATCACATCAACATTGATGAAACTCCCCCTGTAATATATTTGGCTGAATGTCCTATGTTCTCCAGTAAGACTTTTACTGCAAATTGTTCCGATGCTACGAGTGGTATGAATTATACAGAATTTTATTTGAATGGAAAATTACGTGAAACCGATGCCGACTATCCATATGAATGGACGTACAATTATGATACTCCACCATTAACCTTAATTGGAATCATCAAAAAGGCTCAATTTTCAGGGTATATAACAATCCCTATTATCATCGGCATTACTAAAAACAATAGGGATTTGATACCTGAGGCCAAAGCTTATGATAATGCAGGGAACAATGCCAGTGTTACGGGTGGCTTTGGCTATTGTCCTCCTTACTGTCTGATGCTCTCAAAGGTATTAGTCCTTCCAAATAACTATACAGGGCATCTTGGGCGGTTCTTTGTTCATGCTACCTTCTATGAGAATAATACTTCGATGGAGAGAACCAAATGAAGAAGTGGATAGTGGTTGGAGTAGTCCTGCTGTTTCTTGGATCAAGCATTCCTGTCTTAGCCTATTCAACTGAGAAGACCATCCTTCCTTCATCTACAGGTTTCAACAATTGCCTTACTGGCTGACTTTCATTCTTGATTTCATCTTTAGTATCCTTTGTTACATCGGTGTTATACTAAACTGCTGGTGGGCAATCTAATAATTTTCGAGCCAAAAGAGGAATGGAAACTCACGCCACTGCTGGATGGTTTTCTAACCCTTATTGAGGTTTAGCGACTCATCCGTTTTTCTATTGAATAATGGTTATTTCAAGATATTTTTTTATAGGCAGCAGGGTCAAGGAGGCTGGAGAGTTCTGTGGGGTTTTTGACCTCGATCTGCGCAATCCAACCATCGGTGTAAGGGTTTTTATTGATGAGCTCGGGGTTGTCGTCGAGTTTGTTGTTGACCGCGGTGATCTTGCCGGTGACGGGGGCGTAGACCTCGGAGACGGATTTGACGGATTCGACAACGCAGAGCTCGTCGCCTTTCTTGACTTCCTTACCGACGGGTGGGAGTTCGACGAAGACGATGTCGGTAAGCTCTGACTGGGCGTGGTCCGTGATGCCGACGGTAGCCTGTTTGCCGGTGACCTTGACCCATTCGTGTGACTTGGTGTACTTCAAATCGTCGCGGACTTCGTTGGACATAAGGAGTCTCCGTCTGGGGGTAAACCCGGAGGACCTTTTTAATTGTTTCTTCCTCTGATTCTAAGAGAAAAAACAGGGAAAAAGGAAGTGAAAGATGATTTACACGGCTTCCACGTGCGTCTGCGCCCATTCCTTCGGCACGAACGGCGGCTTGACGACTTTTGCTGCGACCGGCTTGTCCCGCACCATGATCGACAGCATCGTCCCCGGCTCACGCAGATCCTGGCGGACGTAGCCCATGGCGATGCCGGTGTTCAGGCACGGTGACAATGTCCCGCTTGTGACGACGCCGACCTTCGTATTCCCGGAGCGAATCTCGCAGCCGTGCCGCGGGATGCCCTTCTCAGTGCACTCCAGGCACGTCATCCGGTCGAATTTTCCATTGGCCTTCTGCGCCAGCAGCGCCTCCTTGCCGATGAACGGGTGCTCCCAGAAGACTGTCCAGCCTAAGGTGGCCTCCAGTGGCGTATGCCCGCCGG
Source organism: Methanobacteriota archaeon (assembly GCA_963769885.1). Lineage (GTDB taxonomy): Archaea > Thermoplasmatota > E2 > DHVEG-1 > DHVEG-1 > CAIRCU01. Next base: position 327,881 of record CAVYNH010000006.1, read on the forward strand.
CGAACTCGTTGCCCGCCAGCATGAACGCCTTCTCCAACCGCAGCGTATCCCGCGCACCCAGACCGACCGGCAGAATCCCGTACTCCTTACCCGCATCTAGGATTGCGGTGAAGACCCGCTCCGCACTCGAATTGGGCGTGATTTGTAATTCGAAGCCAAGCTCCCCGGTGTACCCCGTATGCGACAGGATGCATTCGACGCCGGCGACCTTCGTCGTCGTGCAGCCGAAGAACTTCACCGACGCCAGGTTCACCTCCGTCACTTTCTGCAGCGCCTCCTGCGACCGCGGCCCCTGCACCGCCAAAATAACGTAATCCCGAGAGACGTCCTTCACATCAGCCTTCAGGTTATGCGCCTTGGCCTGTTTCTGCAGCCACTCCGTCACAATCGCATTCATCCCCGCATTCGGAACCATCATGTACCGATCCCCAAGATGCATGAAGATCGTGTCATCAATGATCGTCCCATCCTCACGCAGGATTTCGGTATACTGGCTGCGCTGATCCGCAATCCGCGCCGCATCCTCAACAGTACAAAGAGAGATCAGCTTCTCTGCATCCCTCCCCGTGATCCACACGTTGCTCATATGCGACACGTCGAACAACCCGACGCGGCGGCGCACCGCCAGATGTTCATCAAGAATCGACGAATACTGAATCGGCATCTCAAAGCCCACGAACTCCGTAAACCGCGCGCCGAGACGCACCTGCACCAGATACAAAGGCGACCGAATAGCCATAATCTGAGACGCTCCCAGGGACCCATGAATACCAAAACCCTAGTTAACCATTTCGACAAACCCTTAAAACGCCAAGACCTTCCCTACATCCACCATGCAGCCGACCCCGTACCCCGGCATCTACCGCCGCGCCGACAAGCTCTTCACCATCAACCCACCAGCCTGCCGCGGCACCCTCGTCTACACCGAACACCTCGTCACCGACGACGACACCGAATACCGCTCCTGGAACCCCTACCGCAGCAAACTCGCCGCCGCCCTCCTCAACAAACTCCCTGTCACCATCCCCACCGACACCCCCATCCTCTACCTCGGCGCCGCCACCGGCACCACCGTCAGCCACATCGCCGACATCGACACAGGAGGCCTCGTCTACGCCGTCGAATGCGCGCCCCTCGCCATGGCCAAACTCCTCACCGTCGCCGAAAAACGCCAAAACATCATCCCGATTCTCGCCGACGCCAACCACCCGGACCGCTACGCCGCCATCGTCCCACCCGTCAGCCTCGTCTACCAAGACATCGCCCAGCGCAACCAAGCAGAGATCTTCCTAACTAACTTAGACCGCTACCTCATCCCCGCAGGTCTCGGGATTCTGATGGTAAAAGCCCGCAGCATCGACGTCGCCATCCCGCCAAAACAGGCGTACGCCCAGGTCGCCGACAGCCTGCAACAAGGAGGCTATCGGGTAGAAAAAACCATGGACCTCGCCCCCTATGACAAGGACCATGCGGTGCTCGTCGTCCATCGCGGCTAAATCGTGATGCGGATCTCTTTGAGCATCTTATTGATGCTGAAGATCGGCGCGTACGGCAAGAACCTCTTGTACTCATTGTTGGGGATGAGCGACGAGCGGCTCAGCTGCTGCGCCTTCGTGACATGCTTGGTGATCTCCTCCAGGTACAGCTTCTTTATCTCTGAGGAGTTCCGCTGGATTTTTCGGCGGATCGCCTTGGCCTTCAACGACCCGTTCTTCGCATTCCGCTTCTCAAGCCGTGTCAACAAGGGGATGACGACGCTGTCGATCATCTCGCCTTTCTCGAGGTCCACGAGGTCGTCGGCCAGCTGGTACGCGAACCCGACCTCACGGCCGTACTCGCCGAAGACGTCCGCCACGGGGTCCGGGGCGTTCGCCCAGTAGGCAGCGGCCTTGCAGGCCGCTGAGAACAGCGTCCCGGTCTTCAGGTCGATGATCCGGCTGTAGACCTTGAAGAACTTCGAGTCCACGGTGATGTCCGGGTTCTGCAGATCCTGGCTGTTGAAGTTAATCTCGTTGAGCTGCCCGTTCAGCGTCTCCTTCCACGCGTCGACGTAGAGCTTGGCGATCTTCTCGCCGTGGTTGATGGCGATGGTGAACCCGATGACCAGCATCTTATGCCCGATGAGGATCGCGTTATCGATCCCCTTCTGGATGTAGAAGGCGGGCTCGCCGCGGCGGTTCAAATCGCCGTCGATGATGTCGTCATGGACCAGGGATGCGCCATGGGCCAGCTCGATGGCGACCGCGCCTTCGAGGAACCGTTGGTACAGCTCCGCGGTTTCTTTGCCGCTGGTGCAGGCTTTGAACGAGATCGAGGCGAGGAGCGGGCGGAGCCGCTTGCCTCCCTTAAGGATGTTGAGAATGTTCTGATCCTGAATGATCTGGGTGATTTTCTTCTCGACGTCTTCGTAGGAATGCTTCAGGAAAATCTCCAGTGGCAGTGAGTCGTCGTCCATTGGTCTTACCTGGCGTCAGAGTTTTGAGTTGATATGGACTACTATATAATATAGTCTTCTGTGGAAGAGGCATAGACAGAATGTGCTTTTTCTCCTGAACTATTATGTCTTAAACCCCTCGACAGAATGATTTATCGTCTATCCCTCAAGCGATGTACCGATTGACATTATTTTGTGCTTCTGTCTTCTTCAAGCAGTCCCTAAGCTCTTCTATGGACAGCCATACTCCAGTTTCATCGAGGCTAGAGCTTCCTTGATACTGTTTAGTTCGTCCTCTATGACAGTTAAACCTTTATTCATTGCATCCCCTCCTATTATGGACTATTTTATAAAGACTAGGAATAGTATTAAATCTGCCTTAAAAGATAACTTCTTGGGGAAAGCAATGAAAAAGTTGCTTGTAGTCGGTGTGAGCATCCTTGCTGTATTTCTTATGGTTCTTGCCTCTCAAACATCTGTAGTGGCATATAATCAAATTAAGTCTGCGTCTGATAAACCAATATCTATTCTTAAGACAATTCTCTCACGCACGCAAGATATTAAAAAGCTTGGTATTGGTAAAAGTATCTACATCATCATCGCAGTCATTTTCCTTCGGTTCTTTTTATGGTTGTCTTTGAACTCGGGTTTGCCATTGTACTATGCATTTATTGATGCGGCCATATGGCCTGTGTTCGTTGTAGTGGGTACGGGGTTGGTGGTATCCTTCCTTTTTCTCTGGATTTACGGATATATCTATTTAATCATCCACGGACACTTGCCTCCCTGGCTTTCCAACCCTCCCACGTTAAATCTAAAGAATTAGGGTAGGTTGAAGGAACTTCCTACCCATTTGATGTTATATTTCTTCCCAAAATAGCAGTTTTCTCCTTAAGGAATATAGTCTTCTATCCTGACAGAAGGGAATTCGCTTCAAGTCGGCAGCCTTCCCTTGGCTATAATGTAGATTTCCGAGCTGCTCTTGCGGGATGCCTGCGGGGAGTACCGCTTGACCTGGCGGAACCGGGCCCGCACCTGGGTAATAAACCCGGGGGTGTCCTCCCCCTCGAAGAGCTTGCAGACGAAGTGCCCGCCCGGCTTCAGCACGGCTTCAGCGACCCTGAGGGCCTGTTCGCACAGCCACAGGCTCCTTGCTTGGTCCACGGAATAGTTCCCGGTGATGTCCGGGGACATGTCAGAAATGACCTCGTCAGCCTTTTTCCCCTGGAGCCGGTCCAGTATTTCCATGTGTGTCGACTCCAGGCCGATGTCGCCTTGGATGACATCGACGCCAGGGATGGGCGCCATCATGGAAATGTCGACGGCGATGACGCGGCCCTTCTCGCCGATTAGTTCGCAGGCCACTTGGCTCCAGCCGCCGGGGGCGGCGCCGAGGTCGACGACGATGTCTCCTTTAGAGAAGATGGAGAACCGCTGCTGGATCTGTTTCAGTTTGAAGGCGGAGCGGGCGCGGTAGCCGAGGGCTTTCGCCTCCCGATAATAATGCTCCCGCTTCTTCTCCTGGTACCACCGGGTCATAAATCGGTTACAGGATGATGTCGATGTCGAGCCGCTCGGCGAGCTCTTTGTAGCGGTTTCGTATGGTGACTTCGGTAACGCCGGCGACGTCTGCGACCTCGCGCTGGGTGCGCCGCTCGCCGCAGAGGATGCTAGCGATGTAAATAGAGGCTGCTGCGACGCCGGTCGGGCCGCGGCCGCTGGTCAGTTCCTTGTCCGCAGCCTCCTTGAGAATTTCGATGGATTTGGCCTGAACATCGCCGCTGAGCTTCAGCTCGCTGCAGAACCGGGAGATGTAATCTTGAGGAGATGTGGGCATGAGTTTGAGGCCGAGCTCTCGGGCGATGAAGCGGTAGGTGCGGCCGATCTCCTTGCGGGAGACGCGGCTGGAGGCGGCGATCTCGTCAAGAGTGCGGGGGACGTTGCATTGTCGGCAGGCGGCGTAGAGGGCGGAGGCGCTGACGCCTTCGATGCTGCGGCCGCGGATGAGGTTCTTGAGGACGGCCTTTCGGTAGACCATGGCCGCGGTCTCGCGGACGGTGCGGGGGAGGCCCATGCCTGAGGCCATGCGGTCGAGTTCAGAGAGGGCGAAGGCGAGGTTGCGTTCGGTGGCGTCGCTGATGCGGATGCGGCGTTGCCATTTTCTGAGTCGGTAGAGTTGGGCGCGGTTGCGGGTGGGGATGGATTTGCCGTAAGAGTCGCGGTTTTTCCATCCAATCATGGTGGAGAGTCCTTTGTCGTGGATGGTGTAGGTCATGGGTGCGCCGACTCTGGCCCGTTTTTCGCGTTGGTCGCTGTCGAAGGCGCGCCATTCGGGGCCGTGGTCGATGAAGTCTTGGTCGATGACGAGGCCGCAGTCTTCGCAGACGAGTTCGGCGCGCGAGTAGTCTTTGCTGAGGTGGGTGCTGTTACATTCTGGACATTGGATGATTTCTTCGATGCTTTGGCGTTTTTCCTTTTTTTTCTTGGATTGCATTTGCACCATGCCGACGCCCCCAAAGAATCTATAATAAAGCTTTCGATATGCTTTTATGGCGCAATGACGTGTTTCTATTTAAGGCTTTGCCTTGTTCCGGGATGGTTCAGGCAGGCGGGTATTTAAACTTAGGGAGAACGCGGGTTTTCTTGCGTGGTCTTGTTGAATAGCCGTCTCCGGCTTGTTTTTGCGTTGACTTTGAGTCTGGGAATTTGTTTTTAGAAATACGAAAAAGGGGATCAGGATGGTTATGTGACCGAGCGGAAATTGACGTAGATGGACCCGGTGTAGGCGCCGGCGGCGGCGCCGTCGGGGATGTCGAAGGAGACCATGATCCAGACGAAGTCGCTGGTCCCGTTGACGGCATCGGTATCATTGTAGGATTCACGGACGTGGGCCGCGGCGTCCCAGGGGGTGGGAGTGGCATTGCCCCCGCTGATGCTCATGTTGCTCATGTTCTGGTCTCCGGCGGCGAAGAGCCAGGTGTTGGAGGCCGTGGTCTCGCCGGCGATGGGGCCTTTATTCCAGAGCGGGACTAGGGTGTCGGTGTTCTTGTCGCGGTCTGCGTGGGCCCAGACGAGCATGTAGTCCGCGGGGCTGGAGACGACGGTGATGTTGGTGAGGTAGATGGGGAAGCGTTCTTCGTTGACGATGCCGAAGGCGGCGGTGTAGGTTTTGTTTTGGTTTTCGGTGAGGTTGAGGCCGAAGGTGAGTTTGAGGTTTTGGTGGCCGCTGGTGTTGTCGCCATCGACTCTGAGGATGAGGATGCCGTCGCTGGCGTTGTCGCTGCCGATGAAGCGGATGTCGGCGTTGCTCGGGTGGACGAGGTTGTAGGAGTAGGTCATTTTGGTCGTGGCGAACTGGGTAGCCATGGTCATACTTAGCACAATCAGCATGATGCCGATAAAAGCTAACCGTCTATCAATTCGCATCCATCCACATCCCAACGCATCCTAGTTGGGCTATGAATCCGTGTGCAGGTATTTAAAATTGATTATCCCTTGTTATGTTATTTTTTTCAGGTTTTTTTCCTGGGCGGCGGCAGAATTGTGAGACGGGAAAAAGGTGGGATAATGGGTAGAAGGGTTCACCAGCCTTGGGTTGAAGGCCGTCAGGTCGAGGTGCGCCTAGAAAGCAATAAATAGACGATGGGCGATGCCCTTAACCGGTAACTACGAAGTAGTTAGGGGATGATTATCCAATGCGCCTCATGATCCCACCAGAACCCACCATACTCAAACCACGAACAACCACCGCCACCACCTGGGACATCGACTCCCTGGGGATGTGGTTCGGCAACCAGCTCCCCCGCTACCTCTGGAAGGACGCCGGCTGGTCCCAACCCCTCAAGGCCGAAGGCTACACCTGGCAAAGCTTCCTCAAAGTCCTCTCGCTGCACAAGAAAGAGATGATCCAATGGGCACGCCACGCCCTCAGCTGGACCGACTTCCTCCGCAGCCTCCAACAAACCATCCAAGACCCCGTCTTCAAAAACCTCATCACCCACTAAGAGACGAACCACCTATGACCAAAACCCGCGGCACCCCCATCGTCCTCACCGCCTCCCGCGCCGAAGCCAACGAATACGACAACAACCCCTTCGCCGCCTTCATCTGCACCTTCCCCCACAAACTCTCCGGCCTGTACCTCCGCGACCACCTCGAACACCTCCCCAGCAACCCCGACGGCACCGCAACCAGCACCATCTACGGCCTGCGTAAAGTCGAAGCCCTCCTCGCCGACGCCTTCGGCCCTGAGACCGTCGCCGTCGCCCACTACGACATGCTCGACCGCTTCATCGGCCCCGACACCAAGATCGTCGCCGTCAGCACCATGGACCCCATGGGCCTCGCCTACGTCTCCACCACCTACAACTCCCTCATCGGCTTCGGCGGCGAAGCCCTCAACGCCAGCGAGTTCAAACTCCTCATCAACCACCCCGCCATCCGATGGTACAAGCCCAAGCTCGTCGTCGGCGGCGCCGGCGCCTGGCAGATCGCCGAGGCCGGCAAGCAACACGAGTTCGGCATCGATGTCCTCTTCCAAGGCGAAGCCGAAGACGACCTCGTCCCCCTCTTCAAAAAACTCCTCAGCAACGACCCCGTTCCCCCCGTCGTCACCGCTAAAAAACCCGACCGCACCCACATCCCCCTCATCCAGCACGCCGCCAGCTACGGCATGGTCGAGATCACGAGGGGCTGCGGCCGCGGCTGCCAGTTCTGCAGCCCCACCAACCGCACCAAATACAGCGTCCCCCTCCCCTTTATCATGAAAGAAGTCGCGGTCAACGTCAACAGCGGCAGCCACTCCATCTTCACCGTCACCGAAGACATCTTCCTCTACAAATCCAAGCCCAACTTCGTCCCCAACCGCCCCGCCATCGTCGAACTCTACAACACCATCGCCCGGTACCCCGGCGTCGACAACATCCTCCTCTCCCACGCCTCCCTCGCCCCCGTCATCTACGACCGCAAACTCCTCGACGAACTCTCCCCCATCCTCCTAGAAAAAACCAAATGGCGCCCGGAAACCAGCAACCTGTACAAAAAACCCTTCGTCTCCGTCGAAGTCGGCATCGAGACCGGCAGCGTACGGCTCATGAAACAGCATATGAAAGGCAAAGCCCTCCCCTACACCGTCGACAACTGGCCCCAGCTCGTTCTCCAAGGCGTCGGCGCGATGAACGACTACGACTGGTGGCCCCTCTGCACCATCATGACCGGACAGCCGGACGAGACCGAAGCCGACGTCAGAGCCACCCTCGACCTCATCGACGACCTCCGCAACCACAACGCCAAGATGTTCTACACCCCCGTCCTCTTCATTCCTCTACAAGACGCGGTCCTCGGCAACCAACGCCGCACCAACCTCAAGAACCTCACCGAGCTACAATGGGAGGTCCTCGCCAAATGCTGGCGCAACAACATCGACTTCTGGAACCCAGACATGAAATGGCTCTACCACCCCATGTTCTTCTTCAGCCACTGGTTCTACGCCCGCTGGCGCCACGGCAAAAAATCCACCTGGCCCATGATGCACCTCTCCGGCTTCCCCCTCAACAAACGCGTCGACCGCCCCTGCGTGCCGGAGTACTGCCAAAACCTCCACCCCAGCATCTCGTCGCAGCTCTTCAACGGCTTCCTCCGCCGCCGCTGAGACGAGCAGCAGAAACGGCTTAGCTGCCGAAAAACGCCTTATAGGCAAGGTACGACGAGTAGAGGTCCACCTTACTCGTCAGCTCGAACGGCGAATGCATCGACAGCACGGCCGGGCCCATATCGATGACCTCCATCCCCAGCCGGGAGATGTACTTCGCCACGGTCCCGCCCCCGCCCCGGTCGACCTTCCCGATCTCCCCGGTCTGCCACGGCACCCTCGCCTTATCCAACATCGCGCGGATCTCCGCGACGTACTCCGCCGAGGCGTCGTTCGCCGAATACTTCCCCCCATGACCAGAGTACTTCGACATCGCGATCCCACAGCCCAACGACGACGCGTTCTTCACCTCAAATACCTCAATGTAGTTCGGCGTCACCGCCGAGTTCACATCCGCCGAGATCGTCCGCGAATGTAGCAAGACCGTGTCCACATCAGCCTTCGCATCAACCTCATGAATCAAGGAGCGCAAGAAGACCTCAGCCTGCGCGGTCGTGTTCCCCTCACTGCCAATCTCTTCCTTGTCGACGAACAACGCGATCGCCGTATGCGCGGGACGCCCGGTATCACAGACGGCCTTCAACGCTGCGTACGCGGACGCCCGGTCATCCTGACCGTAACCGCCGACCAACGACCGGTCGAAGCCGACGTCCACAGCCTTGAGCGCGGGGACCGCCTCAAGCTCCGCTGAGATGAAATCATCCTCAGTAATCCCATAGTCCTTATGCAGCTTCTCAAGAATTGCGGCCTTGATCTTCTCCTTGACATCCCGTTTCACCGGCTGGCTGCCGACGACGATATCAAGGCTCTCCCCCTTGATCGCTTCATCCAGCTTCTTTTCATCCTGGACTTCATGCGCCAGATGCGGCAGCAGGTCGCTGACGGAGAACACCGGATCCTGGGGGTCCTCCCCAAGTGAAAAAGTGATAGTCTCCCCGTTCTTCTTCACGATGACCCCGTGCAAGGCGAGCGGGATTACCACCCACTGGAACTTCTTGATCCCCCCATAGTAATGGGTCTCAAAGAGTGCTAAATTGCTCTCCGAATCCTGATACAGAGGGATTTGTTTAAGGTCCAGACGCGGTGAATCAATATGGGCGACGACAAGGCGGATGCCCTCCGCCAGCGGCTTGCTTCCCGGAACGACGACGGCCGCAGCCTTCCCGCGGTTGACCGTGACCTTCTTCTTGGCTTTCCTCGCTGTCTTCTGGATGAGTGAGACCGCCTCGCGTTCGGTCTTCGCCGCGTTCAGAAACGTGATGTAGTCGCGTGCGTACGCGAAGGCTTCCTCGACCTGGGCTTTCGAGAACAATTCCCAGGCGGTCCTCTTCTTATATGCGTATCTGCTCTCCGCCTCTGCCATACCGATGTCCTCTCCGGTCACCCGAACCTACTCGGACCATAAAAAGATAGCGAAAGAACAGAAAAAAAATGAGGGATGGCGGGGTTACCGCCGGATGAGGTAGACGACGATGGCGATCCCGGCGACAGCGATGATCACGATGATCGCGATGAAGATTAGGACCATGTTCCCTGACCCGATGATGTTACCGTTGCTCCCGCCCTGGATTTTGATCGTCCCTTCTTCGGACACCTGAGTCCCATGGTGGTCGGTGACCGTGCAGTTGTAGGTGAACTCGCCGGTCTTGGTGTAGGTGTGGGTCGGGTTCTGTTCATCCGCGACTTGCCCATCGCCAAATACCCAGTGGTACGTGTAGGGAGCCTCCCCCGTGGTGGCGACGACGATGCAGGTGAACTTGACGGGGGTGCCGGGGGCGGCGAGGGTCTGGTCCGTGCCCGCCTCAAGGATGGTCAGAGGCTCGTTCGGGGCGCTGTCCTGGTAGTAGAGGATGAGGTCGGTGTAGTCCTCTGCGGTCATGGCGTCGGAGATGTTTGCTTTGATGAAAGTCGTCATGGCGCCGAAGCCCTCTATCTCCTCTAGTGAGCTTTGCAGCGAGAACGTTAGGGTGAGGGTGTTGCCGGTCTTGGTGAAGGGGACAGTCGTCAGGTTGTCGATGTTATCGTCGATGGTGAGCTTGCAGGAGCCGTTGACGTAGTAGATCATGTAGTCGGACTCGTTGGTCGACATGTTCAGGGTGTAGCCGATGGTGTTGTAACTCAGGTTGTTGGGGTCGCTGGGCTCTTCGGTCATGAGGAGGTCGTTGATGTTGCCGCGGTCGTTGATTTGGCCGGCGACGGTGAGGCCCATGGTGACGGTCCCGGCGCCGTTGTCGTTGCAGGTGACGCCGATGATGTCGATGTCTTCAATGGGGAGTTCGGGGCTACTGGTGATGATGGTGCTGTTGCTGGTGGTGAAGTCCACGCTGACGACGTCGTTGGCGATGTCGGTGATGGACCGGTTTTCTGCGGAGACTGAGGCTGCGGAGACGAGCAGCCCGACGAGCAGCAGCCCTACGGCGAGGATGGTTCTCTTGTGCATTTCTGTGCTCCTTGGAAAGTTCTGAGGGAGTTAATTGGCGGCTCTATATAAGAATTACCCTTCCTCTGAGCAGGGTCCATCCCTGAAGGATGTCCTTTTTTTATCGGAGGCGCTTCCTCAGCACGGTCATCGTCGAGATCATCTGGTCGAGGCGGTCATCGAGCTCGTCGAGGGTGCGCTGGACCCTGTCGGTGACGACCGCTCCCTGCGCCGACGGCCTGATCACGCCGTCGTTCTCCAGCGTCCGCAGGGAGTAGCGGATGACGTGCTGCGGCTGGCCCGTCATCTGCGAGAGCCGGATGATGCCGATGGGTCCGTGCTCCATGACGGTCTTCAGGACGTCGATGTGGCGGCTGAGCAGATCCAGTTCCTTTTCTGCGACCATGCTGGTGGCAATGCGTTCTCTACCCATAGTCTCTCCATCCCAAGTTACGTGCTAACATAATGCATATAGGTTATTTAAGCCTTGCCATGAGCTGGCATAGCTAAGAAAAATAGAAGGGAGTGGGGGTCTACTTGGAGGCCCACAGCCCATGGATCGTGCAATATTCGCGCGCAAAAACAGGCTGCGCCTGGACCGGAAACAGCGCCTCAGGCGGAAACCCCGGCTTCAAATACCTCCGGTACACCTGACCCTCAGCCAGTAACTCGATCCATTCGATGAAATGCTTCTCCTCCATGGGATGCGGCACCGCGCCGACCCGGACCTTGATGCCCGCCGCCGTCCGCTCGATGACCGGGACGTGCTTCTCGTTGCCCACATCCGTCGTCTTCTCCGCGAGCCGCTGCATCGGCTGCCCGCAGCACACCAGCGTCCCACCGCCGGCATGCACGACTTCCACAATGTTCCCACACTCAAGGCATTTATAGACTTCTCGTATGCTCGTCATACTCTCGTACTCCCTCCTAAAGGTCTTTCTTTCCTTACGCCTATTGGGTATTATTTCTTGGCTTTCTTCGCCTTGTAATCCTTAATCGCCTCATGCAAGGCGTCCGCAGCGAGGTTACTGCAATGCATCTTCTGCGGCGGCAGCCCCTCCAACTCATTGGCCACATCGCCGCGTGTGATTTTCATCGCCTCATCCACGGTCTTCCCCTTCGCCAGCTCCGTCACCATGCTGCTCGTCGCGATCGCCGACCCGCAGCCGAACGTCCGGAACTTGATATCCGTGATCACATCATCCTTGTTCACCGAGATGAAGATCTCCATCACATCCCCGCACACCGGGTTCCCGACCTTCCCATACCCATCCGGATGCTCGATCACCCCGACATTATGCGGGTTGAGGAAATGCTCCATCACCTTTTTGCTATACCCGACAGCAGCCATACGCTTCTTACCTCCGTTCACTTGACAGCGGGGACAACATCCGCAGCCGATTAACCGTTTCGTTCACCGCCTTCACCACCTGAGGCACCTGCTCCAGGCTGTTCGACCGGCCCAACGATAGGACCATCGACCCATGCACCTCCTCATGCTTCAGCCCCAGCGCCAACAGTACATGCGACGGCTCCAGCGTCAACGACGAGCACGCGGACCCCGTTGACACCTGGACCCCGAACTGGTCCATGAGCAACACGATGCTCTCCCCTTCGATGAAACTAAACCGAAAACTCGCCTGACTCGGCAGCCGACGCACTGGATGACCCGTCAAATACGAATCCTTGACCTTGGTGATCTCCTTGATCAACGCATCACGGATCCGCCGCAGGCGGTCAGCCTCCGACTCCATCTCAAGCATCGTCAGCCGGGCGGCCTCACCCATCCCGACGATTGTGAAGAGGTTCTCCGTCCCAGGACGAAGCCCCCGCTCCTGCCCGCCGCCGACTAGCACAGGCTGAATCTTGAGTCCAGTCCGGATATAGAGCGCCCCGGCGCCTTGCGGCCCCGCCAGGTCGTTAGAGGAGACAGTGCACAGGTCGATGCCGTCTCGCTGCACATCCACGGGGATGTGGCCGGCGGCCGCGGTCGCATCCACATGCAGATACGCCCCCGCGGCATGAACGATGTCGCTGACCTCACGGATCGGCTCAATCGTCCCGATCTCACTGTTCGCGGCCATGACGGAGACCACCGCGGTCCCCTTCGTGACCAGGGACTTGAGCGCCTCGAGGTCGACGAGCCCGGTCGCATCCACGGGGACGAGGTCGAGGGTGTAGCCCTGCTTCTGGAGATCCTTCATCGGGTTGAGCACGGAGATGTGCTCGATCCTGCTGGCGACCACGTGCGTGCCCATTTTGGGGTTCCGCAGCGCCGTTCCCCGGATGGCGATGTTGTTCGCCTCGGTCGCCCCGCTGGTGAACACGATGCATTTCTCGCTCTCAGCATTCAGGAGGGCTTTGACTTTCGCCCGGGCGTCTTCCAGGGCGGCGCGGGCGGTCAGCCCGCGGGAATGCAGGGTCGAGGGATTCCCGATGCTCCCGTCATAGAAGGGGGCGGCGTAGTCGACGACCCGTGGGTCGACGGGCGTGCAGGCGGCGTTATCCATGTAGATTTGTTCCATAGGATGTGCCTTCTTGTCAGAACCACATGGTGGCCTCGGCGTCGAGGGCGAGGTCGTTGAGGGTGCCGGCGCCGACGATTTTGACACCAGGGAGCAGGTTGACTTTTTCAAGGCCGAGCATTTGTTTTGAGGCCTCGCAGGCGAGGATCTCGATGCCCATGCCTTGGGTTTTCTCGATCATCTCTTGGACGTTGGGGAAGGCCCCCAGCTTGATGGTCTTGGCGACGCCGGGCATGAGGATCTTGAGGCCCATGCCGAGGTAGTAGACGCGGGGCTTGAGGTCCATCATCTTCGCGGTCTGCGCGAGGACCAGCGGGGAGTATTGCCGTTCGGGCATATCGCTGGTCTGCACGTAGAGGATGCTGTTTGGTTCTTTCATATGTCTCACTTCATGCGTTTGATGTAGAATCGGAGGAGGGTGCCCTCTTTTTCGAATTTGAGGATTTGGTTGCCGGTGCGTTTGGCCCAGGCCTTGAGGTCGGCCTCGGCGGCGGGGTCGTCGGCCTCGACTTTGAGGACGTGGCCGATGGGGATCTTGTCGATGGCTTCTTTGGTCATGGCGATGGGCAGGGGGCAGTAGAAGCCGACGCAGTCCACCTCGGCGGTGAATTGTGGTTCACTCATAGGGTCCTTCTTGGGTTAGTAGGCCTCCACGAAGAGCTCGTAGTAGCTCTGGGGGTGCTGGCAGGCCGGGCAGATGTTGGGGGCCTCGGGGCCCTCGTGGATGTAGCCGCAGTTGCGGCAGCGCCATTTGACCGGCTTGCTTTTTTTGAAGACGGTTTTGGTCTTGACGTTGTCGAGGAGTTTGAGGTAGCGTTTTTCGTGCTCGGATTCGACCTTGGCGATGTTGCGGAAGCTTCTGGCGACGTCGGGGAAGCCTTCGCGGTCTGCGGTATCAGCGGCATTGGGGTAGAGGGTGCCCCATTCGAGGTGTTCGCCTTCGGCGGCGTGTCGGAGGTTCTCTTCGGTTGTCCCGATGATGCCGGCGGGGTATGTCGCGGTGATTTCGGCCATGCCTCCTTGCAGATGTTTGAAGAAGACTTGGGCGTGTTCCTTTTCATTGTCCGCGGTGGCTTGGAAGATGGCGGCGATCTGTTCGTAGCCTTCTTTGCGGGCGACGGAGGCGGCGTAGGTGTAGCGGTTGCGGGCTTGGGATTCGCCGGCGAAGGCGGCGAGGAGGTTGTGTTCGGTTTGGGTTCCTTTGAGTTGTTTCATGGTTCTCTCTTCCTGGTTTTGATTGGGGTTAGGGGCCGACGTGGACCATCGGCCAGTAGACGTCTGCTTCTTCGAAGCGTTCCATGGCTTCCTGTTCGACTTTGAGGAGTTCGTAGTGGCCGCGTTCCATGTCTGCGAAGTAGCGGATTATGTTCTGTGTCGTTGGGTCGGTGAGCGTTGTGGCGAGTGCTTCGTAGAAGGCTTGGGCGGCCTGTTCTGCCTTCATGGCATGGCCGATGACCGTGCTGAGGGGGACATCCTCGTCTGGGAGTGGTACGATGGGGAGTGGTACAGGCGTGGTGGTCGGGAGGGTCAGGCGTTGTTTAGGGAATTGTGTGGTGTAGAGTTTTTTGAGGTAGGCGCGGTGTTTTTCTTCTTCTTTGGCGAGGTAGAGGAGTTTGTCTTTGAGCAGGCCGTTTTTCACTTGGTTGGCGAGGCGTGTGTACAGGGCTTTGCTGTCGACTTCGCTTTTGAGGGCGGAGAGGAGGATGTCTTGAAGGCTATAGTTGGATAGGTCCACGGGGGGTCACCTTATTTTTGTCCTCGTTTTCCGAGTTCGTGGTCGAGCATGAAGAGGCCGCCGCTGGATTTGCTGATGAGGTTGAGTTTGTTGACGATGAGCTGGGTGGAGGCTTCCTCTTCGACTTGTTCGGTGATGAACCAGTGGAGCATGACGGTGGTGGCGTGGTCGCCGTCTTTGGCGGCCAGGGTGGCGAGGCTGTTGATGAGGCCGGTGACTTTGACTTCGTGTTTGTAGGCTTCTTCGAAGGCGTCGAGGGGCGAGTCCCAGCTGGTGGGGACTTTGTTGATGGCGGTGAGGGTGACGCGGCCGCTGCGTTCGACGATGTAGCGGTAGAAGCGTATGGCGTGCCCGAGTTCTTCTTTGGCTTGGACGGTCATCCAGTGGGCGAAGCCGCAGAGGTGAGTGGTTTCGAAGTAGGCTGCCATGGAGAGGTAGAGGTAGCCTGACCAGAGCTCGGCGTTGAGCTGGTCGTTGAGTGCTTTTTCGATGCGTTTGCTGAGCATTGTCTGTTTTCCTCCTTTTTTTGTTTTCTCACGGGTTGGGGGTGCGAATGCCCATGATTAACTTCCCCCAGGTATAGGTCCAATTTTTTTATCTTTTATATAGTTTGCCAACAGCTGTGCCTGATGTCGGATGGTTACGAGGTCGTTTTCTTCGGGAACGTAGTGGGTTTTGAGACTGGCAACCGGGAGGTCCCAGCCGAGGGTTCTCATGGTGGTCTCGATCTCGGGGATCGACTGGCCGCCCCAGCCGTATGAGCCGAAGGCGAGGCCGACGCGGTTCTTTGGGTGCAGGCCGCGGATGTAGCTGAGGAAGGCGCCGATGCTGGGCAGGACGCCGCTGTTGAGGGTCGGTGAGCCGACACAGATGAGCCGGGTGGAGAGGACGGTGGTCATGACGTCGGAGATGTGACTGGTCTTGAGGTTGTGCATGGTGACGGGCAGGCCGGCGGCTTCGAAGCCGTCCCGGAGAGCGGATGCCATCTTGTCGGTGGAGCCCCACATGCTGTCGTAGACGATGGTCGCGCAGGGGAGGCTCTGGTGGGTCGCCCATTGCTGGTAAGTATTCAGGATCTGGGGGAGGTGTCGGTGCCAGATGGCGCCGTGGCTGGGGGCGATCATGTCGAACTTCAAGGGTGCGAGGGCGGTGAGGGCTGTGGCGACCTGGTCGCTGTAGGGCAGGACGATGTTGGCGTAGTACTTGGCCGCCTCTTCGTGGAGGATGTCCCAGCCGATCTCGTCGTCGAAGCGGTGGGCGGAGGCGATGTGCTGGCCGAAGGCGTCGTTTGGGAAGAGAAGGGCATCAGCGGGGCTGTAGGTGACCATGGAGTCGGGCCAGTGCACCATCGGGATGTGGTGAAAATGGAGTGTTCGCTTGCCGATATTCAGAGTTTCGCCGGTCTTGACGGCTTTCATCGGCCAGTCAGTGTGGTAGTGGCTGCGCAGGCCGGGTTCCCCTTTGGTGGAGGTGATGAGGGTAGCGTTGGGGAGGAGTTTGAGGAGCTGGGGGAGGGAGCCGGAGTGGTCCATCTCGACGTGGTTGGAGATGACGTATTTGATGGCGGTGGGGTCGATGAGTTTGGAGATGCGGTCGAGGAGTTCGGGGTAGAAGGGGGCTTTGACGGTGTCGATGAGGGTGGGGTCGCGGTCGGTGATGAGGTAGGCGTTGTAGGTGGTGCCGCGGGGGGTGTGGTAGCCGTGGAATTCTCTGAGGTTCCAGTCGACGGCGCCGACCCAGTGGACGTCGGGTTTGAGGCGGACGGGCTCCATGGGGGTTTACTCCTGGGGTTCGAAGGCGTCTTTGGCAGCGCCGCAGACGGGGCAGACCCAGTCGTCGGGGAGGTCTTCGAAGGCGGTGCCGGGGGCGATGTTGTTTTCGGGGTCGCCGGCGTCGGGGTCGTAGACATAGCCGCAGACGGTGCAGACATATTTTTTCATGGTTTTTTCCTCCTTCTTCTTGGGTGGTTGTTCTTCTTCTTTGAGGTAGGTGGGCGCGTTTTTAGGGGATTTGCCGCCCTTGATTTCGTGGTAGTACTCGTAGGTCATGGCCGGCTCGGCGCTGAGCAGTTCGGCGTCTTCGACTTGGCCAATGAAGATGGTGTGGGTGCCGACGCTGATTTGGTTGATGACGCGGGCTTCGAGGTAGCCAAGGCAGGAGTCGATGACGATGGGGGCGCCGGTGACGCCGATCTTGTAGTGGGTGGTCTTGAATTTGTCGATGTCACGGCCGGATTTGTGGCCGAAGAGTCCGATGAGGGTCATGGGGGCGTTCTGGCAGAGGATGCTGGCGGAGAAGACCTTGCTGTTCTGGATGTAGTCGTGGGTGAGGTTTTTTTTGCTGATGCTGACGGCGACGGTCTGGGGCTCGGCGGTGACTTGGAAGAGGGCGTTGGCGATCTGGCCGTTGAGGCGGCCGTCGTCCCGTGAGGCGACGATGTAGAGGCCGTACGGGATTTTATGCAGCGTCTTTGGGTTCATCCTTTCGCTCCTGTTTTTTGGCGCAGGCGGGGCAGAGGCCTTTGAAGTAGCCGTGGACTTCTTCGATGCAGTAGCCGCCCCCTTCGACTTTCTTGATGTTGGGGCAGATGGAGCTCGATGTCGGAGATCTTTTTGCAGTGGGTGCAGAGGAAGTGGTGGTGGGTGTCGACTCTGGCGTCGTAGCGGGTCTCGCTGCCGCTGATGGTGATGGCGTGGATGAGGTTCTCTTTTTTGAGGGTTTCGAGGGCGTTGTAGACCGTTGTCCGCGACAATGAGGGGCTGGTGTGTTTGAGGGCGGTGTAGATCTCGTCGGCGCCGGGGTGGGTGTAGTGGGTGTGGAGGTAGTGGAGGATTTGGAGGCGCTGGGGGGTGGCCTTGAGGTGGTGTTCTTTGAGGAGGGTGAGGTCGTCTTCGAACATAGGTCGTGCCCGGACTTTATCCTAACTTGTAATGATTACAATGTAGGACCGAATCCATGTGCGGTTAATAAAACTTCCGATGACGGCACCAAACTATGTTCTTATTAAACCACGAAGGGTTCCCCCCTTCGTGCTCTCACCCCTCGTCGAAATCATCCTCCCCTTTTTCTTTTCCTTTGCCGTCGTCATCCTCATTACCATGCTCGCCGAACGCTTCGGCACCAAGGTCGGCGGCATCGCCGGCACCCTGCCCTCCACCATCATCATCGCCTTCCTCTTCATCGCGCTCAACCGCGGCATCCCCTTCGCCAACCACTCCGTCACCATCGCCATCGCGGTCATGGCGATGAACCTCCTGTTCCTCAGCGCCTTCGCCGCCCTCATCCCCCGCTCCCTGCCCCACGCCCTCATCGGCTCGTTCGGCATCTGGACCGTCGGCACCGTCGCCATCTATGTCTCCAACCTCGACAACATGCTCGTCTCCCAGGTCGCCTTCGCCGCCGCCTACCTGGGCTGCCTATGGTTCCTGGAGAAACATAAACGGATCCCCTCGCAACAGAGGATCCACATGACCTACAGCGCTAAAAAAATCCTGCTCCGCGGCCTGCTCGCCGGCGTCGTCATCGCCGCCGCCGTCGTCCTCTCCAACGTCAACGCCGCGCTCAGCGGGGTCCTCGCCATGTTCCCCGCCATCTTCCTCTCCACCATGCTCATCGCGGATCTCGAACACGGACCAGACTTCACCAGAGGGCTCGCCAAGGCCATGATTTACGGCAGCTATAGCGTCACCGCCTACGGCGCAGCAATATTCATCCTCTACCCGGCCATCGGAATCACGGCTGGGACAATCGGAGCAATCCTCATCAGCCTCGCGATCTCCGTGATCATTTACCTCTTCCGTTCCATACTCCAATGACAAAAAAACCATTCTACTTCTTTTGATATGTGTACTCGATCCGGCAGCTACCCTCACGACTCACCATGCACGGACCAAGCGGCGTCTGCGGCGTACACCGACAGCCAAACAGCGGGCATTCACTCGAGGCACACACCCCGCGTAACACCGCCCCACACAGGCACCCCGCCGGTTCCGGGAATGACTCCCCCGCCAACCCCGCCAACGCATCCGCAAACCGCAGCCGCGCATCAAACCCTGCGTACTGCGACTTCAAGAATAACCCTGACTTCGGGATCACCGGGAACCCACGCCACGCGACATCCCCCGGCACAAACACCTGTCGCATTACTGCTTGGGCCTTCACGTTCCCCTCCGGCCTCACCGCGCGGACATACTCGTTCTCCACAACCGCCTTCTTCCTCTGAACCTGCTGCACCAGCATCCAGACCGCCATGAGCACATCCAGCGGCTCGAACCCCGCGACCACCTGCGGCACATGATACTTCCGAGACACAGGCTGATACGGCCCCAGCCCAATGATCGTCGACACATGCCCCGGCTCGATAAACCCGTCGATCCGCAGCTCCCCCATCCCCAAGATCGCCTCCAACGCCGGCGGAATCATTCGATGGCAACTCAAAATCGAGAAATTCTTTGGAGGACCCTCCACAATCACCGCGGCCGTGGACGGCGTCGTCGTCTCAAACCCCACCGCCAAAAAGACAACATCCTTGGATGGATTCGTTCGAGCGATGCCAACCGCATCCTCGATGCTGTACACCATCCGGACGTCACAGCCCTCCGTCTTCATCTGCGCAAGCGACGCCGCACGGCCGGGCACCTGCAGCATATCGCCGAACGACGCGACCGTCAACCCCTTGCGCGCAAGCGTGATCGCCTCCTCGACCTCCCGCGCGGTCGTCACACACACCGGGCACCCGGGACCCTGACTGACCGTGATCCCACAGCTTTTCAGCACCGCGTCCAGGCCATGACGTACCAGCGTCTCCTGATGCGTCCCGCAGACATGCATGAACCGAAGCTGCACTGCCGCGTCCTTGAGCTTGCCGACGATCTCATCCGCGACTGCCTTGTCTCGCAGCTCAAACACTAGGCCTCACCCGCCGCCCCAAGCATCTCTCTGAACAACGCAAGGGTCTCCTCCGCCTCCCTGCGCTCCACCACCTGGATCGCGAACCCCGCATGGACCAGCACATAGTCTCCGACCTTGGCGTCAACCAAGGAGACGTTCACAGTCCGCGCGGTGCCATCCCCGTAATCGACCTGGGCATGGCTCATCTTCGCATCGATGCTCTTGATTTTCCCAGGGATCGCAAGGCACACAACACAGCCATACCAGCGTGGATTATAAGATTAACCCAGGGAATGCGCAAAAAAGAAAAAACCGAAGGAAGCCAGTCGTTAGTCTTTAATGGGGATCAGGCAGAGGAACCGCAGCATGGACTTGCCGGAGTTCACGAACTGATGCCATTCCATCGCCGGCACGAAGACGACGTCGCCGGCACCGAACGGCTCCTCGTGGGTCTTGTCGCGCAGCAGGCCGGTGCCCTCGAGGATGAAGACCTCGTGCTCCCAGTCGTGCTGGTGTAGCGGGGAACAGCCACCCGACTGGACCTCGAACATCCGCATCGCGAAGTTCTTGGCGCCGTCTTTCTTCGAGATTAGCCATCGGATCTTGATATTCTTCGCTCCCGTTTCCTTAGGTATCTCTAGATCAACCTTCGAGTAATGAACGTGCTTCATTGACAAGCCTCCAATAGGATATTCCGAGTGGGGACAATGTGCTGGCTCATCATTAATTTTATTCCAAAAAGATGGGGAAGGGAGGAGGAGGGGTTCTTACGGCTGGAGAAGAGTCAGGAAAATGGATACCGTCACCTCTCCTCCCGTTGGAATCGTGACCTGCTCCATTGGGGAGGCTGCAATAGGATGGAGCAGACCACCGGTTATCGTCAGTGTGGCCGTCACGCTCATCTCATGGTTCGTCAGGTTCTTCACCGACTCCAGGAGCAGGTATGGATCCTTCATGCTTATAAAGGGTCAGAAAATGGTTGGTTTTTTCCAAACGTTTGGGGGCATCCTCCAGGGGAGAGGAGGGGTTCGCATCCTTAAAATATTACTGCTTGTATTCCTGTCCCAGACAGATGGTGATTGCGTGAAGCTCTCTGATATCCGCGTCGGTGTCGTCCGGATCGAGGGGACGAACTGCGAGCAGGAGTCGTTGGACGCGTTCAAGCGCCTGGGGACCAAGCCTGAGTTCGTGCACCTCAAGCAGCTGCTCGGCATCGATTGTACCAAGGAGGAGTGCCGGGATCTGTTCGATTATCAGTGTGTGATGATCCCTGGTGGGTTTTCTGCTGGCGATTATATCCGGGCGGGGGCGATCTTCGCGGCGCGGATGAAGGCTCAGTTGCAGCGGCCGTTGAGGGAGTACGTCGAGCAGGGGTACCCGGTGCTGGGGGTCTGTAACGGGTTCCAGGTGCTCACGGAGCTGGGGCTGCTGCCTGGGTTTGATGAGACGATCCGCAACGTGCCGGATGCCTGCCTGTATTTGAATGACTCGAGTCGGTTCGAGTGCCGTCCGACGCTGTTGAAGCATGAGAACCGGGGGACGTGCGTGTTTACGCGGAAGATCCCGAAGGAGTCGATCCGCCTGATCCCCAGCGCGCATGCGGAGGGGAAGCTGTTGTTTCCTCTGGAGAAGCAGGAGGAGTACATCCGGCGGTTGGAGAAGAACGATCAGATCGTGTTCCGGTATGTGGATCCGGAGGGGCGGTACGCGGGGTATCCGTGGAATCCGAACGGGTCACCGGGGAACCTGGCGGGGATCTGCAGCCCGTCGGGGACGGTGTTCGGGATGATGCCGCATCCTGAGCGGACGTTCTTCGTGCATCAGCAGCCGACGTGGACGCGGACCGGGTTGGACAGCGATGTCGGGGACGGCCGGGCTGTCTTCGAGTCCGTCGTGGACTACATCTCCAAGAAATTCTAAGTAAAATCAGCTGGATTTTTTTTAATTTTTTTTGTAAGTGATTTTAGAAAATAAAAAAAAGAGAAAGGGGGGTGTTATTTTACATTCAGGACGAACTTCAAGAGGACGAACCCGTGGTAGGTTTTCGCCTCGGCGCCCGCGGTGACCTGAATCGTCACTCTCCCGATTCCCATGGGGGCGTCGGTGGCGTACCCTTTCTGACCGGGGCCGAGCAGCGTGAAGTTCCCGGCGTTCGACTTGCCCTTCAGGATGAAGCCGCCGGTCAGAGTAATGGTCCAGTGGATGTCCGTGATGTTGATATCGCTGCCGGTGTTCTGAATGGTCGCATTGATGCCCTTTCCACCCTTGCAGCCGATAATCGACAGCGGGATCTTGTTGATCGTTACGGTGGCGTTGTCCGTGACGGTCGCCTTCGCTGAGTCGGTGACGGTCAGGGTCGCGGTGTAGTCTTCGACCTCGCCGTAGGCGTGGGTGGGGTTTTGGTCAGGTGAGACTTGGCCGTCGCCGAACTGCCAGGCCCAGGTGTAGGGTGGGGTGCCGCCGGCCGCGGTTCCATTGAACTGGATAGGAACGTTGATGTAGGCTTCGTAAGGTCCGTCCGCGTCACAGCTGAGGGGAACAGGGGGAACGTACTCGACGAGCGAGAGGTCGTCCCAATAGACAGTAGTCGTGGTGGTATCGCCGGAGTAGAGGTCGACGCAGGCGAGGTTCTGGGCGCCGCCCGTGGCGACGTGGTTTTTCCAGCTTGTCGCCGCTTCGAATAGTTTGCCGTCTATGTAAACATTAAATTTATCGGCGGTAAGGTTGATATCGACGACGATTTTCACCCACTTGCTCAAGTTGATGGATACGTTATAGGATACGGCATTGGAGTCCCAGATGTGGCCGGTCTGTGCGCCGAAAAAGAGTTGCAGGGACCAGTCGGGGCTGTTGTGGGCGGTGCCGGGGGTGTAGGTGTTCATGAGGATAAACATCTGATTGCCGGTTTCCGTCGCGGGCACGTAGAGCCAGGCGGTGTAGATCCAGCGGCCCATGGTATAACCGCTGTATTGGTGAACCATGTCCTGAGCCACAGAGACGTTCCATTTGCTGTCATATGAGTTGGAAGGGCTGTGGGATTGGGCGTTGCTGACTTTGCCGTTGGCCGCTGCGGTATTGTCCCAGGGTGCCCAGCCGCCTTGGCCGCCAAGGTAGCTCCCTGCGGCGTACGAGTCGAAGTTCTCGTACCAGTCAGTGGTGGCGGGTCTCCGTGTTTGGTTTGATGTCTTGATGTTTGACGCGAGAACGATACCAGCTCCAAGCATCAGGAAGGTGATTCCTAATGCTAATATAGGTTGACACACGCGTGTATGCAATTCCTTCTGCCTCCCTTACTAAAGCTTCGAATGGAACTCGACAGATTTAAATGTTTCTTTTCTAATAATATCGAGAAAAATGTAACAAATGGGAAAAAAGAGGGGCTGTTCGACATTTTTCCTTTCAATATCTACCGATAAATAACGGATAATTTCTTTATATAGTTGGAGAGGAACCAGGGGATAGAACCCCCGCACCGACGTCATGCACAGTATCGGGGCTGCGAACCTTTTTTATAGGAAGACCGCCCTTTCTTTCCCTGAGGCTTTCCTATGATCCGAAGACTCCTCGTTCTCACCACCGCCGCCCTCCTGATTACAACCTTGCTGCCGGTCCCGATTCAGGCGACACCGAAGACCGGCCCTGCCCTACCTGATTGGCCCGACGGGACCTTCCAGGGGACCTGGCAGAGTCCACTCATCAGCGGCACCCTCTCCGGCACCTTCGACCAAGGCCGACGTAACACCATCGGCACCTTCTCCGCCACTTGGACCACCGCCAACACCACCGAACACCTCACCGGCTTCTTCCTCGGCCGCCTCTTCTTCGGCACCCGCAATGGCACCAACCAGGCCTTCTTCGGCCATATCACCACCAGCGACACCAACTTCACCGGCCGCCTCCTCCTCCAAGGCGAAGGCCTCATCCGCATCACCGGCCACTACCAAGCCAGCTTCCTCCCCGCCCTCACCGGCCCATATCATATCGGCGTCCAAAGCTTCCACCTCGTCGACCCCGACCGCCCCGAAAACTTCACCACCGACCCCATGGACGTCCGGGAATTCATGGTCAACCTCTGGTACCCACTCGACCCCAACGCCTCCGGCACCCCAGACCTCTACATGGACCCCCCGACATTCCTGTGGCTCAAGAACCAGTCCCCTATCCCCCTCATCTCCATCCCCAACAACGCCTATGAATTCGTCCATCCGCACGGCCACCAAGGCGCCCTCATCGCCCCCGGGCTGCACCCGATCCTCGTCTTCTCCCCCGGCTATGACGGCGTCTACCAGATCTACACCTCCCTCATCGAAGACCTCGCCAGCCACGGCTTCGTCGTCGCCGCCATCAACCACCCCTACGTCTCCGGCATCACCGTCTTCCCCGACGGCCACACCGTCGACATCGCCACACCCCCCACCGACCCCGTCGAACGCGTAGCCTTCATGAACATGTCCCTGCGGACAATCGTAGAAGACGCCAAGACCACCATTGATTTCCTCACCGGACTGAACGCAACCAACTCCACCTTCGGCGGCACCCTCGACCTCGGATGCGTCGGCATGTTCGGCCACTCCTTCGGCGGCGGCAACACCGGCGTCTGCCTCCTCGAAGACGCCCGCGTCAAGGCCGGGCTGACCCTCGACGGCTACTTTACTCCTAGCTTCATGAACGGCACCATCGACAAGCCCCTCCTCATGATGGTCCAGGAGGCACGCTTCGCGAACGACAGCAACACCATGTACGTCTGGAACCACACCTCCGCCGACGTCTTCAAGGTCGGCATCAACGGCTCCACCCACTACGCCTTCACCGATGTCGGCGTCCTACTCTCCCACCTCGTCCCCCTCATCCCCCCCAAGCTCCTCGGCTTCGGGACAATCCCGCCGAAGCGCATGGTGAACCTCACCCGAACCTATGAGGTCGCCTTCTTCGAAGTCTACCTCGACGGCAGGCCCCTCCAGGACCTCCTCAACCTCTCCGCCCGCTTCCCTGAAGCCATGGTCGACTACCGACTCGGGTAGACCTATCATGCCGCAGGCCGTCACCTGTGTCCTCATGCATCAGGGAAAGGTGCTACTCCTGCGTCGCAGCGACCGCGTCCGCACCTACAAAGGCCTCTGGGGCGGCGTCGCCGGCTACGTCGAACCCGGCGAACAGCCCCTACAGACCGCCTACAAGGAGCTACGCGAGGAGACCGGCCTCACCCCCGACCTCGTCCGTCTCGTGGCCCAGGCAGAGCCGATTGCCTTTACCGACGTCTACCAAGGTGAACGGTACGACTGGACCATCCATCCCTTCCTCTTCGAACTCCTCAAGGATAAAAACCTCAAGATCGACTGGGAACACTCAGAGTACCGCTGGGTAAAAAACAAGGACCTCCCCGCCTACCAGACCGTCCCCCATTTCCCGGAGACCGTTCGACGCCTAACGCGGAAGAAGCGGATGGGGGAGCGTGGAGGTGTGGTGAGGAAGAGAGAGGAATGAGAAATTGCAGGCTCCCCATCCATAAAAAAAGTCTCTTTGTGAGTATTTAAATCTTCTCTTTACGATAGTTATCCATTTCATGAAAAAGAAAAGAGAAGAGCCCTCCTCCCAGGCCTAGTCTGCCGATGAGCGCTTATCCAACACATCCAAGATCCGCGAGATCTCCGCGGCCGTCTCCTCCAACGGCCTGCTCGTATTGATGATGAACCACCCCGTCGCTAATCCGATCGCCTTCGACCGCACCTTCATGAACTCCTCCAACGTCTCAAACATCTCCGTCTCCGACCGCTGCTTGATCCGCTGCACCAGCTCCTGCGGCGACGCATCCAAAAAAAACAGATAACACGACGTCGGCACCAACTTCTCAAAAAACCGGTACCCCAGCCGCGCCAGCCGATGCGGCAGATACGCCGTCCCCATCAAATACCGCACCATGATCAACGTATCCGCCTGCGGATGCCGATAATACTTCCGCAGCGAATTCAACACATCCAACGCATAAAAAACACCGGCCCGCACCTGATTCAACCGCCCCTCCGCCAGCAGCGCCTGCTTCGCCCGACGACCATACAGGTTATCCACCGACGGATGCGACCGGACGATGACCGTCTCCCCCCGCGCCTCATACCGCTCCCTGATCAACGCCGCATGCGTATCCTTCCCCACCCCATCCAACCCATCCACCACAATCAACCGCACCCTACACCACCACCAACAGCCAAAACACCACCGCCACCACGAACGGCACCGACAGATTATCCAACCCAAGCGGCGTCACCGCCTCCACCGCCGCCGCAAGCACAGAAATCCCCGCCAACGCCGCCAACAACACCGGCCACGACGGCAGCACGGAGACAGACCCGACCGCCAGATAAAACACCACGGCAACAATCAACATCAGAAACGTCGCCAGCGCCATCACCAGCGACCCCACATAGCTCTTGGTATCATGAAACACCGTATACTTCCGTTTCCCATACTTCACGCCAATCAGCGATGCCAGCCCATCCCCATACGACATCGCCAGAATCCCCGCCGCGATTATCACCCGTACATCAAAAAACACATACGCGAGCGCCGTCCACGTGATCGCATAATACACCAGCCCCAGCCCATGCCCAGCCTCCGACGTCCGCCCCCGCAGCCGCTTCACCGGCGAATACGGACTCATCAAAAACGTAAACAGGATAAACGGCCCCGCCGCCACAAACGCCATCACCCACCGCGTCTCAAACACCGGCAGCAAAAACGCCACATTCCCCGTCAAAATATGCAACAATTTCCGACTCTGCAACGGCCACCGCTTCGACAGCACCTTCTCCGTCAACACCAACAGAAACGCCACATACCCGTACACCACCGCGACACCAATCAGATCCCCGTACCCAACCACCCTAGCCCACGCCTCCTATGAAGACACCGATCAAGAACCCAAACAACCCCACCGCCAACGCCAGCAGCGTCACCCGCCGCAGCCGCTTGAAATCCACATGACGATGCCGCAGCAGCTGCACCGACGCCCCGATCAACATCAAATCAGTCACCACGATGAACGCGAGATAAACGTAATTCCAATAATAGTGGTTCCCCGGCCAGTTCACCCCAAACGGCACGACACTCAACGCCACCGCAGCCAGATAAAACCCGACGGCCAACACCCCCGCCCCCCGCAGGCCCAGATACCGCGGGAACGATTTCACCCCCATCGCCTCGTCGCCCGCAAAATCCTGGATATCCTTCATCACCTCCCGGCCGGCCCCGGCCAGGAACGCGATCACCGCCACCATCAGGATCGACGGCTGTAACGCCCCAAGCCCGCCAGTGCGGGGGATGACGGCTACGCCGCCGAACACGAACGGGATCGCCATCACGTACGCGATGAAGAAGTTCCCGACCACCTTCACCCTCTTCAACACTACATCGTAGACCAACGCAAAGAGCGCCGTCACCACCGCGATGACAAAACACGGCAGGTTCACAAAGAACGCGGCCAGAAGCCCCAACGGGAACAACACCGCGGCGATGACAACCGTCGCTCGAGGCGACAAGTCACCGCGGACCAATGGCCGATCCACCCGTTTGTTCCGTCGATCGATTTCCAGATCGTAGTAATCGTTTAATGCAAACGTGCTCGCCTCCAGGAACAAGGCGACGCAGAACACCAACAGGAACATCGGCCATGGAGGCAAGGCCGGGACCGCGATGACCGCGCCGACCAGGATGCCCAACGCCAGCATCACGCCGTGCTCAAGCCGCAGCAGCTGCCAAATCGCCCTGGCTGTATGCATACCCAGCCCCACCAAATCACCAGAATCATTAAGAACTCATCGGCAACAATTCTTTCAATTATGACAAAACGTCTTTAAACTCATGCGCCGTTCCTTTCCGCAGGAACGAGAGCGAAAGGGGGCGTGGCTCGCATACGGGTGGATATCGTCGGCGGCAGTCTCAGCGGTCTCTGCACCGCGATTTCTCTGAAAAAGCACGACCCAGCCATCGACGTCGTCGTACACGAGAAATACAAACAGATCGGCTACAACCACGAGGGCCGGCGCTGCGGCGAAGCCCACAACGTCGAACGAGAATGGGCACACTGGAAACCCGAGCCTGCCAGCATCTTCAACGAGATCCATTCGGGCACAGTCACCATCGGCACCCATGACTACCATGCCTCGCAACCACCCGGCCGAGCGTACATTCTCAACCGCCAGGAATTTATCTGCCAGTTCTACCGTCAGGCACAACAACTGGGAGCGGCAATCCTCACCGGAGACCGAGTCAAGTCCGCAGATGACCTCGACGGAGACTTCATCGTTGATGCTTCCGGCTGCCCGAGCACCATCAAACGCGACCTCGGCTTGCCCCCGAGGTTCTATGGCACCACGTATCAACAGACCATCGAGCATTCGAACTTCTATACTCCGCACATGGTTAGGATCATCTATACTCGTGACATGGGGTACTTTTGGATTTTCCCCCGGGACCCGCAGAAACAGGAGATCAATCTCGGCATCGGCGTCCTCGGCGAACCAAACCACAACCTTAAAAACATCCTCGAGAAATTCAAAGCTGAACAAGGGATTAGCGGCGCCGTTAACTATACGGTCGGCGGGCTCGTCCCCCTGGGTCTGCAATATCCCCTTCGTCACGAGAACATCCTGTTCGTTGGTGATGCGGGAGTCGGCGCCTTTCCCTTTCTCGGCCAGGGCATCTACCGAGCCCTGCTCAGTGGCGACGCCGCCGGTAAATACCTCGCGCAACATCAACCAAAAAAATACCCGCTTGCCATGCAGCGTCTGTTCATCAAATGGGACGTGATTGGTCTTTTATTCATGAAAGCAAACATGTTACTTCGGAAAGTCCGTCCTACATTTTATCTTGACTCCATGAACTTCCTGGCGCAGAGAGGAGGCGAGGAACTCAGCCTCTTCCATTAACAAAACAGCTCAAGGGATCATGGTTCGAGGATGACCTTGATGGAATCCTGGGCGCTGGCGACCAGGGCGAAGCCCTTCGCCGCCTCCCGCAGAGGCAGACGGTGGGTGATCAGATCCGCGGTCTCTACCTGCTTGCTGGCGAGGAGATTGATTGCCTCCGAGATGTCCCGGGGACTTCCCGCATAGGTTGAGACGAGTCGCAGCTGGCGGTTCCAGACGTCGAAGAGATCCACGGGGATCTTCGTTCCTGGTTCCGTCGGTGCGAAGAAGAGCACGGTCCCTCCCGGCCGGACGCTGGAGAGCGCCTGCTGCACGGCCGGTGGGGCTCCCGTGCAGGTCACGGCAAGGTCAACATATTGGCCCCCGGTCGCGTTTTTCACGGCGAGGGGGACGTCGTCTCGGGCGTTGATAGTGACGTCGGCCCCGCTTTTCTGGGCGGCCTTGAGGCGGTAGTCGGTGATGTCGGTGGCGATGATCTGGCGGGTGCCCCAGGCTCTGGCGAGCTTGATGAACAGGAGCCCGGAGATGCCGCTGCCGAGGACGAGGATGCGTTGGCCTGCGGTGAAATTGGCCTGGTGGAGGCCGCGGATGACGCAGGCGAGCGGTTCGATGAAGACGCCGTCGTCGTAGGAGACGGAGTCCGGGAGTTTGAAGACGCCGCGGTCGACGTTGATGGCGGGGACGCGGAGGTACTCGACGAAGCCGCCGGGGTCGAAGTTCGTGGAGTGGAGGGTGTGGCAGAGGGTCTGTTGGCCGTGGAGGCAGTAGGTGCAGGTGTTGCAGGGGACGTGGTGGGAGATGAAGACGCGGTCGCCGACCTTGTAGTCGGTGATGTTCTTGCCGACTTTGGTGATGTCGCCGGTGATTTCGTGGCCGAGGACGCGGGGGGCTTTTTTGATGCGGTACCATTCCATGACGTCGCTGCCGCAGATGCCGCTGGCCTTGACTTTGACGAGGAGCTCGTCGTCGGTGATGGTGGGGATGGGTCGTTGTTCGATGCGGACGTCGTGGTTGTTGTAGTAGACGGCGACGGTCATGGTGTTAGGCATAGCTGGTGGTCCTCGGGGTTTGGGTATAGGATGATGGGTTAATAAAAGTTCGAGGAGCCCTCGAGAGAAGGTCTGGGTGCGCCGAGGAGGTCTATCCGTAGGGGACGGCTTTTACGAATCCGAAGCCGCAAGGTTCCGTGCTGAGGTAAATGATGACGTTGGTGATGATGAAGCTTTCTTCTGAGTGGTACCGGGTAAGAGCAAGGGGATGGAACGTGATTGTGAAGAGGATGTAGGCCGTGAGGACAACGTTCGAACCGATGGTTTCGCTGTCGGTGCGACCGCGGAGAAACATCAGCTGTGATTCGATTGTCTTCGGTTAAAGTTTGGTGTAGCCTCAGTATCTCCAGGTAGAGTTAGCGCCGATGAGGATGTCTTAGAGGGTGAGGCCTTGGTCCTCGGGTGTCATTGTAAAAGTGTATTGTAAATCATTCTTTAATTGTAATAAAAGAGTATTAAAAAAAGGAAGAGGGGGGAGGAGGTCTCCCCTTGGATTGTGGCTTTTACTTGAGACCGACAAGCTGTTTTGTGGGATTGGTGCTTGGGTTGCTTGGACTGCCTTGGGTGCTTCCTGAGCTTCCTTGGCCAGTGCTGCTGGGTGTGACTTGGGCGCTGGTCCCTGTGTTTCCGGCGTTGTCGTAGACGATGGCTTGGGCGACGTTTCCAGATCCGGAGTATCGGAACACATAGGGGGTTTCATTCACTGTACCGATGAAGTTGCCGTCGATGTAAAAGTCGACTCTAGCAATCCCGCTGGTTGCATCGGCGACCGTTGCGTTGAGGAGCCATCGAATCAGGCCGGTCCTGTTGACGGTGAGGGTGATGGTTGGTTTCGTTCGGTCTGATTTGAAGGTCACGGTTTTGTTGTCTTCTTTGTTGCCGCATTTGTCGATGGAGTAGTAGGTCAGCGTATGGATGGCGTCTTCGGTGACGAGGAACGGTACGGTGTAGGTTGTCCAGGGGTCGTCGTCGAGCTTGTATTTGGTGACAGCAATGCCTGCGGAGTCGTCTGTAGCGGTGAGGGTGATGCTGACCGCGCTGACGTACCAGTTGTTGTCTCCCATGGTGCCGCTGAGGGTGGATGTGGTCACCGGGGGTGTGGTGTCATGTGCGATGGTGAAGATGGCTTGTTTGGTGGCTTCTATGTTTCCTGCGAGGTCTTTACTGTAGTACGAGAAGGTGTAGTTGCCGTCTGCGGTGATGGTAATGGGTCCACCATACGCCGTCCAATTGGCGGTGTTGATCTTGTACATTGTGGCGTTCACTCCTGAGGTGGCGTCGGTAGTGTTCAGGAAAATGGTGACGTTGGTGACGTATGTTCCATGGATTCCAATAAGTCCTTGAATGTCGATAGTCGTCGTTGGTGCGAGCTTGTCGATTTTCAGAGTCTGGGAGTGCGTTGTTTCTTGATGGCCGGCGTGGTCGATGCTATAGTATTGGACGGTGTGTTGGCCGGGGGTGGTAATGGCGAAGGGGGCGGTATAGATGTTCCAGCCTGTGTCCACCTTGTACCATGTCGTGTCAATGCCTGAGAGGGCATCGGTGGCTGTGAGAGTGACTGTGACGTTGCTGGTGTACCACGTGTTGTCGCCAAGGGTTCCGTTGATGATGATCGTGGTGACGGGGTTGACGGTGTCGAGGCCTGTGGATGCTTGGGCGCCGCCTGGGGTGGTTTGGACGTTGCCTTGGGTGTCGATGGCGATGCTGTAGTATTGGTAGAAGCCATTGCTTCCGTTGAATGACCAGCTCCAGGGCCAGGTGTAGTCGGTGCTGTAGGCGGTCCATGCGGTCCAGTTCGTGCCGTGGGGTGAGTAGCGGTACCAGAGGGTGACGTTGGCGACGCCGGTGTTATCGTATGCGGTGGCTAAGATGTTGAAGGGTGCTGCGAGTTCCCATGTTGGGAGTGGACTGACTGAAGATGTAGGTTTATCGAACTCGGTGATGGTGAAGAAGTAGGTGCTGGAGATGGCGATATTTCCGCTGGTATCGTTTGCCCGAATGTGGTAGTAGTAGATGCCCATTGTTGAGTAAGTGTGGTTATAGTAGTAATGGCCGGTCATGGTCGCGTCGTGGGTGAATCCGTTGGGGTCGGTGATGTGGACCGTGACGGTTTTGACGCGGTTCCAGTTGTCCGTGACGGTGCAGCTGATGTTGACGGGTCTTGTGGTGTTCTGGACGTCTGGGGTTGCCTGGACTGCGGTGATGACGGGGGGAATGGTGTCGCGCGGGTTCATCAGTGGATAGTTATCGTGTCGGGCTGCGCCGCCTGGGATCGTGTAGGGGGTGTCTCCGATGCCGTCGCCGTTGGCGTCGATGCCTGTGTAATCGGACCAGAAGTTGCCCTCGCTGCCGTTGTCCCAGTAGTTGATGTATGTTCCCGTGCAGGCATCATAGCCGTTATTGACGACGTTAAAGCCGATATTATTGTGGTAGATCCGAGTTCCTCCGCAGTATGAGTAGCACATGACCCCGTAGCGGTTGTTGTAGATGTTGCAGTCTTTGACGAGGTTGTTGTGGGTCTGGTAGTCGAAGCGGATGCCGACGAAGTTGGTGTTGGTGCCGGTGAGGCCGTTGTTGTAGATGTTGCAGCCGATGATGCTGTTGTTGACGTTGCCTTGGGACCAGTAGCCGGTTTGGTAGTTGTCGTGGAGGCTACAGTTGATGATCGTGTTGTAGGATGAGTCGTCCTGGGTTCGTACGCCGGTGCTTTCGGCGTTGTTGTTGCCGTAGGATGTGCAGTTCATGATGGTGTTGTTTGCGGCTCGGACGTAGAGGTAGATGCCGTAGACGCTCGCTGAGAAGGTGCAGTCTTTGATCAGGCAGTTCGTTGAACCGATGATGAGGATTCCTGCCCCGTTATTGGAATTCTGAAAGTTTTGTACGGTGATGTTGTTGCAGTGGATCAAGGCGAGGAGGCCGATGTCGGTCACAGCGCCGTCGAGGACCTGATCCTGTTGGTTGACGAGGTAGTAGAGCGGTTTGCCGTTGATGATGTTGGAGGTGTCGATGTGGTTGGAGTCGTAATATTGCACGGCGTTTCCCATCATCCTGAAGTTGTACTGGTTGTTGTAGATGGTGTTGTTGTGCAGTGTGCAGTTGGTGGAGGTTGTGAGGAAAATGCCGCAGCCGGAGTATAGCGGGCATACTGTCGGCGGGGTGGAGCCTGTGCAGTTGTAGATTTCGTTGTCGAGGATTTCGCAATTAGTGCAGGCGAGGGCGTAGATGCCGAGGCCGACGGTGGTGGTGCCGACGAGGTTGTGGATGTCGTGGACGGTGCAGTTGATGACGCGGCTGTTCGTTGCCCGGGAGATATCGATGCCTGCTCTCGTATTGCCGTAGGTGATGCAATCCCTAACGGTGACGTTGTTTACATAGGGCGTAGAGGCGAGGAACAGGAGACCGGAGGCCCCGTTTTTGAGTGTGAATCCGCTCACGTTAAGCCTGCTTGACGTGATGTACATGACATTCCCGGTGCCGGAGCCGTCAATGATGACGGTGTTCTTGGAGGCACCGACCATCTCCACCTGTTTGTTCACGGTGACGTGTTCAACGTACGTGCCCGGGTAGACGTAGACGGTGTCGAATTCGCCTGACGATGCATTGTTGACTCCTTCTTGGACAGCGTGGACGTGCCAGTGGTCGTACCATTCCGGTGGTCGGTCGTCGTCGACATAGACCACGGTTGGGGGCCCGAACGTGATGAAGGTCCAGAGCGGCCCGACTGTCTTAGCGCTTTGGTTGTCCCAGGCGACGATCCGCCAGTAGTAGAGGGTTTTATTGCTCAGGGTTCCGGGGGGGTCGTACGATGCTACGGATTGGTTCGATGACACTTTCGGCGGTGGCGAGGTCGTTCCGAAGTAGACGTCGTAGGTGAGAGGGCCACCTTCCGGGTCCTCACAGGTCCAGCTCAGGTTCGTGTTGTTTGAGATGCCGGTGGCGCCGTTGGCTGGGCTGGGGTTTGACGGATTCCGGGGGGGATCATTGACGCCCAAGGTGAGATTGAGTTGGGTGGTAGCGCTCTGTTTGAAGTACGAGATTTCGCCGCAGTAGTGGTTATTGATCCAGAAGGTGATAAGGAGGCCGTTCTGGGCGTTGACGCCGGCGCAGTCCAGTTTTGGGTCGGGGACGCCGTAGTAGCCTGCCTGGGTGGTATAGATCGGGTTGTTTGTTCCGTTGGCAATCGGTGGTGGCCCGCGGGCGTTGACTTTTGTTCCAACTGGTGCTGGAGAGCCATTAATACTGATGGTCCCGTAGAAATAGTTGTGGTACATGGGTGGTAAAGGACCACCTTTTGTGGTTCTTTCAACTCCAACTGCGTTGCTTGTGTCAAATTTCGCGAACACACCTGCCCCTGGTAGGATGAATGCTAAAGCAATAGCGACTGCGATGGCCGCCTTTAGCATCGCCGATTTTTTTCTCATAGTTTCTCACTTTTTTTCATATTTTTAGGATTCTGTAGGGATTACGCCCTACATCGTCATGCCTGTCCCTCGAATGAAGAAGAGATACACGAATGCGTCTTGCTGGGCTGTGGCCGTGGAGTCCGCGATCTCAGCGGTGACGTTTATTGTGATTGGCCCATAGCCGAGGATGATGTTGGAGCTGATGATTCGCATGGCTCCCGGTTCAAGGTCCACGATTCTGCCTGAGGTCTTCCTGCCACAGAGGAGGGAGCCGTTTGAGATGGTGATTTTCCAGGCAATCCCGACGCCTGGGGCAGTCCCGTTGTTGAAGATTCTTACCTTGACCCTGAAGAGCCCGCCGGTGATGTTGCCGATCTCAAGAACCGGTTTTTCGAGGGTCATAATGCGGATGGTCTTGGGTTCCGACCAATTGCTTTCTTCTCTGTGGGGGTCTTTAGCCTTGACCGTGATGCTGTAGTTTCCCGTCGCCGTCCAGTTGTGGGTTGCGAACGCCGTCGCCCCTGATGCAACGGGACCTTGCCAGTCGCTCGTAGTCCCATCGCCCCAGTCCCAGAAATAATACAGGGGTTCCCCCTCCGGGTCTGTTGAGTTTGTTGAGAAGGTGTACTCCTGGCCGACAAGGCCTTCCGAGAACCCTGCGGGCTGCTGGGGCGTCTCCGGAGGCAGCGAAGGCTCCTCGATGCCTGCCCAGATGTTCCAGTTATAATCAAGGAAAAAAGGTCCTCCTCCTTGAATAGTCTGAAGTTCTATCCAATGCGTCCCATCGTAGATCCAGTCCCCCTTGCCGTCAACCGCAAACTGATTATCCACTCCGAGAGGGTATTCACCAGGGACCTGATTAATCTGAATAGAAACCCAGATGTCGTGTGAAGCGTTCAGCCTCACGAAATGCGAGAGCGGTATTTCCTTCCATCCCATCCCGGTGACCGTATAGGGCTCGGTTGTGATCAATGCCCCAGGCGAGGTCGGGGTGCCTTCCCCGTAAATCTTAATCATGCCAGAGTGCTGAGGGTTTGTTGTCACGTAATGGAACCATTTCACGGTACACAGCTTCCATCCGTTATACCCGCCGAGTTCGTCAGGGGTTATCCGTATCGCGCCTTCCCAGGTGCTGATAGTTGATCCGATAGCATTCGAGTTGACGCCATTATCAAAATGAATCCACATGCCGTTGAATACCGGTGCCTGGAGGGATGATCCCCTATAATCATGGCACTCGCAGAAGACTGCCGTACTTGGTTGAGAATTTGTTGCGCCGATGAGCGTTGGGAAAACGCTTGAGATCATGAGGAAAACGCCTAATTCACACACAATTTTCGTACTGATTCTGTTCTTCATTTCTTCCCCTTCTGGTCTTGTCAAAAGTCTTATTTAATTCCTCTAAGTCCCGCCTCCGTTAATTATTGATAATGCAGAACCCACTATTTAAAATTTATTGAATTTTTAAAATATTTTTAACAATATAATAAAGTATAAATTGTATAATAATGGAATATAGATTGTTAATTAAAAGATAAGAAAGGAACGGAAGGCCAATTTTTCAAAATAGATTTTCGCATGATATATGATATATAAACTTTGTTAATGCTAAGTATATAATTTATTAAACTTTACTTTACATAATATATAATTTATAAAGTAATATTCACACTAGATATATAACATAGAAAGCAACTGCCTGAAGCCATTAAAGAAAGATTTATTATCGACCATCCCCCTCCTCCATGCCAATACCTGGAGGTGCGGGACATCGGACTATTTAGAAAAGACCAGATGACACTCCAACTCGAAAAATACAGCTTTTCCCCTGGTGAAATCGTCAAAGGATACGTCAAACTCAGCCTGCGCAAACCATTGCAAGGCCGCAAAATCACCGTCTCCCTCCGCTGTACACGCATCGACACGGTCATGGTCCGCACCTACAACTCCAAGGGCGTCCCCTCGTCTCATATGGAGAAGGTCAAGACCATCTTGTATAACTTCGATCTGCCGCTCGATGAGGAGAACACCTATTTCAGCGAGATGTACCCCTTCGAGATCACGATCCCGCCGGACATCCTCAGCACCATCGACATCCGGCCCGCGGTTCACGAGATCAAGGTCTTCGGCCACTCCATCCCGATTTCCCCCGGTGGCGCGCCGCTCAGCACCGTCATCGAATGGGCGGTCGCCGGCCAGCTGGATGTCCCCTTGAAAATCGACGTCCGCGCCGAGCAGCAGGTCGTCCTCTCACCCCGATAACAACTCAAGAAGAGGCGAAACCTGTATTAACAAGTGGCCTATTACGAGACCACCCATGATGAGGATCACCGCGATAAAACTAAAGACCATCGAAGCACGCCGCTACGTCGACCCTGACGAGAAGCCCCGCCAGATCCGCATCGACCACAACAGCCAGATCACCCAGGTCACCAGCACCACCGACAAGGCACTGACCCTGGAGTTCCAGTACAGCGCGAGCTACGGGCCCATCGGCATGATCAAGCTGGAAGGCAGCCT
This sequence comes from Methanobacteriota archaeon, assembly GCA_963769885.1. Classification (GTDB taxonomy): domain Archaea; phylum Thermoplasmatota; class E2; order DHVEG-1; family DHVEG-1; genus CAIRCU01. The sequence continues at coordinate 364,427 of CAVYNH010000006.1, forward strand.
CCTCTGCGAGGAGGACGACGCCCGCAAGATCGCCAAAGAATGGATGGACACCCGCAAGATGCCGGACCAGTTCGCCAGCGCCATCCACACCGCGGTCATGCACGCCTGCGTCCCCGAAGCCGTCGGCATCGCCAAAGACCTCGGCCTGCCGCCCCCCATCCCGCTGCCGCAGGTCAAGCTCAACACCAGCACCAAACCCGGTCAGACCGGCGGCATGGAAGTCGCCTAACATCCCGTCCCCCTCCGCTTTTCCCTACTTTTTAATACACCAGCCACGATACTGCACTGGAGTATGAACACGGTCGTCGCCTCCGTCGGCGGCTCCATCGTCGTCTCCGACGAGCCCAACATCCAATACCTCGGCAACCTCGCCGCCCTCCTCAAACGCGTCAGCAAATTCTGCCGCCTCTACGTCATCGTCGGCGGAGGCAAGATCGCCCGACGCTACATCACCCTCGGCCGCGACCTGGGCTTCGACGAAGACCGCCTCGACCAGCTCGGCATCGACGTCACCAGGGTCAACGCCCGCGTCATCGCCTACCTCCTCGGCACCTCCAACACCGAGATCCCCCATACCACCGATGAGGCCATCCGCCTCACAACCCCCATCGTGGTCATGGGAGGCACCGACCCCAAACACAGCACTGACCAAGTCGGGGCGGAGCTCGCGGAAAAGACCCATGCGGTCCGCTTCATCAACGCCACCAACGTCGACGGCATCTACGACAAAGACCCCAACAAATACCCGGACGCCCGGCAGCTCAAAGAAGTCACGATCGACCAGCTCATCGCCCAGTACGGGACCAGCTGGGGCGCCGCAGGGAAAAACATCTTCATGGACGAGCCGGCGCTCGCCATCATCAAACGCGCCAGGATCCCCACCCTCGTAGTCAACGGGAAGAGACTCGACCAATTCGAGAAGGCGCTGCTCGGCCAGCCTTTCGACGGCACCCGCATCCAAGTCTAAGGAGAATCCCCGCCGATTATTATTCGAAGATGTTCTTGATCATCCACTCCGGGTCGAACGGAATCTGATCCTCATAGCCCTGGCCGACGCCCACGAACAGGAGCGGCTTGCCGATTGTGTACGCAATCGACAGGCTGCTGCCGCCCTTGGCATCCGCATCCACCTTGGTGAGGATGACGCCGTCAATGCCGACGACCTCATTGAACCGCTTCGCCTGCTCCACCGCGTCGTTACCGGAGAGTGCGTCGCCGACGAAGATGATCAGGTCCGGCTTGGCGATCCGCTTGATCTTCGCCATCTCATCCATGAGATTGGCATTCGTCTGCATCCGCCCAGCGGTATCCAGCAGCACGACGTCTTTGTGCTTCGCGGCCGCATGCTCAATCGCGTCGAACGCGACCGCCGCGGGGTCCGCCCCGGGCCCATGCTTGATGATCTTGACGCCGACGCGGTCCGCATGGATGCTCAGCTGCTCGATAGCCCCCGCGCGGAACGTGTCGCCGGCGGCCATCACGCAGGTCTTCCCCTTCTTCTGCAACAGCGCCGCCATCTTCGCGATCGACAGGGTCTTCCCCGTGCCGTTGACGCCGACGAACATGATCACGATCGGCTTCTCATGCGTCTCCAAAAACGTGTCGAAGTTGAAGTTGTTGGACTGCAGGATATGAGCGATGGCATGCTTCAAGACGGTCTCGATGAAATCCCCGGCCTTCGTCTTATCAAACGGCAGGGTGGAGATCTCGTTGCGGATGTCTTTCTTGATTGAATCGATGACGCTATAGGCGACATCCGCCTCCAGCAGCCCCATCTCGAGGTCCCAAAGGAGCTCATCCAGTTTCTTTTGATCGATCATCCGCGACGGCTTCTTCTCCGTCGTCACGGTCTGTTCGATGCTGCGGCGGGTGGCGACCGCGCGCTGCAGCTCGGACTCGATGCCCTCCTGAATCTGGCGGTCCTGCTGCTCCGCCCTGGTCTGCGCCGGCGGCGACGGCTCCTTCCGGAGTCGGAAGGCGCGGCGCCGGGTCGGCTCCACAGGAGCCGGCTCGGGTTGCGATACCGGCTTCGGCTCCGGTTTAACTTCGGGGGCTGGTACTGGTTCAGGCTGCACCGCGGCTTCTTTCGTCGCGTCTTTTTTCAGCTCAGCCTCGATCTCGTCTTCAAGGTTCTTCTCAAAAATTTTGAGCTTCTTCTTCAGAAAATTGAACATAGATACTCCGAACTCTCTCGTGAAACAGTGGGGATTATTTTTGTGCGGCTTCCATCATCTGCTGGGTCTTCTGGGACAGCTCGGAGGCCTCGGTCTGCAGCCGGGACGCGAGCTGGTACACCCGCTCCTGGTTGTCCTGGATCCGCTTGATGTGCTCATCGAGCTTGGCGATCGCCTCCTGTGGCGTCTTCTCCATGACGTAGCCGGCGCCGATGCTGACCAGCGTCGCCTTGGTGTTCGTCAGGCTGCCGTTGAGGTACACGCCGCCGCCCGCCGGGATCAGAATCTCGTTCTTCCCCTCAGCCTTAGGGAGCTGGTCCACCGTCAGACGGGCACGCTGGTAGTCCGCGAGCGCGGACTGCAGCATCTGCAGCTGCAGATCGAGTGAGTCAATCTGCTGTTTGTAGTACTCGATAAGCGTCAGGTTCCGGGTGATCTCATCCTCTTGCGCCATAGCCGCGACGCCCCCCAATCCCAGATGGCCGGGATAGTGAAAGCACCCTCTAACCACCAACGTAGTATTAATATCTTCTCCCCTCCTGTTGATGCCGTCTCAGGGCGACCGCCGCCGGCGCACCGCCATAAAATATATAAACGCAGATGCTGATTTTGCGGCTCGAGGAGAAACAGGAGAGAGGATACACGTGGAGTTTAGTCGAGAGTTCGTAGAGAAGTTCTCTGAGATCTTCTTCTGCGAGAATCTCAGAGACTTCTGAATATTCACCCCCCTCTCTTCCCTCTTTTTTTTAGATTGCTTTAAAAAACACCCCGCCTGTACCCCAACCCGACAGGCTATGCACATCCTCGCGGCCGCCGACATCCACGGCTCCCAACACCGCCTCAACCTCATCCTCGGCCAAATCACCAAGCAGCGGCCGGACCTCGTCATCCTCTGCGGCGACCTCACCCAATACGGGCCAGCCGAGACCGCCACCGCCTTCCTCAACCAGATCCCTGTTCAGACGCTCGCCGTCCCCGGCAACATCGACACGCCGGACGTCGGCGACGGCATCACCCACAGCAACGCCACCAACATCGACCGCCGCCGCGTCATCATCAACGGCATCCCGTTCATCGGCCTCGGCGGACGGCCCTCCCCCAACATCGCCGCCGCCCCCATCCAGACGGGTGACGGCACAAAACCGATCGAAGAACTCCTTGATGCGTCCTCCGTCCTTGTCACGCACGTGCCGCCCTACAAGACGATGGACCGCATGGCGCTCGGACCGCACGGCGGCAACAAGGGCCTGCGGCGGCTCGTCGAGGACCGCCAGCCCCGCCTCGTCCTCTCCGGCCACATCCACGAGGACCCTGGCATCGCCCACGTTGGCGCGACCATGGTCATAAACTGCAGCCTCGCCCGACGCTACGAAGGCGCCCTCATCGTCATCGACGACGCTGTCACCGCGACCATGCTTGACTAAGAAAACCAAAGGAAAAAGAGAGAGTGCTTCTGAGAGTTTTTCTATGAGGCTTGCTTGGTAGGCTGTTCAAGCCTGATCGTCTGCGTTGGAAACGCAAGTGCGATCCCCTCCTTGCGGAAGGCCTCCAGGATCCCGAAGTTGATCTGCTCCTGCACATCCATGAACACCGTATAGTCCGCGGAATCGATGGTGTACATCCCCTCGAACACGATGCTGTAGTCCGCCAGGCTCTTCAGATGCACCCGCTGCAGCGTCGTCTTCGGACACCCCTGAATCACCTCGGTGACGAGCTGCCGGACGCGCCGCAGCTTCTCGATCGGCGTCCCGTACTCGACCCCGAGCTTGAAGATCACCGTCCGTTTCTCCAGCCGCTTGAAGTTCTGGATGTTCTTCTCCAGGATCGCCTTGTTCGAGACGACCAGCTCCTCGCCCTGCACGGTCTTGATCCGCGTCGACCGCATGCTCACATGCGTGACCGTCCCCCCGAACTCCCCGATCTGGATGAAATCCCCGATTTCAAACGGCTTATCGAAATAGATGAAGAACGCGCTGAACATATCCGACAAGACGTTCTGCAGCGCGAACGCGATCGCGATCCCTCCGACCCCCAACCCCAGGACCGCCCCCGTCAAGTTCACCCCACTTAGAATCAAGATCGCCATCAACGCGCCGAGGTATACGATGAAGTGCAGCAACTTGCGGAACACCGTCATGATGTTCGCGCTCAACACCTTCCCCCGACGGCGGGCCTGACGCTCCACGTACCAGGCGATGAACACGTTAATGATCCGCGTGAAAATGAAAGCGATCAGGAAGACCTCAAGGGCCATGAACCCAAACCCGATGAACCTCTCATACGGCATCAACGCCGTGACCTGATACACCCCGTAGTAGAACCCGACCAGCATCACCAGAAAATAGATCGGCTTCTTCACGTTCTTGATGATCTCGTCATCCAGCGTCGTCGCCGTCTTCTTCGCAAGCCTGGTCAGATACCGCTCCACGAAATGGTACACCAAGAACCCGACCAACACCGACACCGCGAAGAAGATCAACGCCGCGAGAATCTCACCAAAGATCGGATCGACAGAAATCTTACCTTCACGCAGCAGCTGGTTGATGATCTGGGACAGACTAAAGAGCTCCATAGACTGGATACCCCTCCTGCCCCAAAAGAAAAAACCCCTACATAAGCCTTTCCCGAACCACCCACAAACAAGACCAGGAAACTCCTACCCGATCTCCTCCAACACAATCGCCCGCTCCGGACAGACCTCCTGACAACAATAACACCGGATGCACCCTCCCAAGTCAATGGACGCCCGCCCCTCCGTGATGCGGATCACCTGCCGCGGGCAGACCCGCACGCAATCCCCACACGCGGTACACCGCTGCATGACCCGCGGGCTCTTCGTTGGTGCAAGCCTCCCCGTCGACAGCCGCTCCGCGGTCTTCGGCAACACAAAACCATGGAACGCCACATCTCCTGGAGACAGCAACGGATACTCGATATCCCCCGGCCATAGGCCGCGAAGCCGCGCCTGACGCAACACTGGCACGCTCACCGGCTCTACCCCCAGCATCCTGCACACCGCCAGATCCAGACTGACGACATCCCGTGACGCCATCATCACCCCCAGGTGCACCGGCGTCCCGGAACTCCCCGGCCCCTCGCCCTGCATACCCACCACTCCATCCAGAACATTCAAGGCGGGCGGCACCACGGACACCACGTCCAGCAGCATGTCCGCGAACGCGGCCCTCCGCATGTACATTGAGTGGTACCGCGGCTTCGTCAACCCAGGCACCACCCCGTACATGTTCTTGACCCCCAGCGTCAGGATCTGGAACGAATGCGTCTTGATCTTCGGCAGCGACACAATCACATCAGCCCTCCGCACGTACGACGCGAGATTCACTGACGATAGCGCCTTCCCGCCGGGGACCGCGACTTTCTCCGACCCCGTGTCGTAATTCAGCTCGACGCCTAGCTCACGGCTCAGATCAAGCAGTCCGGCCTTTCGGTACACCCGCGTCAGCCGCCTTTTCGTGAACGGCCCTGCCGGCGAATCCCCGATGAACGGCGTCGCCCCCGCCCGCAGCACCGCCTCCGCCACTATCCGCACCAGACGCGGGTCCGTCACGATCGCCTGGTCCGGCGTGCTCGCACTCAGCAGATTCACCTTCAACAGCACCCGCTGGCCTCTCTTCACAAACGACGAGAGCCCGCCCAGCGGATCCAGCAATCCTTCAAGGTCCACAGACTCGTACTCTGCCCTCTGGATACAGACCATGGGATTTGACGGAGACGTCGACGGCATAGTCCAGCCCACAACCCTGCAACGCTCTTAAACCTATCAGTCTTCAGCCGGCCTTCGAAGGTTTTTTAGAATCCAACAATGATGCAGGAGCCAAGCGTGGTATCTATGATGACCCAGACCTCCTACGAACGATTCCCCCTGCGGATTACCATCCCCGTCGTCCTCATCAACCTCCTTCTGTATGCCCTGGGTGCCTACATCCTCCTCAGGATCCATGTCGCCGCCGCCATCCTCTACCTCGGGTACTGCGCGGTCATCCACGTCAATGTCATGCGCCGCAGCTGCCGGGCCTGCTATTACTACGGGAAGAACTGCGCCTTCGGCATAGGGGCGCTCTGCTCCCGGCTCTTCACCCGACAGGACCCCGCCGCCTTCATCAACAAGGACGTTTCCGCCCTCACCATGATCCCCGATTTCCTCGTCGTGATCTTCCCGGTCGTCGGCGGGCTCATCTCTCTCGTCTTCTCTTTTTCCTGGCTCTACCTCGGCGTCGTCCTCGCCTTCTTGTTCTTCTATCTCATCGGGACCGCAGCGGTCCGCGGCATGGCGGCCTGCAAGTACTGCCGGCAGCGCGAGCTCGGCTGCCCCGCCGCCCAGATGTTCGCGAGGAAAACCAGAGAACCCGCACCCGAGCGGTAAAAAAACGAGGAAAGGGGGGAGTCGTTCCCCCACTGTTTCTAGGCTTAGGAGTAGCCCCCGATCATGAGGCTGGGGTCCCCGAGCAGGATCCATTCCTGGACGGTCTTCTGGTCGATGCCGTCCCAGCCGCCGACCCCGGCGAACATGGTCTCGTTGATCGTCTCTCGGGTCAGGCTCACCCGCATCCAGACTGGGGAGGGAAGCGTCGTGACCCCCCATCGGAAGGGAAGCGTCGTGTAGGTCGTTGTCGTCCCTGGCGTCACGTTGACAACCTCGTTGATTACGGTCCACTCCGTGCCCTCGGCGCCCTCCATCCAGCTTCCGTTCTGATCGAAGTCGATCAGCGCGTTCAGGTAGCGTGGGACGTCAGGGGCGGTCGCGTTCACCGTGATGGTCACGGAGAGTCGAGCGGTATGATTTGAGAGGATGATGGCCATGCCGTCGTCACTATCCGCGTTGACGAGGTTCGGTACAAGGTCCGGGTCGTTGGGATCGGTGACGTCCACCTCGGCGCTGACCGTCGTCCCGAGCATCTCCTGGCCGGTGGTGACGGCATGTGCGCAGTGGTCGCCGACCCGGCTGTGGGTGGTGTTGTAATAAGTGGGGAACGCTCCTGTGACGCCGACGTATGCCTCCTGGCCGTCAGGGGCGTCGCCGTAGTCGGCTCTCGGTGCACCGGGACTCGTCGCTACTGGTATCGGCAGTGGGTAGCTCAGGGTTGGATAGACGGTGATAAGGTCGCCTCGATGATGGCTGCGGTTGTCCCCCAGGGAGTGGTTGTTGATGAGGGGCGGCCAGGATTCGTTGATCGTGGTCGTTACGCCTGTTTCTGCGTCGATGAGGAGGTATCGTGTCGGGTGGGCATACAAGGCCCAGGGGGCGTCGTCGATGAACACGAACCAGGAGTTGGCGGAGACCGGATACGAGGTTCCGCTTTCGGAGGTGATGACGTCGCCGGGGCGGAGGACTCTGGTGAGCATGAGTGCGGAACTGTTGGTCGTCGAGGCACCGGGTTTCAGGATTTGGTCAACGAAAATGCGTACGGCTTCTTGCTGCTTGATCTTAGTGATGGGATTCACATCGGCATTGGGGTTGGGTGTGAGACAGCCGCTTAACGCAGCAGACCCAATGCAGGATACAGCTATGAGCACAACAAGGATTGGTTTCATTTGTGTCGCGTCTCCCTCGCCAAAGGCGTACCTCGTGTATTTTCTGGAGGAATTTAAAGATTTGGAAATGAATCCCTCATAAGGCAGCAGCATTCTCAATTGATACAGTCGGTGGTAGCCTGGGCGCGAAAAATCTATATGACTGCCTCGCAGAAATTGACACCCTACTATAGGCGAATCAACATCATCGGAGACATGTATCGGAACAAGTACGTCGCCTTCCCGATCCACGGCAGGGAATCTCAGTCGAGTCCGCAATGTCTTGATCTCGATATGTTCTTTGTCAAAGACGGTTTTATGGAACAATCATTGGCTAACGATGTTGGGCAAGATCGAACTTGGAAAACGATAATCCTCGGAAATGTTAAATAGAGGGATGCAGCATAATTATTTCTTGAACATGTCTGAAAAAGAGAAACAGGAGTTAAAGGAGTTCGTCCTTAAACGTAAAAAATACCTCAAGTTTTGTGCGAAGGCTCATTAGAGTTAAACTGAGTCAGCCATGTTCTCAACTCTTTTCCATAGGAGGATTTCATCAAATCCTTGATTCTCTTTGCTTTGACGGTATCTTTTTCAATATTCGCTATCGAAAAGAATTCGCGGTGAAGGTCATGTTCTTCTTCAAAACGTAAACGCCATTCTTCGAGGCGAATTCTATCTTCATCCCTTGCTTTGTTTGTGTAATGGTTCAGTGCAAGAAACCGCTCAGCAGCAATGAGCGAGGTGCGATGGTTTCCATTTTTAAAGGGATGAAGTGCGATAATGGCAACACAATACGCCATGGCTTTATCGTAGATATCGCCTTTGAGCTCTCGGACAAAACTAAGAATGAAACGGACATCATCTGATTGAATGACGAGATGCTGTTCATCTTCATGAGTTGCGCTCAATGCTTGACTGAAGAGAGAAGCAAAGTCTTCTTTCTATAATTGTATGAGCTTCAATTCTTCTGTGTTATTCTCAACCGACGGCCATCCATCGGACAGCTGCGGATGCTGAGAAACTAGTTTATGACTGAATATGAAATTATTAATCGTAGACCGGAAGGCAACCGGCCCTTCGGTGTATTTCAGCGCTTCCTCTGCAGACACGAACCCATCGTGGTTCAAATCGGCACGACCTCGTAACCCCTGGATGAGGAAATACGGGAACATCCAATGAAGCCGCGGCAGAAACATGCATGACGCCTCATCGACACCACAGGATGTCAAGACAACCCGACCGGAGCCGCCGAAATCGCTGCTTCCATCGATCATCCCCCCGGAATGGCACGTATCAAAAATAATGACGATGTTGTGTGATTTGAGCGTGTTGAACCGCGCTGCGAAATCATCGTCGACGATATACACACTCCAATTCCATGTAGGGTACTGTGGATCGTAGGGAAATACGCGTTCGTCTCTCCCATCAGGCTCATCGATCGGAGGCAGATCAACGGGAAGGTAATAGCCATGCATGAAAACAAAGTACAAAATGAGGTCGTCTTCGCCTGCCCCGCTTAGCCACTCAAACGAGGTATTCAGTATCGCATCCCTCGTCGCTTCTTTCTCAAGGAAACAGCGGATGTGATCGTTGTCCCATCCATGCGAAAGCAATATTCTTTTCAATGCCCGAACGTCGTTATTTGCAAGAATTCTATGATGCCAATACGTGTACCCCCCACCATAGGAGACGAATACCGCCCATTTCGTTGGGCCTGTGGATGCTGTCGTTGTTGCATATGAATGATCGGTTTTGGGAGGCATTGCTGAAGTGAGAGGAGGAAAAATCGACGCCAGCACTATGCTTCCAACAATATAAACAAATATTTTTTTCATGGCCTCTTCCCTGGTGATAATAAGGCCGTTCTTCTATAAATATGTATATTTGCCTCTAATTTATATATCCAGAAGTCCCGGTCTTATAGGAACAGGGTCGTAACTTTGATATAAATGATATGCATTAGCAATACATGGGGGAAGCGATATGAAAAGAGCTGCAGGAATCATTGTTTGTATACTGTTGATTCCAACGTTTTTACCGATCTCGGCAATGGCTGGAGACGCGGCACACCCTGAGATCTCGGATGGGACGGGGGACGCACGAAAAAGCGCCGATATCCAGAAAGCCTGGTTCTCTGAAGACCCGGCAACCCCCGAGTTCCTCTACGTGACCATCCAATTTGTGGAACTCAATCCAGACTATCGAGGGACTATCATCAACGGCGTCTTTTGGACGATGAACCACGAGAACTATATCGCGTACGGCCGGATTGGAACGTACCTGGGCGAGAATTATTTTTGGGCGGGTCTTGCAGGAACGAATACGGGGAGCATGGTGAACGGATCTCTAAACATGACAAACGGAACGATCACCTATACAATCCCGAAGTCAGTCATTGGAAGCCCACACACAGGAGACATCCTGAACAGAACCCTTGGCGCAACAGGTACAGCGCACCCCGCTTCTGGAACAATTGAATTGGAATCCATTTTTCAGAGACGTCTTGTTCAAAATACTTGGATTAAAAAAATTGATCTTGCAAGATTACGCACCAGACAAAGGACTAGGAAACGACTACACCATTCTGTATTAAAACCAGACACATCGCAGCATCGGCCTCCTCTCTTTTTTCACACTAACAGTAAACAGGTGAATAGAGATTCTTAATAACGAGAAAGACCGAAAAGACACTTGTTGAGGGGTTTGTAGGTTTGCTGTTTGATTAATAATTCTTCTTTGTCGCGCTTTTCCCCAAATGTCGCGTCGTCATCTCGAGGTACTCCTTCGCCGTCCCAACCCAGAAATCATCCGCGGACTTCGACGACTGGCTCCGGATGAACTCACGGGTAGCTATGGCCTTGAAATCCCGGTCATACGTAATAATCCCGCAGACCTCCGGGTTCTCCAACGCCGCCTGCACCAGCAACAAATCAGCCAAGGACGGCCGCTTACGGTCATCCGTCCACAACTCACGCAGCCCCGGCGAGATCTCCTTCACCATATAGACCATGATCCGCGGCTCGACCGACGCCCGGACCTCCTCCAGCACCTGCTTGGTCACCGCGATTTTCGCCACCAGAAGCACCCGCTCGCAGTCCCGCCCACGCACCGGATTCTTATTCCTCGCGTACAGCAAAATATTCGCATCCACCAGGTAAAGGGGGAATTACCGAAATCTACCAAAATCTACAAAATCGGTAGAAACATTTATAAGAACTCACGACCTACCAATATCTACCGAAATCTACGAAATTGGTAGTTCCCATGAAAATTCCTGAAAAACCAAAGGAGTACAAAGAAATCTTCAAAGAATCCTACGAAGAAATTTCAAAACACTTCCATGACAAGAAAATTCTTGAATTCCTCGCCAAATGCAATCAGCCTTATCTCCACTGGGATCAACTTCGCTATAAACCGACACCACAGAACCTCCCACCAGAGCTTATCTGGGCCATGTTAAAAATCATCCGAGAAAGCCAATATAAGAACCTGAGATTCTCCTCGTGGCATTTCCGCTATATCCTCCTGGATGATTTCCAGAAAAAACTCCATATCCTCGACAAAGGAACCGCAGGGATCTTGGGAACAAACTTCGAATCAATCAACTCCTACGTCCGCGAACGCTACATCATCAGTTCCCTCATGGAAGAGGCGATCGCCTCAAGCCAACTCGAAGGGGCAGCAACCACACGAACCATCGCCAAAGAGCTGCTCAGGAAAAAGAAAAAACCGAGAAACTACTCGGAACAAATGATTGTCAACGGGTACAGCACTCTGCAGAAGATAGTCGCAGCCAAGACCCACACGATTACACCTGACTTCATCCTCGATCTCCATAAGAGCATCACGGAGAGCACCTTGAAGGACAGGTCACACGAAGGAAGGTTTCGGGACAACAACGAAGTGGTCGTAGCCGACCCTTTTGAAATCGACAAAGTATTCTATAAACCTCCTGATTTCAAACAGATCCCTGCACTCATCGAAGAATTCTGTCAGTTCGCCAACAACGACACCGAGGAGTTCATCCATCCTATCATCAAGGGAGTCCTTCTTCACTTCCTGATCGCCTATATCCATCCCTTCGAGGATGGCAACGGCAGGGCCGCTCGGACGATTTTCTATTGGTATGTCCTCAGCCACGGCTATTGGCTCTTCGAATTCATGGCCATCTCCAGAATCCTTCTCCGATCGAAGGTGAACTACGGACTGTCATATTTGTATACCGAGACTGACGACAATGATATGACATATTTCATCGACTTTAACCTAAAGGCAATCCAAGAAGCAGTCGAAGACATGAATGCATACCTGAAGAGGAAACAAGAAGAACAGACAGAGATTCTCAACCTCATTAAGCAGTATAAAAATCTGAACCTCCGACAAGCCGAAATATTAAAGGAATTCGTCAAAGACCCTGAAAAAATCCATGACGTCAAAGAGATTATGACGACCTATGGCATCGCGTACGACACGGCAAGAAACAACCTCCTCCACTTAACGAAACTCAGATTCTTGGAAAAAACGCGGATGCAAAAGAAATTCCTCTTCAAACTCTCACCAAAGAAAAGATAGGCAAGATCAATCATGAGGCCAATGATCACTTCGCCCTTCTCTGATTCTTCTGCGTCTTCTCCAGGTACTCCTTCGCCGTCCCAACCCAGAAATCATCCGCGGACTTCGACGACTGGCTCCGGATGAACCCCCGCGTCGCAATCGCCTTGAAATCCCGGTCGTACATAATGATCCCGCAGATCTCCGGGTTCTCCAGCGCCGCCTGCACCAGCGACAAGTCCGCCAGCGACGGCTGCTTACGGTCATCCGTCCACAGCTCACGCAGACTCGGGGAAATCTCCTTCACCGTATAGACCATGATCCGCGGCTCGACCGACGCCCGGACCTCCTCCAGCACCTGCTTGGTCACCGCAACCGGTGCCACCAGAAGCACCCGCTCGCAGTCCCGCCCACGCACCGGATTCTTATTCCTCGCGTACAGCAAAATATTCGCATCCACCAGGTACCGCTTCTCCCGACGCGCAAGCCGCATGTACACCAGCTCACGGCCGCACACGCAGTGCACGTTGCGCGACTTCGGCAGCCGCAGCCGCCGCTTACACCCCGGGCACGTCACCTTCATCCAGCGTCCCCCATACACATGAGAAACAAGATAGCATATATCATGCTTCCCCCGCTCCTTAAGAAACGCTTCTTTTTCCGTCCCCCTCCTGGCTAATGCAAACCTATATAAACCAATGCTCCCCTGGAAGAGCAAACATAAAAGAACGAAAATGAGGTTTCCGTCACTTTTCACACTCAGGAAAGGCGAACGGCGAAGCGGATAGTTTTTCTTCTTTTATTGGGAACGTGAAATTCACATGAAAGGAATCGTGCGGTGCTATAGTTTCAGGCGACGGCGCGGGTTGATCTCCGGCGACGGGGACCGGGACGTCTTCTTCAGACAGGCGGACATCCCGATGGATCTTATGCTTGAGAACGGCGATCTCGTCGAGTTCGACTGCTACGACTCCGAGCAGGGGCTTCAGGCGAAGAACCTCAGGAAACTCTGCGGATAGATACCCCAGTCCGTCTTCTTGGGGACGGCGTCCCCCGTTGTTTTTTTCGTGGTTCTTGTGGTTTTCGGGGAGTCCTTATAGACTTAGTGTGGGTTGTGGTGGGATATGGGCGATGATCGTTATTGTGCGATCTGCGGGGATGCGTTGGAGGAGTCTGAGATGGGGGATGTCTGCTGGGATTGTCAGAATCTGATGCTCGCCAGTCCGGTCACGAACCCCGGGGGAAACGCAAGTGATGGGAAGGGATTGGGGAAGCGGCCGTACCTCTAAGCCTGCTCTCGACTAAGGAAGAGAGAAAAAAAGAAAAAAGAGAAGGGTTTAGGAGGCAGTAACCCAGATGAGGAGGGCGAAGCCGGACCCGGTCTTTTGAGCAGTGGTGTTGTCGTCGGCGGTCGCGGCGACGGTGATGCTGAGGGCTCCGAGGCCGATGATGGGGCGGTCCGTGATGGTCGTGCTGTTGCCGGGGTCGAGGACTGCGATGGTACCGTTGGCGTGGGGGCCGATGAGGATGAATCCTCCGGTGAGGTTGATGGTCCAGGTGATGTTGGTGAGGGGGGTAGTGCCGTTGTTGGTGAGGGTGGTGCTGAGGCTGAGGAAGCCGCCTTTGAGGGCGCCGATGAGGAGGCTGCCGGGGGTGGTGCCTTGGGTGACGGTGGCGGTGGCGACGGCGGGCAGGCAGTTCTGGGCGGTGGCGGTGACGGTGAGGGTGCCGGGGGTGGCGGGGTCCGGGGTGAAGGTGGCGGTGCCGGTGCCGTCGGTGGTGGCGGTGAGGTAGACGTCCGGGTTTTTCCAGAGGCAGACGGTGACGTCGGCCTTGGGGCTGTCGCCGCTGGTGACGGTGACGGTGAAGGTGCTGGGGCCGGTTTGGAGGCTGGTGGGGGCGGTGATGGCGAGGGGCTGCGGGGTGGCAAGCCAGATGGGCAGCTCCGGGTCGCCGAGCAGGGTGAGTTCGCTGTAGATGTATTGGTCGTACTCGTCGCCGGTGTTGATGTAGCTGTCTTTGTGGTCGGAGAACGCAGCTCCGAGGTGGTAGAGGTTGTTGCTCATGAGGCTGTGGAAGAAGGATTGGTCGTAGCCCATGCTGAGGGTGTTGTAGCTTTGGGATTGGTACCAGCCGTAGCGGCTGTTGCCGATGAAGGCGAGGCTGCCGCCGTTGGGGTTTTGGAGGAAGTGTTCAGCGATGCAGTCGTTTTCGTCGAAGGCGGCGGGGTCGCAGCCCATGCTGTAGAGGGTGCCTTGTTTATTGCCGTTGGTGAGGGCGTCGACGTCGGCGATGTCGAGGAGGAGGTTGTGGTGGGTGTAGCCCATGCCCATGACGTCGGTGTTGGAGTGGTCGGCGTGGTTTATGATGTTCTGGCCGGCGTTCATGGCGGCGATGGCGTTGGTGAGGTGGTTGCCGGTCTGGCTGTCGTAGACGGTGGTGACGGTCCAGCCGGTGGTGAAGTGGGCGTTGACGATGGCGATCTTGCATTGTTCTGCTTTGGTGCGGCTGTCGAGGTCGAAGCCGAACATGGCGGCGGTGGTGGTGAAGGCGGGCGGGTTCTGTTCGTAGGTGAGGAGTTTGGTGATGAAGGTGCCGATCTGTCCGGCGCCGGTGCCGGGTCCGCTGACGCTGGCTCTGCCGACGTTGAGTTCGCTGATCCAGTCGTTGTCGAAGTCGGCGTAGTAGGCGTCGTTGGGGACGGGGTCTGAGTCGGGGGGATTGATGGTTCTCATGTTGGTGGGGATGGTGTCGATGTCGCCGCCGAGGAGGATGTAGCTGGCGCCCCAGGTGGCGTACGCGTCTTGGACGAAGGCGCGGATCTTGCTGATGTCGGTGCTGCCGCTGTAGCTGCTGAGGACCCAGTCGGTGGTGACGATGGTGGCGGGGACGCCTTTCTGGGTCTTCCAGTCGGCGAGGGGCTGGAAGGCGCTGACCCAGTCGGCGCGGGTGATGATGACGTAGTCGTAGTCGCCGGTGGGGACGACGCTGTGGTGCGGGAAGGGAGAGGTTTGGAGATGGACGTCAGTAGGGTTGATGACGAGGGCTTCGGTGCGATCTATGAGTTGTTGGGTGGTCTGGGGGGTGGCGTGGTCGGAGAGGTAGTCGCTGCAGGGGCGTGGGGTGGTGTGGATGGTGATAATGATCTGGGTGGTGAGGGTGAGGGTGCCGGTGGCGGGGGTGTAGTGGATGGGGGTGATGGCGATTGTTGTGATGGGCTGGCCGGCGAGGTCACCGGTGCTTTGGATGGTGGCAGTGGTCGCGGGGTAGGGGGTGGTCTGCTGGTAGATGGCGGGGTCTGGTGGGATGAGGGAGGCGGGGGTGTCGAGGGTCTGTGGGTTGGCGGGGATGATGGTGTAGGTGCCGGGGATGGGCTGTTCTGTGGTGGTGATGGTGAGGCTGGTGGCGGTGGTGTCGGCGGGGAGGGCGACGTGGATGGTCTGGGTGGGGAGTTGGGGTGCGCCGGGGGTGGTGAGGCTGGGGTAGGGGCTAGTGATGAGGGTGCAGCCGTCAATGGTATCGAGTTTGAAGTCAGCGGGGTTGTAGGTGAGGGCGACCGTGACGGTGTCCGTCGTGGTCGCATGCGTTCGGGTCGCGGTGATGGGGAGGAGAAGGCAGCCTGTAATGAGAAGGATGGTTAGCGTCTTCGCTATCGTGGTGGTGATGGTTTCATACCCCCTTAGGGGTCGTTATAGGCACTAATGGTTTTTATAGTTATCCCATGCTGGAGATATGGTCTGTGTTTTTGGAGTATTTATATCACTCCGCTTGGAGAACCTCAGGGGAATGGATGGAAAAGACGGGAGGGATGATGGTTAGGTTCCGGCGATGGCGAGGAGGGCGACGGGGGCCTGGTGGGTGGTGAGTGTGAGAAGGGCGGCGACGGCGGCGGGGCTGGTGGGAGTGGCGAGACAGGTCTGCAGGCCGAGGCTGGTGGCCTGCAGCATCGTGGTGTGGAGGGCGGCGCCGGCTTCGAGGAACCAGAACTGGGTGTAGTTCTGTTCGCCGTGGGTCTTGGCGGTGTCGAGGACGGCGACGAGGGTGAGGGGCGCGCTGGCGATGCCGGGCTGGTCGGTGGCGGCGGCGAGTTCGGCGCGGTGGTCGCCGTCGGCGATGGGGATGAGGCGGGCGAGGATGGGGAGACCGATGCGGTCGACGGGTTTGCCGAATGCTTTGAGGAGGCTGGGCTGGTAGCGGGTGACGGCGGTGGGGGTGACGGCGTAGTAGTCGAGGGGGTATTCGCCTTTGGCGCTGGGGGTGGTGCGGTGGCGTTGGATGGTGTTGAGGTCTTGGTGGCTGCGGTCGAGGTAGGGGGAGAAGCCGTCGGTGGCCCAGATGAGCTGGTCGATCTGGGGTTGGGTGAGGGTACCGGAGAGGTTCGTGGTCTCTGTGCGGGCGGTGAGGGCGGCGGTGAGGTTCATCGTGTGCTGGGTTGGCGGCTGCATGCGGCTGATCCACATGGGGTGGTTTTTGAAGTGGTAGGGCTGGAGGGGGTGGCCGATGGGGTAGACGATGAGGCCTCGTTGGTCTGGGGGGATGCTGAGGTTGTTGATGGCTGGTGGGAGGCCGCCGGTGACGACGCCGCTGAGGTTGA
Organism: Methanobacteriota archaeon; assembly: GCA_963769885.1. Taxonomy (GTDB): domain Archaea; phylum Thermoplasmatota; class E2; order DHVEG-1; family DHVEG-1; genus CAIRCU01. The sequence continues at coordinate 381,281 of CAVYNH010000006.1, forward strand.
GGGCGTCGAGGGTGAAGGCGATGTTCTGGCAGATCTGGCCGATCTCCAGGCCGCCTTCGTTGCTGTTGGCTTGGGTGGTGTTGTAGCAGAAGCCGAGGACGAGGGTGGCAGTTTGGTATTGGTAGCCGACGATGGTGCGCCAGTCGCCGGGTTTGTACATGATGAGGCTGTGATTCGCTGGTGCATAGGTGTAGGCGGCGTCGGGGAGGAGGACGTAGAGGACGGTGGAGTAGGTGCCGTTGTGGCCGGGGTTGGTGCGGCTGCCGTCGGGGCGCTGGCCCATGGCGTCGTAGAGGATGGTGGAGAGCTCAGTGTCGGTGATGGTCTGGTTCGTGAACACGCGGATGCTCATGCGCTCGAAGATCGTCTTCTCCAACGTCGTGGGGATGGATTGTGGTGGGGGGAGGCTGCGGGCGGTGGCGAGGCACGTGAGGGCGAGGCAGCCAAGGATGATGACGACGCTAACACAAAGGATTTTTTTCATGCTCAAGAGTTCTCCTTTTTCTAGGGAGTGGAAGGCGTGTTTTCAGATATAAAACTTCGCGTGGCTCCCGGCTTTGGAAATAGTTGGCGCATGTGGTTACTTGATTTTTCCGCAGGTGGGGCAGGTGGCGTCGTCGGGGAGGTCGGCGCCGCAGGTCGGGCAGGACTGGACCAGGGGTTTGTTCTGTGGTCTCCTTTTGCTTGGAAGGGCGAGGCCGAGGATGGCGAGGAGGAAACCGATGATTCGGAGGGGCCAGGGTAGGACGTTTCCTAATTCGAGTGGGAAGTAGAGGAAGAAGGAGCCGATGAAAAATATCACTAAGCCGGTGATGATGAGCGGTACCCTCATACGATGTGCCTTGGGGGTGGTAGACCTTCTCGCTTAATAAATATCGTCCTCGCCGTGGCCTCCCTCCATTCGAATGTGTTCCTCCGCTAGGGAATCATAAGGCAAGTCGAGGAGGCAATGCTATAGAAAACATCTTAACGAGGGGACGTGAAATCATTTTGTCAAACTCAAAGCATCCAAACCTCATAGAAAGGGCGTTACCATCGGACTCTTAGGTCGCCTCATCCGTGGTCTTACTGAGGTACAGTCGCTTCTTCTTCTCAACCTCAGCATACTTCATGAGCTTGGCGACGAGCTCCGGATCCCATGCTCTTTCGGCAAGGATCTTAGCAAGCACGGTTGTGTCGAGTTGGCTGACTGCCGCAAGCTTCCCCGCTTTGGCCAACAATGCCTCGAGCTTGGCGCGCTCCGGGCTGCCTTTCCCCGGGAACGCGATCTTCTCCGACTCTGTGATCCGCACCTTGTTCTTCTCGCCGAACACGCAGCTGACCTTCTCTTTTTCCGCGAACGCGAGCAACGCCGCCTCCAGCGTCTCGATCTGCGCGTCCCACTCCGCGTTCATCTGCTTCTGCACCGTCTTCAGCTCCGCGTACTTGTTCACCAGCTGCACGCCGCTGTCCGTCTGGTACCCCGTGGGGTCCTCCTTAACCTTGTAGAGGTGCGACCACTGCCCGCACAGCGACTTGAACTCGCACCAGTCACAGAGGAACGACGGCCGCGCCGAGAACCGCTCCTCCCGCTCGATCACATCGATGAGCACCCGCGTCTGATCCTTCAGCGCCTGCAGCTGCGCCTCCGTCCGCGTCGAATCCATCTCCTTATCGAACGCCAGAAAATGCCAGATCAACCGCACGTCCCGCGCGTCCGGATACCGGTCCTTGACCCCGATCATGTACAACGCGAGCTGCCGGTCCTCATGCAAATACTGTGCCAGCGGCAATCGAGAATTCGTCTTGTAGTCATGGATCTCGTACCGCCCGTCCCCCGCCTCCGCGAGCCGGTCGATGAACCCGGTCAGCCGATACGCCCCCGACCCATCCAGGTCGATCGTGATGTTCTCCTCCAGCGCGATCGTCTTCTCCCGCGTGAACGGCGCATACCGCCGATAGTAATCCGCGAGGTACTTCTCGGCCATCCGCCGGTAATTCTCAGCCGAGTACTCCGTCCGGACGATGACGACGTCCGTGCTCCAGTTCTTCGTCCACTCCTCGCGTAGAAACCCGAGGATCTCGTCAAGGGAGCTCTGCTTCTGATGCATCAGATCCCGGTACAGCTTCTCCAGCGCCTCATGCACCCGCGTCCCCAGGAACGCCTCCACGGTCTCCGCCACCATCGGCTCCACCTTTTCCACATACTGGTACTTGAACTTCTGCGGACACTGCTCAAAACAGCTCAGCCGAGAGTGAGAATAGACCGTCATCCACCCCAGGGATAACCAGGAACAGGATTTAACCTTACGGAACCCACCACACCGCAACACACCCCACGGCCCCCCTCAAAACCGCGTTTCCCCCCGCGATTTCTTATAAAATTATAAATACTAAATCCCATATTTTTATCCACGCTTACCACTAGGGGCGAGGTTAACACCATGAAGAAGACCATCCTCTCACTACTAATATGTACACTGCTGATCACCCCGATCGGTGTCATCTGCACCATCGCCGCACCAACCACACCCGCGCACCAGCCCCCAGGGCCGGCCTACGCACCACCGCTCACCTACATCGACACCTCCACGCCAACACCGGATCATCCAACGCTCCCCAGCAGCGGCGTCAACCCCCTCATCATCAACGTTCTCCAACAGGTTACCCCAGACTACTACCTCAGCTACCTCCAGACCCTCGTCAACTTCGGACCCCGCGTCACCGGCACCACCGCCTGCCAAAACGCCGCCGCCTGGATCCTCCAACAGTTCCAAGACATGGGCCTGGATGCCACCTACAAGCACTGGACCTACAGCTCCTACTCCTCGGACAACGTCGAGGCCACCATCAACGGCACCGACACCAGCAGCAGCGACATCTATATCATCTGCGGCCACTACGACACCGTCTCCGCTGGGCCCGGCGCGGACGATGACGGCTCCGGCACCTGCGCGGTCATCGTCGCCGCCAGCCTTCTGAAAGACTACAGCTTCAACTTCACCCTCAAGTTCGTCTGCTTCAGTGGCGAAGAGGAAGGCCTCTACGGCAGCAGGGTCTACGCCCAGCAGGCCGCGGCCGCCGGCTGGCACATCATCGGCGTCCTCAACTGCGACATGGTCAGCTACGCCATCACCACCACCGACGGCTCGAACCTCATCATCTACGAAAACACCGCCTCCCATTGGCTCACCCAGTACACCTATAACATCGCCGCCAACTACAGCGCCTACGTCGGGTTGACGCTCCATAATCAACCAGGGTCGGGAAACAGCGACCATTATTATTTCTGGCAGAATGGCTATAACGCCATCTTCTTCTTCGAATACACCGAGACCCCGTACTACCACCAATCCGGCGACATCATCGCCCACTGCAACATGAGCTACGCGGCGAAGAACATCAAGCTCTTCATCGCCACCCTCGCGGAGCTCGCCGAGATCTCACTGAAGAGCGACCCGCCCGCGGTCCCAGACCTCACCGGGCCGAGCTGGGCGCTCATCAACGACTCGGTCACCTTCTCCGTCAACACCACGGATCCCGACGGAGACAACGTGTACTACTACCTCGACTGGGGCGACGGGACGAACACCGGCTGGGTCGGACCCAGCCCGTCCGGCGTACAGCAGAACATCGCCCACGCCTGGCACAGCCTCGGCATCTACAATGTCACGGCCAAGGCGAAAGACTACCACGGCTCCTCCAGCACCTGGACCACGCCATTGACCCTGACCATCGTCGACAACACCCCGCCCAACGACCCAAGCATCGAGGGCCCCACCATCATCCATCCCTTCATCAAGCACACCTACACCATCAACAGCACGGACCCGCAGAACCAGGACCTCCGCTATGACATCAACTGGGGTGACAGCACCGGCGCCAGCGGCTACGGCCCCTTCGCCTCCGGCCAAGCCGTCGAAATCACACACACCTATAAGACGAAAGGCAACTTCACCATCCGCGTCCGCTCCGTCGACACCAAGGGCGCGCCCAGCAACTGGACGGAGCTGAAAGTCCACGTGCCACTCGCCTACCAGCCCCACACGCTCCTCGAACACCTCATCCACTGGCTCCAAGGCACCAGGCTCGGCGAACTCCTCGCCCGCCTCCTGCACCACTAGACAACACCACACGTCCGTGACGGACGCCAACCAACCGGAGACGGGAACCCCCCCTCTCCTCCCACCATTTTTGTCGATTCTTTTTTTCCCTCCTGGAGACAAAAGGTTCTTAATATAACCCCACGATAATTAAAATCACCCACGATGAAGAAAACAGCCACCCTCCTCCTCGCCCTCCTGCTCACCACCACCATCCCCCACGCCACCCCAACACACCCCACCACCCAGCCCTACGCCGCCGTCCTCATCCCCGACACCACCCCCCTCCTCGGCCTCCTCGCCGCCAGCCTCGCCTGCACCTACGACCCCGCCACCAACACCACCACGCTCCTCCCCCTCCTCCTCACCCACCACAACACCCTCACCGCCACCCAAAACCAACTCCTCGCAACACTCCTCGACCCCACTGACACCATCCTTTCCCTCAACACCACACCAACCACAAGCTACCCCACCCACCAGATCCTCGGCACCCCAACCGCCATCTCCTACACCACCGCCACCACCCTCTACCAGACCGCCCCCACCACCCTCCTCATCCCCACAGACAACTACTCCCTCGGCCTCACCGCCGCCCCCCTCGCCAGCTACCTCCACATCCCCCTCCTCCTCACCGACACCAACACCACACTTCTCACCCACACCCTCACCCAGCTCCACACCACCACCGCCATCCTCATCGGACCAACCAACCTCACCCTCCCCAACATCACCATCGACCACCTCACCACCCCAGACCAAATCCACCACCGACTCCTCCAAGAAACCCACCACCTCTTCAACACAATAAATTACCTCACCCTCACCAACCCCACGGACGCCACCCCACCCACCACCACCAACACCACCACCAACACCACAACCACCACCCTCCACGCCACCCAACTCACCCTCCTCGGACACACCACCACCCTCACCGGCAACGCCACCACCACCCTCCCCCTCACCATCCCCGACGGCATCACCCAACTCACCATCACCGCCGCCACCCCCACCACAAACCGCCTCCTCCCCACCCTCCTCTTCCTCAGACTCACCGACCCCAACGGAACCCTCGCCGCCTACACCACCAGCCAAGCAACCACCACCGGCACCGCCCAACTCCAGACCCTCACCTGCCACGACCCCGGCACCTACCCCCTCACCATCAGAGCCTTCCACGGCCTCCAAGGCGGCTACTTCAGCCGACGCGGCGTCTCCCACATCAACACCACCATCACCATCACCACCACAAAACAGACCCAGACCACACCACACCACCCCCTCATCCCCAACCTCTCCATGCTCGCCCCCTACCTCACCGCCGCCCACGGCGGCATCATCATCCCCACCGACCACGAGCCTCACCGGCCCCGACTACGAGACCACAGCCACCAACACCCCCGCCGGACCCTGGTACACCCCCAGTCTCCTCGACTACAACAACCAGCAGGCCAACCAGACCCTCGTCGACCTGACCCACACCCTCGCCCTCCTCGACGATGAAGGCATGCTCGACGGCTACCTCGCTGGGCCGGCATGGCTCGGCATCCTCGCCGACACCACCATGATCCCCATGTACTACGCCGGGCCCACCCAACCCGACCTCGACGAACAAGGCCTCCCCACCGACAACCTCTACAACCTCAACGGCAGCCTCTCCACCGGCCGCATCATCGGCTGGAATGTCACCGACGTCTCAACCCTCATCGCCAGGACCCTCTTCTACCAAGACATCTGCGGCGAGCCCACCGACCCCTGGTTCACCACCTTCAACTTCGTCTTCGGCGAAGGCTTCGGCGAGACCGGTGGGCTCTTCCACCAAATTCCCTACTCGCGTCAGATCCGCCAATACAATTTCACCACCCATGTTTATGGAGATCTGCGGAACAGCCGGCAGTATGCAGATCGCCATCAGGTCTACACCGGTGCGAACTTCATTGAGTATCTCGGTCATGGCGATTGGTACTGGTACGCCCCCTCCATTTATGGGTTTGATACCTATGGTCGAGCTGTGGACGTCGCTCACGCTCGGGACTGGGTGTTCGAACGGCCCAGCGTCTTCCTCACCGCCGCCTGCCTCATGGGACGAGTCGACGGCATCCCCCCGGAGCAGAACATCGGCCTGGCGATGCTGCATGCGGGCTGCAACGCCTTCGTCGGCGCCACCCGCGAGACTGGGGAGGAGGCAGGGCTTTCAGTAATCGAAAATCATCTGATTGTGAACGACTCCAGCATTGGCGCGGCGCTTCGGATGGAGAAACAGGTTGACCATGAGCCGCCGACGTACCTCGTCCGGACGCTGTATGGTGACCCTGCCTTCAACCCGTTCGACCCCCTTCATGGGTTCAGCGAGCAAGGCAGGCCGCATCTCCTTCCACCGTAAAACCAGAAGATGCTTTGGTTTATGCTTAGAAGAATTTCCAGACCTTGATTTCAGCGCTGGCCGTCACGTTGCCACCTTTTGCGACGGCTTTGACCAGGTGGGACCCAAAGGAGAACCGGTGCCAGTCCCACTTATATGGCTCCGCATTTGTGCTGAACATCGAGGATCCGTCGAGGTAGAACTGGACCTGGTCGATCTTGACTTTGGTCTGCCCGGTCATCACGATAATCTCACAGGTGAGATGCCCGATCGCTACTGGTTTGGAGAGGTTCATGATTTTTTTGTCGCCAAGGTACAGGCCGTTGACGGGTCGGGTGAACATGATGGTGAATGGCGGCTCGTAGGGAGTGGTCGTGATGATCAGGTGCAGGAGTTCTTTTGCGGTCAGCGTCGACAGCGTGATGTTCGTGGCGTTCTCGGCGATCAGTGTGCCATCCTGGTAGTACCAGTAAGCGGGGTAGGTGATACACAGTTTGGTGTTGTAGAGCGGGTGGTCGTACTGGTTGTTCACGGTGCAGTAGAGCATGCCGCCGCTGGGCGTGCAGGTGGCGGTGAGGCGCTGCCATTCGGTGAGGCCGACGGGGGAGTAGGCGGTGTTCCAGGAGTCGTAGCGGTGGCGGACCCAGTCTCCTGAGCCGGCGCCGAAGGCGAAGGCATACATGTTCCAGCCGTCAGAGCCGCAGTACATGGTGCCGCCGACGATGGAGGGCGGGCAGGTGACGCTGGCGCCGATGGGGTAGCGCCAGATGATGCCGCCGGTGGTTTCGTTGAGGGCGTAGTAGGCACCGTTGGCAGCGTCACGGGTGCCGATGAAGAGGAGGCCGCCGCTGAGGGTCGGGCTGCTGATGTCGCAGTCGCCGCCGATCTTGGTCTCCCAGATGGGGGCGCCGTCGGCGGCGTTGAAGCAGTAGACGGTGCCGCTGGTGTCGGCGATGAAGACGTGGCCGTTGTGGTAGGCGTTGAAGGAGAGGGGGCCGCCGTGGAGTGGTCTGCTCCAGATGAGGCCGCCGTCGCTGTCGCGGTAGGCGTTCATGGTGCTGGCGTAGTAGATGGCGAGGAAGAGGCGGCCGTCGCCGTCGGTGGTGATGCTGTTGTCCCAGGGGCCGGCGGCGAGGATGACGGTCCAGATGGGTTGTCCGGTGGTGGTGTCCATTTTGTAGAGGCGGCCGGCGGCTGAGCCTCCCCAGAGGGCGACGTAGAGGGTGTGGTTGCTGAGCATGGGTTTGTTGGGGGCGACGGAGGCGTCGGTGGGGTAGGACCAGGTGGTGCCGCCGGTGTTTTTGTTGATGGCCATGATCTGGCAGTTGTTGAAGCCGGTGGCGAAGTAGAGGTTGGTGTCGTCGATGTGGATGGATTCGGCGATGCCGCCGTAGACGGGGATGGTCCAGAGGTTTTGGCCGGTGTAGCGGTTGTAGGCGTAGAGGTGTTCGTTGTTGGGGTATTGGCCGTGGGTGCAGGTGCCGAGGTAGACGGTGTCGGCGTCGATGGCGGGTCCGACGTAGCCGGGGCCGGTGGGTTGGCTCCAGAGGATGTCGCCGGTGGTGGTGTTGACCGCGAAGAGCTTGTCGTGGCCGGCGCCGTGGGTGGCGCAGCTGCCGATGTAGGCGATGCCGTCTTTGACGGCGACCGCGGATTCTTCGTAGTTGGTGCCGGTGGTGTTGGCGGTCCAGAGGAGTTGTTGGGCGAAGACGGTACCGGTGGTGTTCAGGTGGAGGGTGATGGGGGGGCCGGGGGTGATGGTGAATGGTGGTTCTGGGGTTGTGGTGGTGGGTTGGAGTGTGGCATGTGCGGTGATGGTGAGGAAAAGCATGGTGGTGATGACGGTCATGATCTGAGTATAGTTCATGGTGACGAGTCCCCCGTGTTCTTAACCGGTGGTGGGTTATTTAGTTGTTTTCGTGGTTGTGGAGGCGTTTTTCTGGCGTGTATTAATAGGATTTTTGCTGGTCCCTTCGTGATTTCGGCAGGCGCGGGCGACCTTAGGCTTATATAGGAGCCCCGCATTAATATCATCGGAGGAAGATTTCCCTATGCGCTCCAATAGTCGAGTCGTAACAGTCCTGATAAGCTTTGTCTGCGCCGTGCTCATGCTGCCGATCACTTCCCTGGCCGCCCCCACCCAGACGTACCCTACCCAGGCCTTCGTCTACCGCGAGCCCGGGCCGTCGCAGGACAGCATCCTGTACGCGGACGGCTCCCACGTCACCCTAGACACCGAGTCGGTCACTTGGCCGATGATTGGCAGTGACCTGTCCCAGACCACGCCCGCCGCCTTCCGAGAGGCGGTGACGAGGGCCAAGCAGCATGCGGACGCGTCCCACCACGTCCTCATCACCAGCACCAGCTCCCGCGGCCTCACCATCACGTTCTCCGCGACCTCCCCGCCGTCCGGGGCTACCGCCGCCCTGACGGCGATCGCGAACTACATCAGCGGGCTCTTCTCCGACCCGGTCTCCATCACAATCAACATCGTCTTCGGGTCCATGGGCCCCGGCATTCTCGGCGGCACCACCTCCTATTACGCCAGTTCCGTCACGTATACGAACACTCGCAGCGGGATGGTTAATGGAATGGACGCGGATGACACGATCCAGACGTACTTGCCCTCCGGCTCCACGATCCCGGTCCGCTACAACATCGCCAGCGGGTCGGCGACCTCCGAGACCCGCTGCTACTTCACCAAAGCGAACTACCGGGCGACGATCGGCACCGTGACCGGCGACGCCGCCGACATGAGCATCAACACCGATTATACCTGGGACTACGACCCCAGCAACGGCGTGAGCGGGTACTGCTTCCGCAGCGTCGTCGCCCACGAGGTCGGCCACGTCCTGGGATTCACCTCCGGGGCGGATTTCCGCACCAACGACATCGAGGCGCTGGACCTCTACCGGTTCCAGAACAGCGACGGCAGCGGGGACTACAACCCGGACACGATCCCGGAGTTCCAGACCACGGCCCGGCTCTGCTGGCTCGACCAGACCGGGTCCTCGGATGACGACTGCAACTCAGACCTGATCAGCGTGGAGTACCGGATGTCCGATGGGACGCCGTACCAGGCCAGCCATTTCAGCCAGGGGCTCGTCAACGCGATCATGCAGCCGGCGATCTCGGAGGGGACCACGTTCTATCCGAACTACTATCGCGTTCCGGATCGGACGATGCTGGATGCGATCGGCTGGGACTACATCGCCGGCACGGGGTATTCCCTCCAAATTCAGATTGATCCCGCGGGGGCCGGGTACGTGACGAAGGATCCGGATCAGGGTCTCTATTACCCAGGAGATGTGGTGACGCTCACCGCGTACGGCAACAGCGGGCATACGTTCAGTAACTGGAGCGGGGCCGTCAGTGGGACGCAGAACCCGATCACGCTGACGATGAATGGGAACAAGTCGGTCACCGCGCACTTCAGCGGGGCGCCGCCGAACACGCCGGACATGCCTGACGGGCAGGCGTTCGGCTTCACGGGCATCGAGTACACCTACACGAGTAAGACGTCGGATCCGAACGGCGACGATGTCTATTATATGTGGGACTGGGGTGACGGGTCGACCATGGTGTGGGTCGGGCCGCTGCACTCCGGGGTCACGGTCTCGACGCCGCATACCTTCGCGACGGGCGGATCGTACTCGATTCGCGTCAAGGCCAAGGACACCTCGAATGCTGAGAGCGACTGGTCGCCGTCGCTGCCGGTGACGATGCCGTTCATCGACCCCGTTCAAGAAGGGCATCAAGGGCCGTTCCTCACCCTGCTGCTGCGGCTGCTGCACCTGCTGTGGTCAGCTGCGTTCTTGTAGCCAGCGGGCGATGCGGGGGTAGACTTCGTCTCGGACATGGAGTCCGAGGTTGAGGTCGAGGTGGCCGTAGTCGGCGCTGAACCCGTTCTTCTGTGAGAGTTCAAGATAGGTAATGTCCGTGCTGCCGACGTGGTGGGTGACGTATTGGACGTCGGCGGGTGGGCCGAGGTGGTCCTGGGCGCCGGCGATGGCGAGGAGCGGGGCGGTGAACTGGTTGAGGTGGTCGGTGTAGCTGTAGGGGGCGGCGAGGGTTTTGATTCCGGGGAGCCGGCCGACGGTGTCGTAGATCCAGGGACGCCGCGGGTATTTGCAGAAGGTGGTATGACGGAAGAAGAGGCTGAAGTGGTTGATGACTTTGGTGGAGATGACGGTCTGGTGGCCGATTTTGAGGTATTGTTCCCAGATTTTTTGGTCGACGTTGGTGGGGTTGATGCTAATTTTTTGGAGGTAGCGGACGAGGTCGGGTGATTTGATGACGAGGTCGGGGAGGCGGAGGGGGATGGCGAAGTTGCGGGGCGTGATGTGGGTGAGGAATTCGAGGAGGACGCCGGTTTTTTGGAAGGTGACGGGGCTGCCGAGGGTGATGACGCCTTTGAAGTCATTTTTTCCTTGTGGTGTTTCGCCGTAGGCGTAGGCGATCATGCCGCCCATGCTTTTGCCGACCCAGAAGACCTGGGGGCGGTTTCCTGTGTGGTTTTGGTGCCAGTCGCGGACGGTTTGTATGATGGCGGGGGCGTCTTTGTCGATGTAGTCGTCGACGGTCCAGTGGTATTTTTCCGGGTTCTTGTGGGGGTCGTAGGTTGGTGTGGTGCCGTTGCCTCTGAGTTCGGGGACCCAGACGTGGTAGCTGGGGGTTGTGGTGGTGAGGTGGGCGGCGAGGCTGTAGCGGTCCCATTCGGGGGTGCCGGGGGTGCCGAAGTCGCAGCTGTTTTTGTTGGCGACGAGGCCGTGGCAGAGGATGACTGGGGTGGGTGCGGTGGTGGTGGTGCGGGGGTGGTAGTGGGTGAGGGTGAGGTGCCAGCCGTCGGTGGTGGTGGCGGTGTGGGTCTCGTAGGGGATGGTCATGGGGCGGCACCGTGTGTGGTGAGGAAGGATTCGGCGAGTTTTTTTGTGGTGGGTCGGGTGCTTTTCGTGTAGCGAGCGGCGTACTTCAAGATTTGATCGTGGTTTTTGATTTGAGGGTAGATTGTGTCGAAGGTGATGAGGGTTTTTGCGGCGATGATGTGTTTGCATTCTTGCGTGAGGTGGGGGTTGGTGGGGAGTTGTTCGGCGGCGAGGAGGTGGGTGGTGATGCGGTCCGCGAGGGTTGGTTTGGCGGCGACGATGGTGGGGGTGTGGTCGATGATGGTGGTGGCGGTGACGAGGTAGCCGTCGGTGAGGTGGTGGTAGTAGCGGTCGAGGATGGGTTCGAATTTGTTTTTGGTGTCGACGGTGGTGAGGTTGGCGAGGATGGTGAGGGCGTTCCAGGTGAGGATGCGGTGGGGGTTGTCGAGGAGTTTAACAAAATCGTCGAAGTGTGGGTAGAGGAGGATAGGTTGTCTTTCGCTGAGGAGGATGAGGGTTTTGCTGCTACCATAGCGAATCACGGCGGTGGAGTCGTAAAGTCCGGCGAGGAGTTGGGGGAGGAGGCTGGGGTCGTGTTGGATTTTTTGTGCGAGTGCTTCTGGGGTCGTGGTTTTGTTTTTAAGACCTTGGGTGATGAGGATGGGCATCGGTGTTCTCCTTGGGCTTGGTCTGCTGAGGGAATGTTGGAGTGGTCTTATTAATTCGTTGGGAGGGAAAAAGAGGGAGATGGTGTCGGCGGTGTTGAGACCGGCACCTAGGTGTTTTTTTTGTAAGGTGGTTTTATGGTTTATTCGACGGGTGGGATGTCGTAGGGTTCTGCTGCTGGGCTGAAGTCGAACATGACGCGGGTGGCGTGGTGGCCGGCGATTTGGTTGTAGTATCCGCGCCAGCCGGGGATTGGGTAGGGTTTGGTGTAGGATTGTCCCCAGTAGTTTGACTGCCAGGTGGCGACGTTGAGAGGGTTTTGGTTGATGCTGAAGTAGTCGGTTCTTTTGAAGACAATGACGGTGATCCGGTAGAGGATGTTGAGGAAGGGGTTGCGGGTGAAGGTGGCGGGGTGGGTGTTGTTGATGAAGTTGTTCTTGATAGTGGAGTCGTAGGCGTTTTGGAGGCTGACGCCGATAAGACAGTCGGTGAATTCGTTTTGGTAGATGGTGTTGTTGGCGTCCGCTTCTGAGAAAAGGCCGTTGTGGGCGCTGCGGACGTGGTTGAGGGTGACGAGGCTGTTGAAGGAGCTGCTGAGGTGGATGCCGGAGAGGTCGATGGGGCTTGTTGTGTTCATGGTGATGTCGTTGTGTTCGATGCGGGTCTTGTCTGAGGTCCAGACGCCGATGCCGGTCTGGCAGTTGCTGATGATGTTGTTGCTGATGATGTTTCTGCTGACTGGTTCGTAAGTCCAGGGGACGACGGTGATGCCGCCGGCGCTGCAGTCGGTGATGCGGGTGTGGTTGACGAGGGTGTCGTTGGCTCGGATGAGGATGCCGTCGAACTGAGTGTTTCTGATGGTGAAGCCTTGGATCGTGACGCCGTCGGCGCGGACGAGGAGGATTGGGACGGCGCCGTGGCCGGCATCAATGATGGTGGTGTCCCTGTCTTCTCCCATGAGTATGATGCTGTGGGTGATGGTGAAGTTCCCGAGGTAGGGGGAACCGTCGTGGTAGACGTAAATGGTGTCACCGTCGGTGGCGTGGTCGAGGGCGTCTTGGATGCTGGTGTAGTTGCCGGGTCCGCTGCCGCCTACATAGAGGATGGTCCCGGTTGGTGCTGGGGTGTTGGTTTTGGTGGTGGCGAGGACGGGTGTTGCCAGGCAGAATGTGACTAGCATGCATAACATAAGCCGTAAGATTCCCTTCATGCTTCTTGCCTCTAGGGAATTTAAAGGGCGGTCGGATTATTAATACTTTCGTCTTGATTCGATTCAATTGGCTGATTAATAAATGAAAAGAAGAAGAGATGTTGTTTTTTACGAATGTATAGAAGATGGAGCGGATCTCACTCTGATGCGTTACTCGAGGCGATCGAAGAGGACCCGATAGCGGTTGCACTCTACACAGCTGCGTAGGAACGGGTCGGGAATCGGGCAGGAGCCGCAGATGTCAGGCATATAGGGCAATGATCGGTCTCTCATATTTCAACCATTTTCAGCAATTGCCATTCAAATGACCAATAATATGTTAAAAATCCGTATTTGTTTTGAATCTCAGCCAAAACACCGCGAAAAATACTTAACTTGACCAGGCGTTGTATGGCGTATGGACTCCCTCGACGAACGAATCCTGACGCAGCTGACCGCCAACGCCCGCACCAGCTACCGCGACATCGCACGTGCCCTCCATGTCAGCCTCTCCACCGTCTCCGCCCACATCCGCAGACTCGAAACAACCGGCGTCATCACCGGCTACACCGCCCTCGTCGACCCCGAACGCCTCGGCTACAGCCTCACCGCCATCATCAACCTCAAGATCGGCCGCGGCAAACTCCTCGAAGTTCAACGCACCATCGCCAAAGACCCCCACGTCAGCGCCGTCTACGACATCACCGGCGACTGGGACAGCCTCGTCATCGCCCACTTCAAAGAACGCCGCGACCTCAACACCTTCATCAAACGCGTCCTCACCCTCCCTGACGTCGAACGCACCAACACCCAGCTCGTCCTCAACATCGTCAAAGACGAACGACTCACACACCCATCATGACTGTGCGACACGAACGGTTTGAGTACCCACGCTCCCGCAGGTTCCCCTGAAGTCTGTTCAGTGTTTGGATTCTAGGGAATGACCTACATGGCGGTAATGGTCACAATGTCAAGATACATGTTTTCGCCGTAACCAGAGATCCCTCTGAAGCCAATTTTTACTAAATTAAAACGATAGTTACTGATATCGATGGTGTGGTTCATCCATCCCGCATATGATGCATATCTGGGGAACGCTCCAACGAGATCCCATTGATGAGTTGGGTTTCCGAATAACCTCAAAATATAGACTTCTACAGTGTCAGCACTGCTCGGATAGCCGCTATCGTGATACATCGAAAACTGCAGTAATCGTACCGGGTAAAACAATTTGAATAGGCAAATCCATTTTTTTGTGTTCAATTGTGCGCTCATTCCCGCAGGCACGACATAGCTGTAATACTCCGCCATCCAGGTACCGCTCAAGGGGCTGACAGTCGGGGAACTCCCGCTCGTCACACCAGCCCATAAGTTGCTCGCATGTGATCCCGCGATGGGGACGGAAATCCATTTCGTGCTGAAGGTCTCAAAACCATCGGAGAACATCACAAATGGCACTGGAAGGGGCTGCAATGGCATCGCACCAGGGCTCATAACCGAATTACCCACAGACGAGCCAATTCTTAACTGCGGAGTGCCTGCGACCGCAGTGGTTGGAATCGTACTAATCAACGTTACCATGACACAGAGCAAGAAACAGAATTTCATTCCTCTCACTAGCCTCCAATAAAAATCTCGTGTTTCATTTCCACTCTTCATTTTTTTCTGACCTCCTCAAACAAAACGGTCATAAATCTTATTCAACGAAAATATATAAAGATTTTCAAAATATAAATAATAGAACCAAGGTAACAATAATATTACTGAGTATATCTAGTGACTTTTCCTTCACACATCCAAGACTCACTTTCAAAGGGAGACGTACGGGAAAGAACTGTCAAAGAACGCTTAAATACCTGAAACGCAGACACACTCAGTGATGACCATGGACAAACGCATCATCGCCATCTCCATCGCAGCCATTTTCCTGGCACTCATCCCGGCCGCGGGAGCCGCCGGCCCACGCACCTACACCACCGTCTCCGGCATCTGCCTCTCCGTGCTGCCCCACACCCACATCCCGATGAAATCCATGAACGCCGTCCTGGTGTACTACACCATCCACCAGCCGCTCCACATGCCCAAGCACGGCGTCTTCATCATGCAACACGTGACCTTCACCGGCGACTTCGTCGGCCACGTCCGCTACTGCATGATCAACGGAGAATTCGCCGGGACCCCAGTCCTGGTCCACGAATAAACACAGCGTTCATTCCCCCCCTCTTTTTTCTTTTTAATTCTTCCCCCCGCCATCTTGCCCCAGATTTCCTAACGAGCCGGACCCCGCACCATCCCTTGAAGAAGCCATCCTAAAACAGTCACACTTTTCTAACACCACACCGATACCTCTCCCTGACATGAAACCAGCCGTCAAACTCACCATCATCATGCTCTGCGCCTTCCTCGCCACCCTCGTCGCCCTCTACGAACTCCTCTACCTCCCCCTCCAAGACCAAACCACCACCATCTCCGCCGCCAGACCCCTCGCCGGCACCTGGACCGGCACCGTCACCTTCACCGACCGCCCCACCCAGACCTGCCTCTACCAAGGGCCACTCACCCTCCACCTCACCCAAAACGGAGACCAACTCGACGGATCCTTCACCGCCACCGTCACCTCCACCAACAACAACCCCGCCTGCGTCCGCGTCGGCTCAACCTTCACCTACGACCTCCAGGGCACCGTCAGCTCCTCCGCCGTCCACCTCACCGTCGCCGACACCGACGCCCTCACCGGCGCCTACACCACCAACATCCTCACCCTCCGCTGGCAACGATGCGAAAACTGCACCTCCGGGCCAGCCATCACCTTCGTCGGCATGGTCTCCCTCACCAAATAAAAAAATATTCTTATTTTAAGGCCGAACCGACCGCACCAACGCCTCCACCACCGCCACATCCCCAGCCACGAACTGAAACAACCGCAGCCCCTCCACCGGCACCCACCGGAAATCCTGACAATCCAGACACCGTGGCTCCCCCAATACCCACCGCGCAAAAAACACATGCAGCACGATCGGCGACGAACGGCCATCCCTCAGATAAACAAACGGATGGACCATGAACAGCCGCTCTACCGCAATCTCGATGCCCAGCTCCTCACGGATCTCCCGACGAATACACTCCTCCGGCTTCTCACCCGGCTCCAGCTTCCCGCCCGGGAACTCCCACTTATCGGGCTCAAGCCGACTCGAATGCTTCCGCTGCGCCACCAACACCAACCCATCCTTCCGGATGATCGCCGCCGTCACCTGAACCGGATCCAACATACCACAAGACGAAAACCAACCACTATTATATACACACCGATACAACCCGCGCTTCAGGACAACCCGACGGTCTTCGCCGACGCATCCCACAACCGCTGCGCCACAGCCATATCATACGATTCGTCAGACAACCGCTTCACCTGGCACGCCGCGAAATACTCCCCCGTGACATCCTTCACCTCAGGAGAACTCGCCACATAGACCGACGTCCGCGCCCGCTCCACCGGAGACTTCCCGAACATCCAGAACCCCACTCGATACACCCACGGCGCGTCCCGCGCCAGATTCGTCCGCGCCAATCCGGGCTGCACACAATTCACCGTCACCCCTGATCCCGACAGCTTCTTCGCCAGCAACCGCGTAAACAAGATCACCCCGAGCTTCGAATGCCGATACGCCTTCATCCCGGACCACCCCTTCCTCAACTCCAGATCATCGAAATGGATCGCCCCCGAATGCAGCCCCGACGTTATATTCACAATCCGCGATGGCGCACTCCGCTTCACCACATCAAGCAGGAGATTCGTCAACAGAAACGGCGCCAGATAATTCACCGCAAAGATCCGCTCGATCCCATCCGCCGACTCCCGCCTATGAAAATCCCAGACCCCCGCATTATTAATCAGCACATCCAACCGCGGATACCGCTGCAGATACTCCGCCGCACACCGACGCACCGACGCCAACGACTCCAGATCACAAAACAAGACCTCGATATCACGATTCCCAGTCGACTCCTGCAGCTCACGCAACGCCTCAGCACCACGCCGCTCATCATGCGTCGTAAACACAATACTATACCCCATCCTGGCCAAGCCACGCGCTGTCTCCTTCCCAATCCCTGAGGTCGCACCCGTGATTAAAACTCTCTTCCCATTCATGGAAGCCTCACCACTACAAACACATCCCACCAAGAGTACAAATAAATTCCGACTAACTATCTGACCGTCTTCCTGACTGCCGCGACGAACCCCTCGATCTCCTCCGGCCGCGTCTGAAACGAGCAGACCAGCCGGACCTCCGGACGCCGCTCATCGAACCGATGGAAGAAAAACTCCCGCTGCAGCCTCGGAATCGACGCCTCAGGGAGCAACGCGAACACCATGTTCGCCTCCACCGGCTGCGTGACCTTAACGCCCGGGATCCCCCGGAGGCCGTCCGCCAGCCGCCGGGCCATCGCATTCGCATGCCGCGCGTTCTCAAGCCACAGATCCCCCTCCAGCATCGCAAGGAACTGCGCCGTGATGTACCGCATCTTCGAATCCAGCTGCATCCCCTGCTTCCGGAAAAAAGGAAAACACGACGACAATTTCTTGTTGAGAAAGACGACGGCCTCACCGAACATCATCCCGTTCTTCGTCCCGCCAAACGAGAGCACATCCACGCCGGCTTTCCCCACGAGATCATTCAAGCCGACGTTCAACGACGCGGCGGCATTGCACAACCGCGCCCCATCCATTTGAACAAAGAGATCATGCTCATGCGCGAACTTCGACATAGCTGTGATCTCCTCTGGCGTATAAACGGTCCCGCGCTCCGTCGCCTCAGTCAAAGAGATCACCTTCGGCTGGGCCATGTGAGGATCCCCGATACCGACAAGACAGGACGCCACCGCCTCCACCGTCAGCTTCCCATCGGGCATCGGCACAGGGACGAGCTTGCAGCCGATGAACGACTCCGGGCCACAGCACTCATGGACCGTCAGGTGGGCGACGTCGGTGCAGATGACGGAGTTGAAGGACTCCATGACGGTGCGCAATCCTAGGATGTTGGCCCCGGTGCCATTGTAGAGGAAGTAAGGGTCAGACGCCGGACCGAAGATCTTCTTGAACAATGCGACGGCCTGCGCCGTGGTCTCGTCGTCCCCGTAGGCGACGGCATAACCCGTGTTGACGTGTTCCAGGGCTTTGAGGACGGCGGGGTGGACGCCAGCGTGGTTGTCACTGCCGAACCCAGCGAAGACGGACATAGCCGTCGTATCACCCATGGTCGTTATAAAAATAATCTATGACCTTAAAAGGAGGATCTCCGGCCTTCCCGCGAAGTGTTAATAAACGGGGGAGGTGTTGGCCGTGCCCAATGGAACAGCAGGGGGACCTGAGCCGGTTTTTCGGTCGATGGCATGCGACGATCGGCGGCGAGCAGGTGTTCCTCGAGTTCTATCCGGATGGCAGGCTTTTTTACACGGGGTTGTGGGGCGAGGATACAAAGGAGTTCATGCATGACATGCGGCATCCCTTGGAGTTCGGCAGACCCCGGCCCGGTCCCGCCTGGGAAGTACGGGGCGGCCTCCTCGTCATCTTCCTGTTACCACGACAAGAATTCAAATTCGAATACGCGTTTTCCGACCTCGACACGAACCTGGTCCTACGCAGCCTTCAGTCCAAGGAATCGCTGACGTTCACCAAAAAAACACGGAAGTGAAAACACGGTCTTGTCGGTGACCATGAGGATGACTAGGAGATCATAGTGAGTCGAGTGCCACGGCTTGTGTGATGTAGTACGTGAGGGCGTCTGCGTCGAGGTCTTGGAGGGTCTTGATTTTCATGTGTTTGGAGAAGGTTCCTTTGCCTTGGAGGAGGCCGTATTTGTCTTCGAACTTGGCTCCTTGGGCGAAGGCGAAGGTGAAAGAAGCCACGGGGTCGCAAGGATCGAGGCCGTTTCGTGGGGACTGCTAGCTGACGTTTTTCACGGTATACGTCCATCCTGCGGTGTAGCTGGCGACGAACTCGCGCATCTCTTGTTCGATGTCATTGATCTGAGCGCGGGTGTACCCGTCGACGTAGTCGAAGTCGGAGTGCAGGTTCGCCAGGGTCATGCCGTGCTTGTCAGAGCCGATGATGGACCTGGCGTTGTCATAGGTGCCGATGTACCCGCGTTCGTCTGGGACCGGCAGGTTCCCGAGGTATCTCGTCGTGGTTTCAGTCCAGCCGTACGGATAGAGCGTGCACCAGGCTTTCCCCCACTCTTGATAATCGCATGAGCTGAAGATGCTCTGGGCAGGTTTCGGGTTCCCGTTGAAATGGATATGGAGCTCGTAGTACCGCACGTACGGGCTGGGGTCCCAGGCGATGTATGCCCCGCAATAAAAACTGTAGTCGATCTGGTCCGGGTAATTTTCCCATGGCGTAAAATTCGTCTCGTATTCGTAAAGTTGTACCGGGACGTCGAAGGTGATGCTCGCCGAGGTGTTCTTCTGGCTCTCGTTATGCTCCCTGGTGTGCTCGAGTTTCTCTGAGGGTATATAGCCGATGCCGATGGTGCTGAAATGGGTGATTGGCCCGGTGACGGTCTGGTGTGCGGTATCGGCAACGCATCCCTGGATTTTCATCCACTCGGTGCCGGAGAGGACGAACAAGTGGAGGATGTCCGCCGGGGTGTCAGCAGGGATCTTCGAAGGGTTGTACTGCATAGTGAGGCTGACGTTGTCAGCAAACACGGTTCCCTCCGGGCCAAAGGTATAACAGTTTGCTAAGACGATATCAGAATCATACGGGGGATCTGGGACCGAGTCGAGTGTCACGGCGACGTCCTGCAAGGTAGCGTTCTCGGGAACGGAAAAATGGACTCTTTCGTCTGCGAGATCGTATTCTCCCCCTGTTGCAGTGATCGTGCATTCATCATGGATAGGTAGCGCTGAAGGAGTATTGTTCGCGTTGTTCGAGGTCTGGTTCGCACAGCCGCTGAGTAGCAATACGGCCAGAAGAACGATGCTGAGTAAGGCACCAACGGTTCTTTTCTTCATAAGCTTCGCCTCCTTTCTCTAGGAAGATGAAACGAAATCATATTTTTAATCGTATCTAAATAAATGGGATAAAAAAAAGAGCCGATATCGAGCCATCGCAGGATTCATAACAGGATTGATTTAAGTATCGCAAGAGACCCTCCAGGAGAGGTAAGTGGGCCAGGCCGGAATTGAACCGGCGGCCTCCGCGTTGTAAGCGCGACGTCATAACCACTAGACCACTGGCCCATCTTTTTTTTTTATGTTGTTCATTTTTTTTTTAATAGCGTGTAAATATTTATGGAAAGAAGTGGGACTAAGATGAAAAATAGGTATTCTTCAATCGGCAGTCCGAAAAGTGTACCAACGATTTCTTTTGAAGAGAAGGTCCATATTCCCATCTGGACTGAGAGGTGATCCCAGATGAACCCGATGAGAAAGAGAATCAGGAGCGATAGTAGTAAGTTTTTCCATTGTAATTTGGCTCTGTTGAGATATAGAAGAATACTATTTGGAATAAGAACGAATGCGATAAGCAAGATGAGGTATAAGTACATATGAACGTGATAAAAGTGGCCTATTATTTATGTGTGTGCATTGATTCTTTTCTCTACTGGTGAACGAGTCGACCCTTAACGGCTCTCATGGAATGCTGTGTACTCTAGGTTCTTTTCACTTTATTGATCTGATGTTCGATGGCCCGATACGCGTTTTGTATAGCTTGCATGGGGCCGTACCCCTCAGAGGTGGTATAGAAGATGCCGGGTCTTCCAGAGAGTTTCATTTCGCAGACGACGCGATGGAGTCCTTGTTTTGTTTCCTTGTGTTGTTCAAGGGTGACATGGAGGTAGCCGACTTCGAGATATTTTTCGTAGTTTTTGAGGAATTCCTCTCTGAGGACGTCTGCAGTTTCTTGTTTGTCGAACCCTTCGACTTTGTCGTTGTTATGGTGGAACTGGATCTCGATGGTCTCTTCTCGGTCGAATCCTCCGTAGGGTGCGAGCAGTTCGTGGTGAGTGACGATGCCGTAGAGGTGGTTGTCTTTTCCGATGAGAATCCCTGGTTGTTCGAACTTGTGCATCTTGGCGTGGGCATCTTTTATAGAGGTTTCCGGCGGTATAAGTAAGGGCTGTTCTTGCATGATGGTTTTCGCCGGGAGGTTCAGTTTCTGCCGGCGTTCTGATTCAACGTCGGAGCGTCCCTCGACGTTGCTGTGCGCATGTATGACTTTGTTAATGATAGTGTTGATGGTGATCGAGCCGACAACAACAGAATGATCAACCACGGCAAGATACAAGACGTTATCATGTTGGAACAGGTGAAGGACTTTCCCTATGGTTTCCTCTGGGCTAATGGAGAGTGGTTCACTGCACATGATCGTGTTTATTGGTTGTGATCCAAGATTTTGTTCTGTGAGTGTTTTCACGATGCTGTCTGCGGTGACCACACCAATGATAGTTTCGTTTTCGAGGACGGGGAGGGTATAGACGTGGCTTTCGATCATGGCCCGAGCGATTTCTTCTACGGGTGTATCTAAGGAAAGTTTTTGGGTGTGGGAAAGCAAGGTGTGTAGTTTTGTTTTTAATGTTGTTTTGGGGTCCAACAATGTTCGTTGGAGCAGCATACCCTGGTATTTCTCGTGGTCAGTGATGACAATAGCGTCGGTGTCGTTGAACAAGTTAATGACTTGGGAGAAGATGTCGTTTGCGTCTCTTTTAATCACGTCTTTATCAAGGATGTCTTGTGCAGTTACCATACGGATTTCAACTCCCTCCCTGATGGAGAATGAAATTTATAATGTTTTTCAGAGAAAAAACCCCCGGTTCTACCCAGATACAGGAAGCAAAGCTGACCGCTGAATTTCACCGTATGCACACGATACTAAAGGAAGTGGTACAAGGGAACCGTCATTTGGAAGGTTCAAAGTAGGCCTTGAGTCGATCCCAGTACCATTCCTGCCATCCCTGCTGGATCTCCGGATAGGCCTCGGCCGGGATATCGGTCTGGGTGAACTCAAGGGTCGTCTTGCCGCCTTTCTCTGAAAACAGGAAGGTCACGGTGGTGTAATGGTCCTTCGGCCAATCCGCTGCCCGCCATGTCTGCACGATTTTCTTATCCGGGATTAATTCGAGATTCTTCCCTGTCGCGTACCCGTCGTAGGTTTTGAAGCTGCCTCCTACCCTTCGGCTGATTGCCGCCTGCGAGTCCGTGAACGCCGCATGCTTCTTCGAATCCATCAGCGCTTCGTAGAGGTCATGCGCAGTCGCCTTGAAGACGATGGTCTGATGCAGAGTCTTTGTTTTCATCTGGAAACACCTTACGCAGATGGACAAAACCATCCCCGGATAAGAATGTTACGAGGCCTTTTTTCCAGGAGAGGATTCAGGGGGTGTGAAGCGACACGGAAGAACAATCGTGGAGGGCGACCCTGTGATTCCTTGAGACGAAGTGTTGTCGCGTATTGCGAAAAGAAGATGGGCCGGACCGGAATTGAACCGGCGGCCTCCGCGTTGTAAGCGCGACGTCATAACCACTAGGCCACTGGCCCAGGTTTCAGAGAATGATAAACCTGATAGAAACTATGAAATATCCATCGGGATTTAATCTTACTTACGTTGCTAAGGCATATTAAAGTCTTCCTCAACTTTATTCGAATTCGAAGTTTTGCGCCAATACTCGTTCTGGTTTTCACAGGAGCGTTCGCTGGTGCAGGGCTGTCAAGTTTTTCACTCCCCGTGCTGTTCGCCTTAATTTCAATCACCTTTGCGTGTGCCGGGGCCATCTCTCTCAATAATTACTATGATCTTGAAGTCGACAGAATAGTGCATTCAGAGCGGCCGTTGCCATCCGGAGAACTCACCCCCAACCAAGGATTATTAATCGCATTCTCTTGTTGTGCTATGGCGCTGGTGATTGCCGCCTTCGTTAACCTCCCCTTTTTCATCATGGTGCTTTTTGGGTATGGAATCTGTATCCTCTATGAAAAAGTCACAAAAGACCAAGGATTCATTGGCAACGTCCTTGTCGCGTTCCTCGCAGGGGCTACGGTATGCGGCGGATTTGCCGTCAATAACCCGATCCCCGCCTTGATTATATCGGTCCTTGTCTTTCCCCAAACACTCGGGGGAGAAGTTCTTCGTGATGTCCGAGACGTTGAAGGAGATCGCGTAAAGCGACGCACCCTCCCCATGCAAATAGGAGAAAAAAATGCCGTGTATATCGGCTGCTATTTCTTGGGCACGACCCTGCTTTTCATCCCCCTCCCAATCCTATTAGACACGTTCAATTCATGGTATTTACCTGGCATGGTTCTCACGAGCATTCTCTTGATTCTCGGAATTGGATATTCTGTCTCTAATCCCAAGAATGTGAAAAGAACACTTCAAATCACGAGAGTGGCATTATTACTTACTCTCGCGACATGCATAGTTGCGAGTATATAAACATTGATTACAAAATTCTTAAATTGCACAATGATTTCTTCAAGGGTTCTTATGCCGCAAAAAAAAATTCTAATTCTTCCTCTCCATCAAGTGCGGCGTACAGATGAAGCACTCGTCGGAAGAAAGGCAGCCCATCTTGGGGAACTGTCATCATTTCTGCCGGTCCCAAACGGCTTCTGCGTGACGATTTCAAGTTTCCAACTCTTCCTCGAATACAACAAAATTGACGCGATATCAACACCAGATCGCTTGACAGAGCAGAGGTGCTCTCAAATACAGGCGGGGATAACGAATGGCCAATGGCCTCGAAGCCTAAAAAAAGAAATCATTGACTCATACCAAAAGCTTCAGGCGTCCATCGTCGCGGTCCGCAGCTCCGGCCTTTCCGAGGATCAGCCCGAGGCGAGCTACGCTGGGCAACTTGCCACCACACTTGGGATAACAACCGAGGCAGCGCTCCTCGATGCCATTAAAACCTGCTGGGCTTCCCTCTTCGCCCCTCGTGTTCTCACCTATCGGAACACCATCAATGACCGAGGTTCATTGTTGGGCGCGGTCATTGTACAAGAGATGATCAACGCTGACTTCTCCGGCGTCACCTTCACTCAAGATCCCCTCGTCAGTCAATACCTTGTGATTGAGACCATTGCCGGATTGGGACAAGGCCTCGTCTCAGGGACAATCACCCCGAGCAGATATATCTTCAAAAGGAAGAACCTCCAGCTCCAACAGATCAAACAAAACAACCAGCCACAACAAATCACCATGGGGCCGCACGGTATCAGAACAGTCCCCTTTAATCAATTCCCCACTCTTCCGAAACCTACGGCAAAGGAAATCGTTCGGAAAAGTATGCAGATTGAACGACACTTCGGAAGCCCCCAGGACATCGAATGGGTGATAGGACAAAATCGTCTTTTCTTTGTTCAGACACGGCCGATTTCAATTCGGCCACCTGAACAACTCTGGACACGCACATTCGGCGACGAGTACATCTCCGGCGTCATGTCTCCCTTATTTTTCTCCTGGTGTGCAGAATTAATGGGCACTAATGTCGTGAAACAGCAACAGGGATATCTTTTCGTCACCACCTCCTTTCTTCAGAATTTCTTCAACATCCAGCATTTACCCCGGTTCTGCCGACGCAGCCTCATCCGGAATAATTTTCCCCTGTGCATGCAGGAGGAATTGTCAAATCTCCCGTATGCACCACAGCAAAAACTCATCCTTGAATTTATGAAACTTCTTACATCTCCCGATGTCCTTTTTTTCACCACACCACAAGCCTATCAGCAATTCGAAAAAGGATATCGTCGATACATAGCGGAATTTGACAAGCAGCTTGCTTCTGCGTCAACCCCGCATGACCTTCTAACGCTGTATTCTCAACTCAACACCATGTTTGCGCCGCATCTCAAGCTGAGTTTTGCAGGAGTTGGACACTGTCTCACTCTTACCTCCTTGTTAGAAGGGCTTCTCAAACGTTGGCTTCACGACTCCTCTTTCCTTTACACGTTACTTACAGAAACGTCCAATAGAACCACAGAGACAAACACCACGCTCGCCTCACTAGCGCGACAGGTACAACAGGGCAAGAGCCTTACTGAGCTATTCACCCATGAAACTGGATACATTCTTCAGCATCTCCCACAGCATCCCTCATTTTCTCAAGACTTCGGCCAGTTCCTAACGGACTATGGACATCGATCATTCACCAGAGACCCTCTGTACCCTCGATGGAATGAACAACCATCGCTCGTGATTGACAATATCAAAAACATCACGAAGAAATCACGCACCGATCTTGAAGAAAATACTCTCTCTTCTCCATCGCAGCAGGAAGCAATACAGCGTCTAAAAAAATTGACGATAGGCAAATATCTTCTGGTAAAAATCCTCCTATCCTACACAGTCAAGTATATCAATTTTAGAGAAAATGAACGATTCATCCTCGACCTCCATATTTCTCGAATGCGAGCATTATACCTGGCGATGGGACAGATGCTCGTTGAGAGAAAGAAGTTAAAGAAAAAAGAGGATGTCTTCTATCTCAGCATTGGTACCGTTCGCAGTCTTCTAACTGGAGAAAACCAGGACGTACTCAAACAAATCAGCCAAACAAAACAAGAGTATAAAAAGAATCTGGAAACGATTCCTCCAAAATTCTTACGCGGCGATTCAGCACTCGATGATTTCCAACCAGAACTAGTTGGCACACCCGCTAGTAGCGGAATCATTAAAGGGAAGGCCCGTGTAATTGCAGCCATCGATGAATTCCCCACTCTCCAGGCGAATGAGATTCTGATTACTCGAATTATCGATCCTGGAATGACCCCCTATTTTTCTACTATCGCCGGTGTTATAACTGAAATCGGCGGCGTTCTCTGTCACGGTGCAATTCTGGCTCGAGAATATCACATTCCTGCAGTCACTGGAGTACACGGAGCCCTCGACAAAATATCCACAGGCGATGAGGTTACAATTGATGGCGATACCGGTAGAATTTACGTCAAGAAAAAATAACTACACATTTTTTCTTTAAAAAAGGGTATTTCGGGTATTGAAGGATTATTTGCTATTGTTCTAGAACCGTATCTTTGGGAGCTTCTGCCTTCCTTGTGAGTCGTCCCTGGATTCTTCGTGCGAATATTGTCAGCAGGGCGAGGACGGCGGCGGCGATGATGAGGCAGAAGCCAAGGCCGGGTCCCCATGAACAGGGGACCTTCACCTGCTCGGTGCCGCCGGGGAGGGTGACGTCAAGCGTGCCGCTACCCATGAAGCTGCCGACGCCGATCTGGGTCACTTGGGAAAAGGCGTAGTAGAAGACGCCGAGGATCATTAAAATCACGATCACCGCCAGAATTGAAAAGATGAGTGTGGTCTTCCTCAGCCGTAGGCTGGCCACCAGGCTAATGATGAGGAGGACGCAGGCGATGCCGACGAGCAAAGACAAGAGCCCTAGCACCATGGTGACCTCCGCGGGGACCGCGCTGATTTCGCCGCCGATGGCGTTCGTCGCCTTCGTCATGGTCACGATCTGCGGGGGGATGACGAGCGTGTTGGTGGTAGTCGAGACCACGCCGGTCTGGCCGTTGAGGACCCACCAGGGGGATGCGAGGGCGATGATGAGGAGGCCGACGGTGGCGATCTTCAAGGTCGGGTTCGGTCGGCGTTTCCAGAGAAAGAAGACGAGGGCGCCGATGGCGACGGCAATGCCGAGGGCGGTTAACAGGGCATGCAGGGTCGACCCTTGGGTGGTGACGAGGTCAAGGGATTTCTCCCCTCGGACCTGGACTTGCTGTTGGGCGATGGTTTCCTGTCCTGATTGGACGAGGAGTTCGTAGTCGCCCGGAGGAATGCTGATGGTGGCGGTGCCGTCCAGGGTGATCTCAGTAGTGTTGGTCTTCTCTTGGCGTTGGACGCTGACGCTGCCGTGGGAGAGTCGGTTCGCGTAGGAGTCGTAGAGGGTCAGGTTGATGGGGAATTCGGCGGGGAAGACGATGGCAAGTGTGGTGTCTTTGTCGATGGTGAGATTGCGGTCGACTTTGAAGGTCTTGTAGGAAAGGCTGAGGCGGTAGGGGGCCGGGGGGATGTCGGCGAACTGGTAGGCGCCGGCCTGGGTCGTGGTCGCATGGATGGCAGTGGGTTGAGTCATGTCGCCGCTGGTGAGGGCAGGGTTGAGGTCGACGGCGGGGGGAAAGCCCCAGGTGTCGGTGGTGGTGAGGCTGAGGCGGTAGCGTTGGAGGGTGAAGGAGGTTTTCATGGCGATGAAGTGGCGGAGGGTGGTGAGACGGATGGTTTTGGTGCCGATTTGAAACCCCCGATAGTTGAGTGCGAGTCGGTACGGTTTGAGAGGAGAGCAGGGGGCGGTGAGGCGGGCGGTGCCGTTTTGGTCGGTGGCGGCCTCGGCGATGGTTGCGTCGTCGAGCGTAAAGGTACAGTAGGCGTTGGGAACCGGGGTGTTGGTCTGGTCGTTGAGCGTGACGGTGATGGTGCCTTGAGAGCGGCAGCGGATGTGGATGGTGGTGTCTTGTGTGAGGTTGACGACGGCGACGCCGATGTATTGGTGTTCTTTGGCGTGGCGGGGGTTTTCGCGGTAGATTTTGATGACGTAGGTGCCGAGGTCGAGGTTGGGGAATCTGATCTTCTTGTGCAAGGAGGAGTTTTTCAAGTCGAAGATGCCGAGAATCATCTGGAGTTTTTGGCGGAGGTTCGTGCCGGAGAAGTTGAGGGAGATGGCGCCGAGGGAGAGGCGTCCGACGGTGCCTGAGGAACGGAAAGTGGTCTGTTGGTAGAGTTCGGCGTAGATGTAGGAGAGGTTCTTGCCGAGGGCGGCGGAGAGGAGGGAGCCGAGGGGAACGGAGGGGGCGTGGCGGACGTAGACGGTCAGGTTGTAGCGTGTGGTTTTCTTTTCGGTTGCGGTTGTGTTTTCCCGGAAGATGGGGACGGTTTGGATCAGGTGCTGATAGAGGGTGGATTCCTCCCCGATGGGTGTCGTGCTGGTTTTTTCCATGGTGAGGAACTCGGCCTTGTAGTGGTAGGTGTTTCCTTGGTCGATGGTGGTGAGGTGGTTGCCGTTGTGGTAGGCGGTTCTGGAGAGGGCGGTGGTTCCTGAGTCGGCTTCGAGTCCGGGGAGTTTGACGTTTTGTTTGGCCCAAGATCGGACTTGGAGGCCGTCTTCGGTGCCGTTGGTGATGCCGGTGGTGGCGCTGAAGATGATGCTGTGGAGTTTGCCGGTGGCCGGGTCTTGGAGACTAATCCAGGCTTGTGGGCCGAGGTTGATGTCGTCCTGGGGGCTGAGGACGATCTCCGGGGTGGTGCTCTGGGGGCTGGTGGGGACGGTGTAGTTTTGGATGGTGCCATCGGTGGTGTAGACGGAAAGGCTGGGGAGGATGTCGCCGACGTTCATTTTTTGGATAGAGGCGCTACGGGCTTTGATGGAGACGATGCCGGCGTAGAGGCCGTCTTGGATGGAAGGGTCCGGGATGGTGATGGGTTTGAGGATGGTGTGGTGGGCGTCGACCGTGATTCGTTTTGTGGTGGTGGGGCTGTAGTAGTAGGTGTAGATGTTGTCTGAGGCGATTTCTCCTTGCGGGCTGGTGCAGGTGAGGCGGACGCGCGCCATGAGGGTGCCGGTGACGAGGATGGTTTTTTTGATGTCGGTGGCGAAGGCGGTGCCGATGTAGTCCGGGGTTCCTGGGACGCCGTAGCGGAGGTCGAAGTCGGCGAGTTGGTCGAGGTTGTAGGTTTCGACGGCGGTGGAGTTGGGTTTGAATTTGATGGCGGCCAGCGCGATGGGGTTGCCGAGGAGCTGGCCTTTTTGGACAACGGTGTAGACGACGTAGCCGTCTTGGCGGATGCCGTAGTAGTCGAAGTCGATGGTCTGGCCTGGGATGGGTTCGTAGAAGTAGTGGGTGTCTTCGACGGTGATGTGGGTGGGGTAGTCGGCGGGGGGTGTTTCGGTGGGGTTGTAGAGGACGTAGAATTTGGTGTTGCTGGTGGTGGGTTCTGGGATGAGGAAGACGAGGCTGCAGGCGCTGACGTGGGTGTCGTCGGTGTGTTGGAGGTCGTAGGCCTGAGAGTCGATTTCTTGGGGTCCGGTGCCGTCGTCGGCGGCGACGCGGATGGAGGTGTGGGTGTCGTTGATGGCCCAGCAGGGGTTGGTGAAGGTGACGCGGATGTCGATGGGCTGGTCGGCGGCGGTGGCGTTGCCGGTGTCGATGGGGAGGGTGAGGAGCTGTTTGTACTGGAGGGTTTCAATGGCGGTGTGCGGTGAGGGTGGCTGTGCGGTAAGTGTACTTGTCGTAAGGAGAAGGAGCGTAAAGGCTATCCAGAGCCGTCCTCGCGGTGATGCTGACGCCATGTCCACCTCTAAAAGTATTATTGCTATATTTATATAATTATTCTCCTTTTTATCTAGTCCTCCCTTGGTTTTTTTTGCCCGCTCATCAAGAATGGGTGGAGCCAGGCATGCTTTCATTTTATGGACGCTCGAGCGGCTCCTGGTGCAAACGCCCCCGGCTCCACCAAGCCTGAGGATTAAAATACCTCGGACCCCTTCTTTCCCCAGACCGAGATAAAGGACCAGTCATGCCCCAGAAAGACCCTGACCACCCCTACCTCAACGACCTCGACACCGTCGGCTTCACCCCGATTTTCATCCTCGGCCTGCACCGCAGCGGCACCAGCATCCTCTACAAGACCCTCACCGCCACCGACCGCTTCAACCCCATCACCGCATACCACCTCATCCGCTACCACGAACTCCTCACCCATTTTCACACCCACACCACAGACCAGGCGAAGACCGACCTCACCGCCCTCCTCCACGCCAAAGGACAGACCGACCGCGGCATCGACCGCCTCCAACTCACCGCCGACTTCCCCGAAGAATACGGTTTCCTCCTCGGCCACCAGACCATCCGTATGAACCTCACCCCCCGCACCCTCCTCCTCTTCACCACCCTCTGCAAGAAAATCCAGTACACCGCCCAGAACACCCGCCCCCTCCTCCTCAAAAACCCGTACGACTTCCCCAACTTCCGCTACCTCAAAGCCGCCTTCCCCACCGCCCGCTTCGTCTTCATCCACCGCCACCCCCTCAAGACCCTCAGCTCCACCCTCAACGCCTGGCAGCACCTCGTCCGCACCAAAAACCCGTACACCGAACAACTCGCCCGACACTACCAACAATCCAGCGACAACCCACTCCTCCACCTCCCGCTACGCACCGTCTTCCTTGACGCACCCGAGCTCGGCGCCGTCGCCCTCACCGCCACCGCCGCGAAGGCGACCCGCTACTACCTCACCAACATCGCCAAACTCCCCGCACGCGACTACGTCTCCATCACCTACGAACAGCTCTGCAGCCGCCCACAGCAGACCCTCGACAAGATCCTCACCGCCCTCGGCGAGCCGCCGACCGACCTCGACGCCTCAACGCTCATCAGCCCCCGCGACGTCCCCATCGACCCCACCATCCAGAAGCTTGCCCCGTACATCAAGCGGGTCATGCGGCCGTACTGCGACGCCTTCGGCTACACCATCCCCTAACTCGCCTTGAGGTCCGCCAGGTCTTTTTTCCGATACGTCTTCCCGCACCAGCGGATCTCCCGCTTGACGCTGGAGACCACCGCGTTGTAGGCATACAAGAGGAACGCGATCGGCGCCAGCAGCCCGTACCAGATCCTGTACCTGAATTTCTCCGCTGGGTATCGCATCAGCCGCTGGAACGTCAGCAGCCCGATCCAGCCGTAGATTATCTCTAGGCCGATGGTCGCAAGGAAAAAGATGCCGAACACCGTGTCCCCCAATACGAACAGGACGGCATCCATGGCCAGGACCGCGGTCACAAACAACACGCCTAGGTAATAGATGATCCAGGCGGGGAGGCTGTACCAGCGGATCCAGGTGAGCTGCTGGCTGCCCCACTGGATGAAATTCCGAATGCTCGGCTCCGCTGGGCTTTCCGCCACGCACTGGGGGACGAACCGGATTTTGTATTTTGCCTTCTTCATCGCGTGCGTCAGGATGAGATCGTCGGAGAGGCCCTGCCGCCAGCGCGTGGCGATCCCCAGCTCCTGGAACAGAGATTTTCGCACGGCCGTGGATCCCCCCCAAGCGAAGGTCGTGATCTGATAGAACATGGCGCTGACCGTGGAGAGGCTCCAGGTGGAGATTAACGCGGATTTCAGGTTCGTCGCAAAGAACCAGCGGTAACCCGTGGAGGCACCGACCTTCGCATCGGTCAGCGGAGCGACGAGGTCGGTGAGCCAGTCTGGATGCGGCCGGATGTCAGAGTCGGCGAAGACGAGAATTTCGGCATCCGCACTGCGATCGATGCCCGTGAGTAGCGCCGAGATTTTCCCGCTCGTCCCGGGGACCGGCACGGCGTACTCCAGGCGGGTATGCGCGAGGCCCTGGATGACCTCGCTGACAACCGGGAACGCGGGGTCCTGCGGGGAATCCAAGACGAACAGGAGGCGATAGGCAGGGTACTTCTGACGGCAGAGCGCCTGAAGATTCTCCCGAAGACCTTCGCCTTTCCCTTTGCAGGGGACAATGACGCAGACCGACGGCGTCGTAGTCGGTCTCTCCTCCCTGCGTGTCTGGAAGTACCCGATGATGAAGAGGAACGGCAGCGCCCCGATGCCGATGATCACGAGGCTCGCCAGGGAGAGCAGGAAGACGGTGACCGGCTCCATAGAGGTCTAGATGAAGGAAACGCCGACAACCCTTAAAAGATGTTCTCATCACAAAACCCAGGAAAAGAAATAATTCAGATTCCCTCACCGTCTCCCCCCAGTCCAATCCTTATATACCCAGATGCCGTACACGCCTCCCATCATGAGCACCCTCCTGGCCGTCGAGCATTGCGAACGCGGCCTCTCCGACTGGCTCTTCCTAGAATACCGGCACGCAGCCACGATCTGGGAACCCGACGTTCTCTTCACCAACGTCAGCAGCAAGACAGCCACAACGAAGCTCCTCACCATCGGCCACGTGACACGCGAGCCCGTCAACACCCACCTCAAAGGCCGCCGCTGCATCATCCTCGACCCCAAAGCCACCACACCCCTGTCAACCCGGGACTTCACCAGGCTGCATGCCATCGTCATCGGCGGGATCCTCGGCTACAAGAACCCGCGCGGCCGCACCAAGACCCTGATCAGCGACCACTCATCCTTCGAGACCCGCCACATCGGCCCCATCCAACTCACCATCGACGGCGCCGCCCTCGTCGCCAAGGCCGTCGCCCTCGGCCTGCGCATCAAAGACATCGAGATCGCCTACGAAGTCGAAATCACCCACGACGCCGTCCACTCCACCATCCTGCCCTTCGGCTACCCGATCCTGGAGGGAAAACCCATCATCACCCCTGGCCTCATCGAGTACCTGATGAGGAAAGACGAACAAAAAAACAAAGAAAAGAAGTCGACTTAATTCTCCTTGACCGCAAGGTTCGTCGCGACCGGACCGCGCTTCGACTCCGAAACGCAGTACGTCACGCGATCCCCCTTCTCAAGAAAAATCGTCCAAAACGGCAGCACGGATTTATGGACGAACACCCGCTGACCATCCTCACCGCGGATGAACCCAAAACCCTTCCGCACATCATAAAACGACACAATACCTTGAATACTCTCTTTCAAACACTCACTTTCTTCATTGAATTTTCTTTTCTGTGACATCATAAGAAATCACTTTAAACTGGAAAACGGAACATCAGGACTCGTTGTTCACCAAAAGGCTTGGCGACAAAACGCCGACTCTGTTTTCAACGGTTTGACCACCCCATACCATAAACGTCTTTAAATACTTTTCTCACCGTACCCACCGACCAACCACAATGCCACCCGCCACCACCGGCACCATCAGAAGAGCCACCCCTGCGGACCTCCCCGCCATCATCGCACTCGAACAAGCCTGCTTCCCCGGCCCCCTCGCCTACTCACGTAGACAACTCCGTTACCTCCTCACCCACGCCCACAGCACCGTCCTCGTCGAAACCACAGACACCACGCTGCGCGGCTTCGTCATCATCCTCTACCGCCACGGATCAAAAACCGCCGGCATCGAAACCATCAACGTCGACCCCGCCCACCAACGCCGCGGCATCGCCCGCCAGCTCCTCACCGCCGCCGAGACCGAGATGCACGCCCACGGCGTCCGTCGCATCCGCCTCGAAGTCTCCACACAAAACGCCCCCGCCCTCGCCCTCTACTACCAGGCAGGCTACCGAAAGACCGAGCTCCTCCCCAACTACTACATCTTCTCCCATCACGGTTCGCGCGACGCCTTCCGCATGGTCAAAGACCTCACCTGATTCGAAGACACCCACTCCTCGTTCTGCAGCACACAATACCCCCTCGTGTGTGCCTCCATAATCGACAGCAGCCCCTCACGGAACTGCTCCGGCACATACGACATGCTGCATGTCGGCCCTTCATGAATCCGCTCCACATGGTCCAAGCTGTGGACTTCCGTACCACCGCCACCCTGCATCAGGAAAAACGACTGCTCCTTCTCATCCTGATCCAGCTTCAGGTTCGCTGACTTCACCCGCATAGGGAACAATTCAATGGCCTCATCCGTATAATTGATGAGCCGCGGGTCAGTCTTATTGGCTGAGAGGAACAACAGAACCCCCATGCACTTCGAACACGTACCACACGGCATGACCTTCTCCCCTTCGATGTGGCACGAGTGGCATGACCGCTGGTTCTTCGCCAGCTCCGGGTACCGCGAAAACAAGATCCGCTCGACAACCAACCCAGTCACGGACCGCAGCGCGGACCACTGGACCAGCCCCGACATCCGCCGGTTATACCACAGGTTCATCCGCTGGTCGAACGCGACATCCTGATCATAGACGCCGTAATAGTCAACAAGCCCCTTGAATGACGGCGTTATCCGTAAATCGTCGAACTCGCTGCCGAGGAGGAGATTGCCGATCCGGCGCTCAGAGAATAGAGGCATCAAAGAGAAGACATAGTATGGAAAGATGCACATGCGAATGGGATAGACATCCGCCCGGATCTGCCGATGATCCTTCCTGATGAACGGCAGATGGTCAAGCATGAAAAGGTAGAATCGGTCCACGTTCGTCCACACCCGATTGGTGTTCGGCTCGGTCTGCTGATGGTACCGATAGGCAGTCATCGCGGTGCGCCAATGTCCGCCGCTCTCATTGACGTAGAGCGGGTGGACGTCCATGCCCATTTCCTTGAGCATCCCGTAGGTCGTGAGGCTCTCTTTACCGCCGCTGGATAAGATTCCGCAGCGCTTGTTATTAAAATTTTGTTGCAGAGGGGCATCCATGCTGATGCTCGCAGGGATGAACTGGGACTTTGGTTGCGCCGCCGCAGCGGTGGCCTCCTCCTCAGGAACTTGGTAGCCAGGAAGCAGGTAGTCTGCCGTGGGTTTCACCAGCTCATGGATGTAGGTCTCGCTGCAGAAGACCGTGTTGAGGTCGTTGAGCAGACCGAGGTCTGCCGAGCTGACGGGGAATTGTAACGTGAACCGCTCGGTGAACAGGCCGTAGTTGAGCAACGGCATGCAGAAGGCGAGACGGAGCAGGGGGAGATGCTCAGGGGCAATCGGGTCCTGGTACTGCAGGATCAGATCGAAGGAAAATTTCTGTTTGTTTCTGGTCAGCAGGGTCACGGTCGTGGTCGCGGTGTTCTTGACGAGGTCTGGCTCTGAAAGGGAGATGTCTTTGAAGCAGACAAAGTCCATAGTTAGGTCACCTTCATGGTTAAGGTTTCGAGGGCGTCGACGATGCTATCTGCCTGGTCGCGGAGCGGGTCTATGACGGGGACGTGGAATCGTTCATGGTAATGGGTTTTGTGGGTGTTCATCTCAGCTGGGGTGAGGTGTTCGTGGCTGAGGCCGATGCCGAGGAGGGGTTTTTCGGTGATGAGCTCGGCGATGGAGACGACGCGTTGGGGGTCGGGCATAGGGTAGTCGGGGAAGCCGTCGAGGTGGGGGCGGCCCGGGGCGTCCATGAGAAAGAAGCCGTGGACGCGGCCGGCGGTGAGGATTTCGAAGCCGCCGGGGAAGAAGGGGTGGACGAGGCTGCCTTGTCCTTCGATGATGATGTATTGGGGGTGGTCGTCGTTCCAGGAGTCGAGAATGGCGCCTTCGATGCCGCCGCTGATGAAGTCGTTGATGAGGGCGTCGAGGACGACGCCGTGGGGCCAGCCTTGCATCCAGCCGGTCTGTCCGGTGAAGATCATGTCGGCGGTGTAGCCATGGTTGCGGAGTTCGTTGACGAGGATAACGGCCATGGTGCGTTTGCCGATGGCGGAGTCGGTGCCGAGGAGGGCGATGCGAGTGGCCGGGATTTTGGTGATTTCTCCGGTGTAGAAGCGTTTGTGGTCGCGGTAGATTTTGCGGATGTCTGTGATGGTGCAGTGGTGTCGTTTGGCGAGGCTGACGCAGTGGGGTTTGTCGGAGATGAATTCGTGGAGGCCGGAGACGATGTTGAGTCCGTGGGTGAGGGCGGTTTCGACGGCGTGTTCGTAGCCGGTGGGGAGGATGCCGCCTTCGGAGACGGCGCCGATGATGAAGGTGTCTGAGTTGGTCTGGTCGATGGCGGTTTGTAGTGAGGGGATGAGGGGGATACCGTTGGGTGTGCCGTCGAGGAGTTGCCCGGCGTCGCCGGGTGGGAGGGTGGTGTCGACGACGGCGGTGATGTCGTAGCGGCGGCAGTAGCGGATGAGGCCGTGGGCGGTTTTGCCGTCGGTGGTGGTGTAGAGCCGGTCTGCGTACACGATGGCGCGTGGTCGGTCCATGTGGTGGTTGCTCCCCATTTTTTTTGTTGGAAAAGTCCTCAGGCTTTTGTTTTTTTTAGCGGAATCGTCTGCCGGTGAGGACGATGACGTAGTCGGAGTTGAGGACGCGGTGTTGTTTGAATTTGATGAGGGCTTCGATGGGGCTGGTGGAGGCGGGGAGGACGCTGAGTCCTTCGATGTCGAGGAGGAGGCGGTGGAATTTGAGCATGGTGTTGTCGCTAGCGTAGTCTGCCCAGCCGTTGGTTTGGTAGATGGCGTTGAGGGCGTGGTCGCCGTCGTAGGAGTGGTAGCTGATGAGTGGTTCGTTGATGGTGGTTTCGTGGAGGTCGTCGGGGTTGAGGTCTTCGGTTTTCGAGGCTCCGGTTTTGAAGCCGCGGACGATGGGGTTGCCGCCAGGCGTGCTGGCGCCGACGAGGTAGGGGAGGTGGTCGATCTTGCCTTGGTCGAGGAGTTGTTTGAAGCCGTGGTAGATGCCGACGAGGGTGGTGCCGTTGCCGACGGGGGTGGCGACGGCGGTGGGGCAGCGGCCGAGTTGGTGGTAGATTTCGGTGGCGATGCTCATGTAGCCGCGCCAGCCTTCGTTGCCGTTGCCTGGGTTTGCGTCGTAGTAGTGTTCGGTTTTGGCGAGGTGTCGACTGGCTTCGACGGCGTCTTCGTATTTGTCGTAGTCGGTGAGGATTTCGGCGCCGAATGAGTTGAGGGTTTCGCGGCGGTGTGGTGCCATCGTGTATTTTTCGGGGATGAGGATTTTTGCTTTGAGTCCGACGAGGTTGGCGAAGTAGGCGAGGCTGACGCCGTAGTTGCCGCAGGTGCCGACGGTGACGGTGTCGTAGCCTTCGCGCAGTGCCTTGGTGACGTGGTATTGAGAAATACGGTCTTTTTGGGTTCCGGTTGGGTTGCTGCCTTCGAATTTCAGGTAGATGTTGCCAAAACCCAAGAGAGACTCAAGGTTGCGTGCTTGAGTAAACAGTGTTCCCCCGACACCCTTGGCGGGTGGTGGCTCCTCGTCTTTTTGGAGGTCCGAGACATCCATTTTTAGTGAACTCCCTATGTCCTTTGCGGTCTTTGCTGCGTACCCTATATTGCTCACCAGTTAAAAAAAGTTTGCAACGATGAGGCGTGATTTTTTGTTTTTTTGTGTGCGGATGATCGCGTGGTGGGTGGTTACTTGTGCATGATTTTTTTTTGGTTGGAGTGGTCGCGGGCGGTGGTGTGTGGTGATGGGTTTCCCCCGAGGTTTTATATAGAGCCATGGTATTGCCAGGCAGTAGGGTACTCTACAAACGTCTAACGTTGGAGCGGCAATACGTATGACGCAGTACTGTAGTGTGTGTGGCGACGAGTTGGAGCCCGAGGAAGAGCAAGAGGGGATTTGCGAGAGCTGTAAGCTGGCGCAGGTCGAGGAGCCGAGTTCGGATGAAGGCGAGGTTCAGCCGTCGCGGTAGTCGTGGGTGTGTTCGGGTCTGGTAGCCTTCGGTTTTTTTGTTTTTTTTTGTCGCTGTGATGGATATAATTAAATAGTCTTGGGGCGTTGACGGGGCCGGAGTAACCTACTAGGAGAACCGGTCTATGGCTATTGGGTTTGTTTTGATCCACGTCGCACCTGCGCATGAGCATGAGGTGTACAATAAGCTGACCAAGCTGCCGCAGATCATCGAGCTGCATCCGCTGTTCGGCGAGTACGATCTCATCGCGAAGATCGAGGCGAAGGATTTTGAGGAGCTGGGGACGATCATCGTCAACCGGATCCGGTCGATCACCGGCGTGCTTGATACGAAGACGTTGACGGGGCTGACGTTCTAGTCTCTGTTTTTTTCTTTGTTGTTTTTTTGGTACATGCGGTAGGCGGTCTGTCGGTCTGGGAGGACTAGGCCGTTGTGCAGGTCGCCGGTGTACGCGGAGATGGTCGGCTGCGGGTGTCGTGAGGGGGCGTCCATTTTGAGGATGAGGAGTTGGCCGATGCGCATGCCTTCTTTGAGGGTGAAGGCGGTGTCTGAGGCGTTGAAGATCTCGAGGGTGAGGTTGCCTTCGGCGCCGGGGCTGATGAGCATGCTGCCCATGTGTGAGGTGATGCCGAAGCGGGCGAGGGTGGTGGAGCCGTCGTAGAGGCCGGCGTGGTCGTCGGGCATGGTGATGCGTTCGAGGGTGGAGCTGAGGATGAGTTTTTTGGGTTCGAGGATGTAGCTTGGTTGGGTGAGGATGTGTCCGGCGGGTTTGGCGAACTGGTCGGAGAGGTGGAGGCGGATGGAGGCGGATTTGAGGACCGGCTTGGGGGTGATGCGCAGTTTCTTCTCTTTGAGGAGGCGCGTGATGGATTGGTCGGAGAGGAGCATGGGTATCGATGCGGGGTAGGGGTGGGGGGCTTAAAATAGCCTTCGTGGTAGATTTTTGGGTTTGCTGATTTGTGCGTTGTGCCGTTTTTCCTCACAGTGTTTTTATTGCTGGGATGACAGAAGAGGGTACTGGGAGAGATGTTTTGTATGAGGGAAGCCCGTGGAGTTGTCGTATGTACGATCATAGCGGCTCTGTTTCTTGTGGGCATCTATCCTGTGGGTGCCCAGAGTCCGCCGATCGCCGATGCTGGTGGCCCCTATGTGGGGTACGAGTGCAATGTCCTGTATTTTGATGCCTCGCGGTCGTTCGATCCGGACCATGATGCGTTGCAGTACCGGTGGGATTTCAACGGCGACGGGGTCTTTGATACGTCCTGGTCGTCGGAGCCGGACGCGTTGTATCAGTGGTTGGATGATTTCACGGGGACGTGCCAGGTCCAGGTTTCGGATGGGCAGTCGATCTCGGATGCGACTGCCGCTGTCCGGATCATGAACGTGTATCCTGTCATCGAGTCCATCACGGGGCCGGCGTATCCCGTCGAGGTCGGCTCTGAGGTCTATATCTTCGTCTCATTTTTTGATGGGGATGACCGCAGCGGCGTCCTCTCGGCTGATTCGTTCCAGGCGGTGTTCACGTGGAGCGATGGCACGCAGACGACGTATCAGGTGCCCAGCGGGGTCCAGACGGTCACCGGGACTCATGTCTACAGCGACCCTGGAGTGTACCCGGTCTTCGTCGAGATCACGGATGATGATAACGGCTCGTGTTCCGGTTCGTACTACTACGTGGTCGTGTTTGAGCCGAATCCGCTGCCGGGCACCGGGTTTGTGACGGGCGGCGGCTGGATCCTCTCACCGCCCGGTGCGTACCGGTTGAACCTGACGTTGACCGGCCAGGCGAACTTCGGGTTCAACGCCAAGTATCACAAAGGCAAGCAGATCCCCTCGGGTGAGACCGAGTTCAATTTGCATGTCGCGAGCTTGAACTTCCATTCCACGGACTACGAGTGGTTGATCGTGACGGGGAACCGGGCCCGGTACAAGGGGAACGGCACCATTAACGGCGACGGCGACTATGCGTTTATGCTCACCGGAGTCGATAACGGGAACAGGGGGGACCAGTTCCGCATCAAGATCTGGGACAAGGCGATCGGCACCCTAATCTATGACAATAACCAAGACCAGATCATCGACGGCGGGCAGATCGTGGTCCACCAGTAAGCCAGAGGACCTTCCCCCCTCCCCTCCTTTTCTTTTCGAGTCTCTTCTCTGTTCTTCCTAATTCCCCCTAGTCCCTAAGGAGTTCCCGGCTTGATCCGCGTCAACCCCCCCGCTTCATTGTACAATAATTATTAGACAGCCCCGGGCGGATTTGAACCGCCGACGTTGGCTCCAAAGGCCAAAATGTTGCCACTACACCACGGGGCTCCACGCAGCAAGGGAAAACAGCCACAGGATTTTAAGGTTTAGCACCCGCCGCGCCCTGGATCTTCCCCCAGGTATCCCGCAGCTCCACCGACCGATTCAACACCAAACGCGTCGCAGTCGACCCCGGATCCACGCAGAAATACCCCAGCCGCTCGAACTGGAACCGGTCCAATGGCTTGCAGTGACGGACCGTCGGCTCGACCTTACAGCCATGCAGGACCTCAAGAGACCGCGGGTTCAGGAACTCCTTGAAATCCGCCCCCTTCTGATCCAGCGGGTCGCGTACCGTGAACAGCTTGTTGTAGAGCCGGACCTCCGCCTCCACCGCATGCCGGGCAGAGACCCAATGGATCGTGGACTTCACCTTGCGGCCGTCCGGGGCGTACCCACCCTTGGTCTGCGGGTCGTACGTACAGCGCAACTCCACGACCCGACCATCCTTCTTCACGACATCCTTGCAGGTGATGAAGTACGCGTACCGCAATCTGACCTCGCGGCCGGGCGCGAGCCGATAGAACTTCGGCGGCGGCTGCTCCATGAAATCCTCCTGCTCGATGAACAGGGTCTTGGAGAACGGGATCCGTCGGGACCCCATGGACGGGTCCTCGGGGTTGTTGACCGCCTCGACCTCCTCGGTCGTCTCAGGATAGTTCTCGATCGTCACCTTCAACGGCCGCAGCACACCCATGTACCGCGGTGCCGCCCTGTTGAGGTCATCGCGGATGCAGTGCTCCAGGAACTCGTAGTCGACGATGCTGTTGAA
This sequence comes from Methanobacteriota archaeon, assembly GCA_963769885.1. Classification (GTDB taxonomy): domain Archaea; phylum Thermoplasmatota; class E2; order DHVEG-1; family DHVEG-1; genus CAIRCU01. The sequence continues at coordinate 421,704 of CAVYNH010000006.1, forward strand.
CTTCGCGACCCCGATGCGCTTGGAGAACAACCGAATCCCCGAGGGCGAGTACCCGCGCCGGCGCATCCCGGAGATCGTCGGCAGCCTCGGGTCGTCCCACCCGTTGACGTACTTCCCCTCGACGAGCTGCAGCAGCAGCCGCTTGCTCATCACCGTAAAGGTGAGGTTCAGCCGTGCGAACTCGATCTGCTGCGGATGATACACCCCGAGCGCGTCCAGGAACCAATCGTACAGCGGCCGATGGTTCTCAAACTCCAGCGTACAGATGGAATGCGTGATCCGCTCAAGGGAATCCTCCAGCCCATGCGCCCAGTCGTACATCGGGTAGATACACCATTTATCCCCCGTGTTGTGGTGCGTCGCATGCAGGATGCGGTACATCACCGGGTCCCGCAAGTTCAGGTTCGGATGGTTCATGTCGATCTTCGCACGCAGGACCTTGGAGCCGTCCGGGAACTCCCCCGCCTTCATGCGGCGGAACAAGGAGAGGTTTTCCTCGATGGAGCGGTCGCGGAAGGGACCATTGATCCCGGGCTTGGTGAGCGTGCCGCGCAGGTCAGCGATCTGGTCTGCGGTCAAGTCGTCGACATAGGCCTTCCCTTTCTTGATGAGGTCCTCGGCGTACGCGTACATCTGGTCAAAGTAATTCGAGGCGTAGAACAGCCGGTCCTGCCAGTCGAACCCCAGCCATTTCACATCGGTGATGATGGACTGGACGTACTCCTCCTCCTCTTTCGCGGGGTTCGTGTCATCGAACCGCAGGTTGCACTTCCCGTGGTACTCCTCGGCGATCCCGAAGTTCAGGCAGATGGACTTCGCATGGCCGATGTGCAGATAGCCGTTCGGTTCTGGGGGAAACCTGGTGTGTACGCGGCCCTGGTACTTCCCTGACTGAAGGTCCGCGTCGATGATTTCCCGGATAAAATCCCTGCTCGCTTGCTGTTCGCCCATCTGACACCGACTCCCACATCAGACTCACTAGGAGTAGACAGCAGCCCCGAGCGGATTCGAACCGCTGACAAGAGATCCAGAGTCTCCTATGTTAACCGCTACACCACGGGGCTTTCACGACCAATGAAACAAGGTGCAGATAAAAAAACTCACTATATAACCTTTCAGGCCACCTGATGTCTTTGGGCGTCCTGCGGGCATAATATATCGAGGTGTAAAACGACCCGTGAAAAACGGATGAAGAAGAGTAAGAGTGAGGGGCGTGGTTAGCTGAGGGCGAAAACGTCGTCAGGGATATCGTCGAAGGAGATGTTGGTCAGCAAAACAGTGGTGGTCATATTTGGGCCGAAGATGGCGGGGGTGGATTCGATTTTGAGGGGAAGGCCGTTGTCGTTCCAGAGCCAGGCGCGAACGGTGGTGTTGGTCACGTGTGTGCCGGTTTGGTATTGAACGATGGTGGTTTGTTTGCCGTCGATGACGTCGGTGCCGACCTGGGTGAGGTGGGCGGTGAGCATCTGGTTGGTGCAGTTGCCGACAATGTTGGGGATGGGTATGGGAGAGTTGTCCCAGGTGTGGGTCATGATGTTATACATGTAGGTGCCGTTTGGGGTACTGATATAAGTGGCCGTATAATTTTCGACGTATTCTTGTTGTTTCATGTAGTGAGGTTTTTGCCAGAAGTGAGAGGTGAGGGTCACGTTATTGGTGGTGCCTATGGTGTCGGTGGTGACGATGGTGGTCATGTCGTAGTTGATAGTGGTGATCTGGTTGGCCTTGCTTACGAGGGTGGTGAGGGGGTTGGCTTGGGTGTTGGTCTGGGTGCATCCAGAAAGGAGAAGGATAGCGAGGAGGAGGGCTACACCGAGGAGTGCGTGTGTGCGTGGCATGGTCGTGGGAATCTGGTAGCGGTTTGATTAAGGTTCCGTTCTCCTGGCAGCTCCCGTGCTTTCTTATGGTCTGGTGAACAGGATTCCACCGTCGGAGGTGGAAGCGGTGAGGGTGTCGGCGTTGGTGACGTAAATGGTTATCCCCCGGCGGTATGCGCTACTGACCCAGATGATGTAGTCCGCGGGCTCCGCGGGGTGGGCGAGCACATTGGGGATCAGGATCCCGCTGATGTTTTCCCCTGATTCGAGGAGTATTTCCACGTGGTCGCGGGTCTGGGTGATCGTCGCGTTCTCGACTTGGGTGGCGTTGCCGTCCACGTCGTAGAAGGTCGCGGTCCAGTTCCCTGCGATGACCGGGTAGGTCGCCGCAGGCTCGATCTTGAGGAGGGTGGCGGTCACGTCGTCGAGGTAGTAGGTGCGGTTGGTCTCCCAGGTGCCCCAGACGCCGATGGCGGGGTAGAGGAGACCGGTGTCGGTGGTGGTGACGAAGTCGTAGGATTTCGTGAGCCAGGTGAGGGTGCCGTTGTCTTGGCCGTTGTCGGTGGTGTCTTGGTAGGTGAGGTCGGCTTTTGTGGGGGGCTGGGTGGTGACGCCGGTGATAATGGTGAAGGCGTTTACGCCGTAGTCCATGGAGGCGAGCTGGTAGGTGACGGTGATGTAGTATTGGGTGTTGGGTTGTGCGTGGATGGCTCTCTGGATCCAGATCTTGCCGGCGTCGTTGAGGTTGTTGAGGTAGAGTTCGAGGCTGCGGTTGCCGTCGTAGGACTGGTTGCTTGTGGGGGTGATCCACCAGGTGATGGGGGGGTCGAGCAGGTCGGTGCCGTTGGCGGTCCAGTTGTCCATGGAGGTTTCGAAGGAGCTGTAGGTGGTGTTCGCGGCCGGGGGGTTCTGCACGAGGGGCTGGGTGGCTGGTCTGCTGGTGAGGATGAGGGTGACGGCGGCCGAGGTGATGGAGAAGATGATGAGGCAGCTGGCGAGGATGGCTTTGGTGACGAGGCGCATGATGACCAAGTATTGGGATAGGATCAGGTCTTTTTACCCTTGTGGAAAATGTTTGGGAATCGCCGAACTACTCGGGGTGGGTTAAGGTTGTGTGAAGACAATCGAAGTTTTGTCAGCGAGGAAGCAGCCGTAGAGGGGGCAGGTGGTCTGTTTGGTGATGTCGTCGGTCTCGAACTCCCGCCGGCGGCAGAGATGGAGGACGATGGCCTTCAGGGGTGAGGTTAATACCGGTTGTTATTTGGGGATAGTGGAAAAATGCTCGTAGAATATCGCAGTCACGTTGTTTTCGGTCCTTGTCTTTTTGTACACTAGGGGTTCAGGGGGGTGAGGCGCGGGGAGCCAGTAAAGCCTTTTGAGATTAAGATACCCGAATTAAAATTGTTAAAAACATGAATTAAAACCGTGTTAATACTTCTGTTTTGAATTTTTATCTATTACAAACATTTAAATAAATGTGCAATATATTTAATCATGTCCTGATGTAACAGGGGAGGCAAGAATATGAGAGAAAGAACTATTTTGAAGAAAGCTGGAGTTTTTTCCGTGATAGCAGTATTGCTATTGACTGCGACTGGTATGACAGTAAGTGCAAGAAACGATACGACACAATCGGTCACCACTTGTGCACCCATTGGTGACCCAACGAATGTCACCTTCAACTTCAAAGGCGGTTTCGGTTTCACTATTGTGATAACAAATACTGGTAACGCAACAATGGCCATCAAAAATTGGACCTACAACATAAACATGACTCTGGGTCTGATTCTCCTTGGCAAAACAAAGAGTGGTACTAACATAACGCTTGCGCCAGGAGCATCAACCAAAATAAAAACGATACCCATCGGCATAGGTGTAGGAACTGTTGAAATTAACATGTCCGTGCCTGATGAATATGTGTATGAATATTGGGAACGTGTTTATTTTATCGGTCCTTTTGTTCTACCACCCCAATCATAGATAGCTAAAATCGACAACATACTTCCATAGAACATCCATTCGCTCTCTTTCTTATTTTTTTGCTTTCGCACAAAAAAACCATGATCAATTTTTGTCTCAAAACCATGTCAATACTTGCATCAAAAACAATGATAGATTTATATACTACAAGAAAAAACCTAAATTCAATCCCGTTTTCTATTGTTTACGTCAAGTCGACATGCGTTTATACCGTGTTAATGCTTCTGATTTCTAAGGATATGTTTTTATTGAATTTTTTGAACTAATGATGCTATACCTAAGTGATAAGAACAAGAATGACCTGCGGGTGATGATTACGCTGAAGAAATCAGGAATCATTCTCTCCGAGAAAATACGGCTTCTTTGGCATTTTTTTTCATTCGGAAGTACCGGAGCCTTCCCTCCTAAGAGAAAACCACCTCGGTGGAAGCGCTTAAAAACCCCCGCGAAGTATCCACCACCGACCCCCCATGCATGAATGGGCCCTCGCCGAATCAATCCTCGCCGCCGCAGAAACCACCGCGGCCGACCAACACTTCAAGAAAATCAGCAGAATCACTATCAACCTCGGCGAACTCCAAAACATCGACCGCGGCATCCTACGCTTCGCGCTCAAAGAACTCGCCAAGGAACGCCCCCGTTTCACCGCAACGAGATTCAGCTTCAGAACCGAAGCAACAACCTTCTCCTGCACCGCCTGCCGCCAGCACTGGAGCCTCGCCGACATCAAACAAAAACTCACCAGCGACGAGGCAGAGGCGATCCACTTCATCCCCGAGGCCGCCCTCAGCTACGTCCGCTGCCCCCACTGCGGCAGCCCCGACTACCACATCCTCACCGGCCGCGGCGTCACCCTCGCCACCATCACCGGAGACTAAAAAAATGGACCCCCGACCCCACATCATCGACACCCGACTCCAAAAAATCAAGCGGGTCATCGCGGTCGCCAGCGGCAAAGGCGGCGTCGGCAAAAGCATGGTCGCCGCCACCCTCGCCCTCACCCTCGCACAACACCACCGGGTCGGCCTCATGGACCTCGACGTCTACGGCCCCTCCACCCACCTCATCCTCGGCGCCAGCCACCTCACCCCCACCGAGGACAAAGGCCTCATCCCACCAAAAATAAACGACCTCTCATACATGAGTCCCGTCCTCTTCACCCACGACAGACCCGCTCCCCTCCGCGGCGCGGCCGTCACCGACCTGATCCTCGAACTCCTCGCCGTCACCCGCTGGGGGCCACTGGACTACCTCATCCTCGACATGCCCCCCGGCATCGGCGACGAAACCCTCGATGTCCTCCGCCTCCTCCCCCACGCCCAGTTCCTCATCGTCACCATTCCCTCCAAAGTCGCGGCAGGCGCCGTCGACCGCCTCCTCGACCTCCTCCAAGAACTCCACCGCCCCATCATCGGCATCATCCACAACATGACCACCGATCACACGCCCAAACCCACGACCACCAAGAAAGGAGTACGCTATCTCGGCAGCCTCCCCCTTGACCCCAGCCTCGAACCCGCCCTCGGCGACCCCGATCGACTCCTCGCCACACCCTTCGCACAAACACTAAAAAAAATAATCCCCGTAATCCAACGCTAAGGGACCGCGGCCTCCGCCAACAAATACGACCGTGCCTCACCCACCGTAAACAATGACCCAGTCACACAGATCAGATCCCTCTCCCCCGCCATCCCCATCGCCGTCCCCAACGCCTCCGGAACCGACTCGCATACCGTGATCTCCTTATCCCGCGAGAACTCCCGCGCCAGCTCCAACAGCTTCCCCGGCGCGCACGCCCGCGGGTTCAACGACCGCGTCAACACCACCCGCCACGCCACCGGCACGATGATCTCCAGCATCCGCCGCATATCCTTATCATGGCAGATCCCCACCACCAGCACCACCCGACGCCCCGGGAAATCCGCCTCCAACGTCCGCCGCAGCATCCCCATCCCATGCGGATTATGCGCCCCATCCAACACGATCGCCGGCTCATCCGCCACCACCTCCATCCGCCCTGGATGAAACGCCCGATCGACTCCCGCCACGATCGCCTGATCCGACACGAACACCCCCAGCAGCTGCAGCTGCTCCACCGCCGCCAACGCCACCGCGATATTCTCCCCCTGATACAGCCCCAGCAGCCGCGTGCTCACCTCATACTCCCGCAGACTCCCCAGAATCCGGAACACCTGCGACGACCGCGTCCGAGACAACCGAGACCACTGACCGTCACCGACAACAACAAGCGGCGCTAACCGCTTAGCCGCCACCTCCCTGATCACCTCCAGCGCCTCACCGGACGCCCCAGTCACCACCGGCACCCCCGACTTGATGATCCCCGCCTTCTCCACCGCGATCTTCTTCGCCGTATCCCCCAGAATCTCCGTATGATCAAGCGCGATGTTCGTAATCACCGACACCACCGGCACCACCACGTTCGTCGCATCAAACCGACCGCCCAGCCCCACCTCCACCACCGCATACTCCACCTGCTTCTCCTTGAAATACAGGAACGCGAGCGCCGTCGTGATCTCAAAGAACGTCGGCGGCTCCCCCTCCGCAATCATCCCCTCGACAACCGGCCGCACCCGATCGACCAGCCGATCGATATCCTCACGAGAAATCGGGACGCCATTAATCACAATCCGCTCCGAGAACCACTGCAGATGCGGCGAGATATACACCCCCACCCGGTACCCCCCCTGCCCCAACACACTCGCCACATACTGGCACACCGACCCCTTCCCGTTCGTCCCCGCCACATGCACAACCCGCAGCCCCTGCTGCGGATTCCCTAACCGCTGCAGCAAAAGAGAGATACGCTCTAGGCCGAACTTCCAGCCGTACTTATCGAAGCTGTACAACCACCGGATTCCGGGACTCAGCTCAGTAGCCGTCAGAATACAACACCCCAGGATAACACTCGGTACTTCGTCAACCACGAGTCCCCCGGCAAAATCCGTACCTCCCTACCCTGGATTAGTAATCGCCCCTGCGCAAACAACTCGATCGTCCGCGGGAGGATCTGATGCTCCACCTCCAAGATCCGCTTCGCCAACGTATCCCTGGTATCACCCGGTAGCACCTTCACCGCCGCCTGCAGAATAATCGGCCCATGATCCATCTCCTCATCCATGAAATGCGTCGTACACCCCGAGATCTTCACTCCATACGCCAACGCATCCCCCTGTCCGTTCACCCCCCTGAACGACGGCAGCAGCGCCGGATGGATGTTGATCAACCGGCCTTTCCACTTCCGCACGAACTCCGGGGTCATAATCCGCATGTAGCCCGCACCGACCACCAAATCAACCTTATGTTTCTCGAGGGTCGTAGTAATCTGGGTCTCATGCAGCTCTCGGTTCTTCGCGACACATTCGATGCAATACCAGGGGATTTTATGCTTCTCCGCACGCTTCAGCGCCTGCGCCTCCGCCCGGTCACTGATCACGAGTACCAACCGCGGCGTTGATTTTATGCTGCTCCGAGGCATCGATGATGCTCTGCAGATCGGTCCCAGACCCTGAGGCGAGGACGCCGACGCGAAGAATCTTCCCCATATGATTCCCTCAATCCTGCACTGCGACCGAACCACGTGCGATGTTTTCAATGTTCCGGTACCGAGAAGATATGCTTCTGAATAGTCTCCCAGGGGGCATCCGTCTTGAATCCCGTCGGCGTGAAATGAGTGCGCGATGCAAAAAATCCAGCCTGACGGAGAGTCTCAAGAACATGGTCGAGAGGAGGCATCGGCGATTTCAATATCGACGCGATTCCCTCAACAGTGTAGAAAAACGGAGGTGCCTCCGCTTCTTCCTCAAGGGCGGTGATGAGTTTCCAGAGGCTTGGTCGGGAGCCGAGCGTCTTGGTAGGGAGGAGCATGCGGACTACCTGGATCATCGTCTTATTCTGCAGCGACCCCATCCACAAGGGGCCGACATCATGGCCCAAAGGAGTCGCGAGAGGGATAGTCGTCATAGGGATTGTGACGTAGTTCGATATGGATTCCTTCGCGGCCCGTTTCCCACACGGGACTTGGACATAGGCGCGAAAGTAATGATCGGCAGCGTAGCAAAGCAGCGGCTTGATGCCTTTGTCGTACTTGGCCGCCTCGCGGGCAATGATGCCGAGGAGGATGCGCAGGCCGGTCTCGCGCATACACGCGCCATGGGAGGGCCAGGCGGCGTAGCGGCGGCGGCAGACCTCGGGGAAGACGCCGCAGAGCGGCGCGGTGTCCGTGGCGGTGACGGCGAGCAATCCATTGGGCGCGATGCTACGCATGGCCGAGTCGAGAAAGGAGATTGGTGAGCCGAATGGGTCGATGTCTATGGAGTGGTAGCGGCTCTGGGAGAGGAGGGCGTTGAGGTCGGCGTGACAGGCGGTGGCGTTGTGAAGGTTGGCGCGCTGGATGTTGTCTTGGATGAGCTGGTGAGCAGCGTCTTTGGCGTCGTTAATAGTGACGTGGATGTCTCCTTCGAGTTCGTTGGCGAGCCGCAGGCCGCGGACGCCGCTGGCGGCGAGGCCGTCGAGGATGCGGGTGGGCTTCTGTCGTGTGTTGAGGAACCATTGGTTGGCGAGGATGGAGAGGTCGCGGCTCTGCTCCATGGAGGGGTTGTAGAAGGGCTGGGTGGTGCGGGCTGCCGGGCCTTTTTTCACTGTTTTCGGAGCCGCGGTGAGGGCGGTGGTGGTTCCTTCGGTGATGGTGTAGCGGGCTTGGGTCATGAGAAAAGGGAGGTGGGAATGGGTCAGTAGAGTGGCGGGAGTTTTTCGGCCATGATTTTTTCGATTTTGTAGGGGAGGAGGTTGCGGTTGACGGGGGTGACTTCGAGGATGCGGATGTCGTCGCGGCGGCGGATGTCTTGGAGGAGCGGGGTGCGTGATTTCTTGTGGAGGGTCACCATGATGGGTTTGTCGCTGTCGAGGGCTTCGATGACGACGTTGCAGAAGGGTTCGGAGAGCATCTCCATTTTGCCGATTTCGTCGATGATGATGATGTCGATGGCGTCTTCGTTGATGGCGCGTTCGATGGCTTTGACGCCGATGCGTTCGAGGTTGAAGAGGTCGACGCCGTATTTGCCGACCTTGTCTTTGCAGTCCATGTCGAGTTTGGCGAAGACGGCTTTCTCCTTGGTCATCCAGTCTGCGACGTAGAAGCCGACCCGTTTCTTTTTCTCGACGATAGGCTCGGAGATCATCCCTTCGACGGTGTAGCCGCTCTTCTCGATCTTCTCAATGATCTTGATGAGGGTCTCAGTCTTGCCGACGCTGGGCATCCCGGTGATCCCTATCTTGGGGATATCGTCCATAGCTCGTAGAGGTAATGCGATTTGAGTTTAGAAGGCTTTGGTCTACGAGGAAAACAGGCGGTTTAGGCCGGTTTTTTCTTTATAAAGAAAGGGCCGGCGAGGACGTAGACGAGGATCATGCCTAAGAGCAGGAGCGGGCCGGCGATAAAACCCAGGAGGGTGAGGGGGAGGGAGGCGAGGATGACGAGGCTCGCGACCACGGTTGTGTATCTCCCCAGTTTTGGGTACGGCAACGAGGCGACCTGCATCAGCCCCAAGAGGATGAGGACGGCGAAGATAACGAATGCAGGGAACCAGGAGGGTCCGAGGATCGCCAGGCAAACGAGGATGATCGTGCTCGCGGAGGCCGGCAGGCCGAGGAACGCCTCTTTCTCCTTCAGCAGATGGAAGCTGGAGAGCCGGGTCACGGCGCAGAACAGGAAAAACAGCATCCCGGCCAGCAAGAGTCCGAGGATGAGCGGCTGCAGGCCTGTGGCATAGATGCCGTAGACGAAGACCGCCGGCGCCACGGTCAGGGAGACGAAATCGGCCATCGCCTCGAGGTAGTCGCCGATCTGTCCGCCGCCGAGCCGACGGGCGACGACGCCGTCCAGGCCGTCCGCCAGCAGCGCCAGCAGGATCAATGAGAACGCCAAGGGGATCTGACCAGAGAAGACGGCGAGAATCGCCAGCAGCCCGAAGCCTGCGTTCAGGATCGAGAGTCCGTCGGCGACCGTCAGGAATCTAAGCATGGTGCTGGGCAAGGGTATCCTCTCCTGCTTTCACCCGGTCATGGAGCCGCACTGCCAGGGACGCGACCATAGCCTCTGGGAGGTACACATCCACGCGGGACCCCAGGCGGATCAGCCCGATGCGGCTGCCTCTCGCGACCACGTCGCCGGGCTTGATGTAGGGGACGATGCGGCGGGCGACCGTCCCCGCAATCTGGACGACCTTCACTGTCCCGCGGGGCGTTGTGAGATGGATGGTGACGCGCTCGTTGCGTTCCGAGTCCTTGGTGAACGCGGGCAGATGGCCGCCAGGGGCATGCTCCACCTTGGTGACAGTCCCATCGACCGGGCTTCGGTTCACATGAACGTTATGGATGTTCATGAAGGTTTTCACCCAGTAGCAGGGGCCGACGTCCGGGTCGTCGATGGTGGCGATGCCGGTGATGACGCCGTCGGCGCAGGCAACGATGCCCACCCCTATTTTTCGCTCCGGGTCGCGGAAGAAGATGACGAGCAGGATGATTCCGGCGAGGCCGAGGAGGGCGGCGATGAGGAAGACGATGTGGAGGAGGCCGTCGGAGGCCAGGGTGCCGACATCGAAGACGATGGTGGCCATTCCGACCCCGATGATCCAGAGGGGGCATCCTCGGGCGAGCCTCACCGTTTCCCTCCGAGGAATTGTTCGAGGGGACCTTTGCGTTTGGGGAGGTTGATGACGCCCATGATGTCGTCGTAGAGCTCCGGGACGATGTGGAAGGTGAGGAAGAGGATGGCAATGAGGGCGAGCAGGGAGCCGGCTTTGCCGATGACGTTGTGCGCCATTTCAAAGGAGATACCGCTGCCGGTCATGAGGACGACGCCGGTGTTGCGGACGAGGTTGAGGAGGTAGACGGGGACGACGGTGGCGAGCAGCGCGACGGTTTTCCGTTTCGGCTTGATCTTGGGCATGGCGCCGAGCATCCCGACGAAGAGGAGGAGGGATTGGACGGCGGTGCAGGCGAAGATGATGTGGATGGCGGTGTCATTGTAGGTGATGGTGGCCCCGGTCTGGGTGACGGTGAAACCGAGGAGGCGGAGCATCCAGACGGTCTGGTCGGCGACAATGAGAATGAGACCGTCGGAGAGGAACGGCAGGAGCTGTTCTATGGAGAAGTAGATGAGGCCGGCAAGGCAGGTGGCGCCGGCGATCCAGTTGAGGGCGGCGGGGTACTCCCGGCGTTTGGTAGAGAGCCATTCGTGGTAGGCGAGGTAGATAAGGACGTAGATGCCGATGACGCAGATGGCGGCGTTGATGATGTCGCCGCCTTCTGAGAAGTAGAGGAGGTTGGTGTAGGTGGTCCAGAAGAGGGCGAAGAGGATCCAGCCGGTCATCTTGAATCGGCTGCCGCGCTGCTGTTGCTTGTCGAGGGTGCCGATGCCGAGGAGGATGAGGCCGGCGAAGAGGGGGATGAGGTTGACCCAGTGGTACGGCGGCAGCGGATACGGGAAGAGGATGAAGTTGATGAGGATCATGGCTGTGGGGCCGCCGAAGAACCAGAGGAGGATCCGGGAATCCTTTGTGTCGGGTGTGGTGGATGCCATTGCTTGAAGATCAATTGGGCTGTATGGGGTGAGTCTACAAAAACCCATTGGTACCGACCGCGAGCGTGTGGTGCGGGTTCTGCGTTATTTGACGTTGAGGACGAAGATGAGGAAGACGAAGCCGGTGGCGATCTTGCTGGCGGTGGCGCCTTCGGCGCAGGCCGCGGAGAAGCTGATGATGACCCTGCCGATGCCGATGATCCGGTTGCAGGTCATGGTGTCCTGGGCGCCGGGGAGGAGGACGCCGGGGAATCCGGTGCTCATCGTCCCTGAGAGGATGAGACCGTTGGAGAGGATCATGACCCAGGTGACGTTGGTGGCGGTGCCCTGGCCGACGTTGCGGATGACGGCCGTGAGGTACGGGCCGCCGGTGACGTTCTGGATCAGGAGGACGGGAGGATGCTGGATTTCCGGGGTGGAGAGGCTGAGGTCGTCGTAGTAGGCAGCGGTGGCGTTGATGCTGCGGAGATCAACGGCTTGAAGGGTGAGGGGGCCGCCGCCGGTGTTGTTGCATTGGTTGCTATAGTGTTTTTGGACGAGGAGTTCGTTGTCGTAGTAGACCGTGAACCAGTCGCTGGTGAGGTTTGCCTCGGTGCGGAGTTCGACCCAGCGGCCTTTTTTGAGGGGGAGGGTCATAGCGTCGTTCTCGGATTCGACCATGTTGGTGGCGGCGTCCGCGCTGATCGTGACCGCGTAGTTCTTGCTTCCGTTGTCCTGGTAGTGGCTGAGGAGGATGAAGTAGGTCTTGCCGGAGAAGTTCTCGGGGACGTACTGCCAGGCGGTGAAGGTGAAGGGGCCGGAGGCGACCAAGAACTCGTGGACGACGTCGGTCTGGGTCTGGATGAGATTCGCATTGGGGGTGCTTCGTGCCTGGGTGGTGGTGACGGTGCTGCCGCTGGTGGAGATGTTGTCCCAGCCTTTCCAGCCGCCGTCGTCCGGGGTGCCGTCGAGCCGCTGGCCGTCCTGGTAGCTGTCGAAGTTATCGCTCCAGAGATAGGTCAGGGGGTGCGGCGCGGGGATGGCCATGTGGGCGCCGGCGAGCGGGAGGATGCCGGTGCACACAATCAGTATTATGCAACATGTTAACATTTGTATTCTCATGGGTGTGGCTCCCCCTGTCAGGTGAATCATCTTCGAATGGTATTCCTTCCTTTTAATAATTATGCCGTTTCCCCCAAGGGCTATTTAAATGTGGGGGGGGGGGTCGGATTCGAACACCCATAACACAATGCTTAAAGTCCGAGCGGCCGATTCGGGGTGCGGGGTTGCGTTCATTATGAAGGTCACGCTGATCGGGCACAGCCCGGACCCGGAGAAGGTGCCAGGGATGGCCGCGATGCTCACCCATTCGAAGACCACGCCGGAGTCGCTCAAGGACAAGCCGGAGCGGGAGCTGCGTGCGGTCCTCGGGCAGGTTATGGATCTGGGTCATACGAGCGTGGTGGAGCACACATGCTTCACGTTCGCGGTCAGCGGCGTGAGCCGCTCCCTGACTCATCAGCTGGTGCGGCATCGGATCGCCAGTTACTCCCAGCAGAGCCAGCGGTACGTGAGCCTCACCGAGCCGCAGTACGTCGTGCCGCCCACCATCGCCGGGAAGCCGGAGACGGCCGCGGCCTACCAGGCAGTCATGCAGGAGATCTGGAACCAATACAACAATCTCCTAAAGCAGGGGGTCCCCGCGGAGGACGCGCGGTACGTGCTGCCGAACGGGACGATGACGAACATCTTGGTGACCATGAATGCCCGGGAACTCTTGCATTTCTTCGAGCTACGCTGCTGCCAGCATGCCCAGTGGGAGATCCGCCGGCTGGCGGAGCTGATGCTTGCGGAAGTCCGGAAGGTCGCGCCGACGATCTTCAAAGATGCGGGGCCCTCGTGCGTGACCACAAGGGTTTGCCCGGAGAAGAAGACCGATTGTCCCTTGTACCCCGGGTGAGGCGTGGATGCGGCGTCCTCGAGTGACCCTTAACTGTGCGATGACCGCGGATGGGAAGACGGCGCTGCCGAGCCGTCGGCAACTGCGGATCTCTTCCGAGGAGGACCGGCGACGGGTCTACGAACTGCGGCAGGCCAGCGATGCCGTCCTCGTCGGCGTCGAGACCGTGCTCGCCGATGACCCCAAGCTAACGGTCAGCGAGAAGTACGTGAAACATCCACGGCAGCCGCTACGCGTGGTCTTGGATAGCCAGTGCCGTACACCGCCGGATGCCCTCGTGGTCAACGACGCGGCGCCGACCCTAATCTTCGCAAAAGCGGGATGCCTGACGAAATACAGCAGAGGCGTCGAGGTCGTGCCCTGTCCGCTGGACACGGAAGGGCAGCTGGATATTAACTGGGTGCTCCAGGCGTTGTGCGACCGGGGCGTCCGCCAGCTGCTCGTGGAGGGCGGCGGCACCGTCTTCTGGAGCTTTCTGCGGCTCGGGGTGTTCGATGCGCTGTTCGTGTACGTCGGCCCCCTGGTAGTCGGGGGGGCGCGGACGCCGACCATGGCGGCCGGCGTCGGCATCGCCGCTGAGGCTGAGGCCGTGCGATTGTCCCTGCGGTCGGTGGAACGCCTCGGCGCCGGGGTGCTGCTGCGGTACGAGCCTCTGAACAAGGATGTTTCCTAGGTTTTTGGACGAAAGCGCCATACTGGCTTGTTTTTTCTGTCTTTGGCCAATAAGACGGGGAAAACCCTTATTATTCCTGAAACCCCTACCGAGAAATCGTGGGGAATATATGAAGACCATAGCACCCCGGGGGGAATCGACGAGTGTGGTATGCGACTTTGGAGGCCTTTTGGGACCTCTTCCCATGCGGAATCTCCAACGTTCCATAGACTTTTCAGGGTCGATGGCATCCCATATCTCCTCTTTCTCCTCAGATGGACGATCGCCTCCCGATCTCCATGAAAGTATGCATGTTGAAGCGTTCAAAGCCGCACAACGCTAACCCGCTGTCCCCCCTCGGTGCTATCCTCCTCCCGTTCTAGGCTGAAGAAAGATTTATTAAGAGGCTTGGTCCTTCGTTTTCTTGGAGGTTCAGGCGCATGGGTCATCGCTGCTGCTTCTGGCTCTGCCTCGTCTGCATGGTAATGCCATGCACACCACTCGGATTCGCGCAGCCGACAGGGCAGCCGGCCCCCTTCGTCTTTCACCTCAGCTTCCCCGCCCCGATCATCCAGACTGTGGGCTCGGAATGCCGCATCACCTCCGCGGAGGCTCCAGGGCTCCTCGCGATCCCGGGGCAGCCGCTCCTGCCGAGGTACACGGTGACCGTCACCCTGCCGTTCGGCAGTAAAGTCGCCGACTTCCAGGTTCATGCATCTCCCGCCAGAGTCTCGATTCTTCCGTCTTTGCCCCTGCGTGCGCCATCCCCGGTTGGCATGTCGAACGGGGATACAGCCGGGGTGGACCCTGCCGCTGATTTCGTCCGGTTCCCGATGCTGCAGGCTGTCTACCAGGTCGGCACCGGCCTGGACCGCGCCGATACCCACGTGACGTTCCTGACCCTCGTGGTCTACCCCGGGCAGTACCAGGCTGAGACGAACACGCTCCACTGGATCAGCGACTGGACAATCGAGGTCTCGTACAGCATGCCGGAGCATCCGGCGAGCTTCTCCGGCGGCAGCGAGCTGGTCATCATTGCGCCATCGCAGTTCGCCCGGATCCTTTCCCCCTTGGTCGCCCATAAGCGGGCGTTGGGCATCTCCACGTCGCTGATCACCCTCACGGACCTCTACAATGAGTATTATGCGAAAGACCATGCCGAGCAGATCAAGCTGTGCATCAGAGACGCCGTTTATCAGGGGACGAAGTATGTCTTGTTGGTCGGCGGCCTGAAATCCAAATGGTATGGGGTCCCGCGAGACTCCCTCAGCATCGGGGCCAACGACTGGTGGCTGCCTGTCCGGGTACTCGAACCTCTGGGACTTGAACAAGCCCCGCGACCCAGGGTTCATCTCCGACCTCTACTATGCGGATTTGTTCACGAGCCAGGGGCTGTTTTGCAGCTGGGACGACAACGGGGACGGGGTGTACGGCGGGTGGAGCAACCCGAATGCGCTGGGGATACCACAGACGGACACCTTGGATTTCTACCCGGACGTCTACGTCGGTCGGCTGCCATGCCGGACCCTAGCGGAATGCCGGACGATGGTGCGCAAGATCATCGCCTATGAGACGACCCCGGCGGACCCCTCCTGGTTCTCGCGGGCGGTGGTGGCCGCGGGGGACCCGTACTACGACCCCGGGACAAATATCTATGAGGGGGAGGCAATCGGCGACGAGATCCTTTCCCATCTGACGGACCATTACCTTATCCATCTATATGCCTCGTCGAAGGATGAGTATGGTGACGGGACACCGCTGACGCGCAACATCCTGCGTGAGCTGGAGACCGGCTGCGGGTTCCTGGTTCTGGACGGGCATGGGGGGCCGTCGTGGTGGAACACCTGCTGGCCGGGCGACTGCAACCATACGATTCCCTTCGGCGGGTTGTCGGTCAAGGATTTGTGGCGGCTGACGAATGGAGAGCGGCAGCCGGTGGTGGTGATCGGTGGCTGTCACTGCTGCCTGATCAACGTCTCGGTATTGCGCAGCCTCGTGGACTGGGACAATTCGCTGGCGACGTGGACGCATGGGCAGCCGACGGCGCGGTGCTTGGGTGAGGCGTTCCTGATGAAGCGGAACGGTGGTGGCATCGCGGTGCTGGGGTCGACGGGTATGGG
Source organism: Methanobacteriota archaeon (assembly GCA_963769885.1). Classification (GTDB taxonomy): domain Archaea; phylum Thermoplasmatota; class E2; order DHVEG-1; family DHVEG-1; genus CAIRCU01. Next base: position 437,812 of record CAVYNH010000006.1, read on the forward strand.
ATATGAGCAGTCGGGGGAGAACGGGGATCTTGATGGGGACGGGCGGAACCTGCCGGATTGTGATGAGGGATTGGGCGGGTATCTGGAGATCTTATTCTTCCGGGCGTATCAGAACGGGTCGCGGTCGGTGGGGCAGGCGTGGGGGCAGGCGATCTCGGCCTACTTGGATGTGTACCCGGGGATGCTGCACCGGGCTGATGCCAAGACCGTTGAGCAGTGGATCCTCCTTGGTGATCCGAGCCTGCGGATTGGCGGGTACCTCTCGGAGAAATAAAACAGGGTTTTTTTTGTGTTGGTTAGGCTTCGGGCATGTAGTTCATCTTGTGGAGGCGTGAGGCGTAAACGTACCGGTATTTTTTGATGGCGTCGGGGAACTGGTTGATGAGGTCTTTCATGATCTCGTGGAACTCTTCGAGGGATTTGACGTGGTATTCGAGTTCGAGGTCGCTGATGCCGACGCTTTTGTCGATGCGGATGAGGTGGGGGTTGGTTTTGGCGTAGTTGATGATCTTGCCGCGTTGTTTGTAGTCTTTGAGGTCGATGTCTGCTTTGAAGAACTGGTAGCCGAGTTTGGCGTAGTCGATGTCGGCTCTGAAGCCTTGGATGACGCCGGTTTTGATGAGTTTTTTGAGGCGGTAGTTGACGACGGCGACGGTGGTGTCGAGGTGGTCCGCGATGTCTTTGACGGACATGCGGGCGTTGGGGGCGATGAGGCGAAGGAGGCGGGAGTCGAGGTCGTCGATGGTGACTTGGTCGCCGCCGCCGGTGATCTCGAATTTTGTTCGGTCGGAGTGGTTGGGGTCGTCGAGGAGGTAGGAGTGGCGGTAGGTGTAGATTTGGATGTAGGCGCTGAATTGCTGTTCGAGGAAGTTGTCGCGGAATTTTCGGAGGGTGTCTTCCCAGAAGCTGTAGAAGTCGTTGATGTTTTTGACCCACATGATGACGGCGAGGTCGAAGCGGCCTTCGGCGCTGATGGTCCACCAGTTGAGTTTTTGTTTGGTGAAGTGGTCGATGAGTTCTTGTTCGCGTTGTTTGGTCATGTATTGGTAGACGAGGTAGACGCGGAAGCTGATGTAGCCGAGTTTGAAGGCGTCGATGACGGTGTAGAAGGTCTTGATGTACTGGTTTTCGATGAGTTTGTTGATGCGGTAGGCGACGACGGTTTTGCTCAGGCCGATTTTCTTTCCTATCTTGGCGAAGGATTGTCGGCTGTCGAGGTCGAGCTGGTAGAGGATTTCGCGGTCTTTAGAGTCGATTTTGACCATGCTTGCGGTTTGTTATCACGCTTTTGAATTAAGTAATTTTCTCTTTTTGTTCAAAAAGCGCGTTATTTTTTTGGCCGATGAAAGATTCCGAGGATTAGTCAAAGAAGATGGGGGGTTGTTTTACCATCATCCATCGGAGGAGGGGAAAGCGAAATCTCGGTGAACAACCTATATATAACCTGTCTTCAATGACGGTGCAGGACAAATGTGTGGCATCGTCGGGATTATCGGGGGACAACCAGTTTCTCGACTCATCTACCATAGCCTCTTCGCGATACAGCACCGCGGCCAATCCTCAGCCGGCATGCTGACCTACGACGGTAACATCCACGTCACCAAAGACAGCGGCCTCGTACGCGACGTCTTCAACGACGAAAAAAAGATCATCAGGCCCGGCACCGTCGGCATCGGCCACACCCGCTACTCCACCGCCGGCATGGACGACATCGAATCACTCAAGAAGAACGCCCAGCCCGAGTACCTCGTCAACCCCTTCCTCGCCGCCGTCCACAACGGCAACATCTACAACGGCAACGAAATCGCCAAAGAAACCACCCGAGTACCCCGGACCGACTGCGACATCCAATGGCTCCTCCTCCCCATGGCCGACGCCCTCTACAAAAAAGAGGTCACCCCTGACCTCATCATGGACGCCTGCGCCGGCCTCATGCCCAAACTCAAGGGCAGCTACTCCGCCCTCTACATCGCCGACTCCGGCGACCACCCCTACCTCTTCGCCATCACCGACCCCCGCAAACTCCGCCCCCTCGTCCTCGGCAAATCCAACGGCATGTACTGCCTCACCTCCGAAACCCGCGTCTTCAAACGCATCAACTTCCAATACATCAAAGACATCCCCGGCGGCAGCGTCATCATCATCGACGAACACGGCACCATCTGGGAAAAACAGATCATCAAGAAACCCGAGATGCCCTGCATGTTCGAGTTCGTCTACTTCGCCAAACCCGACAGCCGCATCAAAGACCGCAGCATCCACAACGTCCGCCAAGAAATCGGCCAACGCCTCGCCCTCGAACAACCCTCCGTCGCCGACATCGTCATCCCCGTCCCCGAATCCGGACGACGCTACGCCATCGGCTACGCCCGACAATCCGGCATCCCATTCGAAGAAGGCATCATGAAAGACAAAGACGAACGCAGCTTCATCCAACAAACCCAAGAAAACCGCGACAAAACCGTCGAAGAAGGGCTCTCGTTCCTCAGATCCGCCCTCGAAGACAAACGCGTCGTCCTCGTCGACGACAGCATCGTCCGCGGCACCAACATCCGAAAAATCGTCAAAGGCCTCCGCACCGCCGGCGCCAAAGAAGTCCACGTCAGAATCGGCTGCCCACCCCTCATCGCCCCCTGCTACCTCGGCATCGACATGCGCAGCCGCACAGAATTCCTCGCCCGCACCCAAAACGGCGACATCAAACCCATCCAGGAAATCAGCAAAGAAATCGGCGCCGACAGCCTCGGCTACATCAGCATCGAAGGACTCCGCAAAGCCATCGGCTTCGACCACTGCCGCGGCTGCATCGACTTCCCCACAGGCTACCCCCCAGAGATGCACGACGACGTCCAACGCCTCTACAACCTCAACCACCACCAAGGCATCCGCGCCTACGAATGCCAATAAAAAAAACAACAAAAAGAGACCCATGATCGAGATCATCGTCGGCAGCACCGAAGAACTCATCATCCGCTACCTCCAACGCCACTATCCCGTCACCTTCGCCGAACTCCACAAACACCTCCACCTCAGCCACGCCACCATCAAACGCACCCTCCTCAAACTCCAACACCACGGCGTCCTCAGAGTCGACCCCCTCCCCGGCAACGCCTACATCCGCCTCGTCCGCAGTGACTTCTACTTCCTCGGCGACCGCAAACCCACCAAAACCACCCCACGCCGACCCAAACCACCACCGCCCCCAGACTACGACGGCATCATGTACTCCTAAAAACAGGGGAAAAGGAAAAAGGCTTTATTCCTCCTTCTCCATTATCCTGCCCCGAAGACCTAGAAGGTGGATGGACCAACCATGGAGACAGCCTCAATTCAAGTACAAACAAACAACACCATACACACCAGACCAGCGGGCAAACCCAAGATCGCCTACTTCTCCATGGAAATCGGCATCGACGAACACATCCCCACCTACAGCGGCGGCCTCGGCATCCTCGCCGGCGACACCCTCAAATCCTGCGCCGACCTCAACGTCCCCATCGTTGGCGTCACACTACTCTCAGAGAAAGGCTACTTCTACCAAGAAATCGACCCCGACGGCAACCAAATCGAACTCCCCTACAACTTCAACATCAACGACTTCCTCAAGCCACTCCCCTCTAAAACCGAGGTCACCATCGAAGGACGCCCCGTCAACATCCGCATCTGGTACTACCTCGTCCAAGGCATCAACGGCTACATCGTCCCCATCTTCTTCCTCGACACCAACCTCGAAGAAAACAGCACCTATGACCGCGAAATCACCAAATACCTCTACGGCGGCGACGCCAGATACCGCCTCGCCCAAGAAGCCGTACTCGGCATCGGCGGCATCAGAGCCATCCACGCCCTCGGCTACCAAACCATCGACAAATACCACATGAACGAAGGACACGCCGCCCTCGGCACCCTCGAACTCTACCGCCGCTACCAAGACATCGAACGCGTCCGCGACCAATGCGTCTTCACCACCCACACCCCCGTCGCCGCAGGCCACGACCAATTCGACCTCGGCCTCGTCAAAAACATGATCGGCGACATGTTCCCCCAACCCCTCACCCCCGACATCACCTTCGAAAACCGACTCAACATGACTCGACTCGCCCTCTTCTTCAGCCACTACGTCAACGGCGTCGCCAAACGACACGGCGAAGTCAGCCGCATGATGTTCCCCGGCTACGCCATCGACTCCATCACCAACGGCGTCCATACCGCCACCTGGGTCTCCGAGCCCTTCGCCAAAGTCTACGACAAATACATGCCAGGCTGGCGCTCTGACCCCTACCTCTTACGCGCCGCCTTCGGCATCGACAAAAACGACATCTGGACCGCCCACGTCGAAGCCAAGAAAAAACTCATCGACTTCGTCAACAACCGCTACAACATCGGCATGAACTACGACAACTTCACCATCGGCTTCGCCCGCCGACAAACCGCCTACAAACGCCCAGAGCTCCTCATCAGCGACCCCGGCAAACTCATGAGCATCGCCGAAAAAGCAGGCCCCATCCAGATCATCTACGCCGGCAAAGCCCACCCCCGCGATGGCAGCGGCAAGGAATCAATCCACCGCATCTACCAGGTCATGAAGAATATCAAAGGAAAAGTCAAGATGATCTACATCGACAACTACGACATGGCCATCTCCAAGCTCATGACCTCCGGCGTTGACCTATGGCTCAACACCCCCCGCCGCCCCCAGGAAGCCTCCGGGACCTCCGGGATGAAGGCCGCCCACAACGGCGTCCCCCAGTTCAGCACTCTCGACGGGTGGTGGATTGAGGGCCGCATCGAGAACATCACCGGCTGGGCGATCGGCACCAGGAAATCCAACGAACGCGAATCCGACGACGACGCCGACCGCGACAACCTCTACACCAAGCTCGAATCCTGGATTATGCCGAAGTTCTACAAAGACCGGGAAAACTGGATTAGAACGATGCGCAGCTGCATCGCGATCAACGCCTCGTTCTTCAACACCAACCGCATGATCCAGCAGTACGTCCTAAACGCGTACTTCATGTAACAGCGTCTTTTCAAATTCGGGCCGTCTGCCCTCGATGTCTTCTACGAGCGCACGCAGGATTTCCGCGATGCTCCACGCCTGCGTGATGCACCCCTGCGGCGCGTACGGCGGCTCCGGGTCGAACAGCTCTGGAACCGTCCCATCCCACTGCCTCCCGAACACCTCACGCATCGGCTCAAAGAACGTCGACTTTGCAAGCGCCCTTATAGAGGGATTGTAATCATGGGTTTTCACGAACGCGGTGATGAACGGTCCCAGAAGCCACGGCCAGACGATCCCGTTATGATAAGCGAGATCCTTATTGTACGGCCCGATCAACGACCCTTTATAGGCTGGGTCGTCAGCTGCCAATGTCCGAGGGCCGAATAACGTGATAAGATGATCCTGGACCTCATCCACGATTTCCTCCTGGAGCGGTTCATCAGCGAGCGGGAAATCCAAGGAGACGAGGAAGATCTCGTTGGGCCGCCGGGACAGATCCTTCTTGTCAACCACGTCATACATCTGGTCGTATTGCCGATGGAAGCTATCATGGACTTTCTTGGCGAGGGGACTGTAGGTATCCTTCCGCTCAAGCAATGGGGCGCAGACGCCCATGATGCGTAGCGCGTTATACCAGAGTCCCTGGATCTCGACGGCCTTATACGCGCGAGGAGTCGGATAATAGTCGCCCATCTTGACATCCATCCAGGTCAACCCTGGTTCATGGCTGATCAGGAAATCCGTATCCATATGGATGCCATAGCGGGTCCCTTGGATGTAGTGTTGAATGATGCTCGTAAGGGTCGGCCAGATGATGAACAGAAAATCGAGGTCGTTCGTGTACTTCAGGTATTGGAAGGCTCGATCGATGAACCACAATGATGCATCCACCGTGTTGTAGGCGCTGGTGCCGTCGCGGTCCATGAAGACGTTGGGGATGAGGCCGCCCTGGCAGTACCCGGCGAGGCCAAGCAGCAGCTGGCGAGCCTTATAATAGCGATGAGTCACGAGCGTGGTCCCGGGGAGCGCGATGAGGGTGTCTCTGCCCCAGTCGCTGAACCAATGGTAGCCCGCGACCATGCTGATGCCGTCTCCTTTCTGAACGAGGAACTGATCGCTGGCGAGCACGAGCGGCGAGTATTCCTCGGGGAGTCCTGCGTTGCGGAGGAGCTCATCTGTCCTGAGCAGTTCCTGATCAAGGATTCCTCCGGGGTTCTCCGGCAGCTCTGGCTCCACCGTCATGGTCAGGTAGTAGGAAGTCGCGCGTGGGACCGGTTTTGTGAACACGCCGAGTCGAAGAACCGTGTCGATCCATGAGTCCTGCCGCTCGCGGTCGGCGGCATACCTGAGTTCCTCCCAGGATTCGTACGGCGTGTACGACGCGCCGTCAACACGGATCTTGAGTGTCTTCTCGATTCTACTCGTCGTAAACTCGATGTGGTCTGCGGCGTGGTGGTGCTGAAACGTGAATGCTCCAGGGGCGAGACAGTCGTAGAAATGCCGAGAGGTCACCAGCGGCTGATGGGAGAAGGTAACAGGATGGTGTGTTTGGACGTCGTATTTCACCAGGCTTGTGTTCATGCCATAGTCCATGAAAAACGTCTTTTGGACCTCGACATCCCCGATGGTGTACGTGAGGGTCGGGAGGCGATTGAACGAGAAGCTTGGGATGGTTTCTTGCAGCAACAGCGTCTTATTGTGGTCAACGAGATAATCGAGGACGTTGGTGACGAACACCCAGCGGTTCGTCGGCGGGGTGAGGCTGGCGACGAGGAGGCCGTGGAACTTCCGGGTCGCCGTCTGGCGGTGCGTCAGGGAGGCGTACCCGCCGAGTCCGTTGGTCACGATCCATTCGCGCATCCGAAGGCCGTCAGGGGTTGGTGAGGCATTCCTGGTAGATGTCCAGGGTTCGTTTGGTGACGGCGTCCCAGGTGAACTTGTCGATGACGCGCTGGCGTCCGCGTTCGCCCATCGCCTTGCCTTGGTCGGGGAGGCTGAGGACTTGTTTGACGCCCCAGGCGATGTCGTCGGGTGCGTAGGGGTTGACGTGGAAGCCGCATTGGTCGTCGCCGGTCGGGATGATCTGCTCGCGCATCCCGTTGGTCCCGCGGGCGCCGACGACGGTTGGCTTCGCCATGGCCATGGCCTCGGTGCAGACGATGCCGAAGGGCTCGTAGAGGGAGGGGAGGATGACGACGTCGGCGGCGGCGTAGTGCTGGATGCGTTCGGGTTCGCTGATGAACTCGGTGCGCATGATGACGTTGTTCTGGATGCCGAGCTCGGTGATCATGTCGTGGAGTTGGGCGTCCATGTCGCCGACGCCGAGGATGACGAGTTTGGTCTTGGGGAACTCGCGGAGGACGGTGGGCATGGCTTGGACGAGTTTGTCGACGCCTTTGACGGCGACGAGGCGTCCGATGAAGAAGAGCATGGTCTCGTCGGGGTGGATGTTGTAGCGGCGGCGGAGGGTCTCGCGTTGGTCGGCGGTGACTTTTTGTGGGTCGTATTTTTTTGGGTCGACGCCGTTCCAGCAGACGTAGATTTTGTCTGGGGGGAAACCGAGTTTATAGAGTTCGTCTTCCATGGCGTGGCTGACGGTGATGATGCGGTCGGCGGCTTGGCCGCCTTCGTATTCGATGTCTTTGATGGTGTGGCTGCCGCGGCCGATGCTGCGGCCGACTTCGGTGGAGTGGACGTGGAAGATGAGGGGGATTTTGAGTTCTTTTTTGGCGACGATACCGCCGAGGATGCCGAGCCAGTCGTGGGCGTCGATGATGTCGAAGGTGCGGCCGTTTTTGCGGACGAGGCTGTTGGCGAGTTGTGAAGCGCTCATGATGTTATAGCTGAGGACGTCGGCGAAGAATTTGAAGTAGGGGCCCCAGCTTCTGAGTTCGTGGTCTACGCAGAGGTAGAAGGTGCTGGTGAGGTCGAGGGTTTTGGGTCGGTAGACTTCGACGCCGCTGGTGAGGTCCATGGTGGGGAAGGTGTTGTCGCGGTTGAGGCTGAAGACGGCGACGTCGTGTTTCCAGGCTGCCATTTTGGTGGTGACTTCGTGGACGAAGGTGCCGAGTCCGCCGTAGAGGACTGGGGGGTACTCCCAGGAAAAGTGCACGATTTTCATCTGGTGGTGTCTCTCCTCACGCGTTGTTGGTGACTTTTTCCTTGAGGTCTTGAAGAATGTTCATGTAGTTTATGAATCCATCGTAGGGGACTTCGTAGGGGCTGAAGTAGGCGTGGACGGTGCCGTCTTCGAAGCCTTTGGTGGAGAGGTAGTAGAGGTGGTCGCTGGTTTGGAGGAGTCGCCAGACGTAGAGGAGGTCTTTGTCGACGGGTTTTTGTTTTTTGATCATGCGGCCGATGTCTTTGAGTTCGTTGAAGCAGGCGATCTGCATGTTGTTGCCCAGCCAGGTGCTGACGTTGCGGTCTTCGTCTGCCCACGAGATGGCCCAGGGGACGTCGATGTCGCCGACGGCTTGGTATTTGTCGACGGCTTCGGTGACGGTGGTAAATTCGAGGTTGTCGTATTTGAGGACTTCGCCGGGGAGGTGTTTGAGGAATTCGAAGATGCCGGTGTCTTCCCATTGGTGTTCGCCGAAGGTCTCGTAGTCCATGAAGAGGTTGATGACGTCGCCGAAGCTGTTGGTCATCCAGCGGGCGTATTTCTCGGCGGTGAGGGGGTAGCCGCTCCAGTTCTTGGCGCTGAACCGGAAGCCGACGTCATCAGAGAGTTTGTAGTTGCGCATGAGGACCTTGATGGGGCTGTATTGGGATTTGTAGACGAAGTTCGGCGAGCGCCAGCCCAGGATCCGCTCCGAGCCCTCGGTGATGATGCCGTGGTAGCCCAGCTCCGCGGCTTTGCCGGCGATGCGGTTGTCGTAGATGGTCTCGGTGTTGCGGAAGGACTTCGGCTGGTAGTTGAAGATTTTCTTGATGGTTTGGCGGTGGAGTTTGACTTGGGCTTCGAACTCTTCGAGGTCGTCGAAGAGGCTGGAGAGGGAATGGAAATACGTCTCGTCCAGGAGGTCGACGCAGCCGGTCTTCACGAGGTCTTTGAAGCTGTCGAGGAGCTCTGGTATGAACATCCGGCAGTACTCGATGAAGGTGCCGGTGAGGCTGTAGGAGATGCGGAACTTGCCGTCGTACTTGCGGATGAGGTCCAGGAGCAGCCGGTTGGTCGGGAGATAGCATTTCTTGGCGACCTTTTCGAAGATCTTCTGGTTGAGCTCGTGGTTAAAATAGGTGGCGTATGGGTCCGCCGTGTGCCCGATGTTGAACACTGAGAACCGGCTCAGTCTCATGGGCTGATGGACTTCGAAGTAGAACACGACAGACGGCATAGTTACGCAAGACCCCTGTAGACCCGGAGCGTCTGGTCCGCTACCCGGTCCCAGGTGAATAATTGCACTTCTCTTTTTGAACTTTGCCTCATCGTGTTGCGCAACGGGTTGTACCGCAGGAGGGCAATGATCTTGTTCGCCATCTCGTCGGTATCCCAGAAATCGACCTTGAAACAGTTCTTCAGGACCTCGGAGACGCCTGCGCTGCGGGACACGATTGTTGGGGTGCCTGCGCTGATCGCTTCGAGGGCGGTGATGCCGAACGGCTCGCTGACGGAGGGCATGACGTAGATGCTGGAGATCTTGTAGATGTGCTGGACCTCGGCATCGGAGAGCTTGCCGGTGAAGACGACCTTGTTGGCGATGCCCATGTCGACGGCCTGGTTGATGAGCTTGGGCATCATGTCGCCGACGCCGGCGATGACGAACTTGGCGTCCTCGTATTCCAGGACCTTCTTCGCGGCTTTCAGGAAGAACTCGGGTCCCTTCTGGATCGTGAGTCGGCCGAGGAACAAGACGAGCGGTTTCTTCTCCCCTTCCTCTAGGGGGTAGACCGCGTTGTGGATGACGGTGATCTTCTCGGCGGGGATCCCGTATTTCTCGATGATGATCTTCTTGGTGTAGTTGCTGACGGCGATGATCCGGTCCGCCTTCTGCATCCCTTCCCGTTCCAGGTCGATGAACCATTGGTTCGGGTAGAGCATCCCGGCCCGGTCGTACTCCGTGGAGTGGACGGTCAGGATCAGGGGGATGTGGAGATTTTCTTTGATCTCGACGCCGGCCTTCATGGTCAGCCAATCGTGAACATGGACGACATCATAGTTGCCTTTCACGCGAGCCACAAGGAGTTTGTTGTAGCGGTGGACGAGGTCGAAGAACCGGCCGCCCAGGGACTTGTCATCCGGGCGGTCATAAGGGTAGATGGCGTTGCCGGGCTCGCCGACCTCGATGATCTTGATGTTCTTGTTGTCGCTGTTGACCTTCTGCCGTAATTTCGGCATGTAAAAATCGATTTGGACGTCTTTTTCAGCGAGGCCGTGGGTCAACCCGTAGCAATGGGTCCCTAAACCACCTACTTTGAAGGGCGGGTATTCCCAGCCAAGCATCGCGACTTTCATCTGAACTTTTCCTCACCAGAGTGCTAGGGCGGATCTCTGAAAGCTTCCCCCAGGGCAAACCTTTAGGTCTTTCCTCTGTTCCACTGCGTGCTCATGACAGAGCTGTGTGAAGCCCGTAGAACAACATCCTCTATTTATTACTTGCCTTTTGCTTAATCTCCTCTTTTTTTTCCTCGCGAGAAGCTTCCTCCAATCGGTTCTGGTTTCCACTACGACTTTCGTAGCCTAGAAGTGGGAATGATTAAGAGGCATATAACTCTATCTAAAAAAATTGAGAGAATTTTTTTCAAAACTCTTGTAACATATTTGATGTCGCTGTCACCCAACTCACCCCGTGTTTTTGTGTTGGTGGGTTGGGTGCGGTGACGTGTCCGGTCCCAGGTGTTGCAGCAGTTGGGGCCGCGGCACTGCGCGTGTCGCGACAAGACTGTCGGATACCGTGGTTGTCCTGTCCTTCATCTCTTGACATTACGTCGGTCGATCGCACAGGGACCCTAAGCGGTATCAACCTGTCCCCTCAGTCTTGCCCCTCCAATCATCCTGTCATGGAGGTCTTCGTACCAAGGGGTACCCAAAATTATTGCGCGGTCCGTTCATTAATCTTTCGATGCCGTCGGCCGGTAGGCGTTGATCTGGTCCCGTAGCGCCACCGCCTTCTGTCGCGCCGCCTCCGCGTAGTCCTCGCCAGCAGAGGCGTACAGGATCTCCCGAGACGAGTTGATTAATGCCATTTCCCCTTTGTGGTTGGTCCCGTAGCGGATGGTCTTCTCCACGTCGCCGCCTTGCTTGCCGACCCCCGGGATCAAGATCGGGACATGGTCGCCGAGGATGCCGCGGACCTGCCGCATCTCCTCCGGGTACGTCGCGCCGACCACCGCCCCACAGTTCTTGTTCACATTCCACTCGGCGATCTTCTTCGCCACAATCTGATACAACGGCGTCCCGTCGACGTTGAGGTCCTGCAGTTCCCCGGCGGATGGGTTCGACGTCCGGCAGAGAATGAAACTGCACTTCTCCTTATAATCCAAGAACGGCGTCAGCCCATCCTTCCCCAGGTACGCGTTCACGGTTACCGCATCCGCATGGTACGTCTCGAACAGCGCCTTGGCGTACTGCTGCGCCGTGTTGCCGATGTCATTGCGCTTCCCATCCAGGATCACGAACAGCTCCTTCGGGATCACCGCCAACGTCCGCTCCAGTAGCACCGTGCCCCACGGACCCAGGACCTCGTAGAACGCCAGGTTCAATTTAAAGGCGCACGCGACATCCCGCGTCGCCTCAATAATCGCCCTGTTAAACTCAAAGACCGGATTCTTCTTCTCCTTCACGCAGACAGGGATCTTCCCCGCATCCGTATCCAGCCCCACGCATAACAGACTCTGATTTTTATGGACAATCTCCGTCAGCTTCTCATCCCACATCATACTTCCACCTACAACCCCGCCAGCCCCATCACCAACCATCTATAAAAAAACTCTCACCCACCAAGAATAGGTATTTAACACAACAAATAATTCACCACCCAAGATGAAAATCATCTATGGCGTCTGCTCCTGGGGCCTCGGCCACGCCACCCGCAGCCTCCCCGTCATCCGCGCCCTCATCAACGACGGCCACCTCCTCACCATCGTCTCCCACGACCGCGCCCTCACCCTCCTCAAACAAGAACTCGGCGACCACGCCCTCTACCACGACATCCCAGACTACCCCATGCTCATCAGCGACAACGGACGCCAATTCCTCGCCAAATCAGCCATCTACTGGCCCCTCTTCATCCACCGCATCGAACAAGGCCTCACCCAACTCAAAACCATCCTCGCCCACGACCGCTACCACCTCATCATCTCCGACTCCCGCTACGACATGTACAACAGAAAAATCCCCTCCCTCTTCATCAGCCACCAGATGCGCATCATGAACCCCATGCGCATCAAACTCCTGGAGCGCGGCAGCGAACGCTTCAACCAATTCTTCTTCAACCGCTTCACCGCCGTCATCGTCCCCGACACCAAAACCCACAGCCTCAGCGGCGACCTCTCCCACAACCTCAAACTCCTCAACGAAGACGCTATCCACTACGTCGGCCCCCTCTCCGACTTCCACAAAAAACGACTCACCAAGAACATCGACTACCTCATCAGCTTCTCCGGCCCCGAGCCCCAACGCACCATCCTCGAAACCAAAATCATGGAACAACTCCAAGACCTCCATGGCACCATCGTCATCACCCAAGGCAAACCAGAGACCGCCACCAAAACCAAAAACAAGAACATCACCGTCTACACCTCCGTCAGCCGCGCCACCAGAGAAAACCTCCTCAACAAAGCCAAAACCGTCATCGGACGCTCAGGCTACACCACCATCATGGACCTCGCCGTCACCGGCACCAAAGCCCTCCTCATCCCCACCCCAGGACAAATCGAACAAGAATACCTTGCCACCTACCACCAACACCACAACAACTACGCCACCGTCACCCAACCCCGCATCAACCTCGCCGACAACCTCCCACGCGTCAAGGCGACCACCGGCATCACCCACGCCCCCTCAGTCAAAACCACCGTCAATAATATCCTCGACATCATCACCCAACACACCTGATAAAACATCCTTACCGGAACCAGTATAAACCGCAAGGCCTTATATCCCGATTGAGAGAGTGCGGAAACAGACTTCTTCACCATTTACCATTATAAAAAAATGGTATTTTTGGCTCATCCTCATCACCACACTCGCGGTCGTACTGCGCTCCATCCCAGCCTGGACCAACGCTGCCTGGGGCAGCGACTTCGGCATCTACTACGGCCTCACCAAAGCCTTCCTCAACACCGGTAACCTCATCAACGCCTACAACGGCTGGGGCGCCTCCTACCAATACTTCCCCGTCCTCTACCTCGTCACCGGCGCCGCCCACATGCTCTCCGGCCTCGATGTCCTCTACATCCTCCCAAAAATCGCCCCGATCTTCGGCGGCCTCACCGTCACCATCCTCTACTTTATCGTCTACGAACTCCTCAAACGCCGCGACATCGCCCTGCTCTCCGCCGCCTTCCTCGCCGTCGCTCCCTTCCACGTCTACCAGACCAGCCACGCCGCCCCCCTCACCATGGGCCACTTCTTCATGCTGCTTTCCCTCTACCTCTTCCTCAAATACCTCCACAACCACCGCTACCTCGTCCCCCTCATCCTCTCCACCATCCTCCTCATCATGTCCCACCACCTCACCACCTACTTCTACATCATCAGCCTCTTCGGCATCGTCATCTTCCAAAGCATCTCCACCCCCCTACGCGACCTCAAACGACAAGTCACCTACGTTACCGCCTGCAGCCTCATGGCCTTCATCTACTGGTTCACCGTCGCGGTCCCCGTCTTCAACGTCTACCTCGGCAACAACCTCTTCGGCTCCCCCGGGATCCTCGTCGCCGCCTTCTACCTCGCTTTCTTCGGCCTCCTCCTCGCCTTCACCCGCCCCCAGATGCAAGCCTGGCGCCGCCACTTCGTCCTTAAACACTCGCCGAAAACCCCGAGCCCGGCCCGAGCCGGCATCCTCTTCGCCGGCACCGTCATCGGCCTGCTCTCCACGATTCTCGTCTTCTTCTTCATCCCCTTCCCAGTCTCGGTCCTCCGGATGAACACCACGACCTTGCTCTACTCCATCCCCGTCATCATCTTCACCGGCATCTGCGCCCTCGGCTTCGAGTACCTCCGCGAACTCGAGAACCACCGGATCATCCAAGGCTGGTTCTTCGCCATCTTCATCTCTTTCGTCTTCGCCTTTCTCACTGGCGATACCAAGCTCTTCCCCGACCGCCACATCGAATACCTCATGGTCCCCATGTCCATCATCGCCGCCTACGGCCTCTACCGCTCTCTCAACAAACTCCATGTCCCAGCCTTACCCAGCCTCTCCTTAAGCAGAATCCCTCACCGGCAATGGCTGCTCGTCGCCATCACCTGCTTCCTCGTCTGCACCAACAGCATGGCCGTCTACCCCGCGAAGAACTCCATCGGCGGCATCAACGAGACCATCTCCGAGCCCGCCCTCAGCGCCATCCAGTGGATGACCACGACCCTAGACAAGAACCAGACGCTCGTCGCCTCCGACCTGCGCCTCACCAAGATCGCGTGGGCCGAAGGCTTCAACACCACCTTCGAGGACACCAACGAGACCTGGACGAGCACCGACTGGCACGGATGCCTCTCCGACCTCGAAGGCAACGAGACCAGAGGCCGCATCACCACTATCCTCATCGACGACGTCATGCAGACCAGCGTCGTGAACCTCGCCCTCCTCCGGAACGAATACATGACGAACGAATCCTACCTCAAATTCGCCTCCGAGCCCTTCGAGCGACTCTATCGTAACGAGACGCTGAATGCCAACGGTGAGGTCCTCCACTGGGTCGAAGTCTACGCCGTCAACTGGACCTACATCGAACAGCAGACGACACAATAAACAAACAGTCTATTTTTATCAATGAAACAGATACGGGCTCAGCGAGGAGACGATCGACATCGGGGAGGCGAAGACGTCGGTGGCGAAATACTGGTACCAGCCGCAGCCACGAGGGCAGGCCTGCATCGCCGTCCGCGCCTCATGTGCCTTCAGAGTCTGGAGGAACTCCATAAAGCTTCCCTCGGTGAAGTTATAGAGATGCTGGCCGATGGTGCGGCAGGGATAGAAGAGGCCGCCATCCGAGTCGATGATCACCGAGGACGTCGAGCAGCCATGCTCGCTGTTGATATTATCCAGGAATCCCCGGGGCGTCGTAATGGTCTGGGGATACAATTTCTTCAACCTTAGGATTTCCTCGCGGAACCGGGCGGGGTCGGGGTAGAAATCATCCGTGCCGTCGAGATGGCAGGCGGGCATGACGACCGTCCGGGCATGGACGTCGAACACGCGCTTGACCTTCTCCTCAAGAGCCGGCAGGGTCTCTTTCGTGACAACAATCTGGATGCAGATCTCCGGGCCATAGGACTGGAACTCCGAGAGCCGGTCAAAGAACTCGAGGTTATCATGACCTTCATCGATGCTGATGTGCAAGTAGTCGATGTATTTTGCATACTCGGTCATGGGGCTTTTGTCGAGGAGGTGGCCGTTGGTGGTGAAGAAGAGATAGAAGGGCTTGGTGGCGGCGTGTGTGAGGATCTCGCCGAGGTCTTTTCGGATGAGGGGATCCCCGCCTTCGAGGCTGAGGACGATGATGCTGGAGGTGGCGAGGTTATCGAGGACCTTGAGGACCTGGTCGGTGGGGAGGTCCGGGGTTTTTTCTTTCCAGACGTTGCAGAAGGCGCATTGGAGGCTGCAGTGGTGGGTGACTTTGAAGGAGGCGTAGAAGGGGTAGATGGCTTCGCCTGCGAGCCGGTTGGCGAGGGCGTAGCGGACGGTGGAGAGGTATTTGGTGAGCGGGAGGGTTTTCATGTGGTCCTTGGGTGGGGTGTGTATTGAGTGAAGTAAGATAAGCATTGTCTTTTGGCTCATGGTGGTTTTATAGGGAGTGAGGCGGCGTCACCTTTTAATAGGGATACGGTATTCAGCACTTCCTATGCCAAAGAAAGCTGAGAAGTGCAACTCCTGCGGCAAGGGGCTGCTCGAGCAGGGTTCGACGACGTTTCCGTGCCCGAGCTGCGGCACCATGGTCGGCCGCTGCAATAACTGCCGCGAACAGAGCATCGACTACATCTGCCCGCAATGCAGCTTCCGCGGGCCGTAGAAGGATTTTGGGGAGGCTTGCGAGCGTATGGGAGAAGTCATCGCGTTGATTCGTATGATGCCGGACGGCGTCCTGAGTGATGCGGAGATGGACGTCATCGCCGGTGAAGTCCGTAAGATTATTCAGAAGCCGATCCGCCTTGGGCGCGTCGAGGTCAAGAACATCGCCTTCGGGTTGAAGGGGCTGGATGTGACGATCGCGGTGCCCGACTCCGAGGGCGGGCTGGACCCGATCGTCGAGAAGCTCGGGAAAATAAAGAAAGTGGATAACGTCGAGGTCGTCGATGTCGGCCGAATCTAAGTGAGTTTGCTGACGGTCAGCTGTCTGACCTGGTCCTGGCAGAGGATCAGGGCTTCTTTTCCGTTTTCCGTGGGGTAGTAGACGGGGTAAGCGCTGTTGCTGGTGTCGCCTTCGACGAGCTCCGCGAAATGCATCTTGTTGAGGTGCCACTTGACCACGTGGTGGTTCATGTTGAGCGCGTGGGCGATCTCGAGGAGATGGCGGCCGGGGTGGTCGGTGACGTACTGCAGGATGTCGTGCGCGTTCTTGTTGCGCAAGACGGACTCGGCGATGGCGCGCTGTCGGACCTCGAGGCCGCCTTCGACGAGGTAGTAGACCTTCTTGCCGCCGATAACGCGGCTGCGGACGAGGTTCGTCTGCTCCAGCTTCCGCAGGTGCCAGGCGGCGTTGCTTGGCTTCAGGTCCAGTTCCCTGGCGATCTCCCGGAGGTGTGAGCCGGGGTACTCGTCGATGTACTCATACAGATGTTTTCTGGTTTCGGTGTCGAGGACGTTCTCCGGCGTCACGTACTTGATGCCGCCGAAGAAGAACAGGAACCCCAGGGCCACGGCGACGATTACGATGATGATCGCCGTCGACGACCCGCCGATGCCGTCCGACGGCGCCGTCGACGCCCAGGCTACGGGAGCAAGAGAGAGCAGGAGCCCACTCACGACAATAACCACGCAGTACGATGTCCGCTGCACGCCAAATCCCATCCTTCTGACGCTACAACGCCTGCATCCTTAAAAGAATTTCCCCGATAAGCACCTTAAAGAGCGGCAGTGGCTAGGGTCAAGCAGAAAAGAGGCTTCATCTACTTGTGGGTGAACACCCCGGTCAGCGTAGGCTCCCGGGCGTCGATCCGCACGAACCCGTACCGTTCGAATTGGACGATCTCCCCGACGGGGAGGCCGCCGACCGCCTGCTCCGCGTACCCCTCCGTGCTCTGCAGACTCTCAGGGTTGAACTCTTCATGGACGAAGAGGGACCCTGGGCGGACGATGGTCATCCGGATAAACTGGTCCGTCGTCCACTGCAGTTTCACGGACTCCGGCAGGATCGTCTCACCAGCGTACCCGCCGGCCAGCTCCTTGCCGGCATGCGTGAGCTTGATGTTGCAGAGGTCCTTGAGCCGGAAGACATCCCCTTTCTTGAACCGAGCGACATCCTCCCGCGGCACATAGAACACGGACGAAAGCGCGATTTCCCGCTCGCCCATCGCAGCCGCCGGATGCAGCCGAACCCGCTTCACCTTCAACGGCAGACCCGAGACGGTCAGTTTCACCGGATCCGGCACGAAAAAGAACCGCTTCACCCGAGGATCCAGAATCTTCCGATTCGCAGCCTCGACCAGGCTGAAGTCCACCACCGACTCCACCTTCGAAGTCCCCTGGGACACGACGAACTGGCGGATCGCCTCCGGCACGATCCCCCGACGACACAGACCGCGCAGCGTCGGCAATCGCACATCATCAAACCCGGAGACCAGCCCCTGCTCGATGAGCGGCTTGATCTTCCGCTTCGACACCGGCATCCCCTCGATGGAGAGCCGCGCGAACTCCATCAACTGAGGCTGCCGCAGCCCGAGCTTCTCCAGGATATGGAAGTACACCTCATCCCGCAGCTCATACTCCTTCGTCCGGAACGGATGCGTCACCCCACTAAGGCTATCCTCGACCGCCCCCGCAAAATCATACGTCGGCCACAGCCGATACCGTGTCCCGGTCAATGGATGGGGGGATTCGATCACCCGGAACAACGTCGGGTCACGCATCGCCGTGTTCTTACTCGCCATATCGCCCTTCAGACGCAGGATCCCGTTCTCCACCGATCCATCGATTAGCCCGTCGAGCAGCGCCCTCGAATCCTTGCGAGTCCGACACGCACAAGCCATCCCCTTGAACCGCGACTCACGAATCACCTCGGAAAGACAGGAACAGACATACGCATCACCCTGAACAATCAGCTGCCGGGCAAGCTCATAGTGCCGCGGAAGATGATCGGAGGTGTTGTATTCCTCATCCCACGCGACCCCCAGCCACCGCAGGTCATCCCTCTGCGCCTCGTAGAACTCCTGCTGCGCATTCTCCGGGTTCGTGTCATCAAACCGCAAGATGAATTTCCCGTCGTACATCCGCGCGTACTCGCTGTCGATGATCGCCGCCTTCGCATGACCGATATGTAAATACCCGTTCGGCTCCGGCGGAAACCGGGTGACCACCCGCCCCTTCTGCGCCTCAGGCAGCGGAGGCAGCGCATACTCGCGCTTCTTCCTCTCCCGATGGAGGAGCTCAGGGGCAATCGCGGTCAGCTCCGTCCGCTGCTGCTCCACCGTCAACGCGTTGACCGCGGCGACGGCCTCATGGACAACGGGCATGATCTCCTTTGGGGAGACGGTGGTGCCTTTGAAGGCAGCGATGACCTTACCGGCGACCGCCTTCTCGTTCGCCTTCCCGTCGAACTGCACGGCGTTCTGCAAGGCGTACTTACGTGCCTCATCGAAAAGCGAGCCGGGCATCGTCCTCTACTTCTCCCGAGTGATGGCGTAATCGGCTAAGGCCTGCAGCGTCTGTTTCACGAGAGAATCCTGCAGGATGTTGAGGCTGGCTTTCGCCTCTGCGTTGTACTGTTGGGCGATAGACCTGGCGTATTCCACGGAGCCGGAGTCGCGGAAGATTTTCAAAGCGGCTTTGATGTCCTCATCCGAGGCCTTTGGGTTTCCGAAGACCGTGTCGAGGGTCTTTTTCTGCTCCGGGGATGCATGATGCATGCAGTGGACCGCGATCAATGTCTTCTTCCCGTTCCTGATGTCGTTGCCGATGTCTTTTCCGAGGACAGTGACGTTACTACTCACGTCCAGGTAATCATCCCAGATCTGGAAGGATAACCCAAGGAACATGCCGTACTTCGCGAGCGCATCAACCTCTTCGGGGGAGCCGCCGCCGATGCGGGCGCCGCCTTTCGCAGCGAGCTCAAAGAGCACCCCCGTCTTCTTGTTGATCATCTGGAGGTATTCCTTTTCGGTGATGGTTTTTCGCCGTTCAAAGTCCATGTCCAGTTCTTGGCCTTCACAGATGTTCAGGATGCATTGGACGAGGTCGCCGTCCAGTTCCTTGAACATCCCCAGGTCCACGTTCAGCTCCAGCATCGCCTCGAAGGCTTTCGCGAAGAGCAGATCACCGGCAAGGATCGCGGTCGCCTCCCCGTACTTCACGTGGACGGTCTGCAGGCCGCGGCGGATCAGGGACTTGTCCATGATGTCGTCATGGATGAGGGTGAAGTTGTGCATCAGCTCCAATGCGGCGCCGAAGGGGAGCACAGAACTCGCGTCGCCGAAGACGCTCTCACAGGCAAGCATGGCGATGGCAGGGCGCATGCGTTTCCCGCCGCCGAGGGGGAGGTGGCGTGCCGCCTCATAGAGCCGTGCGGGGTCGCTTTGCAGGAGGAAATGATGCCAGTAGGAGTCGAAGATGGTCACTCGTTTGGACAGCTCATCAGTCAATATCATAGGTCACTTCCGTAGTGGAGAGCTTGTCGATGGAGTCCGCGCCGACGAGGAACATTGTGGTGCGCAGCTCACGGAGGATGGTTTCGCATTCGAGGACCGTGGCCTTCGCGTCCTTGAGCGCGGGTTTGAGCATGGCATGGGCGATGCCCGCGGCGCTGGCCCCAAGGGCGAGGGCCCTTGCGGCGTCCAGACCGGTGCGGATGCCGCCGGTGGCGATGATCGGCAGCTCCCAGTTTGTGGCCTTGCCGACTTCGAGGATGGAGGTAGGAGTCGGGATTCCCCAGTTCCAGAAGGTGGTGCCTTGCCGGCTGTTGACCATGTCTCCTTTTGCTTTGGCGCGGTAGTGTTCGACGGCCGCGAAGGAGGTGCCGCCGGCACCGCCGACGTCAATGGCCGCGATCTTGGTTTTTTTCAGGGACCTGGCGACGTCTTCGCTGATGCCCGCTCCGCTTTCTTTGATGAGGATGGGGCGGCTGAATTCTCGGGAGAGCATGTCGATGATGTCGAGGCATCCTTTGGCGCGGGCTTCGCCCTCGGGCTGGATGGCTTCTTGGAGGAAGTTGAGGCAGACGGCGAGGACGTCCGCGTCGATCATGTTGACGATTTTTTCGGCGTTCGCGAGGATGTCTTGTTTTGACCAGAGGACCATTTGAGAGGCGCCGATGTTGGCGATTTTGAGGGGGATGTTGTAGTCGGTGATGACGCTGTAGGTGTCGATGAGTTTGTCGTTTTCGAGGGCGGCGCGTTGGGATCCGACGCCGAGGGCGAGCTGGTGTTCGGCGGCGGCCGCGGCGAGGTGTTCGTTGATCTTTTTTCCTTCGGGGTAGCCGCCGGTCATTCCCGAGAGGACGATGGGGGCGCCGAGGTGTTTGCCCAGGAGCGTGGTGGTGAGGTCGATGTCTGGTTCGTTGATTTCGGGGAGCGCGTTGTGTTTGAGGTTGACGTCGTCCCAGTAGTTGTGGGTCATGGCGACGTTTTCTTTGGCGGAGATTTGGATGTGGTCGCGTTTTCGTTCTTCCGTCTGGTTCATTGTCGTGCTCCTTGGATGATGGTCTGCCTGGTTGATGTACCGTTGAGTGTATCGGCTAGCCGGTTTTTTACGTTGCCATTGACGAGTGTGACGTCGATGCCGAGGCGGGCGATGGCGGCGATGGTTTCGAGTTTGCCTTGCATGCCTCTGGTGACGTCGGCGCGGGTGTCGAGGCTGGTGGTGAGTCGGGAGAGGTCATTTACGGTTGTGGTTTCGATGAAGGTGGCGTCGGGGTGGGTTTTAGGATTGGCGGTGTAAAGGCCGTCTTCGTCGATGACGAAGATTGCTTTTTTGGGGTGGAAGTGGTCGGCGAGGGTCTGCATGAGGAGGTCGCCGCTGCAGATGCTGCCGGTGAGGCTTGTGTCGAGGGCGACGTCGCCGAAGGTGACGGGGGTGAAGCCGGCCTTTTGGTATTTCGTGAAGAGGTCGTAATGGATTGTCTTGAGGGTGTGGTTGTCGAGTTCGAGGATGGCGTGGGGTGGGAGGGAGACGGCGGGGATGCCGTGTTTTTGGAGGGCGTCGAGGATGTGGGTGTTGAGGTGGGTGACGCTGACGTGGGTTTGGGCGAAGCCGAGGATCTGGCTGGGGCGGGTGAGTCCGTGGTCGAGGTTGTGTGTTTTGGCGAGGATGTGGCCGAAGGAGCCGGCGCCGTGGACGATGATGAGGTCGTGTTTTGTTGTGGCGAGTTCGGCGGCGAGGCGGTCCATGGTGTCTGCTCGGTAGGTGTTGGGTGTGGCTTTGTCGGTGATGACGCTGCCGCCGAGTTTGACCAAGATCATATGGGTATGAGGATGGGGAATGCTATAAAAAAGTGTTGTGCCTGGATGTTTCCGCTCTTTTTCAGTCGTGTTTTTGACTTGAGAAGAGCTCTTTTCCTTTGTTTTGTTCGTGGATTAGCCACAGCGAGATGGGCATGCCGCTTTGGGGGCTGCGCATGATGGATTGGGACCAGGCCTGGAGTTCGTCTTCGGTGGTGTGTTTTTGGCAGTCTTCGCAGATGAAGAATTTGTCGCTGAAGACGAGTCCGTGTTGGTTTTCGTGGAGAAAAAACTTGGTGTGGCATAGTTCACAGGTTTTTTCTGCGATGGTCTCTTCCTCCATCACCGTGATTGTCATTGGTTGGAATCCCACTCGCTGCTCTTAAATGTTTTCTCTGACGCGCGTGTGAAGAATGAGCTAGGAAAAAGAGGGAGGTAAGGAGGGATGGGATGCGTTTTTTTGAGGAGAGGATGTTTGGGGCGTGGCTGGGTTGTTTTACCTCCTTTACCTAGTCCAGCTACACATCTAGGAACCAGCTGCGGGTTTATGAAGGTGAGTGGGGGGTCGGCGAAACTATTCAAAGGCTTTGTCTCAAATCTATTTTTTTCCATGCGTATCGCCTGTCAAAAATTGAAAATCCGTTCGTAATCCTTATGCGGAAACCATTCAAGGATGATGTTGAGAATCATAACGTGATCCTCGTAAATTGTATAGATCATCCTCCAAGCGTGGGGGAGGTTGTATTTCCAAAGGTTCGTGAGCTGGTAGCGTTTTGTATAACTCCGAGGCCAAAGCCGTCGAGGAATCTTCTTGCCGCTCATCGGGTTTACTTTCAAGTCTCCGATGGCGCGTTCGAGAGAAGCATAGAGATGTCGTTCTTCGTAAGTTCCATTCTTTAGTTGATTGAATTTCTTCTCAAGAAGAAGTGATGCGAAGGCGACGTGGATTGGTTTTGTGTTCATCGGAGTTTAACCCCGGATGATAATATTTTCTTAATCATCTCAGGATTCCACGTCCACACGAGGCGATTGTCTGTATCGACCATGATCTTCCCGGACTCGATGAGGTAATCAATGATCACGCAGAAGGTCTGGTACATGACTTTTTTCGGGAGTGCCTTCCACAGCTGAGTCTTCGTCTGGTAGTCCATTTTCTTCATGGTCTGTTCAACCATAAGAATGGTACTGAGGGTCGGGGAGTGTAATGGGTTGTTCATCGACTCATGCCTATTATATAAGTTTATACAATCCTGATATTTATAGATTGCGTTTTCAATAGCTGACTGCTCTTGATTTGGATCCATTGGTACCTCCCGTTCAATATTCAGACAAGATGCTGTATGAATTCCAGTATTGATAAAGTTCAAGGTGGGCAGTGAAACTATTCAAGGACCCTAAAAAAATGAGAAAATAAAAGGAAAAAGATGGGGAGGAGAACCGTGTCTATTGGTTCTGCTCTTGGAAGGTGGTGAGGAAGGCGCAGAGCGCCTTGGTGGAGTCCAGGCTGACCGCGTTGTAGATCGAGGCGCGCATACCGCCGACGTCGCGGTGTCCCTTGAGGCCGATGAGGCCGTTCTTCTTCGCCTCATCGACACACTTGGCTTCGAGCTCTGGGGTGGCGAGGTTGAAGGTGACGTTCATCAAGGAGCGGCTGTCTTTTTCGGCGACGCCGCGGTAGAACCCGTTGGAGCGGTCGATGACGTCGTAGACGAGCCTGGCCTTCTCGCGGTTCACTTTCTCGATGGCGGGGATGCCGCCCATGCTCTTGAGGTGGTCGAGGACGAGTTCGCAGAGGTAGATGGCGAAGCACGGCGGGGTGTTGTAGAGCGAATCCTTTTCGGCGTGGGTCTTCCATTTCAGCATGGTTGGCGTGTTCTCCGGGACGCGGGTGAGGAGGTCTTCGCGGACGATGACGATGGTGACGCCGGCGGGGCCGAGGTTCTTCTGTGCTCCGGCGTAGAGGACGCCGAATTTCTTGACATCGATGACCTTGTCCATGAAGTCGGAGGAGTTGTCACAGGCCAAGGGAACATTTGAGGGGACGGTGGGCCAGGTGTGCCATTCGATGCCGCCGATGGTCTCGTTCGCGGTGATGTGGGCGAAGGAGGCGTTGTCGCTGAAGACGACGTTCTTGGGGATGTAGGTGAATTTCTTGTCCTCGGAGCTGGCGACGATCTTGACTTCGCCGTAGAGCTTGGCTTCCTTGATGGCTTTCTTGGCCCAGGCGCCGGTGTTGACGTACTCCATGGGCTTGCCCGGTTGTTGGAGGTTGAGGGGGACGTCGAAGAACTGGGTGGAGGCGCCGCCTTGGAGCCAGAGGATCTTGTAGTCGGTGGGGATGCCCATGAGGCCGCGGAGGAGTTCGGTGGCGTTCTTGTGGGTGGCGTCGTACTCCTTGGAGCGGTGGCTGACTTCGAGGACGGACATGCCGGTGCCTTTGTAGTTGAGGAGTTCTTTTTGGGCTTTTTCGAGGACCGGGAGCGGGAGGGCTGCGGGGCCGGGGTTGAAGTTGTGGACTCTCTTGGTGATGAGTTCTGGCATAGGTATCGGGAACCAGGTATGGCTCGGAGAGATTTAAAGGATTCGGAGGGGGTGGTTTATAGGAGAAAAGCTGTAGTTTTTCTTAAAAGTATTTGACAACCCAGATGTGAGTCTCGGGTACTGTTACCGGAGGCATCGTAGGCGACTGCACTGACTTTGTGCTCTCCAAAGGAGAGAGCCCTCCAGGTCCATTGGTAGGGCGCCTGGGTGTCGGTGGCTTTGATAGAGTCATCAAGGAGGAAGTCGACGTGGACGATGCCGAAGGGCGTCTGACTTGCGTTCGCCTCTATCGTAAGTGGTCCAATGGCGAAGGGCTCTTTGGTTCGGAACATCTGATGATTGAGAATGTAGAGGAAACAATGCGGTCTGGTGATTTGAACCGCAGGGTGTTCGTACACAATGCTGACCACAGCGGTATCGGAGCTGTGGTTGCCATCATTATCAGTGACAGTTACGATCGCAGTGTAGCTGCCGACGGTCGCATAGGTGTGACTTGGATTCGGTTGATCTGAGGAGTTTCCATCGCCGAAGTCCCAGTGATAGGTGTATGGTGGTGTGCCGCCGAAGGCATCGCTTCTGAATTGGACCGCTTTTTGGTAGAAACCGTTGTATGGGCCGTAGGCATCAATAATGAGCGGCCCGCGGCCGAAGGCATAGAGATAACAGTATCCATCACTATTTTTACAACCGATATAGACAGTGCCATCTTCACCAATAGCAGGCGACGAGTCTACCCAGCCAGAGGAAACCAAAATTTGCTCCCAGCGTTTGGTCCCGCTAGGGTTGATAGCAATGATTTTTCCTCCTTCAGCGTCTCCAATATGGGCACCGATGTAGACGATACCTTCGGCTGAGATTGCGGGTGAGGACCATTCAATAAAGCTACTGGAATCAAGCACATAGGTCCAGCGCATCGTTCCATTCGGATTGATGGTGTAAATATCTTTGCCACCAATGTAAATGATCCCATCAGGTCCAATCGAGGGATTGACTTTAGAACCAGATCCAATACGACAACGCCAGACCAACGAACCATTCGAGGGATTAAGGGCATATAAGTAGCCGTCCCAAGAGGCGATGTACACGGTGCCATCCGCGGCAATAGAGGCGGATCCCATGACGCGATCGCCAGTCTTGTATCGCCAGCGGAGTGCTCCATTCGGATTCACCGCATAAATATAGGTATCCGCGGAACCAAAGAAAATCCCTCCATCCAAGCCAATGACCGGTGCAGAGGTAACATACCATCCTGTATGATACCGCCACAATTCTGCCCCATTGGGAGTAAATGCTATCAGACTGTTTTCAGGATCGTTAGTTGTAATATAGATTGTTCCATCATCAGCGATGACGGGAGAGCCATAACTGATAATGGAGCGGCAATTATAGGCCCATTTCACGGTCCCATCAGGATTAAAGGCATACATGTATTTGTTCCAGCATCCAACATAAATTGTTCCGTCAGCAGCAATGGCTGGCGTGGTTTCAACAAATCCACCCGTATTTTCACCCATATAACGGCGCCATTTCATGGTTCCATTCAAGTAGGCAGCATTCATATAGAAATCGTTGCTCCCGAAATACAAAACGCCGTCCTTATCAATGGCAATCCCACCATCAATGGAAAAGGGGCCTACAAGTAACCGCCATTTTATTATCCCTGGAGAATCAGCGGTCGAGTACGGGCTCAGACCTGTATGTCGGGTATCATGGCAAGCCATCGGCCATGAAGAATTCTGCAGACCTCCAAATGAGACGCCAAGAATATTCTGAGAGTGCTCCTTGGTTGACTGCGTCGCGACCGAGGGCGGGAAAAAACATTGAGCAATCATCAACCCCGCAAGAACAAGAAGACCAAACGCTCTGACCGGGCTCATCGGCGTCACCGCAATCCCCCAGTTTCTCTTGTATTAATATACACTTAATCCATTAAAATCTTTCCAAGAGCCTTAAAAAGACCTCAACCGAACTAAAAGGGGACAACGCCTGGTTATTCGATGAGCTTGAATCCTTCTTCCAGCGTCACCTTGGAGATGACCAGCGGCGCCGGCTTCCCCTTCTCAGACGGGATCTCCGCCACCTCATGGACCGTAACGTGTACGCCGGGCCCGACCTTCGCCTCGTACGCCTCCCGCACCTTCTGAAGAATCACCTCGACCGATGGCCCCACGTTGCGCAGCTCCTCGTCAATGACCAGCCGCACGTCAACCTCATCGACCTTCTCCTGCACGATTTGGTACTGCTTCACCTTGAAGGTCTTCAGATCACGCAACGCATAGTTGAGAATCGCGAATGACGCGGCCGGGAACACCCGGCCGTCCGGCAGCACCACGTACGTGCTCGCCCGCCCCGCCACCCCATGCTTCAGTGTCGGCGTCCGTAGCCCACACGCACACGACGTCTCACCCTGCACCGCGACCCAATCATCGATCCCGGTGTACCGGATGAACGGCGTCCCACTCCCAAACAACCTTGTCATCACCAGATGACCGGTCACCCCCTCCGGCACAAGCCGCTGATGCTCATCCATGACCTCCACCTGGAACAAGTCATGGTTCACATGCCACGTGCCTTCCAAGCATTCGAACGCGATATCCGCGCCCGACTCCGCCGCGCCATACACGTTCACCATCCGGCAGCCGAACGCATCCTCCACGTACCGCCGCGTGTACTCATCCAACACATACCCGCCGCACATCAGGACCTTCGGGCGGACGTGCTCCCCAAAGCCCCGCTTCTTCAGATGCGCGAGATGCTGGAACGTTACCGGGTACAAGATGAGGGCATCCGGACGGAACACATCCAGCTTCCCCAAAAGCTCCTTCATCGGCTCAAACGTGTTCGCCATCAACATATTCTTCTGCGTGTTCACAATCCTGATCCGCTCCGAGAACCCCCGCTGGAAGACCTCATCCGCCTTCCCCGGCGTGAAGTTCCCGATATGCGCGCTACGCGCCCTCCGCCAGTCCAACCCATATACTCTGAGCTCCCGCAGGAACGACCCTGCGGCCATCGACAGCGTCGCGAAATCCGTGTAGAACTGCACAGGCTTGCCCGTCGACCCGCTCGTGTTCAGCGGCACCGCCCGCCGACGCGCCCCCTGCGGCAGCGTCCCCTCCGGTACCCACCCATGATCTCCTGCTTGGACACTAACGGCAGCAGCGGCAGGTCAGCCGTCCCACGAATCCGACCCAGGTCAATCCCCTGGTACTTCCGCTGGTACAACGGCGTCGTGCCCGCGGCCCGTACGACCCCGCGCAGCCCCCGGTCCCGAAACGACGCAAGATCCGCGGTCGACCGGCCCTCCAGCCGACCCGGCGCCCACAACGTATTCCGTAGAAACGCCTGAAGCACCCAGGGATTCACCAGCGGACTCAACGCCATTCCCCTTCCGTTGAGCAATCATTAAATAGCTTCTTAACCGTATCGGTTCCCACACACTATGACCCGGGATGCCGACGCCGCGTACCTCCACCTTCTCGACTATACCACCATCCAGCCCGTCTTCATCCTTGGCCTCCACCGCAGCGGCACCACCATCCTCTACCAGACCCTCCAAGACACCGGCCTCTTCAACACCGTCACCACCTACCACATCCTCAACTACGACTCCCTCCTCGCCACCCACGCCCAAGGACACGATACCCAAGAGCAACACGCCCTCGCAGAGATATTCAACACCCTCGGCATCGCCACACGGCGCACCGACACCATCCCCATCACCCCCACCACCACCCAAGAATACGCCTACCTCTACACCCAACACGGCCACCCCCCACACACCACCACCGCCAACCACCACCTCCTCGACACCCTCTGCAAAAAGATCCAATACATCCAAGGCAACACCAAACCCATCCTGCTCAAGAACCCCAGCGACTTCCCCCACTTCCTCCAACTCAAAACCCTCTTCCCCGCCGCCCGCTTCATCTTCATCCACCGCGACCCCCTCAACGTCATGGACTCCACGCTGCGCGCCTGGCGCACCCTCTACCACACCCGCAACCCCTACACCGCCCTCTTCAGCCCCCACTACCGCCGCGCCTACGACAACCCCCTCCTGCGCACCCTCACCCGCCTCTACTACGCACCCCCTCTTCCCCCCGGCCTCATCACCACCACCCACACCGCCAACCGCACCCTCACCCACTACCTCACCCACATCCACCAACTCCCCGCCTCGGACTTCACCGCGATCCGCTACGAAGACCTCTGCTCCGACACCACCCCCACCATTACCCAGATCCTCCACACCCTCAACCTCCCCACCCCACCCAGCCTCCCCTCAAGACTCACCCCCCGAGACCTCCCCCTCCTACCAGAAACCGCCCGCCTTCAACACTACATCACCACTACCACGGCCGCCTACCGGACCGCGCTCTCTTATACCTAAGAACGAAACCCAGATAAATCAGGCCATCCTAATACAATCCGCATGACCCACCACCCCTGGGCATACAGCCTCACCCTCCTTCTCCTTCTCCCCGCAGCCGCCGCCCTACCCCCAGCGACAACCACACACAACGGGGACTTCTACTACACCTACGACACCCTCACCAGCCTCCTCCAGCAACTCCCCACCCAATACCCTACTCTTGTGAACGTCTCCAGCATCGGCACCACCAGAGACCACCACCAGCTCTGGGTCATCACGGTCACCGACAACGTCACCATCGACGAACACGAACCCCAGATCCTCTACCTCGGCGGCCTCCACGGCAACGAAAAAGCAGGCTACCAAGTCGTCATCACCACCCTCCTCTCCATCCTCCAAAACTACACCACCTCACACGTCAACGACACCTTCACCGCCCGCATCCGCCACATCGTCAACACCACCGTCCTCTACTTCATCCCCATGGCCAACCCCGACGGCATCACCGCCGACACCCGCAAGAACACCAGACCCACCGACACCCCCTTCACCGGCGTCGACATCAACCGCAACTTCCCCTCCCACTGGGACCTCTACGACCTCCACCCCTTCCGCTACACCTTCGGCTTCTTCCCCAAACGACTCGTCCGCACCACCGTCAAATACCCAGGCCTCGACACCCGCACCATCATCCACGAAGGAACCTACCGCGGCCCCGCCCCCCTCAGCGAAAACGAAACCCGCGCCCTCGACACCTTCGCCGCCGACCACCACCTCCGCATCAGCGTCGACTACCACACCTTCAGCCAAACCATCATCTACCCCTGGTTCTGGACCAAGACCCCTGCCAACGACTCCGCCACCTTCCAGGCCATCGCCGCCAACATCTCAGCCATCGACCACTACCGCATCATCCAGGGCGCAGACTGGTACTACGTCATCGGCAACATCGAAGACTGGTACTACCAGCAGTACCATATCCTCCCCTTCTGCATCGAAGTAGGACTCATCGATCTGCCTTCCTACATCAACAACGAAAAAATAATCAATGACATCTGCCACACCCACCTCCTCGTCAACCTCTACCTCGCTGAACAAGCCCAGAGCGTTGGGGAAACCCAAGGCTAATCGCTCACCTGTTTTTCCAAGACCTTCCGCGCGAACGTCAAGTACCCCGTATGGCCCAGCATGTCGAAACTCGGCCGCGTCCCTCGATCCGAGACGACCATCTCCCGCTGGATATTCTCAAGCGTCCGACATTCAATGAACAGAAGCCCCCGGATCTCCTTCACCGTCTGCTCGACTTGGGAGATTAGCGGAGAGTAGGAACATAGGTACCCCCCAACCTTCAATGCCGCCCAGGCATGCGCGACCGCCGCCCACGGCGTCGGGATATCCAGGATGACGGCATCGAGGTCCCGCTCCTCAATCCCCGCGGTCACATCCTGCAGGCGCATGGCCACCAGCGACGCCAGGTCCGCCATCTCCAGGTTCGTCTTGGCGTGCTCAAGGAAATCCTCACGGATATCATACGAGACGACCCGGCCGCTCGGCGCGACCGCCGTGGCCAGAGCCATCGTCAACGAGCCTGAGCCGATGCCCGCCTCCAGCACCGTCTGCCCAGCCTCAATCCCACAGGTACATAATAATCTGCGCCGCGTCCCGCGGGAGGATCACCTGCGCCCGGCGACGCAGCCCATGCATCTTATCCAAGACCGAGGGGACGAGGACCCAGAAGAGCTTGGAGCCGATCCGGATCTGGCTGCCGTACACCGCGCCGACGAGCGAAGCGGGGTTCAAGACGCCGACGCCACGGATCCGGTCGGTCTTCCCGTTTGTATCAACCAGGATCTTCCGAAAACCCCCGTCCACGAGGACGACCCGGTCCCCGGCGGCCACGGTCCGGCTCACGCCTTCCACCTCGACCAATCGACCACCGAGCCGAAGGTCAGCTGCTCATGATCCCACTGATCCTGCCAAAGCTCTTTGCACGGACAGGCGAGATCGTCAAAGACAGAGGGATCTTGATGCAGGGAGAACGCGCTGATCGCATCCAATATTTTCTTGTCGCACTCCCCGCAGTTATGTGGCCCTCGCTGGCTACCGCCGCCAACTGTGTCGCATTTGAGATGACCGGGGAAAAGCTGATGACCCTGCCGCAGCACCTCGACCAGCGTCCAGAGCCAGGGAGGGCGGTATTCGTCCCGGCGCCAGAGGAACTCGACAAGCGTGTGCCGCTGAATCGTGACTGGGTTCAAAGAAACAACATTGGTCAAAGGCGCAATAGCTCGAATACTCTCAATATTGTCTTCACCGGCCTCCTGCTCGGTGAGGAACGGGGGCTTTGATAGTAGATAGGTTTTCACCGACATCCTTTGCTTCTTCAAGAGGAGCGCGGCGGCCTTATACTGTTCGAAGGAAAACCCCTTGTTGATGGCATGCTCGCGGACGAAGTCGTTTGCGGTCTCGAGGCCGATGCCGATTTCGAAGACACGCGGATCAATACTCTTATGGATCTGTTCCAGGGCCTCTGCGGTAATATATTCAGGGCGTGATTCCACTGCGATTTTTGAGGCTTTGGAGAATGCCGTGAGGATTGCTTCCCTCGATTTTTTTGAGAGCTCGCAATCATCGAGGAAGCTTCCTGAATTGAAGATCTTCACCAGAGGCTCACCGTGGTAGTCTTTTAGGGCGGCCTGGATCTGCTTTTCGATGTTTTCATCCGTGACCGGTCCTGCGGCGCTGTCGTTACCGTAGCCGCACATGGTGCAGCCGGAGTGATGCGCCCAGGAGCATCCAGGGGTGACGAAGATGACGACAAACGCGTCGACAACCTCACTGTCCAGACAATCCTTCTCCGTCCACCAGCGGACCGGCCGGGTTACGGAGACTCGGTCGTGTGGGCGGGAGGCTTGGAAGGTCTTGCAGAGGTCCGACAGTTGGCTCATTTCTTGTGTTTCTTCTTGCGGAGGACGAGGATGACGAGGGTGAGCGCACCGAGGGCGACGAGGACCTCGAAGCCGGGGGTGACCCCCTGGATGGTGGGCTTCGGCAGGGCGTAGTTCGGCGTGGGGTCAGCGGTGGCTCCAATCGCCGAATCAGTGCCCGTCGAGAAGGGGTAGGGGAGGCTGGAGGTGACGTTGTTGGCGTAGCGTATGGGGCTGTTGAGGAAGTAGTGGGTGGCCTCGGCGTAGAGTCGGATGCTGAGGTTGCTGTTTGGCGTCCAGCCGTGGAACTCGGGGGTGGTCTGGTAGTGTTCTGCGTCAATGCGGGTGGCGTTGATTTCGGCGCCGTTGTTGATGCGGTAGTAGACGCGGAAGTTCTCCTTGCTGATGCGGGGGTCTACCCTGATGGAGATGATGTCGCCGCTCTTAATGCCGAGGGGGCTTGAGGAGGTGATACTGAGGGTGTCGTTTGTGTAGGTGAAGTTGCCAGTGACAATGGTATGGTGTCCGCTGGGGTCGGCAGCGGTGAGGGTGCAGTTGTAGGTGCCCAGGGTCGTGGTGTTTTGGGTGTAGAGGAATTGGAGGACGCCGTTTTGGTATGAGGTTGTCGGTGTATGTGTTTGTCCTTGGGGGTCGGTGTAGGTGAAGGTGACGGATTGGACTTTGACGTTGTCGGTGATGCTGGCGGCGATGAGGATGGTGCCCCCTGGTGTCTGGGTGCCGGGGAGGGCGACGGCTTGGATTTGGGGGGGTTCGCTGTCGTAGAAGGGTGGGTTGACGAGGACGATGAGGATGAGGAGCCAGGTGAAGAAGTAGGTGGCGATGGCGGTGAGCCATTTGCTGCGTCCGAAGTCGGTGAGGTCGATGTTGAGTCTGGTGAAGAGGTAGCGGAGCCAGACGGTGTTGACGAGGGCGAAGAGGAGGATGAGTTCCCATTGGAGGAAGTTGCCGGTGAGGAGGGTCCAGAAGCCGAAGCTGATGAGGGCGATGAGGATGCCGAGGAGGAAGCTGATGAAGATGGTTTTGATGTTGCGTTTTTCTTTGGTGATGAATTTTTGTTCGTCGAAGGGGGGGATTTTGAAGTCTGGTTCTTCGGTGGGGGCTTCTTCTTTGTAGCGCTTTGCCATGTGAGGCCCTGAAGCCGTCACTGTTTAAAAATGTTGTTTCAGTGGTTCTTCCTGGCGGCGTGGTGGGGTTAGAGGAATTCGATGCTGGTGGGGAGTGTGTCGAGGTAGCGGGTGAAGCCTTTGGGCCAGTGGTCGGGGTTGAGGCCTTTCTGGGCGAGGAAGGCGGCGGTCCAGCGCTCTAAGCCGATGCCGCTGCAGCCGCTCCAGAGCGCACTTTTCTGTGCTTTGATGGTGAAGGCGCTGACGTATTTGTCGCCGAGGATGCTGAGGTTCTGGAATTCAAGCCATTCGCTGTCTTTTCTGGTGCCGCGGTAGGGCATGTAGGCTTCGAAGTCCATGGTGCCGGTTTCTTGGTTGCCGGTGTCGCCTGCTTTTCCGGCTTGTTGCATGTACCAGGGGGTGACCCAGGCCATGCGCCATTCGAGGTCGAAGACGTCGTTGAAGACGTGCTTGTAGCGGTCGAGGAGTTTTTCGCGCAGGTCAAGGAGCTGCTCTCGGGTGCCGATGTAGACGGGTTCGATGCGGTGGAACTCGTCGACGCGTTCGATGCCGTGCCGTCCGCCGGACTCGTACCGGCCGCTGATGGCGGTGCGGTCGTAGACCAGGACCGGGAGTGAGGAGTCGG
This sequence comes from Methanobacteriota archaeon, assembly GCA_963769885.1. Lineage (GTDB taxonomy): Archaea > Thermoplasmatota > E2 > DHVEG-1 > DHVEG-1 > CAIRCU01. The sequence goes on from CAVYNH010000006.1 coordinate 471,183, forward strand.
CGATGGTCTTTCCTTTGAAGCTCCAGTAAATCATGGGGCATTGGGCGTAGCAGATGCCGGCGGTCGGGGGGCTGAGGTTTTTCATGAGGAGGTCGGTGGGGATGTCTTTGGTGATCTTGGTGTGGTCGATGAACTCCTGCCAGGGTTCGACGTCGCGGGTCGCAGGCTCAGCGACGTAGTAGATCTCCATGGGCATGCCTTCGAGGTGGCCGGTCTTCAGCCAGATGTCGAAGGGGACGATGTGGGATTCGATGACTTCCTGGAAGCCGAGGGGCTTGAGGACTTCGTCGATGGCGATGCGTTCCATGGTCTTGAGGATGGCGGCGGCCTGGGGGCGGTAGAACCATTTGCCTTTGGTGGGGCCTTGTTTGAGCCAGCCGCGCTGCTCCATCTCCTCGGTGGGGTCCTTGGCCCAGGCCGGTTTTTTCTCCGGGGATGCCCAGATGAGTTTCCAGAACTCGGCCTTGCCTTCGTAGAACTGGTTGTCGACCTTGTCCTTGACCACGGTGATCATGCGGTCGATGTAGTTGCGCTGCAGGAACTCCTCCGTCGCATCTGTTAGGGTGAGCGTCACGGTCTTGTCAGTGATCTGAACGGAGGCGAAGGGGATGGTGACCGGTTTGAGCGGGGCGTGCTCCAGCTCGAAGGTGATGGTGTACTGGGGGATGGTGATGGACCGGACGCCGAGGTGGTGCGACTTGCCGAACTGGGCGCCGAGCGCGTTCTTCACCTGCAGGAGCGCGTTGTGCGGCCGCAGGCCGGTCTCCGAGACGATCGTGAGGTGCAGGGTCTTGTCCTTGATCGTCCACGACTCAATCAGCGCGGTCCGGTTCGGATCCTTCGATAACAGCGTCTCATTGGTCCGGATGAGGAACGCGGTCAGATCCTTCTGAAGGGGTGTGAGGTCCGTGCTGAAGGAAAGGATTGCGTGCAGTTCGAATTTCATGGGATGCCAGTCCGAATCCCTCCCGGCTACTTAATGCTTATTCATCCATTTGAAGCAGAAGACGGCACGAAAGAATACTGGCGGGCCTACTGTTCTGGCTCCTTTTTTCTCACCACGCCCTCCGCCACCGACACGCACGCCAGATAGTCATCCACGGTGTGCAGCAGCGACGACACCGTCGACGCTGACATCGATGCTACGAGGCGGTTCCCGGTCACTGTTGACCTGACGAACCCCTCATCATCAAGCCGTACTGACTCAAGTACCCGATGCGCCTCCTCCGCCGACCGGAATTCAAGTGACAGCGTGCACTCCACCGTCATCCCTTCACCTGCCCGACCAGGATACGGTCCGTCTTCTCCAAAAACTCCGCCTCGCGATCACGCGCGATCGTCGCCCCAGCCGCGATCTTATGCCCCCCGCCGTGACCGCCGAGCTCACCACCGACCTGATGCATCGCCGCCCCCAGATCCAGCCCGCGGTTCACCAGATCTCGGTTCCCCCGGCAGGACACATGCAGCTCGTCATCCTTCCGCGTCAACGCGAACAGCGCCTTATCCGACCCGCAGACGTACATCGCCGCGATTCCCGCGATGACGCCGCCCAGCGACGAATCATCACTGATGAAATACCGCAATCCTTGGCGCTCGGTCATCGACCCTGGCAGCGCCCGCAGCGCCGCCAGGATCTTCCCTCGGTACTCCCGTTCGACCGCCTCCGCCATCGACCACACGCCCGCGCCTCCAAGGCAGACCGCCAGCCCGATCCCGCGATGCCCGGACTTCCCACAGGCATCGACCACGTCCGCCAACCGCTCCAGATCATAGGGGACAGCCGGGGATCGATACCGCGGCGAGATCATCAAATCCAACGCTTCCTTAATGCACCCGGCTTTCATACACAACAGAACCAGGTAGGACTGCAATCGCATGAGCGTATCGCCGCCGAGGTTGTCTACCGGCGTTCCGGGCGGGATGCCGAGCCGTTGGAGAAGCGCGGCGACCGCCTCCTTATCCCCGGAGATTCCCGGGAAATAGGGGTCGATCGACCAATACAATGCGTCACTCACCGTCTGGCCCTCAAGCTTGATGCGGGTTTTTTGCGTGACCAGGCCACTGCTCATCGCGCCCTGCACGATATCGCGGTTCACTCCTTGGAACCCGCCCATATGCTGCCGGTCCCCGATCGCGCCAGACACGGCAAGCCCCACGAGGTCAGCGTTCCCAGGGTTGACCATGGTCGCAAACAGATACGACAGCGTCGACCCACAGACCGCATAGTTCCCATCAATCCCGCACAGATTCGAATTCACCTGGATGACCTTGTCTGAGGGCGACTTCGTCTCCGGCTGGTGATGATCCAGGATGATGCTCTTTCCTTTCAACTTCTCGATGCTGTCCAACTGCCCGCTCCCCATGTCGGAGAACAGGATGAGCGGGTCGTCCTCGGTCATGAGCCGGTCGAACCCCTTCGTGAACGGGTTGCGCATGAGGGTGGCGAAGAAGTCGTATCCCTCGCGAATCAGCATCCGGCAGAGGATCGCAGCCGCGGCGGTCCCGTCCGCGTCATAGTGGGAGACCACGCGGACGCGGGTGGACGGGGGAAAAGAGCGGAGAAGTCGGGCCGCTTCTTGGAGCCGGGCAGTAAGGTCCTCTGGCATGGTCACCCCAAATGAATCGGGACACAGGTCCCTGGAAAAGAAAGGAAAACGCTCCTTTCCAATGGTTTATTCGAAGAGGAGCTTGGCTTGGTCCAGGCTGTACTTCCAGCCCTCGGGCAGACGGCCTTCGCGCAGGTAGTACTTGGACAGCCGGCGGATCTTGGACTCGGTGAGCTGCAGGTTGCGCTTGCTCTTGAGGTCTTTTTTGTACCCATCGATGTGCTTCTTCAGCTTCAGCGCGGTGCGGATCAGGGCCTGCAGGTCCTCGGGGATCTCCGGACGCATCTTATTCTGCTCCAGGATCTTGCTGACAGTCTTGCCGGTGGCGACTTTGACGTCCGGGACCGCGTACTGGTCGCGGAGGATCATGCCGATCTGGCTTGAGGTCTTCTCCCCCTTGGCCAGCTCCACGATGCGCGTTTCGATCTCCCGGGGGTTCAGTGCGCTCCACTCCGGGTGTTTTTCGCGTAGGGGACGGGTCGAGCCGGATTTGCCTTTCCGGCGAGAATGTATTCGCGCCATTTACAAGCACTCCACTCTGATAGGGAACTCCCTAATCGGCTTCTTCTATATAAACGTAGAGGTCACGGCACTGCCTTCTCTTTTTTCTTTCCATCTCTTGTCCGCGAGGTCGCGTCTTAAAAATAGTCAGGGAAAGTGATAAATAGCTCGAGGTCATATTAAAAAGTAGGTTAGGGAGGACATACAATGCGAAATGTCTTAGCCATTAGTAGTCTATGTGTTGGAGCTGTCATCATCCTCGCCGGGTTCACCCCCGCTCTCGCGTTAAACCCTCAAACAACCCAGACCGCACTCGTCCCCATCGTGGTGGCGCAATACTTCGGAAGCGGACCTGTGTCCTCACGGACTATGGTCACCCCTGCCGATGCCGACAAGATTCAAGCCCTCGCCTCAGAGCTGTCCCTTGCACTGGACCGCCGTGACATGAGAGCGGCCGCCGACTGCGTAAACGCCCTTAAAGACCTTGGAATCGCGTTCGGGCCGGCGTTTCTGCCACTGATGAAATCCCAGGATACCCTATCCCGTCTTCCGGCGCTACTAGGGCATCAGGCCAGCACAGGCCCTGACGAGAACCTGTCCAACTCCGCCTGCATCCTCAAAGCTATCGGGGAAGGAATGATGATCGGCCCGATCGCAGAAAATTTCATCAAACAAGTCGCGGAAATCCTCCACAACGCCTCGGGGGTGCTAGAAGCGTTGGTTCTCCTTCTCGTCTTCCTGCCCTTAATCGTCCTTTTCATCCTCTTCAATGCCCTCATCCCGTTCCGCATCTTGATGCCGCATGGAACACTCGTGTTGGCAAATGGCACGATCTCCACCCGAGGGGCTGAAGGATATAAAAAAGTGGACGTCGGCGCGAACCACGCCCAAGTCAACGTCACCACATTCACAGGGATCACCCTGAACATCATCCCAATCAACAATCGCACGGGATTCTGCTTCATCCTCGGCTTCGCAGGAAAAACAGAAGGATTCATCGAAGACTAAGTACCGCACCCCTTCGAAGTCCACCCCCCCTTCTCTTTTTTTCTTTTCTTTCAATGCTTCAAAGAAAGATCCTTCCATGGCGCCCTCACCGCCAACAATCTACTAGCCGAACCAAAAAAGCAGGACCAAAAAAGCCCCTGATCGACACCAGGCGTCACAATCATTAACGATCCCCCCTCACACACCACCAACCCAAGTCTTAAATAAACTCACCCCAATTCCACAGCCCACCATGACCCAACCACAACCAACATTCCCCGCCCAGCTCCACACCACCCCCGTCAAAGACCACATGACCCCCCGCCGCGCCCTCACCACCCACACCCACGACACCCCCGCCCCCACCATCTGCGACACCATCCTCACCCACGGACACACCTGGATCCTCGACGACGCCGACACCCTCACCGGCATCATCACCACCATCGACACCCTCCCCATGTTCACTCCCCCCGCCGGCACCCACGACTACGACATCCCAAGCCCCAAATCACTCTCCTACGGACTTGCCCTCACCGCCGCCGACCTTATGACCAGCCGACCAACGACCATCCGCGCCACCGACCCCCTCAGCCACGCCGCCACCCTCATGAAAGAACTCCACATCAACCAACTCCCCGTCGTCGACGACACCAACAAACTCCTCGGAGAAATCACCAGCGAACAGATCCTCAGCCTCTACCTTACCACCCAACACGCACCGACCGACCAATAAAGCAAACTATTTATTTTTCCAGCCAATCAGACCAACAGACAGGATGAGCGATGACCCTCGACATCTATAACTCCCTCTCCCGGGCCAAAGAACCCTTCACCCCCCTCCACGACAACACCGTGAAGATGTACGTCTGCGGCATGACCGTCTACAGCGACGCCCACATCGGCCACGCCCGCACCTACGTCGCCTTCGACGTCATCCGCCGCTACCTCCAATACAAAGGCTACACCGTCACTTATACCCAAAACATCACAGACGTCGACGACAAGATCATCGCAGCCGCCCAAAAAGAAGGCATCGACCCCCTCGTCTACTCCCAGAAATACACCAAGCGCTGCCTTGACGACTTCTCCGCGCTCGGCGTCCGCCCCGCTGACCTCTACCCCAAAGCCTCCGAGAACATCCCGGCGATGCTCACCATGATTGAGCAAATCCTCGCCAAGGGCTACGGGTACGTCGCAGGCGGCGACGTCTACTTCTCCGTTGAATGCTTCGAACAGTACGGGAAGCTCTCAGGCCAGCGCCGCGAGGAGATGAAGGCCGGCGCCCGCATCGAGTCTGGCGACCTGAAGCAAAACCCGCTGGACTTCGCGCTCTGGAAAGCGGCGAAACCAGGAGAGCCATCCTGGCCATCGCCCTGGGGCCCGGGGAGACCCGGCTGGCACATCGAATGCTCGGCGATGAGCGGAAAGTACCTCGGACTCCCCTTCGACATCCACGGCGGGGGCATGGATCTGCGGTTCCCTCACCATGAGAACGAGATCGCCCAGGCGGAGGCCGCGACCGGCAAGCCGTTCGCGCGATTCTGGATCCACGTCGGCCTGCTAACCATCAACGGCGAGAAAATGTCAAAATCCCTTGGGAATTACATCACCATCCGGGACCTCATGGCGAAATGGGACCCTGAAGTAATCCGGATGTTTTTCGCGCAAGCACATTATCGGAGTCCACCGGATTTCACAGAGAAGGCGCTTGCGGATGTCGCGAAAAGCCTTGAGCGGCTCCAACGAGTCAAGGAACGATTAGAGGATGTAGTCTCCACTAAAAGTGGGCCAGCTCGTCCTTCCATTTGCGAAAAGGAATTCTCATCATGTATCGATGCGTTGAAGATTGAGTTTTCAGCGGCGATGGACGACGATTTCAATACCCCACGGGCCTTCGCCGCGCTGTTCGAGTTCGTGAACAAAGCGAACAAGTACTTCGACGAGGAAAAGACGCCGTCTTCATCCCTCTGCCGACGTGCACTCGACCTATACCTTCATGCGGGGGGTGTCCTCACGCTGTTCCAACCCAAGCAGGTGGCACCAACGATGGATGATACGTCGTTGATTACTTCTCTTCAGGCGTTAGCCCGGCAGTATCATGCAGCATCCGCCGCATCGGTGGAGAGTCTCATCGATGCACTCCTGCAGGCTCGGGCCTCGGCTCGGGCGCAGAAGCACTGGCCGATTGCGGATGGCATCCGCCGGGACCTTGAAAAACTCGGCTTTGAGATTCAAGATACGGATCGCGGTCCGGTCTGGAGGAGACGATAGCGCATGAAGCGTATACTCGTAGGATTTGATGGATCTGAAGGTGCTGAGACGGCGCTGAATAAGGCAATGGAGGTTATCGACGAGAACGGTGAGCTAGTGCTGTTGGCGGTGGTCCCGCTGCCGTCTGAGAAGGACCTGCTGGATCCGCATAACGTGCAGACGCTGCGGAACCGGGCGAACAGCATCATCGCCACCGCGGTCCGCGACGTCGGGTGCCATGAGTTCGTTATCAAGGGGATGGTGCGCGAGGGTGAGGACATCGCCTCGGTCATCATCGATGCGGCCAGCGAGCTGCACGCGGAGGCGATCTTATTGGGGAGTCGAGGCTCCAGTCAACTTGGCCGCTATCCGATTGGCAGCGTGGCGAATAAAGTGGTGCAGTTCGCGAAAATACCTGTGATGGTCTGCCGCTAATACCGTCTCTTTGGCTATTTTCCCTTGCTTTGGTGGGCGCGGATGCTGGGGCGGACTTTTTCGGCGCCTTTGCCCTTGTACATCAAGCCGCGGCCTTTCTGTCCGGCGCTGGTCTTACCGCGTAGGACGCGGCGGCGGTTAGGGAAGGCGCTGATCCAGTTGATGACGGGGTCGTTTACAATTGCGGGGTGGGCGGGGTCGACGAGGATGACTTCATAGAAGTGGTTGGCGCCGTCTTTGCCGACCCAGTAGGAATTGAGGACCTCGAGGTTCGGGAAATGGGAGGCGGTGCGTTCCTCAGCGATACGTTGGACACTCTTGGCGGGGGTGAGCTTTTTGATTCCTCGTGCGGATGGTTTGCGGCCGCCTTTGATTTGGTGGCGGTGGAGGCCGCCGTGGCGGACGCGGGCGCGGACGATGACATAGCCTTGTTTTGCCTTGTAGCCGAGGGATCGTGCGCGGTCGATGCGGAGCGGTCGGTCGACTCGGAGGAAGTTTTCCTCAGTCCGCCATTGGATGAGTCTGTTTTTCTGTGGGGATTGGTAGGAGGTGTCTGGTTTTTTCCATTGGTCGCCGATGTAGTCGTATACGCTTTTTGCCATGGTATATCGCCATCCTCTGGGAGGGACTGGTGGGTAGAGGCATAGGAAGGGGAATGTTTATTTAAAACTTTTGTCGGCTCAGGATGAATGATGACCATGAACCGCCCTTCCGTGAGGCTGTATCCCTTAGACGTTTGTACGCGCCATCTTGTGCTTCACTTGGACGTTATTTTGAGCGGGAATTGTTGGTGGAGATTCAGGTGAGGGTGTGTATGTTCGCATGGAGATCGGTGAAATACCCCAAGTGCTCTCAAGATCGAGGGAATCGTTTGCCTTCCCCCTATATACGTGCCAAATCTCAGAATCGCCAAGATACGTAATATTTATCAAAATCTACAATGATTTCTCCTGAAAAGTAAAAATACATAGTTTTAAATATTTAGCAAACTTTAATTGTAGGTAGTACAGGAGGCTATGATATGAAGAAGGCATTTGCATATGTTATTGTGTCGATGTTGCTCCTCGGCGGACTGGGGACTGGCGTGCTGTCTATTGCGCCTCTTAGTGGAAAGAAAAACGACGATATCACTTCGAAGTCGTATCCCGATATCTCAGCGTATCGCTATGCAATCGCGATGCGGGGGGATCAAGGGATCATCGAGGGCTTCACCCTCGGCTCGAACCAACAGAGCCTGCCAGTCAAGAGTTATCCAATCGGGACTCTTATCTGGCAGTATACGATTACTGGCGGGTCTGATAACAGCCCGAAATCGATTGTCTCTCATCCAGACATCAACGGGGATCAGATCGATGACGTCATCATTGGCTCTGAGGATTACTACATCCGGTGTTTCAGCGGGGGCGCCATCGGGACCGGCCAGGTCCTCTGGGGTGTGACGATTACTTCTGGATCGGTTTACAACCAGGGTGACATCGCCATCATACCGGATGTGAATGGCGACGGGGTTGACGATGTTGTTGTCGGCGCTACTGGGGGCGCGCGGCTCATCCGGTGCCTTTCCGGCTCGAATGGGTTGACGATTTGGACCCATGACACCCATGAGTATGGTAGTGGCGGATGGGTTTATCAGGTGGACTGCACCTACGATTATAACGGTGACGGTGTTCGCGACGTGCTTGCATGCACTGGTGCTGATCCAAATCGTGTGTACTGTCTCAATGGTCTGACTGGGGTCTCGATCTGGGAGTATCCCCTGGGTGGACCCGGGTTTTCGGTCATAGGTGTCAGGGATTTCACTGGTGACGGCATCCCGGATGTTGTCGCCGGCTGCTCGAATGCTGCAGAGACGATCGGCTATGCCAAGGGGATCAATGGGGCAACGGGCGCCTTGGCCTGGTCCTTTACGACATCCTCCTCCGCCGGGTGGTCGGTGGGTCAGATGAGCGATGTCACGGGCGATGGCATCGATGACGTGGTCGTCGGGGACTTCTCGGGACACGTCTATGGATTGAACGCGGCGACGGGTGCTCAGATTTGGGTCTGTAACGTGGGAAGCGGTGCGATCGTCACCCATGTCGTGCGGCTTAACGATGTGAACCTGAACGGCTATGATGATATCCTCGTCGGCCATAGTGGACAAATGACTGTGCAGTTGCTTGATGGGCTTGACGGCTCGCTGATCTGGGGGCATTCAACCGCGGATCAACCCTGGAATGTAGCTCGTCTCGCGGACATCAGCGGCGACGGGGTCGATGACGTCGTGGTAGGGACACTGTACACGAACAACTACGCCTATTTCCTCAGCGGCGTCGATGGGTCGGAGTTGACGGCGCCGATTTCGTACGGTCAGGCTCTTGATGCCATCGCTGCCATCCCGGATGTCGTCAATGACGGCTCCATGGAGATGATGGCTGGAGGGCGGGACGGCAAGGTCACCTGTTACTCCGGCGGGCTCAATGCCTCCCAAGGCCCGATGCACCTGACCGCGGATTTCATCGCAGACCCTAGGTCAGGGGAGACCCCGCTCCAGGTGCAGTTCAACGATACGTCGGTGGCAGAGAACACGACGATCACTTCCTGGAAGTGGGATTTCAACCATGATGGGATCATCGATTCCACAGTGCAGAACCCCTTATGGATATATACGGAGCCTGGGAACTATACGGTGTCTTTGACGGTCTCCAACGGGCATCTCACCGATACCATGACCAAGGAGGACTACATCACGGTTCTCCAGGGGAAAAACCCTATCGTGATTGGTAACGTCACGGGTGGTCTGATGAAGATACAGGCAGAGATCCACAACAACGGGACCCTTAATTTGAGTCAAGTCCAGTGGAGCTTCACGGTCAGTGGGGGCTTTGTCCTGCTTGGGAAGACGAAGGAAGACATGATCTTCATGCTGGCAGGCGGGCAGACTGAGGTAATCGTTGATAGACCAGTGCTCGGCCTGGGAAAGGTCACTATCGAAGTCACTGCGAAAGCGCCAGACTACGAGAAAGCCACGAAGACCGTGGAGGGGGTCCTCCTTTTCTTCTTCGTCATCATCCGGTAGCTGGTCCACGGCCACGAATAAAATCGAAGGAAACCGGCGTCCAAACACCGGGATGCCGCTGTTTCTTCCTTTTTTTTATTATTATTTTATCAGTGTTCAAGGGGTGTTATCATCGGCATTGGTCGATCCCAGGTGGTGTGAAGGAAGGCGGACTGTTGTTGGATTTGGAAGTCGTGCAGGGAGGGATTAAATTCCTCAATTTTCTGGATGAGGTAGAAGATGGTATGTGATCCTATGGTGTGTTGGGCGAGGTCGATGGGAATCCAGCCTGCGGTGGGGGTGAGGCATTCGGCCCAGGCATGGGGCTCCGGGGTCGTCCCTTCGATGAGGTAACCGGTGAGGCGTCGGCTGGGGATGCCGCGTAGCCTGGAAAGGGTGATGAAGAGGTCAGTGTACTCGTCGCAGTCGCCGATGCCGGTGCTAAGGACGGCGTCGGCGCCCCAGCGTTTGTCCTGCGGCTCGGGGCTGTGGATGATGGCAGTAATCGCCTTTGACACATCGGAGAGCCAGTCTTGGAGGCGGTCGGTGGTGAACCACCGTTCGGCAGCGAGAGCTTTGATTTGGGGGGAATTGAGGGGCCAGTAGGGGTGGCTTTGGGTGTATTTCTTGACGAGATCATGTGGGATGTCGGAGATGCGGCCGTAGTCGCGGGGCGGCTGGGTGGGGTGTGGGGTGACGGCGATGGTGCGGTCGAAGGAGAGAGTGCCTCTGGTGGGGACTTTGCCGGTGTAGAGGAAGTAGGTGTTGAGGCCTTTAGTTTTGAGGGTGCAGTCCCTGGGTGGTTCTCGGATTGTGACGGTCTGGCGGTAGGGTGGATAGTGGTAGAATTTGATGCGCAGGCTTGGTGCTCCTCGGGCGGCCTGGTAGATAAGGCGGTCGGTGTGATGGACGAGCCAGCCGGTGGGGGTGGGCATTGGGTGGCCTCGGTTTTTCTTGGAGGAGGAGATGGTCGTCAAGCTTAATAAAGATGAGCGGATTCCCTTCGTAATTGGGAGTGCTATGGAGTCATTTTTCAACGCGTCCCTGGAGACCTTGCCCCGGAAGAAGCTGGAGGAGTTGCAACTGCAGCGGCTGCGGGAGGCGGTTCATCGAGTGTATCAGCATGTACCGTTCTATAAGGAAGAGATGAGGCGATTGAAGGTTCGTCCGGAGGATATCAAGTCGCTTGAGGATGTCCGACGGTTGCCGTTGACGACGAAGGACAACCTGCGGAAACATGCGCCGTTCGGGCTGCTGGCTACTTCTTTGGATAATTGTATTGAGTTGCATGCATCGTCGGGGACAACCGGGGTGCCGGTGACCGCGTGTTACACGCGCCATGATCTTGATGTCTGGGGCGAGGTGATGGCGCGGTGCCTGGCGATGTCCGGGTTGACGAAGAAGGATATTTTTCAGAATCCAATCCCGTATGGGACGTTCACGGGTGCGTTTGGGTTCCATTATGGGGCGCAGCGGGTGGGTGCGCTGGTGATTCCGTCGGGGATGGGCCAGTCGGAGCGGCAGCTGAAGCTCATGGAGTACTATGGGACGACGTTCCTCTCTGGTGTGGCGTCGTACATGATTCGATTGGGGCAGGTCGCGGGGGAGATGGGCATCGATCCCAAGAAGCTCAAGGTCCGGAACGGGTTGTTTGGCGCGGAGATGTTCACGCCAGGGCTGAAGAAGCGGATCATGGAGACCTGGGATATGGACGTCCATGACATTTACGGGTTGACGGAGATGTGCGGGCCCGGGGTCTCGACGGACTGTGACAGGCACGATGGCCTGCATCTGTGGGAGGATCATTTCCTGGTGGAATGCCTGGATCCGATCACGCTGGAGCCGGTCAGGCCGGAGGAGGAGGGCGAGCTCGTCCTGACGACGCTGACGAAGGAGGGCATGCCGCTATTACGGTATCGGACGCGGGACATCGCGAAGCTCTATGACGCCCGGGGGTGCGACTGCGGACGGACGCATGTGCGGCATTCGATGATCAAGGGCCGCAGCGACGATATGCTGATCATCCGGGGGACGAACATTTACCCGGGTCAGGTCGAGTCCGTGCTGATGAAGCATCCGGCGGTGGGGGGGAACTGGCAGATGGTGCTGTCGACGGAGGATGACATCGATCAGTTGACGGTGGTGGTGGAGACGAAGGAGCGGCTCAGTCCGGATGAGAGTGTGCGGTTGTCGGGAGTGCTGCAGCGGGCGATCCAGGCGGTGATCGTGTTCACGCCGCGGGTGGAGGTGGTGGCGCCGAACAGCATCCCGGAAACTGGTTTAAAGGCGAAGCGTGTTCTCGATAATCGGAGGAAGGCGTAGGCGTATGAAGGCGCGGGTGCAGGCGCTGCTGTCGTCGCCGGGTCCGCTCGCGGAGAACGAGGTCAAGGGCATCTTGAAGGTGTACGGTATTCCGACGACGACGTACCAGGTGGTTCATGCTCGGGATGAGCTGTCGCGGTTGTCGGTGCATTTCCCGGTGGCGCTGAAGGTCTGCTCGCGGAAGATCCTGCATAAGACGGATGTGGGCGGCGTGAAGCTGGGGATCCGGGATTTGGCGGGTCTTCAGGCCGCGTTCCGGGATTTCCAGAAACGGTTCCCTGGTGAGGCATTCTTGGTGGAGGAGATGGTGAACCCGGGGGTGGAGATCATCATCGGGTTAGTGCAGGACCCGTCGTTCGGCCTGTGCGTGATGTGCGGCATCGGGGGGATCTTCACGGAGTTGTACAAGGATGTGTCGTTCCGGGTGGTGCCGATTGAGCGGGCGGATGCGGAGGAGATGGTGGAGGAGATCCGAGGGAAGAAGCTGCTGGAGGGCTTCCGGCATATCCGGGCGAACAAGGAACTGGTCTTGGATCTGCTCATGAGGGTGTCGTGCCTGGGGGAGGAGCTTGGCGCATATATTGATCAGTTTGATTTGAATCCCGTGCTGGTGTACGCGGATTCGTTGTGTGTTGTAGACGCGAAGATGGTTGTGAGGAAACCGAGTTGAGGGAGTATGAAGACGCAGTTCACGGACTATAAGGTGCGGGACATCGGGCTGGCGGAATCGGGGCGCAAGGAGATTGTGATCGCGGAGAAAGAGATGCCTGGGCTGATGGCGGTCCGGGAGAAGTACGCGGCGAAGAAGCCGCTGCGCGGCGCCCGGATTACCGGCAGCTTGCATATGACGATCCAGACCGCGGTGCTCATCGAGACGCTGGTGGAGCTGGGGGCGCAGGTGCGCTGGGCGAGTTGCAACATCTTCTCCACGCAGGACAACGCGGCGGCGGCGATCGCCGCGGGCGGCGTCCCCGTGTTCGCATGGAAAGGCGAGACGCTCGCGGAGTACTGGTGGTGCACGCAGAAGGCGTTCGATTTCGGCGGCGGGAAAGGCCCGCAGCTGATCGTGGACGACGGCGGCGACGCGACGCTTATGATCCATAAGGGGATGGAGGTCGAGCGTGACCCGGGTCTCCTGAAAAAAGACTACAGTGGGGAGAATCAGGATTATGCGGAGCTCATGTACCGGCTCAAGGCGATTCATGCCGAGAACCCGGGGTACTGGTCGCAGATGCTCAAGGACATCAAGGGCGTCTCCGAGGAGACGACGACCGGGGTACATCGGCTGTACCAGATGTGGGAGCGCGGGGAGCTGCTGTTCCCGGCGATCAATGTGAACGATTCGGTGACGAAGTCGAAGTTCGACAACCTCTATGGCTGCCGGGAGAGCCTGGTGGACGGCATCAAGCGCGGCACCGATGTGATGCTCGCCGGCAAGGTCGTCGTGGTCTGTGGCTATGGTGACGTCGGCAAGGGCTGCTGTCAGTCCATGCGCGGCTATGGGGCGCGGGTCGTCGTCACGGAGATCGACCCGATCTGCGCGCTGCAGGCGGCGATGGAGGGCTACCAGGTCCTCACGATCGAGGATACGCTGGGCATCGGGAATATCTACGTGACCGCGACGGGGAACAAGGATGTGATCACCCTGGAGCATATGCAGCGGATGCGGGACCAGGCGATCGTCTGCAACATCGGGCATTTCGACCATGAGATCCAGATCAGCAGGCTGGACCGGATGCCGGGGATCAAGAAGATCAACATCAAGCCGCAGGTGGACAAGTACCGGTTCCCGGACGGCCATGAGATCTTCGTCCTTTCCGAGGGCCGGCTGGTGAACCTGGGCAACGCCCATGGGCATCCCAGCTTCGTGATGAGCAACTCGTTCACGAACCAAGTCCTAGCCCAGATGCGGCTGTGGCAGCAGAAGCACGAGAATAAGGTCTACATTCTGCCCAAGGAGCTGGATGAGGAGGTCGCGCGGCTGCACCTTGGCAAGCTCGGCGTCCATTTGACGAAGTTAAGCGAGGAGCAGGCGAAGTACATCGGCGTGAACGTGAACGGGCCGTACAAGTCCGAGTATTACCGTTATTAGGGTAAAAAGAGCTCGTAAAAAACAAAGAAAAAAAGGTTGAAAAAAGGGAACGGGAAGGAGGCACGTTTTTAGTAGAACCGTTTCCTTCTTTCAATACGGAGCCAGTGCTCAGAGAGCTCGTCTTCTCGGTAGTCGTCAATCACATTACACATACGTATACTAGTAGACTGGACACTATTTAAAATTGTCGATAGAAATATCGTCAAATGACGATAACAGAGTGAGTACACCCAACCAAAAAAACCCCGCTCCCACGGGTTTCCAATATCCCCTGTGGTCATGCAAGTTCTTAAAACTTATGCTTCAACCATTCACCGAAGCCCAAAAGATGACCCGACAAATCCGCTTCACATCCGCCGACCATCATACCCTTTATAAAACAAAACAAGACGGGTGGCAACCTATATCAAACCCACCCCGCTATCCCCCACACACACCAGAAAAGAGGCACCCACCCCCATGATCACCCTCATCGGCACCGGCCACGTCTTCGACCTCACCACCCCGCTCCTCGCCATCCTCCAAGAGAAAAACCCAGACGTCATCGGCGTCGAAATCGACTACCAACGCTACCAAGCCCTCCTCCAACGCCAAGCCACCCCAGACCAACCCACAACCACAGACAAAAACCTCCCCTTAATCTACCGCCTCCTCGCCCGCTTCCAAGAAAACATGGCCCACCAATACGGCGTCCACGCCGGCGACGAGATGCTCACCGCCATCACCTACGCCCAAAGCCACCAGCTCCCCCTCGAATTCATCGACGTCAACGCCCAACACCTCTTCATCACCATGTGGCACACCATGCCCATGACCGAAAAACTCAAACTCCTCCTCTCCGGCTTCTCCGGCCTCTTCGTCAGCCGCAAACAAGTCGAAACCGAACTGCAGAAATACGAAAACGACTTCAACGCCTACCTCACCGAAATCGGCAAACGCTTCCCCACCATAAAGAAAGTCCTCATCGACAACCGCAACCGCCACATGGCCGACGCCCTCATCGAACTCAATACCAAATTCGAACGCGTCGTCGCCTGCGTCGGCGATGGCCACATCCCCGGCCTCACCAGTATCTTCTCAGAACGGCATATCCCCGTAGAAGCGATCCGGCTCCCGGATCTCCAAAAGATCCAGCCTCCCCCCGCCGACGGCGCCTCCGCAACCTTCACTACCACGTACTCAGATCCCACACAAGTCGAATAGACCTCCTTCTTTTTCTTTCACAAGAAACCTAAACTCTGGCGAAGGCTAATTAAGTCCGCAGACGAATAACCTGAAGGTTCACGGGCCTGTAGCCTAGACTGGATAGGGCGACAGCCTCCTAAGCTGTAGGCCGCGGGTTCGAATCCCGCCAGGCCCGTTTCTAGACCGAGCCTTTCCCACTTCGAAATTCCACAGGCTACGTGAAGTACCCAGCACAACGAAACAAAAAAAGAGGAGAAAGCCCCTCCCACGGAAAATCCCCCATGGGAGGGCTACGTATCTATTATGACGACTCAGTCTGAACTGGATGCGCGCCGTTGTACAAATGCCACATGATCGCCTTCACGATGAAGTAGCCGATGATGACAGGATGCATCCGCCACCGCCAGACCAACATGGAATCCACGGCGCTGTTCCCCGCCTTGTCCGTCGCCACAGCCTTCAAGACATGCTTCATCGGCTTCGGCTCCGACCAAAGATACTGATACGGTGGCGTCGTCAACACAGCCTTACTGACGTTGTCGATGAAGATCTCCACATGGTCGACGCCGGACATGTTATCCGTCGCGTTCACAATCACCGTCAGGTTGTGGAAGAACAACGGCATCGTGAACGGGCACAGCATCCGGTCGAGCAAATAGACCGCGTCGATAGGCTGGTCGATATGGACCGTCGGCGCCCACAAGTCCATCATCGAGAAATGCGCAGTGACGGACGCGTTGCCTGAGATGGTGATGGTTACCGGGTTCGTCGTCCCTGTCGCGTTCCCGCTCCAGTGGTCAAACGTCCAGTTCGCCGCCGGCTGGGCGGTGAGCTGCACCGTCTGTCCGTAGGTGTAGGTCGCCTGCTCCGGGTTCTTGACGACAGTCCCGGATCCGACGGTCGACACCGAGAGAATGTACTGGATTTGGGTGAAATACGCCGTCACGGCCAGGTTGCCGTTCACGGTGACCTCTACGGGGTTCACGGAGCCTGTTGCATCCCCGCCCCAGTAGTTGAAGCTCCAGCCCGGGCTCGGGATAGCAGTGAGCCGGACAACCTGCCCGTAGACGTACGTCGTCTGCTCAGGGTCTTTGGTGACTGTACCGGATCCGTTGACGGACACGGCGATTGTGTACTGATTCTGGGTGAAGTGTGCGGTCACGGCCTTATTCCCATTTATCGTGATGTTCACCGGGTTCGTCGTCCCCGTGACATTTCCACTCCAATGATTGAACGTCCACCCAGCGGCTGCAACGGCCGTCAACTGGACCGATTGCCCATAGGTATAAGTGCTCTGATTCGGCAGGCGCGTAATCGTCCCATTCCCGTTCACCGAGGTGGTCAGCGTGTACTGGTTCTGCGTGAAGTGCGCGGCGGCCGCCATGTTCCCGGTGACCGTGATCTGCACGGGGTTGGCTGTACCGGTGGCGTTCCCGCTCCAGAAGCTGAAGGTCCAGCCGGGGTTCGGGATTGCGGTGAGGTTCACCGTCTGGCCATAGATGTAGGTCGACTGGTTGGGGGTGCGGGTGACTGTCCCGGAACCGACGCTGGACACCGTGACCGTGTACTGGTTCTGCGTGAAGTGCGCGGTGACGGCTTTGTTACCCGTCATGGTGACGTTGACTGGGTTTGTGGTTCCTGTGGCGTTCCCGGTCCACATACCGAAGGACCAGCCGAGAGTCGGCTGCGCCGTGAGGCGGACGACCTGCCCGTAGACGTACGTGGCTTGGCTCGGGTTCTTCGTGACCGTCCCGGAGCCTGCCAGGGTAACGCTGAGGGTGTACTGGTCCTGGGTGAAGTGTGCGGTGACGGCCGCGTTCGCGGTGATCGTGACATCAACCGTGAGGGCGTTCCCGCTCGCGTTCCCGCTCCAGTGATTGAAGGTCCAGCCCGCCTGGGGTTGAGCCGTGAGATGGACGATCTGTCCGTAGGTGTAGGTCGACTGGCTGGGGTTCTTAAGGATGCTGCCGTTGCCGTTCACGCTGAGGGTGAGGGTGTACTGGTTTTGGGTGAAGTACCCGGTGACGGCCGCGTGGCCGGCCATGGTGAAGTTCACGGGGTTTGCGGTCCCGTTTGCTGCCCCCGCCCAGTGGTTGAAGGTCCAGCCGAGGTCTGCCATGGCCGTGAGATAGACCTTTTGCCCGTAGACGTAGGTGGTCTGCTGGGGGGAGATCTGGATCGTCCCTGATCCGTTCGTCGATACGCTAAGCGTGTACTGGTCCTGGGTGAAGTGTGCGGTGGCCGAGCTGTTGTGGGTGATGGTGATGTTGGCGGTGGGTGATGGTCCCGTGGCATCTCCGGTCCAGTGATCGAAGCTCCATCCGAGGCTCGGCTGGGCGGTGATATGGACGACTTGGCTGTAGAGGTAGCTTGGATAGTCCGGGTTCTTGATCAGGCTGCCGTTCCCGATCGCCGTCAGCGCCAGGGTGTAGTGGAGCTGGGTGAAGTGTGCAGTGGCCGTCGTGTTGTCCGTGACCGTGATGTTGATGGGGTTCGTGGTCCCGGTGGCGTCGCCGGTCCAGTAGCTGAAGCTCCAGCCGGGTTGTGGCTGGGCGGTGAGGTGGATGACCTGGCCGTAGACGTAGGTGGCTAGGGTTGGCTCGTTGTCGATGCTGCCGTTGCCGATGGTGGCAAGCGAGAGGGTGTATTGGTTCTGAGTGAAGTAGGCGGTGGCCGCCTTGTTGCCGATGATCGTCACGTTCACAGAAGTGGTCGTGCCGGTGGCGTCGCCGGTCCAGTGGTCGAAGGTCCAGCCGGGTTGGGGCTGGGCGGCCAGTTGGACGGTCTGGTTGTAGGTGTAGTTGGCTTGGCTGGGGTTCTTATTGATGCTGCCGTTGCCGTTCGTGGTGAGGGTCAGGGTGTAGTGGTTCTGGGTGAAGGAGGCGGTGGCGGTCTTGTCGCCGTTCATGGTGAGGGAGGTGGTGGTGGTGTTGCCGGTGGCGTCGCCGGTCCAGTGGTCGAAGGTCCAGCCGGGGCTGGCGGTCGCGGTGAGGTTGACGAGTTGGCCGTAGACGTAGCTGGCGAGGTTGGGGGTCTTGGTGATGCTGCCGGAGCCGTTGCAGGTGAGGGTGAGGGTGCGGGCGGGGACGGTGACTTCGATGAGGGTGCGTTGGACGGTGGTGCTGACGCCGAGGAGGACGGCGCAGATCTGTCCGGGGGCGGGGATGAAGCTGCCGTTGCCGCGGGCGGCGTTGACCAGGGCCCAGCCTTGGGTGTTGAGGCCGAGGTTGCCGCAGTCGAGGAGGTACCAGATGGCGTCTTGGACTTGTTGGTAGCTGGTGCCGACCCTATGGTTGAGGACGTAGTTGATCTTGCTCCAGTTGGCGTGGTAGAGGTAGGTGGGGAGGGCGTTGTCGTAGGTGGAGTAGAGGGTGGCTTGGTAGTTTTGTTGGAGGTTGATGTAGTGGAAGTAGTCGCCGCACCAGCCGTTGTACCAGTGGTTGATGACGTCGTAGCCGCCGGGGACGTTGGAGAGGGTGGTGTTGAGGTAGGAGAGGGTGGTGCCGAGGCGTAGATAGATGGTGACCTGGGAGGAGGGGAGTTTAATGACGAGGGGGTAGGTGGTGAGGGGCCGCGGGGTTTGCTGGTGTGGGGGCGCCGGGGTGAAGAGAGCGGTGAGGGGGCCTTGGGGCGGCTGTGGGTTGCCGAGCCCTTCGGCGAACTGGGCTTGGATGGTTGGGATCAGGGCGGTGCTGAGGAAAAGGAGACTTAGAATTACGACTATGGTTTTCGTGAGTGGGTGTTTTGACATACCGGACGGTCCTCCCTTCATCGCATTGGGACAATAGGATGGAGACTTATATACAAATCATTATATTAATATTTTATGCTATCTTATAAAAGTATCTTATAAAAGGGGTTTCCTGATGGGCGAGGGGGCATACCGGGGTACCTAAAAGTGCAAAAGTCTTGATATTCAATAAAACTAATTCTTCAAATAGCCAATCCCTTTATATGAGACTGTCAACTTAAGATTTTTCTATCTTCTAACAGTTCCACTATCTGGTTGAGCATTCCCCTCCCTCTCTGTTGAAGTCAAAGATGGATGGGTCTGCTCAATTAATAGCCTATTTCCTTAAGTTGACACTCTCCCTTTATACAATAGAAACCTTTATAAATGGATTTTTTATTATTGTACTTTAATTATATTGGGGGAACAGAAAATGAAACGTAAATTGATAACAATATTAATTTGTACGCTGATGTGCGCTACTGTAGCATCGGTAGCAGGGTCTATGAATAATAATGAGAGAGCTGTAAAAGCAATAGCAGACTCATCGTCTAATACTATCGTATGGTTACAGCCTAGTGAAGTGCAAACAAAGACTGCCTCGTTATTCTGGCCACCAACATGGGTGCACTATGATGATGGTACCTCTGAGAACTCTCTAGGATTAACTGCTGGCGGGATTCTTACTGAGGCTATTAAATTAACACCTACGGAACTCACCGGCTTAAGCGGATCTTTTATTTGTATTAAGGTCATGCATGGATGTCCGCTCTATCCAGGTTGCCCGGCATCAGCCTACACCGCATGGTGTTGGGAAGGCGCTACTGCACCATCTAGTCCGTCTGCGGCTACAATTGTTAGCAGTGGTACATGCCCAGCAATAGACAACTATTATTACATCAACTTTACCGGTTTTCCATTCGATAACACTAAAACGTATTGGATCGGAGTAGATTGGACTCACGCTGCTGGTTCTTTTCCATGTGGCTTTGATACAGCCTCTTGTATTGTTGGTAAAAGCGATTGGCTTTGGTATTCCGGTGGTACATGGACGGAACTTACCACTATTGGTTACCCCGGAAACTGGAACCTTTGGGTGGGAGTAGGATCAGAAGGAAATCTGCCTCCAGTCACACCCGGTGCACCAGCCGGGCCGACAAGCGGTGTCACAGGTGTATCGTACTCATTTACCGCAGCGACCTACGACCCTGACGGAGCCACTGTTTCTTATAAGTTCGATTATGGCGACGGTAGCTTTTCAGCATGGATTGGACCGTTAGCGAACAATGTTACCGCAACGGGATCGCATACCTATACTGCTGCTGGGAATTACAACGTCAAGGTGATAGCACAAGATAGCGCGGGCGCTAACAGTAGCTGGTCTGCTGCACATGCCATCGCTATTACCCTGGCGCCAACCATCACGATCGCCATCAAGGGCGGCTTGGGCGTCACCGCGAATATCACCAACAGTGGCGCAGCGGCCATCACCGCGAACTGGACGATCGACCTGAGCGGCGGCCTCATCATCCTCGGCAAGCACAAGGCAAACAGCCACAGCATCGCGGCCGGCGGCTCCTACAACGCCAAGGACTTCGTCCTCGGCTTCGGCTCGACCACGATCACCGCCACCGCCAACGGGGTCACGAAGACCGCGACCGCCAAGGTCATCCTGATCTTCGTCACCGGAGTCGCCTAAGACTCCCCCCTTTTTTCTTTTTTTTTCTCCTCCCAAGCACGCCAAGGTATCGATATTTTTTCCACTCTGTTCACGTGGAACTTCTCGCTTGTGTTTTGACTCGAGGAGGACGAAGGAGAGAACCGTGCCAAATGACCGCCTCATGGAAGACTCATCGATCCCTCCGCAATCACCATCACCGCGGGGGGACAAACGAAGACCGCGAACGCCGTAACCCTGCTGGTCTTCATAGTAGTTTCTGCCTATCATCCCTTTTCCTCTCTTTTTCACCGTCCTTTATTAACCTCGAGTACATCAACCTCTTGTATTTTGTCATAACCCCCTCTCTTTTCATCATTCGTGAAAGAAAAAGTGCCCCGACTCCTGTAAACAACAGCTATAAGACCAAATACTCAGATATAATTAAACCGCAATCACAGTGAACAAGAGAAGAAAGAGTGGTTATGCATTCCGAAAGAAATATATACTAATAACACAATTAAAAAATAGTACTCTCTTATAAAAGGAGGCAAAAAAAGATGTTAGGCAAATCATTATTGAAAGCAGCTGTAGTCATCGCCATCGCTCTGGCCATGATCATGCCAGCCTCAGCAGCGATCACAAAAACCCGAACACCAACGACCACCCCCACGCCACACCCCGCCACCCGGGGAATCCTCCTCCAAGACGGCTTTGAAAGCTACGACGACTTCGCCATCGCCTTCCCGCCATGGACCAACATCGATACTGACGCACTACCGACCTACGGGATGACTGGATATACATGGACCAACCAATTCTCACCGCAGGCGTACATGGTCTTCAACCCCGCAATGACGTCTCCCGCCATAACCCTCCCTGATTTACAGCCCCACGCCGGAGCCAAATTCGCCACCTGCTGGGCTGACGTCCCCTCCGGGTCTCAATACAATGACGACTGGCTCATCACCCAGCAACTCAGCGCCGGCACCTTCGGCTACGTCAGCTTCTACGCCCGCTCCTACGTCTCAACCTACGGACTGGAACGGTTCGCCGTCGGCATCTCAACCACGAACACCCAACCCTCCAGCTTCACCATCATCTCACCCGGAAGCTACGTCGAAGCCCCCACAGCTTGGACCCTGTACAACTACTCGCTCTCCTCATACCACGGGAACATCTACGTCGGGTTCCACTGCGTCTCCCAGGACGCCTTCATCTTCATGCTCGATGATGTCACCGTCGCGGGAGAAGGCGGCGCAGACCTCATCCCACCCGTCACCACCTGCAACCTCACCGGAACCATCGAAGGAGACCACTATATCGGCGATGTCAAGGTGACCCTGTCGGCTACCGATGAAGGAGGATCCGGCGTCGCATTCACCATGGTCAAGGTCGACTCTGGGCTCTGGGGGAACTACACCGGGCCCTTCAACGTCACCGCTGACGGCGACCACACCGTCTACTACTACTCCGTTGACGGCGCCGGCAACCATGAGACCCCGAAGAGCACCGACTTCAAGATCCAGCACCCGATCGTGATCGCCATCAAGGGCGGCCTCGGTGTCACCGCGACCATCACCAACAATGGCGCAGCGGCCATCACCGCGAACTGGACGATCGACCTGAGCGGCGGCCTCATCATCCTCGGCAAGCACAAGGCAAACAGCCACAGCATCGCGGCCGGCGGCTCCTACAACGCCAAGGACTTCGTCCTCGGCTTCGGCTCGACCACGATCACCGCCACCGCCAACGGGGTCACGAAGACCGCGACCGGCAAGGTCATCCTGATCTTCGTCACCGGAGTCGCCTAAGACTCCCCCCCTTTTTCTTTTTTTCTTTTTCACTCCTCACAGGATAGCAGGCCCACTCGATGAATTTTTATAGGTACAACCCCGTTAAATATCTTCGGGGAAGACTATGAATAAGCACGCTTTTACCACTGGAAGGCTACTCACCATCCTGGTACTATTGACCTGCGCCTCACTGCTCGCCTCGGCCGCCCCCCAAGTACAACAGTCGCGGCCCCAGCCCGCAGGGCAACCCACCCTGCCCAGCCAATATGACCTTCGCAACGTCAACGGCACGAACTACGTCACCGGCATCCGCAACCAAGGGCAATACGGCACCTGCTGGACCCACGGCATCATGGCCTCCATGGAAGGCAACCTCCTTATAACCGGCAACTGGGCGGCCGCCGGGGAGACCGGCGAACCGAACCTCGCCGAAGCCCACCTCGACTGGTGGAACGGATTCAACGACCAAAACAACGACGACGACCCGGGCGGACCCGGGATTGAGGTTCACGAAGGCGGCGACTACCGCGTCGGCACCGCGTACCTCACCAGAGGCGAAGGCGCCGTCCGCGAAATCGACGCCCCCTACTCCAATTTAGTAACCCAATGCGCTCGCACGAGCCCCACATACCACTATTATATCCCCCACGACGTCGAATGGTACGTCGCCGGATCGAGCCTTAGCAACATCAACTCGATTAAACTCAGCCTCATATTGCACGGTGTTATCGGCACCTGCATCGACTACGCCAACTTCATGCAAAACTACATCCAGTACCAACCCCCGACCGACCCCAACCCACCTAACCATGCGGTCGCGATCGTCGGCTGGAACGACAACATGGTGACACAAGCCCCGCAAGGCCATGGGGCCTGGATCGCCAAGAACAGCTGGGGCAATTGGGGTCCCTATGGCGGGTACTTCTATATCTCTTACTACGACAAATGCTGCTGTCAAGACCCCCAGATGGGCGCTGTCTCGTTCCAGGGAGTCGATTTTATGAATCAGTCGACCAAGATTTACTACCATGATTATCATGGCTGGCGCGACACCTTCGCCGGCGCAACCGAGGTCTTTAACGCGTTTACCGCAACCCGGCAGGATGCGCTCCAGGCGGTCAGCTTCTTTACGGCGGCTGACAATGCTTCCTATACGGTAAAAATCTATAAGAGCTATGAGAGTGGGCAACTCCAAAACGAGGTCGCCTCAGAAAGCGGGATCTTTCCCTATCTTGGATTCCATACTGTGGATCTCAGCCATCCCATCGGACTCGCTGCAGGGTCGAACTTCTATGTCTACCTTTCCCTCTCCCCTGGCGGCATCCCCTTCGATCGCACCTCTGACGTGCCTGTGCTTCTTGGAGGCTCCTCTCGGACCGTTGTCCACTCGATCGCGCATCCTGGAGAAAGCTATTACAAGAATGGCAACACATGGACTGATCTCTACGGCTACCACTTCTCAAACTCATCGTGGGATGGCACGGCGAACTTCTGTGTCAAAGCCATGACGAATAACGCTTCGGGAGACCTCTGGCCACCTGTGACGACCTGCTCGTTGAACGGTACCCTCCAGGGCGGTGTCTACCTCGGCGATGTACAAGTCAGCCTGCATGCCACGGACAACCTGTCTGGCGTCGCACAGACCAATTACTCGCTCGACGGTGGCTCCTGGACAACCTACGTGGATTCATTCATCGTGGCTGAAAACGGACCCCATGTCCTTCGGTTCTATTCGACGGATTATGCGGGGAACGTCGAACCTGTACAGACCGCCGAGTTCACGATTCAACCTTCGTTAACCATCACGGGTGGATTCGGCCTGAAAGTCACCGTCAAGAACGTCGGGTCTCTGAATTTGACAGATGTACCATGGAATGTCTCGATGAAGAAAGGATTGGTGTTGCTCGGTAGAAGTGGGCACATCAGCCTTGCGACAGGCGAGGAGACCACCGTCAGAAGCGTCGTCTTTGGATTGGGTCGTACGGACGTCACGTTCACGATCGGTCCTTGTGAAAAGACCACAGCGGCGACCATCTTCCTCTTCTTCGTGATAACGGGGTAAGGGCACCCAAGCGGACGGGGGGACAGGATGGTTTTTCCTGTCCTTTCTCCTTCTTTTCTTGTTTTTTTTTCAGAGCCGAAAAAGGGAATGATATTTTACTGCCGATTGGACGCGGAAAGCCCTATGACACTGTCGTGGCTGTCCAGATGTCTATAGTGTCCTTTGAGAGGTTCGTGCCATCCGAGGCTAAGGCATCGAGGGCGTGGAGGCCTTTGCTGGCAGCTAGCGGCCAGTCGAAGGGTGGCTCGGTGTCGTTTTTCACCAAGGCTCCGTCAAGGTAGAAGGAGACGCTGGTCGCGTTGGTCGTAGTCACGGTGATGACGGCGTTTCCGAAGAATCGTGCGGCACCGCGTTCGATTGAGGGGAGTTTGCGGGCGATGGTGGGAAATCCGTGGCCGAAGAGGTAGGTCTTGAAGTTGAGGGGTGTGTCGAAGCTGATGGTGGGGGCGTTGGGTCTGAGGTTGCCGTAGACGTCGCCGAGGTACATGATGCCGGTCCCTGGTCCGTACCAGGAGGAGAAGATGTTGGCGGAGTAGCTGAGTCGGAACCAGCCGTCCTCGCCCCAGCGGGTCCCCCAGCTGTTTTTAAGGATCCAGCAGGAGTTGGCGTCGTCGTAGCCGACGAGGGCGACGACGTGGCCGCCGACGATTTGTCCAGAGCCGGGGGTGTAGACGCCGTGGCGGTAGTTGAAGAAGTCGTTGGGGAAGTGGATGCAGACGACGAGGGGGCCGTGGGTGATGAGGTTTTGTTTGATGGTGTCGATATCGTGGGCGATCCAGCCCCAGTCCGTGATTTTGACGGTGCGGTTCTGCCAGCCTGGGAGGCTTTGGTAGGTGAAGTCGGCGGGGCGGTGAGGGTCGGGGAAGCAGCCTTCGTCGGGGACGCCGTAGGTTTTGAGGTAGTTGGCGGCGTCTTGGAGGTTGACGTAGCCTTGGGCGATGGTGCCGCCGGCGTAGAAGTAGATGTGGGCTTCGGAGAGGTCGGAGATGGTCTGTGCGTGGAGGGCGTAGCGGACTTTGGTTTCGAGGGCGGCGCAGATGGCGTAGCCTTCGCAGGTGGGGGCGGGGGATTGGTCTTTGATGGGGGTGGTGTAGTCGGTGCCGTTGATGTCTCTCCAAGAGAACGAGGAGGGGAATGTGGGGGTTGCAGTGCCGGTGGGGGTGGGGAGGATAGGAATGGTGGTGAGGAGGACGAGGGCGATGGCGGTGGTGAGGAGGGTGCGAGGGGCGGACATGGGGTTACTATTATCTGGTGGTGTTTTTATATTTGTCTATGGGTTTTTGAGTTGATTTGTATGTACTCTTTTTAAGATTCTTGGCTTGGTCCTGTGGTGGTATGAGGATTGTCCCTGATACGAATGTGATTTTTGATGGGAGGATCAGGGGGAAGCTTGAGGAGGGGGAGTTGGGATACTTCTGAGGCGTTGTTTGCTGAGGCGATGTTGTCTGAGTTGGGGGCTCTGGCGACTGCGGGGTAGATGTCGAGGGTGCCTTCCCATTCAGCTTCGCACTGTT
The DNA here is from genome assembly GCA_963769885.1 of Methanobacteriota archaeon. Taxonomy (GTDB): domain Archaea; phylum Thermoplasmatota; class E2; order DHVEG-1; family DHVEG-1; genus CAIRCU01. Next base: position 497,360 of record CAVYNH010000006.1, read on the forward strand.
GGTATTGGGGCAATGAGGATTCTTTCGTGATTGGTTCTTAATAAACATCGTGTGCAATCATGAGGAAGGAAGAAAGAGAAGAGGGGGGCAGGGGTGAATCCTGCCAGGTTATTCTGTGCTAGACCGTTGGCACGTATGCGGCGTCGGCCTGATCCATGTAAAAGGCGACGTGCTTCCCGATGTGGTTAGTTGGGTCCGCGGGGATCTGGTGGGGCATCCAGTGGGCTAGCGTCGAGATGACCATGATGTTGCTGTCTTGGATGTCGGGGAAGGTGAGGTTCCCGTGATTGGCGGCTCCGTCCCAGGTAACCGACAGCTCCTTCGTCTTGTGGGGGGAGAGGAGCACAAGCTTCCTGAATGCATAATCGAGGAGACCGTAGTGGTAGGGGTCGCCATCTGCGTTCTTCCATCGGGAGGAAATCTCGGTCACGTATGATTTCAAGATCCCGAAATACGGGGAGTTGCCGTTGTTCGTTATCTTGACGGTGATGTCTAGCTTGCCGTTGTCATGCCCAACGATGGTGGTATTCACCGCGACGGCATGGACTTCGCGTGCGCCCGCCGTCTCGATCAGGGTCTTGTACGAGGCTTTCGTCTGGTTCACGGTGCCAGAGGTGCCGACCTGATGGGAGAAATCACCATCGAGGAAGACGGAGGGAAACGCGCGGCCGCCGAGTTGCAGGAACCGGGATTTGGAAACCGAGCTTTGGTCGTAGACCTCGGCGAGGAAATAGAAGCTGTGCGAGGAGCCTTCCTCCTCGAAGAGGGCGTTGAGTGCCTCCGCGGCGGTCGGGCAGTAGCCGCACCAGGTCGCGGTGCCTTCTTCGACACAGACAACATGGGTCGCGGTAGCGGCGGGCTCCGGGGTAGTCGGAGTGGTGAGCTGGGTGGTTCGGACGGCAGCGTTCGCAAGGGGTGACAGGGTCACCGCTGCAATGAGGACGAGCAGGAAGAACTTCTTCATAGTATCCCCCTTTAGGTTTGTATCCAGAATATATGAAGGCGGCGTTATTTAAATATTTTTTCACCTTTTCGAAGCTTGCAGCCGGCAGTTTCATCAACTCCAGGCAAGACTAGGGCGATGAGAGCCACCCATCGTCAACCTTGATGCCCATCGCTCTGGGAGAAAACTGTGCGGTAAGCCCCCCTCTGCCCCTTAAGACCCCAGCTAAACAGGATGCATAAAAAAGACCGCTTGAATAATAAACGACGCATTCTACGGCCTTTTCATGAAAACTTTTATTAAATGCCAGGAGAATGCTGGAGTCGCATCACGCAGCTTCGCATGATTGAGAAAATTGCCCGCACATCACTAACACCCCTGCGGTTTTTTTGATCACCGGTTGCCGTGATCCCCAAAGACTCCACCCAGAGGAGGAACACCCCAATGAAAGGCACAATAAAGTGGTACAACACACGCAAAGGCTATGGATTCATCCTCGGAGAAGACGGAAAAGACATCTTCGTCCACCGCTCATCCGTCCCCTCAGACATGAATCTCAACGAAGGCGACAAGGTCGAATACGAAACCGAAGACACCGAACGAGGCCCCAAGGCCATCAACATCAAAAAAGAATAAACACCACCCACCACCCTCACCACGCCCCGCTCCAGAGGGCGCACGAGTGGGTACTCGCACCTCGCCAACCCCCCCGCCTACCTTAAAACGAAAAATAAAAACACCCACTGTTTTTCACCTATTCTTCTACTGCCTTTAAAAAGCCCCGTACCCCTCTGAACCCAATGGGAGAACTCCGCATCCTGTCCCATACCGACACCCCCTTCCGCGACCGCCCAGACGCCGCACGCCTCCTCAGAGAACAGCTGATCATTGACGAAGACGAACACCCCCTCCGAAATCCTAATATTAAAAAAAACTAAAAAAATTACTTCGCACTCACCTCTTTATCAAGCGCGAAACACCGATCACACAACGTATCCCCCTCCGGGATCCGCTTCCCACACTTCGCACACGCTCCATACTTCCTCGTGATAAACCCGACCACGATCTCATGGTGCTTCGTGATCCAATGAAACATCAGCTTGTTGCGATGGATTCGCTGTGCCACAGTTCTTCCCACCAGCCTCGAGAAACACTCCTCGGCTAGTAAAAGGTTTCGCCCATGAACATTTCTCTACACTACATTCGAGTAGAGCCAGATAACTGAGCAATGATCATTTCTCCTCAAATACTGTCTCACTTCTTTGTTGGTATCGAATTTTAATCACTAATCAATACAAGACATTCCACCAAGGTCCGTCTTCGGCATCCCGAAAGGGAAAATATTCTTAAATTACCACGATATCAACACCACCCAGGAGTCCACACACCACTATGCGCGTCTTCATCACCGGCGGCGCCGGATTCATCGGCAGCAACCTCGTCGACACCCTCCTCGACCAACACCACGACATCACCGTCTACGACAACCTCAGCTCCGGCAACAAACACTTCCTCCCCACCTCACCCCACCTCACATTCAAAAAAGCAGACCTCCTCACCCCCACCACCCTCACCAAAACCATGAAAGACCACGACCTCGTCATCCACCTCGCCGCCAACCCCTACGTACGACTCGGTGAAACCCACACCGACCTCGACCTCAAACAAGGCACCATCGCCACCTACAACGTCCTCGAAGCCATGCGCACCAACAACATCCACGACATCATCTACTCCAGTAGCAGCGTCGTCTACGGCGAAACCCCTGGTGACCTTCTCCCCGAGACCTATGGCCCCACCCTCCCCATTTCACTATACGGCGCCGGCAAACTCGGCGGCGAAGGCCTCATAAGCGCATACGTGGGCACCTTCGGCCTGCGCGCCTGGATCTACCGCTTCGCCAACGTCGTCGGAAAAAACGGCACCCACGGCGTTATCACCGACTTCATCGCCAAACTCAAAAAAAACTCTCGCACCCTCGAAATCCTCGGCGACGGCACACAACGCAAACCCTACCTCTACGTCACCGACTGCGTCAGCGGCATGCTCCACGGCTACCACCACAGCCACCACCAAATCAACCTCTACAACCTCAGCTGCACCACCACCACCACCGTCACCCGCATCGCCGAAATGGTCGTCGAAGAAATGGGACTTTCCAACGTCGCCTTCCACTACACCGGCGGTGACCGCGGCTGGAAAGGCGACGTCCCCATCTTCCAACTCGACCCCACCGCCATGAACAACCTCGGCTGGACCGCCACCTACACCTCAGACGACGTCGTCCGTAAAGCCATCCACGACACCCTCCACGCCAACCTTTAAAGAACACCAGCCATTTCCCACTCCCAGTCATGAGACTCACCGTCATCGGAACAGGCTACGTTGGCCTCGTCACCGCTGCCTGCTTCGCCAAACTCGGACACTCCGTCACCTGCGTCGACGTCGACGCCGCCAAAGTCGAAACCATCAACAGCGGCCAATCCCCCATCTACGAACCAGGCCTCGAAGACCTCCTCCAAATCTACGCCCACAACCTCCACGCCACCACCGACGCCGCCACCGCCGTCCAACACAGCGACATCACCTTCATCTGCGTCGGCACCCCCTCCAGCCCGGACGGCTCCATCGACCTCACCTCCATCCAAAACACCGCAGCCCAGATAGGTAAAATCCTCAAGACCCTCCCCGCCTGGCACCTCATCGTCGTCAAAAGCACCGTCGTCCCCGGCACCACCGACACCGACGTCAAAACACTCCTCGAACAAAACTCAGGCAAACACGTCACCACCGGCTTCGGCCTCGCCATGAACCCCGAATTCCTCAGAGAAGGCAACGCCATCCACGACTTCCTCAACCCCGACCGCATCGTCATCGGCGTCTCCGACCAAAAAACAGCGGACACCCTCCGCCACCTCTACAAAGACTTCACCTGCCCCATCCTCGAAACCAGCCTCTCCGCCGCCGAGATGATCAAATACGCCAGCAACGCCTTCCTCGCCACCAAAATCTCTTACATCAACGAAATCGGCAACCTCTGCAAAAAACTCAACATCGACACCTACCAAGTCGCCGACGGCATGGGCTACGACAAACGCATCGTACGAGCCTTCCTAGACTCAGGCACGGGCTGGGCGGGCAGCTGCTTCCCCAAGGACCTCAACGCCCTCGTTGCCTTCGCTAAAAAGCACCACGAACCTCTCCAAATCATCGAAAGCACCATCAAAATCAACGACGAACAACCACTCCGCCTCATCACCCTCCTCAAAAAACACCTCCCCACCCTCAAAGGAAAAACCATCGGCCTCCTCGGCCTCGCCTTCAAACCACAAACCGACGACATCAGAGAAAGCCGCGCCATCCCCATCACCCACGAACTCCTCAAAGCCGGCGCCCACATCAAAGCCTACGACCCCCAAGCCATGAACAACTTCAAAACCCTCTTCCCCACCATCGAATACTGCACCCACCCCCAAGAAGTCCTCACCGCCGACGCCATCCTCATCACCACCAAATGGGAAGAATTCAGCGCCCTTGACTTCACCGGAAAAACCGTCATCGACGGACGCCGCCTCGACCAAGCCAAAAACACCGCCCGCATCTACGAAGGCATCTGCTGGTAACCCCATGACAAAAATCACCAAAGCCGTCATCCCCGCCGCCGGCCTCGGCACCCGCTTCCTCCCCGTCACCAAAGCCATGCCCAAAGAAATGCTCCCCATCATCGACACCCCTGCCATCCACTACGTCGTCAAAGAAGCCATCGACGCTGGCCTCGACGACATCATCATCATCACCGGCCGCGGCAAACGCGCCATCGAAGACTACTTCGACGAATCACCAGAACTCGAAATGCACCTCAAAAAAACAAACAAAAACAACCTCCTCGCCCTCATCACCGACATCTCCACCATGGCCAACATCCACTACATCAGACAAAAATCCCCCAAAGGCCTCCCCGACGCCATCCTCGCCGCCGAAAAACACATCGGCACCGAACCCTTCGCCGTCCTCCTCGGCGACGACATCATCGTCTCCCACCCCCCCTGCACCACACAACTCCTCGACGTCTACCACACCCACCACTCCTCTGTCATCGCCGTCCAAAACGTCCCCCGCGACAACATCGAGCGCTACGGCGCCGTCAGCGCCACGAAAGTCCCCGACCCCACCCACGACCTCTACCTCGTCGACCACATCGTCGAAAAACCCAAACCCAAGGACGCCCCCTCCACCCTCGCCGCTATCGGCCGCTACATCTTCACCCCAGAAATCTTCGACGCTATGAAACAGACCACCCCTGGAGTCAACAACGAACTCCAGATCGCCGACTCCCTTAACATCCTCTCCAGAACCCAGAAGATCTACGCCTGCGCCTTCCAAGGCAAACGCTACGACGTCGGCGACAAACTCGGCTACATCCAAGCCATCATCGACTTCGCCATCGCCAACCCAGAACTCAAAAACGGCGTCCTCTCCCACATCAACAGCAGCTAATCCCTTGACTCATTTTTTCACAGCCGCTGTTATGGACTCGACGACGAACTGCTGTTGCTCATCCGTCAACTCAGGATACATCGGGATGGAGACGATCTCCTCCGCCAACCGCTCAGTGACCGGGAACTGCCCCCTTCGCCACCCACGGGAGGCATACGCTGGCTGCAGATGCAACGGGATCGGATAATGAATCCCACACTCAATCCCCTGACCAGCCAGCGACGCCATCACCCCAGCACGCCGCTGCGTCCGAATCACATACATGTAATAGACATGCTTCGCCCCAGGTGCCTCATGGATCCGCTCCAGTGACGACGGCAACGCCTCATCATAGAAGCGGGCATGAGCACGGCGCAGATCCGTCCACCGCGACAAATGACGCAGCTTCACGGAAAGCACGGCAGCTTGAAGGGCATCCAGCCGGTAGTTGTATCCTTCAGCCTCATGCTCATACTTTTTCGTGCGGCCATGATTCGATAACATCCGCAGCCGCGCTGCGAGCTCCGAATCATTAGTTGTAATCGCCCCGCCATCGCCATAGCACCCAAGGTTTTTCGCGGGGAAGAAACTATAACAGGCGACCCTCCCGTACGCCCCGGGTTGCCGACCTCGCCATTCCGCCCCATGGGCTTGTGCAGCGTCCTCAATGATGGCGATGTCTCGGGCCTCTGCCATCTCCTGAAGACGGTCCATGTCTGGCATCTGCCCATAAAGGTCGACGACGATGATTGCCTTCGTCTTCGGCGTCAGTGCCTTCTCCACACGATCGACATCAATCAGGCCCGTCTCCGGGACCACGTCCACAAAACGAATGATGCCGCCGACATACGAGATACACTCGGTCGTCGCAATAAACGTGTTCGGGACGGTGAGTACCTCGTCTCCTTTCATCACCCCGCAGCCAAGGAGGGCGAGATGCAGCGCCGCGGTTCCGTTGGAACATCCAATCGCGTGTTTCATGGAAGTATACGCCGCAAACTCATCCTCGAAACCCTTGACTCGAGGGCCCATGATGAAGGAGCCGCTTTCCAAGACCTTATTGATAGCCTGGTCTACCTCTGATTTGATGGAATGGTAATTCGCCTTGAGGTCCACCAGCGGTATTTTCATGGGTTCACTCTCGTCGCAGCGACCGCAGCTTTCGAGCTGGGTTCCCTGCATAGATTCCCGGAGAGGTAATGTCTTTGGTAACGACAGACCCGGCGCCAATAACAACGTGATCAGTGATGCAGACCGGAAGGATTGTCGCATTCGTCCCTATCGACACGTGGTTGCCGATGGTGGTTGGTTTCCACAACGACTGATCTCCGCCCGCTGGTCTGCCGACTGAGAAGAGATCGTTGACGAACTTCGCCCCGTGGGAGATGAAACAGTAGTCTCCAATGGTCACAAGCGAGCAGATGAAGGCGTGGGATTGGATCTTGCAGTTACGGCCGATCTTGACCGTGCTTTGAATCTCGACAAACGGACCGATGAAGCAGTTATCGCCGATCTCGCATTCGTAGAGGTTCACGGGCTCGACGACGGTCACGTTCTCTCCGAAGGTCACGTCTCTGATTTGGGCCTTAGACAGCTTTGGAGTGTTCGTCATTTAGCACGTTCCCTTAAGTTTCCTACCCGATGCTTTGTATATTTTTTCAATGATTTGAACGGTCTTGAGGCCGTCGAGCATGTCTGTGGTGATTCGGCCGCCGTGGACAAGGACATCGACGATGTTTTGGTAGACTTTGTCGTGATTGGACATCGATCCTTGGGCTTTGCCGTAGATGTTCGGCGGGTTTCCGAGGGGGAGGCTGGGGATCGTATAGCCCTCGATATTTTGGTACTCGAGGATGTTGAGGGTACTGTCCGCCGATCTTCACAGTCCCTTTTTCACCGAAGAGCGTCAACGAGCCCTCCATGTTCTTGCCGTAGCTGTCGATTGTGAAGTTGATCGCCCCGATTGCCCCGGAGGAGAACGAAAGGATGGCGACGCCCGTGTCCTCGAATTCCACGGTGTCATGGTGCAGGTAGTTTTGGGTATATACTTTCACGTCCTCGACGTCTCCGATGAGCCAGTAGATGAGGTCGATGAAGTGGCTGTACTGGGTGAAGAGGGTGCCTCCGTCTAGCGCGAGTTTCCCCCGCCAGTCGGATTCTCGATAATAGTCTTGGTTCCTGTTCCAGAAGCAGTTGACTTGGATGTTGATGATCTTGCCGAGTTTCCCGGCGTCGATGGCCTGTTTTAGGGCGGCGACGGGGGGGTTAAACCGGTTTTGCTTGACGATAAATAGCCGGCGGTTGGTCTCTTCTGCGGTATGGATCATGCGTTCGCAGTCGTGGACGGTTGTGGCCATGGGTTTTTCGCAGAGGACGTTGCAGCCTGCCTTTAACGCCGCGATGGTATGATGCGCATGGAGTCCATTGGGCGTGCAGATGGAGATGAGGTCCAGGGTTTTTTCCTCGGCGAGCATGTCTTCGAGGGAATAGTATGCCCGGCAGTTGTAGGCCGCGGCGATGGTGTCGGCTCGGTCGTGTTTGATGTCGCAGACTGCCGCGAGGTCGCCGATGGCGTTTGCGTGTCGTGCGTGTTGGGAGCCGATGTGGCCGACTCCGAGGACTGCGATACGGAGTTTTTTCATGTCTCTTGCGGATAATTCTTCTCCCCTATTTAAACAATGACCGCCGTTTCCAGGTGGAGAGGAGGGTGTGGGTCTGTGGGGATTCCAGGGAAGGATGATTTTATATAGCTCTAGTGGTCTTTTTGATTGGGGTGAATTGGTACTATGAAGAAGATCTTGGTAGTTGGGGCTGTCCTTGTTGTGGTCAGTCTCTTAGGCATCTCGTTGTCATCGGCAGTGGTTGTTCGGCCGTCAGAGCCGGCGAGTGAAGCGACTCTTGACCAGAATCCTGTATGGGAGGCGGCAGAGCGTGTGTTGCCTGCGTCGGTTGCGAAGCAGATTTTGACTCTGGCGCAGGATCATCCTGAAGTCGCTTCAGCCATGGCCATGAGGGGATCGGTTGGGCAGCTGGCTAATGGATCTAATACGTCGTTTTTGACGAAGATGTGGCGGGTCGTGTTCTACTACCGCCTCTGTCGCTTATTGTTCAGTTATGGCGTGTTCACCGTGTTTCCCACGAAGGTCATGGGAGTCCGTGTATTGCATTGGGCGATCCAGGTCTTGAAGTGGGTTCAGATTGGTTTATTGCTTGGTCTGATTGAGGTCCCGCAGCCGCCACCGGTGCCACCTGAGATTTCGTTTGTGGCGGACGATACGAACCGGACTATGACGGTGACGGCAGTAAATTTCTCGCAACCTGTTAACTGGTCCGATATCGCTCAGGTTGGGAATGGCACGTGTGACCCCTTGCCGAATGGGACCGTGGAGGCCGGGGATATGATTACGAACTGTTCCGGGTGGATCATCCTAGTATATGTGCCGTATTCGGCATGGCTGTACGATCATCAGTTCCCTGAGTGAAGTCTTCGCTGGGTTGTCTTAGAGCTTGCTGTAGACGAGTCCTCGCAGGAAGCCGAGGCCATATCCGACGTGGATGAGGAGGTAAAAGAAAGGGCTGGTGATGACGACTGCAAGCCGTCGGATGACCTGCAAGATGCTTATTATTGAGAGGAGGATATAGGCGACGACGAGGAGGGGGACAACCCAGATTGGAATGAGGAGGGTGGCGGTCAGCGCCACGAGGGAGATGCCGCCGATGATGAGGACTGGTCCGAGGAGATGGAAGTATCTCAGGGTCGTGGGATGTTTTTTAACCATTTTCGCGCGCGCGATCCCGTAGCGGTACATCTGGTGCCAGAGTGACCGGATGGTGGGTCGTTTGAAGTGGAGGACCTTGGTGTTGGGGGTGTAGAGGATCTTGTAGCCGGCGTCGCGGAGGCGGATGTCGAGCTCGTAATCTTGGCCGCACCAAAAATCCGGGTCGAATTTCCCGACTTGTTCGACGGGTTTGCGGCGGTAGCAGGCGAAGGAGATGTGGTCGGTGAATCGTTCGGTAGGGTACACGGCGTTTTGCGAGAAGAAGCTCTTGCCGCCGAGGAAGCTGAGGAAGGCGGCGGCGGAGGCTTGGGCGATGAAGCCTTGATCTGGGGGGGAGAGGTTGGAGCATCCGACGGCGGCGACGTCCGGTGGCTGTTGCTGGAGGGTGAGGGCGAGGACGGTGAGGAGGTTTTGTTCGGCGATGACGTGACCGGAGTAGTTCATGAGCATGTCGGTGGTGGAGTGGTCGATGCAGAGGTTGCGGCCGATGGCGGTGTTGCCGGTTGGGTTGTCAATGATTTTGATGGTGGGGTGTTTTTTGGCGTAGTCTTCGGCGATGGCTCGGGTGGCGTCGGTTGAGGGTCCGATGGCGAGGAGGATCTCGGTTTTATCTTTGGGGTAGTCTAAGTTGAGGAGGGCGTCGAGGCATTGCCTGAGGGTTTTTTCTTCGTTTCGTAGGGGTATGAGGAATGCGACTTTGGGATACTCGCATTGCATGGGGGGTAAAAAACAGCTGATTCTATTTAATTGTACTTGCTGGGTCGTGTGGGAGCGAAGTGGAAATATTGCGGAAAAGAGGGAAATGGTTGGTTGAGTGTGTCCTTATTTACGGTCTTCGTCTGATTCTTCCTTGATTTCTGTTTTGATGTATTTGTACATCTCGCGTGGGTGGAGGATGTTAAGGAAGAACCTAAGGTCTTTTTTGGTGAATTCGCGCATAAGGGAGAGGATTCCGAGGTAGAGGAGGAGGCCGACGGCGGCGACGAGGAGAACGGTGTACCAGCGGTTGATGAGGACAAGGGTGCTGACGGCGTAGAGCGCGAGGCCCATGAGGGCTCCGGCGAGGATGTGCAGGAATGTTTTGAGTGGGATTATTGTTGAGTGGACGAGTCGTTTTGCAGAGATTTTTAGGAGCACGAGTCCGACGAAGATTGCGGTGCTGGAGGCAATGGCGGCGCCAGTGGGGCCGTTGATGCCGAGGGGGGCGAGCAGTCCCTGTTGTGGGACGAAGAGGAAGTCGAGGATGATGTTGATGAGGCAGATGATGAGCCCGTTTTTCGCCGCGACCTTCGGCTTGTTTACTCCTGTGATAAGGGAAGTATGGAGGGCCATGTAGGTGTAGATGAAGGTGTAGATGGAGAGGGTGATGAGGACGCTTATCGCTGGGTAGAAGGAGCTGTTGAGCATGATGCTGATGATTGGTTTGGCGAAGACGATGATGACGACGATGACTGGGATCATGATCATGCTGATATATCGTTCCGCCATTGCAAGGGTCTCGCGTATTTTCCCGTAGTCAGCGGTTGAGTGGAATTGTGAGAAGGCGGGGAAGAGGACGAAGGTCATGGCGGCGGAGATGATGAGGAGGATTTGGATGATTTGCTGGACGGAGAAGTAATAGCCGACCTCGACGGAGGTCCAGAAGAATCCGATGACGATTCGGTCCAAGTTCGCGGAGAGGATTAGGAGCACTGAGATGAGGAGGGTCGGGAGGGCGAAGCTGAAGTAGTTTTTTGCCAGTGCCATGCTCGGTCGTTTCACTGGGCATTTTCTGAGGAACCAGAATCCAATGATCGCTGAGGCAATCATGCCGAAGACATAGGCCATGGCCTGGGATCCGACGGCGTGGGTTGCGATGAATTGCTGCAGTGGTGTGAGTGTCTCGGGCCAGATGATGAGCGGGGCGATGCCGGCGATGGTGACTCCTGCGAGTGCGACAAAGATGGTGAGGGGGACTTTCACGATGTTCTCCGTGACGGCCGTGAGTTGTTGTTTCGCAATTTCGCCTTTTCCGTTAAAGGTCACCATGGTGATTTGTTGGAGGTTGTAGAAGAAGTAGTAGATGACAAAGACGTAGACGATGGATTCTGTGGTCGCGTCAGTGAAGCCGCCATGAAGGAGAGTTTTCCATAAGAAGATGCTAGTGAGGACAACAGCGACCATGAGCAGGTTGAGAAGTATTTTTATGGTGGCGAAGGTGCCGATGCAGGTGCTAAGGTCTTGGCCTTCGGAGATGCGTTTGATGTGTGCCTGGGTGAAACCAAGGTCGCCGATGATGTTGAAGATGCTGACAAAAGCCATGGCGAACCCGATGATTCCGAGGGCTTCGGGGGCGAAACCGCCCCACAGCTTGGCGAGGATGAGGAGTCCGAACCATCCGAGGAACCGGGTGAAAAACTGTGCTCCGATAACGAGGAATGATTTTCTTGCCAGCATGAGGTCAGGGGGAACATCATTCTTTGTCTTTTAAAGATGTATCCTTAGCACCCTCGGTTTTAAGAAAGGGAAAAAACCGTTCACCAAACTGCGGTGTCTGGGTTCAACTCGCCATTGCAAATTGATTCAGGTCCATGGGAAGCAAAACAGGTTCAGGGAAATCACTGCTGCCGACTACCCAATGACCTGAACGACATGCTCGTTCAGAATAAGGAACTCCACGAGCTCCTGCGTCTTCTTCAGGTTCTTGAGCAGATTAGAGTCGACCGTGTACTTAAAGCGTGACAGGATACGACTACCGGTCGGCCCCCAGCTCCCGATCTCTACGTACTGACCGTCCACATTCTTAATCCCCCCGAGAATCGTGAATGACTCGGTGACCATCCGATACGAACAAGACCCACATTCCATAACCGTACGATAGGGGACAAACGCGTTGTCCACATCATAAATCGGCTCAATCTGGATAATGGTCAGCTTCCCCTGGCATTGCGGGCAGCGCAGCCCAGGCGCCCCCGGCTCATGAACCATTTTCTCCTCCTGCATGAGGCTCCCTTCCGAATACTTTCTCCACTCCGTATTATTACTCCGTTCCCCTATATAGAGTTTTGCACCCTTCCGCCACGATCCGGCACGGCCTTATTAACACCCACGAAGATAGCGGAATACGACGATGCCACACATGAAAATCATCACGTTTCTCACGGACTTCGGCGACAAAGACGGGTACGTCGCCCAGATGAAAGGCGTCGCCAGCTGTCTGACCAACGCACGGCTCCTCGACATCACCCATGATGTTCCCGCGCACCACGTGCGGCACGGCGCCTTCCTCCTCTGGACCGTCGCCGGATGGTTCCCCAAAGGAACCGTCCATGTCGCCGTGGTCGACCCTGGCGTCGGGACCCCCAGAAAACCCATCTTTGTCGTCGCCAAGAATTACGTTTTCATCGGCCCGGACAACGGCCTGCTCCTCCCCGCCTGTCACAACGAGTCCCCGTTCACCGTCTATGAGATCACCGAACAGAATTTCCATATCCATGGCGGTCAAACGTTCCATGGGCGTGACATCTTCACCCCGGTCGCCGCGTACATCACCAACGGCGTCCCGTTCGAAAAACTCGGGAGGCCGACGACGTCTTACGTCGACCTCCGGTTTCCTATAGCAGAGCGGCATGAAGACGCAATCCACGGGATGATTCTCTATGTGGACCGTTTCGGCAACCTCATTACCAACATCAAGGGCCAGCTGCTTCCGGCCCGGGAAGGCAGAGTACGTATCTCATTCTCTGGCCATGAGGAGAGCCTGCCCGTTATGTCATCGTACGGTCATGTTGGCGTGGGGGAGCCGCTGCTCACGGTGGGCAGTAGCGGGTTCCTTGAGATCGCCGTGAACAAAGGGAATGCAGCGACCAGGTTCCAGGCACGTGAGGAGGATCCGGTCGCGATTCGGCTCGTCTAAAATTCTCTCCTGGCTTTTGGGTCCAAGGTGGTATACTCGTTGTCTCCGATGTAGTACAGCGGTTGTCGATGCTTGATGTTCAACAACTCGTTGGTGAACGAGTCATCGTCCGCGGTGATTGCGACCACCTCACCGATGAGAAGATCATGGTCACCGATACGGACGGCCTGGTGGAGGGTACATTCGAGGTGGGCGTAGCCTTCGGCGAGGCTCGGGGTTTTCAGCTTCGGTACTCGGTTCGAAGGTGAGGCGGGTTTCCCGGGCCTTGTCTACGGTTCGCCCAGAGTGCGTTCCACAGTAGTCTGCCTGTTGAGCGAGTGAATAGGGGATGAAGTTGATGACGAACTCCTTGGTTTTGGTGATGCAGCCGTGGGAGTAGCGTCTGGGTGAGACGGAGATGCCGTAGAGTGGGGGGTTGCGGGAGATCGGGGTGTGCCAGGCAAGCGTGATGATGTTGGTCTTGCCATGGTCGTCGTTGCTGGTGACGAGCACGGTCTGCATGGGGAAGGCGTAGTGGTGGTAGGATGCGAGGGGTCGTGGTGTTTTCATGAGGAGTGTTCCTCCGTGGTTTTTCGGATGGCGTCGAGGAGGCCGTGGGCGTAGTTGATGCAGCCGAAGGCGGTGAAGTAGTCGCGTTTGTTGTAGTAGTATTTGGTGTCTTCGTAGTATTGGCAGGCGAGGGTGAGGACGGCGGTCGTCGGTTCGGGGAGGCGGGGTGGGAGGGTTTTTTGGTTTTCTTCGAACATGGTGATGTCCGTGGCGACGCGGGTTTTTTGGTCCATGGTCTCTTGCCTTGACTTCGGGTGAGCGTCTTGGGTGGCTTTAAATGTTGTTTTGTGTAGTTTTGTCGTTTTGTATCCGATATTTTGTTTCGTCGTCTGTGAGGCGACAAAAGTCGAAAGTTATTTAAAGCCGGGAGTCCACGGTTTTTTCATAGGTTCACGGTCTTAATTTGGATGTGGATGCATGAGCCGTCGTGTTGGGACCCGGTTGTTGGAGGGCGCAGTGCAGGATCTCTTTGACTCGCGGGCGGAGGCGCGCATCTATCTGTTTCTGCTTCGTCATGAGGGGGCGCTGGGGGAGGAGGTGATCCGCGGGACGCGGCTTCATCCGAGTACGGTGCGGGAGCTGCTGTCGCGGATGTTTGCGCATCAGGTTATTGTGCGCCGGAAGCTGAAGACCGATTCGATCGGGAAGAACCCGTACCTGTATTTTGCGGTGTCGCCGGTGGTGTTGTTGCGGCGAAGGGCGAAGACGCTGGAGCAGCGGTTGAACCTGATTGCCTCGTACGGGAGCCGTCAGGAGACGGCGCATGTCCGTATCTGGGTCCGGGAGGAGGCGTCATGATCGCGCATCGGCTCGCCCAGGTCCTGGTACGCCGGCCGAAGACGGTCTTGCTGGTGTTTACCATTGTCACTGTTCTTGTCGGGCTGCAGATGCATAACGTCTACATGCAGTCGGAACTGACCACGTATCTGCCACGCGATTCCCCGATGATCGCGCAGTGGGCGGCGCTGAACCAGGAGTTCCAGATCGGCTCGACGATTATCGTGTATGTGGAGGCTGACGACATCCGGGATCCGCTGGTCCTGCAGGAGATGGACCGGGTGGCGACCCGGGTTGATACGTATTCGCTGGATCGTGGCGAGCTGGACGGCGTGGTCACGGTCACGAGCCTGGCGAGCCTGATCAAGGAGGAGCATGCGAAACCACTGCTCCCCGGGGGCTTCGGGGGGGAAGGCCTTAACGAGGTGCCGACGGACCCTGCGCTGATCACCACATATCTTGCCCGGGTCCAGTCCATGAAGGAGACGCTGTTCCTGGATACGTATAAGGTGGGGGTCATCGTCTTTCAGCTGTCGCAGACCGCGGATGCGGCGAAGGTCCTACAGGCGGTCCATGAGGCGGTCGCGAAGAACGCCCATTACGCGGACATGACCGTCACGGGCAGCATCGCCGTGAAGCAGGCGATGCAGGTACAGACCACGCAGTCGCTGCTGATTGTCGCCGTCATCGCCCTCGCGTTGGTCATGGTCAACATCTATCTGTTCCATCGGAGTCTGAAAAGCTTCGTGGTCGCGTTCCTGCCGCTGGGGTTCTCGTTGGCTCTCACCTTTGGGATCCTGGGGCTGGTGCATCCGGAGATCACGGTTCTCACGATCGCTGCTGTCGCCCTCCTCGTCGGTCTGGGCGATGACTACGCGGTCTACCTTTCCAGCCGCTTCGCCGAAGGGACGACCCAGAAGGATCAAATCGAGAGGGTCGAGTCGATGCTGCGGATGACCGGCAAGGCCGTGTTCCTCTGCTGTCTGGCGACGGCGATCGGGTTCGGCTCGCTGATGACGTCCTCGATGGCGCCGATCGTCGCCTTCGGTTTCGTCTGCCTCCTGGGGACCATGCTGGTGTTCGTCTCCGCGGTCATCCTTGTCCCCTGCCTCTGCATCCTGCTCCATTATGAGAGCCATGAGACGGGCCGTCGCTGGCACCGCTTCTCCGCTTTCCTTGTTGACCAGCGGAAACGGCTCTTCGTCATCGGGTGCGCCTTCGTCGTCCTCTCGCTCGTGGTGCTCCCCCAGGTCAAAACCGACGTGAACTACCTGAAGATGGCGCCGCAGGACATCCCCGAGGTCCAGAAGCTCCTGGAGTATTCGGAGAAGTTCGGGAAAGGGGCGAACTTCAACGCCCTCCTTGTCCAGACCGAGAATCAGGGGCTCATCGACCCTGAGACGATTGACGCGATCTACGCCCTGGAAACCCGGATCCGTGCCGCGGGCGGCTCCGCCTACTCTATCGTCGACGAGTTGAAGAAATACAATGAGGTCTTCGACCGAAACACCCTCCTCAGGAACATCACGGCGCTCGCTGGCATCAACACCCTCATCTTCGACAAGATCGCGGAGAAAGGACTCGTGAACACGGATTGCTCCAAGACCCTCATCTTGGTCTCGTTCCCCGCGCAGCTCACCATCGAACAGCTCGAGACCGCTGTCGCCAGTGTCAACACCCTCGCGGCCTCCGCCGGCCTCCCCGGTGACGGCCGGGTCTCCTCCCTCATCGGCCAGGACGCCGTCACCGTCATCGTCAACCAGCAGATCATGGGCACGCAGATGACCTCGCTGCTCACCGAGCTGTTGCTGATTCTCGCCTGCCTCATCATCGGGTTCAGCTCCGTCCGGGTCGGAATCCTCTCCATCGTCCCGGTCCTGTTCGTCCTTGCCTGGGAGCCAGGCTCCCTCGTGATGCTGAACATCCCCCTCTCTGTCGTCAACATCACCGTCGCCGCCATCGTGATCAGCACCGGCATCGACTACGGCATCATCGTTACTCAGCGGCTGAACGAAGAACGCGGCAAAGGCAGATCCAAGGAAGACGCCCTGAAGACGACGCTGGAGACCAGCGGCTTCTCCATCATCACCGCCTCCTCCACCACCATGGTCGCCTTGCTGGCCACCTTCTTCGTCAACATCCCGATGCTGCAGCAGTTCAGCGTCATCGTCATCGTCCTCTACCTGCTCGCGCTCGTCGCCTGCTTCTGCATCCTGCCTACCGTCTATGTCTCAAAATGGTTCCGGTAGCCAGACAACCCTTATCTTTTTCGCTTCCGGAAATGCATCGTCCGCAGGAACGGCACGTCAAAGACGAGCGTCCCGACAAGGATAAGACAGCCTAACATGAACTCGGCCTCGTACGTCGGCAGACCCTTGAGGAGCCCTTGCCCAATAGACTCAATCAGAAAAAGAACCGCGATGAGGAACGGCGCGATGACTAGAATCGGCGTCAACCACAGCTCCAGCCGCCTGCTCAAGATGATTTTCTGCGCCTGCCGCAACCCCCGCTTGTCCATCTACGACCAGCCTCCAAGCGGATGGATGAGCTCAGGCGGCAGGATATTCACATGGAACAGTCCAAGGCTCTGCCACAACAGAAACAACAATAACGCGGGAACGAGCTGGATGAGGAGGTCGTCATCGAGCCACCGGAACTTCACCCGCTCTCCCAAGATTGCCCCAACGGCACCGATGAGACCGACGGCAACGAGAACAGGCGGCGCCGCCCGATACCAGGTCGCCACGAAAAAGCAGAAACTCAGCAAAAACCCGAGCAGATACGCGAACCGCCGAGGAAAACGATACCGGAATTCCCCGATTGACGGGTCGACGAAACAGGCGCAGAGAATGCAGGGGACGGCGATCTGTTGCGGAAATAACAAAAACAGAAGAATCAGGCCAACTCCGAAGTAAAAATAGCTCGCGGGACGGTGATGTTCATAGGACCGCAGCCCGAAAAAATATTGACGATCCAGTTCACCGCCGAGACGCCGGACCTCAATAATGCCTACACACACCAGGATAACCACCGGCACTACGATCTTCGCCAGGTCGATCCACGGCTCAACCGGCAGCAGGTAGTACACCAGAAAACAAGAGGCAAACGTATGAAACACCCGACGGAACCAATGGGCGTCCACCTCGATGGACAGAAGACGCTCCAAAAGCTCGTCCTGATATTCCTCAACCCGTTCCTTCAGCTGCTTCGCGTTCATGCAGTAAGCGATGGAAAAACCCTACTCGATTATTAATCCTATGGCCTCGAATTTAGTCGGTGCTTGACACCTGCTGATCCAGGGTCATAATCCCCTGACGGCTGGCCACAATCACAAGGTCCGCGAGATTAATGAACAGCCCATTCTCAACCACTCCGGGAATCGCGTTAATGTCTTTTTCCAGGACTTCAGGCTGAGCAATCCGACCGAAGTCACAATCGATGATATAGTTGCCATTATCCGTGATGAACTTCTCATCAACGATTGTGCGCAGCTCCGCCGTACATCCCAGGTCAACCAGGGATTTTTTCGTCGCCGCCCAGCCAAACTTCGTCACTTCGACAGGCACGGGAAAATCAGCCCCGAGGCCTTTGACAATCTTGGTCTCATCCACGGCGATGATTTCCTTTTTCGTATGGTACGCCACGATCTTCTCGCGGGTCAGTGCGCCGCCACCGCCTTTAATGAGGTTCAAATGGGAGTCCACCTCGTCAGCGCCATCGATGGTGACGTCGATTTCTATAGTCTCGTCAAGCTCGATGATGGGGATGGCGAATTCACTGGCGAGTTTCTTGGATTTCATGGAGGTCGGGACAGCCTGTATCCGGAAGCCGTCTTTGACCATGGCGCCAAGCTTGCGAACGGCGAACTCAGCGGTTGAACCGGTCCCCAGACCTACAATCATTCCATCTTCGACGAACTGCACCGCGCGCTCCGCGGCCAGTTTCTTCATTTCCGGTTGTTCCACGCTGTCACCACTCTTGTAACCGGCGTCGTATACAAAAACTTATACTTTGGAGTGGCATTTCCCACCGTGACATTATGCTAGGCAACTGTGATGACCACGGGTACTTCCGAGGCGAAGTCTGCCCAATCTGTAACCACAAGGGCCGTTTCCTGATGAGCGACCGTGAGCTCGACTCGCTGGGTCGAATCATGGCCGGCGTCTTGCGGCATTTCCCGGAGAAATTGGGAGTCGTGGTCGACGGTCATGGCTGGGTCGATATTTCGAAGTTCGTGGAGGCAGTCGGCGGGAGCCGCTCGGGGTTCCATTGGTTGAAGACCACGCACGTCGAGGCCATCGCATTGACGGACCCGAAGGGGCGGTACCAGGTTGACGGTGGGATGATTCGGGCGACGTATGGGCATACCATCGATGTGAAGCTGGATGACCTGCCGCTGGCGGACAATGAGTTCTTCTATTACCCGGTGACCGAGGAGGAGATCGATTTGATCCTTGAGGGTGGGTTGAGGCCGATTGACCGTCGTCAGGTGCATCTCAGCGGGAGCATCGGGAAGGCGTTGGAGGCGGGTCGTGTGCGTACGGAGGATCCGTTGATTCTTCGGATTGATGGGAAGAAGGCCAAGGAGGACGGATTGCTCATTTATCGTGCCGGGTTCGATGTGTATGTGACGGACCGGGTTGACGCGAAGTACATCTCTAAAGTTGATCCCTCCGAGTATACGGAATCTGGGGAAAAGAGCGATGAAACCGGCGAGGAACCCAGTGAGGAAAAAAGCGAATAGACGTGGGCCATTGCTGAGGGGGGTGTCGAGGCATTCTCTTTCTTCGTTCTCGCTTGGGTGGGTACCGTTAGATTTTTAATCATAAAGCAGTTAGGGTCTCCCACCAGGGTTTTACTCCTGGAAGGGCTTGTAGCTCAGCTAGGTTAGAGCAGTCGGCTCTTAACCGACTGGCCGTGGGTTCGAATCCCTCCAAGCCCGTTCTTTTTTTCAAACCAAGGAGGTATCGTATCGTGTTTGGTATTATCATGGCGGGGGTGGGGGTTGTTGTTCCTGTTGTTGTTGTCGGACTTGGCGTGGACGTAGTGAGGCCTTTATAACTCCTTGATGATTTCTGAACAGCAGAATTGGGTAATGTCCTTTGGGTGATGGGTTATCAAAAAGAGGTGTCCTGAGTGTCGCATGAAAGCCGTCCGTCTCTATCAGAACCGGACGGTCGATGGGCGGCGGAAATGGGTTCCTGTGGCCTGGTGCTGTACTGAGTGTTCGTATACGTATACGATTGAGTCTAATACGTTGCTGTATCCGATTGGGGGGAGCTCTATCAGGAGTCGTTTCAGGGGCTCTGCCCGAAGTGCGGGCAGAGATTGTCTCGGCTCTTTCGGCATAAGAACCCGACCCGGGGCAAGCAGGAGTGGGTCTCCAGCGCGTGGTACTGCACGCGGTGTAAGTGGGTCTGGAACGATGCTGCCTCGCATTGACGATATGGATGAAGCGTGTTCAGCATTGTGCTAGGCGGACTCGCCGACCGGTTTTTTCAAGGTGGACGCTCCCCTGTTTTGGCGGCTATAAGTATAAATACAGCTATCCTTTTTAGGGCTGGGTATACACCAGAGGAAACGCAATGAAACGCAGCTCACGGGTATGGAAGAAACGGCGGAAAATGCGCTGGAAGTGGCGCAAGAAACGGATGCGCCGCGAGAAGCGCATGCGCAAACAGTGATCTTCGATGATTCGCCCCTATGGGAGCATGGTGTAACCCGGCATCATTACG
Organism: Methanobacteriota archaeon; assembly: GCA_963769885.1. Lineage (GTDB taxonomy): Archaea > Thermoplasmatota > E2 > DHVEG-1 > DHVEG-1 > CAIRCU01. Next base: position 517,514 of record CAVYNH010000006.1, read on the forward strand.
GGCTCCAGTTAGGTATGATTACAAGAGGGTCATCTGACGGATGATGAGTAACTGGAGCGATGACCTACGAAGAGACCCGTCGATCTGGGTTCAAATCCCAGTGCTCCCATCCCTCTCGCCCGCCTCTGAACAAAAAAATGGAACCAATGAGGTTAGAAGAACTATGTTCAGCCTGAAGAAATTCAACCTGACAACCGTCTTTGCCATCCTCCTCGTCATCGCAGGACTTGCCTTGTACATCGGCTGGGGAATCCAGTACGGCGTCTGGTACGACATCGGCATCTATTCAATCGTCATTGTGCTGGTCCTCGCCGGCATCCTCGGCATCCTGATCTCCCTGCGCGACGTCAAAGAAGAGGCATAACCCCCCCTTTTTCCCCCTATTTTCTAGATAACTATTAAATAGAATCCCAGATACTTACCCTTGATGAATCCGAGCGACGAGGAATTACGGAAGTACTCTGGAGAATGGGTCCTGCTGTTCAAAGACAAGGTCGTCGACCACAGCGTCAACCTCGAAGAGGTCCTCAAGGTCGCCGAGGAGAAATACCCGGAAGACAAGGTCCCCAAGGACAGCCTCAAGATTTCCAGGGTCCTCACCAGCCCGCAGGAAAAAAGCCAGCGGTTCATCAAATAACCCCGGTCCCATCGCAAATCTTATTCAATCCCAACCCTTTACCTATGCCGATGCCATCACGACCCCTCATCTTCCCCTACAACGACTATCCCTTGATTCCCATCAAGTTCCACTACCAGGACCGCGTCACCCCTCTCATTGACGCCCTCCTCGACTCCGGCGGCGACTTCATCGTCATCCCCAACGCCATCGCCAAATTCCTCAAACTCAAACTCTCCAAAGCCGGCTGCGTCGACACCGCCGGCGGCGAAGCCACCCTCTGCAGCTCCCGCGTCACCATGACCATCCACGGCGACGGCCACCAGTACAGCTACCCCAACATCGAGATCTTCGTCTCCGACCGCAACGACCTCCCCGTCCTCCTCGGCCGCAAACCCATCTTCGACGACTACGAGATCGTCTTCAAGAAACACGAAAACACCCTCATTCTCCAATCCATCCACCCCTAAAAACAACCCAATAGACACCTGGAACAGGGGAAATAGTCACAGAAAACCATTGTTAATATTAAAGGAACCTTTAAATCAAAGAGCATGGATATCCCACCCCGAGGGAACAAACCTATGGTGTATGAACAGAATGGATGGAAACTCTATAAACGCGACGTCACTTTGAAAGGAGGACGGAATCAAACCATTTACTTTTTCAGCAAACGCATCCCAAAAAGCGGGACACCCTGCGATCTCCCACCTGGCTACACCGTCGGTGTCAACAAACGCACCGGCCTGCCCTACCTTAAAAAAGCATAAATCCGAGGGTCCTGCCCTCTAACCGCCTCAAGCGACAGCCTTTCGCCGTCCCTTGAGTCTTTCTTCCCATTTTCTCCTTCGCTATACTCGTTTTCGGTTCTTCAGGCAGGGTTCCTGACTTGGTTCTCCCCGTTCTTCTACCACAATCTCCATAAACAGCCGATAAGTTATCCTATCCCCGTGGACCCTCCCCCAAAACGGCCGAAGGTCAAGCTCTACACGGTCATCAGCCTTACCCTTAGCCTTCTCATCATCGTTCTTGTCCTGTACTTCACTATCAGCCCGGATACCGTGAACAAGCTATCCCAGGTGCAAATCCATTATGAGTTCTTCGTCTTCGCGATCCTATTGAACATCGCGTCCTGGGTGCTGTGGGGCTGGCGTCTCCAAGTCCTCGCCCGGTCGTTGGATCCAACGGTTCAGATTAGTCTCTGGGAAGGGACCCGTATCGTTATCGCAAACTTGTTTCTGGCGAGCATCACCCCGGCGCTTGCGGGCGGTGAGCCGCTTCGGATCTATCTCTTGAAAAAAGATGGGATGAGTATTGGAGGAGCGACCGCCGCGATCATCGGGGAACGCCTCATTGACGCCCTCTTAATCTTGATCCTCCTGCCGTTCGCGTTCCTTATCTTTAAAGACCGACTCAATAGCCCGATGGTCGCCTGGGGTGCGGGGATTGGTATCGCTGTATTCATCGTGTTTATCGTCCTCTTCCTCTATGCGTTACGAAACCCGGAGCGGATAAAGCGATTTCTTCTCTATCTCAATGAAAGGTTTTCGCGGTTGAGGAAAAAGAAGGAAGATTCGGCTGAGTCAGCGAAGTCCGTTTCGTTTATCAGTCGCGAGGTTGACAGCTTTTCCTCCAGCATGCGGTTCTTGACGGGTAAGGGGAAACGGGCGTTCTTGTACGTCAGCCTCCTGACGGTCGCTTTCTGGGGGGTCTCGTTCATGATTCCGTCAATGTTGCTGCGCGGCCTAGGATTGCCACCGTTCGTCATCGAATCCTATGCGGCGCAGCTGATCTTGCTGATTATCGTGATGATGCCGACGACGCCGGGGAGCAGCGGCATTGCGGAGATTAGTATCAGCGGGTTGTACAGCGTCATCATCGGCGCGACCAATGGGTACCTGCTTGGAGTCTTCGTCCTCCTCTTCCGATTGATCACCTACCATATGAATTTGATCGCGGGGGCGATCTTCCAGTATCGGATCTTCAAATCGTTGACCTCGTTCACGTTCGACGCGCTGTCTAAGGATGATTGAGATATCATTTTAAATACGCCATGAGCTGTGGGGTGATGTGTCCGCTCTCTCGGATTTCTTCGGCATAATCGCCAACTTCATTCTGGCCACGATTTCGGTGCTGGGATATGGCGGCTTGTTTGTCATGATGGTCTTGGAGAGTATGGTGTTCCCTGCGCCATCGGAGCTGATCATGCCGTTCGCCGGGTTCATCGCCTACCAAGGGAACTTTAACTTGATTCTCGTCATCGTGGTAAGCACGCTCGGCAGCATCGTGGGGTCGGTGGCCTCGTATTATATCGGGAAGCGGTGGGGCACGAAACTTGTGATATTGTACGGGAAGTACATGCTCATCGGTACAGATGATCTGCAGAAGACGGAGACATGGTTCCGGAAGCGTGGTGAGCTGACGGTGTTCGTGACCAGGCTGGTGCCGGTGATTAGGCATCTGATCTCCTTGGTCGCTGGTGTGGCGGAGATGGATTTCAAGAAGTTCGTCGTGTATACGCTGCTGGGGGCGGCAGTATGGAACTCGCTGATGGCCTATTTCGGGTTCTATCTGGGGGAGAATTGGCATTTGATTACCCAGTACGCGGATGAGATCTCCGTCGTCGTGGTTATTTTGATCATCATCGGCGGGATGTGGTTCATTGTCCGTCATCTTCTTCGGCGACGGAAAATGCAGCTGGGGTAGGAAGCTTCCTTCTTTGTTTCGCTTTGAACAAAAATCTTATTGGTTCTGTGCGGGATTCAGGTCTTCATCCTAGTGGGACTGCATGAGTGATTCACCGAATCGGCTATGGTAATTCTTGTTCCAGTGGCGTCCTATGGATAAATCGGGGGTCGGTCCAAAAATAAAGGTGAGGGTTTTAGGAGATTCCCTAGACGAGAATGGGCCCGTTGAGATTTGAACTCAAGTCACTTGCACCCCAAGCAAGAAGGATACCAAGCTACCCCACGGGCCCAGGAGAAACTGGCCGGGTGCTGACCAAGGGTGCATGCTGACAAGCCTTAATATAGTTTTTACTCACCCAGACAATATATTATTCTTCTTTCCTTAGTGAAAGCGAGACCTGAGCCAAGGGTGTTTCCGTAAACCGATATTTTAATATGCAAGGACCTCATTCGTTACAATGGAGGAGGACGCCCCTGATAAGGCAATATTTACTACAAAAGCACTCTCTTAAGATGAGTTGGCTCTTGATTATATTGGTTATGGCATCGATGTTGTTTACAAATATCCCTACCATGCCGGTGCGTGGAACCCATTGCAGTCTCGATTATACGCACGACGTCAGCATCACCATCACAGCGCCGACAAAAGCCATCCACTACAAAGCGCCAGGCACGCAAAATATCAGCGGCACCGCTAAAAACAATGGGACTTCCCCTGAGACTGGGCTCGTCGCAACAGCCGCCTTCAACAATTCCGCCCATGAGTACTACAACAATTCCATCAGCGGAATCACCCTCGCGGCCGGTGACCAACAAGAGCTTTCCTTCCCTAACTTCACGTTCATGTGTGAGGACGTCTACACCCTCCGAATGAGCCTACCACTCGCCACCGACGAGGATCCGACCAACAACGCTCAGAGCATCACCCTCGGCATTGACGCCACCCCGCCCGTCGTCCAGATCATCGTCGACCCCCCGAACCCGAACGGACAGAACGGCTGGTACATCACCAACCCCAGCATCAGTTTCAACGTCTACGATCCTCCTTTGAATGGAACGAGCGTCCCAGGATCGGGAATCGCCAGCATCATGTTCAAGATTGACGACGGGTGTTGGATGACATACACAGGACCATTTGTCATTACAGCTGACGGCACGCATAGCATCACAGTCATGGCAATTGACAGAGTCGGCAATATAGGGATGTCGGAAATCTTATCCTATAAAGTCGACACCCATAACCCAACAATCACCCTGAGCAAGAAGATAGGGTTCAATTCAATTACTTTCACCGCAAACGTCTCTGATTTCGGCAGCGGCGTAGAACGGGTCGTCTTTTCCACGGATTATGAACAAGTAACCATCTATGAGCCTGGCCCATACATCTGGAGGCTCAGCCCCATACCGGGCCCAAACGGAACCAACGTGAAGGCCCAAGTCTTTGACTACGCCGGCCGCAGCTCTATCGTATTTTCGGGATCCATCACCCCTCAAGCCGCACCACAGCCTCAGCAATGCCAGAGCACACTCTTATGCTGGGCAAACGCTCGAGGAAGACCCCAACTCATCTTGGGCCGGTACCATATCTCTGGTAGAAACATCATTACTCTGTCCTAATCGCGACCAGAACCTTCAGGGAGGTCTATTTCGTCGTCTTTCAAGAGACCTTTGCCGAAGTTGACGCTACCCACCCCTTTAAGGGTCAGAGCCACATCACGTGGTCCGCACGCTCTTTTTCACATCCTTTAATATCATCCACTTGCTTCCCCATAGACAACCATGAACATCGACCCCATCACCCTCATCGGCGTCGCCGCCGGCGCCATCACCTCCATCGGCTTCATCCCCCAGATCCTCAAAGGCCTCAGGACCAAACGACTCACCGACGTCTCCTACGGCATGCCCGCACTCCTCGCCTTCGGCATGGGCCTGTGGCTCTCCTACGGCATCCTCCGTGATGACGTGGCCATCATCGCCGCCAACGCCGTCGGCGTCACCTGCAACCTCCTCCTCGTCATCCTCAAATACCGATACGACCACCCCCGCCCCTAACCGGCAATTATTAAATACTACCGCCCCGCATATCCCCGCCTGCCTCAGGGAAACACCCCCCTCAGACCTCCAGAGGACGTCCCTCTGGCCACGCTGCGAGACCGCATGACCACTCCTCAGCCCACCCGCTCTCGCTCGACCCTTGCGGTCCTCATTAAACTCATCTCCAACTCGTTCTGGGAATTCGCCGACTACTGCGCCTACAAAAGCGAAGGCGCCGCCCGCCTCTACGACAACCGCATCGGCGGCGACTACAAAGAAGAATACGAACGCTGCGGCATCGCGACCGCAGTCAACATCCTCCACATCGGCTGCGGCGCCTACCCTCTCACCGAGATGGTCCTCGCCTCCGTCAGCTACGGACATGTCACCGGCATCGACAAAAACCCCTCCACCGTCACCAAAGCCCAACACGTCATCACCCGCCGACGCCTCACCGACCGCATCACCATCCACCACGGCGACGGCCTCACCTACCCGATCACCGCCTTCGACGCCGTCATTGTCTCCAGCTGCAGCATCCCCAAAATCGAGATCCTCGAACACCTCTCACAGACCACTAGCCCCCGCACCAACATCATCGTCCGCGAAGTCGACATCGCCTGCGCCGACATCGACCACTTCCTCGCCTCCCACCCCGAGATGACCACCCTGCAGCGCATCCGCCACAACCCCTTCCCATTCATCGAACCCATGGGCTGGGTCACCTTCCATATCCAGAAGCGATAATCTTTTTACCATCCCTCTTCGTTTCCCTCCTCGACCCAATGCCTGATCAAACCCCGACCGAGACCCAACCTCGGTATCACAACCGCATCCTCAATTTCATAGCCACCTGGCGGTCCTTCCCTGCCTATGAGATGCTCAGCTACCTCTTCATGTACGCAGGCGCGGTCATGTTCGCCTACGGCATCCATCGCTACACCCCCCAGACCTACCTCATCCTTATCCTAGCAATGGCGACGATGTACGCCGGATTCTTCGCCGCCGTCATCTGGAACGACATCACGGACCAGGACATCGACGCGGTCGTCCACCCGAACCGACCCATTCCTGGGAGCCGGATCTCACCGCGGCGGTTCTTCGCCATCGCCCTGGTATTCTCCGCCATGACGTTCCTGTTCGCCCTCCTCGTCAGCCCCTGGTGCTTCATCCTCGTGGGGACCGCCGCGCTCTTCGTCGCCGTCCACAACAAGTATCTGAAAAAAATAGTGAAATTTCCTGCTTACTCCGAGATTTTCACCCCGGTGCAATGGATCGTCGTCCCCTTATTCGGCTTCTTCGCCGTCTGGTCCGCGCTCCCAACTTGTGTGGATTTCACGATCACCGCGCCCCTGCTCGGCTCGTTGTCGATCGCGCGGGCGGACCTGCTGCCCATGGCCCTACTCGTGTTGTTTACCTATTTCACGGACGATGCCCATGACCTCGCGGAAGGCATCCATGATGCCGACGGCGACCGCCGGACCGGCGTGCGGACCTACGCGACCTCGTTCGGGCCACGGGTTGCGGCAGCCGTCTCGTTTTCCATGTTCCTCCTCTCCGGCATCCTCGGAATCCTCCTCTATCTCTACTCACTCCTCACCTTGGTTTTCCTTCTCCCATTCCTCGCCTTCTGGGGATACACGCTCTTCTTCTCTATCCAGTTGCTGCGGGAAAAAGATCCACAGCAACAAAAAGACATCGGGACAATCGTCGGCAGAAAAGGCTACAACCTTCTGTTGGTATCCTACGTGCTCATCTTCGTCGACGTCCTCATCCAGCTTCTGCTTAGCACGCCGAGAGGCTGCTAAACAGTTGGGGCGAGGAGCTTGAGAAGGAGCGCCAGCTGCGCCCACAGCCGGTTCTCCGCCTCGTCGATGATAACGGACTGCGGGCCATGGGCCACGTCCTTGGTGACCTCTTCGCCGTAATAAATGGGCATGCAGTGCATGAAGATGGCGTCGGGCTTCGCCTTGCTCATCACCTCGGCGGTGACCGTATAGTCTTTGAGGTCCGCGAGGCGTTTCTTGCGATCCTGTTCGTACCAAAACGAGACCCAGGTGTCAGTCGCCACGACATCGGATGAGGCGACGGCATCGAGATCCGAGGTCACGGTAATGGTATGGTGCTTCGCTGCCGCGATCTCTTTCGCCTTCTGCACGTAAGAGTCGGCAGGCCAATAGGCCTTCGGGGCGATCACGGTCACGTCCATGCCCGTCAAGGCACAGCCGAGGAGGTAGGAATGCGTGAGATTATCATCGCCGTCGCCGATGAAGGTGAAGTGAAGGCCCTCCAACCGGCCTTTTTTCTCCTTGATGGTCATGAGGTCCGCGAGGATCTGGCAAGGATGCTCGTACCGGTCCAGACCGTTGATGACGGGGACGGTCGCAGCCGCCGCGAGCCCTTGGAGCCTCTTTTCATCGATCGCCCGGTACATGATGGCGTCCACGTAGCGGGACATGACCAAGGCGACATCCTCGGGCGTCTCCCGGGTGCCGATGCCGATTTCGTCCTTTGAGAGAAAGATTGCATGGCCACCGAGCATCGTCATGCCGACTTCGAAGGAGATCCGGGTGCGGGTCGAGGCCCGCTCGAAGATCATGGCAAGGGTCTTCCCCTGGAGGTACGGGGTGTGCTTCCCGGCTTTCTTCACCTGTTTTAGGCGGATGCCGAGGTCGATGATGCTGGTGATCTCGTCTTTCACATCGAGGATTGAAAGCACGTTTTTCTTCATGGAAGCAGGCTCCTTGTGAAATCCCCCTCCGTATATTAAGATTGTGAAGACCACCGAATCCAGAGCCTTATGGGAGGACGGTCTCCCTCGGGATCGAACTCGGATTAATTGCGGTATGCTGCCTGGAGAACCGGGGAGGGATGAGCTGCAGGGTCGTCGAGGTCTTCCTCTTCTTCGGATGCGACTCGACCTCCATCGTCAGCCCGAGGCCTTTGGGGGGTTTGAGGAAGGTGAAGCGGACGGCGCTGTGCCCATGCCGGGGTGCCTCGCGTAGGGGCTCGTTCTTGCACAGGCCCGTGAGAGGGACCGCATGGTCGCGGTCGGTGAAGGTGCCCTCGATTCTGCCGGGGAGTTCGCAGAGGACGTAGGCGGTGAAGAACTTCTTTCGTCTGGGGAGGTCGATGTATTCGTAGGATTCGCAGGTGGAGGTGAAGCGGAGGCGGAGGGTCTTGTCGTCGAGCCTGCCGAAGAGTTCGAGGTCGCTGGGGTAGTAGACGTCGTGGTCTTTGATGTAGCGGACCTTGTTGTATTTGAAGTGGAGGTCGCAGAATTCGAGGTAGTGTCTGCCGTCGGCGGTGAGGTAGAGGGGGCCGAAGCAGGGGCCCTGGGTGAGCCAGAGGAGGGTGTTGCCGAAGAAGAAGCTCCAGTCGTTGTCGAAGACGCCCCAGAGCCAGTCGAAGCTCATCGGGTTGTTGTCGGTGGCGAAGCCGATCTTGGTGGGGAGATGGTGGTGGTGTTGGGAGAGCCACCAGTAGCCGAGGCGCAGGTAGGTGCCTAGGGTTTTGGGGACGCCGCTGACGGCCTGTAGCGGGTTTTCGTAGGACCAGTTGCCGTAGGCGTGCTCGAAGTAGCCTTTGCCGGTGAGAGTACGAGTCATCCCTTGGTGGGTCATGGTGCCGGTGAGGGTGAGGTGGGGGATGAAGCCGTAGCGGTAGTGGTTCAGGCCAGCGGGGATGTAGCCGTTGGTGGTTTCCTGGGTGATCCAGTGGGGCAGCGCGCGGGCATCCAGGGTGATGTCAGCGGAAAAGGCGGCGTCCGGGTCGTGGAGGCGGAGGCGGTACTGTGGGTACAAGCCCTGCAGCGTGTTGTGTTTGTACCGCAGGTCGACGCGGTTCTTCACGGTCGTAAGCTCGGTGAGAGGATCGTTAAGGTCTTTGTGCAGGACGCACTTGTGTGTGGTGAGGTCGAAGAGGACGTGTTGGTAGAAGCAGGAGGGCGGCTCGTGGGTGACGGCGAACGAGGTCATCAGGTTCCAGAGGTGCTGGTCCTCCGGTGTCGTGAAGAAGAGCTCCGTGGTCCACCATTCCTTGCGGATGGGGGCATGGTCGCCTTCATCCTCGAGGGTCCAGGGGTTCATGGGGTCGCGTGGTTCCATAGCAACGGCTCTTGCGCGCCTTCGACATGCCGGCGCGGAAATATAACCTTTGTCTCCCTTCGGTTGATAGGGAAGGAGGATTTTATTGAGTCTCATCAAAGGAATAAGAAAAAAGAAATCAGGCGTATTGCCTGATTAATTGATTACGTTGAACTGCCAAGAGGTGGCGAGCACGTGTTGATCGCTATCGACTAAGATGTTGCCGTTGGGGTCACGGAACGCGGCATAGACACGGTACACGCCCTCGCCATTCTTTAAATCCCCTGCCCGGACAAGACCATTGAAAATCTGGTCCAAGGCAAGCTGCTGCCCCGGTCCAATCATCCTGGGACTCGTTTCATTGACCACATCATTATCAAGGATCCATTCCTTGGAATCATGGAACTGCACTTGAATCGAGAGATACCCACTGAGATTCGTGGTTCCCGTATTCTTGATCTTCGACTGGTTCTCATGGACGATAACAAGCCTTGGCGCGAAATCAGCTCCTTGTTCACTGTTGAAGAAGTCGACGTATTCATCCCCGGTCGGTTGCAGAGCGCAGATGTCACGGCTGCTGCGCAGGCAGAGCTTCGTCCAATGGCTTATATTGATCCATTTCTGGCTTCTGTTACCGATGAGCTCAATGTCGTTGTACCCTTCGACGAGATTAGCGGTATTCAAGGTCCCACTAATGTTGCTGTAATATGCTTTGTTATAATCTGTTGACTCAAGAGGATCTTTGGGGTGATCCGGCTGCCCGCTCTGAACCTGGATATTGAAATCGGTGTCGGAGTTATCGCCAGCATTATAGAGACTGAGTGTCACATTGCGGATGACCATGTTGCTGGGAAGCATCGACGTATTGAAATACACATAGCCACGGTTGATAGTATAGGTCTGGGAGACCTTGCTTTGGCCGATAAAAATATCATAACAGGGTGTCCATACTGCGCCGTTCTCTGATGTCGCCTGCCATGCATCAATATAATTCTCTTCAGAATGGTGGAGAAAGCCATCACTACTGCTGGAATCCACGATCAATGTTGGATCAATGATGACCGGGCTGGCTGCTGGAGACGGTCCCCGATGCGAACACCGCACAGGACCACATCGGGGACATCCCCGTCGCCTACCTCGCCGACCTGTTGCAGGAGACCGTCCGCGACATGGATGGATGCGGGATGACCGTGATCATCGACGCCACCGGGCTGTCGTTGAACCAGTACGGCCAGTGGATCCGCGTACGGAATGGGAAGCGGAAGGCGAAACGGAAATTCATCAAGGTCCACCTCGCCGTGGACAAAGGCAGCGGCAAGATCCTTGTCGGCCTCAGCTCCAAAGGCTGGAAGCATGACCACAAGTTTGGGGTCATGCTCGTCAAAGCGCTCCGCAGGCTCACGGCACGGTCCGGCGGGACAATCAAAGCAGAGCTGATGGACTCAGGGTATCTCTCACGGGAGATGACCGATGAGGTCGAGCGATCCCAAGCGAAGCCGTACATCAAGATGAAGAGCAACTCGACCACGAAGGCCCGGCGGAGCCGGGCATGGAGGCAGAACATCCGCCTCCAGAAAAACCACCCGGAAGAGTTCATGAAAGAATACTGCTATCGGGTGGTCATCGAAGGGATTATCTCTGCCTTCAAGCGGGTGTTCGGATCGATGCTGGCGTCGAAGAAACGACGCCATCAAGACATCGAGGTGCTTTGCAGGCTCATTCTATGGAACTGTATGCACTAAAACAGGAGGAAGAACGAATTTACGGGCAACACTAAAAGAGTCTTAAGTTTTAAATAATCGAAGTGTAATTATTTATCTGAGATAATCATGATAAAGAAGAAAAATCATTTTTATTTCTTATTTACTTTGTTGATAATTTTTTTTCAATTTGAAATAATAAATTTTTCTTATGCAATAAATATTGAAAAAAATCAACAATGGCCTATGTTTCATTATAATATACAACGAACTGGAAGATGCTCTTTCGGTGTAAACCCACAAAATAGTACTCCTATTGTTAAATGGAAATATTTCACAACAAATATGGGATCTCTATCATCGCCTGCAATAGATGACAATGGTATACTCTATATTGGAACCTATGATTTACACAAGAGCTTTTTTGCCATAAATAAAAATGGGACAGAAAAATGGCATTTTGATGCTGGTGACCTAGTTCGATCTTCCCCAGCTATCGGATCTGATGGAACAATTTATTTCGGTGCAGATAACGGTAATCTCTACGCTCTCTTACCAAATGGCACTTTAAAATGGTGTATCAATCTTGGACTCGGATGGGTTATATCTTCACCGGTAATCGATAGCAATGGAGTTATATACGCAGCCTCGACAGCAAGCAGCATGTTTTATGCTATATACCCTAATGGAACTTTAAAATGGTCCTTTCAAACGAATGACTGGATTTACTCATCACCTGCAATATCTGAAGATGGAACGATTTATTTTGGTGCGAACGATCATTATCTCTACGCCATTTCACCTAATGGCTCGATGAAATGGAGATATAGTGCAGGACAGGAAATTCAATCCACCCCAAGTATTGACTCTGCAGGTAATATTTACTTTGGTTCCTGGGATGATAACCTCTACGCTCTTTATCCTAATGGCACATTAAAATGGAAGATAAATGCAGGTGGCACCATCGACGATTCATCCCCGGCAATTTCTGAGAACGGGACAATCTACATTGGTACGCTGAAAGGAGATATCCTAAGCGTTAGTCCAGGGGGGCATCTCAATTGGAGATATAGGACAGGGGACGAGATTTATTCATCACCAGCCATCGACCGCTATGGCATCATCTATTGTGGTTCATGCGATGGATATCTTTATGCATGCAATCCCAATGGAACGCTTCATTGGAGATTCAATCTAGGGTATCCAGTTATGTCCTCACCGGCTATTGACGAAAACGGAACCACTTATATCGCATGTTGGGGGCCATATATATACGCCTTGTCCATCATTTACGATAATCATCCTTCTAAGCCTTCTATCAACGGTCAAGTAAACGGAAAAATAAACTATCCATATAACTATACTATTGTCTCAACTGATATTGACAACGATAACATCTCCTACTACGTCAACTGGGGCGACGGCACCACCACCAACTGGACCACCCCCACCCACTCAAGCCAACAGGTCATCCTATCGCACACCTGGCAGAAACGAGGCTCGTACACTATCAAGACAAAGGCCCAGGACGAACACGGCATGGAAAGCGACTGGGCCACCCTCACCGTGAAGATGCCGTACCAGCCACCAAACTTCCCAATCTTACACTGGCTTTTGGACCGGTTCCCCAATGCCTTCCCCCTGCTTCACAGACTCTTCGGGTATTAGGCTCTCATTTATCAAGTAAGAAACGGAGACATGATACCTTATCCTTTTCCTCTTTTTCCTCATTCAAATACTTGCACTGCTTAAAGGTTTATATGCGTTCGGTGAATTCATCCAATCCGTGCGAGAGACGAGCGAAAGAACGGTGGCGTCACGGCTGTTCGCCCATTTGGAGACGATGCGGCCGTACACCCTGTTCTGGTGCGGGCTGGTCAGCCTCGCCGGTGCCGTCCTCGCCTCACAAACCTTGCCTTCGAAGTGGCTGTTGATTTTTATTGTCCCAATCCTCGGCTGGATCGCCGGCCTCTACCTCGCGGACTACTCCGACCGGAATCTGGATCGGGTCCAGAAACCGCACCGGCCCATCCCCTCCGGGCGCATCACCCCACGGGAGGCTCTCAGCGTGGGCGCGGTCTTCGCCGTTCTCGGTCTCATCCTGACCTTCCTGCTCAGCCTGGTGAACGTCCTACTGACGTTCCTCGCCGCAGCCCTCGTCTACCTTTACGCTCACTATGCCAAACCGCGCGGACTCTGGGGGAACTTGACGAGAGGCACGTTGACCATGACGACGTTCTTCTTCGGCGTCGCCGCTGTCCTGCCACTCACATCGCTGTCTCTTCCATTAGTCTGGTTCGCCGTGGTCTTCTTCATCCATGATACGAACAGCAACATCATCGGCGCCTTGCGGGATGTCAGCGGCGACCGGGCCGCCGGCTGCCAGACCACGCCAGTCCGGTACGGCATGCGTATAGCGCTCCTCATTTCCCTGGCGTTGTCCCTGCTGTATTTGAGCCTGGCCGTCATCCTCGTCCTCATCGCGTCTCCCCTTCCCCACTTCACACTGTTCCTTCTCATCCTCGCCACAGGAATCGTTCTCCTAGGAATCATGTATGCTCTTCTTTTCCGGTCCATCCAAGTATCGTCTCAGCTTCGGATGCTGCATGCGCATGAGCTCTTCGTCGCCGAACGTATCCTGTTCGCCTCCGCCTTCATCTTCGGCATCTTAAACGTCAGCTCCTTCACTCTCACTCTGGTGCTTAGCGCACTACTCCTCACCCTCCTCTCTCAGCACCTCCTCCGCCGTCGGTACGAGCTCACCTGACCAAGGACCTGTTTCTTTTCGAGGAACACTCCATGCTCAACAATATGATTTTTACAAATAAAGAAAAAGGTTACAATTACCTTTAAATAGACAGTGGATAGTCTTAAAAGGTTCTATAAAGATTACATAGCGGAGGAAGGCAATGAAGAAGCTGATGGTTGTTGGTATTATTCTATTATTCTGTTTTTCAAGCACACCTGCATTAGGCATCAGCAAAGAAATTCCATGTAGTAGTGGAAGAGATCCTGTTTGCTACCCTGTTCTTAATGGAACGATAGGCTGGAATGGAGCTTATGTTAGTCCTGTCCAAGTCTCTTTCTTCTATAATGAAGAGGTAGTGCTTGTTCAGTACAATTTTGGGGGAAATTGGATAAATTACACTGAACCCTTTACCATTTACGGGGAAGGTTCAATCGTCTTCATGTTTCAGTACCTTGATGTTTATGGTCACTGGTCTCAAACCTATGTAATGCCACCAATTAAAATTGATTATACTCCACCTACGGTCACAGCAGATCTTCGATGTTTAATAAATAAACTCTCGATAACCGCTGACGTTCAAGACAGTGTCAGTGGCATCGCCTATGTTGAGTTTTTCCTAAATGATGTGTTAATGTTCAACGATTCTGACATGCCGTATCAATGTTTTTTATACCCCTTCCCCAGATTGGACGGCCTCTGTATTCAAATAGTCGTATATGACCGCGCAGGGAACATGAATGAAACCAAGGTTTATTTCTATCACGTTCGGGGGTCCGTTCTTCGTCTTGGACAGACAACAGAATACTATCAATGCTTCGCCCTTGCATTGAAGATCTCTGACCACTGGCATTACTTTGAAAAAATCGAACTATCCAAGGTCCATTTTGGACGCACTGGTCTATTCTTCTTCAATGGATTCTTCTTATTCAAAGAGCCACTTCCTACAAGATAAAAAGAAGCGTGTCAATAAGGCTGGAGAAAGTCTTAGAAGGGGAAAAAACCAGTACCTTTAAACCACCAGGAGTGTTTTCCCTCCGAGCCGAATGCCCTCCCCCCTGACCAGACTCTTCTCCTTCGCCCAAAAAATGGTCTTCGTCGAACTCGGCAACCGGTTCCCCAACAAAGAAATCAAACGACTCATGGACTACGGCTTCATCATCTTCGAAAAAATGGGCGTCAAATTCCCCGCCATCGCCCACCTCTACCTCCAATTCTACTCAAACGTCGTCCAACAGGAAACCATCCTCGCCAAGATCACCCCCGCCGACCGCGTCCTCGTCATCGGCAGCGGCTCACTCCCCGCCACCCCCATCCTCATCACCCGCACCACCGGCGCAACCGTCGTCAGCATCGACCACGACCAGTCCGCCGTCAAAGCCAGCACCCAATTCATCCGCAACATCCACCTCGACCACAGCCTCTCCATCGCCCACGGCGAAGGCCTCACCTACCCCGTCAAGGACTTCACCGTCGTCTACATCCTCTACGGCGTCAAAAACACCCAAGCCGTCCTCGCCTCACTCCCCAGCAGAATCTCCGACGGCTGCCGCGTCGTCCTCCGCCTCATGTGCGACCAACACCGAAAAATCATCGGCGACCTCGACATCACCAGCTACTTCACCATCAAAAACCAGGTCCATACCACCGCACTCGGCAGCTTCGAGACCTTCCTCCTCGAAAAGAAACCGACTTAGAACCCGAAATCCTTCTTATAATACCGCCGGAACGTGTAGTTCGTCCCCGCCGGCAACACCCCCGCGAACTTCTTCGTCCGCCACATCACCCGCACAAACCGCGACACCACATCCGGCATCGAATAAAACTCCCTGGCGACCCGCCGCGCCCCGTCGAACAACTCCTCAGGCGACATCAGCTTGGGCTGGAACACCACCTCAACCTGATTATACCGCGACCAGTCCCGCGTCAAAATACGGCCCTCACGCTCCAGACGATCAAACAACGGCGTCCCCGGATACGGCGTCAAGATATTCACCTCCACCGCATCCAACTCCCACTCATACATCTTCTGCAGCGTCGCATCAAAGATATCCGGCGCATCCTCATCAAACCCAAAAATAATCCCCCCCTGCACCGTCATCCCATGATCATGGATCCGATCAATCGTCCTCTTGAAATCCTCAACCTTGTTCACAACCTTCTTGATCCCGTTCAACGCCGCCTGACTCACCGACTCGAACCCCACGAACCACTCCACACAGCCGGACCGCCTCGCCAGGTCCAAGAACTCGTCATCCACCTTCCCCAGCACGTTCGCATTCCCATTCCCCGCCCAGCCCTTATGCACCCGCTGACGGATCAACTCCTTCATCAACGCCCGCGTGTACGCCGGGCTCACCGTCAGACTCGGATCATGGAACACATAAATCGGGTTCGGCATCGCCTTGATCTCAGCGACCACACTCTCCACCGGCCGATGCTTCACCCCATGCTTACAGAAACTCGCAATCGCACAAAACTCACACTTATTCGGACACCCACGCGTCGACTGCACCGCCCCGATCAGCGGATTCTGCCGAATCAAATCCCGACGCAACGGCGGAATCTTCGCCATGTCAAAATCCGGGCTCGGCCCATAGAACGGCTGCAACTCACCCTTCGACGCATCCTCGAGGACCTGCGGCCAGGTCAGCTCAGCCTCGCCAAGGACCACGCAATCCGCATGCTCCTTTGCCTCCGCCGGCATCGCGGTCGGATGGTACCCGCCGAGGACAACCTTTCTGCCTAGCCTACGGAACTCATCAGCCAGGTCGTAGACCCGGGGTGCCGTCATGGTGTAGCAGGTGATCCCCACGAGGTCAGCCGGCTCATTGAAATCAAGGTCTTCGTAGTTCTCATTAATTATCTTTATCTCATGACACGGCGGGGTGATTGCCGCGAGATGAGGCAGCGTGATGACCGGGTACCCGAAAAGTATCGAACTCCACGATCCTTTGTCCGAGTACGTCGTTGCTCCGTGTTCAATCCGCGGGAATACCAGTAAAATCTTCATGAGCCACCTGCATATGCTACGTCTCCGTATTTAACGTTTCTTTAGATGCCAGGGGAGGCATGGGCATCCGCTCGCTCTGTGGATTTTTTATGGGATGCTTCTCGGTCCTTTCCCTTTGTACACTGCTTCCGCGAAGTTGATTTGGCGCATGCGCGGCTGTGAAGCGACTTCTTCGAAGTAATGGGCGGAGAGGCCAGCTATCCTCCCGTAGATGAAGAACGCCTTTGCCATCGCAGGCTCGAGGTTCATATCTGCCACGATTGCTCCGATCACCCCGTCGACGTTAATCGGGAGGCTCATCCCTCTCACCTGCTCAAAGACCGTGCTCACTATCTTTGAGAGCTGTACATGTTTGCCAGCGATGCCGGTCTGAGCGGCAAGCGCCCATAGCACGTCGCGGCGCGGGTCTTTGGTATGCAGTCGATGCCCGAGGCCTTCGATGCGTTTTCCTTCTTCGACGTAGGCCCTCATGATCTCCCTGGTGGCCTGCGCGACGTCGATGTTCTCCTTCTCCGACTTTCTGATGCATTCATTGAAGAGCGCTGCCGCCTTCGCGCCAGCGCCGCCATGAACATCGGTGATCGCGCCGACGCCTTGAGCCACGGCGACCTCGAAGGGCGCCCTCGTGGATGCCGCGATGAGCGTCGCTTGGGCAGACGGCGGGGTCACCCCATGGTCGACGCAGGCGACAATCATCGCCTCGATCATCCGGGAATGGTGTTCATTCACCGTTGTATTGCCCGTCACCGCGTGATAGATAACATGGGAGAACGGTTCGTCCCCGTGAAGGTTCTCCACCGCGTTTTCCGTGCCTAATACCCCGCTGAGGTATCGGGCGACCCGGCCGAGGCAGAACACGGTTTTTTTCACCGCTCCCTCGGTGCCCCCCTCGGGATACTGTGCAAGCTCCTCGTCAAGGACGAAGTATTTGACCAGTGTCTTTGAGATATCCTCGTTCTTCATGCGGGTGACTTTCGGGATGGGCCGTTTTGCGGCATCAACCGCGATATTCCGCATCTCCTCAAGTGTTTTTTTCTCAGGGAACTCTCCTTTGACGAGGAGGTAGGCAGTCTCAAGAACACTCTTTTTCTCCACGATGTCCTGCAATGAATACCCGGAGATCACCAGGTTATTGGGCATGACCTTGGTGATGAGCGTCCCCCAGCCGGGTTTCTTGGAGGGGGCATCCCAGATCGTCTTCATCTTCTTGTAGTAATGCTCCACGTCGAAGTAGGTTTTATTCGCAAGTCTCCGCTGCACCTCGGTGATGAGGTCGTACTGGCTGTTCACCACGGGGACGCCGGCGTCTTCCAACGCGGTTTTCTTCGACTGGAACGTCCCGTAGACCTGCCCGGGGGAGACGATCGCGCCCGCATGACCCATGGTTTTCCCCTCGGGGGCGTGCGCCCCGGAGATCAACGCGACGAGCGGCTTTGGGTATTTCTTCGGGTTTTTCTTCATGTCCTCTGCGAGGAGCTCTTCTTGGCATCCGCCGATTTCCCCAGCGACGACGACGAGGTCGGTGTTCTTGTAGGCCATGGCGAGTGGGACAAGGTCGCGGAACGTCGAGCCGATCGCACCGTCCCCGCCGACGCCGATGACCGCGTTCTGTGCGATGCCGACGCTTGCCAACGCATCTGAGAGATGGTACAGGATGGCGCCGCTGCGAGAGATGATAGTGACCCCTTTCGGCCCAAACGCCTCTGGGGAGACTTCCTCCGGGTAGAACACGTCCGGGAGCATCCCTGCCTTGATTCCCTCAGGAGGGAAGATGACGCCGGGGGTGTTCCCGCCGATGAGCACGGTGTTGTGCTTCCGTGCTGCGACGAGGATGTCACGGACGTCTTTCAACGGAATCC
This sequence comes from Methanobacteriota archaeon, assembly GCA_963769885.1. Taxonomy (GTDB): domain Archaea; phylum Thermoplasmatota; class E2; order DHVEG-1; family DHVEG-1; genus CAIRCU01. The sequence goes on from CAVYNH010000006.1 coordinate 536,254, forward strand.
CTTCGCTGATGAGGATGACGACGGGGATGCCTGCGTCGATGACGTCGATGGTCGCATCCTTCGCGGTGGAATAATGCCGCCAGATGCTCGCGACCGCGATGCCGGGATGTTCTTTGATGCATTCGCCGATGGTATCGTACACCGGGATCGTCTCAAGAAGCCGTGTGCCTCCACGGCCGGGGGCGATCCCTGCCGTGATGGTCGTCCCGTACTGCTGCATGAGCTCCGCGTGTCGCGTCCCTTGTCTTCCAAGGCCGACGACCACGGTTTCGATGATCCCGGTTTTTTTTATTTTTTTCGCAAGGTCTGGTCGTTTACTCTCGATGATGTAGAAGAGCATTCCTTGGTCGGGGGGAACGAGTCTCATGGTTTCCACCCCTTGGATTCGAACGCTTTTTGGATGCCCTCGCGGATCACATCTGCCATGATCCGCTGGTTTCCTACGTAAATAGTGACCTGTTGTAATGCCTCTGGATACTCTGCTTTTGCTCGTTCGAGGAATGTCCGTGCGCTGGGGAGGTCGGTGCCGACCATCCTGCCGAAGATCGGGACCATTCGCCTTCCGCTCTCGTAGCGTTCTTTGACTGCTTGCACCATACCGCGGATGAAGATGTCGCAGCTGGAGATGCCGCCGAACCGCGAGGTCACGATCAGGTCGACAACCGGGTAGTCCATGAGGAGGTGGAACATCTCGGCGACCCGGTTCTGCGGGGGGCCTCCGCCGCTGTCCATGAAATTCACGGGGACGACCCGGTCATGGAAGAAGCGGCTTCCTATCGTGGCGACCTCGTCGATGGAGAAGATCCCGTAGCCTGCGCCGCCGGGGATGAGGCCGACGTAGAGTTTTTCCGGGTCTTTCGTAAAAGGCTGTGGCAGGAGATCGATGTACGGGAACCCGGCGGACTGCGCGCGCAGCTCGTTCTTGGTTCGTTCCGCTACATCATGTCGTTTTTCGGTGATGCCGAGCAGTTCAAGGAGCTCGACTTGTCTGAAGAGCGCGTTGTCGTCGAGGACGAGTTTTGCGTCTGCGGCGACAACACCTGTCGGTGTGATGATCAGTGGATTGATCTCGCAGAGTCTGGCGTCGAATCGCTGATAGGTCGCGTACACCTTCGTAATGATTTCAGCAAGGGTGCTCGTCATCTCTTTTTTACTCCCGAGTTGCGCGGCGAGGGACGCAGCGAGGTCATGGGTTAGATTTTTGGATAGTTCCTTGGCGTTATCCGGTATTTCCCTCTTGATGATCGCTTCTGGCCTCTCCGCTGCCACCTGTTCGATGTCAACGCCTCCTGAGGCACTGACGATGACGACGTTGTTGAATGTCGTCGGGTCCATGGTGATGCCAATGTAGCACGCCCCGATTTCCTGGACTGCTGCTTCAATAAGAATGCATTCCACGGGGAATCCTTTGATGGTGAGTGTGAACAACTCCGTCGCGATTCTTTTTGCTTCCTCCCTGTTTTTCGCTTTCTTGATGCCGCCTGCTTTGCCTCTGCCGCCGACCAGTACCATGGACTTCAGCATCACCGGGAATTCCATTGGTAACGGATCGAGCTCTGTGGGAGAACGAATCACGCCGTACTGGTTCGGGGTGGGGATTCCCATGTTCTGGAATACTTTCTTCGCCTCGTACTGGTACAGCCTCATTTCTTCTGATCTCCTTTCGTCTGCATCGTCTTCTTGATCTCAAAATCGATGAAATCGCAATGATGCACGATGATTGCCTCCGGCGTCCGGTTCATCGCGTCACCCTCGTGTGAGTGTGCGGCGATGATGTGGACGACCTCGGGGGGGAGCCCGGCTGCTTGGGCGAGGGACGCCCCGATCGCGGGATGGCGTTGGGTCTGACCGGAGCGCTTCTCGACCTTCCCGTTGACCATCTCGTACTCGAGGAGTTTGCCGACGTCGTGAAGGAGGGCGCCGGCGATGAGGTAGTCGGTGTTGAGCTGCTCTTCCCTGGCGCTGGCGGCGGCCCAGACGAGCTTGGTGATGCGTCTGGTGTGGTCGACAAGGCGGCCGGAGTCGGGAAAAATGAGGGTGAAGGGGACGTCGTCGAAGCTGGTCCATTTGCCTTGGTCTTTGGCGGTGGTCCAGACCTGTTGGACTTTCTGGCCGAGTCCTTTGTTGTGGATGAGGTTGAGCTCTGGGAACATGGTTTCGAGGTTTTCATGGGGTGTCATGTTGTTGTTCGCCTCCTTCCGTTTACCGGGGTGGGGTAATTCTCCTTGGATTTATTTAAGCTTGGTTCGCGGGGTATGGGTAAGGGATGTACAGGAAGTTATTAATAAATAGAAGGGGGAAGTCTTCTGTAACAGTTTGGTGAGAATTGAGATCTATGCCTCGGAGACTGCGGACGGTCGACGTCTGTATCGTTATCGGGTTGCTGGTCGCTTCGGCCGGGTTTTTGTATAAGGCTGAGGTGTTATCGCCGTTGTTTCCTGTGTCTCATCCTCCTGTTGTTCCTGTGAATAATCAGACGGTGGGTCCGTCCGTGTTGCCGCCGGTGTCGTTGGTTCCGTCGTCGCGGCGTGACGTGTCTGGGGAGGATGAGGGGGTGCATTTCGATGGGTTGGCGGTGTCGCGGGAGTGGTGGTATTTTGCTGGGGTCTTCAACGGCTCGGGTTCTGCGTTGAAGAATTGGGGGGTTGGGGTGAGTTTTGCGCATCTGGCGCCGGGGGATTTGTTGGGGACGGCGAAGCCGGATTTACTGGTGATCAGTCTGTTGGATCCGAGCGGGGATCATGTGGGGGGGTTGGTGAATAAGCGGCATTATCTCGGCGTGTTGAAGAGCGGTACCCTGGTGGCGAGTTCGCCGGGGGTGAAGTTGAGTTATGAGTCGTCGTGGGTGGAGGGGACGGCGCCGTCGTGGCATGTGCATGCGGAGGACCCTGCCATTGATGGGGCGCATACGGTGGTTGTGGATCTGGATTTCCATGCGGTCAGTCTGCCGGTGTGGACGCTGGGGAGCCGGGCGTTTGCATTGTCGAATAGTTCGCTTGCGAGTTACGTGTTCCTTGGATGTGAGATTTCTGGGACGGTGACCATCGATGGGGTTGAATCGGCGGTGTCTGGGGTGGGGACGTATGAGCATGCGTGGTCGCCGAAGATTGTGAGCCGCGCGGAGATCAACGGGTGGGATTGGTGCAGCCTAGTGTTGGAGAATGGCTGGACAGTGTACGTGTCTGATTTCTTGCCTGCACCGGCGGTCGTCACGCAGAAGACGCCGGCGTTGTCGCCGTTTGGGACCGTGATTGTGACGACGGATCGGGGAGAGACGTGCACAGAGCTGAAAAACGTGGGAATCAAGGTGACGGCGAGCGATGAGCGAGTGTTCCCGCTGGTGAAGATGCCGTCGGCGTTCAATCTTGAGGCGTCGCCGAGCCTGAACCCAAGCTACCTGGTGAGCCAGTCGCTGCTGTTGGGGTCGAAGTTGTCGCTGTCTGCGGATTGTTCGGTACTTAGTTCGGTGGATAAAATCTGGAAGTTCCCCACGTATGTTGGGATGCGGATCGGGTACGTGCAGGTGAGCGGGGAGCTGTCGTGGATTGATGCGGACGGGTCGCATTCAGTTCCGTTTTCCGGAGTCGGTGTCTCCTGGGACATGCGGGCGTTGCTGTAGATTTAGCTTAAGTTTTTGTTAAGAAAAAAGAAGCCTTAGACACTACAGGCTTCAGAAGCGACAGTCACATATCCAGTCTCAGAAGATACTTTGATAGAAGAATACCTACTGTAATAGTTAGTGAGGCAAAGATGAGAACAACAGCCAGGATGTTTATTCCAATGATACTTCGCTTATCCATATCAATTCCCTGTATGTTAGTCTGGTGGATAGATTAGTTCTGTGGAATAGCTCCATCCTAGACAAGTAACTTGTTCTTCCTTAAAGTCGATTGTAATTTGTAATCCAACAAATCCAAAGACTCCAAGATCACTAACATTCTCACACTGCTTTATCCCTAATAGTCCAATGGTAAATAGCTGAGCTTCATTAAATTCCAGAATGCACAATGCATTGAAAGGTTTGAAAACAGCCCATGCAAGGAGACAAATACTTAAAAATACAATAATACCAGAAAGATGATACCCAGCCCAACGATTGAGAAGAATTCCAGTCAAAGTCCAGATACTCATTTTATTTGAAATGATACCATTGATATAGGTTAGACAATAAATGTTGGTGACATTATCTCTCGCACTCTTTTCCAGAAACCGATTCCATTTAGATGAAGAAGGTCGTTCAACTACAAGTTCCTGCGCCTTTTGAATACTCATTCTCTTTGGCAACAGTCCATATTCATTTAACTCAATCACAGCCTCTTGGAAGATGGGTATTGCTTTTTCTCGGGCGCTCGTTTGATTCAATCGAGTTCTAATACCGATGAGATAAGTTTCTAAATCCTTATATTGTTGTTTGGTTAAACGAACCGTGTTATTCCCAAATCCCTCAATGCCGCAAGCTCTTACAGTTACATCAAAATAATCATTCTCTTGAGAAGCCTTAACAGAACGATATCCTACTACACTTGTCTGTGAGCCAAGGACGATGAGAACAATAGTTAGAAGACTTCCCCCGACGAGCACTACCTTCTTCATGTTTTATCCTTCTCTAGCAAGTATACATTGACCTCCCTAAAGGAATTTCCAGACGGAAATTTTATCGCTTGCCGTCTGTCCAAGAGTATTGTACCCGATTACGGAAATTGTATGTTGGATGAACGGTTCTATTCTCCATGTCCAGGTATAGGGTGGTGTGCGGCAGGTGTGTCTGAGCTTTCCGTCGATGTAAAAATCGACGTAATCGATAGTCGCGTTATCGATGGCCGTGACCCTGATTGTTATTTTGCCGACGATCACGGTGGGTGCTGGGTTTGGTACGAGGTAATTCATGGGGAATAGTTCATGATTGCAGACGTAGAGATATCCAGCCTTTATGCTGGTGATATCGACGTATAAGGGGAGGTTTCCGTGCGGCTTCATGAGCGGAAAACGGTCACGGTTTATTCCCCCTGAGATATTGTAGGGGGTGTCCCCGATGCCGTCGCCATTGGCATCGATCCCGGTGTAGTCGTCCCAATAGTTGCCGGTTGAGGTCCGTTATCCCATTGGTTTGACCAGTTGTCGTAGCCGTTTCGGCCATTGTTGAAGAAGTTATTTTGATAAATTATGATGCCACCGATATGGCTGTCAATGTGAACCCCACTTTCGAGGTTCCCGGCCAGGGTATTTCTTATCACGATATTATTGTTGAATGGCCCATCGACGTTATCAAAATGGATGCCGGCTCCTTTATTCTTCATGATGATGTTTTCAAGGATCGTATTGTTTTCTGAGTTTAGAACCCAGACCCCGTCAAAAGTTTTGCTGTAGAGGATGGTGTTGTTACAAACGAGGGTATGCTGCGCACACCATAGAAAAATCCCATCATTGTTTCCTTCGATTGTATTTCCAATTATAATATTTCTATCTGGTTGAGGCGTTGGTTGAAAAATGCTGATGCCAACATAGATACCATGGTTCGTATTATTCGTAATCGTATTTCCGATTACACGGTTGTCAATCGATCCAGGACCAAGGACAATACCAATGAAAGCATTTTCTGAGGCTGTATTATATTCGATAGTATTGTTTGTTGAGTTCGAAAGGAGGATACCAAAATTGTTCTTTCGAAAAATATTTCCGGAGACAATGCAGTTCGAATGGTTTGTAAGAACAACGCCATTTCCTTGGTTTGCTCCCCCTCCATTTTGTATGGTGAATCCAGTGATTTTGATATAATCTGATTGAACTGTTATGACATGACCATGCCCTTGTCCATCGATGATTGTTGCATTCTTGTTTTCACCGATTAGGTTAATAGCATGTGGGATAATCAATCGTTCATAGTAGGGTAACGTATGGGCGTAAACGAAAACGGTATCTCCTGCCGTCGAATTGTTGATAGCCGCCTGGATAGTTGAATAGTTCTCAGGTCCAGACCCTCCTACATAAAGAATATTCCCACTGGATGAAGGAAGAGCTGACTTCTCATTTGAGTGTGCTACGACAATGATGCTTGAGCAAAGAAGCAGCAGGACTACCCAAACTACTAAATTCTTCATTGCTTCCCCTCTATATAATTTAAAAAGAGGCTTTTAAAACCTTCTATAGCCTATATAAGAGCAAATGAAACCTTTATCCTCTTCTATAAAGAGGAATCAACTTTCGAATAGTTATTTTTTCGAATTGACCGTGACTGTTCCAGAGTCGGCGTCGAGGGTGACCTGGTCGCCATCCTTGATCTGGTCGATGTCGATCTTGTCAATGCAGGGGATGCCGGCGAGGATGACGCCGGTGGCGACGATGGTCTCGGTCTCCTTATTGATGATGCCTTTGGGGCCGACCTTGTTCTTCGCCAGGCCGTAGATGACGTAGGAGCCGACGGTGGAGCCCTTGCCGTTGGGGAAGACGAGAATCTTATCCTTGACGCTCTTGCCTTCGAGCGGGTGACCTTTTTCAATAACGAGGCCGGTCTTGATGTCGACCATGCCGTAGAAGCCGAGCGGTTCCTTAGAGACGAGGGCTGTGCCTGTTGCCTTTCCGGGGGAGATGATGCGTCCATTCATGCGATTGCCTCCACGAGCGCGTCAAGGTTCGCAAAACACACGCTCTGTTTGCAGAAGCTGGGGAGATAGTTTGCGGCTTTACCTGACGTTACTCCTGTGGTCTTATAGCCCATGTCTTCGATGGGGCTGACAACCATGCAGGTGTCGGCGACGATATGGCCGCCTGCTTTTTCGATGATCTGACTGTAGCCCATGCGGTCCGCGGCCTCCTTCATCATCCGGCTGGTGCAGACCCAGAGGGGCTTGCGCAGCTTCTTCCCCTTGACTTTGTCGGCGACCGAACTGATCTCCCGCAGCGAGGCGTGCGGGCAGCCGACGATGACGATGTCCGGTTCTTTGCCGGTGTTGAGCTTGGCGTAGGCGTCCTGGAGGTCTTTCTTGGCGATCGTGATGGTCTCGAGATTGTCTTTCTTGACGAGGTCTGCTTCGGGGGTGAGGCCTTCGACGTGGTACAACGCGACGGCGCCGGAGGCGGCCATCGCTGCTCCGAGGGCCTTGAGCTGGTCGGTGTCCGCGTTCTTGATGCCGGTAAAATAGGGGATCTTGTTCTTGATCTGCTTTCCCAGGATGTAGCCTAAGGCGCCGAAATCAGAATCAAAAACTAAATCGGTTTCAACTTTGACTTTGATGCTCGGCTGGCGCTGCTCCCAGAGGTGGAAGCCGTAGTTGGGGGTCTTGCCGAAGATCGCGGCCGCAAGCGCGGAGGGCCCGCCTTCACGGTTGGTACGCGCGCCGATGACGCTGTTGGAAAACGAGATGGCGGAGGACTCGGACCAGGCGATGTGTTCCCTGAATCGTGGAAGGTTGCCGGCCAGATATGGGGTGCAGGTGGCGGTGATGACAATACCCATCTGTTTGAAGGCGTCCATGATGCGCATCTGGTTCTTCGCGAACTCCTTTTTAAAGCCGAGCTTCTGCCAGTCTTCCAGGTCCATGCCGGCGGGGTTGAGGAAGGTGAGGACTTTCACTTTGACACCTTGGCTGGCGATGTCTTCGAGGAACTCGGTGCCGGGTTCTTCGATGGATTTGTAGGAGACGCCGGCGACCTGGACGGATCCGACGGGGATCATCTTGTCGGCGCCGTAGATCTCGCCGAGACGTACGAGGAGGCGGAACATGCGTTCCTGGACGGGGCCTTCCTCTCCGTTGAGGATGGCTTCTTCCTGGTTTGTGAGATACATACCTGGTTTCTCCTGATGGGCAGGGTTATAACCTGGGTGATTATTTTAGTTTTCCCACCCCAAAGGATCTCGTATGAAGCTGAAGCAGCGGCCACAGGACTTCATCGTCGAGGAGACCTCGAGTCTGACGTGGTCATCTCAGAAGGCGGCGCACGCGGTCTATGCGATGGAGAAGACGGAGGTCGATACGTTCACGGCCGTCCGCGCGCTCGCCCGCCGTCTGCGTCTGCCCCCTGGGGAGGTCGGGTACGCGGGGCTGAAGGACAAGCACGCGATCGCACGGCAGTACATCTCGCTCCCAGTGCACTGCAACATCGAGACGATGCGCCTGCCGGGCATCGAGATCAAACGAGTCGGGTACCTTCCCAACAAGATCCAGATCGGAGACCTCCAAGGCAATACGTTCACGATCGTCGTCAGAGACCTTTGTGATTCAGAACTGGACCATTTTATGGACCGAATCGACCACCTTCGCACCGACGGCGTCCCAAACTACTTCGACAGCCAGCGCTTCGGGAGTGTCATCAACCACGTCTTCATCGCCAAACTCCTCATCCAAGGCAAGGACGAAGCGGCCGTGAGACAGTACCTAACCGCGTACCAGAAATCCGAGCCCAAGACCGTCAAAGACGAGAAGCGCAGACTCGCAGCCGAGTGGGCTCACCTCGCAGACATCCACGCCCGTGATCGGACAATCGCCCGCGTCATCGAGGAATACCGGACGACACAGAGCTGGCTCCAAGCCTACCAACACGTCCCCTCGCAGCTTCGAGAGATCCACGCCAACGCCTACCAAAGCTACCTCTGGAACGAGATCCTCAAAGAACTCCTCCACACCATCGTCGACCGCAGACGGCTGTTCACGGTCGAGTACGCCGTCGGCTCACTCTTCTTCTACAAAGACCTGACAGCTGACGAACACCAGGCCATCCCCCCAGAGTTCTACACCCCTAGCGAGACCGCGCTGTATTCAGGCAAAGAGCTCACCGCAGTCAAAAAAATCCTCGCGCGAGAAGGCATCAGCCAACAGGACCTCGCCAGACTCCATGCTGCAGGCTACATCCTCAAAGCCCGACCACGCCCCACCATCCTCACACCCACAGACCTCTCCGCTACCGCGCCCCAGCCGGACGAACTCAACACCAAACCACGGGAACCACGCAGCAAAATCAAGCTCACCTTCACCCTCCCCAAGGGAGCCTACGCGACCATCGTCACCAAACAACTCTTCGGCCACTAAAGGTTGGGGATAAAGGCACGGCAATTCCGCACCAACACCTCGATCTCTTCCTTCGTCGCCCCATCGATGTGGATACCGCCGACCGCGACGGCCGTCACATGATACCTCTCACACGCCGCCTTAGCGATGATCTCGAGAACCACGGTGTCGTAATGCCCCTGCCGCGAAAGCACTAGAGGCTTCTTCCCTGGCTCGCAAAGTACCACGCCGCCGACATGCGGCCGCTCACCGCCACCTAAAATATAGACGAGGTCCGAGCCCACCTGATGCTTCTCCAACCAGACCCGATACTTCCCGCTACCGGAGGTAATCATCCAGCCTCACAGGCTTGTACTTGACGACCTCGTACTTACTCTTGTCGACGCCCGCCGGGATCGTCGCATCGACGCCGACCTTGTCGGTCAGCGCCTTCTTGCCTTCCTCCTGCCTCGCAGTCGGGTCAAGAGAGCTTCCCGGCTGGTCGCACTTCACGACCAGATCCCTGCCGCCCTGGAACCGTGTCGCGATCGCCCACTCCACCGCCGTCGGGTTATAGATGTCCACGTCGCTGTCAATGATCACGACATGCTTCATGCTCTTATGGCCAAGGAACGCGGCCTCGATTGCCTTCTTCCCATCCTCCGGCGACTTCTTCTCAATCTGCACGATGCCATGCAGCCAGCTACCGCCACCCAACGTGATTAGCACGTTCTTGCAGGTCGCCACCTTGCTGACCTCATCGTAGATCGTCGGCTCCTTCGGCATCCCCATCAGGTTCTTATGTTCAAGCCGCCCGGGGATGAGTGCTTGGTACATCGCGTCCTTGCGATGCGTGATGCAGTCGACGGCGAACACGGGCTCCTTGCGCTCAAAGTCGCGGGTCTCGGTCAAATCCAGGAAAGGCCCTTCCTTGTCAGTCTGCTTCGTGAGACGACCTTCAATCACAAACTCTGACTCTGAGGGGACCTCAAGGTCGTTGGTGACGCATTTCACCATCGTCATTGGATCCAGCGTATTCGCAATGGAAAACTCGTCCACACCAGAGGGCGGGCTGAGGCTCGCCGCGACCATCACGGGAACCGAGCTGCCGATACAGACAGCAAACGGCGTATCACCACTATTTTTATCATACGTCGTGCGCGTCTGCCTGCCCTTGATCAATCGCGCCGTGAAATGGTTCTTATCCCGCTTCATGAGCCGATGGTACGAGGCGTTGCGCCCGGTCTGCGGGTCTTTCACCGTCGCGACCGTCGCCGTGGCATAGTACCCCCCGTCACCAGGCAGATGGAACAACAATGGAAGCTCATCGAGGTTCGGAGTCTTCTCCACGACCTCCTGGCACGGAGCAGAGGTGACGATCTTTGGAACCGTTGGATGCCGCAGGGCGTTCACCAGCACCGGCAGGAGCTGCTCCTTCATCGTGCCGAACGCCTCCGCGATGATGTCCCGGTTCGACGTGATCCCGCCGAACACCGGGTACTTCGAGCCGGCGACATGGTCGAAGATCACCGGCTGCTCGCCGAGGGTGTTCATGATGTTGGCGATCTCGTACTGTGTCGAAACCTCCTTTTTGATTTTGACGAGTTTCTTCTCTTGTTCCAGCTGTTTGAGAAACGGACGGAGTTGCATAGTCACTCGACCTCGGTACGGGACATCCCGATAATCGTCTTGATGGTCTGGAAGCCTTCCTTCTCGATAGCGTTGGCAACGCGGTCCTGGACGGCTTTGCCGGGGGTGAGAGCGATGATGTTGCCACCGAGCCCGCCGCCGGTGAGCTTGGCGCCGAGCGCCCCGCATTTCACCGCGACCTGGACGAGGAAGTCGAGCTCCCGGCTGCTGACCTCGATCTGCTGCAGGAGCCGATGGTTCTCGTTCATCAGCTTACCGACGGCCTTATAATCGCCTTCCTCCAACGCCCGTTTGGCGAGGTAGGTGATGTTCTCAGCACGATCGAAGATTTCCTCGTACTTCTTGGGGTTCTTCTCCTTGCGTTCCTTGACGCCGGCGACCGCCGCCTGGGTGTTGGCCACCTTGCCGGTGTTCCCGATGACGATCTCCACGGGGGTGGAGACCGAGATTTTTTCGATGACGTTGTGGTCCGCTTTCTGGAACCAGATGAGGCCGCCGTAGGTCGAGGCGGTGTTGTCGACGCCGGAGGGCGTCCCATGGTAGCCTTTTTCGCCTTCGAAGGCGACGGCGTTGATCTCCTCATCGGAGAGATTGAGGGTGTAGTAGTCGGAGAGGGCGCGGGCGGCGGCGACGCAGGAGGCGGCGCTGGCGCCGATGCCGCTGGAGGCGACGAGGTTGCCGTCCAGGATGATCCGGATGCCCTTCGTTGAGAGGTCGATGTTCATTTTCTGCAGGATCCGGTTGAGGGAGTCGATCTGCTGGTCTTTCTTGTCTTCCTTGTAGTGGGGCGTTGCGGGCCGTAGGTCCTGCAGCTCATACTGGGGCTTGTTTAGCGGTTCTATACGGGCTCTGGTGTACTGGCCAATGGCCGAGACGATGGAGGGGATGCCATAGACCACGAAATGTTCGTTGAAGAGGATTGCTTTTCCGAAACCGATGCCTTGTCCTTTCATTCGTATCACTCAGGAATTATCCTGGTTTTCTGCTGAATACTGATGAGAGTTTATTATGTTTATGGGCAAACTATGCCTGGTTTTCTCCGAGAGGTGTGCCGCAGGCATGCCGCAGGGAGCAGTGTTGGCAGCGGCGGGGGTCGTCGTGATTCAGGATTACCCGGCCGGTGGTCAGTGTCTGCCGCATCCGCCGCATGGTCTCCTCCAAGGAATACCGCAGCTGGGGGTCGAAGGGGATCTTGGTCGGCTGGTCGCCCAGGACGAGGATGCCGTAGGGGACGAACTCCCCGGTGGTGTCCTCGAGGAGTTGGCAATAGGCGGCCAGCTGCAGGACGTGGCTGGGCTGCGGATGGGTATGGTGTCCGGTCTTGACCTCGATGGGAACGAGATGGTCATCCTGGCGCAGGATGTAGTCAGGTTTGCCCGTCAACTGGAGACGTCGTGAGAACAGAGGAGCGGCGGGGATGGAGAGATCCTGATACACTAAGGTGCCGTCAGGGATTCCGTGTTGTGTCTTCTGGGCCTGGGTTCGGCGACGCATGGTCAGGGCGGAGACGATGAGGAGGCTGGCGATGAGCAGGAGGATGAGGGGCAGCAGGATGCTCACAGGACCACCCCGAGGAAGAGAGCCAGGAGAGAGAGGAGGAGCAGGAGGAGGCCGAGGGCAAGGGCGCGGGAGGCATGGCGCTGGCGGCGCTGGATGCTCTCCAGGCTGTAGCCGAGGTCTGTGTGGCGGTCAGTGCCCGTGTTGAGTCCGGGTGATTCTGGCTGGTGGCCTTGGCGGCGGAGGTACCAGGCGTTGGAGCAGTAGGTGTATTGGCCGATCTCGGAGGCGCTGAGGACGCGTGAAGCCTGGGGCGGGCGGGTTCCCATCAAGAGGAGGAGAGGGGGGTGGTCGTATATAAGGGCGGTGTGGGGGTCGGCGAAAGTACCCAGAGGCTTTGTCTCAAAAGTATTCAGTCGTCCCCCGAGATCGTTTTTCTCGTCTTGAAGTGGCTTCAGGAGGAACCTTTGAGTTTTGAGACAACGCCGTACCCAGAATCCGGTGGGGGGGGGTTTGGTGTTTCCCAAACGATTTCCGACACTATATAAGGTTTCATGGATATAGCGGTGAATGTGATTCCCCATGTCTGAAAAAAAAGTGAAAGTCCAGGCCATCCTCTTGGTCGGCGTGCTCGTCTGCGCGAGCATCGCGATCCTAGGGGTGTTCAGCTCCCTGCCGACGGCGGGGAAATATACCTACGCCTTGAACCATTTCCAGTCCTACGACGAGCTGCTCGAGTTCCTCAAGCAGCGGGCGAGTAGCTACGGATCGACTTATCTGGCGAACGCGCTGAAGGATTCGACGGCCGGCCGCGGGTCGAGCGAGCTCGGGCCCGTAAGTCCGCAGGCGCCGGTGCCGCATTCCTCGACGAACGTCCAAGTCGCCGGCGTGGACGAGCCGGATACGGTCAAGACCGACGGCACTTACATTTACACGATATCTAACAACACCCTCTTCATCGCCCTCGCCTACCCGGCCTCTGAGATGCATATCGTCGCGAAGATCTCGTTTGACATGAACAACTCCGTGCAGTCGTTCTTCATCAACGGCGACCGGCTCGTCGCCTTCTGCTCCGGCTACGCGTACCCGATTCTCTACTATGGCGGTGGCGTCCGCGTCATGGAAGACCTCATCTACCCTGGCTGGTACAGCACCCAGATGCAGATCCGCGTCTACGACATCAGCGACCGCAGCAGCCCCAGCCTCGTCAAATCCCTCAAGATGGACGGCTACTTCCTCGACGCCCGCATGATCGGCTCCTACGTCTACGTCGTCAGCAGCACCCCCACCTATAGCATCTACACCACCGTTGACGGCAACGAGACCCTCCGCGTCCCCACCATCACCATCGATAACGAGACGAAGAACATCAGCGCCGACAACATCTACTACGTCGACGTCCCGGAGCTCGCGGACAGCATGACCAACGTCCTCAGCCTCAACATCGACACCAACGACGTCAACGAGAAAAGCTTCATGCTCGGCAGCTCACAAACCATGTACGTCTCCCAGGACAACATCTACCTCGCCACCAACCACTACCCCACCGGCATCCTCGCCGAAGAGACCAACGGCACCCCCGCCACCGAGACCACGATTATCCACAAGATCGCCATCAGCCAGGACAGCATCGACTACGTCGCCCAAGGCGAAGTCCCCGGCCACATCCTCAACCAGTTCGCCATGGACGAACACGACGGCTACTTCCGCATCGCCACCACCACCGACTACTACAACGGCGAAGAGTACCAGACCACCAACAACGTCTACGTCCTCACCAGCGACCTCAAGCGCGCCGGCACCCTGGAGAACCTCGCACCCGGCGAAAGCATCTACGCTGTCCGATTCCTCGGCGACCGCGCCTACCTCGTCACCTTCGTCCAAGTCGACCCGCTCTTCGTCCTCGACCTCTCCGACCCCACCAACCCCACAGTCCTCGGCGAACTCAAGATCCCCGGCTACTCCACCTACCTGCACCCCTACGACGCCACCCACATCATCGGCATCGGCCGCGAAGTCGACCGCAGCATCGACGCCGACAAGGTCCACACCCCCGGCGCCGTCTACTACACCGCCATCCAAGGCCTTAAGTTCGCCTTGTTCGACGTCACCGACGTCGCCAACCCCGTCGAACTCTACACCATCGCCCTCGGCGACCGCGGCACCGACAGCCCCGCCCTCTACGACCACCACGCCTTCCTCTTCGACCACGACACAGGCCTCCTCGTCATCCCCGTCAGCCTCTGGGAGATTCCCCAGACGACCCTCGACACCCTCAACGACAGCAACGCCACTGAGATCGCCTGGGACTGGGGCCAGTACACCTTCCAGGGCGCCTACGTCTACCGCCTCACCATCGACGACGGCTTCCAGCTCCAAGGGCGCATCACCCACCGCGACACCAACGATCCAGTAGACTCATGGTCCTACGGCGTCAGCACCGACATCACCCGCAGCCTCTACATCGGCGACACCCTCTACACCATCTCCACCAGCAAAATCAAGGCCAACAGCCTCGCCGCAGGCGACAACCTGCAGGAGCTCGCAAGCATCACGCTCGCCTAAATAACAGGCGGATTCTTCCCCGCATAGAAACCCCGTGAGAGAGGGCCTCCAATCCTCGTTCTTCCTCCTTTCCTCGTCCCCCTCTCTCACCCCTCCTTTTTTCTCCCTAAAATACCGATACCGTTTTATAAGGCAAAAGGATAACCATCCAGCGGGTCCCTAACCACGGCCCATTCTCGGAGGTAAATATCCATGCCGATTCGACCCACAGAAGTCCACCAGGTGCTCTCAAAATACATGCTCGCGGACGGCTTCGACCTCGTCCTCGACCTCCAAAAAAGCCACGGCTGCCAACTCTACGACTCCAAACACGGGAAAACCTACCTGGACTGCTTCTCTTTCTTCGGCACCGCGCCCCTCGGCTGCAACCACCCCCGCATGACCGACCCCGACTTCATCAAAAAGATCGGGGGCATCGCGATCAACAACCCCTCCAACTCCGACGTCTACACCATCGAGATGGCCGAGTTCGTCCACGCCTTCTCCACCATCGCCATGCCCAAGCACTTCCAGCATCTCTTCTTCATCAGCGGCGGCGCCCTCGCCGTCGAAAACGGCCTCAAAGTCGCCTTCGACTGGAAAGTCCGCAAGAATATCGCCGCCGGCAAAGGCGAAAAAGGCTCCCAGATTATCCACTTCAAGGACGCCTTCCATGGACGCACCGGGTACACCGTCTCCATGACTAACACCTTCAACATCAACAAGACCAAGTACTTCGCCAAATTCGCCTGGCCCCGTATCGACAACCCTAAGATCGTGTTCCCTCTCAACGCCAAGAACCTCGACGATGTCAAGCGGCGGGAAGCCGCCGCCCTCACCCAGATCCAAGACGCCATTGACAAAAATCCCGACGACATCGCCGGACTCATCATCGAACCAATCCAGTCGGAAGGCGGAGACAACCATTTCCGATCTGAATTCTTCCATGCCCTCCGCCGGGTCTGCGACGAGAACGACATCATGTTCATCCTCGACGAGGTCCAGACCGGAGTCGGCATCACCGGCAAGATGTGGGCGTACCAGCACTTCGGCTTCGAACCCGACATCATCGCCTTCGGCAAGAAGACCCAGGTCTGCGGCATCATGGTTAGCGACCGCGTCAACGAAGCCAAGGACAATGTCTTCCAGGTCCCCAGCCGGATCAACTCCACCTGGGGCGGTAGCCTCGTCGACATGGTACGATCCCAAAAATACTTCGAGATTATCAAAGAAGAGCGGCTCGTCGAGAAGGCCGCGACAAACGGCGTCTACCTGCTCAAAGAACTGCAGGAAATCCAGGGGAACCACCCCAAGATGGTTTCCAACGTCCGCGGCCGTGGCCTTCTGTGCGCCTTCGACCTGCCGACGACGGAGCAGCGCGACGCCCTGAAGCAGAAACTGTATGAGAACGGCCTCGTCATCCTAGGCTGCGGTAGCAAATCCATCCGCTTCCGGCCGCCCCTTACGATAACGAAAGAAGAATTAGGCAGCTCGCTGGCGATGATCGACCACGCGCTGTAGGCTACATTCGCTCGTGTATCTCGGTAGGGGTGCTGCGCTTATCGGATTTTTATGTTACAACCGATAATTGTCGCGTTCACTGTTTTCGTGATATCGGGAAGGTTCAAGGCTCGGGCGACAACCGTGATGGTGATTTTCCCTAGTCCATGGACTTTAGTGATATAGAAACTGGCTGTGCCGTTACCGGCCAGGGTGATGAGACCCCAGGCCTGGCTTTTATTTACCATGCCGAGGAGTCCTCCAGTCACGATCATCTTAATGAATAGGTCGTTCGCGGCTATGGTTCCGTTATTGTGCAAGATGGCGCTGATAGTACCGCGCCTGTTGCCGGTGATGTTCTGGATGATGACGACAGCATCATCAGTCGTAGCTTGTGGAGTTTTCGCATGTCCAGTCGAGGTTATGGTTGGCGTTTGAGCTTGTGCTGCGGTCGTGACGATAGCCAGCAAGAAAATCGCGAGGAGAACACCAGCCTTTCTTTTCCCATTCTTTTTGAATTCCATATGCTTCCCCCTAAGAAATAGTGCATAGCCTTAGTGTATTTAATAATAATCTAATAAAATTTAAATACCTTAATTTTTTCCCGCTCAAAATAGAAAAGAGGTCGTGTTAGGTTATTTGTATGTGCAGGAGACTTGTTTTTTGATTTGCTCTATAACGGCTTTGATTGGGGTGCGTTGCTGCTCCGTGGTGTCGCGGCTGCGGATGGTCACCTTGTGGTCGGTGAGGGAGTCGTGGTCGATGGTGACGCATAAGGGGGTGCCGACCTCGTCCATCCGGGCGTAGCGTCGGCCGATGGTCCCGGTGGTGTCGAAGTAGGTGTAGATGCAGGCGGCTCTGAGGTCGTCATTGATTCGTTGGGCGAGGGCGACGAGTCGGTTGTCGTCGGTGAGGGGGAAGACCCCGGCGGTGATCGGGGCGATGCCCGGCGGGAAGGAGAGGATGGTGTATTCCTCGTCTTTTTTGGAGATCTCCTTGTAGTTGTGTTCGATGAGGAAGTAGAGGATGCGGTCGATACCGAAGGAGGGCTCGATGACGTTGGGGACGAATTTTTCTCCAATGGTCTTTTCTTCGACTTCGGTGACGTCATAGGCATCCTTGGGGATGGTGATGATTTTCCCGTCGAGGGTGACGTTGACTGGTCCTTTGGTTGGTGCTTCCATGGTTTCGAGGAGTGCTTTGATTTTGCCCGCGTCTTTTTTGAAGAGGGGGCCGAAGATGTCCATTTTTGGGATGATTTTTCGGTGTTTTTCGATCTTGGGTTCTGGGTATTTGCGGACGGCGTACATGTCGACGCCGCTGGCTTGGAGGTGGGCGTTGAGGTCGTAGGCGCTGCGGTCTGCGATGCCGACGCATTCGATCCAGCCGAAGCGGTCGCTGTAGAGCTCGGCGTCCCAGCATTCGCAGGCGTAGTGGGCGAGTTCGTCGCTGGCGTGTTTGCGGAACCGGAATTTTTTTGGGTCGATGCCGGCGGCGAGGAGGAACGAACTGGTGAGATGCATGTAGTAGGCGAGGGCTTGGCTGTTGATGATGCCTTGGTTGACGGCGTGGCCGACGGTAACGTGGTGTTCGATGACGTTGTCGTTGAGGACGAGGGGTTCGTTGATGATGTCGTGGAATCGGGGGTGGGTTTTGGTGGTGGGGTCGATGAAGATTTCGGCTTCGGCCATACTGAATTCGCGTTGGCGCAGGGTGCCTTGTCTTGGGCTGATTTCGTTGCGGTAGCCTTTGCCGATTTGGACGACGCCGAGGGGGAGTCGTTCGCGGTTGTATCGGTAGAGGAGGTGGAAGTTGGTGAAGATGCCTTGGGCGGTTTCTGGTCGGAGGAAGGCTGGTCTGCCGTCGCCGGCGCCGATGGTGGTGCTGAACATGAGGTTGACGGGATGTGGGTTGGTTAAAACGGTGCCGCAGCCGAGGCATTTGATTTTCTTTTCCGCCAGGGCTTGTTCAACTGGGGTGGTGCCGATGATGTCTTCGACTTTGAAGCTTTTCTTGCATTTTGGGCAGTCGACGGTGAGGTCGGTGAATTCTTCGACGTGTCCGCTGGCTTTGAGTACTTCGTAGAGGGTGATGTCGGGGGTGGTGATTTCGATGCAGTTGTCTTTGAGGACGAAGAAGCGGCGCCAGAGGTTTTCGATGTTGTTTTTGAGTTGGGCGCCGAGGGGTCCGTAGTCGTAGAAGCCGGCGATGCCGCCGTAGATTTCGAACGACGGGTAGATGAATCCGCGTCGTTTGGCCATCGTGATGATTTTATCGTAGATGTCTTGCGGCATCAGAGTTGTCCTGGTTATTTGCCTTTTTTGAACATGCAGCTGATGAGGTCGATGTCGGTGACCATGCCGATGAGTTTGTTGTCGGGGTCGACGACGGGGACGTGGCTGATTTTGTTGCGGTACATCTTGCGGGCGATCTCGCTGATGGGGTCGTTTTTGTATGCTTTGATGACGTTGCTGATCATGACTTCTTTGACGGGTACTGGTGGGAGGTCGACTTTGGTGGTGCTGTAGTAGAGGCGGATGGTGTCGCGGATGCCTTCCCAGGTCCAGGCGTCTTCGTCGTCTGCCATGCCCATGTTGGTCTGGGACATTGATTCGCGGATGTGGCTGAGTTTGAAGAGGTCGCCTTCGCTGACGATGCCGGCGAGTTCGAGTTCTTTGTTGAGGACGGGGAGGGCGGTCTCGTTGGTGACGTTGATGACTTCCATGATGAAGGTGATGGGGTTGTCTTGGTAGACGGGGACGAGGTTGCGGGTGAAGTAGTGGTCGACGATGTCGTCGTACTCGTCCGGCAGCGCCTTGAGGATGTCGGTGGGCGAGATGATGCCGACGAGGTTTTTGCGTTTGTCGACGACGGGGATGCCGTGGATTCGGTTTTCGTAGAGGATTTTGGCGGCGTTGACGAGCTGGTCGTCTTTCTGGATGGTGTGTGGGTCGGTGGACATGATGAGGGCGATTTGTTCCTCGTCTGGGTTTTTGAAGATGTCGGAGCGGGTGAGGACGCCGACGACGCGTTTGGTGTCTTTCTTCAAAATGGGCATGCCGCTGACGTTGTGTTTGGCTAGGGTTTTGAGTGCCTCTCGGATGGTGCCGGGGACGTATCCGACGATGAGGTCTTTGGACATCGCGTCTTCGACTATCATGCGTTTTCAGACTCCAGGGGTTTGCCTTGGGGATAGGAACAATGGATTTAAAGTTTGCTTCTGTAAAACAACGATGTGATCCATTGGGTTGAGACCCTGAATAAGGGTCGGTATTTTTAACACTTTCCTTGGAGTGGTGGAGACCATTTCCAGGAGGGATTCGGTCGAGAAGACGCCGGTGGGTTGGAGGGCTCTGGCGTCGTCCAGAACGTTGGGTGATTGCAGCATGGCGTTGTCCGAGCCGAGCATCAGCCGCAGCCCGCTCTCTTTAAATGCTTTGTAGTCGACTTTTAGGCCGAAGAACTGGTAGGAGCGCGGGCAGAGGACGACCGGGATATCGGCGTCGCTGACCTTCTTGAGGTCGCTTGGGGTGGCGGCGGTGCAGTGGACGAGGAAATCCGGCTCCAATGAGAGGACCTTTTCGATGTCTTCGCGGCTGGCTTCACTGGCGTGCAGGGCGAAAAGCATCTTTTTCTTCTTGACATAAGAGGCAAGGTTGTCGAGGTCGCCTGCTGGCCAGTCAGCGATGCCGCTGACGCCGATGCCGTGAGAGTGCTCGAGGAGTTGAGCGACTTCCCGGCGTTTATATGAGAGTCCGCGGGGCCGCGAAAGGATGAGTGGATGGACCGTGCTTGTGTCGGTCGCGGTTTTGAGTTGTTGGATGCCGGGGAGTCCGCATTCGCGGAAGTCGATGAAGACGCTGGTGCCGCAGGCCTGCATCGTGCCGAGGGCGCGGCGCATGCTACCGATGATCTCTTCAGGGGACGTGGTGCGTAGGAGCCGGTGTTTGAGGCCGTCGGGTGGGCCGACCAATGCTTTGACGTCCCGGGGGAGTTCGATGCCGCGGTGGCGGATGAAGGCGTCCCCGAGGTGGGTGTGGGCGTTAACCATGCCGGTGAGGATGTAGCCGGTGGCGTCGGTGACATGCGGTGAGAGTCCTTCGTGGATTACGGCGTGTTTGTCCGTGATCTCTAGGTAGGCCTGGATGGGGCCGACGTCGGTGATGAGGTCTCCTTGAATGTATCGCATCCGATTCACTTGAAGGGTAAGTCCAGGGTGTCTTTTATAGTCTCGTTCCCGTCATAGAAATATTTTTGAATCTGCCGGGTGTTCTGTTAGTTCCCACCTGAGGCTCGAGCTCCAAGGCTTTCTAGAGCATAGGAGAGGGAATCCGGCGGCATGGTGGGGATGAGGTGTGATGGATGATGGAGAGTGTTGATTCTCGCATGCAATATGATAAATCCGGGATGCTTGAGGTGATTTCCCGGTTTCCGGACCAGATCAAGGAGTCCGTGGCGTTGGCTGGGACGGTGGAGCGGCTCCCGTTCTTAAAAATAGATAATGTCATCATCTCCGGGATGGGCGGCTCCGCGATCTCCGGGGACCTCGTCGAGGCGTTGTTCCGCGACAAGCTGGACGTCCCATTGGTGGTGAACCGTGAGCCGGATCTGCCGAAGTGGGCGAACAAGGACACCCTGGCTATTTGTCTGAGTTACTCGGGGAACACGGAAGAGACAATCGGCGCGTTTAAGGCCGCGAGCCAGCGGAAATGCAAGATCATCAGCATCTCGACTGGTGGGAAGCTTGAGGAGCTGTCCTCGAAACGGGATGTGGTGTTTTTGAAGATCCCGTCGGGGATGCAGCCACGGGCGGCGACGCCGTTTCTGTTGTTCCCGACGATTGTGCTGCTGCATAAGGCCGGGCTGGTGAAGGCGAACATCGAGCCTGACATCGAGGAGACCGTCGCGGTGACGCGGGAGTTCGTCGCGGCGAACGGCCCGAAGATCCCGGAGGCGTCGAACCCGGCGAAGCAATTGGCCAGACGGCTGTACGGAGCGATCCCGCAGATCTACGGGTGGGGGCCGTACGCGCCGGTAGCGACGCGCTGGCGGCAGCAGTTCAACGAGAACAGCAAGATCATCGCCCGGATGGACGTCGTCTCGGAGTCGAACCACAATGACTTGGTCGGCTGGTCTCAAAGCCCTGAGTTCACGAAACAGTTCATGTACATCCTGTTCCGCGACCGGGAGAACGAGTCGATCTCGCTGGGGACGCGGCTGGATTTCATGAAGAGCCTGGGGCAGAACGTGGCCAAGGACGTCATCGAGGTGTCGCCGAAGGGGAAGAGCCGGCTGGCGCGCATGATGCACCTGATGTGCCAGGGGGATTTCGCGAGTAACTACCTGGCGTTGCTGCGTGGCGTGGACCCAAGCCCTGTGGACATCGTGACGGAGTTGAAGCGCCGTTTGGCGGAGAAGCTCGGGTGAATAAAACATAAATAGGCTGTCTCCGTTTCCTTCCTTTAAGTAGGTGGATGAGAAGCACGCATAGTTCCCGGATATTCTCCAGTGTGTTATGTACGGTGCTCGCTAGCGTCCTGCTAATGGTTCCTTTTATTTTGTGTGGCGCTGCCCAGGATGAGCAGTTGTCGATCGAGGTCTTGGACCTGGAGCAGTCGGGCGACAACGTGATGTACGAGGGCTCGACCTATACGGTCGGGATCGGGGTCAGCGGCGGGCTGCCGGTCCTGTCCGGGGTGACGGTCTCGGTTCCCTGGGCGACGTACGTGACGACGAACGAGACGCCGATCATCGAGTTCACCGCTCCCTTGTACACGGATCATCCGAGTTTCACCATGACCGCGGAGAAACCTGGGTATCTCTCCGCGAACATTACGTTTTCGGTGCTGCGCGGGGCGCTGCATATCTCCACGCCGTCGACGAGCGTGCGTGAGCAGGCGTCCATGGGGCTCACGGTCACGGACCAACATGGGTTCCCCATCGAGGATGCCACGATTCAGCTGCGCGGCGTGAACATCACGACGACGGACGCGGCGGGGAAGGCGACCGTGACCGCCCCTGAGGTCAACCAGGACCAGGAGGTCGTCGTCTCCGTGATGAAGGACGGCTACGTCTCCGGTACCCGGACGGTTGTCGTCAGCAACGTCCACAGCCAGCTGTTCACGGTCGATTTGTCGCAGATCCTGCCAATCATCATCGCCGGTGTCGTGGTGATCTTCGCGATTGGGGTGGTCCGCTGGCGGCAGACGCATCGCCCACGGCACGTCCATCATCATGAGGTCTCGGAGCCGTCGACGATCCAGCTCGCCCATAAGCCGTCGATGGAGTCGTCAAAGGTCGAGGAAATCCGGATCCCGCTTGTCGAGAAGAAGAAACAGACCACGTTCATCCCCCGGGAGAAACCTGAGCATCATCCGGACGCGAAGCCCGTAGGAACGGCGGACTGGTTCCAGGGGACGGATTACGCGAAGTTCAAGCTTGACGAGATGACCGGGAAGATCGACGGGAAGAAGGAGGGGAAGTGGTTCGTCGGCGAGGACGACATCGAGTCCAAGGTCGACGAAACCCTCAAGAAGAAGGCGTCGCCGAAACGGGAAAGTCATAAACACTCCAAGTGACCGTGAATTTTTTAAGGAAACGCCCCATCAATCCCCCTGTTGCATCTATGAATCTCCTCTTTGAGCTGTCGAAAGGCCTGAAGGACCTGCCCGCGGACGAGGCCGTCGCATGCCTTGAGTCGGAGCAGATACGCCCTACAGTAATTATTACTAATGAGGATGTTGTCGTTGCTGCCGCCGACGTCTCACACTCCCAGATTCAGGTCCTCGCCCGGCGGCTCGCCTGGACGGCGGTCCTCGATGAACTTCTGTTCACCTGCCCCGTTGATGAATTAGAGAATCAGGCCCAGAAGTATCACCTCACCACGCCGGGTTCGCTGGCCGTCCGCATCAAGAACCGCTCGACTTCGCACAAATCCGAAGATATCCTGGACGTCCTTGCAGACGTGTACTCCTCGACTCACCCCATCAACCTCAGACAGCCTGCCCATGAGGTCCGCGCGGTAGTCACCGATGACATCATCTACGTTGGACGAAAGCTGGCGGAGGTCGATACTTCGGGGTTCGAGCAGCGGAAATCCCAGTACCGCCCGTTTTTCACCGGCATCACCATGCACCCGCGCCTCGCCCACGCACTCGTCAATCTCTCCAGAGTCCGGGCTGGCGAACTGTTTTGCGACCCGTTCTGCGGCTCCGGCGGTATCCTCCTTGAAGCAGGGCTCATGGGAATAACAGTGATCGGCGGGGACATCGAACCGAAGATGACGACAGGCTGCACCAAGTCCCTCGAACACTACGGCATCAACAAATTCCAGCTCTTCCCCACCGACATCGGCACACTCCCCGACTATGTCCCCGACGTGGACGGGATCGCCACCGACTTCCCCTACGGCCGCTCAACCACGACTAAAGGCGAAGACCGCGCAAAGCTCTACAACCGCGCCTTCCAAGCCATTGCAAAGATCCTCAAACCAGGGCGGTACGCGGTCTGCGGACTCTCAGAAAAAAACCTGATCCCCATCGGAGAACGATACCTCAGCCTTCAAAAAGTCTACGACATCCGAGCCCACCGCAGCCTCACTCGCTCCTTTGCCGTCTTCAAAAAAACACCCTAAATCTCGGCTCCCAAAAGCTTTTCATCCCAAGCTCCGATGCCCACCGCCTATGACGCAGCTGCGCATCCTCTTCCTCGGCACGAGCGGCAGCTGGCCGACCATCCAGCGCAATGTCGCCTCCACCGCCATTCATCGCGGCAGCGAAGTCCTCCTTTTCGACTGCGGCGAAGGCACCCAACGCCAATTCCAACGCACCACCCTCTCCTACATGCAGATCACCAGCATCTTCATCACCCATTTCCACGGCGACCATTTCCTCGGCCTCCCCGGCCTCATCCAGACCATGCAGCTCAACGACCGCACAACCCCCCTCAACCTCTACGGACCCCCAGGGATGAACAAGCTCACCGCCCAACTCCTTTCTCTCGGCTACTTCCGCCCTGTCTACGAGATTGTCTCCCATGAGATCGATGACGGCGAAACCCTCCACTTCGACGGCTACGACATTAAAACCCTCGCCACCAAACACAACGTCCCTTCCCTCGCCTACAGCCTGGAGGAAGACATGAGGCCAGGGAAGTTCAACAAACCCAAGGCCCTCCACCTCGGCATCCCCGAAGGCCCCCTCTTCAGCAAACTCCAGCACGGTCAGACCATCACCCTCAAGAACGGCACCACCATCACCCCGGGCATGGTCCTCGGGCCACCACGCAAAGGAAGGAAGATCGTCATCACCGGCGACACCACCTACGACGAAGACCTCATTCAGTTCGCCAAGGACGCGGACGTCCTCATCCACGACGCCACCTTCGACTCTACCTTCGTCGAATCCGCAGAGTACGGCCACTCCACCGCCGCCCAAGCAGCAATGATAGCGAAACAAGCGGACGTCGACGCCCTCTTCCTCACCCACCTCAGCCCCCGCTACCTCGACCCCAAGGTCATCGAGGACGACGCCCGAAAGATCTTCCCCCGCTCCTTCGCCGCCAAAGACCTCCAAGAAATCGAAGTCAAACTCAAACCATAAAAAAGAAAAAAACACCAGAGGCGGGAAGGCTATTTCTTCGACCGCGGCGCCGGCTTCTCCTCGAACCGCTCACACGGATCCCCGAAGAACACTCGCCCCAAATTAAACAATTCCATGTCCACAGTCTTCAGCTTCTCTACGCCCTCACTGATGTCCACGGGCACGATCTTGTAGCCCCGGAACGCTACCATCTTCCCCCAGTTCTTCGCCGCGACCTGATCCACCGCCGCGATGCCGAACCGCGTTGCCAACAGACGGTCGTACGCGGTCGGCGTCCCGCCGCGCTGCACATGACCAAGCACCGTCACCCGCGTCTCCACCCCCAGCCGCTTCTCGATCTCTTTACTGATCAACTGCCCGATGCCGCCGAGCCGCACATGACCGAACTCATCCAACTCTTTCGAAATCGTCGCAAAATCCGCCATGCTCTTCGGCTTCGCACCCTCCGCGACCACCACGATACTGAACCCCTTCCCGCTCTTCATCCGACACTCCAGGTTCTTGCAGATCGTATCCAACTCGAACGGCACCTCAGGGACCAGGATCTCATCCGCCCCGCCCGCAATCCCGGACACGGTCGCAATCCACCCGGTATGCCGCCCCATCACCTCTAAGACCATGATTCGGTGATGCGACTCCGCCGTCGTATGCAGCCGATCGATCGCCTCCGTCACAATCTGCGTCGCCGTATCAAACCCAAACGTCGTATCCGTCCCACAGATATCATTGTCAATGGTCTTCGGCACCCCGATCACATGCACACCCATCTTAGACAGCTTCAACGCCACACCCAAGGTATCCTCCCCGCCGACCACGATCAACGCATCAATCTGCAGCTTCTTCAGATTCTGCACGATCTTCTCCGCATCCCCAGGGTTCTTGAACGGATTCGTCCGCGACGTCCCCAGAATCGTCCCACCACGCGGCAAAATCCCGGACACCTCACGCTCCGTCAACGGCATCGTATTCCCATCAATCACACCCTTCCACCCATTCAAGAAACCGGTCACCCGCCAGCCGTGCTTCAACGACTTCCTGACAACCGCACGGATCACCGCATTCAACCCAGGGCAGTCACCGCCCCCCGTCAAAATCCCAACATTCAACGTCTGACCCATACGAATATTCCTCTTCCCGCCCCGGGTAACCACTCACTCCGATTAAAGCTTATCGAAACCCCCCATAGAACCACATGAAAACCAAGAAATACGCAAAACCAGTTTCCTTCACCCAAGGCTAGACACCATGGCACCCACACCAGAACCAGACCAGTACTACACCAAGACCACCGACAACCTCCTCAAAACCCTCCAAACCACCACCAACGGCCTCACCCCAACACAGGCAGAGGCCCTCCTACGCACCTACGGGCCAAACGAACTCGCCAAGAAAAAACGCAAATCCCTCATTGTCAAAATCTTCGAGGCCATGAGCGAAGCCATGATGGTCATCCTCATCATCGCCGCCCTCCTCTCCTTCTTCATCATCCAAGACCTCCTCGAAGCACTCGCCATCCTCGGCGTCGTCGTCATCAACACCGTCATCAGCCTCTACCAAGAAGGCAAAGCCGAAAAAGCAGCTGAAGAACTCCAAAAAATCCTCTCGCCACAATGCAAAGTCATCCGCGACGGCAACATCGGAGTCATCGCCTCCAAATACCTCGTCCCCGGCGACCTCATCCTCTTCGAATCCGGTGACATCATTCCCGCCGACGCCCGCACCATCCAGGCCGTCACCCTCCTTGTCGACGAAGCCCACCTCACCGGAGAAAGCGAACCTATCCGAAAGGAAGACAAACCACTCCTAGCCGCCGACCTCAAACTCTACGAACAAACCAATATGGTCTTCGCGGGCAGCAAAGTCCTCACCGGCCACGGCAGGGCCATCGTCACCAAGACCGGTTCCCAAACCGAGATAGGGAAGATCGCCAAGAACATCGAAGAAACCGAAGACGAACAGACGCCACTCCAAAAGAAGATGAACCGCGAGGTGAAAGCACTCGTCGCCCTCGCGATCGCCTCCCTCGTCCTCGTCATCGTCATCAACATCGCCCACAGCCAAGACATCGGCCAGACCGTCCTCCTCGGCATCAGCATCCTCGTCGCCGTCTTCCCCGAAGGCCTCCCCGCCTCCATGACTATCGCCCTCTCATTGGCCATGGAACGGCTCGCCCGAAACTCTGTCATCGTTAAACGCCTATCCAGCGTCGAGACGCTCGGCAACGTCGACTACATTTGCACAGACAAAACCGGAACCATCACCAAACACGACATGACCGTCAAGGAATTCTTCATCGGTGACCACTTCCACGTCATGGCCGACATCTTCAAGATGATCGCCGACGGCCAAGTCGCTGTCCTCCATGACCTCTTCCTCACCAGCATCAAAGGCTCCACCGCATCCGTCGAAGAAGAAGACGGCACATTCATCAAAGAGGTCGGGGACCCAACAGAAA
The DNA here is from genome assembly GCA_963769885.1 of Methanobacteriota archaeon. Lineage (GTDB taxonomy): Archaea > Thermoplasmatota > E2 > DHVEG-1 > DHVEG-1 > CAIRCU01. The sequence continues at coordinate 563,481 of CAVYNH010000006.1, forward strand.
TCGCGCTCATCAAAGCGGCATATCTGAACGGCTTCAAGCCCCAGGACTTCGCGGGAAATCAGACGTTGGATTCTCTCCCGTTCTCCTCCGAGACCATGTACTCAGCGCTTCTCGCACAGGACCCCCGGGGGAAACGCGAAGTCTACCTCAAAGGCGCCCCTGAAAAAATCCTCGCTCACTGCACCTCCTACTACATACAAGGCCGGGTAGAATCGCTCACGGATCACCACCGGCAGCGAATCCTTTCAGAATTGACTTTTCGCTCCGAGAAAGGCTTTAGGTTGATTGGGTTCGCCAAGAAGGAGAATGTGGTAAAGGAGAAGCTAACTGAAGTGCCTCTTGACGGCTGCATCTTCCTGGCGACCGCGGTCTTGTATGATCCTCCCAAGGATGAAGTCAAGAACATGATCCAGGAGACTCGAGACGCGCATATCAGTGTCGTCATGATCACGGGGGATAGCAAGAAGACCGGGTTTTCCGTCGCTGAGAGCGTCGGCATCGCCGAATCCATCGATCAAGCTGTCGAAGGCCGTGACCTCGAGGCGATGAGCGAGGAGGAATTCGGCCAAAAAGTTGAGTCCCTACGCGTGTATAGCCGGGTTGCTCCCCTGGATAAGCTACGGATCGTGGACAAGCTGGAGGAGAAGGACCACATCGTGGCCATGACGGGGGATGGTGTCAACGACGCGCCCGCTCTGAAGAAGGCGGATGTCGGCATCGCCATGGGCCGGGCTGGGACTCAGGTGGCCCAGGAGGCCGCGGATATCATTTTGACCGACGATAATTTTTCGACTATCGTTCGTGGCGTTGAGGAGGGCCGCCGGGTATACCAGAACCTGAAGCGGCTCATTCAGTATCTGTTGACGAATAATCTTGGGAAAGTCGTAGGCGTGCTGGCGACGCCGCTGCTTGGGTTCCCGGCGCCGTTGCTGCCGTTGCAGTTGTTATGGTCTAATGTGGTGATGGAGAGTTTTCCGAGCGTTGGTGTGAGGACCTGATACGGCGGATCCTGATCAGATGAAACGCCGACCGGCGAAGATCTCGGAGCCTATCGTCTCACGGAGGCAGCGGATGCGCATGATCCTGGATGGGGTCCTGTTCGGCATCTGCATCATGCTTGGGTATATCGTGGCCTGGGAGTATCTCACGCTGGTGTTGGGGATGGAGCCGTTCTCCAAGACTGTCGTGGCGTTGTCCGGGACGGTGGCGTTTGCGATTACTCTGGTGTCTCCGCAGGTGTACATCTTCTCGTTGCGAGCTGGCACTATTCGGGAGAAGTTTACGCGCAAGAACCTGTTGTTGAAGGCGTTCTTCGTCATCACGATTCTGATGGTGATTGCGATTATTTATGTGCCCTCGTTGAATGTGATTTTTGGGACGCTCCCGTTGACTAATCTAGTGCTGATCGGGATTGTGGTGGTGCTCTCCTTGGTGACGACAATTGTGCGGTTGCTACTCGGCAATAAAGAATTTAATGAGGAGCCGGTGGCGCAATGATTTTTATATGGTGAAGAGGATGTCTGAGTTTGGAGTGAGGGTTATGGAAACGCGTCCGTCGTATGATGAGTATTTTATGGAAATGGCGCATGTGGTCTCCAAGAGGAGTACGTGTTTGCGGCGTCGGGTGGGCGCAATCCTGGTCAAGGAGAAGCATATCCTGAGCACTGGGTATAACGGGGCGCCGAAGGGGATGGCACACTGTGAGGAGGTAGGGTGTCTTCGGGAGAATTTGAAGATCCCATCGGGGGAGCGCCATGAGTTGTGCCGGGGTCTGCATGCGGAGCAGAACGCGATTATTCAGGCCGCGGTTTTTGGAACCTCGATAAAGGGCTCCGTGTTGTATTGCACCAATGTCCCCTGCGTCGTGTGTGTGAAAATGTTGATTAATGCGGGGGTGACGGAGATTATCTACTCTGGGGAGTATCCGGATGAGCTTGCGAAGCGGATGTTGGAAGAGAGCCGGCTAAAAATAAAAAGATTTAAATAATAACGGTGCTTATAAAAATTTCGTGAAAAATTGGAAAAATATATATACATCAGAATTGATTTATTTTGCGAGGAGAACGTATGAAACGGAAGAAATCGTTTGTGTTGGACGATAAAGACTACAAAGCAGTCCAACTCTTCACGGAGCTTGGGATGCCAAAGAACCTTGCAAAGACCCTGTTATATATATCCCAGGTTGACGAATGCCGGTCCGCGGACGTCGAACAAGGAGCAGATCTCCGACAGCCTGAGGTAAGCGTCGCGATGCAGGAGCTGCGGCGGCGCGGCTGGGCGAAGAAGCGGGACGTCAAGAAAAAAGGAAAGGGCCGCCCGGTACACCTGTATAAGCTGACGGCCGACCTCCCCACGATCCTGAAGAGCTTCGAAAGAGAGAAGATGAAGCAAGTGGAGAACATCCGTCAGGACCTTGATCAGCTTCACACGCTTATCACCAACATGGAAAAGTAGGGGGCCACCACACCCCTATTTTTCTGTGTTCCCTCCTGCTTTTCCTCTCGCTTGTTTGTTCGTTTAGGTGACGGAATGGCGAATCTCCGTGTGCGGAAGGTGTTTTCGCAGGTGTCATCGCCGGTGGACGCGGTGCTGGTGAAGAATGGGACTGCACCGTTCATAGACGATAATTTCTTCTACCTGACGGGTCTGGTGAGTGGGGTCTTTGAGGGCTGTCTGGCCATCGTGTTTCCTGATGGGCGAGTCGAGGCGGTCATCTCGGAGCTGGAAGCGGAGAGCGCCCGGCGATCGACGGCGACCATCCAAGTGTACCGCACCAAGAAGGAGTTCAACGAGATTTTCGCCCGGCTCCTCGGCAGCGCCGAGAAAATTGGGTTCAACGCGGAAGGTATCACCGTTCATGACCAGAAGGCGTTGGCAGGGTTGTTGCCAAAGGCCGGGTTCGTGGACGTGTCCGGGGCGTTCGCCGCGGCGCGGCTGGTCAAGGATGAGGACGAGCTTGCGCGGATCCGAAAAGCCTGTGCAGTCGCGGACCGAGTGGCTGAGTCACTCGGCGAGGTCATCGAAGCAGGGATGACGGAGAACAACCTGGCGGCGGAGATCGATTACGCTCTCGTGAAGGAGGGGGCGGATCGGCCGTCGTTCGATACGATCTCGTCGTGTGGGGCGAACACGGCGGAGCCGCACTATAGTCATGGGAATGTGCCGCTGAAGCGGGGGGAGTTCGTGCTCTGTGACTTCGGCGCGTTGTACCAGCGGTACGCCAGTGATTTGACGCGGACGTTGGTGCTCGGCCAGGGTTCGGTCCAGCAGCGGAAGATGTATGAGACCGTCTTTGAGGCGCAGGAGACGGCGATTGCGGCAATCAAAGCCGGTGTTACGGCTAGTAGTGTGGATAAGGCTGCCAGGGACTGTATCGACCATTCCGAGTTCAAGGATCGGTTCATTCATTCGACGGGGCATAGTCTGGGGCTGGCGGTCCATGATGGGCAGCGTTTCAGCAGCGAGGCGTCGTTTACGCTTCAGGAGAACATGGTGTTCACGGTGGAGCCGGGGGTGTACATCCCAGGGCTCGGTGGGGTGCGGATCGAGGATGATATCCGAGTAACCTCAAAGGGTTGCGAGGTGTTGACGCATGCTGGGAAGGCGTACACGGAACTCTAGGGAAAAAAAGGAGCAGGGGTGCTCGTTGTTCGACCCCCTACATTTTTTCTTGGAGGAATTGAACGAGGTTACTCTTTTGCTCGTTTGTAGGTCCAGTTGATTTCCTGGTTGATTTTGCGGTAGAGGTCGGCGCCGCGTTCCAGGGTCCTTTTTTCTTCGAGGACTTCGAAGGCTTCGTCCGCAAGGATTTTGAGAACTTCGCGGAATTCCTTGCGGTTGGTTTTGAGTAGGTCGATGCCGACGTGGATGAGTTCGTCGACGATCTCTGAGACATTTTCCCCTTCGATGCTGATATTGATTTTCACCATTGCTGTGTCCCTCTATGGAAGGTCGAGCCCGGCCATTGGGTCCGCCTCATATAAAGTTTTGTGTTCGAAACGTATTTAAAATCCTTGATTTTTGTGTGTCACCTGTAGGTATGGAGTATTCGACTCGACTGATGGAGTGGCTGACTGCCGGTACCACGATCGTGCTGATGGGATTTGGGATTGCTCAGATCATGATCGGGCAGTTTGTTTCTTTTAGCGTTGTGTTGGTCGCTAACGGGATTGACTGTATGGGGGACGGGTTCGTCTCCGGGATCGTGTGGGTTGGGCTGCGGTTTGTGAAGAAGCCGGCGAACAAGAAGTTCAGCTTCGGGTATTACAAGTTTGAGAACCTGGCGTCGCTGGCCGCGGCGATCGTGATGTTCATCTTGGCGACCTACATTATTGTGCGGTCGTATTATGCGCTGGTGTCGCCGCAGCCGGTGCAGGTGCCGCTGCTAGGGGCGGTGATTGCAGGGGTCTCGGCGGTCGTCGCGTTGTCGTTGGGTTTTGTGAAGATGCGGTCGAGTAAGCGCAGTCTACTGGGGTCGGCGCGGCTGGATGCGGTGAACACGATCAAGGATGGGACGACGTCAACGTTAACGGTGCTTACCTTGTATTTGGAGTCGGTTGGGTATAATTTTGATCCTTACGTGGGTTTTATTCTCGCCGGGATCATCTATTTCGTCGGGATCGCGGCAATCAAGGAATCCGGACTTGTGTTATTGGATGCCTGTGATGGGGAGTGTCTGGACCTTGGCATGGTTCTACGCAGAATTGCCTTGAACATCCCGGGAGTAAAAGAGGCGCATGTGGTTCGGTTGCGGCGGACGGGTCCGGTGTTTTTCGGTGAGGTCGAGGTATCGGTGCCGCGGTCGATGACGGTCGAGGAGTTCGAAGCGATTCGGACGCAGATCACGGAGCAGGCGAAGGAGAAGATGCCGGAGATCGAGCATCTCGCAATCGAGTCAAAGCCGGTGGCTGACGGGCCGGGGCCGCTGCCTCCTTCGGGTTGAATTTCGTTTTTTTAGAGGTCGTGGAGTCGCTGGTGGAGTTTGACGACGGCTTCGACGACGGCTTTGGCACGGTCGATGCGGTCCTGGGCTTGGAGTCTGGTCATGCCGGGGCCGGAGATGCCGAGGCCGACGGGTTTGTTGTAGTCGACGGCGAGGTCCGCGATTTTCCTGGCGGTGTTTTGGATGACGATTTGGTCGTGGTCGGTCTCGCCTTCGATGACGGCGCCGAGGGTGATGACGCCGTCGATGTCTTTGCGTTCGAGGAGTTTCTTGACGGCGAGTCCCATGTCGAAGGTGCCGGGGACTTGGATGACTTTGGTGATCTGTGCGCCGAGGAATGCGGCGTGGTCTTTGGCTTGTTGGAGCATCATCATGGCGATGTCGTAGTTGAATTCGGAGACGACGGCTCCGATGCGGATGGGGTTTTTGGGCATGGTTCCTTTCCTTCCTGTCTTGGTTTTTTTTATGGTCGTGCGGGACCGGCGTCTTCGAATCCTTCGCGAAGGCCGTGTCCTGCGTTTTTCGTTAATGATTCTGGGTGGTAGAGTAAGGCGATGACGTTGCGGGCGTGTTCCCGGGCGCGGTTTATCGCCAGCGTATGAAGTTCCTTGTCGTTGGTGGCTTCGTCGAGGTGGACGAAGACTTCGATGATGTGCTTGCCGACGAAGATTTGGGTAAGGATGAGGCCGAGGCTGGCTTCGTGGGCACATTGCTTGTCGATGGGCTGGGCGCCGGGCATGCCGAGGGCCATGATGATGTCGCAGTGTTCAGTGTCGAAGAGGATCTTGCAGGCGGCGGGAAGGTCTTTGATGCCGGGGACGGTGCGCCGGACGATCTTGAAACCCGTTGCTTGGGCGTGGAGTTCGTCGATGGCGGCTTTTGCCATGTCGACGCGGCTGAAGGTGGTGTCAACGACGCCGATGCGCTGCGTGGCGTTCGACCTCCTTCATTTTTTGTTGGAATTCGTGGGCGGCGATGACTTTTTGGATGATGCGTCGGGTGCCGTTGAGGTCGCCTTCGCCGGGGTATTTGGGGAGGCGGACGACTTTTGCGGTGAGTCCGCGTTTTTTGAGTTCGGTGGTGATGTCGGCTTCGTTGTGGAGTTGGTCGAAGCCCAGCGCGATGATGTCGGGTTTGATCTGTTTAACGATGGCGTACATGTCGTCTTTGCTGCCGATGTAGGCGTCGTTGACGATTTTGAGTTCTTTGATGAGGCTGAGGCGGATGTCTTGGGGGGTGACGGGCTCGTGTTTGAGGCGGCGGACGGTCGCATCGGTGGCGACGACGACGACGAGCTTGTCGCCGAGCTTCTTGGCTTCTTTTAAGAAGAAGATGTGGCCCATGTGCAGGAGGTCGAAGGTGCCGGTGGCCATTACGGTGACCATATGTTCCAGGCCTCGATGATCTCCCTGCCTTCGAGGTAGGTGAGGTGGTGGTCTTTGGCGTATTGTTGTGCTTGGAGTCTTTGGAGGGCTTTGCCGGAGTCTCCCATCATCTCGCAGCCGGTGCCGATGGGGGTGAGGCCGGCCATGGTGAGGAGGGCGACGGTGAGTTCGGTGTGGCCTTGGCGGGTGGCGACGAGGCCGGGGGTGGCGGCGCAGATGGGGACGTGGCCGGGTGAGCGGAAGAGGCTGCCGAAGCGGGTCTGGGCGGCTTGGGGGCTGAGGCGTTGGACTTGTGCGGCGAGCTCGGCGAAGGATTTGATGGTGAGGCTGCGGTCGTTGTCGGTGATGCCGGTGAAGGTCTTGCGGTGGTTGATGGATAGTGAGAAGGAGGATTTGGTGTCGTAGGGGATGTCGTTGGGGACGAGGGCTTTGAGGACGGGGTGTTCTTGTTGTGCGGTGGTGTAGAGGTCGGTGAGGAAGGGGAGTCCGAGGTGAGAGGCGATGTTGGGGGCGACCATGAGGATGATGAGGCCGCCGCCGTCTTTGCGCATCTGGCGGATGGCGTCTGGGGTGGCGTACTGGGCGGCCATGACGAGGTCGGTTTCGCCTTCGCGGCTGGCGCTGTCGAAGATTTGGATGAAGCGGCCGTTGCGGAGGTCCTCTGCGGCTTGTTGGAGGGTTGTGGTGAGAATGATGTGCCACCCAGGGTGTGGAAATACCGGGGGAAAATAAAAGTTGGGGTGCTACTCAGAAATGGGTGGGCTGGTTATGTGTTTGTTGTGGGAGACGACGTAGCGGGTGGCGTAGCCGGCGATGCGGTTGCGCAGGAGGTTGGTGCTGCCGGTGGTGAGTTCGGCGACTTTATGTTTATTGTTCTGGAAGTCGGTGGTGAACTGTTCCGGATATCTCTTGACGAGTTCGATGGCGACGTTCTTGATGTGGGACGATCTGATGTTTCCCAGGCTATCACCCTGTAAGGAGACGTGTATATCCTGATGTTATTTAAATCTATCCGGACTATCTCTGTAATATTCTTTTTGATGCGGTAGCCGGAAATATTGTACGTTGTGAAAAGCCGTTAAAACTCGTAGAAAAGAGATCGTTTTTTTTTAGTACACATGTTTTAAGTGAATCTGTCAGAAAATTTATATTCTAAATGTTCTTCTTTGAGATAAAAGGGAAAGGCGAAAGTACGAAGAAGATTGCAATTTCCATTGTTTTTTTTATCGTTTTATTTGGAGATTGTTCATTTCTACTGCATGCCCAACCTATTAGTCAATCTTTTTTTAAGTATAGCATTCCCAAAGACATATCCATTCCCAGGTTGAAAAATGAAAAAATTGAACAGTGTGTCGAAGAATTGTTAGTCCAGCATAATACTGATGATACTCACCATTTCAAGTCTTTAAGTAGTTTCGATTTTGTCAATGGGAAAGTTCGACTTGAGGTCCTCCTTGCGAATGAAGACCAATTGAGTTCTTTGGCAGACTTTAACCATGATATCGTGATTGAGAATCATTATAAGTCGTTGGCTCAAATCTTAATTCCTCCTACTCAAATTCAAAATTTATCTGAAGAAAAATATGTGCAATTTATTCGCAGACCCGTGCAAGCAATCCCTGATGTCATTAGCGAAGGGGTTAATGTAATCGGAGCAAATTTAGTACAAAATGCAGGATATTATGGTGCTGGGGTAAAAGTAGCGATTATTGACCTTGGTTTCAAAGGCTATTCCACAGATCTAGATTTGCCCTCATCGCGAATCAAAGAAGTCAAGTCGTTTCGTGCCGACCACGATATCGAAGCAGGTGAAGTGCACGGGACTGCTTGTGCTGAAATCGTGCTTGATGTGGCACCGCAAGCCGATCTTTATCTCTATAATTTCGACACAATATCTGATTTAAATAGCGCTGTTTCCTATACGATATCAGTTGGTGTAAAAATCATTAGTTTTTCTATTGGATATGTTGGTATCAATGATTATGATGGAGTTGGATATTCTTCGATCGGCGACGTCTGTGGCATTGTGAATAATGCTCGTTCGCAAGGTATCTTATTTGTGGCATCTGCAGGAAATGAAGCTCAGAGCCATTATGAGGGAACATTCATAGATAATAATAGTAATAACTGGCATGATTTTGGACCTGGAGATGAAGAGCTATCTCTTGGTTATTTATCTGTTGGGAATGTAGTTCATTTGATTCTTAGTTGGAATAATTGGCCTACCTCTAATCAAGATTATGATTTGTATTTAATGGACAGTAGTTCGAATATTATTGCATCGTCGGAAAATCCGCAAACTGGTTCACAGCCCCCTGTTGAATATATAGCTGTATATGTACCATATAGGGATGTTTATTATGTCGCTATCAAAAAAAGTTCTGCAACTCAAAATGTTCATTTTGAACTATATAGTTTTTATAACGATTTTATTACATACGACTATCCTGAAAGTAGCCTTACTTGTCCAGCTGATACCACAGGTGCAATGACAGCTGGCGCAACCTACTGGCGGAATGATACCCTTGAGAGTTACAGCTCAAGAGGTCCGACAAATGACGGCAGGATAAAACCCGATGTCACAGCTCCAGACGGCGTATCAACACACACGTATGGAAGTGGTAATTTCTATGGTACATCTGCGTCAGCTCCGCATACTGCTGGAGCCGCAGCGTTGCTCTTAAGTGTCGGTCCTCAATGCACCGTTGATAATCTACAGAACTTACTTGAAACAAAAGCGGTCGATTACGGATCACCTGGAAAAGACAACCTCTATGGATCTGGCAGAATCGACGTATGGGCTGCCTTTAACTATATGATTCCCAAGGCGAACTTCACCTATTCGCCGCAAAACCCAAAGACGTCCGATACAATCCAATTCACTGACAACTCTACGGATCTCGATGGAACCATTGTCTCTTGGGATTGGATCTTTGGTGATGGAAATATCTCTACAACGCAGAATCCTCGTCATTCCTTTTCAAATGACATCACCTACAATGTCACCTTGAAAGTGACAGACAATGATGGAGCGAACAGCACTCTAACAAAGCAGGTTGTCACAAGGATCGTCTACACCAATGTAACTCTAGATGGAAATGAGACTACTGTGGATTTCCAAAATGAAACCGGCGCTATTATCATTATCACAACGATGAATTCGACGAATATCACCCTGTCGAAATATTCTGGGAATCCAACGGGAGAGAATATCCTCGGGAACATTACCAGTGTTGACAATTATATCGACATTACAGTTGGAAATGAAAGTCTGGTTGAATGGCCTGTTACCATCAAGATGTTCTACACCAAAAATGACTTGAACAACTCCCATCTCAACGAGAGTCAATTACTAGGTATCTATTTCTGGAATACTACCGTCATTGAATGGCAGCTGTATAACAAGACTGGCGTGAATACAAGCTACAATCAAAACGAGTATGAGGGGTATTGTTGGGCTTATGTATGGCATCTAACCCCACTTGTTCTCGGAGGAGATGCAGAACCGCCATCAAAAGTCGGAGGATTGACCGTTACCAATGCACATGACGGAAAATTGAATCTCGTTTGGAATCCTTCGACAGATAATATCGCTGTTCATAACTATAGAATCTATAGAAATGGAAATTTTATTATCAATAGAACTTCAACTTCATATCTGGATAGTGGTCTCAACAATGGTCAGACATACAGTTACGAGATTTCTGCCGTTGATGCTGTAGGAAACGAAGGAGCAAAATCTAATCCAAAAAGTGGGATTCCAACTGCTAACAATCCACCCACTTTGACTAACTCGAGTCCCACGAATGGATCGAGAGGCGTGTCTATTAGTATTTCAACTGTGAGCATAATGATTCGTGACCTGGAGGGGGATCATTTCAACTGGACAATTACCACATCACCAAACATAGGTAGCAACTCGGGAGTCTCAGCAATCAATGGAACAAAGACTTGTAGCATTTCTGGACTAGCAGATTCTACAACTTACAAATGGACTGTACGAGCATTTGATGGCAAGCTTTGGGCAAATCAAACCTTTACATTTACAACTGCTTCAGCCGGTGGAGGCGGCGGTGGTGGAGGCGGAGGCGGTGGTAATGAAAATCTCCCACCAATAGCTAATGCATCTGGAGGTAGGCACTATTGGGGATATGTAAACGAATCACTAACTTTTGACGGATCGTCGAGTTATGATCCTGATGGAAACATCACCTCATGGTTCTGGACTTTCGGTGATGGTACTAATGGATCGGGAGAAGTTATCAAGCATATGTACAAGAAAGTGGGTAACTGGACTGTTACTTTAGAGGTTACGGATGATAGCGGAGGCGCAGACATTGATATAACGTATGTGATTATCACAGAAAAGCCAAACGTACCCCCTATTGCTAATTTCTCGTATCTTCCACTTCATCCCACGACGAATGATACCCTACAGTTCACTGATTCATCGACAGACAGTGATGGAACTATCGTCTCTAGGTATTGGGACTTTGGCGATGGCACATATTCCACTGAAAAAGATCCAGCACACCAGTACGTTCAAAAAGGAATATATCGGATCGTCTTGAATGTCACCGATAATGATGGCGCTCTTAACTCGACATACAGATGGATAGTTGTCGATAGTGTAATTGCTACTGGGACGCGTGGAACACCTGGTTTTGAATTGTTGATTGCATTGCTCGCGATGGCGCTAATCTTGGTCTTGAAACGAAAATGAAGTCAAAGCTGCATCCCTAGTTCATAATGAAGTGAGGCAGACAGGTCGGTTTGGTTAGTTGTGTTGTTTATACTCCTGATGCGCCGTAGTAGGCTTTGCGGTCGAACTCCGCCACTGAGCCGAGCGTCATCTCTTCCTTGATGACCTCCCCGAGCCGCTTGATGCCCTCGCGGATTACGTCATCGTCGGAGTACGAGAAGTTCAGCCGCATGCTGTTGTAGTTGCTCGCATCCGGGTAGAACGTGTCGCCGATCACGTACGCGACCTTCTTCGCCAGGGCGCGCTTGAACATATGCCGGGTGTTGACGGTCTTGGGCAGCGTCACCCATAGGAACATCCCGCCGTGGGGCACCGTCCAGTGTGCCTCCTTCGGGAAGTACTGCTGCAGCGCCTCGATCATCACGTCCCGCTTACGCTTGTACATGGCGCGGATCGTCTCGACCTGCTTGTCCAGGTACCCGCCCTTGATGTACTCATACGCGATGTACTGCGTGAACACGTTGCTGCACAGATCCGTGCACTGCTTCGTCTGCGCGAACTTCGTGATGATATCCTCGCTGGCGACGACCCAGGCGAGCCGGAACCCCGGCGCCAGGATCTTCGAAAACGTGCTAATGTATATGACCCGGCCCTTTGTATCAAACGACTTGATTGGCGGGATCGGCTCCCCGTCGAAGATCAAGTCCCCGTAGGGGTCGTCCTCGATGATGATGAAGTCGTACTCGGACGCCAGCTCCAACAGCTCCTTGCGCTCCTCCACCGGGATCGACTCCCCGGACGGGTTCTGGCACGTCGCCACCGTATACAGGAACTTGGGGATGATGCCGGTCCGGTTCAGCCGCTTCAGGTTGCGCCGCAGGCTGTCGATGTTGATGCCCGTGTGATTAATCGGGATGGACTCGCAGTTCGCCCCGTACGCCTGAAACGCCTGCAACGCACCTAGATACGTCGGCGCGCTCGTGATGAACGTGTCCCCCATGTCAAGGAAGTTGAACGCCACGAAATTCAACGCCTGCTGCGCCCCGCTCGTAATCAATAAATCGTAGGGCGTGCAGTCGATCTTCTTCTCCTTGCGCATCCGGTCCGCCAAGGCGCTCCGTAACAGGGGCAGTCCTTCAGTGGTTCCGTACTGCAGGGCATTGTGGATGTTGTTCTTGAACACCTTCTCGATGCACTCGTGGATGATCTCGACCGGGAACGCCTGGGGGTTCGGCAGCCCACCGGCCAGCGAAATGAAATCACCGCTCTGGGTGAGTTTCAGCAATTCTCTGATTTCTGAGGACTTCAGTAGTTTTGACCGTTTAGAAAACAGTCGGTCATAATTAACGACCATTCAATTGCCCCAGGCCTGTAATTCAAGAGGTAGTATTATATTCTTTGGCTCTCGCTTCCCTGTCAGCTCCTTTAAATGATCAGGCGGCGACGAGCTATCACCCGCCTCTCAACCAACGTTTATGAAAAACCGTACCCACTACCTTTATGACCCACCCGCCGGATAATCCATCTGGACCTTCAAATGACGACCACGGACGAGATCACCATCCAAGGCGCCGGGCCCGCCGGGCTCTCCGCCGCCATCACGCTCGCATCGCGCGGCAGGCGCGTCACCGTCTATGAGAAAAACCCGGACTGCGGCATGCGCTTCCGCGGCGACTTCCAAGGCTTCGAAAACTGGTCCTCCCCCACCGACATCTTCGACACCCTCCACGGCATCGGCATCGCCACCGACTTCTGGCACACCCCCGTCCTCCAGGCCCAGATCTTCGACTACAAACGCAACGCCCGCACCATCCACTTCGAACGCCCCGCCCTCTACCTCATCAAACGCGGCGCCATCCCCGGCAGCCTCGACCAAAGCCTCAAACAACAGGCCACGAACAAGGGCGTCACCCTCGTCTTCAACACCAAGGTCACCGACACCGAGGCCGACATCATCGCCAGCGGGCCCACCCGCGCCGACGGCATCGTCCGCGGCATCACCTTCCAGACCACCTTCGCCCACGAGCCCACCCTGATCCTCGACGATACCCTCGCCCCGAAAGCCTTCGCCTACCTGCTCGTTGCCGACGGCCGCGGCTGCCTCGGCACCGGAATGACGAAGCACTACAACCGCGCTGACGAGTACCTCGACCGGACCATCCAGGCCTTCACCGACATCTACCACCTCGACATCCAGAACCCAAAACGATTCACCGGCTACGGCAACTTCTCGCTACGGACACGATACTACGAAGACGGCAAATACTACGTTGGCGAGCGGGCAGGTCTGCAGGACTTCCTCTTCGCCTTCGGCCTGCGGCAGGCCATCCTCTCCGGCCACCTCGCCGCGACCAGCATCCTCGACAACAAAGACTACGACAGCCTCATGCAAGAGACCCTGGTGCCTCAACTACGGGTCTCCCTGGTGAACCGCTTCCTCTTCAGCCTGCTGGGCAACCGCGGCTACAGCCAGGCCCTCGAACGCGGCAAGAAAATCACCAAACCCCTGGCACGAGCGAACAGGATCTACAACAGCCACCTCCTGCCCAAGGTCCTCCTTCCGATCTCACGGCTCGCCTACAAGAAATAGCCGTGATGAATTCTCCCCTCTTATTTGATATAATATAAATTGAATAAGAAGTTTAAAATAACAGAGAGCCGTATTCAGAAGGAGACACGTCGAGGGAAGGAAAAATGAAACGAACATACACTTTCTGCATACTCTGCATTCTATCGATCGCCCTCACCCTCATGATGATCCCCGAAGCCATCGCGGCCGTACACACCAGCGGGACCTCAGATCCGATGCCCCTTAACAGAGGCAGCGTCCTCTATGTCGGCGGCAGCGGACCCGGGAACTACACCAGCATCCAGGACGCCATCGACAACGCCACCACCGGCGATACCGTCTACGTCTACGACGACTCCTCACCCTACCTCGAAAGACTCACCATCAACACTACCCTCTCCCTCATCGGGGAGAACCAAACCACGACCGTCATCAACTTGACCGGCAATAACTACAAGACCAGGGTGACCATCAACGCCAACGACGTCCGCCTCAGCGGCTTCACCATCATCGTCTACGGCGACCCCGCAGTCAAGGTCCTCGCCAACCACACCATGATCAGCAACCTGACCATCCACCCCGGCTTTGACGGATGGAGCGGCTACGGAATTCAACTCTACAAAGTTCATGACGCCACCATCACTGATACTCTCATCAGATACACCTTCACCGCCGTCGAACTCATCGACGCGACGAACGTAACCGTCTCCCACAATATCATCATCGAGCCCTACGATAGTGGCATCACCGTATTTTCCTCCGACGACACCGTCTCCGAGAACTCTATCATGATCAATTACGACCAATATGTCAAACCGCTGGGCATCCATCTGGAAGGCGCTCACAACCGCATCTCCAATAACCATATCAAGGCCATGGTCGGGAACGCGACCGGCGGCATCTATGTGTGGAAATCAACCGACAACGTCATCGAAGGAAACACCCTCTCCAACACAGGCTTCGAATGTTACAAATCAGAAGCGAACACCTACCTCAACAACACCGTCAACTCTCGACCATTTGTGTTCCTCGTCGGCCACTCCGACCAGGTCATCGACGACGCCGGACAGGTGATCCTTGTCAACTGCACGCACATGACTATCAAAAACCTCACGCTCTCCAACGCACGCTATGGAATCTACCTCGACGGGACCACGGACTCCGTGATCCAGAACTGCCACATCTCCTCATGCTGGTACGGCATCAACCTCGAGGCATCACAAGGGAACACCATCAGAAACACAACCATCACCGACAGCGCGTACGGCATTGATATCAACCGAGGCCGCACGAACCACATCGAGAACACCACCATCGCTCACTGCATGTACAACGGGATGTTGATCAGCTCACGCAACACCCTCGTGTCGCATACCCAGATCAGCCGTAGCGCCGTCGGAATCGTGGTCTGTGGATTCCTCCACTGCACCGTACAAACGAACACGATTCAGAACTGCACGTGGGGCCTCTACCTCGAGTTCACCTTCGCCAACACCGTCGCCGAAAACAACTTCATCAACAACACCCTCAACGCCGCCTTCTACACCTCCCTCATCAATCACTGGAAAGGCAATTACTGGGGCCGACCCCTGCTCCATCCCAAAATCATCCCCGGCGCGATTCTGCTCTTCGAATCATCGTTCCCCTACTACTTCCCGACCATCATCATCCCCTGGCTCAACGTCGACTGGCACCCAGCCGCACACCCGTACTAAAACCCACTCACACCCACGGAAAAAACCACCCGGTTCCTCAAAAATCGGAACGTCCTTCCCCTGACCTATGAGGCGCCTCGTTTTCACAGTCAGAGCCAACAGCAAGAACGTATTATCCGACAAAAAAATCGGTTGCTTCTCTTAGAAACCATCGATACGTATATGAGCGGCCACACCCTACCAAACCTCCGAGGGGAACGCCACATGGGAAAACACGCCGCACCATCACGAACCGTCAGCCCACTCGAACTCGTCACCAGCGAAATCGTCGGACCCAGCAGCTCCCACACCGCCGGCGTCATGCGCATCGGCCGCGCCATCGCCATAAAAACAAAGCCCATCGGCACCATCAAAATCCTCCTCTATAACAGCCTCGCCGACACCGGCGACGCCCACATGACCAAAAGCGCCCTCGTCGCGGGCCTCCTCGGCTGGCAAGACGACGACCCCCGCATCCCCTTCTCCTTCCGCTACGCCGAAGACCAAGGCCTCACCATCAAATGGAGCCACAAACGAGACGAAACCACCCACCCCAACACCCTCACCATCACCCTCATCGACAACCACGGCATCCCACAAACCTACAAAGGCATCAGCCTCGGCGGCGGCCGATACAAAATCACCCACCTCCACCACCCAGAGGCCACCCCATGACCGACTACATCCTCCGCACCTTCACCACCACCGCAAAACAACACAAAAAAACCCTCGGCGACATCATCCTCGACTACGAAGAAACCTACTTCCACCGAAAAAAAACAGACATCCTCAAACGCCTCCAACACTCCTTCACCATCTTCCAAAACGCAATCGACAAAGGCCTCAGCGCCGACTACACCTTCACCAACCTCATGTTCACCCAAGACAGCAAAAAACTCCAGGCCACCCACCACCGCATCCTCGGCGGCCCCCTCCACACCGCCTGCGTCTACGCCCTCGCCATCACCGAAAACAACCTCAACATGGGCCAGGTCATCGCCTGCCCCACCGCCGGCTCCTCCGGCATCGTCCCCGCCTGCATCTTCGCCATCGCCGAAGACTACGGCAGCACCGACCTCGAAAAATACAAAGCGCTCCTCGCCGCCGCAGCCGTCGAACTCTCCATCGTCAAAAACGCCTCCATCTCCGGCGCCGTCCACGGCTGCCAGGCAGAATGCGGATCCGCCTCCGCCATGGCCGCCGCCGCCATCGTCCAACTCCTCAACCCCCATCCCTTCACCAACCCGGACATGATCGACAACGCCGCCGCCCTCGCCCTGAAGAACTCACTTGGCCTCGTCTGCGACCCCGTCGCCGGCGTCGTCTCCGTCCCCTGCCGCAAACGCAACGCGACCGCCGTCGGCACCGCCTTCATCTCCGCCCAGCTCGCCCTCGCTGGCATCACCTCCTACATCCCCTTCGACGAAGTCGCCAGCGCCATGCACGACGTCGGCGACCGCATGGACACCCGGCTCAAAGAGACCGCCCGCGGCGGCCTCGCCCGCACGAAGACCGGTCGGGAGTGGGAAGCAGTGAAGGACGCCCTCATCCACGAGGCCATCAAGAAAAAGAAGAGCTACGCCGACATCCTCCTTGAAAAAACAAAGGAGAATCTGGGACCCAGACGCCGTCCCCGAATCTAGTGTTTTTATGGCTGGAAATTGGTGGCGAGCAGTTCCATGTCGACGCCTTTCAGGAACGGGAGTGACTCGTTGAACGAGCCCTTCATCCGGACATAATAGCCAGCATCCGGCGCATAGTAGACCCTCCCGCCGCCGGCCACGGTCGTGATGTTGTACACGGTGTACGTCCCTGCAGGCACTGTCAACAGCTCGGTGTTGTTGCAGATGAGGACTGGGGGGATCTCCGGGATGGCGATCGTATTGCCATTGAGGTAGGTGTTCATGACATGGGCGATGTCTACCGTCGGCAGAATATCGTCGAGAATATCCGAGACATTCTGCAGGTTCTCCTTGGAAGTATTCAGGATGTTGGCGATCGGCCCGATGAGGTGAAACCCGCGCACGATCCGGTTGATGAAGTTGACGAACCTGAACCAGGGGGAGTCGATGGTGCCTGACAGGGTCACATTGTTCGCTGGGATGCCCCAGTTGGCACCGACCTCGAGGGGGAAGGCGATGAGGCCGTACGGCGCGTCGAATACGAACTGGCTGTCGATGACCGCGGAGAAGGTGTACGTCCGCGAGAGGGGTTCGAAGTACGGCTGATCGTGAACCTCTATCGTCATCTTGCCGTTGATGGTCAGGTTAATGCTTTTCATGCCGAGGCTAGCCTTTGAGACCTGGAGGATGCCTTCAAGGGTGATTTCTTTGAGATCCCCAGTGATGTTGATCGGTCCGTCGCCGAAGTCAGCGTAGACCGCGTAATCGCCGGTGATGGTGGTGGGCTTGATGTGGACGATGTACGCGTCCGGGGTCTCGTTGTCGACTACGAGGGTGAGGTTGGTGACGGCCGCATGGATACTGAGCATGAAATCTGTTTCGTTGATGTCGACGCTGAGGTCGTTGATGCGATAGGTCCAGGTGTTCCCCACGGACCAGACCGGGACGTCCACGCTGGTCGATGCCGTCGCATTCGGATGCGTCTTCGGGATGCTTTGAGCGAGGCTCAGCGGCGCAAGGAGTAGCGTACAGAGAAGCAGTATCGTTAGTTGTTTCTTCATTTATTATTCCTCCAGTAAAATCAAGGCATATAGAGGGGCCCTGGCTTTAAATAATTAACCCTGCCCCGGAGCCTCCCTCCTCCTAAGACTGTCAACAGGCGTCTATTATTTGTCTCCAAACATTTAAAAGCGGCAGGGTCGTTGACTATCTATTGGAGGATAACGGTCTATGAAATATATCACCTTCTTCAGCCTATGCTGTATCTTCGTCTGCTGTTCCTCTAGTATCGCGGTCGATGTCCCAGCTCCGGGCCATCAGCAAGCAGTCTTGGATGCTGCGTCTATTCCCACGTGGTATCCCGGCGATATGTGGACCTACCGCGTCGACCCCTTCTCCTTCAGCAGCGTCAACGCATCCTTCACGGGAGTCATCACTAACCTTCAGGAAACCGTCACAGGTGTGTATGATGACACGTATAATTTGAGTATCACGGGGCAGATTAGTGGGGCCTTAATTTACAGTGGCATCGTCGGCGACCTTACCGGGGTCATCACCGGGTCCTCAAGCATGAGGCGCTCCGACCTCGCCCAGGGACCGACGCATATCGCCTCCTCGGGATCAATTCTTGTTATTGTCGTCCCGGTACCGTATTCGGCAGATATTCAGTATGGCTCAATCCCGCTATTGGAAGCCTTTGATTTCCCCCTCGCAGTCGGTGACCAGTGGCGCCTCCAGGGTCTCACGACGACGACAGGGTACGTGTCCATTGAGGGGATCATGAACCAGTCAATGAACAGCGTGCAAGTTGTTGATGGCGAAGTCACGTGCCCGCAGCAGTCGACGATCACGTGCCCAGCAGGGAGCTTCACTGCCTACGAGGTTGGCCGAGAAGGGTCCGACGCGTGGTATGCCCCCATAGTCGACAACCTCGTGAAATCCACCATCGACCAGGTAGGCACGAACGGTACGATTCATGCGGTGACAATCCTGCAGTCCTTTTCCCGTGCAACGCAGCCGTTGTCGGTCAGCGAGCATCTTTCGCCTGACGTCGCCTTCCCCGGCGACCCCATCGTCGTGTCCGGGCAGGTCCTCAATTCTCAAACGCATGCCCCAGTGGCCGATGGGGCTGTGACCGTGCGGATTCCTGCAACGGGGGATTCTTGGACGACGACGACGAACAGCACCGGCGGCTATAGCGTCTCCTTCCCTGCGCCGATAATGGTGGACGATAGCCCGGTAGTCCATGAGACCGGCTCAGGGGGTGTTGTCGTCAGTTGTAGCAAGGATGGCCAGGAGGGTTATCAGGTATGTACCTTGACGACCCTAGTCAACAATCCGCCGGCGGCGCCACGGATCACCGGCCCTGCTCAGGGGAAGCCTCGCGTCGAGCACAACTACGTCGTCTGCAGCGTCGACTCTGATAATGACACGGTGTCGTATTTCGTGGACTGGGGGGATAATACCACGAGTGACTGGGTGGGCCCAAGCGCGTCTGGGGTGGATGTCACGCTTACCCATAAATATGCGAAGAGGGGAACGTACGTGATCCGGGCGAAGGCGAAGGATACCTGGGGTTCGGCGGAGAGTGAATGGGGGACGATGCAGGTGAAGATGCCGTATGTGTTCCATCCCCTGCAGTGGCTCTTCGGGCGGTTCCCGCATGCCTTCCCACTGCTTCGCTTGCTTCTCGTGATATTGAAATAAAGCGACCTTGGTCCGTTGGAAACTAGGGGGCCGGCCGTGGAGCGGGCCGCTGTGCCGGGGTCGACTCAGCAGCGAGCCGTCGAGCGCGAGGGATGGCGTTCGCGGGTTGAGGGGATTCTCTGGTGAAACATCACGGGTTTCGTTCGCAAGCCCGCCTCCTTTTATTAAATTTAATAGATAGATTTAAATTGTATATCGGTAATTATTCTTCTCAGGAGGAAGCATGGTTATGGTAAAAACATGTGCGTTTGGAAAGGCTGTTGTCGTGGAAATTGTTGTCATGGTTCTTGCGAGCATTCTCGCCGCTGGCGGGTGCCTCGGGGCGACGGCGGACACCAGAGGATCGGCGTCGCCGCTTTCAGGCCGTGATGATGTCCTCATGATCCCGGATTGGACCGCGGACCGCGTGTGCGCGTTCGACCCCTACAACGGATCGTACGTGGGCGATATCGTCCCGACGAGCTCGTATCTGCAGAGTCCAAAGTGCGCGCTGATCAGCCCACGTAGCACGATCTTCGTCTCCGATCAGGTTTCGGACGGGGTGTTCGAGTACAGCTCGAGCGGGGCTTACATCGCGACGATCACGAGCCTGGCGACGAGCGGCATCGACAACGTCCGAGGCATCAGGATATATAATGATTTGTTGTACGTGACGGTCTACCAGGGGACCTATGCGAATACGGTGCAGCGGTTCGACTGCAACGGCGCCGGCCAGATGACGTGGGCGTCGGCGAACAACCCCTTCGACCTAATCTTCCGCAGCGGCGATGCGCTGGTGACCAGCTTCGGTTCGCACAAGGTGGAGCGGTACAGTCTCACCGGCACCTATCTGGGGACGCTGATCAGCGGCATCAATTATCCCCAGCAGATCTTTGAGCGGGCGAACGGGAACCTATACGTCGCCGGCACAATCACGAATCAGGGGATCTATGAATACACAGATACCGGGACGCAGCTGAATTACTATCCCATCAGTCAGGGGACGCTTCGGGGCGTCTACGAGCTTGGGAACGGGAAGCTGCTCGTCTCCACCAGCGACTCGGTCGGGACCTACGACACATCCACGTACCAGTTCCAGGTCGTGTACAGCGGCGGCAACTTCCAGTTCATCAATCTCTTTGGCGCGGGTGCCAACTCGCCTCCCTATGAGCCTTCGGACCCTGATCCAGCGGATGGGGCGGTGAACATTACCGTGGACAGCTCGCTGTCCTGGGTCGGCGGGGATCCTGACGGAGACCCGGTCACCTACGATGTCTACCTCGGGACCACGAGCCCGCCGGGCAAGGTCGCAAGCAACGTCACCAACACCACGTACCAGCCCGCATCGCTGGCGTATGACACCACGTACTACTGGAAGATCGTGGCCTGGGACAACCACTATGCGTCCACGGCCGGCCCCATCTGGCAGTTCACGACGGTGGAGGAGCTCGCCCCCGTCCTGGAAGTCTCGTTCATCCCCGGCTCGGTCGGCGTCACCGTCCAGGTGAAGAATAACGGGACGGCAGCGGCTACCAACGTCTCCGTAGCGTTCACGGTCGACGGCGGCCTCATCATCATCCCCGGCGGCGGGCATAAACAGGTGGAAGTAGGGTCCCTCGAGCAAGGGAAGACCGGGACGGCGAAGCTGCTGTTGGTCGGCCTGGGGAAACCTACGATAACGGCGCAGGCCAGCTGCTCGGAAGGTGCGACGGCGGAGGCATCGCACACTGTGCGATTCCTGTTCCTGATCTTCGTCATCTACTAAAGAAGTCTAGTCTCTGACAACGAAAGCGAGATGGGCAGCGCTCCGCCCCTTTCGGCCGTTTGCCCCTTCTTTTTTTCCTTTTTTCACTTGTCCACTTAATAACCTGGTAGAACGATGGTGTTAGGTAAATTTAAATATAAATTGCCACATGTATTTTAATCAGAGGGCTAATATTATGAAGAAAACAAATAATTTAGTAATGGGGATAGTAGTCCTGGCAATGTTATTTGCCACATTCTCAAGTGCAAACGGAATAATGACAAAGAAAGGCTCTGAGACGCTCAACGAACGGTACATCAGCGTCTCGGACTCAACGATTTTGCTCAAATTATGGGACGTAAAAACCGGCGCGGAAGTCGTGCCCTATTACGCCATCAGCCTTAATGATGGAGCCACGTACGTCAGAACCGTCCAGGCGTCGTACGAGCTGGGGCTGCGGTATGCGCATTTCGATCCCTTGGTCAGCACCCCAACCGTTCGATCCATGCTGTCGTCCGGCCCGGATACTCATCTCTACATCGTGCAATTCGTGTGCCAGCCTCTAGAGAACTTCAAGAGCGCGATCGAGTCCCTTGGCGGGCATGTCCGGCAGTATATCGCCCAATACGCCTACCTGGTTGACATGAGCCAGACCGTGAAGACTCAGGTCCAGTCCTTGCCCTATGTGAGATGGATCGGCCCGTACCAGCCCGCGTATAAGCTTGACGAGTTCATGCTGCAGAACCTCGACAACGCACAGACCGCGTACCCGTCACAAAGCTACAACATCCAAGTTCATTCTCTCGAGATGAAAGAAGTGGTTGCCGACAAGATCGCCGCGCTCGGCGGCACGCAGGTCTGGGCAGATGCCGGCAAAGTACTCGTCCAGGCGACGCTCACTCCGGAGCAGCTGTTCCAAGTCGCCCGCTACGATGAAGTGAACTTCATCGACCGCTGGAGCCCCTACGAGCAGGATATGGATATCACCCGCGTCATCAGCGGCGCAAACTACATCGAGACTGCCGGCGGCTTCAACGGCACAGGCGTCCGCGGAGAGGTCTTCGACGGGGGCGTCAACCGCAACCACGTCGACTTCCAACTCCATCCCTTGATCGTGCACGGGCCCTCCTGCGGCAGCGACTCCCATGGGTCAGCGACCACGGGCATCTGCTTTGGGACGGGAACAGGCGACCCCAAGGGTCGCGGGCTGTGCCCCGACGGCCAGGGGATTGTGGCTGATTACAATGTGATTGGTCTGTCAGGCGCTAGCCGGTACGCTCATGATCTCGAGATGGCGCAGGATCCCTGGGACTGCGTCTTCCAATCCTCAAGCGTCGGGGACGCTCAAGTGACCCAATACACGACCATCTCCGCGGACACGGATGCCGCGATCTTCGATTCCGATGTTGTTCACTGCCAGTCCCAAAGCAATATGGGAACTCAGTATTCCCGTCCGCAGGCCTGGGCGAAAAACATGATCTCCGTCGGCGCAGTTTACCATTATGACACGCTAACCCGGACTGACGATATGTGGAACGGCGGGGCGAGCATCGGTCCCGCAAGCGACAATAGGATCAAGCCGGACCTGTTGTTCTTCTATGACATGATTTACACCGTCGGCTACCCAGGCAACACTGCTTACACCGCGTCGTTTGGCGGAACTAGCGGCGCGACGCCGCAGACCGCCGGCTGCGTGGGCCTGTTCTTCCAGATGTGGTCCCAAGGGATCTTCGGCAACCCCGTGACCCCGGGCGCGACCGTCTTCCAGAACAAGTGCCATTTTACGACCGCCAAGGCGATGATGATTGACACTGCCTACCAGTACCCCTTCAACGGGACGAGCGGCGACAAGATCCGCTGTCACCAGGGATGGGGCATGCCGAACCTGACGACCATGTATGACCGACGCAATCAGTTCTATACGGTCGATGAGACCGACATCCTCGCTCCGTTCCAGACCGGCACCCACACGGTCTGCGTCGCCGCTGGGCAGCCGGAGCTGAAGGTCGTCATGACCTACGCGGACGTACCCGGGAACCCCTCGGTCCAGACCCAGCACCGCATCAACGATCTGACGCTGAAGGTCACTTCGCCGTCTAGCACGGTCTACTGGGGGAACGGCGGTCTCTATGAGCATATCTATTCCACGCCTGGCGGCAGCGCCGACACGAAGAACACCGTGGAGTGCGTGTTCGTCCAGAACCCTGAGCCCGGGGTATGGACGCTTCAGGTCTCTGCCGATGAGATTCTCGCGGACACCCATGTAGAGACCCCCGCGATGGATGCTGATTATGCCTTGGTCGCCAGCCCCGTGATGGGAGGACCTCAGCCGCCGACCATCAATGGGTCATCAGAAGCCTACGTCGGAATTCCCGCGAACTACACGGTTGTCTCCAGCGACCCCCTCGGAGGGGACCTCTACTATCGGATCGATTGGGGCGATGGGAATATGACGGACTGGTTCGGACCTTTCGCATCAGGCGTCCCGGCTCCTGCCTCCCATACCTGGATGATGGCGGGCGACTACTCGATCATCGCGAAGGTCAAGACCGCGACCGCTGAGAGCGGCAACTCCACTCCCTTCCCTGTGACGGTCTACGGTCCCGTCCTCTCCCTGAGCACGATGACGGGCGGGCTGTTTTTTGTAAAGACGAAGATAACGAACATCGGTGAGTTAGAGGCTCGGAACGTGAGCTGGAGCATCGATCTCGACGGCAAACTCGTCCTCCTCGGAAGGCACTCCAATGGGACCGCCGGCAACATCCCGGTGGGCGGCAACGTGACCGTCAAGTCGAAGTTCATCCTCGGCTTTGGGTCGAGCCATTTCACCGCTACCGCAGTCGAATACTACGGGTATACTGCCTCGAGGAAACAGTCGGGAATGCTCTTGGGCTTCTTCATCAAGGTGAACCCGTAGGGAAGGCTAAAGGGCTCTTTAGCCCCTCTCCTCTTTTTTTCTTTCTTCTGCCTGAGCCACAAGCAGTTTCAAAGAAACAATTTTTTTTTTAAAAAAACTAACGGCCAGAGTAGGATAGTGCTAGGCCAATAGGAGGAATCTGAAGGGATAGAACGCACTAATTAGCATGCCGGTTCCTGGAGCTGATGAGATTTGACTTTTTCGCTCCTTAAGTATTTACTTTAAAATCATCAGGAAATTAATATAAATACGAAATTAGATGATAAAGCATATTTAGTTCAAGGGAGGAATACAAGAATATGAGAAGGTTATCTGTTGTCTTAATAGTAAGTCTGCTGATGATAAGCTGGGTACCAATCCTAAGTGCCCAATGGACTTCCAATCCCGCTGAAAACACGGCAATTACCATGATGGGTGGCGAACAGGCGCTGCCGAAGATCGCTGTTGATAGCGCCGGGTATGCATACATCTCATGGTTTTCAATAGAAGGGGGGAATTATAATGTGCGGATGCAGCGTCTGGATCGTGATGGCAATGCGCTGTGGGGCGCAAATGGTGTGTTGGTCAGCGGCCAGCCTCAAGCGAGCTCGCTGACCGACTACGACCTGACCGTTGATTCGGCTGGGTATTCGGTTGTCACCTTTTCCGACATACGCACAGGTCAACTGAATCCTGTCGGGTATCGAGTTGCTCCGAACGGTACCATGATGTGGGGTCCGACCGGCGTCCTGCTTACAAACGACACCAACTATGACCCGAGCCCAAAAGTGTGCACCACGCCCGCTGGAAACAGCGTTTTTGCATGGCAAAGCTGTCCGGATACCGGCAACTATCAAGTCCGTCTGCAAAAAGTCTCGCCGGCCGGACAGAAGTTATGGGGGAACAGCATCATCATGACGCAATCTGGTGTTGATTATGTTTCCCCGTACTTGCAGCCGGCGGAGAACGACAGCGTGTACGTGATCTGGCATAAGGCGACCGGCTCGCACCTCTATCCCAATCGTGGGCTCTATGTGCAGAAGCTCGATGCGAACGGGAATTTCATGTGGGCATCGGCCCTGGAAATCTACGCCCCGGTCCCAGAGGGTCCGGTGGTGAATCTCCAGATGTGCAGGGACGATGTCGGAGGAATTATCTTCACTTGGTATCTTTCTACCGACATTAGCCACTTTTACTGTTATGTGCAGCGGATGGATGCCAATGGTACGATCAGCATGCCTGCCAATGGCGTGCTCGCGTCGACGTCGACGGCACGGATTCACATGTATCCAACGCCGGCCTTTTTGAGCCAGACCCGTCAGATCGTCCTCTTCTTCAGCGAGCAGGATTTAAACCAGATTATGCGCGGCATGTATGCTCAGAAATTCGACCTTCAGGGCAACCGACTGTGGGGTGACGAAGGGAAAGAGTTGATTGGGCTTTCGAATAATGATTACTTCCTCCTGTTTGCTGGTGGGAATGACAACAAGGCGATTTGCACCTATCAGGCTGCTGAACCTGGAAGTAGTCCCTATACCAAAATCCAGGCCGTGATGCTCGACGATTCGGGGAATTTCACGTGGCCGGGGCATTTCGTTGATCTGTGCACTGTTCTAAGCTCGAAGCTGCACAACGTGATGAGCCAGTATTATATGGGGCAATGGGTCGCGGTGTGGGAAGACCTACGCAACGATGACGGGGATATCTATGCCCAGAACATCCAGCCAGACGGCACCCTTGGTCCTGTGGTGAACCAGCCTCCTGTCGCTGATTTCACCTGGACGCCGTCCGACCCCTCGCCTGGCGAGGCCGTGCAGTTCACCGACCTTTCGCATGATCCCGTCGGGGATATCGTGAATTGGTCGTGGGATTTCGGCGATGGCAACACGAGTTTCGCTCAGAATCCGACGCATCTATACACACTGCCGGGGATGTACACGGTCAGCCTGATGGTGACCGATAACGATGGCGCCAATGGCAGCGTCTCGAAGAACCTTACCGTGATCAATCCGTACCTCAACATCACCATCAAACCCGGTGTCGGTCTTGGCATCACAGTGATTTTCAACAACAGCGGGCCAACCGCCGTGCTCAAGGAGCCCTATGAGATCACGGTGAAAGGGGGAGTCCTCGGGCGTATCAACAAGCGTGTGAATGATACCGTCGATATCCCCGCTGGTGGGTCGACACCCGTCAAGACAGGGATGCTGTTCGGGTTCGGGGCGCTCAAGATCACCGCGAAGCTCGCTGACAAAGAACAGACCGCAACCGGAACGCAGATCATCATCTTGACACTGGTGAAGAAATAGGGAAGACGACTTCCCTTTCTCCCTTCTTTTCTTTTTAAATTTCTTACGATAGCCTAGCTTCTTTTCCTGTTGCAGGAATGGGCCCGGCATGGTCCGGTTCCCGTCAACAGGAGAAAATCGGATCGACAAACCCCTGTTTTTGGCCAGTGTCGATTTGCCAACCTTGGTATCAATCTACCCTCTTTTTTTCTTTTTATGTACTTTTCAAAGCGCTTGATATTCCGCAGGGTAATGAGCCAAAATCAAATTCCCATACTGGTTAATAGTCGGGGGTGGGAGTAATAGAAAAAACCGTCTTCTCCAGTAGAAGGAATTTAATTTCTTCCAAACATTTAAATGAATTAACAGACATTATATCCGTAATGAATAAGGGCGGGAAAGACCACATGAGAACTACTCTCTGGACCAAAATAGTTGTTATAAGCATCATCCTCTTTCTCGGCACAGGTGTTGTCCCGGCAATCAACGGAAACATCGAGCATAATGTGCAAGGTAGTCAATCAATAAAAACGATGCAACTTTCATCGTCCGCACTTACCTTTGACCAGACCTCTATTGCGTCACTTGCAAACCCAGACGAACTGCCAATTGAAAAAATCGTCTCTAACAACGTCTACGTACAATCACCAAATCATCGACCGATTCTCGAATCGAATAACACCATGATTACCCAACCCTTAGACAACGATATCTATCGCACAGGGGATCTTATCGACATCGAAGGAACCGCAGACGGCGCAAATTTCCAATACTACACCGTCGACTGGGGGATTGGCGAAAACCCCAGCCAATGGAACACTACCGGCATCACTCTCACCAACGACGGCCAAGAACCTATCGCCAACAACACCCTCGCCACCTGGAACACCAACTTCGCCACCACCGCCAACTACTACACCCTCAGACTCACCGTCAATTACACCACCTCCCAAGACACCGCCCTCATCATCGACATCTACATCGACCCTGCCCTCAAACAAGGATGGCCACAACACATCCCCTTCGAATGGACCCCAGACGGCTTAACCTATTACTGGGCCGGATTACTTGAACCTGCCGTCGCTGACATCAACAACGACGGCTACTCTGAAATCATCGCCTACAAAGGCGGAAACCCACCGAAACTGGATTGCTTCAGCCAAGACGGCACACTCCTCTGGGAAGCCCCCGTCGGAAACACAGATTCACCTGGTGGGAACCTCAACTACCCCGTCATCGGAGACGTCAATAACGACGGCTACGATGAAATCGTCGTCTTCCATTTCCTGCACTTCGACTTCGACCATTCACAAGTCTACGTCTTCGGCCACAACGGAGCAGTCCTACTCGGCTGGCCTGTCACACTCCCCAAAGAATTTCACGCGACAATCATCATCGCCGATGTTAATAACGACGGATACCGGGATATCATTTTCAAAGGAAACGACGCCAAAAACCGAATGCTCATCGTCCTCGACCACACAGGATCAATAATCACCCAATTTCCACTTTACCACGTAAATTGGGGAAGCTTCATCGAACCCTGCCCAACCGTCGGAAACTTCGACAGCGACCCAGAACTTGAAATTGTCACCGCCGATCCTAGTGAATACGCCGGCTACAACTCGACCTCAGGACAATGGAACAACACCGGCGTCATTCACGTCTACAACCTCGACGGCACCGAAGTACCCGGATGGCCAGTTTACACCCCTGGTGTCATCTTCTCCTCGCCAGTTACTGCAGACATCAACAACGACGGCTACCCCGAAATCATCGTCGGACTCGAATTCGCCGGCGACGCACCCAACCCAGACTATGGCGGCCTCTACGTCTATGACCACAACGGCTATGTCCTCCCCGGCTTCCCCTTCGAAAAAGGCTGGAACTTCGCCTCCACACCCGCCGTCGCAGACTTCGACAACGACGGCTACCTCGAAATCACCGCCAGCCGACTCGGATTCTACACCTACGTCATCCACCACGACGGAACACTCGCAGCCGGATGGCCACAAACCACAATCTGGAACGACTACTACTCTACTATAGCCGGAGATGTCGACGGCGATCATATTCCCGACATCGTAACCACTGCTGGCAATGGATTCTGCCCCATCTACCAACCCGGCGGCGTCTATGCCTGGAAATACGACGGCACACCCATCCCCGGATTCCCCAAAGTCACTGAAGGCGACGCACAAGCACCAGCCACTATCGCCGACATCGACAACGACGGCAAAGTCGAAATCATCGCCAGCTCCGACTGGGATATGGACTTCCAGACAGCCTCCTTCAAAGAACGAGGAACACTCTACGTTTGGGACATCAACACCACCTACAATCAAACCACGATGCTCTGGCCAACCTTCCACCTCAACACAGAACGCACCGGCATGATCCCAACATCACCCATGCCATACCTCATAATTGGAAACATCACCGGAGGATTCTTTAAAATCAAATCAACCATCAACAATATAGGCACCGCACCAGCAACCACTATCCAATGGAACATCACGCTAACAGGCGGACTCATCCTCATAGGACGAAAAACAACCAGAACCATCTCAACGCTCAATCCCAGCATGGAACAAATCATTATGTCGAAAGCCATTATTGGTTTCGGAAAAACAGTGATCACCATCACGGCCGCCATACCAAGGATGACCGTGACAAAGCAACAGAACGCAACCGTGAGGTTGTTTTTCATTCACACGAACTAAACCAAACCCGAGCAACAAAAGAGATGCGGTCGGCAGGAAGCAGACAGGCGACCGAGAGTAAGAGGAGGTGAAATATTCTGCTGCGTTGTGTGTTCTACTGCGTTTTTAAACCAATCAGGTTAAATATCACCGGAGGATTATAGATGTTTTACCCTTCAAGTTTTCTAGAAAATAAGGGAGGTAATATCATTGTCCCTTGAAAGTCGACAGAGATTATTAATCGATAAAAAGCGGGTTGATGAAGTCAATGCTTTTTTTATGGATCCATCGAATAAGCTCATTCAAGATCTACTGGTGCTAGTAGAAAAATATGGAGGACCTGAGGAGATCAATCGAAAAGCACGGGAGAATGGCTCCATTGAATCGCTTCTGTCCCGTCTTCAAACGAAACACTCGCCGTATGTCAAGGATTTAGAATGGCTTTATAAACAGCGGGAAAAGCAGTCGTTCATTAGCGTGGATGAATACCGACGGAGAATCCTCGGAGATCGAGTGAAGAAAATAACTGTTGATGAAGACTATGCAGTTACCCTTGAAATAAGCGCGTGTCAATATTTCCCTTTTTTTATGGTGGAAGCACGACAAGCACTTGAAAAAGAACAGTTGTTGCCAGGTCGTTTCATCCGTGTGCGTCGCATGAAGGAACAGGAACAAGACGACGACCTGCTCGCGATAAATGCTGCGATGCAGATTATTGGGGCGAGCTGGTGCGATACCTTGGATACGCGTGGAACTGATGGATCAAATGTTCATCTCGGAGGCCCAGAGACCATTACAGGGTATTTTGGGGGTGTTGGGCAGCCAAATGACCATGCGATCCGCTGGGTAAATGAACTCCTCTACTACTACACCAACTATGGTGTACGTCAGGGTACTGAATGTCAATTCAGGGACGATTCTGTTGGGATATCTGCTCCATAAGCTCGGCATTGATATCGAGTTTAAGATTTCTGTCTTCATGGGGAATGATAACCCGTATGCCGTGTTCTGGACGCTGATGGCTGCTCGGCTGTTTTCCCGGGATGACGGTTCCACCTCGTTAATCGGGTTCAACTTTTCAAACTCCGTGGATAATCTCAGTATTGAGATGAGTGCTGACATCCGACGGTCTCTTGGGCTGGAGAGATACGTTCGATTTGAGCATCATATTCTGGAGACTTGGAAAAGCATCGTCGTGCAACCGTATGATCGTCGGGAGGAGCTGTTAGATCTCGCCACAAAGGTGAAGAACATCAGCGCCAAGCATGAGGGTGGGGAACTCGTGGTGGAACAACAACGGGCCCATCCCTCCGATATCCTTGACTATTTCCTTTCTAAGGAGGAAATCAACGAGAAAGGATTGATGTCCGATCTCCTCCAAAATTATCTGGATAAACATGAGGCGATTAACAATACCGCGAAGGCGTTGACTGAAAAAGGTCTAGCATTTATTGCTGCATCAAAACTGCATCACAGGTAAGGGATAATACATGCATTTCAAATTAGCGTTTATTGGCTTTGGAACCGTTGGACAAGGACTGGCTGAGATATTAGTAGAAAAAAAAGAGATGCTCTCGAAAAAATATGATTTCCAGTATACGGTTGTAGCCATTTCTGATATCATGAAAGGCTCTGTCTATGAGAAAGATGGTCTTGATTTGAAAAAGATCCTCGAACTCGTGAAAAAAGGGAAAAAGTTGGATGAGTACCCCGCCGGTAAGAAAGGTATGGATGGTCTCACGACAATCAAGGAAACGAATGCTGATACCATTATCGAGGTGACGTACACTGATATAAAAACAGGTGAACCAGCGACGACGCACATCAAGACAGCTCTGAACGCTGGGAAGAATGTTGTCTCCACAAACAAAGGTCCGGTTGTTCGAGAGGCGAACGCTCTGTTAGATTTAGCTAGAAAGAAGGAGGTTCACTATGGTTTTGAGGGAGTTGTCCTCGCTGGAACACCTGCGTTAAATCTAGTCAAATACACTCTTGCAGGTACTAACATTAGGGGGTTCAAAGGGATATTGAATGGTACAACCAACTACATTTTAACCCGCATGGGCGAAGGCATGTCCTATGAAGATGCTTTGAAAAAAGCCCAAGCCCTTGGGTATGCTGAGGCCGATCCAACAGCAGATGTGGAAGGTATTGACGCAATGGGCAAAGTCGTTATTTTGACAAACGTCGTGTTAGAAAAAAATATTACAGTGAACGATGTACAAAGGAAAGGTATTACTGAAGTTACACAAAAGGATATCAAGGATGCAGCATCTGAAGGGAAATGCTGGAAATTAATTGGTAGTGCAGAGGTGCAAGCAAATGGCTCAGTGAAGGCAAGAGTCTGGCCTGAGAAACTGCCTTTGAGCGATCCGCTTGCAGGTGTGAGAGGTGCGACAAATGCGCTGACCTATTCCACTGATGAACTCGGTCCGGTCACGATTGTCGGACCCGGTGCTGGTCGCCGTGAGACAGGGTTTGCGTTGCTAATCGATCTCTTAAACCTCAATCGCGAAATGCAAAAAACCCCTTGAGAGAAAAAAGAATTCGCCCTTGGAGGATAGATAGAATGGACGGGGAAACTACATGACCGGCGGATACACTGGGACAACCCTTATCGTTGATCTCTCGACACAACAAACCAGAAGAGAAAGCACAAGGATAGATGATGCCAAACTGTTCATTGGTGCAAAAGGCCTTGGTGCAAAACTGCTCATCGATCGCCTTCCTAAGGGTACCGATCCTTTCTCCCCGGTGAACCTCCTGATGTTTGGAACCGGGCCATTAACAGGGACGTCAGCACAAACGTCTGGCCGAGGAACAGTGATCACCAAATCACCACAGACTGGATTGTTTGTGGATTCCCATTTCGGTGGCGCGTTTGCCATGGAGATGAAACGATGCGGCTATGATATGATCGTGTTCTCTGGCAAATCGAAAACCCCGACCTATATCACCATAGCAGATGACCATATCGAATTCAAAGACGCCGCACACCTCTGGGGAATGGAGTGCCTGAAAACCCACGAATGGCTGCAACAAAATGAAGGGCGCGTGAAAACCGCGGTGATTGGTCCAGCAGGGGAACATCTCGTAAAGTTTTCTGCGATTACCTTTGATGGTCACCGTCATGCGGGTCGCTGTGGCACTGGGGCAGTGATGGGGTCGAAACTCTTGAAAGCCGTGACTACGCAGGGGACGTACAACATACCACTGCATGACCCTCAGCAGTTTCAAGAGCTCTCAAAAAGAGTTCTACAAAAAATCCAAGAACATCCATTTGTCCCTATCCGAAGGGAATATGGGACGCCATTCTGGGTGAAACCAATCAATGACGGGGGGCTGCTCCCCACACAGAATTTTCAGGAAGGCGTATTTGATCATGCACAGGGGATTACCGCAGAAACCATGCAAGATCGTGTTGTCGACAAGGGTGGCGCCTGTTGGAACTGCGTGATTGCCTGTTGGAACAGATCCAGCGTGAAATCAGGGCCGTTCAAAGGAACCTCGCTGGTGGGCCCAGAGTATGAGACCTTGGCGTTGATGGGATCAAATTGCGGCGTCGCAAGTGTTGAAGAAGTCGCGTATTTGAATGAACGATGTAATGAGCTTGGGATGGATACGATCTCCCTAGGTAATGTGCTTGCGTTCACCATTGAATGCGTTGAAAAAGGTATTCTTTCAACAAAGGATCTGTTAGGCATCAATATCGGCTGGGGGAAAACAAGAGAACTCGCTCAGCTGATAGAGGCAATTGCCTATCGGAAAAATGCCGCCTGTGATGCCCTAGCGGATGGTGTCTATATAGCGTCTCGTCGGTTCGGAAAAAAGGCTGAGCGTATCGCGGTGCATGTGAAAGGCCTTGAGGTACCAGGATATGATCCTCGAGGGAGCGTTGGCATGGGTCTTGCGTATGCCACCTCTGATCGCGGTGCCTGTCATCAGCGCGCGTGGACGGTGACCACCGAGATGAATAATCCAGAGTATCAGCGATTTTCTTTTACAAAGAAAGCGGAGTTGGTGAAACGGATTCAGGATGAACGTGCCGCTTTTTTTTCTTTGGTATTCTGTGATTTTGCACCTATTTCTGAGGAGGATTGCGTTGGATTGTGGAATCATGCAGCAGGTTTTAATCACACCGTTGAGAGCTATCTATTAGCGGGTGAGAGGATTTGGAATCTCATTCGACTGTTTAACCTCCGGGAGGGGATGAACCCAGGAACTGATCGATTACCACCGCGTTTTCATAAAGACGCTTTCACGAAAGGCCCTGCAAAAGACAGAGTCCTCAATGAAAATGAGTTCAACAAAAGTCTTCAAGAATATTACGCGCTTCGTGGATGGAATGAAAAAGGGATTCCCACCAAAGAAAAACTCAATCAATTAGGGTTGACATCGTATGCGAAGTCCATTGGTCTGTAACACAGGTCTCTGAGGAGTAGTGCGAAACATGGTGAGCGTAAGCGAGGGAGCGAAACGGATTTATGGTGAGGCTGCCTTCGAAGTCCTTGCCAGGGCTCAAGAACTCGAGCGACAAGGGAGGCACGTGCTTCATTTTGAAATCGGCGAGCCGGACATGGAAACTCCTCGAAACATCGTCCAGGCGGGAATCAAGGCGATTCGTCAGAGAAAAACCCATTACACTCCCTCCGTCGGCATTGCGGAGCTTCGAAAGGCTGTGCAAGATGAGGTGGAAAAAACACGGAGGTTTCGCCCTGATTTCGATCAGGTCGTGATTACTCCTGGGTTGAAACCAGGTATCTTTTTTTCCATGCTCGCGCTTGTGAACCCTGGAGATGAAGTGATCTTTCAGGATCCAGGGTATCCCACCTACGGCTCTGTCACCGAGTTTCTTGGAGCAACAAGCGTTCGTATTCCACTGCTAGAAGAAAATGAGTTCCGTATGAACCCTGACGATGTTCAACAGCGGATTACACACAAAACAAAAGGAATCATCGTCAACTCTCCACAGAACCCCACAGGATCGGTCATGACCCAGAAGGAACTCGAGGAGATTGCAGAGATTGCTGAAGAACATGATCTGTTTATCATTTCAGATGAAATCTATTCGAAGATGATTTATGATATGGACCATTATTCTCCTGCTGTGAGAGATGAAGCAAAAGAACGTTCTGTGTTATTAGAGGGATTTTCCAAGTATTACGCGATGACTGGGTGGCGCCTTGGATACGTGATAGCACCAGTGGAGGTGGCCCATCGATTAGCGGATTTTTTAGTCAGTGCAGTCTCGTGCACCGCTTCGTTTACCCAGTGGGCAGGTATTGAAGCTTTGACCGGTGATCAAGCCTTTATTTCTCAGATGATGACCCGCTTTAGAAAAAAACGTGATCGTATCGTCAAAGGGTTGAACTCCATTCAAGGCTTTCACTGCCTCACTCCTCAGGGTGCATTTTACGCGTTTCCAAATATCACAAAAACAGGGCTACATTCAAAGGAGTGTGCCGAAAAAATTTTGTCTGAGGCTGGGGTCGCCTGTCTTCCTGGGACGGCGTTTGGTCCTTATGGCGAAGGATATCTTCGATTTTCCTATGCGACTTCATTAAAAACCATTGATGAGGGGATTAGGAGAATCAAAGAATTGTTTGAATAGAAGATAGAGGCCCTCCAGAAAATAAACATGGCGACATACGGGAATCTGAAGATTGTTTGGTGGAAAATCGTCAATCTTCTATATTTTCTCCGAGAAAAATAGATGGGCCCGGCAGGAAGCGACGAGGTCAACAGGAGAAAATTTTTTAGATTGTTTGCCGATTTTCGCTCAATCTAAATTTTGAAGAATGGTTCTTTTTTCACTAAAACATACTCTATTTTTTCTTCCCTTTTTCTAAATTTTTGATGCTTCTATTGGGAAAACCTACTAATTGTAAAATGCTCCTAGGTTGAAGGATTTTTCACCAATTGCTAGACTGTTCTCCGAGGAAGTTGTTCGCTAAATCTTCAAGGCTTAGCTACCGAAGGCCGCAGGAGGGGAGAGATAGATCTACTGTGAAATCTCTGCATACAAATTATTGCCGTAAACAAGTATTTTTTCTATGCTTATACCAATCGATAATCCTCTTTAACCACCTCTAACACCACATGTGTGTTTGTTCTTTCTACGTACGGTATGGAAAGAACAGTCTTTGTAAATTCACTGAGTGTTTTTCTGTTCTTGAACTTCGCAATTGCAACTGCATCAAATTCTCCTGTGACATCATACATTGCACACACATTGGAAATCTTGGCAATTTCATTTTCGACTTCAAGTAATTTTCCTTTTGATACGATGATTTCCGTGATAGCGGTCAGTTCGTAACCAAGCTTCTCGTAATCTGTTATCGCCGAATATCTGCGTATGATTCCAGCGTTTTCCATTTTCTTTATTTTCATAATAACAGTTCCGACTGAGACTTTCACTTTTTTAGCTATTTTCCTGTTTGAGACTCTCGCATTTTCAAGAAGATTTTTTAGTATATTGACGTCTGTCTTATCCAAATCCATAATGAACCTCTGCCATTATACATATTTCCAATATTTATTAAATTTTTGGACAATTGTTCAATATTTTTAAAAATAGCTTTATATGTATTCATATTTATTAATGCTTTCAAAATTATTAACAAGAATCAAGGAGAGGTGAAACATCTATGAAAACCATCGGGTATTTAGAAGGAACAGATCCGGAGTTCTTAACGACGCTTGTATGTAAGGGCTATCGAACGTTACCAATTGGGAACGATACCGATAACCATGGAAAAAACATCGCATTCATATCAATCGCAGATAAAATCGATCTCATCGTCGGATATCTCCACAAGGTATCCCCACTCCCAGGAATGACCAAATCCCTCAGCGAGTTCCTCACACCAGGGATTCTCCATCAAATACCAATTCTCTTACTCGCCCCCAAAGACCTGTTCCCTGAAGCAAAGAAGATAGTATCAAAAGCGACCATGAGTAAAAATATCAAAGTGGTTGATCCAAAAAATCTTAGGACCGAAGCATTAAAAATCCTCCGTTAAAACTATTCTATATGTAATTCAAAAAAGAATAGCAATCTATCACGTTTTTTCCGAGAGAAAAAGGTGGGCCCGGCAGGATTTGAACCTGCGACCAACTGGTTATGAGCCAGTCGCTCCACCGGTCTAAGCTACGAGCCCCAAGGAAAATTTCAGACCTAATCACACTGCTACTACTTAAAATTTCTAAAGACAAACCACCCTCATAACCAGGAGACGACCCGTCGCGGATCCGGTCGCCGCACCGCCGCCGGCGTCTCACCCGCGTACCCCAGCAGACACCCATCCAACACATGCCCACCCATGGGAAGACCCAGCAGCCGACAGAACTCAGCGTCATCCGTCATCCTCTGCGTCGCCGTCACCAGCTGAAACCCCAGCCCCAGCGCCGTCGCCTCCAGCCACATGTTCTGCAGACAATGCGCCAGCGAACAATGCTCCACATGCGGGATCCCCCGCTGCTCACCCACCACCAGATAATACGGTGCCTTCGCCAACAGCGGCACCTCCTCCCGGGCCGCCATCTGCAGCACCCGCAGGTACGCCTGGCCGCCCGCCTTCACCGCAGGGTCGCGCGCCATCTCCGCCTCCAGCTGCTGCCGCGACGCCACGATGCCGCGACGCAGCAGCGCCGTCGCCTCCGCCATCGCCGGGCTCTCCCGAGGAATGACGATTATTCGGCGGAACTCCTCGCCGGAGACGCCGAGCCCCGAATACGGCGCAAGCAACCCCGCACGCACGACACGTTCCACCAGTTCCCGGGCCGGCGCCTGCGCGGTAAACCGCCGGACCGTCCGACGAGCCGCGATGATCTCCTCCAACACCGTCGCTTTATCATTCACCATAGCAGCCATATCCAGAACTCACCTCACGAATACCACGATTCACAAGACCTACGCCCTACTTATGCTTTATCCCGATAGAGAAATAGAAAAGAAGAGAAAGGAAAGGAGATGGGGTGGAAGGCCGTCGGCCCACCTCCTCTTCCCAAACGGTTTATCCGTACTGATGGAACAGATGCTCAAGCCAGGGGAAGTGGGTCAGCAGCCAGTCCCAGAACGGGTGCGATACGCCCTGGTTCACCGGGGTCTTCAGGGAGATCGGGATGAGGACGTAGTCGCTGCCGTTCTCCTCATTCACAACTTTCACATTACCCGTGAACGTCTGGTATTTCTGGGTTGGGGCAACGACCGAAACCTGGATGGTCTTCGATCCATCCTCAGGCTTGAGGTTATCGCCTCTTAACGGTGTGAACGTCCAGTTCCCCCAATCATGAGGATAATCAGCGACTTTCCAATCCAACCGGGAGGTCGGATCGCCGATGTTTCTGATTGTGAAGTTGCCCGTGACCGTACCGCCGACATGCACATCCGTCCACGTCAGGCTGCTCTGACTGTCCAGGTTCGGATTAAGATTATGCAGCGGGCAGACAATCACTGCGGATTCCACGACCGTGTAGTTCGCCGTCACCGGGTACCCTTGAATGTACCACGTGCAGTGGATCCCTGGATCCGGTGAGCCGATAACAACATTGTACTGATCGTGCGAGACGTTCTTCGTGTCGTTATGATCCGTTACCCCAGGCGTATTCACGTTGAAGTCCGGGTCCGAGAACGCGATCTTCAGGTTCTGCGTGTCGACCCCGGCGCAGGTCACGAAATGCCCCGCGCCCTTTTCCACGATCGGGTTGTAGTACAGGGTCTTGAACGTCCAGTCGAACCACGTCGGCCCCGGGACCCCGTCCTTCCAGCCCATCCCAGGCGGATACGGGTCCCCGGTCGCCTGCACGTAGAACCACTCGTAGTAGTTCACATCAGGGCTGGGGACTTCTCGGACATCGAAGTAGTAGGTGCTGCCAGCAGTGAGGGGGACTGCCGGGAATGGGAATCGGACCCAGGTTGCCGCTGCGAAGTAGCCGGGGTTAAGAGTTGAGGTTGCGATGGGCACCGCAGGCGAGGGCGCGTTGTAGAGGCTTACCCGGACGTCACAGGTGGCATGCGCTCCATTGTTATTCACGAGGCAAACGTCAATGGCGTCGAGACGGTTGACGCTGGGCACGAAGCTTTGGTAGTCCCACCAGTTCATCGGCTGCAGGTTGTCATTGCTCGACTGCACCACCGGCATTTGTTGGTCGATGAGGAGGTTCCCGAGGTTTCGGGTGTAGTCGCTGAGGAGCAGGATGACGTCCTGGCAGGCAGTAATATTCGCCGCGACGCTAGCGAAGGTCAGATTGCCGTAGGTGTGCTCGGAGAACATGCTGGTCAGGCCGGTGGTCGTAAACCAGTTCGTCAATGCGGTCTGCATGTCGCTGACGTAGGTGGTGCCTTTGCTGGTGGTCTGCATCGCACGGGCGAGGGACTCGATGAGGAGCGGGACGTTGGCCTTGGCGTGATCGTCGCCGGCGCCGTAGTTCTTCACGAGGTCGAACTCGTTCAGACCGTCGCCTGGCGTGCCGTTCGGATCCTCGAACCGAGAATCAAGCCACCACAGGCAGTTGGCGACCGCGACGGGACCGCAGAAGCACCATGCAGCGACGTCGTCGCCCGCCACCACGCTGTCAAGGTGGGCGTTCGGTCCGGGGGCGATGCAGTTCTCCGCGACGTTGAGGATGTCGTCCCCCGCGACCACGGAGTTGAGAACGCCGTTGGGACCAGCCGTGATCTTCTTCCAGGCATCCTGTTTCTGATCGAAGTCCGGCATCCCGCCCGGGGTGTGCGGCGCGTAGTTGGGGTACGGCGGCTTCCAGTACCAGCCCCGTGCCATGTCTTTAGGTCCAACGCTGAGTGCGATCGGCATCCCCGAAACGAGGAGGACGCTGATAAGCAGCATGCTAACAACTATCTTTTTCTGTGTCTGATGGTAGACCATCTTAATTGCCTCCCTATACAATACCTTTTACTAATACGCTTATAATATAATAAACTTTTCACCCGCCTTCGTCAGGCGCCGAAAAAACGCCCTGAAAACGCAACGTCCTGTGACAAGCGACGAAAAAATCTCCCTGTGACGTCCTCCGAGCAGATATTTAAACCAGAACCTCCCCCATCCAGGAAGCCACCCCCGCCGCGGGAGCCGGCAGAAAGAAAGATTAATACCCGCCCGCGCACTGCCACCCACACGGACCATCATGCGGGAGCTGCCGACCCTTGCGAAATACCCCTTCCTCTCTGAGACACGCCAGTACATCAAAGACCACGGCCCTGCCATCCCCGACCTCCTCCACAACCTGCCCTACGAACGCGCCCGCCTCACCAGCATCGAACGCCTCGACAACGCCCTCAAAGACAGTGACGTCGGCGAACGCAGCCTCGCCACCGACGCCGACTGCATCATGGAGATCCTCAGCTACCCCCTCGCCCGCATGATCACCGCGTGCATCAACGACCCCTATTTCAAACGCCGCTACGCCCTCGGCGAAGCCTACCACACCTACAAATACCTCCTCACCGAGCCCACCTCCTTCCTCGCCGCCATCGCCATCGAACTTGGCCTCCACGTCCACTACACCCCCGAGACCCGCCTCCAACTCCATTTCAAAGACTACCTCAGGTACGCCCCCACCACCTACAAAGAATGGAAGATGGTCAACCGCGAACTCACCAAAGGCTA
Organism: Methanobacteriota archaeon; assembly: GCA_963769885.1. Lineage (GTDB taxonomy): Archaea > Thermoplasmatota > E2 > DHVEG-1 > DHVEG-1 > CAIRCU01. The sequence continues at coordinate 603,338 of CAVYNH010000006.1, forward strand.
TGTCGCCCTCTCACACAAAGACCTCACCAGAGTCGTCCAAGAGACTCTCCGAGCCCGCATCAACACCGAGCTCGCCGACCGCCCCTGCGACGACGACGTCACCCGCGCCTTCGCCGACGACATCCGTCGCCTCCAAGCCGTCCTGCAGCAACGCCACCAGCGCCAGGACGCCGCCCCCGTCGGCACACTCCAACCTTCCTGCCTCCCCCCCTGCATGACCGACCTCCTCGTCGCCACCCAAGCCGGCGAGAACGTCCCCCACATGGGCCGCTTCGCCCTCGTCGCCTTCTTCAACAGCCTCAAACTCAGCCCCGCCGACATCCAACGCCTCTTCAGCACCGCCCCCGACTTCGAAGAAGAAAAAACCCGCTACCAGATTGACCACATCACCGGCGCAACCAGCAGCACCTCGTACAAATGCCCCGGCTGCGACAAGATGCGGACCTACGGCATCTGCCCCATCGACAAGATGGACGGCCTCTGCCGTCGAATCCGCCACCCCCTCAACTACTACACCGCCAAATGGCGCCAGGAGCAGCATAAATGAGCCTTTTCATCACCTTCGAAGGAATTGACGGCTCCGGGAAATCAACCATCAGCCGCCGTGTACACCAATTGCTCTGGGACCGCGGCATTACCAGCATCCTGACCGTTGAGCCCACCAAGACCCAGATAGGCGAGTTCGTCAACACCTGCATCCGCACCGACGCCGACCCCTCGCTCACCGCGTTTGCCTTCATCGCCGATCGCATCCAGCACTGCGCCCAAATCAAAGGCTGGCTCGCCGACGGCGCCGTCGTCCTCTGCGATCGCTACGCCGAATCCACCTACGCCTACCAAGGCGCCCAGCTCCAGGGCACCATGCGCCGCCCGATCCATTGGCTGCAGGACCTCTCCAAAGGCCGCATCCTGACCCCTGATCGGACCTTCCTCTTCGTCATCCGCCCCGCGGCGGCGCTCACCCGCATCCAGCAGCGCCCTGAGCTCATCCCCTTCGAACGCCAGGCGTTCCTTGAACGCGTGCACCGCAACTACCTGCGTCTCTGCACCGGGCCCCGGTTCACCCGCCTGGATGCCACCCAACCCGTCGAGCCACTCGCCGACGCCTGCGTCGATGCGATCCTCGCAGAAACACACCAATGAAAAATAACATATTTGATATGAAAATTAGACTCACGTTTATATCACATTTGATATAAACTATGATGGAGCCCCGCTATGACCTATCCCTACAAACTCATCATCTTTGACATGGACGGCACGCTGCTGCAAGACCATTTTATCTATGCTTACGCCGCCCAATGCGGCTTCCGCCCCCGGCTGATGGAGCTCATGACCCGCACTCGGGCCGAGCCGTACCAAACCAGCCTTGACGTCGCCCGACTCCTCACCGGCCGGGACAGCAAGGAGATGCTCTCCGTCTTTGAGACAATCCCCACCCAGGCGCACCTCCTGCTTCTCCTCGATGCCATTTCCCACGCAGGCATGAAGACCGCGATCGTCAGCGCCAGCTACCACTTTATCATCGAACGTCTCCGAGCCAAACTTAATCTGACGTATGGCTTTTCCAACACCCTCATCCTCGACAACGACATCGCGACCGGCGAGCTGCAGATTCATAACCAAGAAAAGATCCCGTACCGCGGCCGAGTCTATTCCATCAACAAGGGTGAAATCCTTGCCGATTTATGCCGCAGGATGAACATCCAGCCTGCGGAAGTCATCGCGATTGGCGACGGTCCAATTGATCGCAGCATGATCGAAGCCGCCGGCCTCGGTGTCGCCTACAACGCTAGACCCGAAGTACAACAAGTCGCAAGTCTCAGTACAACAGACTTGCGCGAGATAATTCCCTATATTTTGGGTCAAAAACAGGGTGGGACCGTCTAGTCTTCTTTATTCTTTCTCGCCAGGGATCGTGCATGCTGGCCGACGATAAACAACCGCGCGATAAACGTGATTTCATTCGCTTCCTCCTGACTTGAGGCCTGGCCGACGATCATCATCGACACCAAGGTTATCCTCAAGTATTAAAGCGTTTGTTGTACATCCCATACCAAGATATAAGTAAAGAAAAGAACCGAGAATGTAACTCTACCATCTTTGATATAAAAGAATGGCTACATCCATGAATCAAGTCCTTTCTGTTCGGTCGCCACCAAGTTCGAAAGCCCAAAGGCTCCTTGGATGTAGTTCTCAATCATTTTCTTGTACCACTCGAGGTCGATCTCACTGCGGTCCTTCAGCAAATCCACTGGATACATGTAATCAATGGGCTTGACTCCGCTTTTCGATGGTTTCGGGATGCCGGGCAACGGTTTTTTTGTGACGACGAACCGCAATTTCATGCGCCCTCGAATTCGCTGTTTGAGAAGCTTCTCCAACGCCTCCGAGCGAACGCTGAACGCACTGCTTGAGCCGTTCTTCGTGGGCTTATATTGTCGCTCCGGCTGCACCGACTGAATCAATGTCAGGTCATTGAGGTCGACTTTGCTGAGGTCTAGGCAGGCGATGGTCTCCTTCGTCGCTGACTTGATGCTGTTCTTGACTGCTGCGCGTGCCGTCTCCTCTTCGTCCCATTCGGGGTTCTCCAGCAGGACCCGGCGCATGATGTCCTCTAGGGCGATCCGTGCGATGTTCGCTTTGTCTGACCCCTTGAAATTGTTGCCCTTGGTCACCATCTCGACCTGGTTCTTGTACACATCAAAGATGAGGTAGTTCTTATGCTTCACGAAGATCATCGCGTCGTGGGTTTCGGCCTCTAACTCGAATTCCGGGTACTGCAGGAGACCTTGCCATTTCGTATTACAGTCTTTGATTGCCTGATACGCAGTCTGAGGTTTCGTAATCCATTTGCTTTCCTCAGGCTTCATGTCAAGGCCGAGGGCTGTGACGAACTCGGGGAGGTTACCTGCCGATTTCGAACAGCCAAGGTAGATGCCGTCAGTATCGCCGTAGACTACCCGGATGCCCTGGGCATTGAGGGTGTGAAGGGTGTCGGCGAGGATCATCTGCCCACGGGTCGTGATCGCGGCAGCACCCCAGAGGTTGAACTGCCGGCCACTGACCAACGGCGCGGCAAGGATCCCATGGGTCCCGGCGTTGCGTGCGCCTTTCATTGCTTGGTACATCATCTGGAGGCGGCTGAGGTCTGTGGTCTTGCCCTTGCTTTGGGCGGTTTTTAACTCGCGTTTGATGCCCTTAATCATGTTCATGATGCCAGTCATGGAGCGGTTGACGACGCCCGGGGCGCTGTCAATGCAGATGCCGATCATGACGCCGGTGTCCGCGTACGGGTCCTCGGGGCCGATGGGCCGCCAGAGGACGTCTGTGGTCTCCAGGAAGTTTTGGGGGATTTTTTTCAGCCAGACCCAGGCATCCGGCTTGTCGTCTCTCTTGGCGAGTTTGACGGTGTCGGCGCCGATGTTCATGGCTTTGAGGATGGTGGGGTACATGGCGCCGACGTCGGCCACCACGACGTTGTACCAAGGGATAAAGTGGGATTTTGCCTCGGTGTCGGGTTTGAGAGTCATGCCGCCGGGCATATGGTAGTTGACCGATTCCTCGTCGTCATCAGAGGTGTGTTCCTTGTAGATGACGTGGGGGTATTGGACCCAGTCTGGCATCTCGTCGCCGTACTTGAGGACGCGGATGAAGTCTTTGCTGAGCTGGTCGCGTTTCTTGCGGGCTTCGCGGTCGATGTCTGTTTTGGTTCGGCATCCGGGGAGCTGGTGGACGAGGGTCTGGGCGATGGATTTGACGCGGCAGATGGGGGGCATGATTTTTTTGAGGTAGGCGCCGCGGAGCATCGCCATGTGGTCCCAGAGGTTGACAGCGCCGGCGGGCAGGACCATGTCGAAGGGCAGGCCGGTGGTGAAGGCCAACGGCAGACTTTGTTCGAGGAGGTTGATGGTGACGCCGAGTTGTTCTAGGATGTCGTGGCGGTTGTAGGCGAGCGTGCGGTCGTCGAGTTTGATTTCGTTGGGGGTGAGGTAGATGCGGTCTTTGATGGTGATGCCGAGGAAGGGGGCGAGGGCTTTGAGGCGGTAGTCGTCGAGGAAGGGGTAGAATTTGCGGGCGGCGACGTAGGTGTCGAAGCAGCTGGGGTAGAATTGGATGAGGTCGTTGCGCATGACGCCGTAGTGGAAGCTGCGGTCGGCGCGGCAGTGGGCGGTGGTGAAGGTGGTGAAGACTTGTTGTTCTTGTGTGGTGAGCTGGTCGGCGCAGTGTTGGAGGAGCCAGGTGATGCGGCCGTAGAGGTGGACGTTGTCGAAGCTGAGGATGTTGTGGCCGGAGAGGATGTCGCAGGTTTGGAGTTGTGTGCAGAAGTCGTGGAGGTGGTGGATTTCTTCGTCGACCGTGGTGGCCATGGTCTGGGTGATGGGGATGTCGTTCCAGTATGGTGGGGGGGTCGGGATGTCGAACTGGAAGTCTTCGGCTTCGAGGTCGTGGTGGGAGGTGATGGTGAGGGTGAAGGGGGCGTAGCCGATGATGTCGATGGGGACGTCGGTGCGTCCTTCTTGGTAGTTGATGGTTTCGATGTCGTAAACCATGATTTTGAGTGTTTTTTTCTGGGCGTGGGTGTCGAGGATCCAGGCTTTGTTTTGGGCGGCGAGGTCGAGGAGGGCGCGTTGTTGGTAGGGGATGTCGTGTTCGGCGGTGTTGAGGTGGCAGTCGAAGTAGAGGTAGTCGCTGATTTCTGGGACGAGGTAGGATTCGGTGGTGTAGACTTTGAAGACGTCGCGTGTTTTGGTGTAGTCGCTGAAGCTGCGGTAGGGTTCGGGGTCGCCGATGTCGGTGATTTTGCTGAGTTTGGGGTGGGTGTCGCGTTGTTGTATCCAGGCTTTGTGGAGGGCGGCGCGGGCGGCTTCGGTTTTGTTGTCTGGGGCGTAGGCGAGGAAGTAGGGGCGGTGGAGGTCGCGGAGTGGTCGGGGTGGCGTGTTCTGGTAGTAGAGGAATTCTGGGGATGCCCCGAGGAGAAGATCTGTCATGGTGTCGTTTTTACCTCCCTGAAAGTGGTGTGGGGTAATGTGTTGTATCTACTTAAACCTTCGAAGGGGGGGTTTATTAAGGTGGATGTGGGTCAGTGGTGCGGTGTTGGTTTTATGGTGACGCAGGTGGCGTTTTCGACGGCGTTTGATGCGCATGATACGGCGGATCATCCGGAGAATGCGGATCGGACGGCGGTGATGATGGATGAGTTGTCGTCGTCGCCGTTGTCCTCGTTTGTTTTGATGGTGGCGCCGGAGATTTTGCCGGAGTGGCTGTTGTATGAGGTGCATTCCGCGGAGATGGTTGAGCGGGTGAAGGAGGCGAGTGTGGAGGGGAGCTGGATTGATTTGGATACGTATGTGTCGAAGGGGGATGATGTGACGGCCAGGCTTGCGGCTGGGGCGGTCTTAGCCTTGTGTGAAAATGTGGTGGGTGGTCGGGCGTCGAATGGTTATGGGGTGGTGCGGCCGCCGGGGCATCATGCGTCGGGGGAGCGGTCGATGGGGTTCTGTTTGTTCAACAATGCGGCGTTGGCGGCGCATGCGCTGTCAAAGCGGGGGAAGCGGGTGTTGTTGTTTGATCATGATGTGCATCATGGGAATGGAACGGAGTCGATTTTCTACCGCCGCCGTGATGTCATGTATATGTCGTTTCATCTGTCGCCGCATTATCCGGGGACGGGGAGCGTGCAGGAGGTCGGGGAGGGGGCGGGCTGTGGGTATACGGTGAATGCGCCGTTGGGGTTCGGGATGGGGGACGAGGCTGTGCGGCGGTTGTTCGACGAGGTGTTCATCCCGGTGGCGCGGCAGTTCAAGCCGGACCTGATCATCGTGTCCGCTGGGTATGATTCGCATCACACGGATCCGCTGGGGGGTCTGCGGTTGACCGCGGGCTTCTTTGGGGAGATGATCCGGCGGTTGATGGAGGTGCAGCCGCGTCTGGTCTGCACGTTGGAAGGAGGGTATAACTTGGCGTGGATCGGGCGGTGTTTCCTGTCGCAGCTCGGGGTGCTGACGGGTCGTCCTCAGGTGTTTGAAGACGAGGCTGTTGGCACGGGTAACGTGAAGCCTTTGATCAGGGATATAAAAAATGCGTTGTCGCCGTATTGGCGGGTTTAGTCAAAGATCATGCCCATACCGGTGGCGGCTTCGTTTTCTTCCTGCTTGATTTTATCGTTGATTTCTTTTGCTTTTTTTTCAGGGACAGTGGCGAAGCCGAGTTCTTTGGCGACTGCTTCTGCGTGTTTGACGCCTTCGGGGCTTCCTTCGATTTGAACGTATGTAACGTCTTCTTTGATGCCGAGTGCTTTGGCGTCGCGGATCACGATGCTTTGGCGGCTAGTCATGTCGTCTTTGAGCAGGTCCTGGATTTTCGCGGTATCCGGGGTTTTGACTTCGAAGATGACGAACGGCATGGTGTCTCACTGTCCTGTGGGCATACCGTTCCGATATTTAAAATTACCCATGACGGGCAGGGGTTCCGTCGGGATGGATTTCGTGATGTCGGATCCGGGTGGAGCTGATCGGCCGGCCGTCCGCGGCGAGGACGAAAGGGATTTCAACGATTCGGAGGGGTGGTTTTCCGTGCTGCTGCCGAAGCCTGTTGATGTGCTCCGCCGTGGTGCGGGTGTCCGGGGAGACGACGATGGCGTCGAGGTCTGCATCGACAGCAGGACCATACGCGTCAGTCAGAGGGACCATAGTCACTGAGACGTCGGTCCCCTGCTCCTCGATGAACGCGGTGAGCCGGGCGACCCGCTCATGGTAGGGGGCAGGCGTGCCTTTGCCCGCGATGAACTCGTCCGTCGTGACGCCGATGAGGAGGCTCCCGGCGGAGCCGGCTAGCTGCAGCGCGGTGCGAAGCAGCCGCTGATGACCCGCATGGAAGAAGTCAAAGGTGCCCCCGAGGCAGACGCGCATCGAAATTCTCCTCCGGCATTCACCAGCCTGCTAATAAGGTTGGCGCCGCCCCCCTGTTTGGTCTGAAGAAAACTATTTAATTCGACTATGGGATATCAGCCTTGGATGGGACCTATGCACACACAACGCTTCGTTATCGTTTTACTCCTGGGGCTATTGCTCGTACAAAGCATCGCCACGCTCGTCCAGGAACCTCTCCGGGCCGCCAGCCGAGAGATCTATGTGGATGACACGTTACACTTGGACCAGGACGGGACCGCCGAGCATCCCTACCGCTTCATCAGAGACGCCATCGCGGCTGCCAACGACGGGGACACGATCTACCTCTTCGGCGGCGTCTACAACGAAAGCATCACCGTCACCAAACACGTCTCCCTCATCGGCAGTATCGACGAAGGCATTACAATCATCGACTACACCTACCCCCACGACTACACCGTCAGCATCGAGACCAACTTCGCAAGCCTGGAGAACATCACGGTCAGAGACAGCCTCAACTACCTCACCAACCCCAACGACGCCCTGATCCGCGTCGCCGCCCACAGCGTCATCCTCCAGAAAAACACCTGCAACCAGTCCACCTGCTGGGGCATCCTCCTGGACCACGCCGGCGACAACACCATCGTCGGCAACACCGTCAACATCACCAAAGGCATCTCCGTCCAATACTCAGACAACAACGTCTTCTCCGACAACATCCTCCTCAACGCGACCAATACCGGCATCACAATCCTCAACTCAAACCACAACATCCTCTTCAACAACCGGTTCGAGAACTGCAGCTACGGCATCTACACCCGCACCACCCAATACTCGAACATCAGCAACAACACCCTGATAAACATCAGCCTCGACGGCATCTACCTCAACCAAGACCAGGGGTCCCTCCTGAAGAACAACACGATTATGCACACCACCATTGGAATGCGACTCACCTCGACGGGCGCCACTATCAAATGGAACACCCTTGACAAAAACCAGATGGGCATGTCCCTGACCCTCACCGACAGCCTCGTCATCGGCAACCGAGTCAAGAACTCCAGCTCCACCGGCATGGCGGTCGACGTCTGGAGCCACGGCAACCTCTTCACCGAGAACCACCTCAACAACAACACCCCCAACGCCCGAGACGATGGAGGCAACGCCTGGAACAACGACAGCCACGGCAACTACTGGGGTGACTACAACAACATCGACCTCAACCACGACACCATCGGCGACGTCCCCTACCGTTTCACCACTGGCCGAGATGAGTTCCCGCTCGGCGACTTCCTCAAAGCCCCACAGAAACCCTGCCGCCCCTCCCCCGCGGACGACAAAGAAAACATCGGCCTGAAAGTCACCCTCTACGTCCACGTCAACGACACCGACAGCCCCTTCCTCACCGTCAGCTTCTTTAACGCGGCGAACGACCAGAAACTCGGAACCGCCCGCTACGTGAGGAACAATACCAACGCCTCCTGCTTATACATCCTACCATTCGACACCACCTTTGCCTGGTACGCAATCTCCAACGACTCCATGCAAGAAAACCGGTCGAACATCTGGTTCTTTACGACCCGCCAGCGCCCGCCATTGAACAAAAAACCGATCGCCGACCCCGGCGGACCGTACCGGGTGCGAAGGGACCAGCTCTTTGCCTTTGACGGGTCGGGCAGCTACGACCCCGATTCGAACGCGTCGCTCCTGTTCTATCGGTGGAACTTTGGGGACGGCACCAGCGAGATTCTCGCGAAAAACCCTGTGCATAATTACACCAAAACCGGACTCTACACCGTGACCTTGACCGTCGTTGATGTGGACGGCCGTAGCAACTTCTCTACGACAACGGTGACCGTAGCCGGCAACCTGTCTGAAAACCTGCCACCAGTTGCGGTCATCGCAGCGGTCCCTCACTTCTTGACGAACCAACTGGTGCTGTTCAACGCCTCCGGCAGCTACGACACTGATGGGACGGTTGTCGCCTACCACTGGGATTTCAATGGGGACGGCGTCTATGAGACTGACTGGAACTCTGCTCCCTACGGGTCGTATGTGTTTTCGAAAGCCGGCAGCTATACTGTCGTCCTTCAGGTCAAAGATGACACGGGGACGGTGACGACGGCGAACGCAGCGGCGGTAGTCGCGGCGCCGCCGAAGAAGACCCCGGGATTTGAGGTCGCGGGGGTGCTAGCGGCGACCGCGGTTGCCTTGGTGTTGCTTCGAAAAAGGAAATAGGCGTCGAATAAGGTATTTATAGGTCGGAGGTCAGCCTCTCGTGTAGAGATACATGAGAGATCGTGTGCTGTCCTCTGTCCTGCTCCTTGCTGGCGTGGCCGGGGTCCTCGTTCCTGTGACGTTGTTCCTCGGCGTCGTGTTCGCGCTGCAGGCTGCCCCGTGGTTTTCGTGGACGGTGAACGCGATCAGCGATCTGGGTATCGCCCCTGGCTCCTGCCTGCTTTTTAACGGGACGATGGTCTGTACCGGTGTGCTTCTGTTCCTGTTTTCCATAGGTATCCGATTGCGGGTTTCTCGGATTGGGGGGATGATATTGGGTCTTGCCGCCGTCCTGCTTGTTGGGGTCGGGTTCGTTCCTGAGTCGATCTATTGGGTTCACTGGCTGATTTCAGTGTCGTTCTTCCTTCTGCTCGTTGGTGTTTTTCTTTTCCTCTGGTTCCATCCCTCCGTCGGAGATCAGGTGTTCGTGAAAAGCTCGCGGGGGGTGTCCTGTATCGCCCTGGTCGCGACCGGGTGGTTCTGGTTGTTCCCTGGCGCCGCCATCCCCGAGATCTGCGTGTTAGCCCCTGCCTTCCTCTGGTGCGCGGGCGTTGGTGCCAAGACCTTTATCTTGCCGGCCCTGTCTGAGAAGAGGACCCGTAGGCACAAAACGCCGGCTGTCAGCGGCTGAACAATCAACCGCAGGCTTGACTGGTTTTCGGGTGGTCGGGAACGTTGCAATGCAATCGATTCCGACCAGGAAGCTAGGATAGAATGAAGTTAATCAAGCATAACTCCCAGGACAATGGGTAGGGATGACCTGCATTCTACCCTTCTCTTTTTACCTGCTTCTGTAGCTAGAAGAGGACCCGCAGGCACAGCACGCCCGCAATCACCGGCTGGTGAATAAGATAAATCGAGAGGGTATGCCGTCCGCACCAGGAGCAGAACTTCGCAGGACTGGAGCCTGACAGCTCCGGGATTCTGAACTGCCTGGTATTGTTCTTATACAGCAGACTGCCGATAGCGACGCCCAGCATCGTGACCCCAAACCAGGGGAGCAGTGGGAAGTAGTCAATGGTATGTCTCATGACGTCCGCTTGGTGCAGGCCGACCATCAATTGAAGGTAGTTCGGTGCCAGGACGGTGATGTTTCCCAGAACGATGCCCGCGGCGATGCAGGGCAGCGCCACGAGGATCGCCTTCTCCCGCAGCCACAGCAGCGGGATGCTCAGCAGGATGGAGCAGCCGATGCAGTGCAGCACGCCGAAGAAGATCGGCCGGTCCGGCATGACCACGAGGGTCGCCAGGGAGAGGGCCATCCCCAAGCCAAGGATGTACAACCCGCGGGTCGCCATCTTCCAGGTCTTCTTCCGACGCTGTTCGGCCGTGAGATCCCCGGTGTTGGCCTTCAGCGACTGGCAGACGCCGACGATGGAGAAGAAGAGGACTTGGACGATTACGTTGGACTGGTAGAATCCGGTATTGAGCTTCAGGATGCCGAAATAATCCAGGTCCCACATGAGATGCAACAGGATCATGAACATGAGGGCGAACCCTCGGAGGACGTCAAGCTCGATGAAGCGGGTTGACGACGGCTTCGTGATCTTCCAGGGCACGGTGCTCTTCTCACCTCTCCAAAGGCTGTTGCCTGTTAACTTGTGTCATTGAGGGTATTTAAGCATGCCCTGACAGAATCACAGAACGACCACAACACCGTCCTCTAGCACTTACTCAAAAAACAGAGAATAGATCCTTAGATACCAGGGAAGAAAAAAAGGATGAGTTAGGGATGAGGCGTCCGGGGCTTCTCCTCAAGCGTCCGCAGCGTCTCGTCAATCTCCAGATGGAGCTCCTCGTCGCACAACGCCTTCCCGAGGGTCGTCATCGGCTCTTCCATCTCGGGTGCCGGCTGGGGAGGATCAGCAAGACTGCAGTCCGAGGGCAGCCCGGAGACGTGGAGCGCCGCGGCCTTCCACTCGGCCGCCTCCTTCTTCAGATGCTCGATGTACTCCTGCAGGTACGGTTGGTTCGCGGTGCCGGACGACAGCATCTGCCGCTGCAGAGCGTCCTGCACGGCCTTGGTGATGTACTCCGTTCGATTATCACAGACTGAATCCACCTGTTGCATCAACGGTATCGGTAACCGAAAATTATACAACTTCTTTGTTGTCATCCAGCATCCCAATCCGAGCCAACGGAATCCCCTCAAACCTTATAAAGACATCGGTGAACTACGCCCGCTCCCTCCCCCCGCATAAAGGAAGAATATCCTCTTGTGCGGGAACCGGGAGTAAAGCTGTTTTCGCACCAAAACCCTAAATATCAATCAACAGGAATATTTAAATAAAAATTCAAGCATTCTTACTATAGAAGGGAAGGTTTTCTCCAAGTGACGTCGACACAACACCGTCGACTCTCAGCAACATCCCTTACCGGAGGTACCACCAACATGAAGAAAATACTAGGAATTTGTATCGTAGGCCTATTCATCCTAGGCGCGGTCGTCGTACCAGCTAATGGACCTACCACGCCGACAGCCAACCAATCACAACAAAATCGGGTATTCACCCACAAGGTTCTCGTAGAAGACGGAACCAGAGTATCATGCCCCTACTGCCCCTACGCCCGTCAAGCCCTCAGCTGGCTCTACAACAACGGGAACTACCCCTTCTACTACATCTGCCTCGTCTTCTCGTATGGAAGCCCCCCCGTGGGCAATACTCATGCGTCGCAACGCTGCAGCGAATACAATCTCTATGGAGCTCCCACCGCCTATTTCGATGGAGGATACAAAGTCTCCGTCGGAGCAGGCTCGGAGCCCTCTGCTGAATCAGGATACCGCACCTACCTCAACCAAAGCGGCGCCAGGGTTCCCGCCAACGTCGACATCCAACTCACCGTTAACTGGCTGGGTTCTGCGACTATGGACATCACCGCAAAAGTCTGGAACAACGACACCACCCCCTACACGGGGCACATCCGCGTCTACGTCTGCGAAGATCTGTCCACTCTCGGCTGGGTCGACACCCAAAGCCACCCCTTCACCATGGCCTTCCTCGACTACGCCCAAAACCAGGACCTCAACATCCCAGTCAGCGGCACCTGGACGAACACCAACACGTGGATCGGCGCGAACCACAACGACGGCAACGGCCATACCTTTGGGTCCATCCAGAGCGGCAACATCATGGTCATCGGCGCCCTCTTCAATCCTGAACAACACACGGGCTACTCCTACCCACCCAGCGGATACCCCTTCAACGCCTACTACGTCGATGACGCCACCGCCGTCCAAGTCGGCACTTATGTCAACACCCCCCCAGGCACCCCCAGCAACCCGAATCCAGCCAACGGCTCCACCAATGTCCTGATTAACACACAACTTAGCTGCACCTGCACGAACACCGACCACGACTTCACGAAATACAATATCTACTTCGGAACCACCAACCCACCACCATTCAAGGCACAGCAAACCACACTGACCTACAGCCCAGGGACCTTGCTACACAACACCACCTATTATTGGAAAGTCGCCGCAACCGACGAATGGGGAGCGACCACTGCGGGCCCCGTCTGGTCCTTCACGACGATACCCAACCGCCCACCCAACGCCCCCTCCAGTCCCAACCCCGCGAACGGCGCTACCAATGTCCCCATCAACAAAGACCTCAGCTGGACCTGCAGCGACCCTGACGGCGAGACACTCTACTACGACGTCTACTTCGGAACCACCAATCCACCGCCGCGCCGCTCCACACATCAAACTACCACCACCTGGGATACCGGCAACATGGACTTCGAAACCACCTACTACTGGAAGATCGTCGCCTCGGATAACGACTTGAACACCTCAAGTCCCGTCTGGTCGTTTACCACCGGCGCCATCCCCGATACGACTCCACCGACAGTGAGAATCCTAAAGCCACTCAACGGCTACCTCTACTTTAACGACAACGACGGCTTCTCACGCATCCTCTTTACTACCACACTTATCATCAAGAAAATTACGATCACTGTCAACGCCACCGATTACGGCAGCGGTATCGGGAAGATCCAGTTCTTCATCGACGATAAGATTGTAGGCAATGCGACCAGCGAACCTTACCAATATGTCTGGGACATAAGCGGAGGATTCCTACCCAAGCCGCACGTCATCAAAGTCACCGCCTATGACCAGGCCAGCAACCTAGCTAATGCGACGATCTCCGTGAAGAAGATGCTCTAAGTAGGCCTCCATCGGGGCATCCAGGATGCCCCCCCCCTTCTATTTTTTTTATTAAAAAGAAATTATCTTAATATGCCCATGCCATCCCTTGCTCGTATTTTCATACAATTTCTTTCCCTGTTCCGGTTTTTTTTGCTGTTTGAATATTTTCTGTAATAAAGAAGAGTCGAGATTGGATTCCGAGCCTTACTAAAGCATCACAGATGATGAATCATAGGCCTCCTTCTTCGTAGTAGGATGTTGAACCGCAAGAGGTTCGATTTTTCCTTGCGTCCACCTGCTGCATCAGGGGTATCGGGAACCAAAAAATATATGGCTTCTCTGCCGTCATCCCACATCCCAATCCAATCATCCGCAATCCAGCGATACTTAATAAAAAACCTCGTTGACGCCAATAATCTACGGAAGAAAAACAAGCGAGGGGGGACTCGTGGTCACGCCTTGGGTTTTTGCACCCACCAATCCCATTCTTGACTATGGAAATCCCAGCCGAAACGCTCAACCACCGCTCGGATGATGCCCGGGCATCCGGCAGTGAAGTCATGGCCTGCCAAGACACCGCCGGGAGCCACCTTCGGCCACCATAAGTCAATGTCTTCTAAGACATACTCATATTCATGATTTCCGTCAAGGTAGACAAAGTCTAATGGCTCCTGGATGACGGCGGCTGCTTCTTTGCTCGTCTGACGGAGGAACACGACCGACCTATGCTTCCGCTCCAGCTTCTTCAACTTGTTGACGCACCCTGAGAAATCCGATGGCTTCCCTTCCTGATCGACGTATGGCGTCAGCGGATCGACGAGGTAGTACTTCCCGAGGTTCAACAATTTCAGGTTCGCCTGAGCGTTGAACCCGCCAGCCACGCCAACCTCCACCGCCGTCAAAGGATGATCTATCTTCAGATTTTTGACGAAGAGCGTGGCGGGGCGTGGGTCAAGGACGATAGGGGAGAACGAGCTCTGGTATTTGTGATATCCCATCAGCAGCTTTATCCCGATATCGATGGCCTGCAGAGGCTTCTTCTTTAAGGGAAGCACGGAGCCGTACTCCTCGGATCAACTTTCTTCACAGTCTCTTGAAGGCACCTGCCCGGATTATGGATTTTCATCACTACGGAAATTCAGTGAGGGATTTTAACCTTACTTGTAAGCCGCTGGAGGGATTTGGACCCCCGGCCTGCTGATTACAAATCAGCCGCTCTTCCGGGCTAAGCTACAGCGGCAGGCTCTTTCGTAGCGGTAATGTCCATTCCTATATAAAATTCTCTAGCCGAATAGGATTTGAGCCGACGCGCCCGGTCCCGTTCGATGCGAAACCCCGTGCCGGCAGCGGTCGTCGTCAACGCACGCCATCGTGCCTCGATCGCCTCCTCCGCGAGGATATCATAATAATGAAGAATACACTCATCCGCCGCGACCGACAGCGCCGCTCCCAGGAAGGCATGCGCGGAGAACGGCAGGTTCATGATGATCCGATCGACCTTCCCTGGGACGAGCCGCGCCACATCCCGCGCGTCGCCCTGGATGACCTCTACGCGGTCTCCCACCTGGTTCAAGACGACGTTTCGCCGCGCGAACTCAACAGCCCTCTCGTTCTTATCGATCGCATACACCACCACCGGATGCGCGTATTTCGCGATCATGATGCTGAACGGGGCGACCCCCGCAAAAAGATCCACGATTCGTTCCCCATCCGCTACGCAGCCAGCGACGCGCCGCCGCTCATTCGACAACCGAGGGGAGAAGTAGATGGACCCGACGTCGACCATGAACCGCACCCCGTACTCAAGATGCGTCGTCACCGTGTCCTGGGCGCCGGCGATGACCCGGCATCCGCGGACCCGCAGCTCCCCGGTGACTGGCTCGACCTGGCAGACGCTCCTCAGATGAGGGTTTGTCTTCAACATGGCCTCTCCGACCCTTAAGGCATAGCGGTCCAGTTCCTCGGGGAGCTTCACCAGGGCGATCGCGCCCACAATATCATAGGAGGTGGGGAGGAGGCCTTTCAAGGCGGCAGGGATGGCCGCAGCATCCTGGTACGACGGGGTCCTTTCCTGTCGCGGCTCGAAGGCATGCTCGATGATCTCCCCAAAAGGAGCCGGCGATGGCCGACGGGAGATGGGGAAGAAGATGTGATGCTTGGATGTAATCAGGCGGAGGTCGTGGCGGAGCAACCCTTGGCTCTGGAGCAGCCGGCGCGCCTCCTCCGCTTGCAGGAGGGGGACGCGGAGCCCAACGCTTCGTACCTTCGCCATCACCCCGGGTAATCTCCCCGGGGTATTTCAAATGAACCACCGTGAAAAAGAGGGAGTCCCGCCTCCCGGATTTGAACCGGGGACCTGCCGGTCACGGCCGATAGGGTCTACAGCCGGCCGCTCCAGCCAGACTGAGCTAAGGCGGGGGGATAGCACCGAGAATACAATAGATGTATTTATTCATTTCAGGTCTTGTACGGTGCACCGGCTCTGGCATGAACGCGGTCAATCAAAACGCTGTACCATAAAGGATTAAGTATCGTCCAAGCCTCGTTCCAGAACTCCTTAATAGAAACGGAGTGATTGCTGTGCCCATGGCTGCACGCGAGGTGGCGCACAATGTTTTGATAACAACCCAAAATCAACGCAGGCCAGTCTATAATAATCTAAATTTTGTACCAATAACGGTTTATAAGATAAGGAAAAGCGCAACCTATATAAGGAGGGTTGTGAATAACCTCCGGTGAGGTCCGGTGAGACTATAGATATAAGTTGACGTGGTTACAGTAGGTCAACTTATCTTGGTTCACGGTGTGAACCGTTTTGCCGGCGCTCAACTGGAAAAGTATGAAAACCAACAGATTTAGGAGGAAACAAAAGATGAAAGCAAACAAAATGATGGCTATGATTGTCGTCAGCCTTATGCTGTTCTCGACCTTCATAGTTTTAAATAGTCATAACGTACGGGCTGCCCCAGTGCTCACACCTGGTGTGAATATCTACGGTAACGCCACGACCGACATTGTCTACGGACAATCCTACGCAAGCGGTGCCATTAAAATCAACTCATCACAGTTCACGGACACAGCGGGCGGGAACCCGTACGGTGCACACACCTACCGTCTCTTCTACCCCGTATACCAAAACTACAGCAACTCTGCCTATTTTATGACCTGGAAACCCTTCTACATCGGCAACGACCCGGACCAAACCGTCGAGGTCAGCGAGATTAAGAACAGCACCGCCCTAGACACCGGCGGCTCAGCCATCACCTTCAACCGTTCCGGTCTCTGGATCTTCGACAACAACGCTATCCACGCATCCGACGACCCCACCTCATTCACGGGATTCATCTGGGTCAACACCAGCACCGTCTACTCCATTGAGTCCATCCCTAATATCTACTACGACCAGTCCGGCTCTCTGACCGTCACCGTCGACACCAAAGGGGACACCGGCTGCATGGTCTCCATCACAGACCCCGGCAACGCCACCATCTACCACAGCTGGCGGTCCAACGGACAATCCATCGCCCTCGACTACCAGGATTACTTTGGCATGGTCGGGACCTACACCGTCAAGGCCTACCGCGACCTCGATACATCCGTCGCCTACCGCTACCCAGACCAGAACGGTGAGAACTACAGCGCCCAATATGGAAACATCGGGGCACCGGACTTCCCAGCGAACTACACCTACAGCGATATGGGCCCCTGGAACCCCCCTGAGAAGAACGCCAGCCAAGTCACCTTCGATGTGAAGACCGCGGCCAAAGCGCCCTACCTCAACATCGTGCTCTCCAACACCAGCTTCTACTGGGGATACCCCATCCACATTGACGTCAACGTCACGAACCAGACAGGAATAGGGCTAGACCCGGGTATCGGCGCCATTCGCCTCAAGAAAGGCGGTCACCTCTACCTCGACCATACCAGCGGCGCTTTCACCATCACGGATGAAACACTCGGCAACTACACCATCACCATGCCCTGGTTCGGCGACAACCCGACCCCCTGGACCAACCTCTACACCATCACGCACGCCGCATCACAGACCGTGAATGGATCGTGGAGCGTCGTGTTTGCCGACGGTGACAACTTCAACGGTTCCGCCGGATTCACCATCAGCAGCTCACACCCACCCGTCCAACTCCTCCTCAACAGCCCCAGCAACAAGAAGATCGACGTCCCCACTTACATACCCGCCTCTGGCCATGCAACAATCACGACCATCGACTTCTCCATCTACGGCAAGAACAGCGAATGGCCCTACTACGGCTTCAGCGCCAAGGACGATGAGCAGAACATCACCATCAGCGGCGACATCCTCTACCCCGTCGACGCATACCCAGGCGCAGGCCATGGCGAATGGAAGGCGGATGTCACCCCGACCAAGCCTGGCGGCCATATCACCGTCACCATCGACTGGCCGGACAACGGGACCGCCTCACAGACCATCAACATCATCAACGGGACGACCGTCACCCCCGCCGCGTCGAAATTCACGGTCGGCAATGACTTCAACCTCACCGTCACCGTCACCGATGTCGACGGCGACAACGTGAAAACAGCGCATGTCTACGCAATGTGGGAAAACGATATTCTTGGTGAATTCAATGACACAACTGGCGATAACACAGCTGGAAACGGAAAGAATGGCGAATACACCTTCTGGATCATCGCTGACGACCAGCCCGACGTAGCCCCGCAGAACATCACCATTGCTGCGATCATGACCACAGGGTATTGGGGCTACGCAACGGTGCTCATGGACAGGAACCACGACATGACCGTCAACTGCACGCCAACCACCTCCTACGCCGGCAACGCAACCACCTACAACATCACCGTCGGACGGACCGGTGGCGGACACCCAGCCTCAAGCGGCCTCACCATCGCCCTCTATAACGAGACCGGCGCCCTCGTCACCGGCGACGATGCCTGGGACAACACCGGCGACTACAGCCTCACCGACGTGGAGATCCCGCTCTCCGGCGGCGTGTTCCACCTCTTCGCCTACAACGACACCGACGACAGCCAGGACAACAACGCGACCATCACCGTCACCAAATACAGCGTCGCCAGCTCCCCCAGCGCCCTCGCCTGGCACATCGACAACGACACCAACATCACCTTCCAAGTCACCCCCGCCTACAGCGGACTGCTGACCCTCAACAACGTCACCAGCGCGCCCAGCGGAGCAGACCCCAACGAGACCAGCCCACTCCAGATCACCATTGAGGATGGTGTCGGAACCGTCACCGGGTTCAACGCCGACATGCTCGGCAACATCACCTACAGCTTCGAACCCAGCGATGGAGAAGACCGACCCGCCGACGGGCTGACCCGCGTCACCACCGCCACAGCGACCCCCGTGCCCGCCAACATCTACATCAACGAGGCGATCACCGTCGTGATCACGGTCACCCACCCCGCCACGCACCAGCCGATCGCCGACGTCTGGGTAAGCCTTGACCGCTACAACAGCACCAACCTCACCAGCGTCCTGGCGAAACTCCCGACCGGCAAGAAGACCGACTCCGCAGGCCAAGTCAGCTTCGCGGTCAACGCCCTCGCCAGCGGGAACGTCACCATCTTCATCGAGAACGCCTCCGACCCGGACAACCCGTTCTACATCATCGCCGGCGGCCGCAACCCGATGAGCATCATCCTGACGTCACCCTCAGTCGACGAAGGCAAGCAGATCACCGCTGACATCAAGAGCGGCAGCACCCTCGTCACCGGCGTCAACGTCACTATAACCTTCGCCGGGACCACGACCACGACCACGGACGGCCACATCACCCTCACCGCACCCAGCGTCGCCACGAACATCCCCTACACCATCACCGCCACCGCCGTCGGCTACGCCGACGCCACCGCCCAAGTGACGGTCTTGAACGTGCCGAAGCTGATCATCGCGGTGCTCACCAGCAACATCAAGGCTGGACAAGACTTCCAGATCGCCGTCGCTGACGACACCGGCACCGCGATCATCGGTGCCACTGTGACCCTGCAAGGCACGACAGTACACACGGGAGCAGGCGGAGTCGTCACCATGAAGGCCCCATCGACACAGGGTAACTACACCATCACGGCGACCTTCGGGAACTACGAATCGGCCAGCCAGAGCATCAGCGTCGGACCCGGCGGAGGCATCCCCGGCTTCGAACTGGTCACCCTGCTCATCGCAGCCGGCATCGCCTTCCTGCTCATCCGCAGGCGGCGCAACTAGTGCCAACCACTAGGGGGAACCTCTTCCCCCTTCTCACCCCTTTTTTAACTATTTTTCTCCACGTAACCCTTTTAATCCCTGATTCAATGTAGCCTCCCTGGAGGACCCAAGCTTGAAGATCAGCATCGTCATCCCCGCCCTCAACGAGGAAACCGGCATCGGGAAAACCATCGATGCCATCCAGACCAACGCCCTACAGACCAACGGCTGGGAGCTTGAGATCCTCGTCGTCGACGGCAACTCGACAGACCGTACCCGCGCCATCGCGGCCGCAAAAGGAGCCCAAGTCATCATCGAGCCGCGCAAAGGCTACGGCCGCGCCTACAAGACCGGCATCGCCAAGGCCACCGGAGACATCATCGTGACCGGCGACGCGGACGCCACCTACCCCTTCGACCGAATCCACGACTACGTCACCCTGCTTCTGGACCAGCACCTCGACTTCATCACCACCGACCGCTTCGCCCACATCAGCCACGGCGCCATGACCCTGAAACACCGATTCGGCAACCTCACCCTCAACCTCGCCCTAGACGTCCTCTTTCTCACCCACATCCGCGACTCCCAGTCTGGCATGTGGGTCTTCCGCGCCGACGCCCTTAAGAAGATCCCGTCCCTGGAGACCTTCAACGACGGCATGCCGTTCTCCGAGGAAATCAAGATCAGCATGTTCACCGCCAAAGACGTTAAGGCCAAAGAGATCCCCGCCACCCTCTACACGCGCGAAGGACAGGTGAAGCTCGAAAGCTTCAAGGACGGCCTTAAGAACCTACGGTTCCTCTTCATCAAACGCGTCAACCCACACAATAAATAACTCACTTTTTACTCAACAGGCCCTTCGATTGATCAAGACAAATATATCATATTTGGTATAAACGACGAGAATCGAAAATATATCATATTTGATATAAACAGGGTCCTGCCGCCTACCCGACGACGGAGAGCTCTCTGTCCATGGAGCCCCCTTTGAATCGGTCAAGCCGCAGGCTTTCTAGAACTTCAGGGGTCTTCCCATCCACGATATGCTCAGTCAACAGCTTCGTCACCATCGGCGAGATCATGAACCCATGGCCGCTGAACCCATTGCACTGCACGAACCCCTTCACCGACGGAACCTCACCCAGGATCGGCCGCGCATCCGGCGTCACATCATAGAAACTCGTCCAATGCCGCAGCATATTCACGTGCCGCAGCACTGGCGCATACCGCGTCAACGTCCTCGACATATGCTGCAAAAACGCAAACGTCGGCATCGTCCGAAACCCGCTGTGCTCCTCCGGAATCGGGATCCCGCCGACGATCTGCCCCTCCTTCTGCTGACTAAAATAAATACCATCCTTAAACGAAATCACCATCGCTTCAAACAACGGCTCCAGCCGCTCCGTCGCCATAATCTCCTTCCGAAACGGCGTCAACGGCAACGACACACCCACCAGCTCCGCAATCTCCTTCGACGCAACCCCCGCCGCATTCACCACGACCGGAGCACCTATCTCCCCCTTTTCCGTCGTCACAGACGCAATCGCCTTCTTCCGCACCGTCAGCTTCGTCACCGCCGTATGGGTCAGGAACGTCGCCCCATGCCGCTTCGCCGCGTTCGCATACGCAAACGTCGTCAGAAACGGATTCGCATGCCCATCCGTCGGACAAAACGTCGCCGCCACCACCCGCATCCCCTCCACATCCAGCAACGGCGCAATCCGCGGGATTTCCCCCGGAGACAACACGTTGACCTTCAACCCCAGTGACCGCTGCATTTCCACATTCCGCTCCGCCTGCACAAGCTCCTTCTCGTCATGCACCGCTATCAAATACCCACCCTGACGGAACTCGATGTCCTCCCCCAATTCTTTACTCAACCCCTCAAAAATCTTTACACTCTGAATCGCAAGCAACGCATTCTCCCGCGTCGACCACTGCTGACGGATCCCCGCCCCACACGCCCCCGTCGCCCCAGAACTCAAATACCCCTTCTCCACCACCACGACATCCAGCTTCCGCTTCGCCAGCTGATACGCCAGAGAACAGCCGTTCACCCCCCCACCGATAATCACAACGTCAGCCTTGCTTTTCATCATCCTCACACGCCAAAGTACCAAGTGAAACCGGAACAAGCGGCGACCGCACCGTCGGCATCCGCATTTGACCAACCGGGAACCCTGTCTCCCTTTCAAGGATCTTCGCCACGAGCTGCACACACACCCGGCCCTGGCACGGCCCCATCCCAATCCGCAGCTTCTTGCGCAGCTCCTCGATATCAGTATATCCGCTGCGAATCGCTTTCAATACATCCTCCTCACTGATATCCTCGCAGCGGCACACAATACAGCGTTTCATACCCGCACCCGAATATTCCGCACATCCATTACAAGAGATGGATCAACCTCGACCGTAATCAGTATCGTCTTCTTCGCCTTCACTACACGAGTCACGACAGCAAAACCGCGTGACGCTCCTTCACGGTCCAATGCCTCGACACGATCGCCGACCGCAGGAACCGGGAGAAACTCAGAAGGAACCGTGACCCACCCCTTCCCATCCTTCACCTTCACCAAGAAGATCGCCAGGCCAGGGCAGACACCGAGACATTTTAAACAACTCGTGCATCGATCAAAATCAACATATGGCGGCGCATTGATATCCTTCATGCTAATCGCATGTACCGGACAGGCATCCACACACGGATTACACGGGATTTCCTGCACACACTCGATGAAAGCAACACCCTTCTCCAGCTGCTTCGCGCTTGGAATCTGCAAGAGATCTTCTTTCAAAAGGACACCGGTGCGAGTATACTCAGGCATGCTGCTCCCTCATCAACGCCTCGATACGAGCCTTCGCCCGACGAGGCTTCTCACCGAAAGGTCCGGCACGCAACCGGTCAACTTCCTCCTGAAAACGTGCCAGGACCCCCGCATCAACTGAATATCCCAAGGCGTTCGCAGCGTCGCATCCCGCGATCTTCCCCTCAACCATCGCGGTTGACGCCTCCTCAATCCCCGAAGCATCCCCCGCAACATAGATACGTGGCTTATGGGTCTGCAATGCATCGTCATGGAGAGCGACGAATCCACCAGCCTCAGGAACCTGTGTCAGTGACACACCAAGCTGAGACAATAGCCGGGTCGACGGCGTCAGCCCAACCGCAAGGCAGATCGTGTCACACGGGACATCCTCTTCGGTCCCAGGAATCGGCTTCCACTTGGAATCAAGCGTGACAACGACAGCGCCCTCGACCGAAGAATCCCCGTAGACTTCTTGAATGGAATGCGAGGTATGAATCGGGACCCCGCAGCGGCGAAGTTTAGCCGCATGAACATGATACCCGCCGATTGTAGATGCCGCTTCGACAACCCGATCAACCACGATACCCGCCTGGAGAAGCTGGTACGAGACAATGAGACCGACGTTCCCAGCACCGACCATAAGCACGCGTTCGCCGGGTTTCACCCCGTAGACATTCATCAATGTCTGAACCGCGCCCGCACCGTAGACACCAGGGAGGTCATTCCCAGGGAACAATAGCATGTTCTCCATAGCGCCGCATGCAAGAATCGCAGCCCCGCACCGAACATCATAGAGCCGGGAATTATAGTTAATACGCTCAACAACCCCGAACCGGTAGCCTTCTGAGGTTTCGTAAGCACCAATCGCTGTGGATTCAGCCATAATCACGAGTTTGCCTTCAGCCTCATATTTACGGGCATCTGCCTCGAGCTGTGTAGCGATATCGATACCCCGTGTCCCAGCACGCTCCTGCCGAGATCCAAAGAACTTATGAGTCTGTTTTATGAGCTGCCCCCCGAGTCGGGGATTCTCATCGACAAGGAGGACCTTGGCCCCTTGAGACGCGGCCTGGATCGCTGCACAGAGCCCCGCGGGGCCTGCGCCAACGATGAAGACATCAGTCGTTATCTTCCGTGTTCCCAGGCCATGGAATGGTGCGGCCGGGGGCGCTGCGCGCTCCTGTTGGCGTTCAACCTCGATGCCTTTTTGCAAAGGCGCAATGCATGTCCGCACGTTTGGGATTCCGTTAACCCGCATGAGGCAGGAGGAGCATTTGCCGATGCCGCAGAAGAAGCCTCTAGGGCTGTGATACGTCTGGCTGATAGTCAGTTCTTTGACGCCGGCGGCGTGCAGAGCTGAGGCGATGGTATCACCTTGTTCACCGGTGATTGGTTTATGGTCGAAGGTGAAGGGGAGTGGTTCCCGCGCTGAAAAATCAAGGATGGGGTGTTGACGGATACGCACAACCAAGGCCTCACTTTAACAGGGAATGTTCTTCCCTATAAAAGTATTACCGAGCCCAACAGAGAGAGGAAGTGGCTAGATGACTTGGACGTCGCGTATGGGGTGGTGTCGTTTGGCGATTTTTCGGATCATGTTGATGTTTCGTCCGCCTTTGCCGATGAGTTTGGATTTGTCTCGGGGGTTGACCTCGATTTTGGCGACGGTGTCGTCGCCTTCTCCTTCGAAGGTGACGTTGGTGATTTGGTATGGTTTGCAGAGGTTTTGGACGAAGGCTTTGGGGTCGTCGTTGTATTCGATGAATTTGACTGTTTTTTTGATGAGGTAGCGGAGTTTTTCGAGGTTTTTGGCTTTGGTGCCGATGGCGATGCCGAGTTGGCCTTTTTCGACGACGAAAACGATGAGGTCGCTTTCGACGATGCAGTCGCGGATGCCGGCGCCGGTTTGTTTGCTGGCCAGGTTGATGAATTGGACGGTGTCGTTACTGAGGGTTATCTCGGTCATTGTGGTCTTATTTCCTGGGTTTGATAAGGGAGAGGATGTTGGATTCTCCTTCGTCGAGGATGGCGATGGCGGCGACAGCGTAGTTTTTGCCGCAGCTGTGGCCGAGGTCGACCCCGGAGTTGGGGTAGGTGTAGGTGGGGATGTTCTTTTGGTCGGCGAGGGGGGCGAGGGTGTCGGCATAGGGGCAGTTTTTGGCGATGATGATGGCTTTGGCCGTGTTTTTTTGGATGGCGGCCTTGGTTTGTTTTTCGCCGATGATGATGGTGCCTTTTTTTGCGACGTCTTTGAGTGCTTTGTTGATGTCTACCATATTATGTTCCCTTCTTTTTTGGTTTGCCGTGGATCATGACGAGTTCGATGGCGCCGGTGCCGAGGTTGACGGGTTGGCCGACGATGATGTTTTCTGCGACGCCGTTGAGGGTGTCGGATTCTCCTCGTTGGCTGGCGAGGAGGAGGTGGTTGACGGTGATTTCGAAGGCGGCGCGTGAGAGGACGCTGCTTTTTTCGCCGCTGACGCCGTGGCGTCCGATGGCGCGGACGGTGCCGTCTGCGGTCATGACGTCGGCGACGAGCATGATGTGGCGCATGTCGACGTTGAGGCCTTGCTCTGAGAGGGTGCTGAAGGCTTCTTGGATGATCATGTTGCGGGCGGCTTCGATGCCGAGTTCTCGGGCGATGGCGTGGATGTCGTTGGTGGTGGTGCGGTAGGGATCGACGCCGTCGATGTCCAGGACTTCCTTGAGGTTGCTGCCTTCGCTGTAGATGACGTAGCCTTCGTTGGGTTCTTTGCGGATGATGACTCGTTTGATGCCGTCGATGCCTTTGATCTTGAGGTTTTTAAGGGATTCGTTGATGTTTTGGATGGCTTTATAGCCGGGGTCGTCGAGTTCGACTTTGATGGTGTCTTTTTCTTGGGTGGCGGTGACTTTTTTGACGTTGGAGACTTTGTCGAGGATTTCTTCGAGGGTGATGCCTTTTTTCTCCATGGTTTTGGCGTTGGGTTTGATGGTGAGTTTGATGGTGGCGAGGTCCATTTCGATGTCGGCGACGTCGGTGAGTCTGGTGATCTCGATTTTGTTGGCGATATCCTTGGCGAGGTCGGGGTTGACGCGGTATTCATCTCTGAGGTAGATGTTCATCATTGGGGTGGATGGGGTGGATCGGGCGTCGACGATTTCGATGAGGCGTGGGAGTCCGAGGGTGACGTTGATTTCGGCGACGCCGGCGTAGTGGAAGGTTCTCATGGTCATTTGCGTGCCGGGTTCGCCGATGCTTTGGGCGGCGACCATGCCACAAGCTTCGGTGGGGTCGATTTGGTTGTGGGCGAAGTCGTCGAGGGCTTTTTCGATGATGGTTTTGAGTTTGGGATGGAGTTTTTTGTCTTTTATGATCCAGTCGATGATGCCGTCGATGATGGAGACGGGGAGGAAGCGGCCTTTGAGGGCCTTGGTGATCTCGTCTCGGAGTTTTTTGTATTCTTCGGGTTCTTCTTCTTTCTTTGGCGGGGGGATCATCTTGCGTTCTATCGGGGGGGCCTCGGTTTTTTTTCGGTGTGGCTCGGTGGTTGCTTTGGCGAGGACGGTGCCTTTGGGCATGACCTGTTTTGGTTTTGCTTTTTTCTCGGTAATCTTCTTGGTTTTAACTTGTTCTGGTTTGGCCTTGGGTGTGGGGGCGACCTTTTTCTTGGGTGCCGTGGGTTTGGGTGCGGCCTTCTTCTTGGGGGCTGGTTTTTTAGTCGCCATGGGTTTAGCCCTCCTGTTTGACTTCGTAGATGATGCGGTCGAGGTCGATGGGTTTGCCGTTGATGCTGCGGGAGGGGTCGATGCCGTCTTCGCCGTAGATGAATTGGATGATTTCGCCGCCGGTGTGCCGGACGGTGCCGTCAGTTTCGACTTTGAGGTCTTCGAGGGCGTTGACGAGCCGGCGTTGCATGTATCCGGATCGTGATGTCCGTACTGCCGTGTCGACGAGGCCTTCTCTACCGCCCATGCTGTGGAAGAAGTATTCGGTGGGGTTCAGGCCGCTCTTGTAGCTGTTGGCGACGAAGCCTTTGGCGCTGGCGCCCAGGTCTCCTTTTCTGAAATGGGGGAGGGTGCGGTATTTGTAGCCGCGACTGATGCGTTCGCCTCGGACGGCTTGCTGGCCGACGCAGCCGCTCATCTGGGAGAGGTTGAGCATGCTGCCTCTGGCGCCGGATTTGGCCATGATGACGGCGCTGTTGTTCATGCCGAGGTATTTGCTCGCGATCTCCCCTGCCATGTCCCGGGCGCGTCCGGTGACGCGCATGATCTCCATTTCGAGAGTTTCTTCGAGGCTGCGGCCGGGGAGGGACTCGAGTTCCTTGTTCTCGTAGGCCTGGACGAGGTTGTTGATTTTTTTCTGGGCTTTGTCGAGGCCTTCTTGGATTTGGCGTTTGGCTTCGGGTGGGATGTCTTCGTCGTCGATGCTGGTGGTGAACCCCATCATGGTGACGACGCTGATGCCGAGTCTGGTGACGTTGTCGATGAATTCGCGGCCGGCGGTGGTGCCGTGGTCGCGGATGATGCGTTCGATGATGCGGCCTTTGAAGCTGCCGATGCTGTTTTCGTCGATGATGCCTTGTTTGAGTTTGCCGTTTTTGATGATGACGTAGGCGCCGTGTGGGCAGTCGGGGGCCTGGCAGGTTTCGCAGTGGAAGCAGGCCTTGGATTTGTACTCCGTGGTGATGTCTTTGGGGAGCAGGACGCTGAAGATGTCCCGGCCGTAGATCATGCCGTTGTCGTTGGGCTCGGGGATCTTGCCCTTGTATTTGAAGGAGGAGAGCAGCTCAGCGGCTTCTTCCTTGTTGAAGGCCTTGTCGCTGTAGGTGAGCAGGAAGCAGCCGCTGATGTGGTCGTGCAGGCCGCCGATGATGACGCCGCCGAACCTCGGGGAGAGGATGTTTTCCTGGACTTTCATGAGGATTTCTGCCTCGGCCTTGGCTTCTTCGCCTTGGAGGAGGTGGAGGTTCATCTCGTCGCCGTCGAAGTCAGCGTTGTAGGGTGGGCAGACGGAGAGGTTGAAGCGGAAGGAGCGGTTGGGCATTACTTTGACGCGGTGGGCCATCATGGACATCCGGTGCAGGCTGGGTTGTCGGTTGAAGAGGGCGATGTCGCCGTCCATGAGTTGGCGTTCGATGACGTAGCCGACCTCGAGTTTCTCTGCGGTTTCGACCGCGTTCTTCTCGGAGACCTTGATGCGCTGTTCGATGCCCTCGCGGTAGCGTTTCACGTAGTTGACGTGCGGACGGTAGACCGGGACTTTCTCGCCTTCGGTGGTTTGGCTGACGATTTGCTTGCACCATTCCAAGTTCGCTGGGGTCACGTGGACGGGGAGGGTGAGCTCGCGGGCGATCTCGATGGGGACGCCGATGTCGTTGATGCTGAGGTTGGGGTCTGGGCTGATGACGGTGCGGGCGGAGAAGTTGACGCGCTTGCCGGAGAGGTTGCTGCGGAACCGGCCTTCTTTGCCCTTGAGTCGTTGGGCGAGGGTCTTGAGCGGGCGGCCGCTGCGGTGACGCGCGGGGGGGATCCCGGAGGTCTGGTTATCCAGATATGTGGTGACGTGGTACTGCAGGAGTTCCCAGAGGTCTTCGACGATGAGCTGCGGGGCGCCAGCATCCCTGTTTTCCTGGAGCCGCTGGTTGATGCGGATGACGTCGACGAGCTTATGGGTCAAGTCATCCTCCGAGCGTTCCCCGGATTCGAGGGTGACTGATGGTCGGACGGTGACGGGGGGAACAGGGAGGACCGTGAGGATCATCCATTCTGGGCGTGCCGCTTTGACGTTGATGTCGATGAGCTCGAGGTCTTCGTCCGGGACTTTCTCAAGCCATTCCCGGATCTCGGTTGGTGTGAGTTTCTTGCCGTTTTCTCGGAACGAGGTGGGCTTGTCGAGGTCGATCTTGCCGACGGGGTTGCCGCAGCGGGGGCAGGCGTCCAGCTTGGTCGCCTGGCTGATGATGCTTTTGTAGATGTAGCCGTTGTCGCGGCCATCCGTCATGTTCTTCTGGATGGTCTCGCGCTGTTTCTTCGCCTCTTTCTCGGGGAGGAGGATGCGTCCGCAGCGCCGGCAGGTGGCCCGCAGGCTGTTGCGGATGGTCTTGACGAACCCGACGTGGACGACGGGCATGGCGAGGTCGATGTGACCGAAGTGCCCAGGGCATTTGTCCTTGCCGACCTTCAGGCCGCAGGTCTTGCAGCGCAGACCGGGCTCGATGACGCTGAGCCGCTGGTCCATCAGGCCCATGGTGATGGGGAAGCCGTCGTCGTCGTAGGTGTCCGCGGTGATGACCTTGGTGGCGCTCATCTTGCGAAGTTCGTTTGGGGAGAGCACTGCGAATTCCAGCGCCCCGATCTTCTTGGTGATGCTTCGTCCTTCTGTCATAGTCTCCTCACACCAGTGATTCTAATTTGATTCGTGGCACGACCACAAGCGAATTGAGCTCGTCGATGAGCAGCTTGAAGGCGTAGCTCATCTCGACCGGGTGGATGTCCGCCTTGTCCCCGCAGACGGTGCAGTGGAGGCGGCCATGGCGGTCGATCATGGCGATGTGCCCGCAGTTGTTACAGACGTATTTCATCGTGATGTCGGATTCATCGAGGAGGCGGTCCTTGATGACCATGGAGGCGCCGTGGCCGATGAGGCAGTCGCGCTCCATCTCCCCGAACCGCAGTCCTCCCTCTCGGGCGCGGCCTTCGGTGGGCTGGCGGGTGAGGATCTGGACGGGGCCGCGGGATCGGGCGTGGATCTTGCCGGCGACCATGTGGTGGAGTTTCTGGTAGTAGATGCAGCCGACGAAGATGTCAAAATGCAGGGGCTTGCCGGTCATGCCATCGTAGAAGATCTCCTTGCCGTTGTGTGTGAACCCGTTCTTGATCAATGCGGAGCGGAGGTTGTCCTCGGATTCGCCGCTGAAGGCGGTGCCGTCGACGGTGCGGCCTTCCAGGGAGCCGACCTTGCCGCCGATCATTTCGAGGACGTGGGCGACGGTCATCCTGGAGGGGATCGCGTGGGGGTTGATGATGAGGTCCGGGCTCATGCCGGACTCGGTGAATGGCATGTTCTCGGTGGGGACGATGTAGCCGATGACGCCTTTCTGGCCGTGTTTGCTGGCGAACTTGTCGCCGAGCTCTGGGATGCGCTGTTCGCGGACCTTGATCTTGACCATGCGGGAGCCGTTGACGGACTCGGAGAGCATGACCTTGTCGACGATGCCGCCCTCGCCGTGCTGGACGGTGACGGAGGTCTCACGGCGTTTCTGGGGCGTCAGGAAGTCGGTGGGTTCCTCGAGGAACCGGGGCGGTGAGGTCTTGCCGATGAGGACGTCGCCGCCGTTGACCCCGCTCTCAGGTGAGATGAGGCCGTCTTCGCCGAGGTTGTTGTAGGAGTCTTCGCTGCGGACGCCGCGGCAGTCGGGGTTGGGGATTTCGAAGTGGTCTTCCTGGCCGCCGGGGTAGCGTTTCTCTTCGCTGCTGTAGGTACGGATGAAGGTGCTGCGGGCTAGCCCGCGTTCGATGGCCGCCTTGCTCATGACGAGGGCGTCTTCCATGTTGTAGCCCTGGAAGCTGGCGACGGCGACGATGAAGTTCTGGCCGGCGGGTCGCTCGCGGAACTTGATGTAGCGGATGGCATGCGTCTGGACTAAGGGGACTTGCGGGTAATGAAGAAGATGCCCGCGGGTGTCGGGGCGGATTCGGTAGTTGGAGGCGCCGAAGCCCAGGGACTGTTTGCCCATGCCTGCGCCCATGGTGATACGCGGCGAGCTGTTGTGCTCGGGGTAGGGAACGAGGCTGGAGCCGATCCCCAGGATACACATGGGGTCGAGCTCCATATGGGTGTGATCCGGGGTGAGGTCTTCTTTGGTGAGGGCGATGAGGGCGTTCTCCTCCTCTTCGGCGTCAATGTATTCGACGATGCCGTCGTTGATGAGGTCGGTCCAGCGTTTCTTGCCGGCGTTGAGTTCCTCGATGTACTTGGGGGAGAGCGTCATCTTGCCGTTCTCGGTGACGAGGAGCGGGCGGCGCAGTCTGCCGCAGTCGCAGTTGACGATGACGTCGTTGCCTTCAACGTCGTAGCAGATGTTGATCTCGTTGGAGAGGAGGCCCTTGCGGCGGCGGTCTCGGAGTTTCTTGACGAGGTCTGCGCCGTTGGGGTGCATGCCGATGAGGTCCCCGTTGAGGTAGACGCGGGCGCCGGTGACGTGCTTGGTGATTTCCTTGATGCCGAACTCGCGTAGGACGGTTTCGACATCCTTCTCATTGAATCCTTCTGAGATTTCGACGGTGAGGGCGAGGTTCTTGACCAACCCGCAGTTGGGCCCCTCAGGGGTCTCGTTGGGGCAGAGCCGGCCCCATTGCGTGGAATGTAAGTCTCGTGCTTCGAAGTGTGGTTGGGATCGGGTCAGTGGGGATGTCACGCGGCGTAGGTGACTCAGCACCGCGAGATTGCTCGTGCGGTCCAGGAGTTGTGAGACGCCGGCGCGGCCGCCGACCCAGTTGCCGGTGGCGAGCGCGTGATGAATCCGCTGACTGAGCACATCGGAGCGCAATGAGCTGGAGATTTTGATTTCCTTGCCCTTAGCGTTGATGCGCTCGATCTGGTACTTGAGGTCTTTGCAGAGGGCGGTGAAGGCGACGCGGAACAGATCCTCCATGAGGTCGCCGGCGAGCTTGAGCCGCTTGTTGGCGTAGTGGTCCTTGTCATCAGGCTCACGCCTCCCGAGGGCGAGCTCGAGGACGGCCATGCCCATGCGGGCCATGAAGATAGCCTTCGTGAGCCGGTCATCCGGCTCGTTGCCCAGATGGGCGAGGAGGTGCCGGTCCATGATGGTCTCGACGCGCTTGATACGGTATTCTTTGGCCTGGCCGCCCGCGAACTTCTTTCCGAGGTACGCGATGGCCTCTTCCTTGGTGGTGATGCCGTATTCCTTGGCGCATTCCTCGATGTTCGCGAACACGTAGGGCTCCATCTTGGGGTCGGAGCAGATGACGTCGACGATCTCCTTGTCGTTCTCCATGCCAAGGGACCGGAGTAAGACGATGAGCGGGATCTGCCCGTAGGTGGTGGGCAGGCTGACCATGAGCATGCCGTCCTTGCGTTTCTCAACGACGGTCAGCGCGCGGTAGCCTTCGCGCTGGGAGAAGACCTTGGCGACTTCGACGTCCGTACCGTAGCGGCTGGACCGCTCGACCAGGACACGGTTCGGCGCGAGGTCTTCGACGGTGATTAAAACACGCTCGGTGCCGTTGGAGATGAAGTACCCGCCGGGGTCCAGGGGGTCCTCCTGCAGCTGCTGCAGTTCGGCGATATACTCGTTATCCGTGATAGGATGTTCGAGGCGCTCCTCAAGGACATGACGGCTGATGTTGCAGCGCATGCTCTTGACCATGATCGGCAGCTCGCCGATCCGGACCATCTCCGGTTCGTACTCGACCTCGTTCTTCACGGGGATGAACTCAAGCTCGATAGGCGCTTCATACGTCAAATCACGGAGGCGCGCTTCCATGGGGGTGAGCGGCCGCTCCGTGCCGTCCGCCTCCTTGACCTGCGGCAGGCCGACCTTGAGCTTGCCGAACTTGATCTTGTAGCCTTCGATTTCGGGGTAAATGTACCCCTTGTCCATCCCCTCTTCCTCCTGGCCGATGACGGTGCTGTCGACGATGCGTTGCAGCCGATGGGCCAGGAAGTCGTCGTAGGACGCGATCTGATGGTTGACGATGCTGCGCTCTCGATAAAAAGCATCAACTAACTCTCTCATACCCTACCCCTTTTCATTCTCCCTTTTACATCTCGTCACTTGACATGGAAAAATCTTCACTTGGCTCGGTGAAGATGGATAATTCGCTCGCTTCGCTCTCCACGACCAGTCGGTACGCAGTCGTGTACTTGGCAGTAGGACTCTTCCTCTTGACCTTGATGATGTTACCCGGCTTAGCGTCCACCGCCACCGCTGCAGGATCATTGGCCAGGATCCGAGGCAGCTGCTCCGCTCGAATCTTGAAGCGCGTCAGGAGATCCTTGCGTTCTTTCTCTGAGAGTATCATATGGTCTGGTACAAGTGTGTGTCCAAGGATGTCGTAGTGCTTCTTCGATGGGGTCGCGGCGATTGTTCATTCCTCCCGGGCTTTTTTTGAGGAATTAGGCGGGCCTGAAGGGATTCGAACCCTTGGCCACCTGGTTAAAAGCCAGATGCTCTACCTAACTGAGCTACAGGCCCATACATATAGGGCCTACTGCCCGATAGATTCAATATATATTCTACTCTAATCATAGTAGCGGTCGGACGGCTTACCCGTAATACAATTTCCCCTATAAATACTTTTATTTATTTTTCTCGGGGATAGACGGAGTCACCGCTCGCTTTATTACGGAGTCGGCGGATATCACCAGACTATATGAAGGTTGCGGAGCTGTTCTACTCGCTTCAGGGTGAAGGCTGCCTGAGCGGCCGGCCCACCGTCTTCATTCGCACCACCGGCTGCAACCTCCGCTGCCGCTACTGCGACACCGCCTACGCCTATGAAGGCGGCACCCCGATGACGCCGGATGAGATCCTCCGGGCGCTCGCGCAGTACCCCTGCCGGACCTGCTGCGTCACTGGCGGCGAGCCGCTCCTGCAGCCCGACCTCGAGACCCTCATCTCCGCCCTGGTCCTCAACCGCTACCAGGTCAGCATCGAAACCAACGGCAGCCGCCCTATTACCCCTTTCATCGAGGATGACCCGGTCATGGTCTCATTGGACATCAAATGCCCCTCATCGGGGATGCAACAGTACAACGACTACGACAACCTCGCCAGGCTGCGCGACCAGGATCAACTGAAGTTCATCGTCGGCGACCGCGTGGACTACGACTTCGCCAAAGAGGTCCTGCGCCGACATCGGCCCCGCGGCACCGTATTTCTTCAGCCGGTCTGGGGCACCGACCCCGCGAAACTGGCGGGCTGGATACTCGATGACGCACTTGAGGTGCGGCTTGGCATCCAATTGCACAAATGCCTGTGGGGAACAGCGCGAAAAAAATGATTTCCTCCATATAAAAAAAGTCTTTGTGAACACAAAGTATATACACCAAAAGCGCATTCAGTCTTGAATTCTACCGAGGAAAAAACCCCCCAGGAGTAATTCTCCAGAATATTTGAGGTGAAGATAGTCTATGCAACCATCCAACATGGCGTATGATAGAGCGATTACCGTGTTCTCCCCCGACGGTCGCCTCTTCCAAGTCGAGTATGCGCGAGAGGCCGTGAAACGTGGGACGACCACCGTCGGCGTGAAATTCAAGGATGGCGTCATCCTCATCGTGGACAAGCGCATCTCCTCACGCCTCATCGAACCGGACTCCATCGAGAAGATCTTCGTGATTGACGATCACATCGGCTGCGCGACCTCTGGGCTCGTCGCCGATGCCCGCGCGCTCATCGACAAGGCGCGGCTCGACGCCCAGATCAACGAGATCACCTACAGCGAGAAGATCCCGGTCCAGACCCTCGTCAAACGCATCTGCGACTTCAAACAAACCTACACCCAGTACGGCGGCGTCCGCCCCTTCGGAACCGCCCTCCTAATCGCTGGCGTGGATGAGACCGGTGCCCGGCTGTTCTCCACCGACCCCTCCGGGGCCCTCATGGAGTACAAGGCGGCCAGCGAAGGCGCCGGCCGCACCGGAGCCATGTCCTATTTCGAAGAGCAATACAAGGACAACATGAGCATGGATGACGCCATCGACATGGGCATCAAGGCCCTGCACAAAGGCACCGAAGGCAAACTCAACCCCGACGCCATCGAGATCGGGGCGGTCCGCAAAGGCGTCAAGTTTCACATCCTGTCGCCGAACGAGACCAAGACCTACGTTTCTAAAGCTATCGGGAAGTAAGATATGGTCAGCCTCGAAGACGCCGTCGTCGCCCGCCTGAAGAAAGGCACAGACCATTTTGAGATCCTCGTCGATCCCTACGAAGCAGAACACATCATCGAAGGAAAGACCGACGCGATCCTGAAAGCCCTGGCCATCGACGCGATCTTCAGCGACTCCCGCAAAGGCACCCACGCCTCCACCGAGCTCCTCCAGAAACACTTCAACACCACCAGCGTCGAGCCCATCGCCAAGGAGATCATCCTGAAGGGCGAGATCCAGCTCACCACCGACCAACGACGAGAACTCCAAGAGCAGAAGCGCAAACGCATCATTGATATGATTGTCAAGAACGCCATGGATCCCCGGACCAAGGCGCCGCACCCTCGGACCCGCATCGAACTCGCCATGGACCAGGCCCGCATCCACATCGACCCTTTCAAATCCGTCAACCAACAAATGAAAAGCATCCTCGAAGCGCTCCGACCCCTACTGCCCATCTCCATGGAGGCCTCCCGGGTCTCTATCAAGATCCCCGCGCAGTTCGTCGGCCCCGCGTACGGCGCCGTCAGAAGCATCGCCACCATCGAACGGGAAGACTGGCAGTCCGACGGCACCTGGATCGGTATCGTCAAACTCCCCGCCGGTCTCCAAAGCGAGCTTTTCGACAAGCTCAACAGTCTCACCAAAGGCAACGTAGAAACCAGACTACTCAAATAAACCCCATAGAAAAGAAGGCAGTTTTTATGGAACAAAAAACCCGCCATGTCGTAATTCCCAGCGAATGCATCGGCGACGCCACCCGGCTCAAAGCCGGACGCGGCACCTTCGTCGACCACGGGAAGATCTACAGCGAACACCTCGGCATCCTCAACCAGCAGGGCAACGTCCTGCAGGTCATGCCGCTCAAAGGCCGTTATAACCCCATCCCCGGCGACTTCGTCATCGCCATCGTCCTGGAGGCCATGCAGTCGAGCTGGCTCGTGGACATTAACGCCCCCTACCCCGCAGTCCTCCACGTCAACGAGGCGCCCTGGGAAGTCGAGTTCGGCGACACCGCCCGGTACCTCAACGCCGGCGACTCGCTCCTTGCCAAGGTCCTCTCCGTGGACGAATCCAAGAAGCTCCAAGTCACCCTCAAGGACCGCAATCTCTATAAAATCAAGGGCGGTAACATCATCGAAGTGGACCCCTCCATCGTCCCCCGCATCATCGGCAAGCAGGGCTCGATGATCGCCAACATCAAGAAATACTCCCGCAGCCGCATCTTCGTCGGGCAGAACGGGCGTATCTGGATTGACGGCCCGGTGGACGGCATCGAACTCGTCCTCCTTGCCATCAACAAGATTGAGAGTGAAGCCATCTCGTATGGGCTTACCGACAGAGTCGAAGAACTCTTAAGAGAACACGCAAAGGATGTACGATAACATGAAGCCAGAAAAACTCATCGTAGACGGCCGCCGGCTCGATGGCCGCGGCCCCAGCGATCTACGGAAGATCAAAATCGAGGCAGGCGTCCTGCATCGAGCAGACGGCTCTGCCTATTTGGAATGGGGCGGCAACAAGGTGTTTGCCGCGGTGTACGGGCCTCGTGAGGCCGTGCCCCGCCACATCCAGAACCCCCTCAGGGCCATCGTCAACGCCCGGTACAACATGGCGGCGTTCAGCGTTGAGGACCGCAAGCGTCCCGGGCCGGACCGCCGCAGCGTCGAGATCTCCAAGGTCATCTCCGAGGCGTTGCAACGCTGTATTCTCACCGAGCAGTTCCCCCGCGCGTCCGTGGACGTCAACATCGAGGTCCTGGATGCAGAGGCGGGCACCCGGTGCGCCGGGCTGACCGCCGCCGCGGTCGCGCTCGTGGACGCGGGGATTCCCATGCGGGACATCCCGGTGGCCTGCGCGGCCGGCAAGATCGACGGGCAGGTCGTCGTCGACCTCGGCAAGGAAGAGGACAACTTCGGTCAGGCTGACCTGCCGATGGCGATTGCGCCCCGGACTGGTGAAGTGCTTCTCCTGCAGATGGATGGGCATCTCACGGTCGAGGAGTTCAACAAGGCCTTTGATATGGCCGTCGAAGGGTGCTGTAAGGTCTCCGAGATTCAGAAGAAGGCGATTATGCAGCGTTATCACGTGGTCGACGAGGTGATCGAATGACGGTCATTCCGGTGTTGAAGAAGGAGTACGTCACGAAGCTTGCCGAGGAGGGTAAGCGCGTTGACGGCAGGGCCTTTGGCCACTATCGGCCCATCTCGATTGAGACGAACTGCGTCAACAAGGCTGAGGGTAGTGCCCGTGTGAAGATCGGGAACACCCAGGTCATCGTCGGCATCAAGATGGATGTTGGTGAGCCATTCCCGGACACGCCTGATTGTGGAGTCTTGAGCACGGCCGCGGAGCTTATCCCGCTGGCCTCGCCCGATTTCGAGGCTGGGCCGCCGCAGCGTAATGCGATCGAGCTGGCGCGGGTCGTGGACCGAGGCGTCCGCGAATCCGAGGTCGTCGATATCCATAAGCTTGTCATCAGCCCTGGGGAAAAAGTCTGGATCGTCTTCATCGATATCCATATCCTGGACTACGACGGCAATCTGTTTGACGCGGCGTCTCTGGGCGCGCTTGCTGCCCTGTTGACCACGAAGATCCCCATCCTTCGGATGATGGAGTCCGGTGCGTTGGATAAAAAGGATCTCGAGGAATGGTACAGTCGGACGAACAACGAAGAGATCCGAGAGCTGTATTCCACCCCGGATTTTGACGAGATCGTCGCCAAGAAGAAGCAGGGCGTATTGTCACGGATTGGTCTGCCGATGACCGAGCCGCCGATCTCCTGCACCGCGGTGAAGATCGCGAACTTCGTCCTCTTCGACCCCAGTCTGGACGAGGAGGAGCTCGCGGATGCCCGTCTGACCGTCGCGACCGATACGAACGGGGACATCCGGGCGATGCAGAAGGGCCTGGCCGGCAGCTTCACCAAAGAGGAGATCCAAGGCGTCATCCAGGGCGCGCTGGAGAACGGCCGGACCGTCCGCGAAAAACTCTCAGAAAGCATCGGCAAATAGCGTTCCGTCCCTCTTTTTTTCCTTTTTTTTAATTCCCTTTGACTTTCCCGGAGGCATGGTTTTAAATATATGATACAGATGTCCTCTGTAAGGGAGAATGAATTATGAAGAAACTAACCGTTATCCTTGGCATAAGCCTCGTGCTTCTTTCGTTAGCACCCATAACCTCAGCCGCTATCCCCGGCAGGCATCTCCTGCGACACCGCCAGCCGATGCCGACCGATGGCAACTTCACGGGAGTCATCGCCATTAAAAACGAAACCGGCTACGTCCCCGTCGGTGAATTCAGCGGCACCTACGCGGGCTTCACCTTCGAAGGAACCTGGAGCGAAGGGAGCGCCACCGGCACCATGATGGGCTGGGCCTGGGGCCACATCTTCATCGGGCAGATGAACGTCACCGGCATGAACCAGAGCACCTGGTTCGGCGGGCTCTTCCACGTCAACGCCACGGCATCCACCTTCCGCGCCGTGTCCATCATCCTTCTCGGCGAAAACTACACCATCCGCTACGCCCTCGGGGACCTCGAATAATCGGGCCTCCCCCATTTCTTCCTTTTTTTCCTCTCTTGTAGGGGAAATGCTATAAATACCTCCCGACATTTCTTCATACCAAAAGGGGGATTCTCATGCCATCCAGGATACGTTGTCTTGTCGTCTTCATTGTCCTCGTTAGCATCCTCGGCGGCCTCGCCCCCTTCACCCAAGGCATCACACCCCGCTCCCTCCGACCTCTTAGCATAACCCTCTATGTCGGGGGATCGGGACCGAACAACTACACCCGGATCCAGGACGCCATCGATAACGCCACCGCTGGCGACACCATCTACGTCTACCCAGGCACCTACGTCGAACGCCTCCTCATCACCAAGACCCTCACCCTCATCGGCGCCTCGGCACCAGAGACGATCATCGACGGCAACGGCAGCGGCAACGTCGTCAAGATACAAACCGCCGCCGACGTGACCGTGACCGATTTTACCCTGCAGAACGGCGGCATCGGCGCCTACCTCGTCCAAGCAACCAGGGCCCATATCCACCACACGCTCATCACCGACAACTGGGAAGGCATCGGCCTCCTGAACAGCACCTCCTGCACCCTCCACAACAACCGCATCACCCACAACGGCTTCGAAGGCATCAACCCCGTCCACACCGTCGGCACCAGCATCACCAATAACCTGATCGTCGACCACCTCGAAGGCATCTACCTCGTCGGGTCCACCAGCAGCATCGTCACCAACAACACCTTCAAAGCCAACTCCCGCGGCATCGAAGTCCGCGAATCCTCCAACAGCAACCAGTTCTACCACAACAATTTCTACTCAAGCGAAGAAGACAACGCCTACGATGAATGCACCAACACCTGGGACCACGGCTACCCCAGCGGCGGCAACTACTGGGACGACTACCACGGCCAGGACAACAACCACGACGGAATCGGCGACACCCCCTATGCCATCCCGGGAGGCAACAACCACAACCGATACCCCCTCATGCTTCCCCGAAACCACGCCCCTGACCAGCCAGCCGCCCCAAAACCCTCCAACGGCGCGACGAACGTATTTTTAAATCCTGCCCTGTCCGTTTTCGTCTCCGACCCCAATGGGGATGCACTCTCTGTCTCCTTCTACGACGCCTCAACCCATCAGCTCATCGGCACCGTCTCCAACGTCCCCAGCCTCACCCGCGCCACCCTCACTTGGCACGCCGTCTCGCCCTACACCCAGTATGAATGGTACGTGGTCGCCAGCGACGGCTCGCAGTCCAACCAATCCCAGACCTGGACCTTTACGAACCGGGAACGGGACGAACCTGCCGCCCACAGCCCCCGTCATCCATGGCCCTGCCTCCGGGATGGTGGGGCACCCCTGTAACTTCACCTTCCTCTCCACAGACCCTGAAGGCTTCCCAGTCTCATACTACATAACCTGGGGCGATGGGACGCCCTCAACCTGGATCGGGCCATTTGCCTCCGGTCGGGAGGTCACGATAAACCATACCTGGGAGAAACGAGGATTGTATAGCATTC
The DNA here is from genome assembly GCA_963769885.1 of Methanobacteriota archaeon. Taxonomy (GTDB): domain Archaea; phylum Thermoplasmatota; class E2; order DHVEG-1; family DHVEG-1; genus CAIRCU01. Next base: position 642,596 of record CAVYNH010000006.1, read on the forward strand.
GAGCCAAGGCGAGAGACAGCCAGGGCGTCGAGAGCGGCTGGGGGACGTTCTTCGTCATCCGCATACCGATCTCACAGACCCTTCCACCCAGCATCTTGTGGCAACGCCTCATCGCGCGATGCCAACAGATTCTCCAATGGCTGCGAGACAACCTGCCGATTCGAGGGCTCCCTTTTCTCCAGGGTTGAAGGCTGCCTTCCTTGCAGAAAGATACAAATACTCCTTTTTGTTATGCATGGAGACATAAGATATAAATAACGCAATTCACGTACGCTGTCTCCCCACTCTGTGGGATTCCACGAGGATTCATCATGTCACGACGAACCAAGAAAGTCGGCACCTCCGGCCGCTTCCAATCCCGATACGGGGTCAAATCACGGACGATCGTCCGCGAAATCGAATCACAACAGCGCCAAAACCACCCATGCCCCAGCTGCGGCGCGCTCAACGTCCACCGCACGAGCACCGGCATCTGGCAGTGCAGGAAATGCGGCTACACCTTCGCCGGTGGCGCCTACATGCCCACCACACCCTCCGGGACTAGCGCGGATCGCATCCTTCGTGGCCTCGCGGTCGAACCCGCCGCAAAAGAGGAGTAACCAACTATGACACGGTATAAGTGCGGTCTATGCAAGAAATCCGTGCAGTTCGACGTCAAAAACATCGGGATGCAATGCCCGTACTGCGGCAGCAAGGTCTTCTACAAGGAACGCCCCACGGTGGCCAAACGCATCAAATCCGCATGACCCATCACGTCATTTTTTCATTTCCCTTTGCCACCCCGCGCGACGCAGAGATCATCGCCCAGACCTTATCCCCCGAGATTACTCAACACATCCCAAAATCCACAACCAGCCTCCACATCACCGGCACAACCCTGACCCTGACGATCACCGCTGAGGAACTCTCCAGCCTGCGAGCAGCCTGCAACTCCTACCTGCGCTGGATCCAGACGGCGATCAGTGTCAAAGACCTCGTCTAACTCCTTTTGTGAAAGAAGTCGAAGTCAAGACCGCCCCAGTCGTCATGGTCCAAGAACCCATGGCTCCCATCCGAATAATCAAGATATTTGTACACGTACCGGTAGTTCATGCAGCTGCGGTAATTCACGAAGAGCCTGTAGGCCAAGCTGCCGGGTTTAGCCGTCAGAAACAGGTCACAGCCGAGAGGGAAGAGCAAATCGAGGCCGAACGTGTGACCGAGCTCATGCATCATCGCACTGGCATACGTGAAATTCGCGACCTCAGACGACTGATTCTCGAACTTCTTCGATATCTGGACAGATGAAAGCTCAAAGGAGTTTATCCCCTGCTTATGCCAGGTGTTGAAGAACGCTCGCTCCCCAACAAAAGCCATCCCGGTCGCGGGATGATAATGAAGACTGGCACACCACCGGAACACGTCCCGTCGCCAGGTCGCTGGATTCTCATGCAGGAAGAACCGCTGATATAGCGCCTTCAGCTCCAAAGGAGAGACTTCGTCATCATAGGGGAGGATCTCGCCTCCGCCGCCCATGGCTCCGTCGTCGACATGGACGACGATGTCATGGACCGCGAACGGATCCCTGAGCCGCTCGAAGGCGCCGTGCGGAATCACATTCGACTCCCCTCCAGGCCCGCCCTGCATCACGTCCACCTCGAGGAAGACATCCCGCCTGAAAGGATCCGAGGCCCACGCTGACAGGCGCTGCTCTAAGAGGTTAGCCACCCCATCATCATCCGGGTCCAGCTTCTGATGATCATCGGCAGCGAAGGGGTCGTAGCCCCAACGATACTCCCAGCCGGTCGATGCGCCGTCACCATCTGGGTCCGTCCCCGAGTCGTTTTGCAGTGGGTCAGTATGGAGCAAGGTCGTCTCCGCCCAGTATGGGATGCCGTCCCCGTCGACGTCGGTCTGCCGCACCTGGAACCAAAGCTCGCAGTCCCGTTCCGAGGCGCCGTCACCCTGATCGTCTGCCCCATTCGCCCGTCCGTATCCACTGGGGTCCCAAATCGCATCACCACCATCCCAGCGGCCGGTCCGGACATCGTACACCAGATTGAGACCATAGCCTTCCGGCGAGGACCCACTGCGGCTACAGATATCGCAGAGCCGGTCCCCGCCAGGGCCCGCATCATAGAGGGAGAGGGAAATAGCAACCATCGCCTGATCATCGGGGACGTTCAGGCTTGCGTTCCACCTGCTCTGCACGTCCGTTGTGTTCACCCAGACGGAGCTCTGAAACTCATCGGAGTTGATCCGTACCCGAACGAAGAAATCAGGCGCAGAGTCACTATCGATGATTGCAAGCGCCCGGATTTCAGAAACCTCCACCGTGACAACGATGTCTGTCAAGGGATCATAATCCTCCAGTATCCCCGCAGAGATCCCTGTAGGGATGAGGCAGAGAGCCGCCATGATCAGACTCCCCCATAATCTGCGCATACCACCTTAAAAAAACGCCTCTAGTAATTATATGAGTTTCGCCTCGTCCCGCCTCGGGGTATAAAAGGACAACGCCGCCTTTACCGCTCCAGCGTCTCCTCTCGCCCCGGTCCTATCGACACCAATCCAATGCGGACGCCCGTCTGCTTCTCCACGAACCGCAGGTACGCCTGCGCCGGCTTCGGCAGCCCCGAGAACTTCTTCGCCGCCGGCGAAAACTCCTCCCACCCGGGGAACGTCTCATACACCGGCTGGCACTCCGCCACATCATCAATACCAGACGGGAAGACGTCCGTCTCCTCACCATGCAGCTGGTACACGGTACAAACTTTTACTTCTGGAAGCCCACTCAACACATCCAGCTTCGTGACCGCCAGACTATTCACGCCAGACAGCAGGCAGGAATGTCTGACCACGACAAGGTCAAGCCAGCCGCAGCGCCGCGGCCGATTCGTCGTCGTCCCAAACTCATGACCCTTCTCCTGCAGATGCATCCCGGCTGAATCAGTCAACTCCGTCGGGAACGGCCCACCGCCCACCCGCGTCGTATACGCCTTCATAATCCCAATGATCTTCGAGATATGCTGCGGCCCGATCCCCGCCCCCGTACATGCCCCACCAGCGACTGTGTTCGACGAGGTGGTATACGGGTATGTCCCATAGTCCACATCCAGCATCGTTCCCTGCGCCCCCTCCAGCAGCACCTGCTTCCCAGCCTGGAGCGCATCATTGAGCTCCACATGCGTCGGCCCAATGTACTCCCGCAGGCGATCACCATACGAGGCGTACGCGGTTAGGATCCGCCCCAGGTCAAGTCGCTCCTCAATCCCATACAAAGCTAAAAGCTTCTGCTTCAAGGGAAGGATACGCTCCAGTCGCCGCTTCAGCCGCTGCAGATCTGTCAGATCCCCCGCCCGGATCCCATTCCTCGCGACCTTATCACTGTAACACGGCCCGATTCCCCGGCCCGTCGTCCCAATCTTCTTATCTTCCAGGATACGCTCCTCGGCGCCATCAAGGATTCTATGATACGGCATTATGATATTTGCCCGGTCACTAATGCGCAGCTGTGGCGTCTTACCCCGCTTCCTCAAATCCTCAATTTCACGCAACAATACCTCAGGGTCGATGACGACCCCGTTGCCAATGACGCCGATCTTCCCCTGAATCACCCCGGAGGGCGTCACATGCAGTTTGAAAACCTCGTCGCCGACCTTAATCGTATGCCCCGCGTTATTCCCGCCCTGGAACCGGACCACATAGTCCGCAGTCTTCGCATAGTAGTCGACAACCTTGCCTTTCCCCTCATCGCCCCACTGGGTCCCCATCACGAGCGTCGCAGGCATACTCCCTCAGACCTCACATTCTTTTACTCAGATTTCACGACATTGATCGAGAACTTCGGCGGATGATCCAGATGCTTCTTCACCAGGCAGGACTCCGCCGCCCGGATGACCCCCGCCCGGTACTTCTCCGGGAACTCCCTGGGGACACGAAGCATGAGGATGATTTCCTCCACCAGATGGCTGCGCGGGTCCTTCTCTGCATGTAGCGTCACTCTGACCTTGTCCGCGGGGATATCGCGCTGTCGGCAGAAGTAGAGGACAAAATAGCCCATGCAGGTCCCAATCGAAGCGAGAAACAACTGGAATGGCGTCGGTGCCGCATTCTCCCCCTCAGGAGCAGGTTGGTCAGTCAACACCTCGAACCCATCAAAGCTCGCCAGCACCTGACTGCCCTTTGGAAACGTCACCTTCATCTCCACAAGGATCAATCCTCCCCGTACTGGTACGGGATGCCAGGGGAATCGCACCCGAGGTTATCAACGTTACCACAGAAAAAATAAAAAAAAAGAAAAAAAGACGCCGTTTCAGCGGACTGATTCGTTCTTACAGCTGGTACTTGAAGATCCATTCGGTGAAGTTCATCCCATCCGGGATAATGACGTTTCCGCAGTTGATCTCGTTCTTGCCGTCGTTGTCGCAGTCGCCGATGGCGACGACCGCCACCTGGCCGAACGTCGGCAGCGTGGCCTCCTCGACGTAGGTGGTCCCGTTCCACTGCAGGACATGGGTCACGCCCGCACCCACGCAGACCTCGGGCATGCCGTCGCCGTCGGTGTCGCCGGCATCGATGCCCTCGATGACCGGTTCCCCGCCAGGCCAGGTCATATCGAATTGCGTGGCATAGCCGGTCCCGTTCCATTTGAAGATGGTGATTCGGGGGGCGTAGAAGCTGACGAGCAGCTCGGCCTTCTCGTCGCCGTCGCAGTCCTTGCAGACGCAGGCGAAGGGCTGCATGTCGTGTTGGTAGTACTGCTGTACCACGGTGGGGATGAATGCCTTTGTTTGCGCGTCCCACTTCAGGACTAGGACCCTTCCTGAGCAGGCACACGCGATTTCATTTTTCCCATCATTGTCGAGGTCGCCGAGCCCCGCCATGTACACGTATCCATCCTGGGAGTCATTCCATTTGGCGACGCGTTTAAGGGCGAAGCCGTTCCAGCGCAGCACCTCTATTTCACTTACAGCACCAGTGCCGCCCCAGAGGTTGCCTCCGCTGACAATCAGCTCGTTTTTCCCGTCATTGTCACAGTCGCCGATGAGGCAGTCTCCGCTCCCTCCATGGTGCCGGTAGATCCATGCGTTCAGTCCGATCATCCAGTATTTCCCGAGCGCGTAGTGATAGATGGCATCGTACCAGGTAGCGGCGACCTCGTTCTTGCCGTCGTTGGTGACGTCCCCGATTGCCATGCCGCCCGCATCGCACCTGGTAAGGGGATAGAGGGGCGGGTGCAGGGCGCGCGCCTGCGTGTAGTTCTGCTTGGTGTCGTCCCATTTCATGACGCGGATGGTGCAGTCTCGTCCGCTGATGAGCAGTTCGTTTTTGCCGTCGTTGTCCGCGTCGCCGATGGGCTGGGGTCCTTCGTAGCGGGCGCCGGTGCGAGGGTCGCTGCCGTACTCCGCTTTCCATTGCTGGATGTAGCCGCTGGTGGATGTCAGAGTGTTCTCGGTCTTGATTTGGGCGAGGACGCTGGCGCCGAGGACGGCATTGAGTGATAGCACGGTTGCTAGGATGAATGTCAGGAGTGTCTTCATATTCGTGTTCCCTCTGGCTTATATTATAGTCTGGCGATATTTAAATGCTGTGTGGTTAGGGGTGAGGGTGCCATTCCATTTCTACTTGGAAGCGGGTGAGGTCGATGTGGCTCCAGTCGTCGTAGTCGTTCTTGCCGTGGCGGCCGTTGGAGTAGCCGATCATGGTGTACATGTAGCCGTAGTTCATGACGCTGACGTAGGGGCGGTATTTCCAGTAGTCTTTCTGCCAGGGCATGCCGGAGTTCTGATTGTCGATGCCGAGGAATTCGTTGAGGCCGATGTTGTGGCCGAGCTCGTGCATGTAGGCGCTGCCGTAGACGAGGACGGCCTTGTGGTGGGTCTTGGGGATGATCTTGGAGTTCATCTTGTGGCTGGAGACGCAGAAGCTGTCGAAGTAGGGGACGTTGCCGTTGAAGAAGTTGAAGCCGCCGACCCAGGCGTCGTATACCATGACGCCCCAGTGGAAGATGCCGCGGCGCCAGTTGGTGAGGTTGTCGTGGAGGAAGTAGTGGAGGTAGTCGTCGCGAAGGTCATATTGGCTGGTGTTTTCTTGGAAGGGGATGATGTCGGAGCCGCCCATGGGGCCGTCGTCGAGGTGGAAGTCGATGTTGTGTTGGGCGAAGCAGGTGCGGATGAGTTCTTTAGGTTCGTCGGGGAGGATGGTCTGTTCGCCGCTGGGGCTGTCTGCCATGCGGTCGAGTTCGACGTAGAGGTCTTTTTTGTAGGGGTCTGAGCCGTATTGGGCGACGCGGTATTCTTTGGTGTTGTTGAGGCCGTCGTTGTCCGGGTCGAGGGCGGCGTGGCCGTCAGCGGCGAAGGGGTCGTAGCCCCATTGCCAGTCCCAGGTGAGGGGGAGGCCGTCGCCGTTGGGGTCGTAGCCGGTGTAGTCGGTGGTGGCGTTGAGGTGGTAGATCTGGGTTTTGAGCCAGTAGGGGATGCCGTCGGGGGCGGGGGTGTCCTGGGTGATGGTGAAGTAGAGTTCGGCGTCGCGGTCGAATTGGTTGATGCTGCCGTCGTCGCAGCCGTTGAGGCGTCCGTAGCCGCTGGGGTCGGAGCCGCCCCACCAGTTTTCGATGCGGTATTCGGTGCCGTTTTCGCCTTCGTCCCACCAGAAGGCCCAGTCGTCGCCGACCCAGTGGCCGGTTTTGAGGTTGTAGTAGATGTTGGCGGCGGTGTCGTTGTATTTGGTGCTTTGTTCGTGGCAGGGGCTGATGTCGCAGAGTCTGCCGGTGTTGTTGTCCGTGAGGGCGATGGTGAGGTTGACCCATTCGTTGTCGGTGGGGACGGTGAGGGTGAGGGTCCAGGGGGTGTAGACGTAGGGCTGGTGGTCGTAGACGGGGCTTTTGTGGTGTTCGCCGTTGTAGATGACATCGGCTTGGAAGTTGGGGTTTTTGGGGATCTTATCCAGGCTGCGGATCTGGGTGACGGTGAGGGTGATGTTGGTTTCGTTGGCGAGGGGGTTGTAGTGGTGGATGGGTGGGGTGGCGGGCGGGGTAGCGAGGACGGGGGCTGCCGGCAGGCAGAAGAGTAGGGTGATGAGCAGGCCTGCGAGTTTGGTGTGGGTGAGATGCTTCATAAGGTTGGGGACCTCCTAAGGTGTCCAGTGGTAAAATCATAGCGGTTCTAATATAAATATCTTCGGGCAGAGGACGCCGGTGATTTGGGATATTCCGTGCCTGATCCGACGCTGAATAGGGGGTATTCTGACTGTTTTTCGTTATTTTTTTCTGCGAAAACTGGGGGATGAAGCGGGCCCTGAGGGGTTTTATATGCGGTTTCGTGGTGGGTTAGCTGGGGTACAGGCTTCCGGTGGCCTTCTGGGGTGTGGTCTCTTCTGGATGGGACCTTACTAAGGGGAGGCGGCTCGAGTCTTGCCAGGCCTGGGTGCGGCGTCGGTGGTGATTTCGTGAATCATCGCCAGGATTTGCGTGTCTTTGAAGCCCCGCTGTTGCATGGCGCCGGACGGGCACGCGCTCACGCAGGTCCCGCAGCCCTGGCAGAGGCCTTCGTTGACCTTCACCGTGATAACGGTCTTTCCATCTACGGTCTCCTCTACGGTTTCGATCGCGGAGTACGGGCACGTCGGGATGCACACCTTGCAGCCGCTGCAGAGCTCCTTGGTCACGACCGCGGTGTTCGGCTCCGCCAATAAGGTCGGCTGCGCGAGAATTGCTGCCGCTCGTGCGGCGGCGCCGCTGGCATGGGCTACGGTATCCTGGATGTCTTTGGGGCCTTGACAGCATCCGGCGAAAAAGATGCCGTTGACGAAGGCGTCCATAGGGCGGAGCTTGGGGTGGGCTTCGAGGAAGAAGCCGTCAGCGCTTCGGCTGAGTCTGAGCAGGCGTGCGATGTCCACGGTGTCGTGGCGTGGGACCATGGCTGGGACCAAAACGACGAGGTCGGTTTTAATCTCGAAGAGTTTATTTGTGGTGGTGTCGTAAATATCGATTTTCTGTTGGTTTCCTTGTTGGCGGACTTCGCTGGGTCGGCCACGGAAGAGGTTGGTGTGCTGGCCGCGGATTTTACGGTAGAATTCCTCATAGCCTTTACCGTAGGACCGTACGTCCTGGTAGCAGAGGTTGATTTCTGCGTCCGGGAGTTTTTCTTGGATGAGGTAGATTTGTTTGAGGGCGGTCATGCAGCCGATGCGGCAGCACCAGGTGCATTGGGTCTCGTCGCGACTGCCGACGCAGAGGATGAAGGTGACGCTGTGCGGTGGTTGGTGGTTGGAGGGCCGTAATATTTCGCCGTTGGTGGGTCCTGAGCTGTTAATGAGTCGTTCGAGTTCGAGGGTGGTGATGACATCGGGTGAGGTGGCGTAGCCGAGCTCGTAGAGTGCGGTGGGGTCGAGGAGGTCGTAACCGGTGGCGACGATGATCGCGCCGGCTGTTTTCTCGATGAGTTTTTCTTTTTGGGTGAAGTCGATGGCGCCTGGGACGCAGGCTTTCTCGCAGAGGGAGTGGTCGCCGCATTTGCCTCGGGTGAGGTACAGGCATTTGGCTGGGTCGATGGTGTAGTTGAGAGGGATGGCTTGGGGGAAGGGCATGTAGACGGCGCCACGTTTGCCGAGGCCTTGGTTGAACTCGCTGGGGATATGGTCTTTCAGGCGGCAGGCGGTGGCGCAGTCGCCGCAGCCTGTGCATTTGGTTGTGTCGACGTACCTGGGTTTTTGTTTGATTTTGATGGTGTAGTTGCCGATGCTCCCCTCGATGCTGTGGATGGTGCAGTAGGTGAGGAGGTCGATGTTCTTGTGGTGGGCGACTTCCATCATTTTTGGTGTGAGGATGCAGCCGGAGCAGTCGAGGGTGGGGAAGGTTTTGTCGAGTTGGGCCATGTGGCCGCCGATGCTGGGGTCGCGTTCTACGAGGGTGACTTTATAGCCGTTGTTGGCGAGGTCGAGGCTGGCTTGGATGCCGGCGATGCCGCCGCCGATGACGAGGGCCTCGGGGGTGACGGTGATGGTGGCAGGGGTGAGCGGTTCTTGGAGGCCGGCGTTGGCAACGGCGCAGCGGACGAGGGCTTTGGCTTTTTCTGTTGCGGTGGTCTTGTCTTGGTGGACCCAGCTGCATTGTTCGCGGATGTTGGCGATTTCGACGCAGTAGGCGTTGAGGCCGGCGTCTGTCGCGACTTGGCGGAAGGTGTGCTCGTGCATGCGTGGGCTGCAACAGGCGACGACGATGGCGTCGAGGTGGTGGGTGTGGATGGCTTTTTTAATTTTGGTGGCGCCGACGTCGCTGCACATGTATTTGTAGTGGTCCGCGATGGCGACGTTGGGCAGCGTGCTGGCGTACTGGGTGAGTGCTTCGACGTCGACGGTTTGGGCGATGTTGATGCCGCAGTGGCAGACGAAGACGCCGATCTTCCTCATTGTTTGCCTCCGGTGAGGTTGAGTTTGTGGACGGGGCTGAGGTTGAGGTCGAAGCCGAGTTTGGCGGGGTCGAGTCCGAGGGCGACGCCGAGGAGTTGGGTGAGGTAGACGACGGGGAGGTCGAGTTTGGCGGCGACGGTCTCGCCGGCCTTGGCCTGGCGGCTGTCGAGCATCTTGTGGCACCAGGGGCAGACGTCGACGACTCCGGAGACGTTTAGTTCTTGGATGGCTTGGAGTTTCTGTCCTGTTTTGGTGAGCGAGGTCTCGGGTTTGTTGGGGAGGAGTGGGGCGCCGCAGCAGTCGAGTTTCTGGGGGTAGTGGGTGAGGGGTTCGGCGCCGAGGGTTTTGAGGATGTTTTCGACTTTTTGTGGGTTTTCGCTGTCGTCGGGGCGGCCGAGTTCTTTGGGGCGGATGGCGTGGCAGCCGTAGTGGACGGCGAGTTTGAGGCCGGTGAGCGGGTGTTTCACGTTCTTCTTGATTTTTTCAAGGCCGATGATGTCGTGGAGGAGGTCGATGGTGTGGACGATGGTGGTGGTGCCGGTGTAGTGGAGGCCTTCGGCCTTGAGCATCTCGTTGACTCTCGCGTGCATCTCTTGGTTCTTCTGCAGGATGAGGTTGGTCTCGTGGAGCGCGAGGGCGCAGAGGGCGCATGGCGCGTAGAAGGGGAGGTGCTGCTGTTCCGCGAGGGCGAGGTTCCTGGTGGAGAGGTAGAGGGTGAGGGTTTGGTTCACGCTTTTCATCGGCTCGCCGCAGCAGGAGAGTCCGGGGAGGTCGACGAGGTCGATGCCCAGAATAGGGAGGCTGGCTCGCAGGGAGAGTTCGTAGGCGGTACTGTTCCGTGGGCATGAGGCAGCCGGGGAACAGGGCGTACCGTTGATGAGTCATGGAATCGACAACTCAGGGTTTTTGCATGGCGATCGCCATGATGCTAGCCTGGAATTTGGAGAGGTCGGAGGGAGTCGATAAGGGTGGGAGGCCGAGTTGGTCCCGGGTGATGCTCGCGTTCGCGGCGGTGTTGACGGTCTGCGCTTCCTGGAGTAGTCCGGTGCCGAGGATCGACTGCAGCATGGCCGTGTATTTGCCGGGGAGTTCTTTGCCGCTCTGGACCGCGAGGTTCTTGGCCGCGAAGAGGATTTCGATGGGGGCGACTTGTTGGGGGCAGCGTTCCCTGCATTTCATGCAGGTCATGCAGGTCCAGATGACGTCGCTGTTGGTGAGTTCGGTGATGAGGCCTCTTTTGAGAAGTGCGACGATCTTGTGTGGCTCGAGTTCGAGGAGCTTGTGGGCCTCGCAGCCGCTGGTGCATTTGGCGCACTGGTAGCAGTAGTCGCTGGCGTGCTGCTGGAGGCGTTTGAGGCGGTCGTTGATCTCCGCGCGGACGTCGGACTGCGGCTCCCCCATCGAGGTCAGGTCAGTAATGGTCATAGGTGTTGTTTTTCCCCCACATGCCTGATATTAACGATTGTTAATATATATAGCTTGTGTGCCCTCGCTTTGTGGTGTTTATCCCGAGTGCGTATTTAAAACTATCAATGGAGTACGAGAGGGGATTCCTCACGTTAGACGAGGCGTCGGATACCGGCTTTGTACTGACATGTCCGTACCTGTATGGTCACGACGCGGTCATATTGACTGTGAAGCCGGCTGCAATGGCGGAGCCGAGGTAGCATTTCTCGCCGCCGTCCTCGCTCATCCAGATCTTGATGCCGCTGAACTCATACAAGGCTGGACAGGCGAAGTAGGTCTCGTCGAAGCGGACTTTTCCTGGCAGGCTCCCGCGTAGCTCGCCGTTCCTGATCCTGGGGCCGAGCAGGCCAAGCGTCGTCGCCCAGCCATCGGCATAGACATAATCGGTACGAAACCAATTATACAGCCCGACGCTGAAGAAATCCGCGACCGCAACAGGATTGATATCCACCCGGTAGACGAGGGCCTCCCCGAAGCCTTCGATTGCACCGCCGATTGCCATAAGGATTGATCCGATGATGCCAGGATAGGGATGGGCGGTTAAGAGGACACTGATGAGGAAGATGGCGATGCCGGTCATGATGATGATGAAGGGCAGCGGCCGGCCGGTGTACGTCAACGTGGTATGCCCGGCGACGAGGCAGAAGAGGTTCAAGTCCACAAGCCCTGCCGCCTGCGGGTTTCTCTGCCCCGAAGGCTCCTCTCGGTACCACCGTGTGACGAGCCCCTGCGCCTGCGCAAGCGAGAGGCCGCCGAACACCCCGTACGGGTACAGTCGGGCCACGGCCGAGGTGTAGGCCTGATAGCGTTCCGCGGTCGTTGTGGCAGTGCCGGCGTCTCGGTTGACGTCATCAATAATTTCACGGATCTCTTGAACGGCCGCCTCGGAGAGGGTCACGCGGGACTGCTGGGGGCCTGTTGCGCCGGTCAACTCAACAGTAATCTGACGTTGGGTATCTGCGGCGGTGAGCGAGGGCCCGAGCGTCGCACACAGCATGATGCCTGCAAGGATGCTGCCGATCAGTCGTCTCATCATTCTATCTTCCTCCCAAAGCATCGTCAGGGTAGGGGCTCTGGGCTGGCGAGAAATCATGCATCGTCCACGACACCCCCGGGGCTCCGAACCACGACAACAGTTCACTGAGAATCATCGTTCCATAGATCGCCTTCTTGCCGGAGACGGGCTGCTCCCAGTAGTTCCCGTCCCATTTCACCAGCTGCAAAGAGACGATGAAGGGAACCTTGACCCGGTCCCATAGTGAAAACGAGAACACCGCATCTTCGTTGTCCTGGATGAACGTGTTCTCCTTGACCTCGCAGAGGATCGCATGGTCGATGTTCACCCCGATGCGGTTCCCCGTAATGTTATTCCTCAGGAGGAGATGGTCGTCGCCGGTGATCATGACGCCGGTGTCTGAGCCGGCGATGTAGTTTCCTTCGGCATCGCCATGATCGAACCAGCCGAGGGCGACCTGCGGGTTATCTATGAAGCGGTTCTGCCGCAGCATCGAGTCGCCTCCCCTGTACCCATACCCTGTATTACCACTGATCGTGTTGTTCGTGATGAGGCCGCCGGATCCTTCATCGTCGATCCCCAGCCCAGTGTTGTTCCGGATGAGGTTATGGTCGATCGTGTTTTCGTGTGAGACCCAGATCCTGATGCCATCTTGATTGCATTCGATGATGTTATCGCAAATGACGTTCCGATTCGAATTGTGCAGATACACCCCGTATTGATAGTACCCGGTGCTGTTCCGGATGGTGAAGCCCGACACCTGGCTGGCGCCCCCGGAGAGCAGGACGCCATGCCCCGCCGCCATCGCATCAATGACCGTCGTACTCTTGTTTTCCCCCATCAAAATCACGCTGTGGCTCACCACAACGCGCTCACGGTAGAGCCCGGAGAACACATACACGGTGTCATTCGCATTGGTATGGTTGACGCCGTCCATGATGTGCTGGAACGGATGCTCCAGCGTCCCTTCCCATGGCCCCTGCGTGTTGTCATCGTCGACATAGATCGTCTGCGAACCCGCAGGACTCACAGCCTTTACAGGATTCACAGCGACCACCGCGAAGGCGGACTCAAGGCAGACAAAACCGACGACGAAGACTGCGACAAGGCCACGGAAAGCAACCATCAGCTATCCTCCCTACTCACAAACACAAGCGCCTTTGCCGTATTTAAATGATACCACCTCATTATTTAAACACCACATACGAAAAGAAAACGAACACACCGACCTCCACTATCACCGACGAAAATCGGAACCCTTATAAGCCAACAGAATTTCAACTACACTTCGGGGAGACGACAAGAGATGGCAACCACTCATGATGCTGACACCCTTTTGCGTTCACGACTCCCACCCATCCAGTACCACAAACTCACGGCGATCGCCAACCCCGCCGTCCACGACTTCATCGCCACCACCATCCACCACTGCAACCCCGCCACCGTGTTCGTCAGCACCGACTCACCCCACAACCTCGCCGCCATCCGCCAGGCCGCCATCGACACCCACGAAGAACACCCCCTCAAGACCCCCGGCCACACCATCCACTTCGACGGCCCCCACGACCAAGGCCGCGACAAAGACCACACCAAATTCCTGCTTCCACAAGGAGTCGACCTCGGCCCCGAAATCAACGCCCTCGACCGACAAACCGGCCTCCAAGAACTCCACACACTCCTAGAAAACATCATGGCCGGCCACACCCTCTACATCAAATTCTACTGCCTCGGCCCCGCTAACTCCCCCTTCACCATCCCCTGCCTCCAGCTCACCGACTCCGCCTACGTCGCCCACAGCGAAGACCTCCTCTACCGCCAAGGCTACCCCCACTTCATCCACCACCCCAACGCCCCCGTCTTCAAGTTCCTCCACTCCCAAGGCCAACTCCAACCCGCCGGCCTCGGCCTCATGGTCAGCAAGAACATCGACCAACGCCGCGTCTACATCGACCTCCAAGACGAAACCATCTACAGCATCAACACCCAATACGGCGGCAACAGCATCGGCCTCAAAAAACTCGCCATGCGCCTCGGCATCCACCGCGGCAGCCAGGAAGGCTGGCTCACCGAACACATGCTGCTCATGGGCATCCGCGGCCCCAACAACCGCCTGACCTACCTCGCCGGCGCCTTCCCCAGCATATGCGGCAAAACCTCCACCGCCATGATGAACGGCGAGACCATCGTCGGCGACGACATCGCGTTCCTGCGCAACATCGGCGGCGTCTGCCGCGCCGTCAACGTCGAGGCCGGCATGTTCGGCATCATCGAAGGTATCAACCACACCGTCGACCCCCTCCAATGGGATGCCCTCACCAAGCCCGCCGAGATTATCTTCTCCAACCAGCTCGTCACCACAGACAACGACGTCTACTGGAACGGGCGAGACAAACACCCGCCGGCTGCGGGCGTGAACTTCACCGGCGACTGGCACCACGGCAAAACCGAAGCCAACGGCAAAATCATCCCTCCGTCGCACAAGAACGCCCGGTTCACGTTCAACCTGGCCATCCTCCCCAACGTCGACCCTGCCTTGCACGCCCCCAACGGCGTTGAGGTCCAGGCGATTGTCTACGGCGGCCGGGACTCGGACACCTCAGTGCCAATCGAGGAAAGCTTCGACTGGACCCACGGGCTCATCACGAAGGGCGCCTTCCTGGAGTCGGAGACGACCGCGGCCACGCTGGGCGCCGAGGGCGTCCGCGCCTTCAACCCTATGTCCAACCTCGACTTCCTCTCCATCCCGATCGAGCGGTACATCGAGGACAACCTGCGGTTCGGCGCAGGCCTCCGCAAGCCGCCGCGGATCTTCGGCGTCAACTACTTCCTCAAGGACAAGGACGGCGCATGGCTCTCCGAGAAGAACGACAAGGCGGTCTGGCTGAAATGGATCGACCGCCGCGTCCACAGGGAGGTCGAGGCGATCACCACGCCGACCGGGATGATCCCCCGGCATGGCACGCTCGAGAAGCTCTTCGCCGAAGTCCTACAGAAGCAGTATCCGCTGGAGACGTACCGTCGGCAGTTCACAGTCCGGGTCAGGGAGAACCTCGCCAAGATTGACCGGATGACGACGATCTACAAAACCCGCGTGATGCACACGCCGGCGGTCCTCTTCTCTATCTTGGAGGAGCAGCAGCGGCGCCTCCATGAGGCCCAGGCCACGTACGGTGATTACATCGCTCCCGAGCAGCTATGCCGTCGTGAGCGGAGCGGTTAGCTACCCACTCCGCCCACAAAAATAACGCATTTCGGACGCAATGAATAACTATTTAAGAGGCCCACCTCCTCTCCCTATCTTGTAAGAAGAGAGAAGTAAGAATTTCGTGCCCAGTCTTTTCCGCCGGGGTTTTTATTTTTTTTGACTTGCACGCCTTCAGACCACCCAGCGGCTGAGGAGGTGACCGACCACGGTAACCGACAAGAGACGACACGACCAAAAACAGCGCAAGAACAAGATTCAACGGAAGAGCGCGAAGTTCTAAGCAACCACCCCTCTTTTTTTCTTCTCTTTCATAACCATCTCAGAAGTATGCTGGAAAAAATAAAAAAAAGAAAGAAAAGATCTTAGCAAAAAAACGAGTAACTCGGATTTTTCGACTAGTATCTTTTTGGTCTATGATTCTGGAAGCACTCCCGGCAATAGACCGGTCGGCTGCCATCCGGCTTGAAGGGAACTTGCGCTTCCTTGCCGCAGTCTGCACACGTCACGGTATGCATTTCTCGATTTTCGTTATACATGTTTTTTCCTATGACGTACCGAAATACGTCCTGCCACTACTACGCAGAGGTGGTATTAATAGCTATGGGGTCTGAGATCACGGTTGGTCATGGTATACCCGGATACGCGGATGACAATCAGGGTCTTTTTTTTTAAGAAAAAATATGGGGGGATCAGGCAGCGTTCTGCCTGATTATCATCCAACGTACTTGTTGGTTGGTTTTCTGAGCCCAGGCATCATATCTTAAAGGGGTTCATCAACGGGTACATGTCTTGATTCAGCCCTCCAGGAATCCTGTAAGGGGTGTCTCCGATGCCGTCATGGTTCAGGTCAACGCCGGTGTAATCGTCCCAGTAGTTCCCTTGTTTCAAGGCGATGCTGTCCCATATATCGATGGAGTCATCCCAGGCGTTATACCGTGCATTGTGTCTGAAATTATTGTGGTAGAAGGTGTTGTTGTCAGAAGTATAGATGCTGACTCCATGGTAGGGTGCGTTGCCGGTGATATTGTTCGTGGTGATGGTATTGTCTCGGCTATGAGCCTGGAGGCTGATTCCTCGCCAGTTATTGAGGATTTGATTCCGATCGATAACACTCCGTGCGCTTGAATAGAGGAGGATGCCGTAACTATTACAGTTCGTGATCGTATTGCGGATGATCTGGTTGCCTATACAGCCGTTGCAGGTGATGCCGGCGCGATCATCGGCAGCAAAGGAGATGGTGTTTCCATAGATGATATTGTAGTTCGACCCACTGAGGACGATGACATCCCAGTAGGTAAAGGCGAGGACATTTCCGCGGATAGAGTTGAAGTTACTCGAATCCTGAAGGAAGATGCACCAGTTCTGACCTCGGTCTGCAATCACGTTATCGCTTAAGGCGTTGTTGCTTGAACGCACTAGCAACAAACACGCTGAGCCAAAGGAGATCCTATTTCCGTAGATATTATTTGAGTTTGATTCTAGCCTAATCCCGTTCCCAGTTCCTGCATTGACGATGGTGCATCCTTTGACGACATTGAAGTTCGCCTGTATTCGTACGGCGTTCCCCTGAGAGCCTTGGTGGCGGATGTAAAAGGTAGAGATATTGACTAACTGGACTACCGACACGACGCAATCCCCGATGCCGCCGCCGTCGATGATCGTGTTGATCCTATCTTGACCGATCAGGTTGATTTGTTTGTTGACGATGACGTTTTCATAGTAGAGTCCATTGAAGACATAGACCGTATCACCTTTCTGGGCGTTATTGATTCCGTCCTGGATATGCCGGTATGGATGGAGGAGCGTTCCATCCCATGGCCCGTAAATGTTATCGTCATCGACATAGATCGTCCTGCCCTGCGCTTGACATCGCTCAGCCGAGAGAATGGTTGGAACCATCAGCATGCATACGACTATTGCTATTATCGTTCTCTTCATCTTCATACCCCTTTTTTTTATTTGAAATTTCGACTCCTTTTTGAAAAGTATGTTCATTTTATAATGATTTCGATACAAGAAAAGAGACCTTTTCCCTTCCCCTCACGAATTCTTCAGGGAGGACTTGTGACCTGGACTCTCGCCGCTTCCTATGAGAAACGCTCGATGTATCCTTCTCTATCGTGACACCTCAATCGTCTCGAGCTCCTGCTGCCGCGTCTCGTACGGATGGAACAGCAACACCAGCGGGATCGGGACCCACGCCACGATCCCCGCCGCGACCCAGAACAGCTGCATCCCCGGCGACACCGTCAACAGCACCGCGGCCAGCACCGGCCCCGCCACGTACGACACCCGCGCGACCGCCGTCGTCCACCCCATGCAGATCCCCCGCCGCTCTGTCGGGAAAATCTCCGGGATAAACACCAGGATCCACACGTACGCAAACCCGATGAAAAACCCAGACGCGATCATCAACCCCACCGCCGCGCCCAGCGGGACGAGCCCGATCAGCAGCAGGCACAGTCCCATCCCCACGCTACCCGTCAGCAGGCCCAACTTGCGACCCACCTTGTCCATCATCCAGCCGCCCGTCAGCGCGCCGCCCATGATCGCCAGCAGCCCGCCCAGCAGCACCAGCGACCACCGATCCAGCGAGAACCCATGAATGTCCCGGAAGAAATGCCCAGCCCAGACCAGCAGCATCCCGACGATCAGCCCGCACATCCAGACGACCGAGGAGAACGCGATGTACTTCACATCCTGCCGGTTGATCCTCCCCCGGCCGAGCAGGCCGTGCCGTCGCTTCCCCAGCCGTCGTTCCTCCCTGATGATTTCGTACCGCTTCGTCTCCTTCATGAACACCCACAAAAGGAGCACCGGGATCATGAACAGGAACATCACGCCGTACATCCACTTCCAGCTCACCCCCATCCGCTGCAGCAGCGAGGGGATTGCGGCCTGCAGCGGGATCATGCTGGCGAAGTACACCACCGAGGCCAGCTTCGCGCGCCGCGCCGCCGGCACCTCCTCGCTCAGCGGGATCGCCCACATGTTCGACACCGTCGCGAACGTGACGACCGTGAAGAACAGCATGAACCAGTGGAATGACGGCGTCGCATAGACGATGCCCAGCGACCCGAGGCCGAAGAGCAGGATGAGGAGCAGCAGCGTCCGCTTCCGCCCGATGACGTCATTCAGGCCGTTCAGCAGGAATATCAGCAGCGTCGGCAGCAGGTACAGGGCCTTCCACCATGAATACTGCTCGGAACTGACATTATACTCTGCCAGAATATTCGGGATCGCGGTCGTCTCAATGTAGGAAAGATACTGGTCCATGAGGGCGACCATCGCCAGGAAGACGACGAGAAAGAGGATGTACTGCTGAGACCGTTGAGCCACATTCTCAAAGCCTGTCTGGTTTGATTGCGAGCGACGCATCCGGCGGACAGGATGCTCGCGGAAATTTATAAAGCTACCTTTTGAAGCCGCACCAGAACAACGCTGTCGTTATCGGTACTTGACGATGTTCGGTGCCCGTGCCGTTTTGCCAGTCGCTGAACCACATTGCCTCGTTGCCCGGAACTCTTATGAATTCCTGGCCGTTTATCGTATCCTCTGGTGAGAACGTTATGAATGGGACAATGGTGATTCTTGCTGTCGCCGTCGCATGCCTCGTTGCAGGAGTTTCTGGGTGCATCATGCCCGGGACGCGATCGATAGAGACTGTGACCCTGCACTATCAGATGACGTCAGGCCAAGAGATCGACGTCATGAACAGCAACGGGAATATCCATATCGTTGCGTACAACGGCAGCAACCTCACTGTTCAGGCGAAGAAGATGACCTACGGCGGGTCTGGGGATCTGAAGAATATCAATGTCAGCATCGTCGAGGAAAACAACCACGTGCGGATTAGGACCGTGTTCACTGGTTCTTCTATAAGCCCGCAACGGCAGGTCGACTATACAATCTCGGTACCCCGCAACGTCAGTGTCGGTGCTGTCTCCACGTCGAATAACCAGATCACCGTCTCCGGTGTGAGAGGTGACGTGGTTGCGTCGACGTCGAACGCGCAGATTCTCATAGAGAATGTCGATGGGTTCGTCTCCGCGTCCACGAGTAACGCGCACATCGGCTTGACCGGGACGTCGGGGATTGCGCATGTTCAGACGTCGAACGCGGCGATCAACACGGAGGTCTTCGGCCTTGCCAACTCGACGGTCATCCAGACGAGTAATGCCGCGATTACGATCTCGATTCTGCCGACGTTGAATGCGACGCTTGATTTGCAGACGTCCGACAGCAGCATTCATACGAGTGGGGTTCCGTTGGTTGTCACGACATCGGAGGGGAACCATCTTGTGGGGACGCTCGGCTCCGGCGGGAAGCACCTTACGGTTCAGACCTCGAATGCGGAGATTATCGTCAATGCAGTAGGAACCATTTGAATGGGATAGACGTTTTTCTTCTCATCTTCGTTTCCAAAGGGCTATCATAAAGTATCCTAGATGGTCAGAAATAAATGATGTACCCTAGATGGTACATCGATATGAAAACCAGTACTATGGAGGATACACAGTAGAGATTTTTTATCAGGGACGAAGTATAATGCTCGTGAGGAGCCATGAATCATGCGGCACTTACTACCGGGTCAGATTGATGAAAAACCCCCCCCACCACACTCCACCGTCACCCGTATGAGCCTCACCTCCTACGACGGGCCCGATTTCCTTTACGGTCTCCACTCTGGAAAAACGTGCGCGTCAATATGCGCAGCAGCCGTCAATATATCATTATTCCAGGACGCCGTAACGTCCTTTTCATGGTGCCTGTTTTGGCGTCCTGTCGATGTTGGTGACAGGGATCTTTATCGTGTGGTAGTTCGGCCAATCTCCGTACGTAATCCGGATTTCCCCATGGATGATTTTCGGTTGAGATAGAGGTTCGCCCCAGTAATTATGAGACCAATGGTTCCATAAGCAGTTTGTGAAGGAGGCTGGCTCATCACCGCAATTAACAAACGAGTTGCCTCGCATAATCATCACCCGGCAGGACGTGAGCGTAATGGAACCGTTGCCGTCCGTGACGGTATTGTCTCGGACAAACCCTAGTTTCACGCGAGTCAAAATGATACCACGGTCACCAGCCGGGGGGTGAATGTCATTCTTGATGATTCGGTTTAGGATGCCGTATTCCACGGCGATGACTCCTTGCTGGAGCGCATTATTCTCAACGAGGGCATTGTGGCATACGCTTAACCCGATGCCGCCCGATTCAAACACATTGTCCCGGATGATGACGTGCCGTGAGGAGCTGCAGATGAGCCGGCTATACACATTCGTATAGGTTCCATGGACGATGTTGTTGACGAACTTGACGTTCGTGCTCCCTCCGATAGCGGCTTCGCCTAGATCACTGGAAAACCCAAGATCGTTGTGCACGATTGTGGTATCGTGGCAGTTTCTGACGTCGAGGAGGTTGAAGAAGATCTCCCAGCGGCTGTCACTTATGGTATTATCGCTGATGGTCGTGCCCTTGCAGTTCTCCAGGGTGATGCTGGAGAGGCAGGACGTTAGGTTGTTATTCGTGATGACGCAGTCGTTGCAGTTCCAGCACTGAACCGCGAGATTCGCATCGGTGAGTACCGAGTCGCGGATGGTGATGGCGGTGCAGTTGATGAGGATGACTTGGCCCCCGTTCTGGGTGATTGTCTGGTCGGTCTCCCTCTCTAAATAGCGGATGGGGGCGCCGTTGAGGAGGTTTCCTGTCATTGTGTTGCCGTAGCATTGGTAGACTTCGAGGCCGTCATGGACGAAGACGTTGTCGGTAATCTCGCAGTCGGTACACATACCCATGCCAAGACCGGCGACCGTGTTGTTCTCGCAGAGGTTCCCGTGTATCTGTGAGGAGTTGGATAACACAAGGCAGATGCCGTATTCATTGCCGATCAGGATGTTGTCCATGATGTGTGTTCGTAGTGAGTCGTTGGCGTAGATGCTCATTTCGTCTTCATTGGTGACCGTGTTGTTGTCGATGGTGTTGTCTGGGCAGGCGAAGAGTTCGACTTGGAGGTCAAAACTTGAGCTGCGGATGGAGTTGTGGGTGATGCGGTTGAAGGTCGAGTCGTGTTCCAGCCGGATGCTGATGCCGTTCCACCGGAAGTAGCTCTCGCTGATGAGGCAGTGTGAGGAGGCGTTGAGGCGGATGCCCAGTTCGCTGGTTTGGATGACGAGGTCGGTGAGGATGACGTTGTTGGCGTGGACGTTGATGCATGCAGGGTACGGCCACCATTCGGCGGTGTTCTTTATCAGAAATTCTTTGATGGTGACGCCGTCGGTGGTGACGTGTATTGTGTCGGCGGTGTCGTTGCCGATGATGATTGTCGAGTTGCGGTCTTCTCCTTGGAGCGTGATGGTTTTTGGAATGGTGAGGTATTCATAGTATGGTGCGGAGTCGTTGAAGACGTAGATGGTGTCGCCATTGTTTGAGGCGTTTATGGCTTGTTGGATGGTGGTGTAGTTGCCGGGTCCGCTGCCGCCGACGTACAATGTCGCTTCCATGCGTGCATCATCGTGTGGATTGACGCCTTGGGTTGGTGTGACACAGCTGAGCGTTACCAGTATGCTTGCCACTATGACCATAAATCCTTTCATAGTTACGCTTCCTCAGTGTTTTTTTAAAGAATATTCTCGTATTAATATTTTTTCTTATAAAATAATTCGTCTTTATAAGAAGGGTTGTATGTGATTTCTTCAAACCATCGTGCGTGTTGAAAGGATTCGATATTTTCAGGAAGCCGCATAGGGTCAAAGGTGCAAAAAGGAGAAGTCGCTTCAGAAAAATCGAGAAATAGAGATTGACCTCATCCCCTGGTGCAGGTACCCCCAGTCGGAGTACGCTTTCACCTGGTTCGTGTCGTTTTAGTATGGCTGGAATGGTGTTTGGGCGGGTCGCCAGTCGAATGCCACTCGGGTCTGGGGCACTACCTCGGTGATTGCGAAGATGTAGATGCAGAATATAGTAAATCCGAAGATGGGATGCGGAAAGAGGCTGGGTTTTCCCCAGTAGTTATGTCGCCAGTGTGATGCCTCGATGACTTTGTAGTCCTTGAAATATTGGTTCCAGGATTGGTTGATCATCCCCCGTAGTTTGTAGATTGCTTCGCTTATGGGGCCGTTGATGAACCGGGCGCCGGTTCCCGCGTCTTTAAAGTTGTTTTCGGTGACGAGGTCTTTGCATAGGATGAGTCCTATGCCGAGCTCTGAGTGGTTCATGGTGTTCCGTTGGAATGTGTTGTGATAGCCCCATTCATCAATGATGCAGGTGCCTTCATCGGTGAAGTAGTTCGAGGAGATGTTACTGTCATGCGTATATTCGAGGATAATGCCTCTGCTGTTTCCTTGGAAGGTGTTGTGTGCGATGGTGGTCTTGCGGACGCCTGAGCATCGTATCCCGTAGCTCACGTCGATGAAAGAGGAGTGGTCGATCGTGTTCCCTTGGAGGAGCGGTGCGGTCCGGTTGTAGTCACTAATGTAGATGCCATACGCGCCTCTCTCAAAACTCATGTCTGAAATGAGGTTGTTGTTCGTATAGATCTCCAAGGCAAATCCATTCGAGATGGCGATGAGCGTGATGCCGCTGATGGTGACGTTGTCTGCTAGGATTCTGATGAGAGGACTGTACGGACCAGGGTATGGGGCTGTTCCATTGAGGATTGTGGTCTGTCGCTGTTCGCCGAGTAGCGTGATGGAGTGGTTGACGAGGACTGGTTCTCGGTACGGCGCGGAGTCGTCGTAGACGAAGACGGTGTCGCCGTCCGTGGCTGCGTCGACCGCTGCTTGGATTGTGGTGTAGTTGCCTGGGTTGCTGCCTCCGACGTAGAGCCATGTGGAGAGCGGTGCGTTCTTCGGTGTTGGTGTCATCCCTACGGCGGGGATTGCAAGGCAGACGGTCACCAGCAGTACACAGACGATTTGTTGAAGCTTTGCCATTCTTTCTTCCCTTTTATTATAAATGAAGGGTGGATATTAAAAAGTATGGGTATAAATAAGAAAAGGTGGTTTTAAAAGGTAAATAATAGCCTAGTTTCTTTCTTGGATGTCTCCCGTGTGCATGTCATGTAATAATGAGAATGTACTTCTTGCTTGCTTCTGGCTTTGGGAGAGTGGGTATTTTGAGACAACGCCGAATTCATTCACATAGCCAAAATTAACAGGGTACTCTTCATGGTCAAAGATTCAAGAAAGTGAAGTAACGTAAGAAAAAGAGAATAATATAAATATTAGGAAAGAATTATTTTAATGAAGATTCCAAATGAAAAAAATGATTATCCGCCAGAGTATTGCGATATTCTTGGTGGCTTTACTCTTCCCTACCGTCTTCGTTCCTCCGATGTCTCCTCTCGCGGCACGCCACGTTCCTCTAGGAAGCAGTCCCCTCTGCTCAAACGACAGCTGCGAGCTGGATCTGCTCATCGGTGAGATTAATTTCTCCATTCTTCCACCAACGCCACCGCATCCGTTCAACATCTCATATTCTTTGCCTCCAATCTACAACAACCAGGCGCCCATCCTCGTTTCCATCTTGAATGACACCACGGCGGACATCCTCAAGTACGCCATTATCAATGACACTGAGCCGAATGTGCGCATCACCTTCCTGATTTCCTCAAACGCGACGCCAACAGCTCCGTTCCTCCATTTCATGTTTTGGGTTCTCGGTACAAAACAATGATTTCAGTGGGTTTGTGAACGATTCACGGATTCCGACGCTAGACGAACTGCCCGAGGAGACCAAGGCATGGCTTGCCGCGACAGAGGCTGTGCAATCCCATAATATTCTGATTCGCATGAAGGCCCACTCGCTCCTCCTTAGAACCGACTGTCTGAACGTGCTTGCCGCACGCATTGTGAAATACACCTCGCTGCATGAGATGCGGCTTTGGCTATGGTATTTCTTTAACGCCCTGCCGACGAACACCCGCTCGGGATGGGCCAAATACTTGGATGCCGCATCGTCGTTGTTCTTCGGAGGAACGTGCACGGGCAGAGCCAATCTTGGCACCGCGCTCTTCCGGGCGAACGGCGTACCCGCCAGAGTCCTTCACGTCATGCCAACATGGTCCAGCGGGTGGTACGATATGCATTACATCAGTGAGTATTACAGTCTAGACAACGGCTGGGTCCTTGCGGAGACTGTGTTGGGCATCACCCCGTTGGAACAAAAGCAGAATATCATTCTGCGGGTGAACTATCCCGCGGATGAGGATACAGCAGGTAATCGAGGGGACTATTACGGCGGATGTGAACCGTGGTTTTGGATGGATGCCAACGTGATGATCTATTGGACTCACCAGGGGTCCGGTGCGCAATCCTGGCTTCATAATGCCTTGTGGACAGACAACGACACAAGTGCTCAAAGCTTGGCCATCACGAAGATGGTCTATCCGATGTTCATCAAATACGCAGGGGTGGAATTGACTGGGGAGAACCAGCACCATTACTCCAATGCGATTCTTGCTGAGGTGAGTGCCATCAACTGCTTCACCCAGTTGGACATCACTGGGTACCTTGCGAACATGACGCTAGCGTATCAAGAATTTTCTCAGATATCGTACCCGTAATTTTTAGTGAACCCCTTATGGTCAACCCTATAGGGATGGTTTTATAATCTATGAAGGTTATCATCTTTGATAACTAACATATATTTATATACCTTGAATGCCCATACATACGCATATGCCAATTATGAAGTATCAAGACCAACTTCACACCGTCCTTCAAAAACCAGTCTTCGGCGTCAGCGATTTCGTCGCAAATGGCATCCCTCGACCTTACGTAAAACAACTCCTTCATCGACTGGAAACCTCGGGTAAAATCACCCGCATCGAACGCGGCAAGTACACCACCTCAGAAGACCCGATTACCGTCAGCGTCTACCTCACGAGCCCCTGCTACCTTTCCATGTGGACCGCATTGTCCATCCGCAAACTCACGACACAGCTACCGTTCTCGGTTGAAATCGTCACGACACGTCAACGATATCGGCGAACAATCACATTCAAAGGAACTCCCATTGTCTTCTATCGTGTTCGCCCGACGATGCTCTATGGCTACGAGAATATCCTGTGGAAAGACCATCGAGTTCCCGTGGCACGGCCGGAGAAGATTATCGTCGACGCCCTCTACTTCCACGCTATACCGTTAGGGGAACTCGATGAGGTCTTCGACGCAGCTGAGCATAAGCTCTTGCGGACCTATGCGCAGATGACGGGCGATGCCCGTATCATCGCCATCATAAAGGAGCGGCTCGCATGTTGACGTCACCAGAGGTTAAACGCTATGCCCATGCCCGCCGTATCACCCTGCTTGACCAGGCATGGAAGGACTACCTCCAGGACCTTGTCCTCTCGCTGCTCTACCGTCAGTGGCCCAGTCTCCTGTTCCGCGGTGGAACCTGCATCTGGAAGGTCATGCACGGCGACCGGTTCTCCGAGGACCTCGACCTATGCCTTGAGACGAAGGCGCCTGGTACGATTGAGGAATACCTCACCAAGGAGCTCTCGTACTATGGGTTTTCCTGCGCAGTCCGGAGGAAGAAGCAGACGGAAAGCATGCTGTTCCTCGCCTTAGGAATCACCTCGCCTACGCACCCGCGTGAAATCACGTTAGCGGTTGAGATCCTGCGGGCATCTCCCTGCGCCCGGCGCAAGGAAACCGTGACGATGTACTCGCCCTATCCGGATATCGCGCCTATTGAGATTAATGTCCCTCATCGAGATGAGATCATAGCTGACAAGATAGGCGCGGTATGCCAGCGGGACAAGCCGCGCGACATCCACGACCTTTATCTCCTCCTGAAACAAGGTGGGCATGTTGACATGGTATTGGTCCAAGAAAGGATCCCGCATTTCACTATCGATATGCTTCGGGAAAAACTTCGGGAGAAAAAGAGACTCTGGAAAAGTCTAGGACCCCTTGTCGTGACGAAGCTGCCATCGTTCGATGAGGAGGTCGCTTACATCACATCTTTTTTCGCATGTGGCTGTTAATTCCTATAAAATTCTGCCCTTTTTCATATAAACAAATTCAATGTATCCTGGAGGGTCAGACCTAGAAGAATCATTACATTGACCCCTACATTTTTGTAATAATATGATACTATTCATATTTTGTAGAAGTAATTTTTTTTTTATGTCGATTGGCTATTTTTCCAGTTGTCTTCACAATAGGGATGAAACAATAAATACCTCTACTTTTTTTTAAAATACAAAAAGTTTATTAATTTGTAGAGGTATATTGATAATCATGGTGTTTGTGAAAAAGAAAGTCGTCCAGGGGAAATCCTACTATTATCTCGAGCACAGCTATCGGAAGGATGGAAAAGTCCACAAACTCACAAAATATCTTGGAACGACACTACCCCCCTCTCTCGACCACGAAAAAGAGACGTTCCTGGTCAGTCACTATCAAGAGATCTGGTACCCCCTTTTCGAGATTATTAAGAAAAACTATACGTCCGAGCAGGTAAAACAACCGCGGGATATTGCGAAAAAAGAAATGGAGCGTTTCACCACCATGTTCACCTATACGACGAACCGTATCGAAGGATCAGCCCTGACCCTGCGCGAAACAGCGGAACTCCTCGAACATGGTTTATCTCCCCGGCATAGGCCACTGAGTGATGTGAAAGAAGCGGAGGCGCATAAAGCCGTCTTTAACGCGATGCTTACCTATGATCACGAGCTGAGCCTTTCAACGGTTTTGCACTGGCATAAAAACCTTTTTTCCCAGACCAAAGCTTCCGACGCCGGTCGCATCCGCACGTACCAAGTCGGCATCTCAGGTAGTAGATACGAACCACCTCTCCCGATAGAGCTTGAGTTCCTCCTCCATGAGTTCTTTCACTGGTACCATAAAAACAAACACACCATGCATCCGGTTCATCTTGCAGCACTCGTTCACTTACGGTTTGTCAGCATCCATCCTTTTGGAGACGGGAACGGACGCCTGTCTCGACTTCTGATGAACTATGTTTTGCACAAGTATGGATATCCCATGCTCATCATCGATTACAACCAACGGCATAGCTATTACACAGCGCTTGAACGTAGTCACCTCACGAAGGATGAGAGCATCTTTGTCCAGTGGTTTTTCAAACGCTATTGCAAGGAATACAGAAGGTTTTTACAGGAAAAAAGAAAAGTCAAATAACTGCTGCCTATGCGGTACCAGAGATGGCCACACTTACGGGGTACTTGAGATAGCGAAATCGACTGGCAGAACAACTTTCAGCGTAAAAAAATGGGGAAAACGAAGCATAGAAAAACGCACGCCTTCCCAGTAATTGTTTCATTCGCAGCGGTCACGGTAAGTCTGGTCAGGCCAAACCCAACAACCTTGTCGTTCACCTGGACATCGCCCCATGCCGGAATCGTCTCATGAAACGGTTTTTCCTTGGGGAACACAAAGCCAGTCACTGTCATCGTTCCGTTGATATTAATTGGCATTCCACCGTTGTTATGGATGGTTGCGGTGATGCCAAGGCCTCCCTCGATGCTGATCGTGATATTGTACGGGATGGCGAAGGACCGGTAGTGTGGTACTTCGCGGTTCCCGGCGTTGTCGACAGAGTAAAACATGAGATGATGATCGCCGGGTTCACTGACTTGGAAAGGATGGGTATAGTTGGTCACCGGGCCGCCGTCCAATGAGTAGACGGTGTAGGCTACTCCGGAATAATTATCGAATGCGGTGAGGATGACTGTTATGGTATTGGTCCCGTGCAGTTGGCACGTCGTGACTGGGGGTACGGTGTCGTTTTCTGTGATATGGACTTCAAGATTCCAGTTGCCCCAAATCCCCTGCGCCAGAAGCTCAGTCCAGTAGGTCAGCCAGGCCAAGTCGCCCTTCGTGGGGGTGCACGTATTTTCATCGTAGCCGCCGGGGTAGGTGCCGACCGGTGCGTCCCAGCCGACACCGACCCAGACCGTATCATTCTCCGTGAAAGGATAAGGGTCTGTCAGGTTGAAGTAGAAATAGTCATTGATGACATCGCAGAAGCCGGAGGCGACCATCGTCGTGTTCTCTGTAGGGCTGGGCGGGTGATCGACGCCGGTGTACATCCAGGCGGTATAGTTTTCCTCGACGCAATATTCATCGGGTTGGGTCGGGCAGCCGTGCATGATTTTAATCTTGTCAAAAGCTCCGTGTAAACCTGCAAGTTCGGTTGGCGTGAATTTGATGATTTCATATAACGGTATTTCAAAACCTTTTGCCCATCCAATCGCGTTCTCACAGGTGCCGTCATCATAATGCAGGTAATAATCAGTTGAGGATGGCGCTGCAGTACCTGCATGGAGCCAGACGCCGGTTTCGTATGGTTCTGCCACAGTGCAGAGAGTGTTGTTGGAGTTGATTGCCACAGCTGCTGGGATTGTCGCGAAAAGTAAAAGAACGATGACGGTACCAGCTGTTTCCTTTTTCATTGAACTCCCTCTTTTCCCAACAAAATCATCGTCGAGACGTGATATAAATATTTCTATTGTCAAAGAAGGTTATGTGGGATTTTTTTAGATATTATTTTCCTTTAGGGAAAAATAAAGTAATTCTCTGATTTTCCCGAATCTAAAAAAGGTTTACAATCAATTTTTTTTTAACTACTAACCAGAGGGCAGCCTACACGGTCAAGATAAGATGGAAATGAGCAGTTTTCGTAATCGTGCATCTAGTTCAAATCAATCTTATATGGCTTCATCAATGGAAACCGGTCTGAGCCAATTATTGCGTTCGATATCTTGAAGGGTAAGAATCCAATCCCGTCATGGTTGTAATCCACGATCTGTGGATGTTTTAATCCGGGATAGTCATCCCAATAGTTTCCAATGCAGTGCCCAAGTGAGAATTTCCACCAAAAATTACAACATTCATCGTATGCATTGTCAGCGTTTCCTATGAAATTATTGCAATAGAAAAGATTGTAATTTGAGGGAGTTTGGTATACCAATGAGATAAAGAGATACACACCCCAGTACGAATTGTTAGTGATATTATTGCAACAGATCGTATTCTCATTGGACTGGTAAAACCATAAGCCTACTTGGTTATTCGTTATTTCATTATTTCTAATGATGTTGTGGTAGTCACCAGCATAAAATTCAATGCCCGCACTTTGATTTGAGATATGATTTTTGCCTATGAGGTTGTTGTCGGCACCACGGAGCAGCAGTACTCCTTCACCAGCATCTTTGAAAATATTCCCTGTGATTGTATTATGGTCTACCCTTCCGATGACAATGCAGACTCCATCCTGAATCCCCCCTGCCCTGAATGTATTATTTATGACGAAAGTGAACGATGCTTGAATATAAATTCCGCATCCATCGTAAATGAAATTTGTTAGGGCATTTTGTGAGATGGTACAGTTGTGGCCGCTGACGACGATGCCATATCCGTTGTGACGTGCTAGGTCGCAGGTAAAACCAGAGATGAGAACATGGTCCGCGGTGATGGTGACGATGTTCGCCTTCTGAGTAATACTCTTAAGTATTGTGCTGGTTCTATCTTGCCCTATAAGATTTATTGTCTTATTAATCGTCAGGATCTCGGTGTACGTTCCGGCATATACAAAGACGGTATCTCCGGCTGAAGCATTATCGATTGCTGCCTGGATTGAGGAATAGTTGTTTGGTCCTACTCCGCCGACATATAATGTGATTCCTGTCATCACAAATCTATCTATCTCTGGAGATAGTGCTGATGTGTGGTAGATGCACGGTGTTAATAGAAGTATGATGGCTACCATTTGTAAGGTTTTCATGTGAATCCTTTTCCTGCCATGTGTTAACAATAAGCACTTAAAGTATCTTTCTATTGATTTTAAAAGTAAGAATATCTAGTTGCACTCAAAAAAGCCAAAAAACTAACCACTAATGAAGTACCTTCTAGGGTCAATCCTAGAAGAATTCTATTCTACTCTCGAATAACCTTGTTCGCGTTTCATGAGATTGATAACTTTAACTTCTTTATTTTCGATAAGATAAATAATCCTGTATTCACCTACTCGAAGACGGTATTTCTTCGGATGTGTGTCTACTAACATTTTGATATCACATCCTGCTCGAGCTGTACGAGGATCTTCTTTCAGTCCTAGTAGGCTTATTCTGACATTTTTTTGCAGCTGTTCTGGCAGTTCATGGAATGCTTTTTGAAACGTTCGTGAAACCAGAACGACGTACGTCATCTGGTTCACAACTCATCGAGCGAAATGAATTCGTCCTCGGCAAGAATCTTGTTCCAGGAATCATCCAATTTTTTCCAGGCGAATCTCTTGATTAATTTCTTAATAATCGAATCGTAGGTTTCGCCTTTTGTCCCCAGGTCCTGCAAGGCTTTTTTTGTTTCGTTGGTGATTGCAATGGTTGTGTTTCCCATACAGACACCTTTTCTTTATAGTAATTATAATCATTATGTCTATTTATAATTTACCCTTTAAAATCTTCATAATAGCTAATAACTACAGGGTACCCTACACGGTCAAAGCTAGGTGAATTTATTTTAAAGATCTTCAAAGATAATGATGGAGCCTATCGGATCTATATTGGTATACCTATCGCCAAGGCTGCTCATTTTGAAAATAAAGAAAAGGTGAGATTTGATTATTACCCTGGGAAAAAAAGGTTAGTAATAAGGAAAATAACAGAATTATAAGAAGAAAAGACTACTTTTATTCTACTCTCTACAAAAACATTTATAATATATTTTGATATACTTTATTGCATGAGCGATGATGAATTTAAAGAAATCATCATTTCAAAATTAGATCGAATTGCTAATTTGTTGGAGATGAATGAAAAAAGAGAAATAGAAAATTTAAAAGTCCGATTGCTTGGACGGTCTAAAATTAAAAAAGAAATTTATGATCTTATAAACGGAGAAAGAACAGTACAAGAAATAGCCAATCTATTGAAAATTGCTCAACCAAATATAAGTAAAGCAATTGCTGACCTTGTGGATGGAAATCTTATCGGAAAAAAGACCAAAGGGAAATTTGTTATTTATTACAAAAAGTATGAAGGTTGAAAAAATGAATGATTTAGTTCTTTCAGAGGAAAAGGCAGATACGATAATTGCATTATTGAAATTAATAGCTGGCCAAAATATCAAGGAAATTAAAGAAAAACGAGAACATTTACTTAGCGTCCCTAAAAAGAACTCTATTTTAGACGCGTGTGATGGAACAAAGGAATTGAATCAAATAGCCAAAAAAATAGGTGTATCTTATGAATATGTCCGGTTGACGGTTGCAGAATTAGAGAATGCAGGTTTAATAATTTTTATCAGGAGTGGAAAAAAGAATCTACCAAAGAAGGTGATATGATTTCAGAAAAAGAAGATCCGATACTATTGGAATTAAGAAAAATAACAAACAGACTTGATGTTCTAATCGCATTCAACGCTATGCAAACAAATAGACCTGATTCAGACAAGATAAAACTATTAAAAAAATTTGGACTTGGCTATGATGAGATACAAAATACATTATCCGTCTCACCCTCAACAATATCCAAAGTTCAAAAGGGGAAAGTGAAATGAACGATAACAAGAATGAGCCAGCCGAGGAAAACGAAATATTAAGCAGACTAGATGTAATCATTTATCTATTATTAAAAGAGCAAAAACAATTGCCTACTTCCAAGAAAAATATGGAAGAGCTTGTTAAAATGCTGAAGGGATTGGGAATTGAAGATTATAAATCTATTGCAAAAATTATCAATGCAAATCCTGGATCTGTGGCAAATATCCTTACCCGATTAAAAGGAAGTAAGAAAGTGAATAAAAATGTCCGAGAGAATAGATTCAAGAATCCTTGAAAGAATAAAAGCTTGCCCTAAGATAAAAATATCTATTGCGGCCGTAAAAAATGAAATTTCTGAGATTAGAAGAGATAATCCGGGAGTTAGTTTAAATGCCGCAGCATGCGAATTTGCAAAAAGAAGAGGAGTCAATTTGATGAGGTATTTAGGAGATACAGATAGAACCACCTTATCATACATACGAGAAAGCCCCCAGCATACAATTGCGAAGGAAGAAAATAAAATAAGATCTATAAAAGTAAAACAGAATATTCCTACGGATGTTCCATACTTAACATCTGCCGATATATCAAATGCAGAAAAAATGTCTGTAACTTATATTATTCTATATTGTTTTGAAAACTCCGTGAGAAGATTCATTATCGAACAATTGGAAAAAGCATATGGACCCAATTGGTGGGAAGATAAAATACAGGATAAAATAAAAAAAGAAGCTGATATTAATAGGAACCAAGAAAAAGACAAGAGATGGCATGCAACTCGAGGAGCTCATCCAATATATTATTTGACAATGAACAGTTTAAGAAAAATAATTACTGATCAATGGCCTTTGCTGAAAAAAGTAATTAGAGAAGATCAAACATGGATCACAAGCAGATTGAATGAAATTACAGATTCTAGAAACATAATAGCCCATCATAATCCCTTACCAAAAAGGGAAGTTGAAAGAATAATTCTCTATTTTGATGATTGGAAAAAACAAATGAAAATATAGAATTTTTAGATGTCTATAGTATCCGTCATTATTTCGTATTTACAATTCGTGCAACCAACCCGAATATGAACAGTATCAGGAGGCTCCTCATAGCCACCACCTGAATAACGCTGTGTTTCCTTTATATGGCCACCACACGCTGGGCAAATTGAATCTTTTAATAAGGCATCTTCCCAAGCATTTATTTTTGAAATGACTTCTATAAATTTTGTTAATTTTTCTAAATCAGAATGATCTAAATCAGTTATTCTATGAATTTCTTTTATTCTCTTTTCAATAATTTTTTTTAAGGAGGGAATTTCAGAATAAATATCATCTTTCACTATTGGTGCATAGACATATTTTGCCACGTAGGGTGTTTCAAGTCCATAATTTGAGAGTATAATCTCCGATTGACTTAGGTAAAAATCAGTGATTCTCTTAAAATAATCAATGAAGTTAAAACCTTTAGAGCTCCTATAATATCTTACACCTGCCTTTAGAATCCACTCTTTGAATAAAGGAGCCTGCTGCCGGATATCCACTAGATCCTGTCCATCTGGAGAGAAGAAATCATCATGTTCTATTTTCTCTCGAATGCAATTAATCTTATTTATCAGTTGATTCCATTTTTCAATTTGATCAATGGTAGATAGTGGTCTATTAATTTGATTCCATCGTGTCTTTAAATGGGCTATTTTTAATGATTCAATATCATACCCCACGTGATTTGTGCCGACGACCAAAAGAAGCTTCATAAAATAATCCCATAGAAATTTGGCTGAAGCACGCCGCTCATCTGCACTTTCCTTTGGTGTTTTATCATAAGATTCTAAGATGCTTCTTAAATATTCTTCTAGGTCAACCATTAGTATTATCAATACTAATAGCCTATTTTAAGCTGAGTTTCATAGAGACCGTCAACCAGGCTAATTTTATTGGGTCAGCTTGATGTACGTCCAGATAAGAGTTGAGCAATTACGGCCTGAACCAAATCCATGTTATAAAATAAATTAGTATTATTTTGCTTAAATACTTTATACTTTAAAGAAATTTTAGAATATACAAAGCCCCCTCAAGTTCAGGAAAATCGTTACAGGAGAAGTTGAATACGGCGTTGTCTCAAACCTCAAAGGCTCCTCCTGAAGCCCTTTCATGACAAGGAAAATGGTCTAAGGAGAGGTCGAATACTTTTGAGACAAAGCCATTGAATACTTTCGATGACCTCCTCCAGGAGTATATAAGGAGAGAAATCATTCATTTACTCCAAGAAAAAATAGGTCAAAATGACCCCCAGATGGTTTGAGCATCCAGGGGTCTGAGACCATAATAGAGGTGTCTATTATGATCCCGAACGGGAACAATACCAATAGTGGTAATAAGATTTTGGTGCAGGCCAGTCTCGAGCAGATAGTAATCGAAAAGCCATTGATCACACTACAACCTAAACCGGTCATGCCTTCTATCGTGCCGACTCCTTCTCCGAAGAATGAAACTGACAACGACAAACTCTTGGACAAGTTCAACCGCTATATGCGTGAGAACAACTACAGCAAGAGCACCATCTACATGTATACGAAGGTCGTCGGCCAGATGCTTGCCATGAAAGATTCGTTCTCCATGACGGAGGATGATCTCAGCGACGTTCGGCTCTATCTTGTTGAACGCTATGCCCAGAATGGGAACCGGGCGAGGTTCGCTGCTATCAATGCTTTCTGCAAGCATATCCTCAAACGAAAAGACCTACATCTCAAGATCCCCAGTCCCGTCATCAAGAACAAAGACGTGTTCACCAACGAGCAGATTGACGCTATCCTTGCCATTGCGAAAACGAAGAATAAACTCGCTTATGCCGTCCTTCAGACTTTGTACCATTGCGGACTACGTAAGATGGAGTTGTGCAATCTGAATCTTGCTGACCTTAATTTCGACACCATGGAATTGAAACTGAACAACACCAAGACAGGCAACGCGATTGTCTCCATGACCACCGCCGTTGCCAAGTCTCTGCAGGACTATATTCAAAATGAACGACCTAAGAAAGAAGATGAACAAGCGGTATTCCTCAGTAAGAAAGGTGTGCGAATCGGTGAATGGACTGTCCGAGGATACCTCAAGGAATGTGGGAAAGAAGCCGGGATTAAATCCCGGATGTATCCACACATGCTACGAGCATCATGCATTACACATCTTTTAAACAAAGGAGTGAATCCACTAACCGTTCAGCTCCATGCAAGGCATAGGAACTTCATGACAACCATGAGATATAATCGGCCAACTCAGCAGCAGATGAAAACGGATATCGAACGAATTTTCTCGAAGTAATGTGATGATTTTCAAGTTGGGAGTATATTTTTAAATAACGATCAGTTGTATATTTTGGATACTTATGCCAATATTTGACGATGTCGGCAAAGCGCTTAAAAGAACTAGCGATGTAATTAAAAAAACAACCGATGGGATAGCGAAAAATATTGCTGCAAGTCAAGAAAATGCAAGGAGAAAACGGGAGATTTTAAATAGATTCGTTATGGATGATTTGAAAAAAATATGCAAGGAATATGGAATTGGCGAGCCAGATCCATACGAAGAATTTTTTGGAGAAAGAACAAAGAAGAAAATAACACGAAACGATTACATAGATTATATTGAAGAGAGGCTAGATTTGAAACACATCGAAGACTTTTGTAATAACCATAGAATAAAGAGGCAAATTGAAGTTGAATCTGGAGTCGAGGCACAAAAAGACCATCCTTCTCGACCAGAGCCTCCAATAGTAAATGAATTACGGAATGAAGAAAACAAAATCCAAGAAAAGACTTCAATAGTGACGACAGCAAATCAGAAACCACAGGGAGAAACTCACGATATCCTTAATACAATAAAGGAACAGTTCAAACCAGAGCCCTGCATGAACGAAAAAGAACTACAGGGTCAGCTAATGATCTGGTTCAATATTATGTATCCCAATCGGGTCGTGCGAGAGGTCTCCACGATGGCTGGAAAAGTCGATTTTGCGATTGATAAAAATAGACTTGGACTCGAGGTAAAAATAGCTTTTGACAAGGGGACCTTGAGAAACCTAGTAGGTCAAATTCTCGCTTATAAAAAATATTTCAATGAAGTAGGTATAATTTTGATGGATGTCAATGATATGCCAAATTCGATAATTACTGAATACATTAATGAATATAGAAATCAAGGCGTCGAAACCATAGTAATTCAAGGGCAAATTAGGAAAAAGAAAGGAAGACCCAGAGAAGTCCGTGTAAAATATTAAATATCATTCAGGTTTCTTCTATTAATCATAATCTCAATTGAGATATTTATCTTAGCAATACTACTACTTGGTAACTTATTAAAATGATTGATTTACTTATTAGAATGGTTTATTAAAAGATAAAAGATGTATTTGAGCTGGAGTTGTAAGACTATGAAGAAAGCGGCATTTTTCTTACCTGTCTTTGTTATTTTATCTATCATCTTGTTAACTGGATGTACTGAAACAACTGGGCCTCTCTTAATGTCGATTACCAAATTCACAGCTGAACCTAATATTATAGCACAAGGCCAAACAGCTAACCTTAGTTGGCAAACATTCGGTGCTGTACAAGTAACGATTGACCATGGCATCGGGAATGTGAGCATTTATGGATCAAGAATCATTGCTCCAACTAATACTACAACATACACTTTAACAGCATCAAATATTACTCATACATTAACAGCCACAGTTCAAATAATCGTTCATTCAAATGAACAGACCGGAATATTAGTAAATTCATTCACAGTTAATCCGCGTATCGTACATCAAGGTCAGACTGCAAACCTCACATGGAACATCACTGGAGCTAGTGTCGTCCAAATTGATCATGGTATCGGCAACATTAGCCTCTCTGGTACAAGAATTATTATGCCTTTAGAAACAACTACGTATACTATTACCTGCTCAAATGCAGTGAACACAGTAACGGCTACAACTCAAATTCTCGTCGAAGAAACAGAATCACCTCCTCCTGCCACTACGCCATCAATTGCGTGCACTTTAGATAGTAGCAACAATAAAATTACTATAGCTAGCGCTGACCCCAACATTCAATGGAGCAATCTAAGGATTACAAATAGTAGTACTCCCGCCTGTCATTGGGCAATATATGCAAATGGCGGGGTAACTAACCAATCTACAAATGTCCTTCCCTCCGGGGAGGTTATCGCTGGAGATTATTTGAAAATCTGGGGCGTAACTGGAAATGTGCAGTTTACATGGGCTTACGTGCCAACGAATTCGTTAATTGGAGTTTGGACGATAAACGTATAACCTAAAAATCTCCTAGCAATTCCAATATAAAAACCGTTTGGATAGCAATCATTATAAGAATATAACTCTTTTAGCAATTAATTATACATTAAAAAAGTAAAGAAAATTAAATTAAATGGAAACCGTATGAAAAAAAGAATAATTCTCATTTCAATTATTTCTATTTCACTTTTCTTGAATATTTTATTTTCCGGTTGTCTACAAAACAATACTATAACTACCGAAAATAATGGACAAAATTCAAAAAATGCTAATCAAGATAGACAAGAACAACCAGAGCCACAACAAACATACAAAGATTCAGACAGAGATGGTTATTACGATTACCAGGATAGTTTTCCAAATGACCCATCTGAATGGAAAGACAGCGATCATGATGGTGTCGGAGATAATTCAGATAAGTATCCCTACGATTATGATAATGATGGATATGCAGACTCAGTTGATATCAAGAAAAACGGTGATGCTGCCATCAAAATATCCTTAAAAAAATTCAATGTCGAGGACGAATTGGATTTTCTTTTTGTGAGTGTTGAAGTTTATTTTGAGATATACATTAACGGAAGAATGGAAGCAAGAATCGACGATAATGGCGAATCATGGCATGCAACTGTTGGAGAAACATATTCAATAGGAGAAAGCGTCATCTATAACATAGATGATGACCAGAGGTACACGAATGTTAGAATCATCATGTGGGATGACGATTACCTACTAGAAAATGATCCAATTGATATTGATGGAACCGGTACTGATGCAAAAGCATTAGACATCGTTTTTGACGCAATTACAGGTACTTGGACAGGGGATGATAATGACGGCTTTACAGATGGTAGTGATGATGGAAGTGCAAATTATGATGACGACGATGGTAGTTTGTGGTATAGTCTTCAATTAGTTGAGGCTCAATATAACAAAATCTATCATTGGACATTTGATTGGAATCAATGGGAGTTACGCATTAATATTCCACCTACCAGCTATGCCTATTACAGACATTCAAACGTCGATAGATCTCCTATTTTACCATCACAGATGGCTGCCTTTGTCACTTCTGATGATTCCATTATTAAAGACATCGCCCAACGATTACAGTCACATTGCAACGAAGCTGGGTATAGTTCATCTAAAACGGTTAATTTCATATTGAGTTTTGTTCAAAGTTTAGAATACACTTATGATAATGCTTCTACACCAGCAAATGATTATTGGCGTTTTCCCGTGGAGACATTAATGGATGAAACTGGAGATTGCGAAGATACCTCCGTTCTCTTCGCTGCTATTATGGAAGCAGTTGGATTTGATGCTGTTTTAATACATCTACCAGGCCATCTAGCAGTTGGAATATCATGTAATGAGGGATCTGGTTCGTATTATGATTACAATGGAAAATCGTATTATTATTGCGAAACAACTGGCACAGGGTGGAATATGGGAAATATTCCATCTAATTTTGAGGAGCAATCAGCAAATATTATAGATGTTGATTAAATAATTTGAAGAAACTAATCCTTGGAGGAGTAATTGTCCTCTAGCAATTCCAATACCTGTTATTTTACCTTGAAAGCTCAGTATAGGAAAAGAAAAACTACCACGTCCACGTGTAATCGTACGGTTGTGGTGCAGGGCGCCAGTCAATCCCGGACTTCAAGGGGAAGATGATGGTTGGAAGGCGATGCAGAAACGGGATATCGCTCCTCCATCCGATCCAGTAGTAATTCTTGTGCCAGTAGGACGGCGCACCGCCGCGCGCGGGCACCAAGAAGTTATTCTCGATAATCTTGCTACCCGCACCGGCCCCGGAGAGGCTGATAGCAGTGGCACCGCACAAATCGCACGGCCAGGAGAAGTTGTTGTGTGCTACCAGCGTGTTCTGAGCACCGGCGGTGATCAGTAAATCGTACCCGAAGTGGTTGTCGAAGTGATTCTGCCGAATGGTGTTGTCACAGCCCCCTGAAAGAAGAATTCCCGCTTCATACAACTCAATGAGTTCGAAATAGTTATGAAAGATTGACGAATTAGCAACGTTGTTGAAAGTAATGGTACTCATGGTGGTGTAAAGGTCGCAATTCGAAATATTGACATCCGAAACGCCGTCAGCGATGATGGCATAGGAGGTGATGATCTCGCCACCTTCGTACGTGATGCGAAAGCCATCTACTTTGACGGAATCGCGGATGATGTGAATGGCGGGCCGTTGCCAATCGCATGCTTGCAGGGATACATCGTGGTGGTCTGCAATGAGCGAAATGGATTTGTTGACAACAACATTTTCCCAGTAGAAGGGTTCGTGACGGTACACGTACACGGTGTCGCCATCAAGGGAGGCGTTGATCGCATCTTGAATGGCTGTGTAGTTCCCAGGGCCGCTCCCACCAACGTACAGTGTGGCCCCAGTGTACGTCGTGGGTGATGGTAGGGATGCTTCGTTCGCAAAGGCGAAGACAGGAGGCATCAAGGCGAGAACGCCGATCATTCCAAAGACTACTATTTTATTTCTCATGAATTTTCCTCCGTTATCGATCAAGTCAAATCGTGTACGGTTGTCGAGCAGGATGCCAGTCGACATTGACCCATGGAATATTGAAAGGAATGGATTGGAAGGGATTGAAATAGTAGTTGTAGGTGAAGCTTGTTCCAAGAATGACCTTTGGGAAGGCTCGAGGCATGGTCCAATAGTTATGCCACCACAAGGTCCGCGTGTACGCGAAGCGGGCGTTCCTGATATTGTGCATGAAGTTGTTTTCCTCGACGATGTTTGGTTTCAAGGCAAAGTAGTGCAGATTGTCCCCAGCAATTGAGATGCCGAGGGCATTGTGTTCAATCGAGTTTCGTTCAATGGTATTTCGCTGGCAGGTGGCAAGCTTGATTCCGATGGAACAATTCGTAATGGAATTGTGGATGACGGTGTTTGCATCTGACGAGAGGAGACTAATACCAACCGAGACGGTGGAGATATTGAGGTCGCGCACGGTCATATAATGACAGGAAATAAGGAAGAGTTGTCCAACATCATTGCTAGCATCGATGGTCTTGTTTGCTTCTCCATTTAACATCAGAAAAGACTTGCCGTTGACGTTATTTTTGCTAAAGGAATTATTGTACGCATCCGTATCTTCGAGGTTGAACCCACACTGGATGCAGGTGTTTCCTTCAAAGGTGTTCATCCGGGAGTAGACAATGTTGATCCCTATCAACCCACCATGGGAGATGATGGTGTTGTTGGCGATGACATCATCCTGATCGTAAATGACGTTGATGGCTGTACTTGCCTTTTCTTCCAGGATGAAGGTGTTTCCGATCACCGTGCTATTCCGTTGACCACGGAAGTCGAGATTATTATCCCACTTGTTAAAGTCATCGTAGTACACGTACATCGTGTTATTGTCGAAATGGTTAAACGAGCCAGCATAGATTCCCATGGAATTCTTAACAATATTATTGTCAAGGGTGATACTGCTCCTCATGTTCGAATAGAAGAACCCATCAATCGTAAATCCCGTAATTCGAATCTTGTCCTCGAATACTCCAAAAGAACTAACTTCGGTCGTGGTTCTGTTCTCCCCGACGATGGTCAGTTGTTTGGTGATATCAGCCTCCCCGTACGGTGAACTATCGTCATAGACAAAGATGAAGTCCCCATCATATGCGTCACGAACTGCCGCATTGATCGTGGTATAGTTACCAGGTCCGCTGCCACCAACGTACAAGATATTTTCTCTTCCGCCTTTTCTTTGTCCTAAGTCGCGCGCAGTAACGGAAACGCAAAAGCCAATAACAATGAAGATTGCACCAAGAATGAACAGCTTGTTCATGAATTGCCTCCATATATAGTAAAAGTTATCAGTTATTTAAATATTCACATGAAAATCACATAGCCTTGTTCTTACAGGGTATGAGATATTCTTCAAGAAAAAGTGCTTTCTTTCCCCTAGCAATTCCACTGTAAGGTACTATAGTGTGAAAATCATCTAGCGATACTGCTATAAGATAAATCACACTTTTCTAATAAATTATAAATAGCTTCTATCCAATTTCTTTTCATGGGTAGGATAGTCAAAGATATAATTGTCGATGGTAAAATTAGACAAGCGATCTTTGATAGTGGTTCAGTCGTCAGTTACGTGACGGAAAAAGCTTTACCTGAATCAGCCGTTTGTATTAATGTATCCCCCATAACATCTCGAGTAGCGGGTTCCACTCATCAACTAACAAAGCGCTGCTTCATCCCAAGCAAACTCGATGGAAAGGATTTCGATTTTGATGCATTTGTCATCGATAAACTCGGTAAAGTCCAAGAAAAAGGAGACGTAGATCTGGATTTTTTAATAGGCGCAGCAACGATGGAAGAATGGTCCATCAGTATAAATCCAAAGGAGCAAACTGTTGACCTTCGCGGATTGAAAAGACGAGAATTTCTCTCTTTCTAAATTTCAAATCTATTATCTTCCAAGAAAAGAAATCCTTCCGATGGAAATGGAAGAAAAAGACATAAAATTACAATGAAATACTATTAAATTTCCAGATTAATTCCACTATGAGGTAAGTTATCTTCCTCCTGCGCCGCCGCCGCCAAACCCTCCGCCGCCACCGAAGCCGCCCCCATGTCCTCCTGCACCGGATGCCGCAGAAGTCATGACGGCGCGATTGACGCCATAAAACGACGCGTAAAACACCGGGACGAACGTTACCTCAGGGACGTTGATATTGAGTTTCTTCATAACCTTTGCAAGTTCCTTGCCGACACCAAGAGTCGTCCCATAAACGAGCCATTCCTTCCACACCGACAGGTCCTCAAGCCGATATTGCTCCAGGTGCACCATATCCGCAAGAAACCGCCGGAAGGAATCCCACTCCTGCCTCTCCTTATAGTAGTCGTCTTTCCATCGCCCAAAGAGCGTCGGGGACGCCGCAGTCGCAATCACGGCTTGGACCGATAATATGAGCGAGTACGCCATGGCCGCGAACAACAGGGGATACACGCCTCCAAAGATACCGAACAAGATCAACGTGAGGATAAAGGACAAAACACCTATGCCAATGAAGACGGCGGGCAGTCTCCGTCCGCTCGTCATGAATTCTTTAGACAGCCTCGTGTCGGCTTTTCTGGTCAAGTACCGCATCTCGCGCTGGAGTGTCATAATCTGGGGCTGATTGTGCATGCCGGTGATCTCCGCTTCGAGCGCCGCTGTGGAAAACACGTTGTTTTTAGCCCATTTCGAAAGAAAAGACACGGCCCTTTGTTCATACTCGTCCAAGCCCTCGGCATGGTTGTTGATATGAATTTTAATGGTGCTTTCGTCCTCCGTTTCGATGGTGATGATCTTTCGCTGATGGAGGTCAAGCAACGTCGCGTAGAACCCGTTTGGGTTATAATCCTCGGCGCTTTTCACGAAGACTAAGTTCACAATCCATGGTTTTCGTTTCGCTGGGACGACGTTCAAGAATGTGGGGACGACAGAGCTTTTCTCCCGGCCTTTGAGAACATAG
This sequence comes from Methanobacteriota archaeon, assembly GCA_963769885.1. Classification (GTDB taxonomy): domain Archaea; phylum Thermoplasmatota; class E2; order DHVEG-1; family DHVEG-1; genus CAIRCU01. Next base: position 684,988 of record CAVYNH010000006.1, read on the forward strand.
AGGACGAGGAGAATGACGACAAAACCAACGACGAGGACGAGGAGCAGGTCAGTAAAAACAGACACTGCTCCATTTGCGAGCGTGTAGGCATCGTTGGCCGATACCGTCTTTTGGTACACCCCTGGCACGGTCCGGTGATAACCATAGGATATGTTATGTGAAAGGATCTCGACTTCGAGGAGACTGTTGGCAGGGCTCGCCCCGGTGATGGTGTACGTCGAGCCTGACTTCACGAGGTTCATCTGAGGGCGGGTGTAGATCGTGACGATGTCTCCAGAGGGGTCGTCTACCGTGATCTCAACGGATTTGTAGGCAATGTGGGTCGCGGCGAGCTTCAGGTTCAGGTGGTCGTACTGACCGTCGGACTCTACCGGTGGGGCGATGGTGTAGTTGATGCGAAGCGTGTAGATGCCTTCGTTGAAATGATCGGGGTTGTAGCATCCGATCTCGGAGTCGAAGGCCTTCGAAGCTATATCGGGGGCGGAGCTGAGCCAGACCCGCCCCGTGTAATCCTTGATATATGGTGAGTATGGGCAGGTCACGTTTGTGACCTCGATGTAGGGCTGAGAGGATGTCTGTTGATACGTGACGTTGTCCTCCCAATATCGGTAGAGCATCGTGTATCTGCCGCTCGCCTTGACGTTGTACTGGAAGGTCTCCTGCAGCCTGCCGTCGGGAGAGAGCGTCGCCTTGTAGCTGTTGACGACGAGGTCGCCTTCAAGTGGGAGGGCGTTGACGATGAGGATGCCGATGCCGGCGACGAGGACGACGACAGCCAGGACGATCGTCAGCTGACGCGGTTCGTTCACTGGTTCCACCTCGTCTCTGGCTTGTGCTGTGATTCGTCCTCGAACTGCAGGTACTCAAGTTTTTTGAAGGAGAACAGTCGTGCGACGATGCTGGAGGGGAACGTCTCGGACCTGGTGTTGTAGTCCTGCACGATGTTGTTGTAGGTGTAGCGGAGCCTGGCGATCTCGTCTTCGACGTCCGTGATCGCGTGCATCAGTTGTGTGACGTTCTCGGAGGCTTTCAGGTTCGGGTAGGCTTCGACGACGGCAGAGATCCGGTCGAGGAGCCCGCGCGAGCCTTGGTTAATCCGGGTGACGGTCTGCGTCGTCTCCGGCTGTTGGATGATGCTGCGGATCTCGGCGACTTTCTCGAAGACCCCGCGTTCGAATTTGGCATAGCTCTTGACGATATCGACCAATTGAGTGATCATGTCGAATCGTTTCTTCAACGCGACCGCGATCTGACTGAGCCCAGCGTCCGCGCCGTTTTTCAGGATCTGGAATTTGTTGTAGGCGAGAATGAAGAGAACGATGACCAGGACGAGGACAAGTGTACCGAGCAAGATGAGAAGCATGAGGGGAGTAGTGGAAAAAAATATTTAAAGATACCTTCCCGTAGGAAGCGTAAACAAATAACTTTTCAGGGAATAGAGTTCCCCTGAGGCATCACACCGTGGAGTACGCGTAGGGCTGCTGGGCGGGATGCCGGTCGACCTCAACACGCGGGAGATGCGGCAGATCGATTTTATGCCCATGCCAGAAGACGCTCCAGCCCCTGACGAGATACGGATGGTCCAACGACGCGTTCCAGTAGTTCGCATCCCACGTCGTCGAGCCGAACGGCCGATAATACCTCAGGACATAGGACTCGTTGAAATACCGGGCCTCCCTCAGGTAGTTTAGCTCCCAGTACGGCAGTTTCGCGAACATCGCGTCCCGCGCGTTCCCCAGGAAATTGTTCCGCTCCACCCGATCGTCGCAGGAACAGTTGATCTCCAGGCCCAGGCTGTTTCCCTCAAACGTGTTCGTCGCGATCGTGTTGTTTACCCCGTAGGAGTCATGGATCCCTTCCCTGCTGTTGTTCCGGAAGGTGTTCAAGAGGACCCTATTGTGACAGCAGCCGTAGAGCACCATGCCGAAATCGTTGTCCTCGATGATGTTGCCCTCAAACGTCGAGTCGTTGCAGCGGTACTCGGTCATAATGCCGATGTAGGTGCGGCTGATGCGGTTGTCGAGAAGGCGGATGCGCTCCCGCTGGGTGACCGGAAGCCAGAAGACCTTGAGGTTGATGCCCATGTTCGCGTCGCTGACCGCCGTCTGGCTGATGGTCACGTCGTCCGCGCAGACGATGATATTCTGGATCCCGTTCTTAACCGTAAAGTTGCGGATTTGGACGCCGTCGGCCAGGACCCAGATCAGGACCGCGATGGAGTGGTTCCCGTCAAGGACGGTCGTGTTCGTCGCCTCGCCGACCAGGCTGATGGACGTGTTGATGACCAGCGTCTCGTGATACGGGGTGGAGTCGTCATAGACGAACACCGTATCGCCATTGGCCGATGCGTTGATCGCGTCCTGAATCCTGGTATAGTTATCCGGTCCGCTGCCGCCGACATACCGGATTGTTCCCGTTTGGACCGGCGTGGGTGTCCAACGGCCTGGGATGGGTGCTGAGGCAGCCGTAAGCAGGCTGGAAAGAAGCAGTACGCATACAGAAAATATCACGGTTATCGTCTTCATCGTTTCCTCCAAGGACAATAGAAGAGCCCTGGGTTATAAATAATTTGTTGCTCCGCCACCCCCGAATGAAAAGAATTTAATAATAGCCTGCTCTATTGGAGGGCTAGATTATCGTTTTTTGGAGGAAAACATGGCGAATATAGACAATCCATCCGCTGGAGGGAGAATAAAACGGAAAGGAAAAAAAGAAAAAAATAAGGAAAAATGCGAACGAGGACCGACAGAAGAAAATAAACGAACAAAAAAAGACGAGATCCTGGATGAGGAAGAAGACGAAGAAAACGAAGAAGAAGATGAATACGTAGACCATTATCAAAAGAGAAATGTCAAAGATGAATGAGTATAGCTATCTCATAGGAGGAAAAGAATATGCCGAGATGCCCGCAATGCGAGAAATTTTTTAGAAGTAAAAAGGCGCTAGAAAAACATAATACAAAAGAACATACAAAGAAACTAAAGAGAAGAGTTTATTGATAGAGCGGATTTTTTTTCAAGGATACGAGTCTGATTACTTCCAATTTTTTCCAGAGATTGTGAAACCATGTCTGTACCAGAGGATCGCAGGATAAATTCGTATTCCACGCCTCTTGAATTTCATTCGTGGTCGCTCCCAGGTTGAACGAATCTGAAAGACAAACCCTGCTCCATCTCTTCATATCCGCATCCACTTTATCAAAGCATTTTCCGCAGACCAAGAAGCGTACTCCAAGCGCAGGATGGCGATGCCCTTCTAGAATCCCTAATTTCTTCTCGCATTCTTCACAGTCGACCATCGTAGTTGTTCTCCGTTCAAGAAAAGAGATGTGGACGATATAATCGTCCTTGATGTTTTTCTTTATCTCACTTTCTTCGTTTTCCCCAAAAACAATCGTTAAGTCATAGGCTCTGGAAATAAGGACCTGATTGCCGGTTGTTTTCTGTATTCGTTGTTCTTCGTTGTCTCACCGTCCTTTCCGATGTTTTCGGATGATAGTAGTATACACTAGACCCTTTATATCATTGTGTAAGAAAGCATATAAATGTGTAAAATTAATGCATTTTTGTGTAAAGAAATCGGGGGCGGTCAAACCCGGATTTTCAACAACCCCGTTCACATATTCAATCTGTAAATCCGTTCCCGCTCCTCAAGCTGCTGCTTCAACCGCTTCACCGTGAGATCCGTATACACCCCAAGGGTCTTCTCTGCCACGCCATCCCACGTGAAAAGCCCGACTTCCCGCTTCCCGTTCTCCGAAAGCGACTCATGCAACGACTCATAGCGCAGCAAGGAAATGACCTTGTTTGCGATCTCATCAGAGTCCCAAAAATCGACCTTCAAGCAGTGATAAAACGTCTCACAGACACCCGCTGTCTTCGACGCGATAGTGGGAGTACCGGCGGAGATCGCCTCCAAGGCCGTAATACCAAAAGGCTCACTCACCGACGGCATCACGTAGACGCTCGCGACACCAAAGATATACTTCATTTCCTCATCGGTCAAATGACCCGCGAACATCACCCGATTGGAGATTCCAAGCTCATAAGCCTGGGCGATCAACTCAGGAAGCAGATCACCGCCACCAGCGACCACAAACCGAACATTAGGCTCAAAGTCAATAATCTTCTTTGCCGCACGGAGGAACACGTTCGCACCCTTCTGGATGGTCAGACGGCCTAAGAACAGGACAATCTTCTGTTTCTCGCCCTCGACAATCGGATACACGCCATTATAGATAACATGGATCTTCTCCGGCGGTATACCGTATTTCTCGATCATCGTTCGTTTCGTCCCCTGACTGACTGCGATGATGCTGTCGGCGTTCTCCATCCCTTTTTTTTCGAGAGCGATAAACCAGGGATTGGGATAGATCCCCCCGCTCCGATCGTACTCTGTCGAATGAATGGTAAGAACCAAGGGGAGGTCTCGGCGGTCCTTCAGCGCGATGCTGGCTTGAATCGTCAACCAATCATGGCAATGAATGACGTCATACCTGCCTTTCACCTTCGAAGCGATTAAAGCATTGTAGCGAGCGACCGCATCGAAAAATTCGCCCTCGATTTCCCGGCTCTCCGGGCGATCATAGGGGAAGACCGAGGTCTCGCCTACCTCTTTAATCACGAGATTTGGGTTGTCGCTTTTTGCACCGTGTTTGGTGTGAGGCATATAGAAATCTACTTTTACGCCTCGCATGGCGAGGCTGCGGGTCAGTCCGTAACAGTGGGTCCCTAATCCGCCCACCGTGAATGGCGGGAACTCCCAGCCGATCATTGCTACTTTCATGTCTTTGGTCAATCGCTCGCTTCATTATCCCCTCTTTGAGGGTCATCTAATTATCAAATCGTGTTCTGTAATAGTCTGCGTCTGCCGAGAGGAGTCGTTTTCGATATCTCCAGCTCCTCTCGTTTTCGATGGTTGAAAATTCCCTTTCCATGTTCATTAATTTTCACCTTTTCTCTACATTGTCGGATTTTTTTTTTGCAGAAGTAGGGGTAAGCGGTGCAGTATATATATGGTGGAGTACAAAAGCATATAAGTGTGTAGATTTATTACATAGTTGTGTAAAAGTATGGAAAAAAGAATCCGGATGAACATCTCAGTGACAAAAAAAGAAAACGCGCTCATAAAAAGACTCGCCCAAGAAGAAAAACAACCCTATAGCCGACAGATCATCTACATGATGGAATTCTACATCAAGAACAACAAATCCCTCGAATAATAAGGTGACAAACCATGAAATACATGTGTAACCGATGCAGCCGCGTCCTTCAGGCCGATGACATCACCATCCACTACACAACCAACGTCAATGGACTAGAAATCATCGCTCTCTGCCCCACATGCCTAGAGGCGTACCTGACAAAAACAAAAACAGACACGGACAAAAAAGAAGATGACGTCCAACGAGGAAAAATAGCAAGAAAATGGTAAGGCACCAAAGAGACCCTGCCGAGGACCCGCCGTCACCATTTCCCGGGCAGAACAACGAAAAACGAGTCATAAAACTCCGTAACTTGCAAAATAAGAAAGAACAAGAATTACGCAGATGCCCGTTTTCAATCATGAGAAGCGGACCTCACGGGATGATTATTTTTCATCCTTGAGAATTGAAACCCCACCTTTTTCCTTTTTTCATCGGGACTCCCAGAACAAGAGATGAAACCCGCCGCTCCTCTTCTGCATCTGCCGAAGATCCTGAAGTCGCACTTTCACCCAGAGATTCACAAACCACTGCTGCAGCAGCGGCTCACTGGAGATGCTGGTATTCCACGCCTCCTGGATCTCTTTCATGGACGAATCCTTCCGAAACGACGTCGAGACACAGAACCGGCTCCCCCGCTCCATATCACCAGCGACCTTATCAAAACACTTCCCGCACACCAGAAACCGTGTCCCCAGCGCCGGATGCCGATACCCTTCGAACACGCCTAACTTCTTTTCACATTCCACACAAACAACCATAACTCGCATCCTCCTCACTAGAGAAATCGATCAGCAAACCTTGCTCTTAAAAAAACTTCGTTGCTGACTTCTTTTCTCCTCGTCCACCGTTTCACTTAACGATTCAGAAGACCCCCTAAACACTCACGCCTTTATATTGTCGCGTACCTCCGCTCCGCCTCGCGATCAAACTGAACGAGCGCATTCCCCCCATTCAATCGGAATCCCTTGTAGGCTTTTCTTGATACACCCCAAGCCATAAATCGTATGCCTCTTCTCAAACACCCTAGATCACATACCGGCCGAATGATTACCCCTCCTATTAAATATCCAAGAGACGTCATTCACATGACCTGATGCCCTCATGGAACAAATCGGCCACTCACTCCACCCATAGGAACAGAACACCGGTTCGATTGTTGCGATGTTTTTCGATTGAATTTCTACTCAATCTTCATCAGCGTTTTTGCTGGTTTTCGGCCAAGAGAATCTCTAATAATCCCCGCAGGCATTCACCACCCCGTGGCCACCGACCTCACCGACGAAATCAAGGAACTGCAGAAACGCATCGACGAGCTCGAAAAACTCCTCGCCAGCCTCGTCAAACCATTGACGACAGTGCGCAAGACCACCGAGAACTACCTCAGGCTCGCCGGGCTGCTCCTCGACCACGGCGGCCTCACCCCAGACCTCATCCTCCCCACCGTCAAAGACTCAATCGAAAAAGACATCGTCAGAGTCCTCCTCGACCGCCAGGACCAGAACGTCAGCCAGATCACCGAGCTCGTCAAGACCCGCCGCGGCACCGCCTCACGGCGCATCATCCGCCAGCACCTTAAAAGCCTCGAACAAAAAAACATCATCCAAGGCCAGCAGCGCGGCTCCCGCACCGTCTACCGCCTCACCCCCGACGTGATCAACAAGTGGTCACAACTGCTCGGTTTCCCTAAATAACAGGACCACCCTCACACCACCATAAGAAAAAAAATGGAGGCACCAAGAATGTCAAACCACGAAGGAATGCCAGACCCAGAGAAAATCAAGGAAATCCTCGACGTCGTCGCCGAAAAAATCCCGGGGCTGCTCCGGCAGCTAAGCGACCTGCTCTACGGCCCCACCAGCGCCAAGCAGTACGCCGCGGCCGCCGCGATCTTCTACAAAGAGGCTCAAATCCGCTGGCATGACCGACCAGGAGGCCTTCGAGCTGACCAGGCAGTACATGTCGACGCTGAACCTCGGCAACCTCATCCGCCGCATGCCCCACGACCACGACTAAAAGCAACGAGCCATGACCGAAGAGACACAGACCACGTGGAACCCCATGAAGCTCCTCGGGGTCATCATTCCCAAAATCCCCGGGCTGCTCCTACGGTCCGGCGGGGAGCTCATCCGGTTCCGGTCCAAAGCGCGCAAGGCATCGCGGATTTTCCACGACGAGCTGCTCCAGCAGGGCCTCGACCCGGTCGCGGCGGAGGGGCTCACCAAGGACTACCTTGACGGCAGCAGCCCGCTCCTGCTGCTCCGACGCCGACGATAACGCCCCTCATCCTTTTTTTAACGTATTTTTTTCATCCGGGCAGCGTATTCACTCTTCACTCCATGCAGGCCTACGGAAACAGCGGTCACCGCTGAGGGTGATGAAATCGGCGCCGAACCCATTTCTGTCAGGTCTAGATGATGTAGGGCTCTTGGGCGGGGTGCCAGTCGATCCGCAGCCTGATCTTGGCGAGCAGCGGCACCCAGGAAATGACGGTGTTGAATCCGATGATGGGGCAGAAGGAGACCGGCGCGCCCCAGTAGTTCGCGTCCCATCTGGTGATGCTGAAAATCTGGTAGTTATCCAGGAAAAAGAAGTCGTGGGTCTCCTCCGCCGTCTGCAATGCATTGATTTCGTCGATGGTCCGGGTGAACCGGGCCGATACCACGTTGTTGAAGATGTTGTTGGCGTTGATGGAGTTACCCGTGGCGCAGAATTCCTCGATGCCATGGTCTGAGTCGGTGACGGCGTTGTGATAGAAGGCGGTCTTGCTGCAGTACCACAGCTCGACGCCGCCCGTGTTGCCTTGGATGCAGTTGAAAGAGATGTTGCTGTTGAAGCTACGCTCGAGCTTGATACCTAGGGTGTTCCCCGTGATTAGGCTGTGGGTCACGACAGTGTGGTTGCAGATCTTGATGTGGATGCCGTCACCGTTGTTGGCGACGGTCGCGGCCTGGATGGTGTTGGCCTGGTACGGGGTGTAGCCGTCGCGGCAGATATCGATGCCGGTGTTGTGGCAGTTCTGGACGGTGACGGCGGATAGGAGGGTGTGGCTGGCTTGGATGGCGACGCCGTTGCGGGGGGAGTCGCCGATGGTGAGGTTTTGGATGATGACGTCGTCGGCGGTGATGGTGGCGGTGTCGAGGAAGAGGCCGGTGCCGTTGACGAGGGTGGTGGTCTGGTTTTCGCCGATGAGGGTGAGGGTCTTGTTGATTTGGAGGTTTTCGTGGTACGGGGCGGCATCGTCATAGATAAAGATAGTGTCGCCAGGGAGGGCGGTGTTGATGGCGGCTTGGATGGTGGTGATGTTGTCTGGTCCGCTGCCGCCGACGTAGATGATCCCGCCGGTGCGGGACGGCGTGGGGGTCGGGTACTGGGGTATGGCGGATGCTGGGGTGACGAGGGTGAGAAGGAGAAGGATGGCGACGCCTATGAATTGTTTCAACTTCGATTCCTCCGTGATAATAAACAAGGGGAAAATATTAAAACGTATCGGTCGGGATTTTTATTCACCCCGGGTTGTTTCTTCAGAGGGCGTGACGGGGGGGGCGCGTGTGGTCTGCGGTGTTTTAGCGTGGTCCGTGTGGTTATCTCGCGTTTTGACAGGGGATCATGGGTGGTTTGCCGGTCTCGCGGGTGTGACATGTTATTAAAGGTCAACCCGTTACCGCCAGCACTGACTCGGGAAAAGGACGGCATCACCATGACGCAAGAGAGCGAAAAGCAACTCCTCGAAAAGGCGAACCAGCCCAGCAAAGACGCCCTCAGGCTCCACCCCTTCTACCGCGGCAAGATCGAGGTCACCCCCAAATGCCGCGTCCAGGACTTCACCGACTTCGCCATCTGGTACACCCCCGGCGTCGCCGCCCCCTGCAGAGATATCCAGGCCCACCCTGAGAGAGTCTGGGACTACACCAACCGCTGGAACACCATCGCCGTCGTCAGCGACGGCACCCGAGTCCTCGGCCTCGGCGACATCGGCCCCGAGGCTGGCCTGCCCGTGATGGAAGGCAAAGCCCTCTTGTTTAAGTACCTCGGCGGCGTGGACGCCTACCCCCTCTGCCTGGGGACGAAAGACCCCGAGGAGATCATCCAGGCCGTCAAATGGCTCACCCCCAGCGTCGGCGGCATCAACCTCGAAGACATCGAGAAGCCCAAATGCTTCTACATCCTCGACCGCCTCCGTAAAGAAATGCCGATCCCCGTCTGGCACGACGACCAGCAAGGCACCGCCACCATTGTCGTCGCCGGCGCCATCAACGCCCTCAAACTCGTCAACAAACCGCTCAAGACCGCCAGCATCAGCATGATCGGCGCGGGCGCCGCCAACATCGCGATCGCGCGCGTCCTCATCGCCGCCGGCGCCAACCCCAAGCACATCATCATGGCCGACAGCAAAGGCATCCTCGGCAAGGATAGAAAAGACCTGGAAAAAGACAAGAAGAACAACCCGGAGAAATGGAAGATCTGCGTCACCACCAACGCCGAGGGACGCACCGGCACCCAGGCCGACGCCCTGCGCGGCGCCGACATCGTCATCGCCGCCAGCAAGCCCGGCCCCGGCACCATCAAAAAAGACTGGATTCAGTCGATGGCTGACGATGCCATCGTCTTCGCTACCGCCAACCCCGTCCCCGAGATCTGGCCCTGGGAGGCGAAAGAAGCGGGAGCGCGCATTATCGCGACTGGTCGGAGTGATTTCCCCAACCAGATCAACAACAGCCTCGGCTTCCCCGGCATCTTCCGCGGCACCCTCGACGTCCAAGCCACGACGATCACGGACGAGATGTGCCTCGCCGCCGCCTACGAGCTCGCCAGGACCGCCGAGGATGAAGGATTAACAGACACGAACATCGTCCCGACCATGGACAACTGGGAGGTCTTCCCCCGGGAGGCCACCGCGGTCGGCATGAAGGCCATCGAACAGGGTATCGCCCGCAAGAAGATGACTAAAACAGCGTTGCATGACCAAGCCGCCGCCCTCATCAAGCGCGCCCGGGACGAAACCCAGGCGCTGATGCGCGATGGCTTTATAAAGCACGCATAACCAAGGCCGTCCGCGTATTTTTCTAATTCAGGAGAAAGACCGCGCGTGAGTTACCAGACATTGGGATAGGTATCTTTCCCGCTGATAGCCATTCACGGTTTTAATATTGCTGTGATACCTGCCCAGTGTTGTTTTTGGTCGGCATTTCTTTATGTTCAGTTGGTGGAGGCTGAATTGTAAGGTGACTCTTGGGAATCTCAGAGACAATCACCGACTTGAACAATCCAAAAATTAAGAAGTTTGTTTTAAGGTCGACGATTAAACCTGGTCTTTTCCCATGTCGGACGAGAAGCTCTTCAGGATAGGAAGATGAATTAAAACTGATGAGCTGCCCAGGGCCTCCTCCTGAAAATCGAACGTAGACTATCTTCAAAATTCTGTAATAATCCCAATCCCCGACTGATCGTTCGTCGGTAAGAGCACCAACGATAAACATACGGTAATAGGTATCGACATGCTTAACGTTGACTTGGATGATTTCTGAAAAATTGCTCTCCGCGCCTTTTGAGTCCCGCGATTTCACAGAAACTGAATAGATCTGCTCGCCATTCCAGCTATGGGTAAGGATTTTATCGTCTCCTGAATGGCACCATTCGGTCCAGTCAGTTGTAGTGCCATCACCCCAGTCGACGAGATAGGAGATATTGTCGCTTTCTGGATCTGTCGCTTGAATCAGGCATGAGTAGGTTTCATTCGGTAACCACCATGACGGATTTTGATACAGAATATCTCCGACAATCGGCGCCTTATTGATTGTGAAGCTCCAGTTCAAGCTGCTGGCTTTTTTGTGATAGAAATCCCATGCAACGATTCGCCAATTGTAGAGTACGCCTGTATTAAGGTTAATGGCGGCAAATGACGTATTTGTTATGTTATGCGCAATGAGCGGCGGTGGACTCGTGACTCCCAAGTATACGTCATACGTGACAGCATCTCCTGGGTCCGGGTCGCCTCCCTCCCAAGAGAGGGTGATGTTTGGTAGAACCCCAGTTGCTCCATCCGGTGGGAATGGATTGGATGGTGGATATGGGGCATGGTCCGGTGGTGAGGTCGTAAATGACCATACAACGCTCACGTTACTGACTCCATGGTTATCCCATGGCACTATCTTCCAGTAATAGGTCGTAAGGTTCAAGAGGATTCCTGGGTCATAGGATGTCCCCGTTTGGTTAGATACGACATGAGGTGGAGGATTGCTAGTTCCGAAGCATACATCATAGGTCACGATATCACTAGAATCAGGATCACCACCTATCCAACTCAGCGTGACCTCATTGCTGACATTAACAGACTCGTCTGGTGGAAATGGATTATGTGGTTGATAAGGTCGGTAGTTGGTAGTAAAATGCCAGATGGGTATTGTCTGGGCTGGTTCGTGGTAGTTGTCCCAAGGTATTATCTTCCAATAGTAGATGATTCCGTAGTTCATTGTTCCTGGGGTATATGTAGTGGTTGATTGGTTTGAGATTACTTTTGGTGGTGGATTGGTAACACCGAAATACACGTCATAGGTCACCGTGTCCCCTGGGTCAGGATCTCCACCCTGCCAGTTAATTGTGGTGTTTGGGTTTACGCCAGTGGTTCCATTGGTTGGATTTGGAGTGTGTGGGTTATATGGTGGAGCATTTACAAGAGTAATATTTTTCGTAATATCATCAAATGATCCGTCATCATCCCAAACAATTAAAGTGACATTGTATCTTCCAAAATTGCTATATAAATGGGTTGGATTTCGTATTGTACTATGGTTTCCATCACCGAACAACCAGTACCAGCTGATTATTGTGCCATCCGGATCGGTCGAATTGTCATGGAAACTCACGTTAAGGGAACCTCGGAATGATGCGTTATAACGATAATTCGCAGTAGGGGCTACATTGAGGACTTCAATAAATTTTGTTATATTATCGGATTGTCCTCGGTTATCATATACTGTGAGTTCAACTTTATATAATCCATCGTCAGCATATCGATGTGTTGAGTTTTGATTTGTCGAATTCGATCCATCTCCGAAGTCCCATCGCCAGCTGACGATGACACCGTCATCATCAGTTGCGGTACTATTAAAATGAATAGTGATCAAATCAGTAGGGAATTCTGGGGTAGTGATGAAATCCGCATTAGGCGGTGAGTTGATATGAACTGACCAAGAAGCAGACCAATTACTTTTCACAGAATATTTATCTGCGGCTTTTACACTTATATTGTATGTTCCGGGTGAATGCCAGGTGTAATTAAAAGTTATGAGATTCCCTGATGGATAAAACATGGTCCAATCGTCTATAATGTGATCACCGTTCATATCCCATCCATATTGGATGGTATCGTTATCGGGATCAATTGCCGAGGTTGTAAAAGAATATATCGTATGAAGAAATCCTTGTGATGGACCGGAGGGCATACTGGGGGTGGTTGGAGCGTTGGTCGGTGGAATATCGAAAGCGTGATAATCATAGAACGCTGTGGTATAACAGTTATTGAGACTATCGATGATGTCTCCGTTGCTGTCTAAAAAGATAATGCTCTGAAGGGTATATGGACCGTTGATAGCGTTTTCATAGATGTGGCTGCCATTGAATCGTAAGGTGATGTTGTTTGACGTTGTGCTTAGATTCGTGACTGTTAGTGTGGACGTGATTTCCTTTTGAGTGGTATCGTAGAGTGTTCCGATTAATTGGTATGTCCCAGTAGTATTTACATGGACGTCTGCTTTGATTGACAGATAATCATATTTGGTATCATTGTCGCCATCTACGCCATAGTCTGAGAAGGTTTCATTGAGGTAGGATTTTGGTCGTTGAAAATCAGAATAATTATATTGACTGGTGACATAGTTAATATTTTCCTCATATTTGTGATCTGAAAGTGATAATGACAGGTTATATGGTCCGTTTATTCTTTGTTGATATATTTTAGGTCCATCAATATTGAAGTATATTGTATTATTTCCTTGTGAAAGGTTGAAGGCTTCTACTTTTGTGTCAATTAATTTTCCTGATGAGTTATATAAGGTTCCTCCGATGGTATATGTTCCTGCAATTACTGTGTTTGTATTGAGTTCTATGGTCAGATAATTAAATAACCCATCTGATCCTGTGTCATTACCATAATCATCGATAGTTAATGGTTTTATAAGAATTCCTTGGAAATCCGAAAAATGATAGTATGATGTATTGAAAATTTTCTGATCTATTACATCATAGTGTTCATCTCTTAAAGTGATGATAGGATGATAGATTCCATTTATTTTATTATCAAAAATATCTTTTCCTAGGATAGAGAAATTCATTTGATGAATCCCACTCGTAAGATATTTAATTATTCTTAGGGACGGTTTCAGTGAAGAATATTCTGGAAAGATACATCTGGTTCTATTCAGGGTTAATGTCGTTTCTATAACATAATATCCTGGGGTTGAGATATTTACTTTGAATTCATAAATCAGATAATTATATAAGCTATTGTTATCATTATCAACACCGTAATCCAGAAAGTAATTAGTTATCTGAGTCCCATTACTCGTGAGAGGTTTAACTCTTGAATCTTTCTCTATACTATTGTTTTCGATTGGTGGTGGTGTGTGGCTTTCGTATTTGAATTTTCCCCATTTCCCGAAATGTGCAAAATCTAGCTCTGAGGTGATTTTTCTTTGATTCCCACTAGTCCCAGAATAGGCTATATCATATCCTAAAATATTATAAGTATCTTTTATTCCATCCCCATCTGTATCTATAAATTCTCCCTTCCACATCTCCCAATATGCTCTGCTGTCCACGTTAATCCAAGGATCTGTAACAGAAAATCCTTGCGTCACTCGAAAAGTAGGATCATAACCTTTTCCGTTGTAGATACCATAGACATGGTCATGGAAATCCCATCGATCTTTATTCATCCAAGTCGTTTGATAAGCGTTTCCACTATCTCCATCGAGCGCAATACAAGGAGTTTTTGTTAAAAATGCTGCATCCATTTCTTGATTCGTTATGGTTACTTCCGGATCTTCATCATTATCAAGGTTAAGATAACAATTACTTGACAATTTATTGTATAAATCTTGTTCTCCAACATCAATTCCCAATGTAGCTGCTAAAAACTGTAAAACTTCATGAAATGCGCCACAGCTTCCCTCCTCATTTACAGAATTACTAGGATTGCTAATGTACCGAGTAATTAAATTATGGGCTGTGTACTCATTGGTAGAGCCGGCTTGGTATCTCCACCGAGGCGTATTAGTAATTTTTTCTGTGATCGTTTTGACAATCACATTATCATCAGAGAGTCCATTTGCCCATCGTGTAGCTAAGTCAATATATGCGGGTCGAACTAAATTAGATTTTACCCCCATATAATGATAAATTGCGCCTTCCTTTACATACCAACCTTTCGCAGTAGGTGCTGCAAAAGTCACGTACACATAGGGAGTAAATGTTTTTGACCATTTGACTTGATTGTTATTGTCCTTGATTTTAAAAGTAATTGAGAGTGTGTAATTTCCAACGTTATTTGGTGTTGTGATAGCAGTAGTTGTTCCACTATAGCCATCAAAGTTTCCGGAACCTGATTTGCCGTTAAGACTCCATGTGTATTCAACCTTTGGCGTCCAGGTAGGATTATAATTCTTATCGACTGTTGCTTTTATTTGGAAAGTAGTTCCCTTCACATCTGCGATATGGCTATTTCTTGTTGGGGTTGTCGCTCCAAGGTTCTGTTGCCAAAAAATATCTCCATCATCGTTTTCGCCATTATTGTTATGGTCGTACTGAACATCTTCTAGAGATTCTAGTTTCGTTACGCAAATCAATGGAGGTTGCGTGGATCCAGTAATTTGTGTACTCCCCGCTGAATAGTAGGTGCTGTCGCTGTCGTAAGCCCATGCTCGAAAATAATAGGTGGTGCCTATGGTAAGACCTGTAACCGTTGTTGCTGAACCAGTGTCGAAATACGCTTGATCTCCTTGTGATGGAGAACTGGGATATCCGGTGGTACTGCGCCGAATCATTGTTTTATCGCCATTGGTTCCTTTCGTCCATGAGAGTGAAATCGAGGTAGTTGTTGTTGTTGTCACTTGGAGGGCTGAGGGATCACCTGGGAGTGTATACTCTGAATCTTGAGCATACCCAGTTGAATACAAGCCTGTACCGCTGTTATATGCCCATGCGCGGTAGTAATAAATTTGACCTGGGGTTATACCTGTGTTTGTTGTAGAAGTACCTGTTCCATAGTATGCTTGATCTCCATTGGTGTAGGAGGTAGGCCATGTGTCTGTTCTTCTTCGAATCATTGTATAATCACTACTAGAGCCTCTTGTCCAGGTTAGATAAATTGAGCTAGATGTCGGATTTTGAGCATTCAAATTTGAGGGATCACCCGGGGGTGAAGGACCTGATGGATCGGTTCTTCCAGATATCTGGGAGCTTCCTGTCGAGTAATAGGTGCTATCGCTGTCGTACGCCCATGCACTGAAATAATAGAGAGTATCTGAACTCAGACCGGTTACTGTAGTTGATGAACCTGTATCAAAATACGCCTGGGTTCCTGATGAGGGGGAGCTGGGATACCCGGTGGTGCTTCGGCGGATCATTGTCTTATCACCACCAGTTCCTTTTGTCCATGCTAGAGAAATAGAACTTGATGTATGGCCTGTTACATGGAGATTTGAAGGATCACCAGGTAATGTGTAAAAGGTTTTATCACTTCCATAGCTGGTCCCCGCACTATTTGATGCAGCAGCTCGAAAATGATAGAGTGTACCTGGAGTGAGGCTACTAATACTTGCGGAAAATGCTCCTGTAGACGTTTTTGGTTGATGGGCGGTCTCAGAACCGTAACTCGTTGTCAAACCATATTGAAACCAGACGTCACAAGAACTCGCACCGCCCATAGAATCCAGGTTACCATTTAGAGTTGCAGATGTACTTAAAAGGCTTGATGCATCGTTTGTCGTAACTGTTGGTGGGGAAAGTGTTGTATACACTATATTAAGTTTTGGTCGATAATTTCCTCCTTTTTCAGCCGAATAAACGCAAATATATTCTGGAGTATCTAAAGGATCTTGATCTGGAGGTGGAGTACCCTGAGATATCTTTACTGGATCTTAAACAAAGTTTAGTATAACTAGTTTTATTGATCCAACTCAAGGCAGAGGAGACAAAATTAATGTTATTATAACTGCCAACTACAAAATTCAATGTGTTAATACTTCCGCCGTTACCTAAATAATGATCCTTAAAATAATCCCCAGTCTCGAGAATAAGATGAGGATACGTGGGCTGTCCATTTTGTATGACAATATCAAAATTAAATGTGGATGCATCCACACTACCATACATACTTAAGGTTGCGGACGTAATGACGGCAGAATCAGGAATAGTTGACGTATCAAAGTAAAGATAGCCTCTATGGATTACATATTGGGGAGGTCCCATATAATAATTATATTGGCCAATTTGAATGAAATCATCTGAAGTTAAAACAGCATTTCCAGTTTGAGCACTCCAAGCTTCTGGATAAGTTGAATAACCATACTTATAAATTCTTCCGTCATAAGTAGAACTATAAACAGTAATATCTGTTAATTGAGGACCTTTTGATAAAGGGGATGCAAAGACCCTGCATATATTAAAATTACTCATTGATAATATTATTATTACTAAAAATAAAATTAATTCCTTCCTCCATTTCGTTTTCATTTTTATAACCTCCCGACCAATTCATTTTTCTCTCCAAAATTTTTAAATAAATTCGATAAAATAACAGAATTAAAAAAACCAAAAATAAAAATTGGATTATTATCAATAATAACGCCTATATATTTTCTGACAATGACGATCTCCGTGTCTTTTGGAGGGAAAGTTAGTCTCATTGGAAAATGTAAATATGCAATTTTAACTACGCGAAAATAAATATAATCACCTACGGGGCGTAAATCGGAAATCGAACCAACAATTATCGATTCCTCCAGATACTGACGAATCTCAAAGATATGAATGATAAATGAAACATTCTCCGACATAGCCCCATAAATATCTCGGGCAGCGATGTTAACCGTGTAATTTCCTTCTGCACTCCAATTATGACTTAGGATCGTTAAGGCTCCTGAGGTAAAAGGGCCGTATTCCATGATAGTACCATCGCCCCAATTCACAGAATAATTCAGCTCATCATTCTCTGGATCAACAGATGATATAGTCAAATTATATTGATACCCAGGTAACCACCACGTCGGATTGATTCCCGTTGGTGTCCCAGGCGGCATGTTTTGTGTTTTTTCTGTCGTGAAGTTCCACAACGGCCCGACAGTTGAAGCACTTTGGTTGTCCCAAGCGACAATCTGCCAATAATAAAGAGCATTATAGGCGAGGGATCCAGGATCATATGTGGTTTCTGTCTGGTTCTCCGAAATCTTTGGCGGTGGAGCAGTGATCCCAAAGTACACGTCGTAGGTCACGGGGTCGCCATCAGGGTCACCACCAGTCCAGTTCAGAAATGTGGGAATGCTGACATTAACTGCGCCATTGGACGGATTGGGATTGCTGGGAATGTTCGGTGGATGATTCACCCTCTGAATGCTTTTCCCGTAAACGAAAAATGTTCCAACGCCGCTCGATGTAGTTCCTAAGAGAAAAAGAATTGCCCCGACTCCAAGGAGCTGTAGTTTCCGGTTTTTGAACCTGCTTTGGAAAAATAAGGTCTTGTTCCTTTCCCTTCTCATCTCTGTCGCCTCTTGAATCTGTTTTCTTATTTGAGCAGTTGGTGACTCGATTTAGAGGGAGCGTTTGATGATGCGGGGTTCGTCTTTACTAACGGCGATGAAGCCTCCCCCGATGCCAGCAATGCGTGGCCTCATATTCGCGGAGTATCCGAAACAGCTCTTGATGAGCACCCCATGGGTTCCATTCACGACCGTCATGTTGATGAGGTCATCTGGTTTAGTAACAATGGTATATCCGTTCATCCGATAAGTGAAAATCCCAAGGATAATCCCGCGGGGACAAAGGAAAATACGTGGCAACTTCGGCGGAAACAGGAACTGAAGGCCGACGATTCCGACAGAGACCGTTAGCCACTGCTCGGTATCATTTTGTAAGAACTGAGAGAGGAATTTCCGGAGCTCTCCATCCTTCTGCAAGAGATCCGTATACGTTTTTCGTATAGCCTCCGTTGAAGGACTCTCCAGACCGGGACCAAGTCGTCGTGCAGCCACAGGCGTCTGGAAACTGGGTAGAACAGAGGCGATAAATATTAAGAAGAGCGCTGCTAAACAGATACCTTTTCCTCGCAAGGTGTTATGCATGATGCCTTTCTCCCCGCAGTAAATGCATTTAATAGAAACATTTAAAGGTTTTGAAAAGGCTTGTTTCACAACAAAATAATCAAAAAAATTCTTGAGGATTCATCATTATCGATTTTTTCAATAATGATTGTACATTATCCTGAGTTAAATTCGCCTAGCTAAAAGCGCTCAAATTTCCTTTGAAAAATAAAAAAGATGAAAAAATTTAAGGGGCGATAACCAAATTAGAAAACGAAATCGTGTCTGAGCCTCCCTTATCTACCATCAGCCCTTTACCACAACACTGAAATAAACGGCAGCGACAACCGACATTCCCGACCACCCGGAGAGATGAAAAGGAAAACGCTTAATATCTAACAGCCGTTTGCCGGTCTCGACGAGACCACACCCACACCACACCCGCTCGCCGACACCGTTCAACCAACTCACACTCACTGAAGGGGGGGCACAGTCAACCATGAATCACCCGACTCTTATCATCAGCAAAAAAGACCTCGCTGTGTTCGTCAACAACCTCATCCACGACACGACCTACGATGTCGTCGGCCCCCAAGCCAAAGGAGACAAACGCTTCGCCTTCGACACCCTCCAGGACGCCAGCCAACTCCGCCTCGACTACGACACCACCATCCTACCGCCGAAGAAATACTTCCTCCCCCCCTGCGAGACACTAATAGAATACAACCTCAAGAAATCCTTCGACGCCACACCCTGCATCGACAACAAACCCAGAATCATCATCGGCATGCACCCCTACGACGTCATCGCCCTCCAATACAGCGACAAGGTCTACCAAGACTACCAAAAAGACGACTTCTACCACAAACGCCGCCAAAACACCATCATCATCGCCAGCGACATCGAAACCGTCTACGAACGCAGCTTCGCCGCCAGCATGGGCACCCACACCACGGACACCGGCTACGACCTCCTCCTCACCAACATCGGAGTACACTACGCCATCACCATCGGCACCGACAAAGGACGCAAACTCCTCAACACACACGCCACCACCAAAAAAACCACGCCCGCCGACCTCAAACGCGTCACCGACACCCGCGCCAGGCTCGCCGGCAAATACAAACGCACCCTCAAAGCACCCAAAGAAGACTGGCCCAAGATCCTCGCCGCCAACTACGACCACAGCCTCTGGGAAGAAAAAGCGGACCGCTGCATGGAATGCAGCTCCTGCACCATCGTCTGCCCCACCTGCTACTGCTACGACGTCCACGACACCACCGACCTCACCCTCACAGACGGCGAACGCTACCGCACCTGGGACGGCTGCATGCTCAAAGACTTCGGCAGGATCGGCAGCGGCGAAGTCTTCCGCAAAGACACCAAGGAACGCTACCGCCACCGCTTCTACCGCAAAGGCAACTACCTCCCAGCCCGCTACGGCTACATCGCCTGCGTCGGCTGCGGCCGCTGCGGCATGGCCTGCCTCCCCGACATCGCCGACCCCTACAACGTCTTCAACGAACTCGTCCGCTTCGGCACCAGCCCCGACACCGACCACTACTACATCCGCCGCAACCCCAAACCCCACGAAAAAGGCATCATCCACACCCCACGCCCCGCCACCATCACCCGCATCCAACGCCTCACCACCCAAGAGACCCTCTACGAACTCCGCCTCGACGACGCCAACCCCCTCGGCCACAAACCCGGCCAATTCGTCGAAATCAGCGTCTTCGGCGTCGGCGAAGCCCCCTTCTGCGTCAGCAGCGCCCCCACCACCACCCCCACATTTGAAATCGCCGTCAGAAAAGTCGGCAGCGTCACCACCAAGCTCGCCGCCCTCTCCGTCGGCGACAAGGTCGGCGTCCGCGGCCCCTTAGGCGTCGGCTTCGACACCAAAGCCTACGAGAAAAAAGACCTCCTCCTCACCGCCGGCGGCATCGGCATCTTCCCCATGCGCAGCCTCATCAACTACGTCCTCGCCCCCGAAAACCGACCCAAATACAAGAGCATCACCATCCTCTACGGCGCCAAAAAACCCAGCGAGATCATGTTCCAAAACGAAGTCAACCAATGGAAAAAAATCGAAGGCGTCCAAGTCGAACAGACCGTCGACCGCTGCGACGCCAGCGACTGCTGGGTCGGCTGCACCGGCCTCATCACCACCCTCTTCCCCAAAGTCCAAACAAGCAAACTCGACATCAAAAACACCATCGCCGTCGTCATCGGCCCCCCAATCATGTACAAGTTCGTCATCAAATGCCTCCAAACCATCGGCATCACCGACAACCACATCTACGTCAGCCTCGAACGCCGCATGAAGTGCGGCGTCGCCAAATGCGGCCACTGCCAACTCAACGGCATCTACGTCTGCAAAGAAGGCCCCGTCTTCAACAACAAAGAACTCCTCAACCTCCCGGAGGCATTCGAATGACCAAACCCCGCGTCGCCGTCTTCGACTTCGCCGACTGCGAAGGCTGCGAACTCCAAATCGCCAACCTCGAAGAAGAACTCCTCGACCTCCTCACCCTCGTCGACATCGTCAGCTTCCGCGAAATCATGACCGAACACAGCGACGACTACGACATCGCCTTGGTCGAAGGCAGCATCATGCGCCCCATCGACGAAGAACGCCTCCGCTACATCCGCAGCCGCGCCAAAATCCTCGTCGCCCTCGGCGCCTGCGCCGCCACCGGCTGCGTCAACACCATCCGCAACCAATGGACCCCAGACAACGTCAAAAAAGAAGTCTACGGCACCGCCCCCCTCAACAAGACCCTCTTCGACGTCGGCCCCGCCAAAGCCCTCAACGAAGTCGTCCCCGTCGACTACTACCTCCACGGCTGCCCCATCGACCGCAACGAATTCAAAGCCGTCATCACCGCCCTCGCCCTAGGCAAAAAACCGGAAATCCCCACCTACCCAGTCTGCGTCGAATGCAAGAAAAACGAGAACATCTGCCAATACGAACTCGGCAACTTCTGCCTCGGCCCCATCACCCGCGCCGGCTGCAACGCCATCTGCCCCACCCACAACTCCCCCTGCGACGGCTGCCGCGGCATCCTCAAAAAACCGGACACCGAATGCATCAACAACCTCGTCACCCGCTACAACCTCACCTACGAAGAACTCACACAACGCTGCACCATCTACAACTCCGGCAAGGAGGCCTGCAAATGACCAAAGACGCCCACATCCACGTCCACCACCTCACCAGAGTCGAAGGACACGGTGACATCGTCCTCGACGTCAAAGCAGGCAAGATCCAACAACTCCAATGGCAAGTCGTCGAAGCACCCCGCTTCTTCGAAGCCATGCTCCGCGGCCGCCACTACACCGACCTCCGCCCCATCACCAGCCGCATCTGCGGCATCTGCAGCATCGGCCACTCCCTCGCCAGCCTCAAAGCCACCGAAGACGCCCTCAACGTCAAACTCACCGACCAAACCCAACTCCTCCGCCGCCTCGCCATCAACGCCGAAAACATGCAAAGCCACATCCTCCACATCGGCTACCTCGCCGCCCCCGACCTCCTCGGCGTCGGCAGCGTCGTCCCCCTCGCCGGCTCCAAAAACCACGCCATCCTCCTCAAAATCGTCACCCTCCACCGCCTCTCCAACCAGATGAGCGACCTCATCTGCGGACGCACCATGCACCCCATCCGCCTCGTCATCGGCGGGTTCACCATGACCCCCACCAAAAAACAACTCGAAACCCTCAAAACCCGCCTCAAGGAAGCCCTCCCCCTCGCCCAAGACCTCATCGCCGTCCTCCAAAGACTCCAAGACAAACTCCCCGACTTCGAACGCGAAACCGAATACATCGCCCTCTCCAGTGACAAAGAATACGCCCTCTACGACGGCACCATGACCTCCACCGACACCGGCCCCTTCACCCAAAACAAGAACTACCAATCGCTGATGAAGGAATACGTCGTCCCCCAGTCCACCGCCAAATACGCTAAACACGCCCGCGACTCCTACTTCGTCGGCGCCCTCGCCCGCTTCAACCTCAACAGCCGCCAACTCCACCCCCGGGCCCAGGAGACCGCCGAGTACTTCGACCTGCACGCCCCCTGCTACAACCCCTTCCTCAACACCTTCGCCCAGATGGTCGAGTTCGTCCACAACATCGAGGACTCCCTCCAGATCATCGATCAGCTCCTCAACCGGGGCATCAAAGACGAGAAACCCGCCGCCGCCGTCCCGAAGGCCGGCCGCGGCGTCGGCATCGTGGAAGTCCCCCGGGGCCTCCTCGTCCATGACTATACCTTAGATAAGAACGGGAACTGCACGAAAGCGAACTGCATCATCCCCACGAACCAGAACCATGCCAACATCCAGCTCGATATGGAGAAACTGGTCCCCACGATTCTCCATAAGAGCGAAAAAGAGATTGAGTTGACCCTGGAGATGCTCGTGCGGGCATACGACCCCTGTGTTTCCTGTTCCACTCATTACCTTTCCGTGAGGTTCGTCTGAGCCTCACACGTTTTCCTATGCACGTTGGCGTCATCGGATTGGGCAGCCCGCTTCGCGGGGACGACGGAGTCGGCATCGTCCTTCTTCATCGGGTTCAGGCGAAGAAGAAGCCGGCCTGGCAGGAGATCGAGTTCATCGACGGCGGCACTGGCGGGTTGTCACTGGTCCACGACCTCACCCGGTTCACGCATGTGTTGATCATCGACGCGGTGGACTTCCAGGGCGAACCTGGGGAGTATCATCTCTTTGTCGCCAGTGATTTTCTCGCCAGCAGCACGCCGCCCAAGACGCTGTCGACACATGAACCCGGGCTCGCCGAGGACTTGCGCCTCGCCTGCCAGCTGCATACCTTGCCGGGTGTGGTGGAGATTTTCGGCGTGCAGCCTGAAAACATGGCATATAAGATGGGGCTCAGCCCGGCGGTCTCGGCGCAGGTGGATTCGTTGGCTCGGAGTCTGTCGTCGCTGTTGAATCAGCTTCCCCGCCTTCGGTGACCTCGTGTTCCTGCATGAGTGGCGCAGGCGGCATCCGTTTTTTCCAAATATAAGATAAGACGAGGGTGGTGGCGACGCTGATGATGAGAAGCCCGATGGGGGCCCAGACATTCTGGAGGACCATGAAGTCCGCAACGAACAGGATGCCGAAGGAAAGGATCATGATGCCGGAAAGAAGCTTCAGCTGGCGGGCGCGCCATTCTGAGAGCTTCGCCCTGCCGAGGGTGAAGGTGAACGCGAGGAGGATGGCGATGAGAGGGATGACGTAGACGATGTTGTAGAGGATAAGGTACAAGTAATGAGTCGTGGTAGGGAGGTGGTAGGCAGCGAGCTGGGTGGTGTAGACGAGGGGGAAGCCGAGGGTGCAGAGGAGTTCGTAGAAGTTGACGGTGACGGCGAGGAAGATGGCGCCGCCGAGGATGGCGGGAAGGTACGATGCGCGGACGAGGCTGCGGGTCCGGTCGAAGATCACGGTGCGTTTTTCCTCGGGGATGCTGAGGCTGGGGCCTTGTTTGAAGTAGAAGAAGTCCTTGATGTTAAGGATGCCCATGGCGAGGGCGACGATGCCAGCGGCAAGCGAGATGATCCTGATGTTTTGGAGGACGGCGAGGGTGTTGAAGAGGAGGAACATGAAGAGGAAGTAGATGAAGCCGGAGAAGAAGATGAAGATGCCGCCGACGAGGAGCATCTTGCGTCTGGATTGCAGGGAGATGAGGAGGCTGAGGAGGAAGAAGAGGACGAAGAAGGAGCAGGGGTTGATGCTGTCGAGGGCGCCGAGGGTGACAGTGAGGACGGGGAGGGAGAGGCTGGTGAGGTCAAGTCTGCCGATGAGGGGTAAGAAGATGGTGGTTTCATTTTGGGTGTAGTTGGATGACAGGTTGCGGATGTAGCTGTCGAGGATATCTGCGATAGTGTTGTAGGTGATGTTGTCGCTGATGATTTTGGTCTGGTTTTGGATGAGGACGGCGGGGTATTGGGTGAAGCCGTGGGAGTGGAAGTCCTGCATGTTGGTGGCGTTGGTGAGTTCGAGCATGAGGACGGTGACGGTGGCGGAGTAGTTGTGTTGGATGGCGGTGATGATCGGGATTTTTTCGCGGCAGTGGGAGCAGGATTCGGCATAGTAGTATTTGAGGGTGAGGGGGGTGGCGGCGCTGACGGGTGGGATGAGAAGTAGGAGGGTGAGGAGAAGGATGATGGTGAGGATGAGGGTCTTGTGGGGCATTCGGGGTCGGGGCCGCCTAGGGCTGGTAGGTCCTTGGTTTTCTATCCGAGGCGTGTATTTTATGGTTTGTGTCTTATCCTCCGGAGACGACGGGGGGTGCGATGGCGAGCTTGTCGCCTGGTGCGAGGGGGGCGTCGTGGCTGGTGAGGGCGCCGTTTTTGGTGGCCATCATGTAGGGGATGTCTTTGGTGAAGTCTGGGTATTTGGTGGTGAAGGCGACGAGGACGTCTTGGATGGTGCGGGGGTTGGTGAGGGGGAGGGTGAGGGTGTCGGCGCCGACCGTGTCTTTGTAGCGGCCGTAGAGCCGGATGGTGATGCTCATGTGGGGGTGCTCCTGTTGCAGGTGGGGCAGTGGGGGTTGCGGGTGACGGGGATGGTGTCGCAGTGCTGGTGGTCGGCGTCGTAGATGAGGAGGCCGCTGGGTGGTCGGCCTTGGATGATGTGGAGGGCTTCGATGGTCTGGAGGGCGGCGGTGATGGCGGGGAGGGCGCCGTGGATGGGGAGGGGGGTGGCGGTGGATTCCGGGAGGGTACGGGTGAGGCAGTGGAAGCAGGGGGTTTGCCCGGGGATGATGCCGAGGATCATGCCGGTGGTTTCGGTGACGCCGGCGTAGACCCAGGGGATGTGGAGGTCGACGGCGGCGGTGTTGATGGTGTGGCGGGTGGGGAGGTTGTCGGTGCCGTCGAGGATGATGGTGGCGTCGTCGAGGAGGGTGGTGATGTTGTCGGGGGTGACGGCGATGGTGTGGTCGTAGATGGTGACGTCGTGGTTGGCGGCTCTGAGGTGTGCGGCGAGGGTGGTGCTTTTGGGTTTGCCGATGTCGGCTTCGGTGTAGGTGGTGGTGCGGTGGAGGTTGGAAAGTTCGATGGTGTCGTGGTCGATGAGGTCGATGGTGCCGATGCCCATGCGGACGAGGAGGTTGGCGGTGTGGCTGCCGATGCCGCCGCAGCCGATGAGGACGGCGTAGGTGTCGTGGAGTTGCTGTTGGGCTTTTTCTCCGAAGGTGTTGAGGATGAGTTGGCGGTGGTAGCGGGAGACGGGTGGTGTGGGCATCGTGGGTTGGTATCGGTGTGGCGTGTTTTTATAGGTTTGTTTCTTTGGTGGGGAAAAGGAGGGTTTGGCTAGGGGTGGGTGGTGGGTGGTTTTGTGGTGAGTTCTTTGGCGGGGACGCCGGCGTAGGTTTTGCCTTGGGTGAGTCGTTGGTGTTTGGTGACGAGGGCGCCGGCGGCGATGGTGACGTCGTTTTCGATGGTGGCGCCGGGCATGATGATGGAGCCTGCGCCGATGACGCAGTTGTCGCCGATGGTGATGGGGGCCATGTCGATGGTGTCGTGTTGCATGTTGTGGATGTGGCCGTAGATGATGGCGTATTCGCCCATGGTGGTGTTGGCGCCGAAGGTGGTGAGGCAGGGGTCTTTGACGACGCCGCCGACCAAGGTGTTCTTTCCGATCTTCATGCCGAGGAGGCGGTAGTAGGTGAGCTTGGTGCGGCCGAGGGGGACGATCTCGAAGATCTTGCGTCCGGGGGTGTAGAGACTACAGACGATGAGCCATTTGATGGATTCCATGTTGGTGAAGTCGTAGGCGTAGAGGCCGGGTTTGTACTTGATGTTGAAAATATAGACGATGGCGGCGGGGATGAGGGTGATGCATTGGATGGTGATGATGGCGCCGATGTATACGATGGCCGGGAGGAGGAGGACATGCCACCAAATGGTGAGGTTGAGGGTGCGCCAGGCGAGGAGGCCGAGCAGGACTGGGGGGAGGAAGCCGAGGTAGAAGATGAAGAACATGGCGACCGGGAAGAGGTATTTGCTGATGGTGAACGGCGTGGGGGGTGGGTTTGTTCCTGGCATCTCTCAGGGGAATAGGAACTTGCTGAACCCTTTTAAAGTTAGTGGATGAGCTGGTATTCTTGGTAGGCCGTGGTCAGGTCTGCGAGGTAGTCGGGGAGGCTGCCGGCGAAGTCATTGAGGGCCGCGGTTTGGAGGCTGATGGCGGTGGTGTAGTGAAGGAGATTCGGGCCAGTGAGGTTGGCGCCGAGGAGGGGCTGGTAGCGTCGGAAGACCATCTCGGTGAGGCTGAAGGCGTACATCGCGGTGGCCGAGTCCGTGGTCTGATTCCCCGCGAATCTGAGGGTCTGTCGGCTGGCGTCCATCGCCTCGGTGTAGAGTGGTTTGACATTGTGGGCGTCGACCCAGAGCCATTGCTCCTCGCCGGTCATCTTGGGGAAGATGTAGTCGTGGACGGCGTGCCGTTCGTCATCTGGCCCGCAGATCCGCAGGATGAGGTCGCGGTCCTGGACGACCGGGGTCTTGCCGCCGTGGGCTTGGGTGAGGATCCAGCCGATGCCGGGGCAGTAGTACTCGACCATGTAGTGCATCTGGACCCAGTAATTGTCGTGCTGGCTGACCATGACGCTGCGGGCGGGGACGCCCTGGGCGCGGAAGAGCGCGGCGGCGAGGTGGGATCGTCCGGGGCAGTCGCCGCTGCGGCGCAGGACGGTCTTGGCGTCTTGTCCTTTCAGGATGCCGAGGCGCAGCTGCAGGGCGTAGAAGAGCTCACGGTGGTTGTGGGTGAACCAGACGACGCGGTCCGCGTACCGCAGGAGGTTGGTGGTGCCGTGCGCCAGTTGTCGGGCGGTGTGTCGGATGGTAATGCTGCGGGATTGGACGACGGGGCTGGGCTTCAGCCATGGCCAGGTGTCTCGTGGCAGGTCTCTGAGGCAGGGGAAGCGGACGTAGCGGGGGAGGTCCTTGAAGTCGGTGGGGTTGACGAGCGCCCAGCTGTTGAAGTGGATCAGGACGGTCTGGTCCGCGGTGAGGTTGCCGAGGGTGAAGACGACGAGCTTGTTGGGCGCCTCCGTGTCGTTGATAATCGTATAAGAGATGAGTGCCGTCGTGGTGTCATTGAGGATCTCGATGAACACGGGGGTTTGGTACTGGGTACTCAGGTGGGAACACATAAGAGACAATACAGATGGGGACGAAGGATGTGGCTTTGAGGTAGAGGTAGTTTTCATTGCGCATCAGATGCAGGGTCGCAGTCGCGGTCGTCTGCATTGGATTGGATGGTGCGGAGGGAACAGGGATGGCGATCGCACTCGAGGGCAGGAGGAGGACCGCGAGAGTGAAGAGCGTGGTGAGGTGGCGCCTCATTGGTATGGTTCTCAGTTGCATAACGGAGGAAAAATAGGTTGGGGAACTATATAATAGTTATTATATTAGTCTTCGGGCTTCTGGGCGATGACGAGGAACCTCCAATCCCTGGATTTCCCCTGGATCTCCCGGATACGCAGCTCGGACGAACGAAGCAGGTTCTCAACCCAGGACCTGGTATGCGCTAACTTGTAGGCATCCATATGGTACCTGATGACATCATGGGTCGCACTCCGATGCCGCATAAAAAACCGAAGGGCGAATAATCTCCACCGCGGCAAATCCTTGTTCAACGCATCCAAAATCAGGTACCCACCCGGTTTCAACACTCGATAGATCTCTTGAAAACTTTTCTTTGGATCCGGCCAGTACGGCAGGCTGAACCGCGAGACGACCGCATCAACCTGACCTGAACAAATGGGAAGAGACTCCGAAACTCCTTGAATAAACCCCGCACTTGCGCAGCCGGCATCCTTGAAATTCTGCCCCGCGAAACGCAGCATATCCCGCTGCGGATCCACCCCTATGAGTACTCCCTCAGGGTAGAGTTTCCGTAACTCAAGAGACAACAGTCCCGTACCGGTTCCCACATCAAGGATGACCGGGCGAGGACCATGAAGACACTGCGGCACCTGGCGCGCCACCTCTTGATACAACTCAGGGTACCGCCGCATGTACTCATTGAATCGCACGGCAGTCAAATCGTCAACAGTCTCGGTCGGCATACGGATGCTCAGAGGAAACAGGACGCGGCGGCATAAGGCTTTTTCTCCCTACTGCAACAACCGGGTCCCATCGGTCTGGACCACAAGCTCCTTCGACGTGATGACCAGGTAATTCGAAACAGTGGCAAAGGAACTAGAGATCTCGATATGCTGGCCTGAATCATGCACGACATAGATGCTCGCCAGCGCAGCCCCGAGTGATTCGTTGGTCCCGATATCCTGAAAGACCCGGAGGTGGAAGCAGTCCTCTACCCCAAAATTCTGCTCGATATCCGTCTGAACGTTATCCGCGACGCACGCGCATTCCACCGGAATCCAGCCGCCCACACCCTGACCAGGACCGATGAAGACCTCGGCCCAGGCGTGGGCCACAGCCTGCATCGGTGTCCCCTCGCTGACGAGATACCCGCGGATGAACCGCGCGGGAATCCCCACCGCACGGCACAAGGAGATATAGAGGAACGACAAGTCGTCGCAGTCGCCCGTCTTCAACACAAGCGTCGTCGCCGCAGGCTGCACACCATTGGATTCATGCAACTGGTAATGGATATTCTCCTTCAGCCAACGGAACAGGGCTTTAGCGAGCAACAGCGAGTTGGTCGAGGAGTTACGCAAGACGGAGTCCGCGACCGCTTTAATCGCCGGGTTGGCAGGGTCGATGAACCGTATGGTCTCATTGCCCTGCACGTTCGTATACCGGGTAATATAATCCTCTGCACTGACCCGAAGCTGAGCAAGAGAGTCTGCGCTTTCGCCTGACAGGTCCGGATAGAGGTAGGTCTCTGCGGTGACTTTGGTCTGAACCCCGAGGATGTAATGGTTCGGCGTGGCGCCCGTGATGTTCCAGACAACCACGGAGTTGTCCGCCCGCTCATCGAGAGTATACGATGTCGTGTTCAACAGCGTATATGGGATATCGTAGCCCATGGTCACTTCAGGGAGGTCGCAGGTGTACTTGATGGTATAGGCCCCCATCCCCGTCGCGTTGACATCATATCCATACCGAAGCGTGTACTGCACATGGGTGGGGTGCGTCACGTAGGTTCTCGGTCCGGGGACAATCGGGCTTGTGCACCCGGAGAGCATCAGGGCGATGGCGAGAACAATGGGGATTATGAAGAGGGGGCGCATATTAGGCGGACCTCCTGAGAAGCCCATGCCGGTGGAGGGGCCCGGGCGGGCGCGCGTGGGGCTGTTGGGCGAGCCAGTGGCGGCAGCCGCTGTTCATCGGGCAGGATTTACAGGATGGAGAGGCTTCGTGGCATATGGATTTGCCGAGTTGGGCGAGGCTGTCGAGGTATTTGAAGACGTTCTCTTTCATCTCCTCAGCCTCGGCACTGAGGAACTGGATGGTCTCGTCCGGGGTCTTGGTCTTGACCCAGCCGAGCCTGGTGGCGACGCGGTGGACGAGCACGGCTTTCTCCGTGTTATGCCTCTGCGCCTCCTTCTGCTGCTGTGAGGGGAGGGGTGGTGCCTTAGGGAGCTTGAGTTTGTAGTCACTGGGGTCGATGTCTTTGAAGACGGTGACGGATTTGCCGCCGTGGTCGGTTTCCCGTGTTCGGATTTCGACGAGGATCGGGACTTGGATGCTGGCGCCGCTGATGAGGGCGACGCCGATCGGTAATCGTTGGATCTCGTCGTAGGTCTGGCTGGTGAGGCCTTCGACGGATTGGATGATGGCTTTGAGGTCGTTGGGGTTGGTGACCTTGAGGATGATGTTGGTGTTGCACTGGCTGATGATGTTCTTGTCGATCTTGGCGGGGCGTTGGCTGACGACGCAGAGGCCCATGCCGAACTTGCGGCCTTCGCTTGCGACGGTCCGTAGCATCTGCGAGCTGACGGCGTGGCCGATGCCGTGCTCGGGGCAGTAGTTGTGGGCTTCTTCGACGACGCAGAGGAAGGGGGGGATTTTGCCGGCTTTGCGGTCCTTGAAGAGTTCTTCGGTGAGCCGGGCGACGACGACGTCTTGGATGTCCGGGGGGACGCCGCGCATGTTGATGATGGTGCATTTGCCTTTTTGGACGAGCTCGGTGGTCTCGGTGCCTTTGTCGCTGAAGACGCCGATCGCATCTAGTGATTCGAGGGAGGCGATGACGTTCCAGCGGGCGTTGCTCTTGGTGTGTTCGACGGCTTCGATGATGTCGCGGATGGTGTAGTTTTCTTTGAATTCTTTGAGTTCCTTGATGGTTTGGTAGAGGACCGCGATCTGGGGGCCGGAGAGCTTGGCCTGGAGGAGTTCGAGGATGTCGCGGCCTTCGAGGCTGAGACCGTTGAGCGTCAGGTGCTTGGAGCCGTCGTCGGTGGCGAGGGGGGAGTAGGCGGTGATCTGGCCGGCGTAGTCCGCGGGTTTGACGTTGAACTTCTCCATGTTCTTTTCGTCTTTCTTGTCTTTGTTGGGCTTACTCAGCGAGATGTACTCACCGTGGGTGTCGATGATGACCAAGGGGATTTTCTTTTTGAGGAG
The DNA here is from genome assembly GCA_963769885.1 of Methanobacteriota archaeon. Classification (GTDB taxonomy): domain Archaea; phylum Thermoplasmatota; class E2; order DHVEG-1; family DHVEG-1; genus CAIRCU01. The sequence continues at coordinate 716,033 of CAVYNH010000006.1, forward strand.
TTCTTCGATGAGGACGCCGCACGCGTAGCTCTTACCGCCGCCGGTCTTCGCGAGAATGCAGATGTGTTTTTGTACGAGGGAATCAATGTTAAGGTAAACGGGCAGGTCATGGCCTTTCAAGAGGCCGAGGTAGGCGCCGTTCTGTTTTTCGGCTTGGAGGCCGAGGACATGGCGGATGAGGTCTCCGTTGGCGAGGGTGATCTGGGCGCCGGCTTCGAATGGGCTGCGGGGCGCCTGGAGGTGTCCTTCCTTGTCGCGGAAGCCGATGACTTCGGCGTAGGCGCTGATGTCGCTCTTGATGGGTGGCAGGGTGCTGTTGGTTTTGATGGTGATGGCGTCCTCGAATTTCAGGTCGGAGTAGCCTTTGATGTCCATGACTTGGGCGAGGACGTAGCCTTCTTCGTGCGGCGCGGCGACGTAGTCGAATTTGCGCAGGCTGTGGCCGTTAACCGTAAAGTTGAACTTCGTCGAGCCGACGTCACCGTAGATAAGACCGATACTGTCGTTTTTCTGATTCTGTGGCATCCAAACCCCTGCTAGGCTAGCGAAATAAATTACGTGGTTCTTATAGTTTATGCAAGAGCCTGCCGAGCTTTGGCGGCAGCCCGGCGAAGGCCATGAGCGCGTCGACTTCGATGAAGTGCAGGCTGCCCGGGATGACGAGGACATGGAGGGGCGGGCCGAAGTCGCGGTCCATGAGGTTCTTGATGTGGTCGGCGGCGAGCAGAGGCTGGTCGGAACCGGCGCGGGCGACGACGCAGGCTAAGGACTCTTCATTGATGGTCGTGCTCTCCAGCCTCGTGCCCATCTCGAGGATCAGCCGGAGGCCCTCCGGTGCGGTCATGTACCGGTTCTGGTCCGCCTGGATGTCCAAAAAGACCAAGGTGTGCAGGCCAGCGGTCTGGTTGCCAGCGATGACCTCGTAGGGGCTGGTCGGGAAGAAGTTCTTCTGCGGATATGCTAGGGTCGTGCTGCGGCCGAATTTATAGTTCTGCAGCCCGAGGAGCCCGGGGGCGGCGGTGACGATGCTGCTGCCATGGATGATCCGGGTCGGGATTCCTTCGCGTGCGGCGCGCAGCCGCAGGTCGACATGGGTCGTAGCGGTCATGGGGTCGCCACAGATGAGGAGCGCGACCCTCTTGGTACGTGCGGCGGCGAGGACCTCGTCGGCGCGCTCAGTCTGCTCACGAGACAGCATCGTGATGGGTCTGCCGATCTGCTGTTCGAAGACGGTCTGGTCGAAGGCGCCGGGCCGCGAGGTGTAAAACTCGGCGAAGACCACGTCCGCGTGCTGCAGCTCGTGCAGGCCTCGCAACGAGACGTCCCGGGTGCCGTAGAGCCCCAGGCCGACGAAGAAGAGCGAGCCGGTCACGCTTGTCATGGTTGCTGGTACGCATCCTGCGGTGGTTCATGAACCTATCCGCGCAGTGAAATATTCCGAAAACGTTTAAAAGTCCTTTTCTATACTCATCAGTGGGCGACAACTACCGGCTTTCTTTTTTTCCCAAAGCCATATCGACTCTGGTTTTTTTTCACGAAAAAGCCCTCCTGAATATAAAGATTGTGCCAGGAGAAAATTAAGAAAGATTTAAATTCCCATCAGAGCATGTCCCTGCCGGAGGTATGAGTTATGCCTTACACACACCAAGGATGGACGTTATATACACGCAACGTGAACCTCAAAGGAGGAAGGAAGCAGACCATTTACTTCTTCAGCAAGCGCTCACCAAAGAGCGGGACACCCTGCGAGTTACCCACCGGCTACGCCGTCGGCGTCAACAAGAGAACGGGACTGCCATACCTACGCAAGAAATAAGGCACCCCTTCTTTTTCTCTTTTTTTCACCCCCCTTATAATCCTTTTCATACCCCAATCCTGAGACGGTCATGAGCATACGCCATCGGCACCAGGCCCGCAAACACCAGCAAAGAACCATCGCCACACGGCGAATCCAACAGCTCAGCCGCCTCGCCGAGGCCCAGGCACAGGCTGGCAACCTCGAGGTCGCACAACGGTACATCGAACTGGCCCGCGGGATCGCCACCCGCGTCGTCGTCCCCCTCCCTTCGGCCGTCAAACGCCAGGTCTGCAAGCACTGCGGGGCGTACCTCCTGCCGGGCAGCACCAGCCGTACCCGGATCCACCGCGGCCGCATTATCCTCTACTGCACCCGCTGCGGCGCATACCGCCGCCACCCGCTCCACCATAAACCCGTCAAACCACGCCTAACCAAGGCGTAACCGACGCGCCTCAGCGCTTTGTGAGGTTCCACTCCTCGTTCCCGCTGAGCGCCGTCAACAAAAGGTGGGCGCTGTTTTGCGAGAAACTCACCCGATATTGAATGGATTGCTTCCCGCTCGTGACCTTTGTCAGGATGCTCCCAATGACGGACCAGGTCCCCTCATCAACGACCAGCGGGAGTACCGCCCGGTACCGACCATCAGCCTCGAAGGTCATGTTCGCAGGGACCCTGGAACCGTTCCCATAGGCAAACGTCCCCCACCAGGAGCCAACAAAGGGAGTCCTGGCGGGGTCAGCCTGCTGCAGGCACCCACCGAGCGCGATCGTAAGAAGCAGTAGGCACAACACCATGGCGAGCAATTGTTTCATCAGCTGGTCCCATACCCGCGTTGGGGATGAACCACCCGCGAGTTATAAGAACATTCCCCCCCTTTTTTTATCACAACATTTTTATACAATAAAAAGGAATTAAAACTGGCTTTCCATGAGACCACGCCTCATCACCCTAGGGTTCATCCTGCTTCTCCTCCTCTCCTTCGCCACCGCCTCGGCACGTACCATCCCGACAACCCACCAGCTCCTCCAAGAAAGAACAGCCAGCGGTACCAATACGACAACCCTCACCTATCCCATGATCCGCATCGACATGCCAGCGACCAGCGGCCTGAACGTGACCAACGACGGCTTCGTCACCAAATCCGGCTTCGGCATCGGCCTCAGCTGGGACGTCGGCGTCGGCGTCCTCGGCCTCGTCAACCTCACCGTCATCGACGGTCCCCTCACCATCAAGACCCCCGACAGCGAAGAGCTCACCTTGAACCCCGGAGACAACCTCACCGTCCTCTTCGGCGTCTTCCACTACTGCATCTACCAGCCCCCCGGATCGCCACCTCACGGGTTCCTCATCGGCCGGTTCCTGGGCGTCACCATCCAACACACCGACTAAGACCGACCCCTCGACCGCCTCTTTTTCCGCATTCCCCTCCTTGATTTTGGAAAAAACGGGAGCCAATACGCTTAAATAACATTGCATTAATTACCCCTACCCACTTGAAAGAAGGAAACGGTTCACCATGACATCTGCCTATGATGTTCCTGCGAAGGAATTGATCGCCGCACTGGCCAAGAAACTCCAAGCCGAACAGGCCATGGCGCCCCCCCAGTGGAGCGTCCTCGTTCGCACCGGCGTCACCCGAGAGAACACCCCAGAGCCCAAAGACTGGTGGTACACCCGCTGCGCCTCGATCCTCCGCAAACTCTACCTAGAGAAAGCTGTCGGCGTCCAACGCCTCCGCGCCATGTACGGCGGCCCCCGCGACCGCGGCTCCAAGCCCAACAAGGCAATGGCCGGCAGCGGCGCCATCGCCCGCAAGGCCGTCCAACAACTCGAAGCCGCCGGGTACGTCGGAAAAGTCAAGGGCAAAGGCCGCATCCTGACCCCCAAGGGCGTCTCCTTCCTCGATCACACATCGTTCGAAGTCAAACAATCGCTTCTCGAAACCATACCTGCCTTGAAAAAGTATTAAATACCGATTCCTATAGGCAACATACCGAGGTTTTCGACCCATCATGGACGAGTTAGAGGCGCTCCGGAAAAAAAGACTGCATGAACTCCAGCAGCAAGCAGCGGACCAAGAAGCATTCCAAGAAGATCAGCGCGCGGAGTACCGAAGAGCAAAAAAAGAACGCGATGCGCGCGATCCTCACCGACGACGCTCGCGAGCGGCTCGGCCGCATCCGCGTGGCACGCCCCGAGCTTGCCGACAACCTGGAGCAGCAGCTCATCATGTTGGCCCAGTCCGGCCGGCTCAAAAGTAAAATAAACGACCAGCAATTACGGGAGATTCTCGCGAAGCTTCTCCCGAAGAAACGGGACATCACCATCCGCAAACGAGGGATCTAGACCTATGTCCGACCACAAATCATTAGGAAAGAAACTCCGATTAACCAAAGCAGTCAAGAGCAACCGCCGCGTGCCCGCCTGGGTCATGATCCGGACGAACCGCCGATTCACCCGCCACCCCCACACGCGCAACTGGCGCCGCAACGCCCTGAAACGGAGCTGAGATAGTCCATGGCAGACAAACCCGCTGAACAGGAACTCGAACGCATCTACGTTGTCCCACTTTCTACGATAAAAAAAGGCCGCACCAGTGTCGCCGCACCCCGCGCCGTCAACGAAGTCCGCGCCTTCCTTGTCAAGCATATGAAGGTCGAGAAGAAGAACGTCTGGATCGATGACAGCGTCAACAAGGAACTCTGGGCCCACGGTAAATACTGGATTCCACGAAAGATCCGCGTCCGCGCCGTCAAATTCGACGACGGCGTCGTCGAAGCCACACTCCCAGAGCTGGCGGAGAAGACCTCCCGGCGCGAGCAGCTCAAAGAAGAAAAGGAGAAGAAGACCCCGATCCTCAAGAAAGAGGAGGCGCCCGCCGCAGAAGGCGTGCCCGGGGCTGAGGATTACACGATTACGCCCTCCGCTGACGGCGAAGTGAAGATTAAGAAGAAGAAGCCTGTTAAAGAAGGCGAAGAAGCCGTTGAAGAGAAGGTCCCCGCCGAGAAGCCCGCGGCCGAGGAACAACCACCGACCCCTGAGCCGAAGGAAGCCATCGCCGAGAAACCCGAGGCCAAACCCAAGGCGCCCAAGAAGAAAGCGGAGCCCGCGGAAAAACCCCAAAAGAAAGCCTCAGAGAAAGCGCCGAAGAAGGCTGCCCCCAAGAAGACCACGCCTAAGAAAGAAAAAGAAGAAAAGTAACCAATTCACTCTTTTCTTCTCTTTATTTTTCTCTCCTCGATAGGTTAAGTTTATATAGTATTCTGGAAACTACCCTGGCGATACCGTGACCCTCGAGACCCCCCAGCTGACGCTCATCGACTTCAACGAAAACCCCAACGTCGGCATTTACTGCCGCGCCAACAACAAATCCGCCTTCGTCCAAAAAGGGCTGACCAAAAAAGCGAAACAGACCATCGCGGACACCCTCGCCGTCAAGGTCGTCGACATCTGCATCTGCGACGCCACCATCATCGGCTCACTGCTCGCCCTCAACAACCACGGTGCGATCGTCACCGAAGCCATCGACGACGTCTCCCACAAAAAACTCAAAGACCAAGGCCTCCATATTCTCTTACTTAAGGATATCATCAACGCCGCGGGCAACGACATCCTCACCAACGACCACGGCTGCCTCGTCCACCCCGAGATGAAGACACCGACCCTCAAAAAAATCCAGGATACCCTCGGCGTCCCGGTCGAACGCGGCTGCATCGCCGGCCTCGGCACCGTCGGCATGGCCGCCGTCGTCACCAACAAAGGCTGCCTCTGCCACCCCAAGATTGACAAAACCGAACAGCAGCACCTCGAGGAGCTCTTCAAGGTCAAGACCATGATCGGCACCGTCAACCACGGTTTCCCCATGATCGGCAGCGGCCTCGTCGCCAACGACCACGGCGCCCTCATCGGCAGGCTTACCACCGGCATCGAAATGGGCCGTATTGATGAAGCATTGGGCTTCCTCCAATAACTATTAACGCCTCCTAACAGTCTCACTGCGGTAACGGGAGAGCCTGGTTTTTTCCGAAATATTCAAATAGTGCCACTGGTTTACATGGGCTAGGCGGAGAGATGGGATTGCAAGTGAAACACAAACTCGTTTTTTAGGGAATACGGAGTATACACCTCCGCCGCCTCCCCCAAACTTCTCTTACACCACTCCATTTTTTTCTTCTCTACTGCACCAGTATGTTTATGAACCGCGATTTTATTAAAGCCCTCGATTCGCCATGAAACTCCTCCTTATCCACAGTGATTTCATCGAGTACGAGGTCAAGGAAAAAGCCATCCCCCAGCCTGAAGAGATCACCACCAGGACCGGCCGGCTCGAGGAGGCCCTGACCGTCTTCGTCGCCGTCGAAAAAGTCGACGAAAAGGCTCCAGAGCAGGCCGTCAAGGAAGCCGCCGATGCCATCGTCAAGATGGCGGAGCAGCTCAAGGTCAGCAACATCATGGTCTACCCCTACGCCCACCTCAGCAGCAACCTCTCCAATGCCAAGACCGGCAAGGAGGTCCTCGCCAACCTCGAGGCCGAACTGAAGACCCGCGGCGACTACACCGTCAAACGCTCCCCCTTCGGCTGGTACAAGGCCTTCACTATCAAATGCAAAGGCCACCCCCTCTCCGAGCTCTCCCGGGAGATTGTCCCTACCGGCGAAGCCAGAGAAATAAAAAGCACCGAGGAGACCGAATCCCTCAAACAAGAACGCAAACTCAGCTCCTACTGGTACATCCTCAACACCGACGGCACCCTCACCGAGATCGACAACTTCAACTTCACTGGCCACAAGAACCTGCGGACCTTCGCCTTCTACGAAAAAGAAAAATCAAGGGCCATCAAGGGAGAACCAGCCCACGTCAAACTCATGAAGACCCTGGAGATCGCGGACTACGAACCCGCGTCAGACGCGGGCAACATGCGCTTCTACCCCAAAGGCCGCCTCATGAAAAGCCTCCTCGAAGACTACGTCACCCAGCGGGTCATCGACTACGGCGGCATGGAAGTCGAAACCCCCATCATGTACGACATGGAGCACCCCACCCTCTCCAAGTACCTCGCCCGCTTCCCCGCCCGCCAATACCAAATCGAAAGCGACAAACGCCGATTCTTCCTCCGCTTCGCCGCCTGCTTCGGCCAATTCCTCATGGCCCACGACGCCACCATCAGCTACAAAGACCTCCCCCTCAAAATCTACGAACTCACCCGCTACAGCTTCCGCCGCGAACAATCCGGCGAACTCACCGGACTCCGACGCCTCCGAGCCTTCACCATGCCAGACGTCCACGCCATGGTCAGCGACATGCCCATGGCCATGGACGAGTTCGTCATCCGCTACAACCTCAGCCTCAGCGTCCTCAACCACATCGGCATCACCACCGACGACATCGAGATGGCGCTGCGCACCACCAAAGACTTCTACCAGAAAAACAAAGACTTCATGGTCAGCCTCGCCAAAAAATTCGGCAAACCCGTCCTCCTCGAAATGTGGGACGAACGCATCTTCTACTTCATCCTCAAATACGAGTTCAACTTCGTCGATATGTCCGACAAAGCCAGCGCCCTCAGCACCGACCAGATCGACATCGAAAACGGCGAACGCTACGACATCACCTTCACCGACAAAGACGGCACCAGAAAACACCCCTACATCCTCCACTGCAGCCCCAGCGGCGCCATCGAACGCGTCCTCTACGCCCTCCTCGAAAAGGAAGCCATCAAAATAAGCAAAGGACAAAAACCCATGCTGCCGCTCTGGCTCTCCCCTACCCAGGTCCGGCTCATCCCCGTCACCGACGAATTCCAACCCGACTGCGAACGCTTCGCCGCCGAACTCGCCATGCTCTCCCCCTGCTACGTCATCCGCACCGACATCGACAACCGCGAGGAAAGCGTCAGTAAAAAAATCAGAGAAGCAGAGAAGGAATGGATCCCCTATATCGTCGTCATCGGCGACAAAGAACGCACCAGCGGCACCATCACCCCCCGCTGCCGGCTCCCATCCCTCGGCGGCGGCGAGTACACCGTCGCCCAGTTCCATGAACACATCATCGTCCAGACCAAAGACTACCCGCAACAAAAACTCCCCCTCCCCCAGCACCTCTCCAAACGCCCCAAGTTCACTGGATAACCACAGAATTACGCCTTCATCGTCCAAAGAAAAAAAATGATCCCAGGGAGAAAAGGCCCATGCTCGCACGAAAAGAAATCCAGAAGATAGCCGAGTCCTACGACCCCGCCCAGATCACCATCGGCGTCCTCGGAGGACACTCCGCCCTGGACGTCTGCCGCGGCGCAAAAAAATACGGGTTCCACACCCTTGCCGTCTGTCAACAAGGCAGAGACAAGACCTACAGCAAGTACCTACCGCACCAGACCCGATGGCCGCGGTTGCGTCGACGCCACCATTACCCTGGACAAGTTCTCGGACATCACCACCCCCGAGGTCCAACGACAACTCCGAGACCACAACACCATCTTCATCCACAACCGCTACTTCTGGGTCTACTTCAACTTCACCGACATCGAAAACAACTTCCGCGTCCCCATCTTCGGCACCCGCAGCATGCTCAAACTCGAGGAGCGAGACGTCCCCAAAAACCAGTACTACCTCCTGGAAAGAGCAGGAATCCGCCACCCCAAGATCTTTCAATCGCCTAAGGACATCGACCGCCTCGTCCTCGTCAAGGTCAACGAGGCCGCCCGCGGCTACGAACGCGCCTTCTTCTACGCCTCCACACCCGGAGACTACCAGACCAAGGCAACCGAACTGCTGAGGAAAAAGATAATCACTCCCGATGCCCTGAAGAAAGCAGTCATCGAGGAGTATGTCGTCGGCGCTCAGATCAACTTCAACTACTTCTACTCAAGCCTCGACGACGAACTTGAGATCATGGGGACCGACACCCGACGGCAGACGAACCTCGACGGTCTCATCCGCCTCCCGGCCAATGAACAGCTCGAAGTCCTCAAGTATCTCCAGCCGAAGATCATCGAGACCGGACACATCGCAGCGACGACGAAGGAATCGATCATCGAGAAGATCTTCGACCTCGGAGAGAAATTCGTGGCGATTACGAAGAAGGAATGCCCGCCTGGAATCATCGGCCCCTTCGCCCTCCAAGGCGCCATCGCCGCCGATAAAGGAAAGGAGGAAATGGTAGTTTTCGACGTCTCTATGCGCATTCCCGGTAGCCCGCTGACTCCCTTCACACCCCATACGAGTTACCTCTACGGCACCTCGATTAGCTATGGGGAACGCATCGCCATGGAGATAAAGAAAGCCGTGAACACGCAGCGGCTCAAGGACATCGTCACCTAAACGTCTTTTTTCGGGATGATCGTCCGCTGTTCCGTCAGGATCATATCGAGGGGAATGTCATGCGGTTCCGTCGGGATGCGGGGAACAATCTGATTCTCGAAAGCGAGGCCAAACGTGAGGACCTGATGCGGATAGTGAAGGAGGCGGTCATAGAACCCCATGCCATGGCCGATGCGCCGACCGGCTTCGTCAAAGGCGACGCCGGGGATGATACAGAGGTCGAGGTCCTCGAAGCGAGCGGGCATGCGATATTCCTTCTTGGGTTCGGGAATTGAGTAGGGACCGAGGGTGAGGTCGTCCCAGCGGCGGAGGAGCGACAGGGAGAGGGTCTTGGTGGCGGGGTCGGTGCAGGGGACGACGACGCGTTTGCCGCTGAGAAGGCTGCGTTTGATCATATCGTGCGTGGCGACTTCGTTGTCGTAGGAGACGTAGAAGAGGATGGTCTGGGCGGTGGCGTACTCGGGGCGTTGGAAGAGGCGGTCGAGGATCATCTGGCTTTTGACCTGGACTTCGCGGGGAAGCATGGCCGCGCGTCGTTGCAGGGCCGCGGTTCGGATGTCGTCTTTCATCGGGGTTCCACCCCTGGGGTGTGTGAAGGTGTGTGAGGGATGGTATCGTTTTGGTGGTTTTTAAGCACCTCGTTGGTTGGTGTACGGCGGTATCTTGGTTAGTATCGGGGCGGTATTAAAAAAATTAATATATAATAATGCGATTCGTTTGTGTGGGGGAATTTCCGTTGGACGACAAGCAGTTGACGTTTGAGGACGGTATCACGTTGTGTAAGCATGTGTTTCAGTGTGCGATCCATAAGACGCTGAATGGGGTGCCTGAGGAGTGGATGATTTTTTCGAAGACGCATCAGGTGTTATCGGAGCTGGGGTATGTGACGGACCTTGAGGAGCTGCAGATGGTGCTCTTCAAGCTGAACCTGGATAATATCTACCCGAAAGTGTAGGAGCGCCAGGGAGGATCTCCGGTTCTTTTTGCCAAAAGAAAATTCGATATCGTAGAAGAAGAAAATGAAAAAAAGGAGAAGCGGGGGGGGTGCCTTCTCTAGGTGAAGATCATGAAGAAGAGGAGGAGTATCCCGCTGCGGGTGATGTTGATGGTTCGGACGTTGGCACCGCCTATTTGGAGGGAGAACTGGATTCTCCCGAAGCCGAGGATGAACATTTTTATGGATGTGGAGTTCCCCGGTCCGAGGTCCGGCAGGGTCCCGTTCAGATGTTTGCCGAGGAGGACGAACCCAGTCAACGTGGAATTCCACCAGAGGTCCTGCGCGGTGACGTTCCCGGTGTTGGTGATGGTGAGTCCTCGGAAACCAAACCTGCATGACAGCGTCGTTTCCGTTAACCCGTAGGTCCGGAAGCACATGTCCCAGGTTCCATTCCCGGCATTACGTGGCGTGCTTGCAGGAGACGATCCTTGCACCGAGGGCGCGCCAACAACGGTCGAGTTCCAGTTCGTCCCGTCAATGCTTATCCAGGCACACCCGTTGGGGTACGCGGTCGAGTCGTTGCTCCCCGCCCAGATGAACCAGTTGGCGGTGACGTTCTCGGTCCTACAGACGATGTAGTAAGTGTCGCCGGGGACGACCCAGCAGTCGGGGACGTCGCAATCCACCCAGGTGACGTTCAGGTTCGTGAATTCCTCCGTAGGGACGTCGACGGAAACGAGGTCTGCGCCAGCCAAGTCCTGGCGGATCGAGACGGTGAGCGGATGTGTGGTCGTGGTATTCTTCCCGGCCTCGAGCTGAACCCGGGTGAGGACCTCTTTGGTTGGGACAAACGACTGGGCAACCTGAATATTGACAGACAGCGCCTCGTAGCTCCCGATGAGCATGATATTGTTGCTCGTTTCCTGTTTCTGGTCGAGCTCATCAACATAGACCGGCGACCCGGTCTGCATCGCTGGATTCGCGTAGGCATCGGCTCGCGGCAGGACCACAGAGAGTCCAGCGACCACGAGCACACACGCTATCAGTATGGATAGTTTTCGCATAAACCTTCCTCCAATCCTGCTATTAACCCTGTTGTTCATAAAACTTCCGCTGAAGCATCCCCCGTCCCTGAGAGCCGTGGTAACAATAGGGGAGGCATCCTACGGCTCCCCCTGGAGCAGGTTTAAATACCTTAAAAGACATAGAAATCATAAGGGATTCAATCATGAAGCGCCTCGCCCTCCTCCTCACCTTCCTGGTGGTCCTCAGCGGACTTGGCGCTGCCAGCATTCCAACCACCAGCCCCACCTCATCCCTCAGAACCTCCCAGAGTCTTTCCCTCCGATTCACCTCTGCCCCTCTACTCCAGGAAAAAAACGGAGACTACCGGGTCACCATCGCCGGCGCCGCCTCCCAACTCTCTGAACGAAACAAGCCGATGCTCCCACTTCAAATCCAGACCATCCAGCTGCCTTGGGGCGCCCAGAACATCCAAGTCCACTGTACCATCCCCGAAACGCATACCATGATCCTGGACAGAGACATCGCCCCCGCCCAGATTTATCGGCGCGATCAACTGCCTCCCGCGCCCATGAAAGATCCCATAGTCTACCAGAGTAGCGACCTCTACCCACAGGCTTGGTACTCCACACGCCTAGGGGCTGGTCGCAACGAGCAGATGCGCCAGGTCGTCTTCGTCACCATCGCCTGCTATCCCGTCCGGTACGCGCCAGCCGCCCATCGCCTCGAATACACCTCAGGTTTCGATCTGACCATCACCTACGACCTCGGCCGAACCACCCCGCGGCCGACCGGCGAACCGTTCGACATGGTCGTCATCGGCCCGAAGAAGTTCGAACGACCCCTGCAACTGCTCATTGACCATAAGAACGCCGTCGGCGTGAAAACCTATTTCAAAGGCATGGAGGACATCCTCAGCCAGTACAACGGCACCGACCCTCCCGAGCAGGTCAAATACTTCATCAAGGAGGCCTACGACACCCACAACATCAGCTATGTCCTGCTCGTCGGCGGCCTAAAATCCTACTTCGACGCCACGGACAAAGACGGTCGCTGCTACGGCTCCACCGCCTGGTGGGTCCCGGTCCGATACGTGGCAATCCCGGAGGATGACGACGAGGCCTGTCTTTGCGACCTCTATTACGGCTGCTTGTACAATGCTTCAGGAGGGTTCGACAGCTGGGATTCCAACGGCGACGGCGTCTACGCCGCCTGGAGCGCCGGCGTCCCCAACGACCAGTTCGATATGAACCCGGAGGTGTTCTACGGGCGTCTCGCCGTGACGACGATTTCGGAGCTACGGAATGTCGTCGCCAAGATCATCGCCTACGAGACGTCATCCCCGGCGAACCAGTCCTGGTTCAAGAACGTGGTCGGCGTCGGCGGCAAAACCGTCCAGAATTTCTCCGGGAAGCCGGATGGGGAATGGCTCTGCGATCAGGCGATCGAAAACCTCAGCCTCGTCATCCCCGGTCTGAACCCGGTCCGCTGCTACTCCACGAACCGGGGCACATGGAATCTGACCCCGACTCCCTTGGCGATCGGCAAAGCGATTCGGTCTGGGGCAAGCTTCGTGGACATGGAGGGTCATGGGAACCCGATGACGTGGAACACAATCTGGTTCGACGGTGAGTATCCCGACGACTGGTGCGGCGGCACGAACGTCTACCTGTTCTGGATGTTCCGCAATGATAACATGCTGCCGATGGTGATCGTCGGCGGCTGCCACAACGCAATGTTCAACGTGACGTTCATGCAGAGCCTGCGGGACAGGAATGGGACCCAGTATTTCACCTATGGGATTCCGACCCCGTGGTGCTTCAGCTGGGGGCTGGTGAGGAAAGCCCATGGCGGCGCGATTGGCGCGACGGGCAGCACCGGGTACGGGCTTGCAGATGCGGATAACCCGAACTCGTTGAGCGCGGAGCTTGAGGGTGATTTCTTCCGGATGATCGGCCGCCTCAACGCGACGACCCTGGGCCAGGCGCACAGCTGGGCTGTTGAGACGTATCTTGGTGAGAACCAGATTCAGCTGGACGATGCCTTCTGCATCACGAACTGGCAGTTCTTCGGCGACCCCAGCCTAAGGATCGGCGGCTATTAACACAGATTTCTTTTTTTATCTTTGATGCTCTCAGAGGATAAGGAAAGAAGAAAAAAGGCGAGGGGGGAGGGGTTGTTTTCCCTTAGACCTCTTGCATCAGGAAGGCGCCGAGGCATTGGAGGCTCTCTTCGTAGGAGTCGGGGAAGAGGAACCGCTCGGTCGCGGCGATGCTGCTGAGCAGGGCGTTCCCGTCCTGCGGGGTGAAGCAGAACCCGACGACCTCGTTTTCGTTGATGACGTGGATTGTGGGGATGATGACGACGGTCTGGTCCAGGATCCTACCGTAATGCCCATGGTCCCGGCCGAAGGAGAACACGAGGTTGGAGGACTTCTTGTAGGTGATGGCAACGCGGGGGTTGTCCATGAACCGCTGCGCGGCCTCCTCTTTCGTGATCTTGTGGTCCAGCTTCACGTCGTACCAGATGCTGTGCATGTATTGGGTATTGACCTTCATCGAGCTTGAGAACACGTTGAGGTCGATGCCCAGGGTCTTGTAGAGATGGTAGACGTCGACGGCGTGGTGCGTGCCCATGGCCGCGTCCTTGTGGACGTCGACTTCGGGGGAGGGGACGAAGCTTTTCACCTGGCTAATGTCGTTGGCGCGGCGGATGCAGAGGAACCGGCCTTCCTTCATGTGGTTCTTCTTCTTGTCGATGCCTAGGGTGTTGATGATGACCGCGATGTTGTGGGTGTTGCAGCTGACGACGTGGATGTACTGGTCTTTTGGGGTGATCGCCTCGTCGTTGATGCCGACGGCGAACATCTTGCCGAACCCGAACTCGGAGCCTTGGGCGATGAAGCCTTTGACCTTGTTCGCATACTTGGTGTAGTATTTCTCCTTGTTCTGCATCCCGGTGCCCTTGGGAGTGCAGTCGATGACGACGCTGGCGCGCTTGATGGCCTCTTCGGCGTCGAACATGGGTTCGATGCCGAGCGTCTGGAAGTCTTTGAGTTTCTCGGGGTTGACGGCCACGTTCGCGCCCCGGTTCATCAGGCCCTTGATCTTCGGGCGGTCCTCAAGCGTGGGGCTATGCTTGTAAAAGGTGACCTCGTCGATGCCGAGGTCGTCTCTCGCGTCACAGAGCAGGCCGATGAGCGGCTCGCCGATGGTTCCTGTGCCAACCACATGGACAATATTGCCAGAACTCATTTTCTCCCCAACGGGGGGGTAAGAGATACGATAATATAATTGTTCCTGTTTTCTCCAGAGTCGCGGCCTGAAACGATAGACTTATCAGAAGGAATCCCATACCGGTTTGGTTTATGCAGATTCATCCTATTTTCGGCATCGATTACGACGCGAACATCTACCTTATACCAGGGGAAACGCCGACGCTTATCGATACCGGGACCGGGTTTCATAGTGAAGCAGCCCTAGAAGACCTCAGGGATTTCATCAATCCAGGGCAGATCCAGCAGATCATCCTTACCCACGAGCACTATGACCACGTCGGCGGGACACCGGACTTCCTCCAAGCGACCACGGGAAAGGCCCGCGTCGGCGCCCTCCAGACGATCTCTGAGAAGCTGAAGACGGGGAAAAGCACTTTTGCGGAGATGCTCGGCGGCCACATGCCCTCCATTGACATTACCCTGCTTCTCAACGATGGAGAGAAAATCATCTGTGGAGACGACGAGTTCACCGTGCTCGCCACTCCGGGACACAGCCCAGGCAGCCTCTGCCTCTACAACCCCAAAGACAAGGTTCTGTTCAGCGGCGACACCGTCTTCGCCGGTGGCGGCTACGGTCGCTACGACTTCCCCGGCGGCGACTACGACCAGCTCCTCGCCTCCGTCCAACGTCTCATGACCATCGAAGTAGACGCCCTCTACAGCGGCCACGGTCCCGTCGTCACCAAGAACGCCAGCCGAGACATCAGGGAGGCCTACAAGAACATCCTGATCAGGTGACCATGCCCAACGTACGCGCCATCCTCAACGAGCTGAAATGGAGCAAAGACCTGTCCAAGGCCGAGATCTGGTACCGCCATCGCGGCGCCCCCAACGACACTATGATCATCTCCGGCGCCGACATCACCGACATCGGCCGGTCGTTCTTCGAGACCACCACCGCTTCCATCCCGTTCCACCGCATCTTGAAAATCTGTTACGACGGCACCGTCGTCTTCGATCGAAGCCAGATTTAATAACACGGGAACCCTATTCCCACCGAAAAACAATGATAAGAGGCATCACCCATGGCTGAAGAGAAAACCTCCCAGATCTCAGGTTTCTACAAACTCCCCATCGAAGACCGCCGCGCATTGGTGAAGCGGTTCGCCGGCCTGTCTGACGATGAGCACTCCCTGTTCTCCTCCAGTCTCGACCTTCAAACCGCGGACCGCATGATTGAGAACGTCATCGGCACCTTTGAACTGCCCTTGGGCCTCGCTGTCAACTTCCGAATCAACAAAAAAGACTACCTCATCCCCATGGCGACGGAGGAATCCAGCGTCGTCGCCGCCGCCAGCAACGGCGCTAAGATGGCCCGCGTCCTCGGCGGCTTCACCGCTACCTGCTCCCCGCCCTTGATGATCGGTCAGATCCAGCTCCTCGCGATGCGTGATGCGGCTAGTGCCGCCCAAGAGATCATAGATCGAAAACACGACGTCCTGAAGCTGGCGAACGAACAAGATAAGGTGCTGACGGATCTAGGCGGCGGGGCCAAAGACCTCGAAGTCCGGATTCTGGACAGCCCTCTTGGCAAAATGCTCGTCGTCCACCTCATCGTCGACGTCCGAGACGCCATGGGGGCCAACGCGGTCAACACCATGTGCGAAGCGATCGCGCCAGTGCTTGCTGAGCTCGCCAACGGCAAAGCCCGGCTCCGGATTCTCACCAACCTAGCAGACCGCCGGCTCATCACCGCCGCCGCGACCTTCGATGCGAAAACCATCGGCGGGGATGCAGTCGTCGATGCCTTCCTTGAATCCTATACCCTAGCGATGGTGGATCCGTACCGCGCGGCGACCCACAACAAGGGAATCATGAACGGTATCGATGCGGTCATCATCGCCACGGGTAACGACTTTCGTGCTATCGAGGCAGGGGCGCATGCGTATGCCGCCCGAAACGGCTGCTATACCTCACTGACGACCTATGAGCAGGATGAGGCGGGGAACCTGATGGGGATGATCGAACTGCCGATGGCGGTCGGCATCGTCGGCGGCGCTGCGAACATGCATCCCAAGGCCCGACTTTGCCGTAGGATTCTGGGTATCACATCTGCCGCCGAGCTGGGTATGATTGCGGGTAGTGTCGGCCTCGCCCAGAACTTCGCTGCAGTATTGGCACTCTCCACAGTCGGAATCCAGAAAGGGCATATGTCCCTGCATGCAAAAAACATCGCCGTGATGGCTGGAGTCAGGGGGCCGAGATCGACGTTCTTGGTGAGAAGCTGGTCGCTGAAGGGAAGGTGAAGTTGGACCGGGCCAGGATTCTTCTTGAGGAGATGCGCAGGAAGAAATAGGTAACTGTCTTCTCAGTGGCTGCCAAGTCTATTAATACTCTCCACACTGAATCCTTCTAAAAAACACGTGAAAATATTCGAAGAGTAATTGAAGATGAAAAATAGCGGTTTAGATGATCCGGTCGACGATGTCTTCCGGTTCGCGCTCGCAGTAGTAGCAGCGGATTCGCGGTGGGTCGTCGCTGATCACGTAGAACCGGCTCTCGATGGGCTCCCGGGCGTTGCTGATGCAGGTCGGGTTTGGGCACGTCAGGATCCCGACAACCTCCCGGGGCAGCTGCACCTTGGTCTTCTTGACGACTTCAAAGTCCCGGATGATATTGATCGTAGCCTTCGGCGCGATGAGCGCAATCTTGTTCAGCTCCCGCGGGTCAAGCTCCCGGTTCTCGATCTTCACAATATCCTTCCGGCCAATCTTGCTGGGGACGTTGATGACCACACTGACAACAGAGGTCGTCGTCTCCGGGATCTTCAGAATATGGAGCACCTTGACGGCGTTGCCCGCCGTGATATGGTCAATCACCGTCCCTTCCTTGATGGGAGTGATCTTCAGCTCCTTCATAGCGCCTTCCTCCCAAACACGAGCGCCAGCAGCGCCATCCGCACCGGCACGCCATTAAAGGCTTGGGTGAAGTACTTCGCATGCGGCGTCGCATCCACATCCGGGTCGATCTCAGAAACCCGCGGCAGGGGATGCATCACAATCAAATCCTCCTTCCCGGTCTTCAACAACTCCTGATTCACCCGGTAGCTGCCCATCACCTTGTTGTACTCCTCAGGGTCAGGGAACCGCTCCTTCTGAATCCGCGTCACATACAACACGTCCGCATCCTTGATCGCCTTATCCAGATGCGACGTGCTCACCGGCTCGATGCCGAACTCCTTGCACTCAGCGACAACCTCCTTGGGCATCCGCAACGACTCCGGCGACACAAACGTCAAATTCGCCCCAAAAAACGCCAACGCATACGCCAGCGAATGCACCGTACGGCCGTACTTCAAATCACCGAGCAACACGACGTTCTGCCCCTCGATCCGCTTCTTCTCACTTCTAATCGTGAACAAATCCAACAGCGTCTGCGTCGGATGCTGCCCCGCCCCATCACCCGCATTAATCACGGGATGAGACGCGAACTCCGCGGACAACCGCGCCGCCCCCTCCTGCGGATGCCGCAACACAATCGCATCACTATAACTATCCGCCATCCGGATCGTATCCGCCAGACTCTCCCCTTTTTTTTGCGACGTCCCCCCCGGATCCGCGAACCCGATACACCGACCACCAAGCCGACTCATCGCCGACTCAAAACTCAACCGCGTCCGAGTACTCGGCTCAAAAAACAACACCGACAGAATCTTATCCTGCAACACCCCCGTCTCCTTCTCCCCCCGCGCATACGGCACCATCCGCTTCGCCAACGACAGCACCGCCAAAATCTCCTCCTTCGACAACTCCTTAATAGAAATCACATCGCGTCCCCGAAAATCCATACGCATCAAAACCAGGGAGAACCCCTCGCCACTTAAGAATCTTTGGGACCAAAAAACACCAGCACAGCTGACGATTTTCTCCTGACCAAACCTATTAATATACGAAACCACCTATACATCAACCAATGCCTTCGGAGACCTCAAAAAAACAAAAAGACATGGACAAACTCCGCCGCATCCTCGACAACCCTAACGATCCCACCCTCGCCACCGACAACCCCAGCCTCGACTCCGTCCGCCGCCGGCTCACCCACACCAGACCCCCCACTACCCACACCAGACCCACCACCCCCAATATGCAACCCCACGTCACCATCCGCCAACCCCACCCCGCCACCGAACCCCTCCCCACATGGACCCTTCACGAGACACCCCCAACGATACCATCGAGCGAAAAAGAACTCCCCCTTTGGATCCCCATTGATACACCGACACTAACGGCATCCACAACCCTGCCTCCCCTCACCTTCTCAGACCAACCCCTCTTCGACATCGAACAACCAGAACCCACCGCCACCTTCGAAACCATCACCGACATTGAACCACAGCCGACCCACGAGACCAGCACCGAGAAACCCACGACTACGGAACTCCCCCATTGGGAACTCGTCACTCCCCCAACCACGACATCGGACGAGCCACCCCACGTCCCTCTCCAAGAATTCACCGAAGTCACCACTGAAAGCCCCGCCCCGCCCGTTCACGAACCAGAGCTACCCGCCCCAGCGAAGCAGACGTGGCGGCAACGGCGAGCAGAGAAAAAAACAGCACGAATCCAGGCTAGAGAGGCGAAACGACGAGAGACCCTCAACCACGCCAAGACCACCCCAGAGCCACAACCATCAGGGGTACGTCTCAAGCCAGTGGCGCCCCTCCCGACACAGAATGGTGAAGGCTTCCGCGGCATCCCCAGTATCGATGACCAGACCGCAGAGCTTCTCTTCAGAAACGGGTACTACACCCTGGAGCAGCTCCGTCAGACCCCGGTCGGAACCCTTATCAAGATCAAGGGCATCAAACGCAAGCAAGCCAAACAAATCAAAAAAGAGGTCGATGACTACTTCGCAGCCAGCAACAAGCCGCCCGAACCTGCACCCAAAACGAAGCGGCAGTCAAAGAAGAAATCACGAAAGGATGAGGACGCGGATGTCACCGAATGGGAATCCTATGAGGCATCCGACGAGTTGCACACCCCACCGATCTGCACCTACGAGGGTTACACTCTGTATCGGCGGGAAGTCAAGTCGGGGCGGATAAAGACCACGATGCATTTCTTCAGCAGGAACCCGCCGGATAAAGGCAGCCCCTCGGCACTCCCCGAGGGATACATCATCGCAGTCAACAAGCGCACCGGCGTCCCGTACATAAAGAAGCAGAAATAGGTCATCGCTGTATTTTTATAGGCCTTTTTCGTACGCCTAGGGTATGAGTGGCACGTGGACCGGTCCGCTGCAAAAGATCGCTGACTATCAGTATCGCATTCCGGTGAATTATCGAGGCGAACGCCAGAACCTTCAAATGAAGACCTCAGCGGTGATCTATGCTAGCGATTCGATGATCCCGTGTATAAGGGCGGATAATGCTCCTGAGCAGGCGGCTAACGTCACGATGCTCCCCGGGATTGTGGGTGAATCGCTGGCTATGCCGGATATCCATTGGGGCTACGGGTTTCCAATAGGCGGTGTCGCGGCCACTGACTCTGAGGTAGGCGTGGTATCCCCCGGCGGCGTCGGCTTTGATATTAATTGCGGCGTGCGACTGGTGCGGACGAACCTGTATCGAAAGGACCTCTCCGCTCAGCAGATTCAGGCGTTGGTAGACGAGATGTTCAAAAACGTGCCGTCAGGGCTTGGGTCCCATGCGAAGGTGAAGCTAAACCGCAATCAACTGGAGAAGATGTTGACGATGGGAGCGCGCTGGGCGATCGAGAACGGGTACGGCTGGACAGAGGACGTGGATTATCTCGAGGAGAACGGCTGTTTGAAGAGCGCGGATGATTCGACGGTCTCAGAGGCAGCGAAACAGCGGGGCGCGCCGCAGCTGGGATCGCTTGGGGCGGGGAATCATTTCTTGGAGATACAGCAGGTGGCCGATATCTATGATCCTGTGGCGGCGAAGGTGTTCGGGGTGACGGGCGTCGGTCAGATTATGGTAATGATTCATACAGGGTCGCGGGGGTTTGGACATCAGGTGTGTACGGATCATCTCCGGGTGTTAGAGCAGGCGGTGAAGAAGTACAATATTTGGTTGCCTGATCCGCAGTTGGCGTGTGCGCCGGTGCATTCGAAGGAGGGGGAGGCGTATCTGAAGGCGATGGCGTGCGCCGCGAATTTCGCGTGGTGTAACCGCCAGATGATCGTGCATTGGGTGCGGGAGTCGTTTGAGCGGGTGTTGCGTCAGCGTGCTGAGGATTTGCAGATGCAGATAGTGTATGATGTATGTCATAACATCGCGAAGCTGGAGGAGCATGAGGTGGAGGGGAAGCGTCGGTTGGTGTATGTGCATCGGAAAGGGGCGACGCGGTCGTTTGGGCCTAATCGGTCTGAGATTCCGGTGAAGTATCGGGAGATCGGTCAGCCGGTGTTGATCCCGGGTGATATGGGGTCTGAGAGTTATCTGTTGCGTGGGACGGATGCCTCGGAGGCAACGTTTGGGTCGACGTGTCATGGGGCGGGTCGGGTGATGAGTCGGCATGAGGCGGTGAAGCGGTGGCGGGGGGAGCAGGTGTTTGAGGCGTTGAAGCAACGGGGGATTTATGCGCATCCGGCGAGCTGGAAGGTGATGGCGGAGGAGGCACCTGGCGCGTATAAGGATGTCAGTGAGGTGGTGAATGTGACGCATGGGGCGGGGTTGTCGTTGAAGGTGGCGCGGTTGCTGCCGTTGGGTGTGGTGAAGGGGTAGCCTTCCCTGGTTAGGTTTAAATCCCTTGTCGGTATTCTGTTGTGGGATATGGTGATGCAGTCATGGATGATGTGCAGATAGTGGATTTTGAAGAGACCGATCTGTCCGGTGGGACGGTGATTGCTGGGTTTCCCTCGATTGGGCTTGTGAGTACGATTGTGGCGAATTATCTGATTGATGCGATGGGGCTGCGGCAGATTGGGGCGATGGAGTCCGCGTATTTTCCGACATTGTCCGTGGTGCATACGGGGGAGCCGCTGTCTCCTGTGCGGATTTATGGAGGCTCGTTGAATAATGGGCAGAAAATCGCGGTGTTTGTGTCAGAGTTCAAGCCGAAGCCGAACCTGATTAATTCGTTGTCTGAGTCGATCATGGCGTGGGCGAAGAAGAAGCATTGTAAGCTGTTGATCTCCCCTGAGGGGATGGTGGTGGAAGGGAAGGTTGAGGGGGATGACATGATTGTGGATGCGTATGCGATCGGGTCGACGGAGGTGGCGCGGGGGATGCTGCAGGCGAAGAACATCCCGCAGTTCAAAAACGGGATTATCGCCGGCGTGTCTGGGGTGTTGTTGAATAAGGGGAAGCATGAGCGGTTTGATGTGATTTCGATTCTTGCGGAGGCGCATCCGAATTACCCTGATGCGCGGGCGGCGGCGTCGGCGATCAATGTGATTGGGACGGTGATTGGGGTGGAGATCAACGTCGGGCCGTTGTATGATGAGGCGGAGCGGATCGAGCGGCAGCTGCAGAAGTTCCATAAACAGGCGAAGCCGATCGTGTCCGGGTCCGGGCAGATTCCGCAGCCGAATATGTACGGGTGAGCCGATATCCGTTTTTTTCCTTCTTTTTTTCCTCTTTCGGGTTTTGTTTAATTAGTGGGAGTCTGTTTCCTGCCCTGTATGCAGGGTATTCCTCCGGGTCATCCGCGGTATCAGTCGTTGGTATTGCGTGAGCGTCTCGCGCAGGCGGTCCGTGACGGCATCGCGCATGAGACGGGGTTGATCGCGCATGGGCGGGGGGAGGCCTTTGATTATCTCCTGGGTGAGGTGACGATCCCTGAGGCGCGCGCGGCTGAGGCGGCCGCGGTCGCGGCGTTACTAGTAGCGAAGAAACCGGTGGTGTCGGTGAATGGGAACGTGGCCGCGCTTGCGGCGGATGCGTGCGTGGCGTTGTCGAAGGCGGTTTCTGCAAGGCTTGAGGTGAACCTGTTTCATCGGACGGAGCGGCGGGCGGAGAAGATCGCGAAGGTACCTGAGGACCAATGGTGCCTCCGAGGTTCTCGGGGTGCGTCCGGCGGCGCGTATCCCTGGGCTTGACTCCGATCGGGGATTGTGCGACGAAAAAGGAATCTTTCCAGCGGATGTGGTGGTGGTGCCGTTGGAGGACGGGGATCGGTGTGAGGCGTTGCGGCGGATGGGCAAGACCGTAGTCGCGGTGGATTTGAATCCGTTGTCGCGGACGTCGAAGACGGCGTCAATCACGATTGTGGATAACGTGGTGCGTGCGTTGCCGGTGATGACCCGGCTTGTACCCGAGATGCGCGTGCGGCCGCTGGAGGATCTGAAGCGGCTGGTGCGTAGCTGGGATAATGCGCGGAATCTCGGCGAGGTGCTTTCTTTCCTGTCAAAAAGACTAAATGCCTTGTATGGTTAGGGGTGTTCCATGCTGCGGACTCGGTATTCTACGGATGTGACCGCGTCAGACCATAACACTCAGATAACGGTTGCGGGGTGGATGGAGGACACGCGGAACCTGGGGTCGATCGCGTTTATTATCCTGCGGGACCAGAAGGGGACGCTGCAGGTGACGTTGCTGAAGAAGAAGATTCCGGAGTTGTTCGATCAGCTGGTTGGATTGCCGCGGGAGTCGGTGATCTCAGTGACGGGGCTATGTAAGCCCAATGAGAAGGTCCGGAACGGCTACGAGGTGCTGCCGGAGTCGGTGCGGGTGCTGTCGGTGGCGGAGACGCCACTGCCGTTGGGGATCGTGGATAAGGTTGAGGCTGATTTTGATACGCGGCTGGACAACCGGGTGTTGGATCTGCGGAAGCCGGAGACTCAGGCGGTGTTCCGGATCCGTGACGCGGTGTTGGAGGCCGCGGATGCGTTCTTGCGGTCTGAGGGGTTCGTGGAGGTGCATACGCCGAAGATCATCGCGAGCTCCTCTGAGGGCGGGACAGAGATGTTTGCGCTGCGGTATTTCGATCGGCCCGCGTTTCTGGCGCAGTCGCCGCAGTTGTACAAGCAGAGCCTGATGGCGACGGGGCTGGACCGGGTGTTTGAGATCGCGTGGTACTTCCGGGCGGAGGAGCATAACACCCGGCGTCATCTGAACGAGTCGACCGCGGTGGACATCGAGATGGCGTTCATCGACAGCGAGGAGGACGTGATGGGCGTCCTGGAGCGGTTGGTGCAGGCGATGTGGCGGCGGGCGAGCGAATGTACCCATGACCTTGAAGTGTTGAAGAAGTCGGTTGTGGTGCCGTCGGTGCCGTTCCGGCGGCTGCGGTACGATGATGTCGTCAAGGAGCTGCAGAAGCGAGGCTCGCCGGTTGCGTGGGGGCAGGATTTGAGTACCGAGGACGAGCGCCTGCTCGGGGAATGGATGAAAGAGAAGGGGACTGAGTTTTATTTCATCACGCGGTATCCGATTCAGGTGAAGCCGTTCTATACGATGCCGGAGGGCTCGAAGCATTCGCGGGGGTTTGACCTGGAGTGCAAGGGGATTGAGATCTCGTCGGGCAGCCAGCGGATCCATGACGTCAAGCTGCTCATGGAGCGGATGCGGGCCTGTGGGTTGAACCCGGATGATTTCTCGGCGTATCTGTCGGCGTTTCGGTATGGGATGCCGCCACATGGGGGGTTCGGGTTTGGAATCGAGCGGTTCCTCATGGAGCTTTTGGAGTTACCGAATATCCGAGAGACGATTCTGTTCCCGCGGGACCGGACGCGCCTCACCCCTTGAGGAATGCAGCCGCATCACAGTATCCGGAGTACCGTTCGACTGCGCAGTTTCCTTCAAATTCGCCTTTCTCGCCGGGTAATCAATCCCATGCGGGACGGACTGCAGTTCAGCCCCGGCCGCCTGCATGCTCTCTTGATCGTTCAGGTTGTATGACTTTTCGCCTCCAAGCCGCCGACACCCCCAGGGATTGAAGAAGACGTCACGTCCCTTCGACAATCTAAGAAAAAAAGATTGAACTAAGACCGAAGATGACGAAATGAAAGAAGGGAAAAAAAGAAAGGTTTACGGGAATTCAATTACCCCGTCGAACCGAGCGCAGACCAGGTGATTTCGCACAAACCCTTTGAAATCGTTCTGCACAATCACCTTCTGTAACATATGAAGCGTTCCTGTTTGATACGTGCCCATCCAGTGGGTCCGGTAGTGTAAGAAGATCGCCCGGAACGTGAGTTCATGCCCCGAGTTGATAAACCTCGGATGCGTGATGATACCCCATAACATAGTAGATCCGATATCCGTCGTCTGTTTCTCATGGTCCGGGACCACCTGGAACGCCATGCTCAAGGGCATGAGTGAAAAGAATACCAACGCTAATGCAGCCAAATATCGTATACGCATTCACAGCCTCCAGTAAACTAAATACACTCAACCAATTTAAATGTTTTGAATAATATTTAATAATGCTCAAAAATCCCTTATGGAAGCCTTTCCTTCGTTCGATGTCTGAAGAAATCCCGATTTTACACCCAAACTCAGGAAAAATAACGTTAGATTTGTTTCAAAAACGTGCTAGCGATATCTCCTACGTAGATTCGCTTTTCCGCTTTGAGAAGTACCGAATATCAGACCGATGATACCCTTGCCGTTCGAAGACCTGCGTGTGGATGGAGAAAACCATAGCATAGCGGAAGAAGAATGCAAGGGAAGAAATTTGAACACCAAATTACCGGCATGATAATGAATGACAGATAACGATTTACTCCTAATAAGTCTACAAGTTCATACATTCTCACAATATTACCATAAGTATGGAATTAACCTATATTTTGTCCTTTTAGAATATTCTTCATAACCGTTCAATTCTATTTTTAATGTCTTGTCTTCATAATACGTTCGTAAAATAATAAGAAATATATTTATGAAAACTGGAATGAAACTAAACAATGAACCAAGCATGAAGGGATAACAAAGAGAAGCAAGAATAGCAGATAAATAACCCGGATGTCTTACGTATTTATATGGACCGATTGTACATAATCGCTGGTTAGATAATTTATCATTTTGATATGTGAGGATAAAATGAGCATTACTAATATAGGCCCATAATGCTAAAAAAGAACAAAGAATAAAAATGACGCTACTTGGATATATTGCTATAAATGGAATACTTGACCATTGAAAACGAACAACATCGAGTCCAGCAACAATTAACATAGAAAATCCGGATAGAGAGTAAAAGATTGCGAAATATTTATCATAACGCTTGGTTTCCTTCCAACTGAATTTTCCTCTTTCATTCAATAATTGTGGATTAATAATCATTAATATTAAAATGTACAAAATTTGATAGAACAACATGAGACAAATGTATATCCATCCTCTCACCCAAGAAAGAGTTCCGGCGGAACCAAATAAAATTAAAATGCCGATAATAATGAGGGCAAATTCTCTTATTATTCCTCGTATTCCAAGGATATTGAGTTTTGTCGAATCATTACTCATAAAATCCTTCATTTACATTTTATTTATCAGTTCACCGCAATTCAAATTAATTTTTTTTCCATCTAATTACATTCGATAATTTATTCAATCTGCGTGTAAATCATTCCGTTCTATTTAAAATAGTGCAGGGGACGGGATTTGAACATCAAAATGCCGGCATGAATATTGTTGACATGTAACCTGAAAAAGGGCATGCTAATAAATAGTCAATCCATTTTGGAATTGAGAAGAATACGGATGGAATTAAACGCTATAGATTTTCATAATGATTCTAAGGATGAATCAAATACAGCCGAATATGAGTATATCGATAAAATTTTAATAAGTACTGAACGAAACAAAATTCTTTTTGATTGGTCTCCATTGGCGATTATTATCCTCAGTAAAGAAGGAATTTTTTTAGATGCGAATAGAAAGCTCTATGATTGGTTAGGATATAGACCAGATGAAATTATCGGTAGAGGTTTCAAAGAGGTTCCTTTTATACCTGATAAGTCAAAAATAACAATTGTCAATAATTTCAATAAACGTATATGTGGAGAAGAAGTCCCTCCGTATGAAGTTGAACTTGTTCATAAAAATGGAATGCAGAAATATGGAGAAATTCATGGGAATTTACTCCGTGATGAGTCCCGTGGGATTACAATGGATATTGTAATGGTATCTGATATCACGGAAAAAAAGAAAGCATTGGTAAGTTTACAAGATAACGAAGAAAGATATAGAATCTTGTTTGAGAATACGACTGATCTTATACAAAGTGTTAATGCTGAAGGTAATTTTGTTGACGTAAACCCTGCATGGTTAGAGACGTTGGAGTATTCTAGAGAAGACCTCCATAGTCTGACGTTGATCAATATTTTACGTGAAGATGAGATTCAACATTGTACGGAGCTTTTTCATAAAGTTATCCAAGGTGAAAACTTCAATAATATCGAGACTGTTTTTATTTCAAAAACTGGTAAAGAAATCTATGTGAAAGGCAGTGCAAAAGGGTATTTTAGAGACGGCATATTTATTGCTAGTGTAGGAATTTTTAGGGATATTTCTAAAATGAAATCAGTATAAAAAAAGTGCAGGGGAAGGGATTTGAACCCTTGGACCTCTACAGGACAAGACCCTCGATCTTGCGCCGTTGACCAAGCTTGGCTACCCCTGCACGGGTAGTTCTCCCTTAATTATCAAAACACTAATATACCTTTGGGCACGACGGTTACAGGGTATCCAGGTCCTGCCCACACCGCTCGCTCAACTCGGCATGCAGCGCTCGCAGGCGCGCCGCCAACTGCGGCCGCCTTTTCTGCAGCGCCTTCTCAATCTCCCGGGATATAGGCTGCCGATGTTCGTTATCAATGAGGTTATCCGCATGGGCCACGATTTTCTCTTCAAGGGTCCTTGGGACATAGTCCCTCTCGGGCAGCCCCAGCCGGACGGCCTCCGCCCGGGGGATGCCGGCACCCATGTGTCGCTCAATGATTAGCACCACCTCGCGTGGCAATCCGAGGTCCTGCGCGATTCGCGCGCCCTCAATCGCATGCCGCATGCCCTGCGTCTGGGACCGGCCGATATCATGCAACAGCGCACCCACCTCGACGAGCGCACAGTCGGCCTCCGCCTTCCGCGCGATGAGAACGGCGAGAGAGCGGACCGCCTCGCAATGCGCAATCACATCATCAGAGCAGCCAGTGGTCTTGAGGAGCCTACGGCACTGGTCAGGGGAAGGCAACGCAAGCATACTTCCTACCATCCCTTGGTCTGAACGGTTTTGCCGCGCGGATTCGGCGTGATTGTCAGTTGGCCATCGAAGCGCTTGTTCTGCCACGCACCTTTGGTGAACCGATCGAGGAAGAGAGCCACGGCCGCGACCTCGGAATGCGGTTGGTTGCCAACCGCGATGTTGACGTCGGCCTCCTCATAAAAATACCGCGGGACTTTCTCCGCTCCGACCACAAGAAGAAGATCTCTATTCCGATCGATCTTCGGAAGACCGGTCTCTAATGATTCCCCGTACATCGTGAGGTGCACGATGGTTCCGGACCAGTGCCGCAGAACCGAGCGGCCGTCGACGCCGGTCTCGATGGCGAAGTCGCCGCCGAACCGTTTGACAACCGACTCGATCGTCTTCTTGATGTTATCGTCTTTGGTCGTGATAAGAATCTTGTCAGCACCGAAAGCTCTGGCGACGAGCGCGACGTGCGTCGTGATGCGTTTATCGCGGTCGAGGCGATGGCCATGGCGTAGAATCGTAATCACTGAAATCTCACCTGTGAAACGATAGGTCTATGAGCGGGCTTTTTTCTTTTTCTCGATTGCCTGGTCAACCTGGAGGTCGACGGTGCTTGGTCTGCTATCGGTTGAAGTAGACGTTTTCGCTTTCTCTTTGATCGCAATCCTATCAACCTGGCTCTCGGCGACTTCCGGGGAGACCCAATATTTCCGTTGCTTCGGTTGAGAGATAGTGCTTCTCCGATCTGCGGCGATCAGCGTCTCGGCGTATTCGAGGACCGGTTCGGGTTGCGTTGGCTGTGTTTGCTCGGTGGCCGGTTCGGTCCTCGTTTCTTTGGTCTCAGTCTTGCGTTTGAAGATCTTCCATCTCGGCAGGGGGCTTTCCTCCTGAAGTCTTCTATGGATAGGGGAACTTTTTTTTCATTGATAAGGTTTTGCTGTGCAAGGTTTGCTATAGAAAGACATATATCCCGCCCTGAAATTCAGGAGACGGAAGACCTCCTGTGGGCTCATGGTCTAGCTGGTTATGACATCGCCTTCACACGGCGAAGGCCGCCGGTTCGAATCCGGCTGAGCCCACTGAACTTTCTCGGAGAAAATACTGTCATTTGAGGCTGTTTTTTCCTTTGTCTTCAAGGACTTTCTTTGAAACGCCCAGAACAAGGGTGTCATGGCTCCGGGCCGCTTCTCAATCGACGAGATTGAATATCCCGATCAGGAAGCGACCCGTTTTCCTCCCCGAATACTCCTCCGAGAACACAAGCGTCTCGTGCGAGTGATAATGGGTGAACTTCAATGGTTTAAGCTCCAGAGCCCGAATATTCACCGCGTTGACAGTAACGAACCCTTTATCCAGCGTCCAATTCGCGTATGAACCGAACATCACCGTCTTCCATAACTCATGGATTGTTATCGACCAAGGGTCAGACCAGTTGCTCTCTTGAGAGTACGTATCCTTTAGTCTTACCCGCATCCCGTACACCCCGACCTTTGGCCATGCATGAGTCGCAGTGACGGTCGACCCAGACGCATTCGGACCAAGCCACCCTGTGACGTTTCCATCCCCCCAGTCCCACTGACACCAGACATCATCGCCATCAGGATCGGTGGCATTCGCAGAGAAGGTCACTGAGGTATTGACGAGCCCCCAGGATGGCCCTGTGACCACTGGCGTCGTAGGCGGCATGTTGGTTGTTCCGCCCTTATCAATCCAAAAATTATCGATAACTGTCGTCCCGTCGTCGAGATACGTCACCATGTGCAGTGAATTGTTCGTGAAGACGTTAATCCTGGCGTAATTGTAGTTCTTCACCGCGACCGCGAGATAATACGCGGAGCCGATATCATATAACGGCGCGCCGCAGGAGCCCGTCGTCGCATAGATGACGCCTGTCGGATTCCTGTAATAATGGAGGCTGTGATTCGTGACCGTCGGATTCGATCCTCCGCCTGCGAGCGGATAGGTCCGCTCGTAATAATGATTGTGCCCGTTGAACACAATGTCCACCTTATATTGAAGGAAGAGCGGCACGAGGTATGTCTGCACGCCCGCGTCACCGCCGTGCCCGCCGACATTGTAGGGTGGGTTGTGGAAGATGGCGATTTTCCAGGGGTGTGCCGAGTCGTTCGCCGCTACCTGAAGATCATGTACGAGCCAGTTGTATTGTTCAGACCCTGTCGAATAGGTGTCTTGGCTTGTGCTGAGGACGATGATGTGCATGTTGCTGTAGTTCAGCGAGTACCATCGTTCGTTATTCGGGAGGGTAAATCGATGAATGTAGTTGACCCCGCTTTCTTCATGGTTTCCGATTGACGGGACTATAGGGACGTGGTTTCCAAGGGGTTGCCAAATTGTAAACCACCCGTCGTACAAAGTGGCGTCGTCGCTACCAACTAAGTCTCCGCTGAATCCCACGAAATCCGGGTTCACGATGATGACTTTTCCCACGATTTTCTGAAGCTCGGTTGGGTTGTCACGCGAATCTCCCATGGAGATGAAGGTGAAATTCGTGGCGGTTGCGGGGGAGGTCGTGAACGTGGAGTCAGGGCTCCATCCTCCCGTGGCGTCGCCGCAGGAGTAGTGGTAGGTCGTGCCTGGTGAGAGCCCGGTGATTTCGACCATGTGGATCAGCCCGTTCGTTCCTTGAGAGTCGGTGGTCCCCGTGGCGGTCTGGCCGTACCCCGAGTCCGGTCCGTATTTTACCGTGCTCCCGGTCGTCGCTGGTGTCGTCTCCCAGACCACGCTCATCGTCGTTGATGTGTTGTCTTGCCAGTTCAGATGCACGTCGTAGGGGAGGTCTCTGGTGGTTTGCGAAGCCAATATAAGGAAGGAGGAGGTGATGAGGGTGAAGGTGAGTATACCTAGAAGAAAATAGCCTCTGTGAAAACCCGGTTTGGATACGATCATGCCAACAAGCCTCAAGATGATTAATATTCAAGCGGTTTTTTAATACTATCTCTGACTGCTTTTATAGTGAGATGGCAGGCCCCTGACATAACCGGACCCGTCCAGGCCAAGAAAGGAAAAAGGGATCACTCACAGTCACCGTACCCTACGTACCCCCACCCATTCGAACAGTTCCTCCACTGGCTCCTCGACCGTTTCCCCCATGCCTTCCCCCGCCTACGGCACCTTATCGGGGAATAACCCCTCCGTTTCTCCTTTTTTTTCTTTAAGCCCTTGTCGAAAAACCAGAACGATGAAATGAGAGCTACCGCGACTCCACCTCACCGCCATGCCGGTAGACCTCGAACATGGTGGTCACCTGGCTCTCCTCCACCTGCGCCATGTCCCCGGCCTCATACCGCACCACGAACCAGTGGCTCGGCGGCGGGTACGTCCGAATCACGGTCGCCCTTCGCGGCGGCAGGCCAGGTTCATCTGAATGCACCAGCACCTCGACACCCTTGCGGATCCCACGGTCCTCAAGCATCCCTGCACTCCTCCGCCCGTATATCTATCCACGTCCTTATAAAAATTCCTCCGCGTACCCAAGAAGAACTTTATAAGCCAACAACAGATTCTCAGTACCTGGTGAGACCCGGATGCACAACCACACGTACTCTCTTATCGGAGCCATCATCATCGCCTGTGTCGCCCTCAGCCCCCTCTGCAGCGCCCAAGAGGTCGCGATCACCATCCTGGAGCCACAGGCGCAGGTCACCCGCACCGAGCAGGTCGGCCAGTTGCTCATCCGCTACTACTCGTTCGTTATCACCTTCCGAAACGACGGCACCGCCACCTCCGACAACCTCACGTTCTTCCTCACCGACCCGGACCTCCATAACAACTACACCCTAGGTAACGCCACGCTCGCACCCGGGCAGACCGCGAGCTTCTCCAAAATCGACTTCCCGGTCAGCGCCCAGGGCGCCTTCGCCCTCAACATCAGCTACGCGCCCACCGAGTCAATCCCCTCAACCCCCGCCAACACAGGCACGCACTCCTTCACCATCGGCGGAACCACCCAGAAGAAATCCACCCCCGGTTTTGAGTTCGCAGTCGTCGCCCTCGCCGCGGTCATCGCCGGGCTCTTCTACCGCAAGAAGACTAAGTGATCTCCGTCGTCGAGATGACGACATGATCGACCATGGCGGCGTCACTGCCTGAATACACCATCTGGTTCCACGAGGAGAACTGATGCTCGCGCTGCCCCGCGCTCATGAGCAGCGTCTTCGAATCATTCTGATACAGCAGACGATTCGCCGCATCATAGAACTGTACATTAAGCCGAATATGAATCTCCCGTCCGGCGATGTTCTCAAACATCCAGATCACCTTCACCGACGTTACCTCATGGGACTTGTTCGTTACCCGCTCCATGCTGGAGTTCAAAAACCTCACTAGCCCATGCGAATCCAACACGATCTTCGACGACATGTCCGTGACAACTGCCTTCTGCTCCTGACAACCACTCACCATCAGACAGCCGACGACTACAAGAGCACACACGATACCGACTCCCACCTTTTGCATCACGAGTCCCTCCTACAAGACCCCAGATATCCCACAGACTCATAAATAGATTTCCCTCAACTAAGAACACAGGACCGATATCTTTAACTCGCCGCCGCCCCATTCCAGAGCCAAGGAATGGGAATGCCGCACGTCGAACCCGACCAAGTCATCAGAGACATCCTCGAACGCCTCATCTCCATCTCCGGACGCAAAACCGACAAAGTCTACGCCCTCATGACCCTCGAAACCCTCATCAAGGACCTCGAACCCCAAT
Source organism: Methanobacteriota archaeon (assembly GCA_963769885.1). Classification (GTDB taxonomy): domain Archaea; phylum Thermoplasmatota; class E2; order DHVEG-1; family DHVEG-1; genus CAIRCU01. The sequence goes on from CAVYNH010000006.1 coordinate 748,219, forward strand.
TCTCCTTCCTCAAAAACATCCACATCAATGACGACTTCTACTCCGAAGACACCATCAACACCGTCGACCTCACCCACACCCTCAACGACATCACCCCCACCGACCTCGGCAGAGCACTCCGCGACATCATCACCACCATGAACCGCACCCTCGGCGCCAAAGCCGGCCACTTCTTCGTCAAAGAACTCCGCAACACCCTCACCGACGACTACCTCACCACCATGCGCGAAATGGGCGTCGACCTCGGCCTCATGCAACTCGAAGCCGAAGTTGACAGACTCGAACACCAACTCACCCACCGCCAGACTACGGACGAGACCGACGACAACCTCTAACACACTATATTATTATAAGAAAAACCATCGAAATACTACCCAATCCTATTTTAAGGGCGCCCCGATGTCCACCGCATACACCGTCCCCTTGACGGCCAAGAACGCGACCCCATTCTCAACCAGGACACTCGACTGCAGCGGCGTCGTCAGATAATTCTTCACCCCCACGATTGACTTCGCTGGCGTAAACCACCACACCGGCGCCCCCGTCCCATGCTCCAATGCATAGAGATGACCATCATCACACGCCGCTAAGACCACAGACCCGGATACGACTGGCGTAGACTGCAGGCTCGCCGTCATCGTGACATTCCAAACCAGCGAACCATTTCTCGACACCACAGACAACGAACAATCCATCCCAGCAATATAGACCCAGTCTCCCACAACCCGCTCCGCAGCATTGTACCCCCATCCGGACTCAAAAGACCAGATTGCCATGCCCGTGGAGGCGTTCAAGGCGTACACCCGGCCGTCCCAGGCGGCCACAAACACTAACCCATGATCCTCAACCGCGGGAACCGTAATCGGGCTGCCCGTAGGAAACGTCCAAAGCACATGGCCAGTGGAGAGATTCACCGCAGAACACGACGTCTGCAGGCAGACATACGCAACATCACCTGACATTGATCCAACGAGAACCGGCCCGGGGAGCATGGCTCGAGCCTCAGGGATGCCGGTCTCTGCATCGACGACGGTGATATTCCCCGAGGTATCCCCGACCACGATCCCCTCATCGCTGAGAACCGGCGAGGAAAGAATTAATCCTGGGGTTGGACTCATCCATACTAGAGAGCCGGTTTTAGAAAGACAGCAAAGCCCCTGCTCGGTGCCGATATAAACTCCATCCGGGGTGGCGAGCGGTGCAGAAGCCGACCGACCAATGCTCTTGGTCCATAACACGGAACCCGTCAAGGCGTTGATTGCGAACACCGTTCCCTCCCGCGTCGTCCAGTACAGGATACCGTCCAACAGAGCACCATGGGTCAGATTCGTCTGATTCCCCAGCGCTGTCGACCACAATACGGAAGGAGAAGTTGAAGGTTGAATAGGCTGAGGCAGACTCGTCGTATCCGTCGGCGTAGGGCGTCCATAGACTAGTGCCCAGCCGGCGTTCTCGATGACCTCTTGGGACGGCTGCGGCTGGTCAAAAACCGTCATGACCAGCGGCCGCTGCGGATTGCCGTAATGAGCCCAAAGGCCGTTGTGACTAACCATAAAGGAGTCCGTGACCTTGCTGTCGGTAATCCATTTGCTGATCGGCAATGAGAGCATGATTCCTTTGACGGTTTCCGCGTCGATGTGCCCGTAGTTGGCGCGGCCGTCAGCCTCGAAGGCGAGGTCCCGTTCTTCGGGATGGTACCGCGGCGTCCAGTACCCGAGGCCGGCGTAGCCGAGGAGGGAGCCGAGGAAGAATTTCACGAATTTCTTGAGATGGAACTTCTCCATGCGCACCTGGAAGTCCATGGGGTTATTTGAACTCCAGAAGAACCCGTTCGTGGTCCGCCAGATTCCCGCGTGACGATACCCAAGGTCCATTCGCGCGATCTCCCCGGTCTTCGTATCGCCGATGAGCCAGACTGCGTCCATGGCGCCGTCATTTCGATGCCGCAGGTCGTGGATTACGTCATCGATCGAATCCGCGTACTGGATCGCAGTGCGGGCTCGGATGCAGAGCGGCAGTCCGAGGTTGTCGTAGTATCCCTGCGGCATGGTCGTCTCCAGGAACATGATGCCGGATTCGCTTTGATAGAAGTCCTCATCGCTCCAGATGTACCCAGGGGAGGTGGTCATGATGAATCGATGTCCTTGCGATGGGTCCACGTCAAGGATGACGTTCCAGCGCAGGGCGATGTAGTAGTCCCACCACCACATGCCGCCGCCGGCGATCGTCCCATGGCCGAACACGATCTGGCCTTCGGATGTCGCATTGCCAGTGGCGATGAAGCCATTGCAGTGATGGGCCGGCTCCTGGCTGAGGAAGGCGTCGAGCAAGTCATCGTCGGAGAGGTCTACTATTTCAGGAAGGATAGGGCGGAGCAGATGGAACAGGGTTCGGAAGGGATGGATTCTCTTTGGGATGTTCTGCATCTTGGACATGTATTCGTACATCTCGTTGATGGCGAGGATGTCCTTGGCAGTGATTTCGTGGCCGAAGAGGCGTCCCCCGCGGTCGTTGACGCCGGCGGCGATGGCGGTGATCTCGGTTTGGTACTCGGCGGGGAACTTGTCCCAGTACATACGGAAGATTTCTCTGGTGCAGAAGCGCCACCAGACCTGTGACATGTGTTCGTAGCGTGCGGGGGAGAGCCGCTGGCTGATGCGGCTGAGCTTGGGGTAGTTGTGGATGATGTTCGTCCAGCGCTGCAGTGTGTCGATGATCTCTGCGGAGAGGAGGTAGCCGTATTGGTAGCCGCGTTGTTGGGGGTCGCCGTGGATGGAGACGTAGATCCAGGCTTGGGTGTTGTAGCGGCAGGCGCCTTGGTATTGTTCCGCCCCGATGGTCGGTTGGTCTCCGAGAATAGGGGGCGGGGTGTATGCTGGGATGATGCTCGGAATCAGAAGGAGGCCCAGGAGAACGGTGACAAGGAGTCGAGGTCGTGGCACAGGCATACTATTGGCGGGAATATTATATAATGTTTTTTATAAGCTTCCTTCGAGAGTATGGTTTATCGGCGGTGGAAAACGTAGAGAGTGGGGATTTTCTTTTTTTTGCCGGTCCAGTAGCCGCAGGCGGAGCATTTGTATTCGAGGGTGACCTCGCCGCCGTAGAGGGTGAGGTTTTTGACGCGTTCGAGGGGGGCGCCGCAGACGGGGCAGCGGTGGAGGAGTTTGTCGGGGTCGCCGTCTCGGCTGAAGATCTGGATGCTCACGATGCCGGACTGCAGGGAGAGTAGGCGGAGGCGGGGGCCGCTGATCTGGTAGTTGGTCTTCTTGGAGTGGAGTTCTTTTTCGACGAGGGCTTTGAGGCGGTGTTGTGAGGTGACCGTGGGGTATTTGAGCATGACTTTACGTAGGGCAGTGATGACCTGGTCGTCGGAGGGGATATGGTACTCCACGGGGATGGGAATCGGCCCGGCGGCTTATAATGTTTTACAGCTGGATGGTCCGTAGGAGGTCGGTGCGGGTGACCATGCCGACGAGGCGGTCGCGGTCTAGGATGGGGAGGGAGCCGATGTTGCGTTTGTTCATGGTCTCGGCGGCGACGGCGGCGGGGAGCTGGGGAGCCGCCCAGATGACGGGGCTGCGCATGGCGTCGCTGACGAGCATCTCTTCAAGCCAGCGGTTCTGATGACCGAGTGGTGCGTCCTTTATTTTTGCGAAGGCGACCGCGATTTCGAAGTCGCTGATCATGCCGACGAGGGTTTTTTGGCTGGTCAGGACTGGCAGCCGTGCGATGTTTTTGTCCATGAGTACGCGTCGGGCGTGGATGACGCGGTCGTCGGGGGCGGCGGTGATGATGTGGGTCTGCATGATGGAGGAGACGGGGACCCTGGTTGTGACGAGAGGGAGGAGGTTGGCTTTGGTGATGACGCCGACGAGGCGGTGGTCGTTGAGGACGGGGAGCATGGTGGGCCCGGGTTGGCCGACGGTGCGGAGGATGTCTTGGACGTCGTCGTCGGGGGCGACGGTCGGGATGTCTTTTTCGGTGGCGCTGGAGGCGTGAAGTCGGGAGGCGGTGACGGCGCGTTTGCGGGCGGAGCCGAGCTTGTGCGCGATGGTGTTGTCGGAGACGATGCCGATGAAGGCTTTGCCGTCGACGACGGGGAGTTTGGTGATGGCGTGTTTCTTCATCAGTCCGAGGATGTGCGTCAGGCTATCGTTTTTCCCTACGGCGATAACCTTAGTGGTCATGATGTCTTCAATTTTCATAGCGAGGTCCTCCAGGGTGATGGGTGAGAAGGAGTGTGGGGTGGTGTGCTGGCATCGGGTCACCGTGGAATGCGTCCAAATTCCCTAGTTGTTGAAAACCCTTAGTTTATCCCAAACCATTAAAACATTTGCCGGTATTTTACCTTTGTCGTATGAGCAGTGCCTATGAGCGGGAACTGAAAGGCATCCTGGAGGGGGATGAGCAGGTGCTGGCGAAGGTGACGCACTCCTGTTCCCCGGTGGAGGTGGAGAACTACCGTCGGATCCTACAGAAGCCGTTTATCGTGGTGCGGGCGGCGGGGTCGCTGGGGGTGGATCTGGTCGCGCTGCGGGGGGACATCTCGTTTCTTGTGGAGGTGAAGTCGAGTCTGGAGCCGGTCCTGCATTTCAGTAGCATCGAGGGGAAGCTGCAGCGGCAGGCGGAGGCGATGCGGCTGGGCTGCGAGAAGACCCGGACCCTGCCGGTCTACGCGTTCCGATTTAAGGGGTTCCGGGGGGATATGTGGCGGTTGTTTACATTTGATCTTGTAGGTCTTGAGGGTCGAGCGGAGATTCTGAGCCGGCGACTTCCGAAACTGGGGAAGAGCAAGCAGGGCAACTACGTGATGCGCTGGGAGGAGGGGCTGCCTTGTTCGGAGTTCGTCTCTTATCTTTGTAGATGACCAGTTATTTTTAAGTTATAGCTCGTCTTTGAGCAGTTTTAGAAGAAACCCCTAATATCTAGGGATTCTCTTTTGTCGTTGAAGGTTCTATTCTTTCTAGGAGCTTATCTACTCTATTCAAAAGAAAAACGGTTCCATTTACTCTTATATAGGCTGTGGAAGGTCTTATAAGGCTCTTTTTAGATTGCTTAGAGGGGAAAGCCATGAAGAAATTCTTGGTAATTGGGATTGTTATGCTGTTCTTAGCCTCAAGCTTTGCTCTTGCACAATCAAAGGATGAGAATGTAATTCAAGGTTATCCTCTAAAGGGAACCATGATTCAAGCGTGTGCAATTGAAGGTAATAATACCACGCTTCGTTCTACGTTGATAGATGGTTACTTTCGCATTTGGAATGAAGGCAACGTCACCGCCTTTAACGTCACCTGGAATTGTTCTGTTAGAGGTGGACTGCTTAATAGAAACCACGATAAAGCTCAAGGCAACCTCACTGAACTTGGTCCTGGTCAAATCCTCAATGTCAAATTTGGTTTACCCCGCTTCGGTTTCGGAATATTCTTTTTACATGTCTATTTAGGGGCGGACAACGCCGAAGAGTTTAATTTTTCCATGACCTTTAGAATGATATTTTTCAAACAAATCTTTCCATCAGTCTAAGGTGACTTCAACAAAAAGAGAGTAAAAGAGATGAAAAATTGGATAGTGGTTGGGGTAGTCCTGCTGTTTCTTGGCTCAAGCGTACCCGTTTTAGCACACTCAAAGGAGAAGGCTAGTCTTCCTTCATCCAGTGGAAATATCCTCTATGTAGGAGGCTCTGGACAAGGGAATTATACGAAGATACAGGATGCTATCAATGCCTCCTCCGAGGGGGATACAGTCTTTGTCTATGATGATTCCTCTCCTTATTATGAATTTATTTCTATACACAAATCAATTAGTCTAGTTGGCGAGGAAAAAAACAAGACAATAATAGAATATCTCAACAACGAATATGACGGGACTATTCAGGTTGATTCCAACTCAGTTACTATAAAATCTTTTACTATCAAAAATAATCAAGCCTTTGGTGAAGGAGTTCTAAGTTTGTATAATAATAATGTAACTCTAGCAGATATTAATATTGAAACAGAAGGAAATGGAATATTACTTTATAATTGTCAAAATATAACCATGGATTTTGATACCATAAGTTCCTGTGGTAAGTTTGGAATTCAATTTGCCGCCAGTTCGTTTAACACAGTTACAAACTGCGATTTTATTAATAATGGCCGTGGCATCTATATTCAAAGCGATGGTCTTTCAAATGGCAATAGAATGTATCATAATGATTTTATAAATAATACAATAAATGCTATGGATTGCGGAAATAATATATGGGATAATGGTTACCCGTCAGGAGGTAATTATTGGTCTGATTATACAGGGTTTGATAATAATAGCGATGGCATTGGAGATACACCATATAATATATCGGGGACTGGAGGAAATCAAGACCACTATCCTTTGATGCAACCCTATAGTGCGACAAAACTTACAATAAGGATTCAACCAAAATTGTTTAGAGAATTGATTTTCATTAAGAACGCGGGAAATACTACGGCTTTTAATGTTCAATGTAGCATAAAGATAGATGGTGGATTCATTCTCTTTGGTAGAAATTATTCATCGGAACTCCAACAACCTCTTCCAACCAATCAAGAGGTAAATATTTTAAAAATTGTCCTACTAGGGCTGGGTAATATAGAGATTACTTACATAGCATGGGCAGATAATACTCCAATTGAAGCAACAAGAATAAAGGGAGTCTTACTAGGTTTTTTCCTATTAATTAAATCTCTATCTTCAGCAACATAACTCTATGAAATCTCGACTATGAATTAGAGAAGAGGAATGAAGATAATGGATAAGAAGAGCATCGTAGGAATCAGCATCCTGGCTGTTGTTCTCATCGTTCTTGGCTCTCAAACGAATGTCGTAGGGTATCAGACAGTAAAGTCACGCCAAGAAAACGATTGTATTAATGTGACTATTCAACCTTGTGGCATTAGAGGGTTTGGGGATACCTCAGTCAGACTCACAAGACAACAGTTTGAAAATCTTAGAAGGTTCCTTGAAACTTTCAGTACAAGGCTAAACCAAACGAAAACGAGAGAAGAGGCACTTCTACTTTTCAAAAACGCTATTGCCGAATTGCATGAGTATGGATTGTTGCCGAGAGGAATGAGCATCCGACAAGCTCAGAACCTTGTTCTTGGGAACAACCTAAGGATCCCCCATAAAACGATGGCCAGGCATGGCAGTAATCATCCTGAGATAATTAATCTGGCTTGCTTGGTCTATGTCAAAGGTGAAAATGCCGCCAACTTAGGTTTATTTTCCAATATGGCATATCGTCTTTTTTACATATTTCCTCGAATCGGCCTTCTCTTGTTTTACTTAACTCAATTTAATCCATTCCTTCCATTCAACATCGTGTGTCTCTATCCAGAGAACCTGGTCTCAATCGGTTTATACGGGATTGTTCAAAAGAGCGACGGCAGACTTACCGATATGATTTATTTCACTGGTCTCAAAATAGTCACGGAACCCAAGTTCAATGGATTTATGATTGAACAAGCGGTGTATATTGGGTGCTCTGCGATTATCAGCTATCGTCTCGTGCCATGAAGAAATTAGTCCTTGTCGGGGTAAGCATCTTCGCTATTCTTCTAACCTAACAAGGTAGTCAATAGAATAGCACCTTACTCATGGATACTTACCTACTCCTTCTGAAGACAGTCAATTCGATACCAAATCTTTTAAAGCACCCTCGAACTATAGCCCTGCATATGAAACGACTCCTGATTGCCTACGATGGGTCCGATGCGTCGCAGAAGGCGCTGGATGTGGCCGCGAACTGCTCCCAGCCTGAGGACGAGGTCATCCTCCTGACAGTGATCCCGGCGGCGCTGACGGAATCCACCTTTACGAACATGCTCTTGCCCACGATTGACCTAAGCACCGTCGTCCAGCCGGGGACGTTCAAGGAAAAAGCCATGGAGAACCTCTCCAAGGTCGCCAAGCAGCTGGAGTGCAAGGTCAGCAAGGTCGAAGTCGTCGTCGAAGCCGGGGACCCGGCCGACGAGATCCTCCTCATCGCGAAGAAGTACGACGCGGACATGGTCCTCATCGGCTTCAAAGGCTACGGCAAGGAAGGCCGCTTCCTCCTCGGCAGCGTCACCGATAAAGTCGTCCGCCACGCCAGCCGCTCCGTCCTCGTCGTCCGCTAACCCCACGTTTCGTGTTATGCATCCTGTCGAAGAACTCCGGGGATCAACCAGCCGCCTGCTCCATAGGCAGCGCATCCTGTTCGGCGTCACAGGCAGCATCGCCGCGGTCGAGTCCGTTCGCATCGCCCGCGAGCTGATCCGCCACGGCGCCGACGTCTTCCCGGTGATGACGCCGGCGGCGACCCGCATTCTGCACCCGGATGCCTTGGAGTTCGCGACCGGGCACCGCCCCGTCACCCAGCTGTCCGGGCAGGTGGAGCACGTGCAGTGGTGCGGCCTCGTCCCCGACCCCGTCAACCTCGTCGTCCTCCCCGGGTGCACCGCCAACACCATCAGCAAGATCGCCCACGGCATAGACGACACCGCGGTGACGACCTGCGTGACGACCGCGCTTGGCTCACAAGTCCCTGTTCTTCTTATCCCAGCGATGCACAAATCCATGTACTCCAACCGGTTCATCCAGGCGAATGTCAAGGCCTGCCGGCAGGCGGGCATCACCGTCCTCGAGCCACGGATAGACCGGACGAAGGCGAGGCTCGCCGACCTCCCCGTCATCATCTCCACTATCGTCCGCCTCCTATCTCCCAAGATGCTTGCTGGGAGACGAATCCTCATCATCGGCGGGGCGACCGCGGAGACCATCGACGACATCAGAGTTCTGACCAACCGCAGCTCAGGCAAAATGGCGGCCGCGCTCGCCGTCGCCGCCTACGAGCAGGGCGCCGCGGTCGACCTGTGGTATGGCAACGCCACCGAATCCATCCCCTCCTTCGTCTCCGTCACCCCGTTCACCACCACCCAGGATCTCCTCACCCTAGTCCGCCGGCGGCCGATCAACACCTACGACGGCATCATCGTCTGCGCCGCCATCGCCAACTACATCCCCAAACGGACTAAGGGGAAGATCCCCTCAGGTAAGGACGAGCTGACCATCACCTGCCATCCCGCCCCCAAGATCCTGGAAACCCTCCGAGCCAAGGCACCCGCCGTCCCCATCGTCGCCTTCAAAGCAGAGGAAACCAAATCCCAGTTGCATCGAGAAGCCAAGCGACTCATCAAAACCTACAAGCTCCAAGGCGCGGTCGGCAACACGCTCGCCTCCTTCGGCACAGACACAACCGAGATCCTCATCCTCCCCAGAACCGGAAAAGCCGTTTGGATAACTGGGAAAAAACCCGAGCTCGCACGCGACATCATCAGTCGGTTCGCCTCCCTTTTCTAGAGCCTGATCGTCATGGAAGCTACGGCCTTCGTCCCAGGGCATATCTCCGCGTTCTTCGAACCCGTCTTCAACCCGCAGCAGAGCCTCGACCGCACCGGCTCACGCGGCGCTGGCCTCTGCCTCACCCTCGGCGCCACCAGCACCGTCACCCTCACCCCCGCCCCACAACAGGACCTGACCATCACCCTCAACGGCAAAACCGTCAAGGCCACCGTCACCCGCCTCACCTGTCGCCACCTCCTCGGAGACCACCCCGCCGAAGTCGCCGTCCGCACCGAATCAACGCTCCCCGTCAGCCAGGGCTTTGGCATGAGCGCCGCTGGCGCCTACAGCGCCGCCCTCGCCCTCGCCAGACTTCTCGGACGCCCCCAGACCGACGCCCTCCAGGCCGCGCACCACGCCGAAGTCCAGATGAAGACCGGCCTCGGCGACGTCATCGCCAGCACCATCGGCGGCATTGAGATCCGCCGCCAACCCGGGCTCCCCCCCTGGGGGATGCTCGAACACATCCCGGGTCAGGCCGACGTCGTCCTCTGCGTCGTCGGCGCCCCCATCAAAACCAAAGACATCCTCACCGACCCCGCCACAGTCGCCAAGATCGCAGCGGTCGGCCGCCGCTGCACCCGCCAACTCCTCACCCATCCCTCCCTCGAGAACCTCTTCCGCCTCGGACACAAATTCGCCAAGGAAACCGGCCTGGCAAACGAGACTGTCCAAGCCGCCATCGACGCCGCCTCCCCCTACGGGCTCGCCAGCATGTGCATGCTCGGCAATTCCATTTTTGCGATAGGCAACACCGAGATGCTGCAAAAAACCCTCGGCGCCTTCGGCAAAACCTGGCTCACCCAGATCGACCAGACCGGCGCCAGACTCCTGGAAAAATCACGGAAGAAACTCTAACCCCGTATTTTTTTAAAAAACGGCCTCTATTTCTTCAAATACAAGGCGCGGTACCGCTCCCACGTCCGGTCCGTATGGTCCTCGATCGCCTGCAGACGCACCGCATCCCGCGTCGGCTTGAACAAATGCCCGAACCGCCCCTGATGCTTAATCCACTCCTCCACCGGCTTTCGAGGCACCTTCCCCTCCAGCAGCAGCTTGCTTCGCCCCTGAAACGTCATCACGTCATTCTCACATTCCCACAACGCCCACGCCCCGCTATCCACCGCGAGCCGACCCATCTCCACCGTACTATCCATACTGAACCGCCAGCCCGGCGGACACGGCGCCAGAATCTCAATGTACTTCGACCCCTTAATGGACTTTGCCTTCAACACCTTCGCGTACACATCCTCAGGATAGCTGATGCATGTCTGCGCCGCATACGGGATATGATGCGCCAAGACGATCTCCCCCATCTCCTTACGGAACTCAGCCTTCCCCCCCACCGTCGTCGTTGTCCACGCCGCATACGGCGTCGCGCCGCTCCGCTGGATCCCCGTGTTCGAATAAATCTGATTGTTATAGCAGATGTAGATGAAGTTCGTCCTCCGCTCAAACGCACCCGACAGTGCCTGCAGCCCGATATCATACGTCCCGCCATCGCCGGCCCACGCGACGACCGTGATATCCTCACGGCCCTGCTTGCGCAAGGCGGCCTCCACCCCAGAGGCACCCGCGGCAGCGGCCTCAAAGGCGATGTTCATCACCGGCACCTCAAACGAGGTATTCGGATACAGGCTCTCGATGACCGCGGTGCAACAGGCGGGGACGACCATCACGGTCTTCTTCCCCAACGCCTTCAACACCAGCCGCAACCCCATCGTCGCCGGGCAACCAGGGCAGGCTGCATTCCCCTGCAGGATATACTCGTCAATCGGAATATCCTTGATCGCCATCAGCATCCCTCCTCAACGCCGTACCAAACCTGTGGTCCCGTCTTCCCTTTTTGAACACGCTGCACCATGGACATCACATCCTGATAGGTGACGTCCTTGCCGCCAAGACCAGCGATGTACCCATGAATCGAGACATCAGGAACCCCCAGCAAGGCCGCCTTCGCCTCTGTGAACAAGGCACCTTCACTCCCAACTGAGATGTTCCTGTCAATGACGACGAGCCGCGCCTGCTTCCCCAGCTCCACGATCGCCTCAATAGGGAAAGGACGGAAAACTCGAACGCGGGCGAGACCGACACGCTGACCCTGCCGACGCAGTTCACTGACCGCAAGCTTGCTTTCTGCACCAATCGCCCCCATAGCGAGCACGATGGTGTCAGCATCCTCGCAATCAACGTACTCAATGAGCCCGCCGTGAGAAAACCCAGACTGTTTCTTCCACTCCTTGGAAATCTGCGGGATCAGCTGCTTGGCCTGCAGCTGCGCCTGCTGCATCGCATACCGAACCTTAATATAGGGATCAGGGCCGATGATATTTCCAAACGTAATCGGGTTCTCAACCTCCAGCTTCCAGGCAGGGACGTACTTACCGAGGTAGTCGTCAATCGTCTGCTGATCAGGGATAGTCGCGGGCATGGAGGTATGCGAAAGTACAAAGGCATTCAAATTGACCATGACTGGGAGGACGATCCGGTGGTCCTCAGCAAGCTTGAATGCTTGGATGACGGTATCGAAAATCTCCTGGTTACTGCTGCAATAGAACTGGATCCACCCGGTGTCCCGCTGCGAGATTGAATCGTTCTCGTCAACCCAGATGTTCCATCCAGGGCCGACAACCCGGTTGATATTGCACATCACGACGGGGAGGCGTGCGAGCGCCGCCCAATGTAGCATCTCATGCATAAGCAGGAGCCCATGCGATGAGGTCGCCGTGAACGTCCGTGAGCCGGCGGCGCTGGCGCCGATGCAGGCGCACATCGCTGAATGCTCGCTTTCCACGCAAATATATTCCCCCTTGAACTCGCCCTTGGCGTAATACTCTGCGATGGCCTCAACCAGGGTCGTTTGCGGGGTAATGGGGTAGGCGGCGACAACATCGGGCTTGGCCATGATCGCGGCCTTGGCAGCAATCCGATTACCGGTATCAATTATAATGGTCATTCGGATTCCCCCTGGCGTTGCATGATGATAGCCTTAACTGTGCATTCTTTTGCGCAGACGCCGCAGCCTTTGCAAAAATCATAGTCAATGGTCACGGATCCGTCAGGCTCTCGTTTGATGCTGCCTTCGGGGCAAAAGATCCAGCAACGGAGGCATTTCACACATTTATCTTTGTCGAGCGTGGGTCGGAAGACGCGCCAGCTGCCGGTCTTGCCCATGGCGCCTATCTTGGGGTAAGAGATGGAGGTGACGACCGGGTATTTCTTCATATGTTGACCTCGGTCTTAGCGTAGGCGTCCTGCGTGGCTTGGACGTTACGTTCCCGCAGCTCTGCTTTCCCTTCCCATTTGCTGCGGATAGCTTCTTGGATAGATTTCAATGTGACGCGGTCGAGGATGCGTGGAATGGAGCCGAGGATGGGGGTGTTGACGACGGGGATGCCGCCGACGCGAATGTCATGGGCGATGGCGATGCCGGTGGCGTCGACAGTCGCGACGCTGTAGGTTTTGGAGAAGGGGAAGTCTTGCGGTTTTTTGCGGGTGTTGATGAGGATTTTACCATGTGCTTTGAGGCCTTTGAGGATGTCGACGATGTCTAGGATGCTTTCGTCGAGGACGATGACGATATCAGGGGTATAAATTTCGCTGCGGAGGTGGATTTCGTCACTTGAGATGCGGGCGAAAGCTCTGACGGGGGCGCCGCGTCGTTCTGCGCCGAAAAAGGGGAATGCTTGGACGCCTTTGTTGCCATCTTGGAGGGCGGCGGCGGCGAGGAGGTTGGCGGCGGTGACTGCTCCTTGTCCGCCTCTGCCATGGAAAACGATTTCGACGAGTGAGTTTGATGTCAAAGTTGCGACCTTCCCGCAACTCGAAATACGGATGAGCCATATAACTGTTTTGACTGGGGAAAATGAGGGGGTGTTAGGCGATGGATTTGAGTTTGGTTTCAACGGTCGTGTGTTTGTCGCGGCGGTCGTCGATTTTGAGTTGGGTGATGACGCGTTTGGCGCCGGTGGCGAGGACGGCGTTATGGGCCTTTTCGACGGCTGTGAAGAGGGTGGGGAGGTCGGGTGCTTCGATGACGGTGGCCATGGCGTTGGGGTATAAGGTGATGTTTTTTTCTTGCTTGAGGCTATGGAGAGCGGTTTTGACGTGGCAGCTGACGCTAGTGGATTGCCCGAGGGGGACGATGCTAAGTTCTGCGATAATCATAGTGGGGTGAATGAGGGGGGATTGGGCTGGGGTTCGAGTTGGGCTGAAGGCGAGGTTTTTATGTATTTTTTTGTATATCTTTTTATAGCTATGGTTCTTCGAGGGGGCTTTTGCCTCGGATGGCTTCTTCTTCGAGGATCTTGAAGTCTGATTTGTCGAGGTCTTTCATCTCTTGTTTGACGAGGTCGAGGATGCCGACGATTGAGATGATGCTGAGTCTGCGGTGGTAGCGTCGGCAGGCTTTGACGAGTTCGCCGTACAATCGGGTCTCCATGGCCTTATATTCGAGCAGCTTGGGGCTGTCTAACACGTTGGTTTTGTCCGGCTCCATATCTCCATTCCTCATTCAGGAATAGAATCTCGTATCGTATTTATATCAGTTATTTTCAAAAAAAAGGGGATTAATGGAGCCGTTTCTTCATGAATGACTCCATTTCATTGAAGGCGCTCTCAAGGGTCTCCATAGGCGGGAGGATGACGGCGCGGAAGTGGCTCTGGCCGTAGGTGGCGCAGAACCCGGAGCCGTTGACGACGAGCACGTGCGCCTGCTGCAGGAGGTCGAGGACGTACTCCTTGTCGGTCTTCCATGGTCCGCGTTCGAGGGCGATTTTGGGGAAGATGTAGAAGGCGCCGTCCGGTTTCGCTGTGGAGATGCCGGGGATCTCGTTGAGGCGTTTGTAGGAGAAATCGCGGCGTTTGCGCAGCTTGTCGTTGGTGGCCTTAATGTGGTCCTGAGGGCCGCGCAGGGCGGTGATGCAGGCCTGCTGGCAGACGCTGCTGGCGCAGAGGCGGCTGCGGGCGATGCGCATGAACGCGTCTTGAATATCGACCAGCTCGCCCCGGTGATGGAACATGGTGTAGCCGACGCGCCAGCCTGGCATGAGGTAGACTTTGGAGAAGCCGTTGAAGGTAACGACGGGAACGTCCTTGGCCAGGGAGGCGGTGGCGTATTGGCGGCCGTCGAAGGTGAGGTCGTCGTAGATCTCGTCAGAGATAAGGAAGATGCCGTGCTCGGCGGCGATGTCGATGATCTCTTTAAGGACGGTGGGGGAGTAGAGGGCGCCAGTGGGGTTGTTGGGGTTGATGAGGACAATGGCCTTGGTACGGCTGGTAATCTTATTACGGATGTCGTCGACGTCTGGCTGCCAGTTCTCCTCTTCAATGCAGCGGTAGGAGACGGGGACGGCGTCGTCGAACTTGGTGAGGAGGGTGTATTGGGGGTAGGTGGGACCGGGGATGAGGAGTTCGTCGCCGGGGTCGAGCGAGGCGTTGAGGAGCATCTGGAGGCCTTCGGTAACGCCGGTGGTCATGCAGATGTCGTCCATGGTATAGGTGACGTTGTTGCGGCGTTTTTCGCGGTCGATGATAGCCTGGCGGAGCTCGGGGTAGCCTTCGGAGGGAGAGTAGCCGTTGTAGCCGTCGAGCGCCGCTTTGTATAAGGCGTCTTTGATGTGTTTGGGGGTGTCGAAGTCGTAGGCGTTGGGGTCGCCGATATTGAGGTGGAGAACCTTGATGCCTTTCTTTTCGAGTTCTTTAGCGGGTTTGAGGACTTCGCGGATGGCGTAGGAGACTCCTTGGGATCTCTTGGAAGCACTCACCTGGTTCGTCATCATGCTCTCACGAAGACCGGAGATAGGGAGAAGAGATAAAAAGCTACTGGTCCACTACGAAAGGGGGAGTCGTTTCCTTCTCTGGGGCGTGATTGCGTGTCGTTTTTTTAGATACTAGGGCGGTATTGGAATAGGTCTTTGTCTTTTATATACTCCAGGGTACCGGTGGTCTGAATGGTACTGCCGTCTGGTTTGGTCTGGCGGAGAGTGATGGGCATCGTCCCTTTGTCTTTGGCGTCCTCGAGGGCGGCTTTGATGGCGTCGTATTCGGGGAATGAGAGGACGACGTCGAGGCCGGCGCTGAGCATCTCGTCGCGGGGGATGCCGAGGCGGGCGGCGAGGCCGGTGGAGCAGTCGACGATCCGGAGGTCGTCGGTGAACTGGACGAGGAGGCCGGGGTTGTCCGGCGAGGGCGCCTCGACAGTGGTGGGGGTCGGTATTTGGGGGTGGAAGAGCCCTTGCACATCGTTGTTGAGGGCAAGGAGTTTTTCGTGGAGGCCTTCCATCTGGGCGAGGGCGGTGTGCATGTCGGTGACGTCGCGGCTGTAGCAGTAGAGGCCGGTGACTTTCCCGTCGGTGTCCTTAAGGGGGATGACTTGAGTCTGGATGTGGACCGGGTGGCCGTCCGCGTGGGTCATGGTGTGTTCGAATGTAAGCGCTGTATCTTTTTCTGAGTGTTGGGTGAGGCTTTGTTGGACGGTGGCGGTCTGTTCGTCGCCGAGCAGCGCGGTCAGGTCTTTGCCGATGAGGGCGGAGGCGGGCTGGCCGAGGGCGGCTGCGACTTTTTCGGTGCAGGCGGTGCAGCGGCCGTCGGTGGTGATCTCCCAGATCCAGCCGTCGAGGGTCTTGGTGAGTTGGTGGTATTTGAACTCGGCTTGTTCGCGGGCTTTGATGGCCTCTTCGAAGATCTCTTCTTTTTTGACACCGACTTTGTGGATGGCGAGTTTGAGGCTTGCCATGACGCGGTCGAGGGACTCGGTGAGCCTGTTGATTTCGTCGATTTCGCTTTTGTCGAGTTGGACGTCCAGGTCGCCGCGGCTGATCTGGTCGATGCGTCGGGTGAGGGTGGCAAGGGGTCTGGCGATGTAGTGGGAGACGATGAAGGAGACGGCGAAGGTGACGAGGAGGATGAGGAGGAGGAAGGCGGTCGCGATTTGGATGCTTTGCAGCCCGGTGATCATGGCGACGGGGATCAGGGCGATGGCCAGGCTGGTGATGATGAGGAGTGCTCGTAGTTTCATGGGTGGTTCCTTCTTATTTTTGTTGGCGAGTGGTCTCGCCGTAGATGTCGTGGATTGACGCGCGGAAGGCCTCGGCGTAGTCGTGGTTCAGGATATAGGCTTCTTCGAGGTCTGAGATGTACTCGATGAGGTCGTCTTTGCCGAGCGCGTTTTTGTGTTTAAGGTCCTCGTACTCGACGCTGCCCATGGGGCCGAGGATGGTCTTGAACTGTTCAAGGACCTTGGTTTCGATTTCGGCTTTGGGGGAGAAGAGGACTTTGATTGGCTGGATGTCGTAGACCGGGATGAGGGGGACGGTGAAGTGGAAGGTGCTGCCGACGCCGAGTCTGCTTTCGACCCAGATCTTGCCGCGTTGGGATTCGACGATGCCGCGGCAGATGGTCAGTCCCAGGCCGGTGCCGCCGTGCATGCGGTTCATTATTTTTTCGACTTGGTAAAACGGTTCGAAGATTCGAATCTGGTCCTCGGGGGTGAGGCCGACGCCTTGGTCCTTGATACTGAACAGGACGTGGTCCTTTTTAAGCTCGGTTTTCACGGCGATGGTGCTGTTGTCTGGTGAGAACTTGACGGCGTTATGGAGGAGGTTGCGGAGGACTTGGCTGACGCGGTCCGGGTCCAGCTCGATCGTGGGCATCTCAGGGACTTCGGTGGTGATGTGGATGTGTTTTTCTTCGGCGAAGGCCTGCATGAGCCTGACGGTCTCCTGAATTGTTGCGGAGAGGTCGGTGGGTCGGAAGGAGAACTTGAGTCGTGCGGCCTCGAGGCGGGAGACTTCGAGGAAGTCTTCGATGATGTGGTCGAGGCGGTCCGCGTTGCGGATGACGACGTCGATGCTCTCGCGTTGTTTTGGGGTGAGCGGGCCGAAGAACTCCTGCTGGAGCATCTGCAGCTGGGCCTTCAGCGGGGTGATGGGGGTGCGCAGCTCGTGGGAGGTGATGCTGAGGAACTCGGATTTCGCCTTGTCCAGCCGCTGTCGCTCTTCCTGCATCGATGCCAGTGATTGGGCGCTGCGGTTGAAGCAGTCGGAGAGGACGGCGAGCTCATGGTCTGTCACGATGTTGACGCGTGCGGCGAAGTTGCCTTTCTCTAGTTCCTTGGTGGCCTGGGTGACCTCTTGGAGCGGGTGGGTATAGGATCGGGTGATGAGCAGTCCGAGGACGCCGGCGTTCGCGGCGATGAGGAGGATGATAAGGATGGCGGCGGCCTCGAGCAGGCCTTGGTTAGCGGCGAACATCACCGAGTCCTGTGCAATAAGAGAGCTTGAGACGAAGTAGAAGTACGTGATGCCGATGGCTGGTGCGATGATGCCGACGATGACGAACAGCAGTGGCAGTTTGATGCTGATGCGGTTGAGACTTGGTCCCCTCACCTGGCCCGTGCCTCCATCTCTTCCCCTTAGCTGTACAGGCATATCACGGGCGGGGTAATTAAAGCCGTTGTTTTTAGACAGAAAGATGCTCGTGCATGGACTGGTGCAGGGCGATCATGTGCAGGTTCACGCCCATCTGCTCGATGCGGGCGAGCGTCGTCTTGTCCAGGGCGTCGCGGAAGTCGATGATGAAGGTGCTGCCGACTTTTTCCCCGAGCGTCTGGACGATGGTCTCCAGCAGCCGTTGGATGGCGCGGCGGGCCTCGGACTCGCTGACCTCGGGGATGTTGGCCATGATGCTTTTCTTGGTGCCGTCGTCCTCTTGAAGAGTCTCAATGGTGACGGACTTGAGGACGGTGATCCGCTCTTCGGGCATGTGCAGGAACGTGTTGAGTGCGTGGATGGCGAACTCCTCACTGGTGGCCTTGGCGAGGACTTCAAGGATGGTCTGGATGACCTGGCGGAGGACCTCGGTCGTATCTGAGGCAGGGGAGGAGAGGCTGATGCCGTATGTCTGCAGTTTAAGGAGATAATCTGTCGTCAGCTGTGTGCGAAGTGCCTTGAGGAAGACGCCGCCTTGGTCCCCAGCCGTGGTGCGACTGTCCAGGATGATGCGTTCGATGGCCGCGCGCAACTGCTGGGGTTCGACGAAATTGATGCTTTCGTCGACGATGACCTCGTCCGTACCGAGGGTGATGTGGATGTCGTTGATGGAGACAGCCTCAAGGAAGGGATACTGGGTGCATGCCTCGCGCAGCATGGTGATCAAAGCCTGGAAGGCGTAGGTGCGGGAGGTCTGGGTTTCAAGGACATATAGGATGGTTTTAACGAGCCGGCGAATGACGTCGCTGGGAAGGATCGCGAAGGGGTCCAGCTCTTTGCTTTTAATTTCTTGAGAGATCTGTAAGGTGTTGAGGTCGACGCCCATGGACCGTAAGAGGTCGAGGGAATCTTCACCAACGCGGTCCTTGATCTCTTTGATCAAGAAGTAGCCGGCGCTCTTGTGCATCGTAGCCAGGAGGTGAACAAGGATTTCTTGGAGGGCATGACCGACTTCGAGAGGGAGTGTTTTGTTGAGTTTGGGGTCGACGCTGACGCTGGAGCCGAACTCGAGGAAACGGATGTTTTGGACTTTGATGTAGCGGAGGCAGGGGTGGGCTGGCTGGAGTTTGCGGATGATGCCGCGGACGGCGTAGACGGCGTAGCCTTCGGTGGTCTTCCGCTGGATTGTCTCGATGGTGATATGAATAACGCGCTCGGCGACATCAGCCGTCGTCATCGTGGTTCCCATCTTCTCCAACCCTTGGTAATGTTACCATTATCTCAGCACTCGTTTAAATGCCTTGTTCATCGGTGGGAGGGTGGGCAGTAACTATTTGAAGTTGGATGCTCATATCACGGCTGCGAGGGATGTGATGAGCAATGAGTAAAAAGGTGCTTGTAGTCGATGACGAAGAGGATATTCGGCTGACGGTCGGGCAGATCCTGCAGGCCAGCGGCTATGAAGTCGTCTCGGCGGAGAACGGCTGGGAGTGTCTGGAAAAGCTGGAATGCGAACAGCCGGACCTCGTGATTTTGGATATCATGATGCCGGGGCTGAGCGGCTGGGACGTCGCCGCCCGCATCAAGGACCATGCTCAGTGGAGTAAGATCCCGATTGTGTTCCTCACCGCGAAGGGCGACGACATGAGCGTCTGCATGGGCGGGCTGGCGAGCGAAGAGTATATCGTCAAGCCTTTTGACGTCGTCAAGCTGAAGGCGAGCATCGACCGGATTCTGTCTAATAATACCACTTAAAATAAAGAGAAATATCGATACTATAGCAATCTATGGAAAAGATTGGACGATTCTAGCAAGTCCTTTTACATTTTTTGATTTTGAACGAAAACAATTAGTCCTTTTTTTCTTCGTCCTCTTTTTTTGTCACAGAATCCTTCACGCCTTTCCCAAAACCTTTGACTGCCCTCCAGCCCTTCTTAATCCCTGTACCAACCACTTCCCCTGTTTTCTCGGCTCTTTTTTCGAGTTTTCCTTTCTTTTCTTCATCACCCAACAGAATCAAACCTCCTTAATAATATTGAATATATAAGGTGAATTTAAAATTGTTACTATTTAATTAATTCAAAGAAAAGAAGGGTAGTTTATCCGTCGATTGGATTCGTTGGCCTATCATCCCGCCGGTTCTGAAACCCACACTCGATACAGATCCCCTTCTTCAAAATGTAGCACTGATTGCAGACTAGCCTGCCGCACAAATGGCACGTATGCATCGCCCCAGGTTTACCACAGATGCTGCATAATCCCACAAGGTCAGCCATCGTTTTCTCCTCCCTCTTATTTGCCGAGATGCAAGAGCTTACGGCGCATCTCCTCCAGCGGCATCGTCGTCACCACCAGCGGCAGGTTCTCCCGATCCGCTAGCTGCACCGCCAGCGGATCCACCCCGCCGGGGTTGTGGTACACTACCATGCTAGGCTTCACTGGATGAATCCGGATCGCGATCATGGGGCTGCGGCCAAACTGAATCCGCGTGAAAATCAACGCCCGCTCCGTGCTCCATCCGTACAACGCCGGGTAGCTTGCCGTCGTCAATGTCTTGATCGTCTCAATCCCGTCAATCAACGTATAGCCTTTGATGAGCCGCGACAGCGTCGATTTATCCGCAGTCACCACCGTCCCCTTGATTTCTTTGACCAGACGCTCAGCGGTGACCGGCACCGGGTACTCCATGATGTCGATGATGCCCTCCTGCGGCTTGATTAACGACTGGAACTGCAGTAGGACCTGACCGCCATGCTCTTTTTCATCGATGCTGATGAGTGTCTCCACGATCCGCTTGATTGAATGAATCCCTGGAGACTTGCGCCGCCCGGACTCGTAATCGGAGACCACGCTCTGCGCGACGCCCAGGTGCGCGGCCAACTCTGACTGCCCGACGTCGAACGTCATCCGCCATTTCCGGATTGTCGCCCCCGGGTTCGAGCTTAGTGTAATCTCCCCCGCAATCTTCTCAGCAATCAACACCTTCGTATTCATCGCAGAAATCCAGATTCAGTCTTTTCCTTCATAAAAAGAACCATGGGTTACATAAAAACGTTTTCCACCACAAGAAGACCGGAGAGGCTCCTATGAAGAAAACCTTTAAACCCGACAGCCATTCCCTCCCACAATTCCCATGACGCAGACCTCCATGGCCAAGGAGTACAACCTCGACTTCTTCCACAGCCACGGCTACGTGCGCAAGAGATGCCCCTCCTGCGGCGACTACTTCTGGACCCTCCTCCCCGACCAACAGCTCTGCGGCGACAAACCCTGCGTCGACTACAGCTTCATCGGACAGCCGGCCGCCAAACGCCCCCTCACCCTCACCGACGTCCGCGACGCCTTCATCGACTTCTTCGAAGCCCACGGCCACCAACGGCTCAACTACCCTATCACCGGCCCCCGCTGCCCCGTCATCGCCCGCTGGCGCACCGACATCTACCTCACGATCGCCTCTATCGCCGACTTCCAGCCCCACGTCACCAGCGGTGTCGTCCCACCACCAGCCAACCCCCTCGTCATCTCCCAACCCTGCATCAGACTCAACGACCTCGAAGAAGTCGGCCGCAGCGGACGCCACCTCACCCTCTTCGAGATGATGGGCCACCACGCCTTCAACAAACACACCGACGAAGTCTACTGGAAAGAAGCCACCGTCGCCTACTGCGACGAGTTCTTCCGCACCAAGATCGGCATCCCCGGCGAATCCATCACCTACAAAGAACAGCTCTGGATCGGCGGCGGCAACGCCGGCCCCTGCGTCGAAGTCCTCGCCCAAGGCCTCGAGATCGCGACCCTTGTCTTCATGAACATGAAAGAAGACCCCAAAGGCCCCACCATCATCGACGGGAAAAACTACTCCCCCAACCCCCTCAACATCGTCGACACCGGCTATGGCCTGGAGCGCATCGCCTGGTTCACCACCGGCACCCCCACCATCTACGAAACCGTCTTCCCCCACGTCCTCGACTACATCCAGGACTACACCACCGTCCAGGACATGCCCAGCATCTACTCCCTGGCCGACCACACCAAATGCCTCGCCTTCATGCTCGGCGACGGCATCGTCCCCAGCAACGTCAAAGCCGGCTACCTCGCCCGACTCATCATCCGCCGCTCGCTCAGATTCCTCGAAAAACTCCGCATCACCATCCCCCTGCGCGAGATCGTCGACCTCCAACTTACTCTCCTCAAAAAAGAATTCCCCTCCCTTATAGTCAACAAAAAACAGATTGACGAAATCCTCGACATCGAGACCGACCGCTTCACCGACACCCTCCAAAAAGGAGAAAGCCTCGTCCGGCGCATCGTCAGCGAAAAAAAGACCATCGACACCGCCGACCTCGTCCTCCTCTACGACACCCACGGCATGCCCCCCGACATCGTCCAAAACATCGCCAAAACCGAAGGCATCAACCTCGAGATCCCCCTGAACTTCGACTCCATGATTGCCGGCCTGCACTCCCACGAGCGACCCGAAGAAACTGTCCACGAGCGGCACCTCAACCTCCCCAACACCGTGCCCCTCTACTACCAGGACCCCTACATGAAAGATTTCGAGGCGAAAGTCCTCTGGGCCCAGTCGACCCCGACCGGCGCCCAGATTATCCTCGACAAAACCGCCTTCTACCCCGACGGCGGCGGACAACCCGGCGACATCGGCATCTTCAAATACCAAGGCAAAGACATCCCCGTCACCGAAGTCGTCAAAGAAGACACCGCCATCATCCACCGCACCACCACTATGATCCCCGTCGGCCAAACCATCCACGGGCGGATTGATTGGACTCGCCGCTATACCCTCATGAAGCACCACACCGGCACCCACGTCGTCAACGCCGCACTCCGTACGCTCCTCGGAGACCACGTCTGGCAGGCCGGCTCCCAGCTTGGGCTCACCGACGCCCGCTTCGATTTCTCCCACTACAAGGCCCTGGACGACGCGACCATCCGCGCGGTCGAACACAAGGCCAACCAATACATCGCCCAGGCCGTCGCCACCGAACGCGGCGTCCTCGAACGCAACGAAGCAGAGCGACGATTCGGCTTTCGCCTCTACCAAGGGGGCGTCCCGCCCGGCGACTACCTCCGGGTCCTGAACATCCCCGGCATCGACGTCGAAGCCTGCGGTGGCACTCACCTCAACAACATCAAAGAAATCGAGCATATCCGAATCCTCAAGGTTGAACGGATCCAGGACGGTGTCAATCGCCTACTCTTTGCAGCCGGCGAGGCCGCCGCTCAACATCTGGAAAAAGAGGAGACGCTCTTCCACTCCCTCGAAAAGCTCCTCGCTCCCCGGTTCAAGATAACCGATCATACCAATATCCCGCAACAGCTCAAGGATGCCGCACTGATTTTCTCCATTCCGACCGAGAATCTCGAAAAAACCCTGCAGCGCTTCTCATCTGAGATACCCATTATGACCGTCGCTCCGGTCCACACGCTCCCGGAGGCCGCCGATATGCTTTTCTCGCAATGGAAGGCAGCTCAGAAACAGAAACGAATCGCATCCACGGATGAAATTGAACGAATCCAACAAACAGGAGAAGAAATACCAGGAACACCTTATTGCATAAGTGGTGGCACAATAACAGGCGATGCTCTTGCGATGGTTGCAGCATTGACAAAAGAGCCTGGTAGAATCGTCTATCTTTCCGATGGTACCAAGATTACATCAGCCACCTCCGAGGACGTTCAGTTTGATCTCCGCAGCATCGCCCCGCAGATCGGCAAAGTCCTGGGCGGCAGCGGCGGCGGCAAACCCCATCTCATCCAGGCGGGTGGCCCGCATCGTAATCGGCTACCTGAAGCTCTTGCCCTTACAAAGAAACTGATAAAGGATAAACTGGGAAAAAAAGAATAAACAAAAAATATTTTTATTTATTTTATTATAAGGGGACGAGCAGGTGGACCGCGGTCACGCCGACGGCCGTCACGATGCAGGCGACGATGACGAACCATGGTGGAATCTTGAATGCGGTCTTCTCCTCAGCGTCGAAGTATCGGATTAGACCGGCTCCAGAGTGGAATCCTTCTTGTTTTTTTCCCTGTGCCATAAACTCACGTCCAACTACAGATTATATCATCGCAGTATTTGAGGTTTGCGCTACCGATTTTCACGCATTTTTCCAGGAGGAGGAAACATCTAAATAGCGTACGGGGATTCTCTGACGCGAGAGTGTACTTGCCATGAAGGAAATCGATGCTCTTATTGCGAAAGCCATGAAGTTCAAAGAGAGCGGCCTGACTGAATACGAGATCGCGGAAGAGCTCAACGTCTCCAAAGACACCGCCAGCTGGCTTCTGAACAAGAGCAAGGAGAAGAAGCCGGAGGGCGACCTCAAGATCGGCTGGCGTTCCATCGGTGTCTCACCGATGCGCATCGCTTCCATTTCCACGGCACTCGCCGACATCATCCTGGAGGAGGCCAGGAAGAGGGACCTGGACTTCACCGCGGTCGTCGGCATCGCCATCAACGGTATCCCCTTCGCGACGTACATCGCTGAGGAGCTGGGATTAGATCTCGTCATCTTCCGTCCGCGTTTCGAAAAGGCCGGGGCATTCTCCTCCAACTACGCCAGCGTCGACGGCAAGACCGTCGTCATCGTCGACGACGTCGTCGGCACCGGGGAAACCTTCCGCAGCGCCATCAAGGCAATCAAGGCGGAGAAAGGCACCCCTGCGTTGTGTGCCTGCATCATCAACAAACGATCCACCAACGAGGTCGGCGGCGTGCCGCTGCGATCCCTACTCAGAGCCCAGCCGCTTTAAACACTATCCTAGGAGACGAGGGTTCGACGTATGCATTGGGCGGAGGTCATCGCAGACCAACTTCTCACGAAACATAATCATCACGTCCTAGCCACGGGCATCACCCCCTCAGGCCCGATCCACATCGGCAACATGCGGGAGATCCTCACCACCGACGCCATCTACCGCTGCCTCAAGGAAAAAGGCGCGGACGCCGAACTCATCTACATCGCCGACGACTTCGACCCCCTCCGCAGGGTGTACCCGTATCTCCCGCAGACCTACGCGGAGTACGTCGGCAAGCCTATCTGCGAGATCCCCTGCCCTTGCGGCCTGCACCCCAGCTACGCCGACCACTTCCTCACCTCTTTTCTCAACGCCCTCAAGGAAGTCGGCGTCCAACCCAAAGTCTACCGCGCCAGCGAGATGTACGCCAGAGGCGACTACACCGACGCCATCGTCACCGCCCTGGAAAACACCACCAAGATTAAACACATCCTCGAGATGATCTCTCACCGCGAGATCCCGGATGACTGGCTGCCCTTCAACGTCAAATGCCAGACCTGCGGCAGGCTCACCACCAGACCCCAACTCTACGAATTCCCCACCATCGAGTACATCTGCGATGCCTGCGGCCACCACGGCGAAGTCGACGTCCGCATGGGCGGCATCGGCAAACTCCCCTGGCGCATCGACTGGCCCGCCCGCTGGAAGATGCTCGGCGTCACCTTCGAGCCCTGCGGCAAAGACCTCGCCACCACCGGCGGCGCCCGCGAGACCGGCGCCAAGATCGTCGAAGAGGTCTACGACTACCCCCACCCCGCCCTCCAAGTCTACGAATTCATCCTCCTCAAAGGCCAAGGCGCCATGCACAGCTCCAAGGGCACCGCCATCAGCGCCGAAGACATGCTCAAAATGACCCCCCCCGAAGTCCTCCGCTTCCTCATCATGCGCAACCAACCCAACAAACACATCGTCTTCGACACCGGCCTGGGGCTCCTCACCCTCATCGACGACTACGACGCCGAAGAAGCCGCCTACTTCGGCAAAACCGAAGAAACCAAAGGCATGAAAGACCTCCAAAAAACCTACACACTCAGCCAACCCTACCAGATTCCCACCACCATGCCACTCCACCTCCCCATCCGCCACCTCGTCACCCTCGTCCAAATCAAACCCACCTGGAACGAGGTCAGAGCCATCCTCCACCGCACCCACCAGATTCCCCCCACCATCACCAAAGAAGACGACGCCCACCTCCGCCAACGCGCCGACCACGCCCGCTACTGGCTCCAACACTTCGCCCCGCCCGACGTCAAATTCGAACTCCAACCCACCCTCCCCGCCATCACCCTCACCCCAGAACAGAAGAACTTCCTTTCCGCCTTCGACACAAAACTCAAAGACCTCCCCTGGGACCCCGACAGCATCCACAACGCCATCTACGACACCAGCGAACACCTCACCCTCCCCACCAACACCGCCTTCCAAGCCCTCTACCTCATCCTCCTCGGCCAGACCCAAGGACCCCGCGCCGGCTACTTCCTCTCCACCCTCGAAAAAACCCTCGTCAAGCACCGCATCGAAGAAGCCCTTAAATAACCCCAGCCGCCTGCCCACACCTGCATTCTCATGAACATCTACCTCGAGACCTACGGCTGCACCGCCAATAAAAGCGACGAACGCACCGCCTTTGGCCTTCTCCACCACGCCCACCACACCATCGTCCCTACCATCCCCCAGGCCGACCTCCTCATCCTCATCACCTGCACCGTCGTCGACCGCACCGAGCAGCGCATGCTCTCCCGCATCCGTCTCCTCCACCACACCGGCAAACCCCTCATCGTCACCGGCTGCATGGCCGCCGTCCAACCCGACCTCATCACCGCCATCGCCCCCACCGCCCGACTGCTCCCTCCCACCAGACTCTCCAGCCTCCCTGACCTCATCGCCAACCGACCCCCAACCACCCCACCTACACCACGCTCCAGACTCCCCAAACATCACACCGGCGTCATCGCCCCCCTCGCCATCGCCGAAGGCTGCGACTACGCCTGCGCCTACTGCATCACCCACCACGCCCGCGGCCCCCTCCACAGCTACCCACCAGCCGACATCACACTGGACGTCCAGGACGCCCTCGCCGCCGGCTGCCGCGAGATCCAACTCACCGCCCAAGACACCGCCTCCTACGGCCGCGACACCGACGACACCCTCGCCAGCCTCCTCCACACCCTCACCGACCTCCCCGGCGACTTCTTCCTCCGCGTCGGCATGATGAACCCCGCCTCCCTCACCCCACCCCTCGACCCCCTCATCACCGCCTTCCAACACCCCAAAGTCTACAAATTCCTCCACCTCCCCCTCCAATCCGGCGACGACGAGATCCTCGCCCACATGAACCGCAAATACACCACCACTTTCTTCACCAACATCATCGAGGCCTTCCGCGCCGCCATCCCCGACCTCACCATCGCCACTGACGTCATCACCGGCTACCCCGGAGAAACCACCCAGCAAGCCGACAACACCTACGACTTCATCGAAACCATCAACCCCGACATCGTCAACGTGACCCGCTACTCCGCCCGCCCCCACACCCCAGCCAAAGCCCTCCCCCACCGCCTCACCACCCAAGTCATGAAAACCCGCTCCCGACGCCTCGCCACCCAAGCCCTCCGCCTCGCCCGCGACCACAACAAAAACTACATCGGCCGACGCCTCACCATCCTCCTCACCGAACTCGGGAAACACCGCACCACCATCGGCCGCACCTTCACCTACAAACAAGTCCTCATCCCCACCACCACCCCGCCCCTCGGCACCCGCTGCCCAGTGGAAATTATCGATGCAAGCTCCACCTCTCTTTTCGGAAAGCTTATATAGCAACCGGAGGTTTTCCACCGAAAGGTGGCATGGAGAAGATGATTCGAGTCGCTATTAACGGATTCGGAAGAATAGGCCGAAACGTACTGCGTGCCGCATTCCAACACTCCCAGTACGGCAAACGCTTCGAAATCGTCGCAATCAACAACCTCGGCAACACCGAGATCCTCGCCCACCTTCTCAAATACGACTCCATCTACGGCCGCTTCGCCGGCGAAATCATGACCAAACCCGGCGGCATCGAAATCAACGACAAACTCATCCAATTCACCTCCGAAGTCAACCCCGGCAAACTCCCCTGGAAACAACTCAACATTGACGTCGTCATCGAATCCACCGGCGTCTTCCGCACCCGCGACGGCGCCTCCCAACACCTGACCGCCGGCGCGAAAAAAGTCATCATCTCCGCCCCCGGCAAAGACCCGGACCTTACCGTAGTCCTCGGCGTCAACGAACAGGTCTACGACCCGACCAAACACAACATCATCTCCATGGCTTCCTGTACCACGAACAGCCTCGCACCGCCCGTCAAGGTCATCAACGACGCCTTCGGCATCGAGCAAGGCTACATGACCACGGTCCACTCGTACACCAGCGACCAGCGCCTCCTCGACTTCCCGCATAAGGATTTCCGCCGGGCCCGCTCCGCCGCCATGTCTATCATCCCCACCTCGACCGGCGCCGCGAAAGCCGTCGCTCTCGTCATCCCCGAACTGAAAGGTAAACTCGACGGCCTTGCCCTCAGAGTCCCCACCCCCGACGGTTCCCTCACTGACTTCACTGCATTGCTCCATAAGAAGGTCACCAAAGACGAAGTCAATGATGCGTTGCGGACCGCAGCCCAGGACCGCCTACGCGGCATTATGGAATACACCGAGGAGCCGCTCGTCTCCGTCGACGTCGTCGGCAACCCGCATTCCGCGGTCATTGACGGCCTCAGCACCAGCGTCATCGGCGGCACCGGCAATCTCATCAAGGTCCTCTCCTGGTACGACAACGAATGGGGCTACTCGTGCCGGCTCGTCGACCTCGTCAATTATATGTTTAGCGAGCGACTCGTCCCGGTCCAAGCCGTGAAACGCTGAACCCCCTCTTTCTACCCCATAATTAACTCTGTTTTTTTCGAAATTCCTATACGTTTAAATAAACAAAAACCATATTCCCCGGCCTGAGAGTGGAGGTTCTTTGATGAAGGATTATAACACCTTAAATGATTTTAACGTCACCAACAAGACCGTACTGCTGCGCGTCGACTTCAACCTACCGCTAGACAAAAAAACCCTGGACATCATGGACACAACCAGGATCAAGCTCGCCCTCCCCACCATCAAAGAACTCGTCGACAAACACGCCAAGACCGTCATCCTCGCTCATCAGGGAAAACAAGGCAGCTGGGACTTCACCAGCATGCAAAAACACGCCGCCGCCCTCCAAAAACTCCTCGGCAAGCCCGTCACCTTCGTCGACGACATCTACATGGACAAGGCAAAAAAAGCCATTCAGAACATGAAGCCAGGCGACGTCCTCTTCCTCGACAACGTCCGCAAATACCCACACGAGACCGACAAGAAAAAACCAGAGGAACACGCCCAGTGCGAGCTCGTCAAAAATCTCCGCCCTCTCGCTGATTATTATATCAATGACGCCTTCGCCGCCGCGCACCGCGCCCAATGCTCACTCACCGGGTTCACCGCTGTCATGCCCTCAGCCGCCGGTAGACTCATGGAGAAAGAGCTTACCACCCTGGAAAACGTTGTCAGCAGCCCAGCCAAGCCTTCCGTGTTCGTGTTCGGCGGAGCGAAATTCGCTGACGGAATCACGACTATCGATCGCGTTCTCACGAAGAACATTGCCGACGATGTTTTACTAACCGGTTTGACCGGGAACGCCTTCCTCAAAGCCAAAGGCGTGAACCTCGGACCGAAGAATGAGGAGGCCTTTGGTGAAGACGGAACTCCCGAGATCTTCGCCCAGATCAAGGCCGTGCTTGACAAGCATGCTGGTCGAATCCACCTCCCCTCCGATTTCGGGGTTGATGAGAACGGGAAGCGCAAAGAGATTATAATCAGCCAGCTGCCGACACCATACTTGATCGGTGATATCGGTCAACAGACAATCCATGATTTCGAGAAGATCCTGGGGAAGGCGCGGACGGTCTTTGTCTCAGGCCCCTGCGGCATCTTTGAAAACCCCATTTTCCAAAAAGGGACCACAGAAATCTTTTCGTTCATCACCATCTCCCAAGCCTTCAGCATCGCCGGTGGAGGTCATACCATCGCCGCGCTCGAAAAACTCGGGCTGAAGGACAAGATCTCGCATGTCAGCACTGGCGGTGGAGCGCTGGAGAAGTTCATGATGGGTGACAAGCTGCCGGTCGTTGAGGCGTTGAAGGCGGCGAAAGGCCGCTCGGTCGTCGAGTGCCGGTAGACGACGGGGAATACTTCAAATACCCCTTTCTTTTTTCTTGTCTTCGCTTGGGGCTGATAGATCAGCGGAAGATCGCCGCCTTCGCAAGGCGGAGGCCGCGGGTTCAAATCCCGCTCAGTCCATGACCGGCATCCCTCCTTTTTTAGGAACGGAAGTTATTTAAAATGGGCCTCTATAGGCCTGATGCAAGGAGGATTCGGGCTTTGGCGAAGGTAAGCCAGGAACAAACGATGGAGGACGAACGAAAGGTTGTCGAGGTTCTCCGTACCCATGCGAAGGATAATATCGAGTCGATTGCGAAACGCTGTAAGTTTTCCCCCCAGAAAGTGTGGCGTATCATCTCCAAACTAGAGAAAGAAAAGCGGATCTGGGGTTACAGCGCGGTGGTGGACGACGAGTACTTTGGGATGCATCATTATTATATGTCCTTATCGCGCACTAGCGTTCCGCTGCCCAAGGAGGCCATCGAGGAAGTCCTGTTCACGCGGTTAGACGATATCCTTCCCGGGTCTATTATGATTGAGAATATCGAGTACGTAAATGGGACATGTGATGCTGTCATAACGTTCTTCGCTAAGGATGTGGTGGGGGCGAAGCGGTTCATGGAGAAATTCAACCAACGTTTCAATATCTATATCGAGAATCTCAGCCTCTGCGAGAGCGTCTATACGGTCCGTCGCCGGGGGCTGCGGAATCCGAATATCAAGAAGAATCTGAACCTGCCGGTCATGGATGAGTCGGTGGACCTCAAGGAGATAGTGGACAAGCATTAGGCATGTTCTTGTGTGGTTGCCGCTGTCAAGGCGGTCATTTGTTCAAGTACGGTGTTTTACCTTGTGCGTTCTTGATGCATCCGGGTTTTTCTAACGCTTAACGATAAACTATAAATAATCCGTCCTGCCTATTCTATTAGGGGAATGCTTCGTGATCGTGTATACCAACGTACATGACCCTATGGCATGCCCCGCAGGCCGGGCGGCCCTATTGGGGTTCTGTGTAAAAGGGAGTTGGGAACTCTTCGTTGGGAAATCGGAGTTGGTAAACCATTTTAAAAGCACATTGTATTAGTAGTATTGGTCTCCCCTTGGCGTTGTTCACCAAACTACGCAGTAGGAGACTTTTAACAAAGTCAAAGTTTCTGCCAAACAAGGGGAGACCAAATTCCTGCCTTCTGAATCAGGGCATTTTTGGAGAATGAATTATGAACAGATTTAAAAGTAATAAAGATATTAAAGACATGCACTCTATCTATCAAACAATTAAGGTGATTAAATTGCCTCAAGATGAAAAAGATAAATTGTATCCGAGAATATGTATTTGTCTTGATGGAGTCACTGAAAAAACGAATTACAAGAAAATATTGGTAGCCCTGTACAAATATTTTGACCAAGCAATGGTTAAAAGCACGGATATCAATGATATCGACTTTTCTAAAATGTCTTATAATGCCTATGGAGTAGAATATACACCTATAAAAGACGGGCAATTTAAATATTATTGGAATCTTTATATTTATGATGCAAAAGAGAACTACAAAAAAAGTATTGATTGGCTGGAAAAAATATATAGCGTAGAGCAAGATTTAAAAAGAAAAAATAAAATTAGTAAATATCTTAACTCACATAAATTTTGTCTTCGGAAATCTTTGCCTATTGAAAACAAATGCAAGATACATTGTAAAATTGAAATAACTCCAGAAAAAAAATTCACCCAGAAACCACTTCTTAAAACAGATTTTATTGATAAAATCACAGGAGCTATAAAAATAATAGAAATTTTAAATAAATTTCCCATGTCTGTTGAAATTTGTACTTGTAATTATATACTATTCGATGGAAAGAAATATATCGCTAAAAAAATGGAGACAATTCCGATAACTACATTTATTGACAAGGACGACGCTAAAAACATAGGTGACGAAAGAATTGATATGTATGCAAGCTGGTTTAAAAATTCATCAATCGGTTTGAGAAGAATAATTGTATCGAAAGAAGGAAACGATTACAGATTTTATTCAGCCATCGAATTTGAAGCGTCTAAACTTGATGATTTATTTAAAAAATGCTATCTGAAAACTTTAAAAACAGCAGATATATTTATAAGAAAGAGGTAATAATTTGATTATTCAAAATATCGAGAACAAATGTAGTGCTAAGGATGTGGAAGGTTTTTATTCTGGAGAACAATTTATATTTCATAGAGACGAAAAATTTGGAACTGCGATTGTTATCGTCTATGATAAAAAAATAGTCGAAGATTTGTTTAAAGAATTGAAAAAAATAATTCCAATTTTTAATGCAAAAGTCAAAGAGAGACTCGAAAAAGATATCAATCTATTATTCACAACTTATAAATTGGTAGTAGAACTTAATAAAAATAAACCAAAGAATTTATTAATATTAGAAATACAACCTGGCCGAGACCCCGAAATACCTGATTGGCAATCAATAGAAATATTGGTGACATTGAAATCTAAAAACTACAAATATGTTTTTGATACTTTGCGCAGATTAATAAATGATGCTTACAAAGATTTTAATCCAGATGATGTCAAAGACATAGATATTATTGATGTCCCTTATATAAGAAGGACGTGAGATACATTGGAAGAGCCAGATAATTTTTGTCCCAATGATTATGTTATACTTGCCAAGAATCTATTAGAACATGATGATTTGGAAAAAACACCGGCTCTCTGTCGAAGTGTAGTTAGTAGGAGTTATTATGCGGTTTTCTTAACCGCCAGAGAACAAATTGATAGCATTGATAATGAAAGAATAAAATATTTGTATCCTTCTGGAGACAAACGATATGATATTCATAGACAGGTAAAAGAAATATTGGCAGGTGTTGATGTCGGAGTTTCTCAATTATTGAAATCTCTACGTGATTGGAGAAATGATGCAGACTATTATTTTAAAAATGCAAAAAATAAAAATAACAGGAATTTCAATGAAAGCGTAAACAATAAGGATTTTGCTGTTCATTGTCATGAAAGAGCAAAACATCTTATCTCAACAATATTGGAAATTAATAAATTATGATACTATAATTCAACGGAAGTAATTTTAATCTTTTCAACAAAATGGTTTTAAGAAATTTTGTAAAGATTTACCGTTTCGATTTTTCGTTGGTTATAACTATTAAGACATTCCTTCCAGCGTATTTTAGGAGGCCACCGACCTTTCCATCCTTGGTTACTGTTTTTTCAAAGACTTCCTGGACATC
The DNA here is from genome assembly GCA_963769885.1 of Methanobacteriota archaeon. Taxonomy (GTDB): domain Archaea; phylum Thermoplasmatota; class E2; order DHVEG-1; family DHVEG-1; genus CAIRCU01. Next base: position 781,344 of record CAVYNH010000006.1, read on the forward strand.
GTCAATCTCAAGCGTTCTCATAAGCCATAATAAGGAAATATTAAGGTATTTATAAGGTTTTCTGGAATACTTTCGGTGACCCCCATAAGACCTTTATATCCTATGAACAACAGATATACTATTGGTGAACAATGAATGGCAGAAAAGATAGACATTAAAGAAATGGTGAATGCTCGAAAAGCACGAGGAATGACCTACCTCGAAGACGGTTTTGAACCCAAGGAAATAAACCCTAAAACATGGGTGGTTCCCTCTCAGACCGGAAACGGCACGTACACGGTCCACTATGCGTACCAGCCTCACATTCTATGGACATGCACCTGCAAGGATTTTGAACTGAGGGGGATTCCCTGCAAGCACATTAATGCGGTTAAGATATGGAAGAATCTCAGAGAGAAGTTTGAACAGGTACATCTCAAGGTGAAACAGAGAATCAGTGTCAAGGATGCTGATGTTTCCGATTGTAAGTTCTGCCATTCATCACACATCATGAAGTATGGCGTGAAGAACGGGAAACAGAACTACATGTGCAAGGAGTGCAACCGCAAGTTCGTCTATAATGCTGACTTTGAGAACATGAAGTACAATCCTAAGATAATCGCCCTTACGCTTGACCTGTATTTCAAGGGCGTATCCCTTCGGAAAATATCACACCATCTCAAAGAGTTCTACGAGCTGAATATCTCCTACAAATCAGTCTACAACTGGATAGAGAAATACGTTGGTATCATGAATGAGTACGTGAACACCATCCAGCCTGATGTCGGGGAAGTCTGGCATACCGATGAGATGATGGTGAATATCGGAGGCTCCTGGGAGTATCTCTGGAATGTCATGGATGAGCGTACTCGGTTCCAGCTTGCCAGTGTGGTATCCACCGAGAGAAAGGTCAGGGATGCCCGAATGGTGTTTCAGAAGGCGAAACGGAATTGCGGTGGGCGCAAGCCCAAGTATATCGTTACTGACGGCCTGGGAGCCTATCGGGAGGCAGTAAACAAGGAGTTTATCACAAATCACGGTGAAACTGAACACCTATGGAATGTAGGCTTGGAGCATCACCCGAACAACAACCACATAGAGCGTTTGCATGGCTCTATCCGTCAACGGGAAAAAGTCATGAGAGGACTAAAGGTAGATGATACTCCTATCGTAGAGGGCCACAGGTTATATTATAATTTCATTAAGCCTCATGAGGCTTTGAACGGTATGACTCCATCGGAGATGGCAGGGATTACGATTGAAGGGGAGAATAAGTGGTTATCCCTGATGAAAACCTCACTTTCGTACAAACGATGCCAAGAAAAAAAGCAGTAACAATAAACTTATTATTCTTATTTTCATTCTTTATTTTTTGGTGAGAAGATAAGACTAAACAAATTTGATATTATACCACATTTATTACGTATATTGACTCCTACTATTTTTTTATTATGGGGTGTTGGAATAATAATTCAATTCTTTCATTCTATACTAAGCAAGGATTTCTCTATGTTTCAAGTATATGGAGAAATAGCCTTGACATTGTTTGGTTTCACATTGATAGGAGGAATATTTGAGAAGAATAAACCATCAGATATAGAGATAAAACTATTTGATTCAAGTTTATCTTTTTTAATCGTTTCTATTGCGTTCTTTTTTATGTATTCAATATCATCTGCCTTCTCAACAAGTATACTATTACCTAAGGATTCGGGAGGGGTCATATTGAATATAGCACTTTTTATTGCTATTATTATTGGGGCCATTGGTTTGATAACTGGATTTATCAATCTATTCCGTACTCTGATTGAATACAGGAAAAATTTTGAAGAGAAAAAAAAGAATAGTTCCTCGAAGAAATAACCGGATAAGCCGACTATTACCAACTCTGATTTTCCAACGAAGATTAGCTAACGCTATACTTTACAGAACCCCTTTTGGGTCCTCTAAAAAAAGGTGAGGACTGGGAAGACGATGTTAAAAAAGAATAGTTCAATACTATTTATCTGGGAACCATGTTATGATTGCTCCACAGGCACCACAATAAATATAAGTGCCCATCACACCTTTCTGTGATGAACTGGTCCATGTGATATTGTTGCTTTTACATCTTGGACAATTAGGAGTCAGATAATCCACCTCAAACTGCTATATCTATGGAAGTAATTATATCATTTTCTATATTCGATTTTCTGCCAAGTCTTCGGGGTCCAACCCCGATTTCCCAACGAAGATTTCCCAACGCCATATTACACAGAACCCCTATTGGCAACTTTTAAATAGTACCTCCGGCCTATGAGAATGGGGGAGTGAAAACAATCGTGTTTGACAGTACACGATATAATCACGCTCCTCGTAGCCTGTTAGGAGGTAGCTGCCCGTTCAAGTACGGTGGCCGCCACGAGGATAGGTATAACATTTAAATAGTATCAGCCTATACCGATAGGTTACCTCAGTACATACTGCCCGGGTCATCCGGTTAGACGTAGGAGATTGTGTCACCTGACATCCGATGACTACGTCATTTCGACCTCGGGAAAGAATAGATGTGGAGGTTCAAGAAAATCAAGCAGCCTTAGAGGATGCTTGCGCCCTCTTGAATCTGACGATCGACGTAAGTTGGTGAAATTTGATTCACCCGCTCATATTCCAATATGAGTTAATATTCCCTAATAAACAATAAACAGATTCTGGTTGATCCTGCCAGAGGTCACTGCTATTGGGATTCGACTAAGCCATGCGAGTCGAGAGGGTTCGGCCCTCGGCAGACGGCTCAGTAACACGTGGATAATCTGCCCTTAGGTGGGGGATACCCTCGGGAAACTGAGAATAATACTCCATAGATCTAGACTGCTGGAATGCTTTTAGATCGAAAGATTCAGCGCCTAAGGATGAGTCTGCGGACTATCAGGTTGTAGTCAGGGTAATGACCTGACTAGCCTACGACGGATACGGGTTGTGAGAGCACTAGCCCGGAGATGATATCTGAGACACGATATCAGGCCCTACGGGGCGCAGCAGGCGCGAAAACTTCGCACTGTGCGAAAGCACGACGAGGGAATCCCAAGTGCTGGCTCGTAAGAGTCAGCTGTTTCTCTGTCTAAAAAACAGGGAGAGTAAGGGCTGGGTAAGACGGGTGCCAGCCGCCGCGGTAATACCTGCAGCCCAAGTGGTGGCCGCTATTATTGGGCCTAAAACGTCCGTAGCCGGTTCTATAAATGCCTGGGTAAATCGTACGGCTTAACCGTACGAATTCCGGGTAGACTGTTGGACTTGGGACCGGGAGAGGCTAGAGGTACTCCTGGGGTAGAGGTGAAATTCTGTAATCCTAGGGGGACCACCAGTGGCGAAGGCGTCTAGCTAGAACGGGTCTGACGGTGAGGGACGAAGCCCTGGGGCGCAAACGGGATTAGATACCCCGGTAGTCCAGGGTGTAAACGCTGCTCGCTTGATGTTAGTCGGGCTCCGAGCCCGACTAGTGTCGGAGAGAAGTTGTTAAGCGAGCTGCCTGGGGAGTACGGTCGCAAGACTGAAACTTAAAGGAATTGGCGGGGGAGCACCGCAACGGGTGGAGCGTGCGGTTTAATTGGATTCAACGCCGGAAAACTCACCGGGGGCGACGGTTATATGAAGGCCAGGCTGATGACCTTGCCTGATTTTCCGAGAGGTGGTGCATGGCCGTCGTCAGTTCGTACCGTGAGGCGTTCTGTTAAGTCAGACAACGAACGAGACCCTCATCTTTAGTTGCAACTGGTAAGTTCGCTTATTAGGCACACTAGAGAAACCGCTGGCGATAAGTCAGAGGAAGGCGAGGGCAACGGTAGGTCAGTATGCCCTGAATCCCCCGGGCTACACGCGCGCTACAAAGGCTAGGACAATGGGCTCCGACACCGAAAGGTGAAGGTAATCCCGAAACCTAGTCATAGTTCGGATTGAGGGTTGTAACTCACCCTCATGAAGTTGGAATCCGTAGTAATCGCGGATCAACATTCCGCGGTGAATATGCCCCTGCTCCTTGCACACACCGCCCGTCAAGCCATGCGAATTGGGTCTGAGTGAGGATGTGGCTTTTGCTACGTTCAAACTTAGGCTTAGTGAGCGGGGCTAAGTCGTAACAAGGTATCCGTAGGGGAACCTGCGGATGGATCACCTCCTACG
>CAVYNH010000007.1:0-564162 GCA_963769885.1 Methanobacteriota archaeon
AAACAGAAGACCAAGGAGACCGTGGTTTTAGAAAAAAAGATTGACATCCTGCCGAAGACGCGGGTGGAGTGCCCGAAGTGCGGGCATAATGAGGCGTTCTGGGTCCTGCGGCAGACCCGGGCGAGCGATGAACCGGAGACGCGCATCTACACGTGTGTGAAGTGCGAGCACCGTTGGCGCGCGTACTGACGCTGGTTCGGATGGCGGCCGTCCCTTCTCCGCTTGCTACGGCAGTTCAATTCCCGAACGTTTATTAACAAATTTTGATAGGGTCTTCGATAAGGGGATGAATTCAATGGAAACCGCTACCGATAAAAAAACGACAAGATCAGCAAGATGCAGTTCGGCGAAGACCACCTCATCACGTAGTTCTCCGCCGACATCCAGAAATTCCTGCCACAGCTGCTCTCACCCACACCGGCCTGGGCCTGTCCCGACGGCCACTACACCATCGAACTCGTCCCAGGATTCGACACCTCCGCCATCACACCCTACATCTCAGAGATAGCATCCCACCACCCCAGCCCCCGCTCTCGAAGCAGGATACCCCTCCTCATTTAGGGAAAAATATATAAATAAACAAAAGAATAGAAACAACGAGGTTCGTGTTATGAGCCACACCAAAAGCATCATTGCCCTCGGCATCACCATCCTGATCCTCACCGGAACCCTCCCGGCCCTCGCCGCCACCCCTACAGTCACCAAAAGCGATGAGAGTTCCGCCATCCAAGCCTTCTTCGACCGCATCGACACCGCCGCCGCCACCTCACACTCCCTCCGAGAATTCCTCGACAAGCTCTACGATCTCTGCCGCGACAAGACCCTCGCAGGCCACCCCCTGCTGCAATCCCTGGCCGACCGCATCAGAACGTGGTGCAACAAAAACCCCCTCTACACCCTCTTCGGCCTGCCCCTCGGCTCCGCCCTCTCAAGCAAACCTGGCCACTTCGTTATCAGCTTCGGCACCTACCACCGCTACAACCCCTTTAGGCACAACACGCTCTCCTTCATCAAGGAACGCCTCAGCCTCTGGCACTACCGCAGCCAGAACAACCTCTTCAAGGGCCGTACCCTCATCCTCGACCGCCACCCCTTCGGCATCGGCCAACGCCTCCAAGGGCCGCAGATCGGCCTCATGAAAGGCTTCCGCGGCGTCTACTGGGACCATGAAAGCAGGCTCACCGACAATAGCTACCTCTTCTTCATGGGCAGCGCCGACCGGGTCCGAGCCTTCGACCTCACCCCCTTCCACTAAAACACAAAACCCACAGGGAAAAAACCTCCCTTTCTTTTTCTCATTTTTACACCAATCAGATTGAAATTTCCTTTCTCCAGTAGAAATCAGGTAAAGGGGAGAAAATTATATAAATACTAAAGTTAATATAGTCCTAACTTAATAATTATTCTAACCGCATGAGGGAAGACCCATGAAAAAAAGAACAGGAATTCTCGCCATAAGCATGATCCTCCTCTTAACAAGCCTTTCCGTTTCACCCGTCTTCGCCCAGCAGACCTCCCACCCCCTCGCCACCCTCGTTTCCGACCGCCTCAGCCTCACGAACAAGGACATCAACGCCCTCGACACCTTCTACGCCTCCCTCCTCGGCGACCTCGCCGGCGTCAAAGACCTCGCCGGCTTCAACAAGCTCATCGACCGATACATCCTCCGCTACGGCGACCACCCCCTCTTCCGATTCCTCCACCGCCTCGCCATCTATGCCACGCTCGAACGCCACCTCATCTGCTTCAGTACCCTGCGGACCAGCGCCTGGGTCCTCAGTATAGGCAGCGTCAACCGCTTCTTCTGCCGCCAGCCCTTCCACTTCAACTTCTACCGCCCCTACACCTTCTGGTTCTACGGCAACGTCGCCGACGCCGCCATAAAAAGCCGCACCCTCGTCATCGACTTTCACCCGTTCTCCATCCGTAACGTCGACGGCCGGCAGCTCGGCTTCATGACCAACTTCTACGGCGTCTACCTCCAACGCGACCGATCACTGCTCGGCGGCGAACACACCTTCATCTTCGGCCACGCCCAGCGCGTCCGCGTCCTGGACCTCTCACCCTTCAACTAAACACCACCACCCTTCTTTTTTTCATTTCTTTTTTTTCACGGAGAATAAACGTTATAACAGCAGCACCTTTTCCCCCTGATGTAGCATGCGACCTGACGACATCACGATCATCCGCAGCGCCCGACGGCGCAAGACCATCCAGACCAAATACTGCAACGGCCGCCTCTGGATCTACCTCCCCGACGGCATGCCCAAAGACGAGGAAGACCGCTGGGTCGCCCGCATGGTCAAACGACACGAACGCATCCAGCAGCGCGACCACCACACCCGCAGCGACCTCTGGCTCGAGCAACGCGCCCGCGGCCTCAACGCCCGCTACTTCGACGGCCACCTCACCTTCTCCATCCGCTTCGTCGACAACCAACGCCACCGCTTCGGCAGCTGCACCCATGCCGACAGCACCGTCCGCATCTCCACCCAAGTCAAAGACTTCCCCCTCTGGGTCAAAGACTACGTCATCATCCACGAACTCGCCCACCTCCTCCACCCCAACCACTCCAAGAAATTCTGGCAGGCCGTCTACCGCTACCCCCTCGCAGAACGCGCCCGCGGCTACCTCCTCGCCATCTCAGACCTTACTGGACAGCCAAAGAAACAAGAACTGGACTAAAAAAAGGTCTTACTTCCCTGAGTAGACGGCGTGCTGCCCGGCCCGATGGCCCGCCGCAATCAGGCGGTACGTCTCCGCATTCTTCCGGATCGTCTCCACAAATTTCGGATCTTGTCGTACCACCTTCCCGGGGATGCCCACCACCAGGCTTCCGGGCGGGACCACACAGTTCTCCGTCACCAACGCACACGCGCCGATGATGCTGCCGGTGCCGATCACGGCGCCGTTCAACACCGTCACATGGATCCCGATGAGACAGTCATCCTCGATCGTCGCGCCATGCACGACCGCCGCATGCCCAATGGACACATGTCGTCCAATCTTCAATGCATGCTCACGGTCCGCATGCAGCACACAGCAGTCCTGCACATTCGAACCATCCCCGATAGTGATACAGTTCTGATCCCCACGAATTACCGCATGAGGAAAAACCCCACAGTCCTTGCCGATCCTCACATCACCAATGATGACCGCGCTGGACGCGACATAACACGAGGCGTGAATCTGCGGACTCGTTTTCATGTCACCCACCAACAGGCTAGAACCATATAGTTTTTACCTTATACCAACAACCATACGTAATCTATTTATCCTCTCTCTCGCTCATAGGGCCGAAGAGACAGATGTCCATCCTCATCACTAATTACGGCACGCATGCCGGGGCCGTCTGGCATACCCTGAACGCCAACGGCGAGCTGAACGAAGAACGACTCCGAACGCTCACCCACCTGCATGATGAGGACCTCCACGCCGCCATCGGCTGGCTGGCCCGAGAAAATAAGATCCGACAGCAACCCCACGGCTACAGCCTGGGAGAGACCAACCTCGTCCCCAGCATTGGTAAGAACGCCGGGATGGTCTGGCGCGCCCTGGATATCTGGGGTGACGTCTCCGCCCACTCCCTCCTTCGCCTCGTCCGACTTACTGAAAGAGACTTCTACGCCGCCATCGGCTGGCTCGCATGCGAAGGAAAACTCGAGGCAGCCACAGACCCGAACAACACCGTCGTCTTCCACCTCCGCTAACCTATCTACTCTTTTCCCCGACGACGGCCAAGTCCCTTGAATTTCCCAACAATCCCAGAAAGCTTTGACGTCTTCCCCTCGGAAGACTTGCCTTTTCGAGACAACACCCGTCTCAGCTTCGCAAACCGGCCGCTCGCCACCGGCTCCTCGCCACCTTCTGCACGCTGTTTCCGATGGAACAATCGAATCTCGGGCGGCTTCGGCCGCGGCCGATCAAACCCATACAGGTTCCCCTCTTCGTCAAGCTGAAGAGAAAACGTGCTGCGCACCGGCCCACTCGAGGCAACCGTCTCAACGTCGAACAACCGCTGACGCTTAAAAAGAGGCGGTCGCTTCACCCGCCGCTCACGACGAAAAAAACCCTTGTGAGCTTTAACCACAGGCGGTTCCGGCTCCATCACCGGGATAGAAACATCCGGGACCGACGGCTCTACCTCCTCGGGAAAAACCGTCTCCAGAGGCACGGTCTCAATCACAGGCGACCGGATTCGCTGCTCGAGGCCATCCAACTCCTCAAACAGCGCCATGATCTCCTCATGACTCTTCACCGATTCCTTCTTCTCCACGTCAGCCCCTCATACTATCTCAGCTCAACACTCAACTCGACACCAAATCGGCAAAGGGTTAAAAAAAACTATGCCCAGCCCTGCCATGATTTTTTTTGGCAGAGCCCCGGCACCGCCAAGGTCTCGCTACTCCACGGCCTCGTACCGGAACGTGGACTCGTCACAATGCGGACAGTACTCCTCCACAACGTAGACGTGGTCGATTTTCCGAACGGGAACCTGGCGTACTTCCTGTTGACAATTTTTGCAGCAAGTCATAACAATCACTTGACTCACAAAAAAACAATGCCCTACAATTAATAGAGACGTGCCACTATATAAATCTGTCTATGGAGGAGCCGGCGTCCAGAGCCCCCCTACCTCATCCACCACCAAACCGCCTGTGAATCGTTCTCGACGCAGCCTTCAACCATCCTTTCAATACCACACTCCTCACAGACCTTCAACCGCACCTCGGCCTCTCGTTTATCCCCCCACTTTCCCTGCCCCTTCAAACGAATGACGCGCCGAAAACCCCAAGGACCCCACACCACGGCTGTTTACTCAAGGTGCCCGAACCACCTTCACCATCGCCGCCTGCACAAACCGCGGATGCCCCACCGCCGACACCCGCACATCCAAATACCCCTCCCAGACCCCCGGCTCAAGCGACACCGGCAGACCGACCACCACCCGACCCGACGCATCCGTCCTCCCCACCCCAGCACCCCCCAGCCCGACGATCATCACCGTCGCCGCCGCCTGCGCATGACCAAGACGGTCAGCCACCGACACCTGAAAACTCACAGTCCCCGACGCATTCCCCCCAACCGACCCCACCAACGGCCTCACGGAAACCACCAGCGGCTGCGACACCACCCCCGCCGTCGACAAAAACCCAAGAATCGCCCCCAACGCCACCACCCCGATAATCAACGACACCACCAGACGCAGCGGCAGCCCAATCACCGCCACCTCATCCTGAAAAAACCCTCTCAACCTCATTCACACAACCTCCCAGCTACCGTATTAATTTCGAACGATAAATACTTATTGCCCAATACAATTCCAGGTCCCACGAATATCTGGGAGGAACACGACATACACTTCAGACAACTCAGGTCGCAGCAGCACGCGGTCCTCGGGCTCCCCATCTACCTCACCGTCGCCCTCATCATCCTCACCGTCGTCCTCGTCTACCTCACCGCATCCCTCCAAGACATCACCCGGACCCAAGACCTCCACCGCTGCACCGAACAAACCCATCGCATCCTCACCGAAGCAACCCAGATGTACACCTACAGCATCGACACCGCCCAAGTCCACCTCACCCTCGACGTCCCCACCTCACTGCGCCTCCTCGCCTTCGGCGGCCTGCCTACCAACAACACCCAACAAATCCTGCACGACCAGACCACCGCCTCCAACTACTTCTCCCTCGACCGCGACGGAACCATCACCACCGGTCATACCCAAGCACAATTTTGCGGACAGAACACGACCACCGCCGCCATCTTCCCCCCAGGACACTACCACCTCACCCTAGAACTAATCCAGACACCAGAGGGCCCCTATGTCAAAATTACCTACTAATTCCCACGCGGTGCTCGGCCTCTCGCTCGCCAACCTCGCTTTGTTCCTCGCCAGCGGCCTCCTCCTCTGCATCATCCTCGAAGGAGCCTACGGCAGCCTCTGGGAACACACCGCACAGCTCCAGGCCACAGCCGACACCCTCAACACCTCAGTCGAAACCCTCAGCGCCGCATACCAAGACACCCGCCTCACCCTTCCGCCGCTCTCACAATCCCCCACCATACACCTCTCCTGCTCAACCCAATACATCCACGTCTGGTCCCAGAGTGGCTCCACCACCTCCCTCTCCCTTACCACCTCATGGACGATTCCTCCCTGGCCGCGACCCAATGCCACCTGGCAATCAGGCGACGAACTCCACCAATGGCTCAACGCCACCTACGGCCACCTCGGTACGCCCCAAGACCCCATCAATGAGACCATCCTCCAGACCTTGAGGGCGCAACAAGAGGCGGCCGCCCTCGCCCTTGCCTACGACCCCCTGGAGTATACCACTACGTCTACCATCTTTATCGAAAAAACCTACCTCTCCGTTGAACAGGAGCCGCCCTACGCGGTTTTGCTCCTGTATCAATAAATTGTTACAAAAAAAATACCAGATATTCGACCGAATCAGGAAAATATTCCTGGGAAGAAAAAAGAAATGGAGAAAAATGAGAGGGATAAAACCGTCACCATTAAATAGCCAACACTGCATTCTTTTTCTACACCTGAAAAGAGAGCAAATGGGGAGGCATATGGATGTTTACCGCTAAAGTAAAATCGGATATTATAAAAGGCATAATCGATGTCACCTCGCCTCTGGTCAACGAGGCGAAGTTCAACATCACAGCGAAAGGAATCACCCTACGAGCGGTAGATCCAGCCCACGTCGCTATGGTCGACCTCGAACTTCGCCAGACCGCCTTTGAGGAATACAAAGCAAGCGAGATGGAGCTTGGCATCGATCTCGACAAGCTCAGCGGTATCATGAAGCTCGCTGCTGCCGGGGACAGCGTGACCCTGGAGTATGATGAGGAGACGAACCGGCTTGTTGTCAGGATTGGCAACCTCGTCCGCCGTATGGGCTTGATTGATACGGCAGGAATGCCGGACTCCAAGGTGCCGCACCTCGACCTCCCCGCCAAAGCAGTCGTCAAGGCCGGGGAGTTGAGCAAAGGGGTGCGTGCCTCAGAAGCAGTCTCCGATCACCTGGCCCTGAACATCGACAAGGAGTCCTTCGAGCTCTACGCCGAGGGGGACACCGATACCGTGAACCTCAAGCTCCCCAAGGAGATGCTCCTGGAGCTGAAGGCGGACGGGAAGTTCCGCAGCCTCTTCTCGATTGATTATTTCAGCAATATGATCAAGCCTGTGCGCAGCGAGGATCCCATCACGATTAACCTGGGTAATGATAACCCGATCCGCGTCGATTTTGACATCGCGGATAAGAACGGTCACGTGACGTACCTACTCGCTCCGCGGATTGAGTCCGAATAAAACAATGATCTTAGGGTGAGGGAGGCTGAGGCTTGCGCTTCCGGCGGTACCGCTATATTCTGGTGAGAATCGAGTGGGGCCCTGCCAAGTCCGCCTCGGAGTCCGTGTTTTTCCAGGCGGTAAAAGCCTGTTGCGAGCAGCACCTTGGTCTACGCGCGCAGGAGATAGGCCTTCGGCTTTTTGACTATGGTCAGGGCTGGGCTATCATTCGGTGCACCCAGGCGCATCGGGCCGCGGTCATGAAGTCGCTGTGTAGCCTTCGAGATGTTGGCGGTCTGCCCGTCATGGTTGTTTCCGAATCGACGTCAGGGACGTTGCGGTCGTTACGGCGGCGGGTTTAAGTGAAGTCTTTAAGTCGTTCGATATAGGGGTTATTGATGCCGCAGGTCTTGACCGGGAAGATCTCCTCGACGAGGAAGATCTCGGCGACGTAGCTTTGGTACAAGCGGTTGAAGACTTCGACGAACCGTTTCGCTTTTCTTATATCTTCAGTGACGAAGGTGATTATCCAGTCGAAGGAACCGTGCAGGTAGCTGCTCGATTCGATGATGACTTCGAGGTGCCTAGCCTGTTTCTCGAGTTCGCGGGTGACGATGATGTTGAGGAGTTCAGCGACGGGCTTGTTGGTCTTTTTGATAAGGAGGATGTAGGTTTTCAGCTGGAGTTTTTCGTTGTCGACGACGGCATGATATCCCCAGATGGTCTTGTTGCTTTCGAGCTTCTTGATAACTCTCCAGACCTTTTGTCGTGAAAACCCACAACGTTTTGCGAGCTTGTCGATGCTTTCGTTTGCGTTATTCTGAAGCTCCGCTACGACTTTTCGTTCATCCAATTCTTTTTGGCGCTTGCTGACTTTGGGCATGGTTAGCTCCCCTTGCTGCGTGCCATTATCCTAGTGATATATAAATTTATAGAACGAACTACTAGATTTCCTGGGGGGAGCCTACAAGAATGTTCGTTATGAATCATGAATTTGGGCCGTTGCCGCCTCCTGAACTCAATGAGACGTCCTTTGCCGAGGCGACCGTGGGTCGCTCCAGGGTTTTCCAGGTGAGAATCGGGGTTTTCACGGCGCCGACTTCGTCGATGCGGCGGACCGCGGTCTCATGGGGCGCTCCTTTGCTCATCGTCGGGTCTTCCTTGGCGATGGCGATAAGGGCGTTGATGTACTCGTCGAGCGTCTGCCGGGACTCCGACTCTGTCGGCTCGATCATCAGCGCCTCCTTAACAATGTGCGGGAAGTAGACCGTCGGCGGATGCAGACCATAGTCCAGGAGGCGTTTGGCGATGTCAAGAGCGCGGATTCCCTTGGTGTTTAGGAGGCGTTCCGCGCTGAGGACGAACTCGTGCTTACGGAGGGGCTGGAAGGGGAGGTCGTAAAAGCCGGATTCCACGAGTTTCTGTTTCATGTAGTTGGCGTTGAGGACGGCGACCTCTGAGGCCTCGGTTAGTCCGTCGGCGCCCATGAGCAGGATGTAGGTGTAGGCTTTGATGATTGCGGAGATGTTGCCGTACCAGGATTTGATTTTGCCGATGGACTGCGGGTGTTGGTAGGAGAGATCATAGCCGGTTTTCGTCTTGATGATGCGGGGGATGGGGAGGAAGGGTTCGAGGTGTTTCTTGACGCCGACTGGGCCGGAGCCGGGTCCGCCGCCACCGTGGGGGGTCGAGAAGGTCTTGTGGAGGTTGATGTGAACAATGTCGAAGCCCATGTCGCCGGGGCGTGCCTTCCCTATGATGGCATTGAGGTTCGCGCCGTCGTAGTACAGCAGTGCGCCCTTGGCATGGACAATCCTGGCGATTTGGAGGATTTCGGATTCGAAGATGCCGAGGGTGTTGGGGTTGGTGAGCATGAAGCAGGCGGTGCGGTTGGAGGCAGTCTTTTCGAGGGCGTCGAGGTCGACGGTGCCTTCGGCGGTGGAGGGGATCTCGATGACGGTGTAGCCGGCCATAGTGGCGGAGGCGGGGTTCGTCCCGTGGGCGGTGTTCGGGAGGATGACCTCGGTCCGGTTGGTGTCGTGCCGCTGATCGTGGTAGGCCCGGGTGAGGAGGAGTCCGGTGAATTCTCCCTGGGCACCGGCTGCGGGTTGAAGGGTCATAGCGTCCATGCCAGTGATTTCGCAGAGCATCTGTTCGAGGGTGTACATGAGGTGGAGGGTGCCTTGGACGGTGGTGGGGTCCTGGTGGGGGTGGGTGAGGGCGAAGCCTTCCCATCTGCTGACGGTTTCGCAGAGCTTGGGGTTGTATTTCATGGTGCAGGAGCCGAGGGGGTACATCCCGGTTTCGACGCCGTAGTTCATCTGGCTGAGGTGGAGGAAGTGGCGCATGAGTTGGAGTTCTTCCAGGGTGGGGATCTCGATGGGGCTGGTGCGCTGGAGGGCTTTGGGGACTTCAGGGGTGGGGGTGAGGGAGGCGGGCTGGGGCTCGGTGAGGTCGCGGAGGAGTGGCTCGCGGTATCGGGCGCTGCGGTACATCATGGTTTCGCCTCCTTGAGGCCGGTGAGCAGACGGTTGATTTGTTCTGGGGTGTGCAGTTCGGTGACGCCGAAGAGCATGCAGTCGGTGAGCTCCGGGAACCAGGGCTGGAGGAGGAGTCCTCCGTGGACGCCGTGGTTGAGGAGGGTGGTATGGGTTTTGGTGGCGTTGGGGCAGCGGATGACGAATTCGTTGAAGGGGGTGCCGGTGAAGGGGGCGTGGTAGCCGGGGATGGCAGTGATGGCTTTTTTGAGGCTGTGGCCGGCGTTGATGTTCCGGCGTCCGAGATCGGTGAGGCCTTGGCCGCCGAGCCAGGCGAGGTGGACGGCGGCGGCGAGCATGCAGAGGCCTTCGTTGGTGCAGATGTTGCTGGTGGCTTTTTCACGGCGGATGTGTTGTTCCCTGGTCTGCAAGGTCATGCAATAGGCGGGGTGGCCGTCGGTGTCTTTGGTCATGCCGATGATGCGGCCGGGGAGTTGTCTGAGGTAGTCGTGGCGGCAGGCGAAGATGCCGAGGGTGGAGCCGCCGTAGTCCATCGGGTTGCCGAGGGCTTTGCCTTCGCCGATGACGATGTCGGCGCCGTAGTCGCCGGGGCTGCGGGTGATGCCGAGCGAGATGGGGTCGACGCCGACGACGAAGAGCGCCTGTTTGGCGTGGGTGAGGTCTGCGATGTCGGCGGCATGGTCTTCGAAGATGCCGAAGAAGTTGGGGTTTTCGAGGTAGACGCCGGCGGTGGTGTCGGTGAGGAGGTCGGCGAGGGCGTCGCGGTTAATGGTGCCGGTGTGAGGGTCATAGGGGGCCTCGTGGACGGTGATGCCGGCGCCGGTGGTGTAGTTTTTAAGGACGCTTTTCTTTTCCCAGGAGAGGTTTGCGGGGATGAGGAAGTGGGTTTTCTTGGTCTGTCGGCTACACATGAGGGCGGCTTCGCCGAGGGCGGTGGCGCCGTCGTAGAGGCTGGCGTTGGCGATGTCCATGCCGGTGAGCTCGGCGATCATGCTTTGGTATTCGAAGATGGCCTGGAGGAATCCTTGGCTGGCTTCTGGTTGGTAGGGGGTGTAGGCGGTGTAGAACTCGGAGCGGCTGGTGACAGCGGTGACGGCGGCGGGGAGGTAGTGTGGTTTGATGCCTCCGCCGAGGAAACTGGGCAGTTCGCAGAAGGATTTATTCTGGGCGGCGAGGCCTCTGAGGTGTGCTTCGACGGCTTGTTGACTCTGGCCGGCCGGGAGGTTGAGTTTTTTGAGTCGGAGTTGTGGTGGGATGTCGGAGAAGAGGTCGTCGGTTGTGGTGAGGCCCATGTCATGGGTCATGGCGTGTTTGACTGGAGAATTCGGGATGAATTTCATGGATGGTCCCCCACTCATTGTGGGGGTAACCGTCGTCCCTTAAAGAAAGTTTCTTCGTTTTTGCTTAGAGAGTGAGGAGGGGGGCGGGGTTGAGGGTGTGGGCGGTGAGGTCCCAGATTTGGAGGGCGAGCTGAGACCACGGGGTGCGGTCGAGGCTGCCGGTGATCCTGCCGAGGATGTCGTGGGGGCTGATGGCCTGGGTGGTGTCGGCGGCGATGTAGACGAGGTTGGTGGGTGGGGGGATAATGGCGCAGACGGTAGCGCAGTGGGCGCCGTCGTCGTCTTGGTAGAGGATGGCGTCGCCTTCCTGGAGGGTGCCCTGGGTGTCGAGGTCTTTGATCAGGAGGTATCGCTGGGTGAGTGGGGTGGCGTCAGGGATGTAGTGGTATTGGTCGGGGTGTTGGTAGGAGTCGAGGAGGGTGTCGGGGCCGAGGGCTGCGGTCAGGATGATAAAAGGGATGCAGAGGATGATGAGTCCGAGGAGTGTTTTGAGGATGATAGTGATGTAATGGGTCATTTGTCCGCTCTTCTCCGTGCTTGGGTTTGTCAGTGTTGGTATTTAAGGGTTGATTGTGAAAATGGCGGGGGCGGTGTTTTTCCGGGTTCTCCTGGGGGACCAAAAGCATTATTCGGAGGAAGTCATTACGTCTGGCGATGCAGGATATATGGGTTGAGAAGTATCGGCCACGGTCGTTGTCGGATATCGCGGGGCAGGCGTCGATCGTGGAGCGGCTGGAGGCGTATGCGGCGACCAAGTCGGTGCCGCATCTGATTTTCGCCGGGCCGGCCGGGACGGGGAAAACGACGGCGGCGCTCGCGCTTGCCCGGTCGCTGTATGGTGAGGGGACGTGGTCGCAGAACTTCCATGAGCTTAACGCCAGCGACGAGCGCGGCATCGGGATCATCCGGGGGAAGATCAAGGATTTCGCGCGGACCGCGCCGATCGCCGCGGACTTCAAAATCATTTTCCTGGATGAGGCGGATTCGTTGACGCCGGAGGCGCAGGCGGCGTTGCGGCGGACGATCGAGAAGTACTCGCGGATCTGCCGGTTCATCCTTTCCGTGAACTATTCGTCGAAGATCATCGAGCCGATCCAGTCGCGTTGTGCGGTGTTCCGGTTCAAGCCGCTGGACGCCGAGGACATTAAGAAGTACATCAGGAAGATCGCGACAAAGGAGAAGCTGGAGATCACCCCGGATGGGCTGGAGGCCCTCATCTTCATCGCGCGGGGGGATATGCGCAAGGCGATCAACACCCTGCAGGTGTCCGCCTCCCTTGATAAGAAGATCACGGCGGAGTCGCTGTTCGAGATGTCGGCGACGGCGCGGCCGGAGGACATCAAGGCATTGATCTCGACGGCACTGTCCGGTAACTTCATCGCGGCGCGCAACAAGCTTTATGAACTGCTGATCACGATCGGGCTGAGCGGGGAGGAGATTATCAAGCAGATCCACCGGAGCATCTTCGATCTCACGATTCCGGATGAGTCCAAGGTCCAGTTGATGGAGCGGACTGGAGAAGTGGAGTTCCGGCTCGTGGAGGGCAGCAACGAGCATATCCAGCTGGAGTCGCTGCTCGCGCAGTTCGTCCTCGTGGGAAAAACATTACACTAGGCGGCGGCTCGTAAGGAACTTTTCGACGACTGCGTCGAGTTCTTTTTCGGTGTGTTCACCGACGCCGTAGCTGACACGCAGCACCGGTCGGTCGGCTTTCAGGATGCGGGAGAGGTCGATGGGCGTTCCGCTGAGGACTAGGTCGCAGTCGCTGCGGTTAATGGTCTGCTCTAGCTCTTTGACCTGCTTCTTCCCGTAGCCCATTGCGGGCAGCACGTTGGTCAAATGGTTGTACTTTTCGAATGTCGCCTTAATCGAGCCGACGGCGAACGGACGGGGATCGATGATTTCCTTGGCGCCGTAGTCCCTGGCAGCGACAGAGCCTGCCCCATAGGGCATACTGCCGTGTGTCACCGTGGGCCCGTCCTCGATGACGAGGACGCGCTTGCCGGCGATTGCCTCGGCACCCTGAACCGCGACGGTGGAGACGCCCTCGATGATTTGGGCGGTAGGGTTGATGCGTTGGACGTTGCGGCGGACTTTTTCGACGTTGCCGGGGTCCGCGGTGTTCACTTTGTTGATGATGATGACGTCGGCGCAGCGGACGTTCACCTCGCCGGGATAGTACGAAGTCTCATGCCCGGGCCGGTGGGGGTCCGCAATCGTGATGAACAAATCGGAGGCGTAGAACGGGAAGTCGTTGTTGCCGCCGTCCCAGATGATGATATCCGCCTCAGTTTCGGCGGCCTGCAGGATCTGTTCGTAGTCGACGCCGGCGTAAATGATGCCGCCTTCGTCGATATACGGCTCGTACTCCTCACGTTCTTCGATTGTGCATTCGTATTTGTCTAAGTCTTCGTACTTGGCGAACCGCTGGCAGACCTGGGTCATTAGGTCGGTGTTGTACGGCATGGGATGCCGGATTGAGACGACCCGCAGCCCCCGCTTCCGGAGCAGCTGGAAGATCTTCCGGGCGACCTGGGACTTGCCGCAGCCGGTCCGGACGGCGACCACCGCGATCACGGGTTTCTTCGAGTGGAGCATGGTGTGGTTCAGGCCAAGGAGCATGAAATCGGCGCCGGCGGCATTGACGATCGCGCTCCGCTCCATCACATAGGTATATGCGACGTCACTGTAGGAAAAGACTACGGTCTCGACCTTGAGGTCTTTGATGAGCCGAGTCAGGTCGTCCTCTGGGTAGATGGGGATGCCCTGTGGATATAGGGAGCCGGCGAGCGCGGCGGGGTACTTCCGCCCCGCGATATCGGGGATCTGCGTGGCCGTGAAGGCAACCACGTTGTACAAGGGGTTGTTCCGGAAGTAGACATTGAAGTTGTGAAAATCGCGGCCTGCTGCCCCCATGATGAGTACATTCGTCTTCTGCGCCATACCCAGTCACGCTACACCCAGGGAATCCGGCGACGGTTAATATAGTTTCTCGGAAAGAATACCCCGATTTTTATCCTCATGGTTTTCGCTAGCTTCATAAGCACCCAACATGATATCATTGCACTCCCTTCGAGACGGGATCCGAGGAGAACGAATGAACCGGGAGGCACTCCCCCTCATCGTCGGAATCGCCGTGCCCATCATCGCGGTCGCTCTCATTATCTCCTACGTCCTCGGAATCGACTACCTCGCCGTGTTCCGCGCCGTCTCACCGATTTATTTCATCGTCTTAATCCCCTTCATCCTGGGCGCCTTCGCCGCCGGCATGTGGCTGCGGAAAAGCCGGGACTAATCCCTCCTGGTACAGACGTGAAGAAAGTTATAAATACGCGGTTCCTGTTATCACACCCCGAGGATGAGATGCCAGGATACAATTCACGTTATTCTCTAGCCTAGCAATCGATTTCTCAAAGATGGGATATGGGTTGACGGGATGCACTTAAAACACCGCAAAAAGGAGACCACAGGCGGACGACCACCGGACACTCCTGAGAAGAAAACCAATGCACCGCTCACCGTCGAACAACGCGTCGACGAAGTCCTTCGCACCACCTCACCTCCCGACACGCACTCCACCCCTTCCCCCCACAAATCCTTCTTCATCAGAAAAAAATATGCTACCCCCGTCGCCGACGCACACGCCACCCCAACCACCACGACGCCCCAGTCCCAGACACGACACCTCCTCACCCGACCCCACTTCAGAGAAACCAAGGCCCACGCCCCGTCCCACCGCCGCTTCACCCTCCACCGACAGTCACACCAGCCGGACCAACAACCGGCCCCGAAACCAAAGAAACATCACCTCCTCCACCTTCCCGCTCGCCACGCAGACAAACAAGCGACCTCAAAGCCGAAGAAACACCGCCTCCTCCACCGCCGCCCCCACCTAAAACCCTCCCATCCACCCGCAAAGAAACATGGACTCCTCCACCGAACACCCACTACAACCCCAGAAACTGCCAAAAAACACACCCGATTCACCCGCAAACACCCCACCACGAAACACGCACCAAAAATCAAGAAACACCCCGCCTTCACCAGCCATGATACCCTCACCGCCCCCGGAACCCCGCAGCCAGACCAACCCGTTCCACCATCCCCGACCACAGAGGGACCCCTACCCGAGCATAAGACCCGGTTCTTCTTCGCTAAAAACAAGCAAACCAAACCCAAAAAACCCCAAACATCAACGACAGCCGAAACACCAAAAACACGCACCAAACCAAAGCCCACCACGACAACGCAGCCGATCTCCACCCCCCAAGACACCGAAACCAGGCAAGAAGAACCCAAATTCCCAGAATACCTCCCCAACGTCAACGACGACGAAGCCTCAACCATCGACCAAAAAATCAAAGAAACCCTCACCGCCACCAGCGACATCGCCTTCTTACACGACCCCGCACACCCCCACGCCGCTCACACCCCTGCTGCCTCTCCACAAACACCCACGTCACCATCAGCCGCCACTCCCAACCAGCCCGAAGCCCCAATCAAAATCAGCACCAAAGAACGGCCGACGAAACGATTCGAAGACCTTGCCCCCGACGGCATCCTCCAAAACCAAGACATCGCCCGCCAACTCAAAGACCAGACCCTCGGCCAACTCGGCTATAAAACCGGCACCATCGAAGAAATCGACTTCTACCCCCTCTACGAACCCTACGCCTACGTCGAAATCGTCAGAGAGCAAGACTCGCTCGACAAACGCTACCTCCTCGTCGAAATCCAACTCACCCCCGATGAGAACAACCTCCTCAACTTCCTGAAAACCACCTTCTCCACCATCGTCTTCCACCCCCACGAAATCGACGAAGTCAGCGAATTCGATTACCTCACCACCAAAGTCGACGAAATCCTCGACGACTACATGGTCCCCATCGAAAACGAGACCAAGAAAAAACTCATCTACTTCCTCGAAAAAGAATTCCTCGGCCTCGGCAAACTCGAAATCCTCATGAAAGACCCCAACATCGAGGACATCTCCTGCGACGGCGTCGGCATCCCCATCTTCCTCTACCACCGCCGCTACGGCAGCCTCCAAAGCAACGTCGAATTCACCGAAGAAGAACAACTCTCCGCCTTCGTCGTCAAACTCGCCCAAAAATGCGGCAAACACATCAGCGTCGCCGAACCCATGCTCGACGCCACCATGCCCGACGGCTCCCGTATCCAGATGACCCTCAGCACCGAGGTCACCACCAAAGGATCCACCTTCACCATCCGCAAATTCAGCGAAGACCCCTTCTCACCCCCCGACCTCGTCGAATTCCACACCATGTCCTCCGAAATGGTCGCCTTCATGTGGCTCGCCATCGAAAACGGCATCAACGCCCTCATCGCCGGCGGCACCGCCGCAGGCAAAACATCCACCCTTAACGCCCTCTCCCTCTTCATCCCCCGCGAATCCAAGATCGTCTCCATCGAAGAAACCCGCGAAATCAACCTCCCCCACCCGAACTGGATTCCCGGCGTCGTCCGCTCCGGCTTCGGCGAAGTCGTCGGCAACAAAGTCATCGGCGAAATCGACCTCTACGACCTCATGAAAGCCGCCCTCCGCCAACGCCCTGAATATATCATTGTCGGCGAGATCCGCGGCAAAGAGGCCTATGTCCTCTTCCAAGCCATGGCCACCGGCCACACCACCTACTCCACTGTGCACGCAGACTCCGCCCAATCACTGATTCACCGCCTCGAAGGAAAACCCATCGAAATCCCCAGAATCATGCTCCAGGCCCTTGACCTCATCTGCATCCAAGTCATCTCACGAGTCAAAAACAAACGCGCCCGCCGCTGCAAACAAATCATCGAAATCATCGACATCGACCCCACCACCAAAGAAATCCTCACCAACGAAGTCTTCCACTGGGACCCCATTGAAGACAAATTCATCTACTCCGGCAAAAGCTACGTCCTCGAACGCATCCGCTCAGAGAAAGACATCTCCAGAGAAGAGATGATCCAGGAAATCAAGAACCGCTCCCTCCTCATCGAATGGATGAACAAGGAGAACTACCGGGAATTCAAGAAAGTCGCCACCATCATCGCCCAATACGCCGACAATCCCGCGGAGACCATGAAGAAGGTCCTCGGACAGCCATGATCAAGAAAACTGCGGTCTGCCCCTCCTGCCATACGAAAATCACGGTTGAGGGCACCCCAGGAACAAAAGTAAAGGTCGCCTGCGCCTCCTGCGGAAAACAGGGCACCATCATATTTTCCTCACACGAGACCACCATCGAAGAAAAAAACCTCGTCCAACTCGATTTCTACCCCGTCCATGAACCCTTCTCATACATCAAAGTCCTCAAAGACTCAGCCTCCCTCGACAAATTCTACAAAGTCATCGAACCACACCTCACCGACGAAGAAACCAAACACCTCATGACCATCCAAAACACCCTCATCAACACCATCGACGTCATGGTCGAAGACATCGACCCAGCGAAAATCGAACCATACCTCCTCGACCACATTAACAAGATCATCACGGAAAACCAATTCCCTGCTGACGACGTCTTCAAAACCAAGATCCTCTACTACATCAAACGCGACTTCCTCAACTATGGCAAAATAGACCCGCTGATGAGAGACCCCAACATTGAGGACATCTCCTGCGACGGCTCCGCAATCCCCATCTTCCTCTACCACCGCAACTTCGGATCCCTGAAAAGCAACGTCCAGTTCCTCGACGAAATCGAACTCTCATCGTTCGTCGTCAAACTCGCCCAGAAATGCGGCAAGAACATCTCCGTCGCGGAGCCCATGCTTGACGCGACCATGCCTGACGGCTCCCGCATCCAGATGACGCTCAGCAAAGCGGTAACCACGCACGGATCCACCTTCACCATCCGCAAATTCAGGGCAGATCCTATCACGGCGACGGATCTCATCAAGTATAAGACATATTCCCCAGAGATGGTCGCCTTCATGTGGCTCGCCGTCGAAAACGGGATTAACGCCCTCATCGCCGGCGGGACCGCATCCGGGAAGACCTCGGCGCTCAACGCCCTCTCCCTCTTCATCCCCCGCGAATCCAAGATCGTCTCCATCGAAGAAACCCGCGAGATCAACCTCCCCCACCCGAACTGGATTCCGGGCGCAGTACGATCAGGATTCGGCGAGGTGGTCAATGAGAAATTCGCCGGCGAAATCGACCTCTACGACCTCATGAAGGCCGCCCTCCGCCAACGACCTGAATACATCATAGTGGGGGAAATCCGCGGCAAAGAGGCGTACGTCCTCTTTCAGGCTATGGCGACCGGACATACAACATACTCAACGGTCCATGCGGATTCCACAGAATCACTCATCCACAGGCTGGAAGGGAAGCCGATTGAAATCCCTCGAGTCATGCTCCAGTCATTGAACCTCGTCATCCTTCAATCCAGTGTTTTGATTGGGGATAAGAACGTCCGTCGGTGCAAACAGATCGTTGAAATCGTGGACATTGACCCGATGACAAAGGAGATTCTGACCAACGAGGTGTTTCGTTGGAACCCTGTTGATGACAGCTTTTACTTCTCCGGGAAAAGCTACGTCCTGGAACGAATCAGAAGTCAGTATGATATGAGTCGGGAAGAGATGCTGAGTGAAATCAAGCGGCGAGTCCAGATCCTTGAGTGGATGACGCAGAAGAACATCCGGGTGTTCAAAGATGTTGCGCGAATCGTTGCCTACTACGCTGAGTTTCCCGAAGATTTAATGTCGAAGGTCAAGAAAGACCTGGAAAAGGCGAGCGAAGGTCTAGGCTCGGTAAGCACTGGAACTCAGAATGAGCCTGTTCAAATACAACCGCAGTCGTCTCCCCCGATTCCACCGGAAGGCGGATCTGAGCCGGTGTCGGGGAAACGGTCGAAGAAGGCGAAATAGATGGTTTTAACAAAGTATCAGAAGACCTCTTATAGATGGTTCGGGCGATTTGGTGAAGACCATGTCAGCGTGCGGTTCAAAAAGGATTTGCAGGCCGCGCACCTGGAGATTCGCCCTGGTGCGTACTTATCCTATACCTTGCTGTCCACGTTGCTTGTTGTCGTGGCCTCCGCCTGCGTCCTGTATCTCCTAACACTTGTAGTGTTGCCGCTGCTGAAAGTGACCTTGGCTCAAGGCTTGCTATTGGTTATCCTTCTTTTACCCCTCGTCTTTGGGGCACTGACGTATTTAGTGATGCTGTCGCGGCCTTCCTCAATTGCGAAAGGGCGTCGAAAAAAGATTAACGCGAATCTCTCCTATGCGGTGAATTTCATCTCGGCGATGGCCTCGGCGGGGGTGACCCCGACGGAGATATTCAAGAGTCTTTCCAAGCAGGATATCTACAGTGAGATCACTGAGGAGGCCGCGTGGATTTATCGTGATGTCGAACTCCTCGGATTGGATATTCTCACCGCGATTAAGACGAACATCGAGCGTACACCTTCTGAGCGGTTCAAGGAATTCCTTCAGGGAATGGTCGTCACAGTGACCTCAGGAGGCTCGTTGAAGACATATTTTATGCATAAGGCGGATCAATATATGTGGGAGAACCGCCAGGCCCAGAAGCAGATGATGGAGACGCTGGGGATTATGGCCGAAAGCTACGTCACTGCGGCGGTGGCCGGTATCCTGCTGCTGTTAATCGTGATTCCCCTGATGATGATTATCAGTGGGAGTTGGAACGTGATGTTTCTGTTTGTCTTGATTTTGATTGTGGTGCCGTTGATCCATATTGGGTTCTCTGTGGTGATACGGATTATGTCTGAGGGGGCATAGCATGGCCGATGTTCACGAGAAAGCAAAGCGACCGGGGCGGTTGAAGGAGCTGCAGCTGGCGGAGGACGTGGTGCGGCTCATTGTCATCGTCGTGACTGCAGTATGTATTGCGGTCTTCAGTCTGATGGCGGTCTTGGCGGGGCTTGGGGTGATTAAGGGCGTCGGGGGTCCGATCGATTTCGTGGTCTTCGCGATTCTCTCTGGTGCAGGGATTTTTGGTGTATATGGGTATTTGCGGGCGCGTCGGATTGCGAAAATCGACGCGATTTTCCCGGATTTCGTCCGTGACCTTGCTGAGTCTCGGCGTGCGGGGATGACGTTTACGCGGGCTATCCTGTTTGCCTCGAAGGGGAATTATGGGATTTTAACGCCGGAGATCCAGAAGATTTCGCAACAGGTCTCATGGGGGAGTAGCGTGGAGGATGCCCTCACGTCGTTCTCCAAGCGGGTGCGGACGAAATCGATTTGTCGGACAATCCAGTTGATCATCGAGGCGAGTAAGAGCGGTGGGAATGTCGCTGATGTGCTGGAGATTGCGGCGAAGGATGCGCGTGAGATCAAGATGCTGGAGGCGGAGCGGAAGGCGAACATGGCCTCGTATGTCGTCGTGATTTACGTGGGGATGTTTGTCTTCCTCGCGATTGTGTTGATTCTGTGTACGAGTTTTATTCCGGCGATGGTGGGGAATAAAGGGACGAGCGGGATGCAGGGGATTATGGGTGGGAACAGTTTGGCCAGCCAGAAGGACGTGGCGGGGGTCTTCTATCTCGCGTGCCTCGTGCAGGCGTTCGGGTCAGCGTTAGTGGCTGGCGTGTTTGAGAATGGGCAGTTTTCCTCGAGCGTAAAACATGTGTTCATCATGGTGTTCACGAGCTGGCTTTCGTTTAAGCTCCTCATGGGGGTATGAGTCATCAGGCGAGTGGCGGCACGGTCCCATGAATCGAGCGAGGCGGTCGCTGAGATTTTCGGGACGTTGATTCTGATTACGATGGCCGTCGTGCTGTTCTCTGCGCTTTCTATCCTTATTTTAAATCCGTTGACGTCGTGGTCTACGACTGAGTCGTTTGTATCGACGACGTTGGTCAGCTACATCGATCCGAGTAATTCGCGGACTATCGTCGTCGAACACCGCGGGGGCGATATGTTGCCGCATTATAAGGTGACGTTCACCATCTCGACCCTGTCGCCTCCAACTCAGGTCAACATTACGAAAACCCAGGATGATTCTGGGATTCAGGAATGGAGTGTTGGTGAGCGCTGCAATTATACGGCGGCTGGGAGTCTGACGAATACCAAGGTGGAGGTGTTAGTCGTCGATCTTGACAAGAACTCTATTCTGCTAGATAAGGTTCTTCAGGATTACAATGATTTTGCGACGCCGTATGTGCAGGTCTACAACCCCAATGATGATCCGAAGGGGGTCACGGAGAACTCGGCGGTGCTTCGCCTATACTATAATTTCGTGAAGTACAAATATTATTTCTGTCCGAACGCGGGGACCGTCAATTTTGTGTATCAGAAGCTTGATAACGGAGGGACCCCGATCACGAATGTGAGTTCGGCCTTGTTTACGCCGCTACCGTTGGAAGGCCTGTATTCGATCACGCTCACTGGTCTTGCGCCTGATTCACATTATCAGGTGCGGGGCGTGATCCGCTGGGGATTGCAAAAAGTCGAGACGCCGTTTGTCCAGTTCTGGACGTATTCGACTGCCCGCGGCCTGTGGCATCTCGATGAGGCGTTCACTCATGGTGGTGGCGATGTTGCCTATGATGCGTCGCGGCCTCCGACTGATGGGGCCGTTTCGGGGGCGACCTTTAAGTGGGATGCTGCCCATAATAACGGGTTCCTGAATTTTTCTGCGCCACACCAAAAAGTCGAGGTGTCCAACAATCATAAGTTCGACCTTGACACCCAGATGACGGTAAGAGCGTGGATCAATTCCCGGCCTGGCGGGGCCTTGTTCTATGGGCAGATGTCGCAGATCGATAATGCGTCGCTGGATAGTCTGCCTGGGGTCTGGCTTGAGCCCGTCGTCACTCATATCTCTGGTGATGTATACGCGGCGGTGTATCACACCTTGGTTGACCCGGGGGCGACCATCACGACGTTCCGTATGCCCTCGGACTACGTCATCCCCACTCCATTGACCGTGATTGATTCGCAGATATTCGCGGATGTGTCGAACTATCAGAATAACCCTGATATCCTTTCGCTTGGGAACGGGTTGTATGCCGTGTCGTTCGGGTCGCGACACTATGATACGACGCCGGCGGGCTATATCATGACGGTGAGTATCACGGATGAAGGGGTCATTTCCGATTCCATGATTGGGCAAATGATGACGAACTTCTATGGGAAGATGTCACGGCTGTTCCAGGTGAATGGGTCTCTCTATGGGGTAGCCTTTGGTGGTGACTACAGTAAGACCTACTTGCATAAGACCGGGGGGGTCGTGACGTTCTCGATTGATGAATCAGGTTATTTTTCGATGCCGCTGTGTCAGCTGAAGCTTGATGAGGATTATTGTTCGAAGATTGATGTCGTGCAGGTTGGGGCGGACGTCTTTGCGCTCGCCTACAACAGTGACAGCAATGGGTCTTCGTGCATCCGGACCATCCAGATTAGCAATGGGGGCAATGTGACGTATTTGAGGCGGTCGTTTTTCTCGCTGGCGGATCATATGGAGCCGTCGATTGTCGCTGGTAGTCTCCCGAATCAATATATTGTTGCCTTCGGCGGGGATTCGACAAAACCAGTCCAGGGGGTGCTCCGGATGGTTTCTATCGCATCGGACGGGACCATCCTTAGTATCTCGGGCTCGCAGCTCCTTCCCTCGAATACCTCCGTCTCTCCGAAGATTATGGCCCTGAAGGGCGACCTCTATCTCGTCGCCTACTCCGAAGGCTCGCCGCTCCCCAGGTGCCACACGGCGACTTTCAAAGTCACCGACCATATTGAGCTCCGGGACAAGATGGTCTTCCTTTATGATGACGCCCACCATCAGCTCCAGGGGCTGGGGGCGACCATCGTCGCGTTGAATGACGACCACATGCTGGCCGTGTACGGCTCGAGTTCGATATATCACGGGGTGATAGCGTCGATTTCCATCAATTTCGTCTCCGTCCCGCAGTTCATTGTCAGCAAGGGAGCGATGTTCCAGATTGAACTCGTTGATACGACGATCACCGCCACGGTCAGGACCGCTGACGGCTCCCATAGCGTCTCCGGCACGCTTATTCAAGGGGGATGGAATCATATGGTTTTGGTCTATTCATCGTCAACCCTCTCGTTATATATCAACAAGGTTCTGAGCGGGCCCATCCCGTGCCTCGGGATCCTTGAAGTCAACGCCGACCCTCTCATCATCGGAAGCGACTTCATCGGCTACCTGGACGAGGTCGGGATCTACGCTCAAGGCTTCGATGCGGCAGGTGTAGCGAATGACTACGTCAGCACCAATCACTATGCATAAACAGGCATACAAACGACGGCGATCCATCGCCTCAGTCTACAACTCGTTGCTTCGTAAGAAAAGACACCTTTCTTCAGACTCCGGCATCTCTGAAGTCGTCGGCACCTTGCTTCTCATCGGCATCGGGATTTCCCTGTTCTCTGTCCTGATGCTGCTGGTCATGAACATCACCACCGTCTTCAACAGCAGCATGGGGCCTTCTACGAATCTCATCGGCATCTATGAGCCAGACACACGGACCATCATCTTCGAAAACCGCGGCGGCGAATCCGTCCCTATCCAGAGCATCATCACCCTGAGTTTCGCTGACATTCCGCCCGTAACATTCACCGCTGCAGAATATATGAGTCCCCACCCTAGCCCAAACGACAACCTCTGGGATGTCGGTGAACGGGTTGTCTTCAACAACACCTCGTGGATCCCGAACTTCGATCTCATCGAGATTCACGTATCGATCAAGGACCCCACCACCAACTCCATCCTCATGAACGGCGTCCTCCGCGAAGGGACAAAAGAAGCACTCCCCTACACGATTACGGGAACCCCCGTCGCCATTAACACCCGCACAGAGACCTTCTCGCAAATCTACGACTTTCAATTATACTCCAACCACCCGGGATGGGGCTACTGGGCCCGGTTCTCCTATAAGAAATTGGTCGATGTGAACTGGACGTCCTATAACTGGACCACCGCCAACAGCACCCATGGATCCTACACCCTTACCGCACAGAACCTCACCCCCGGGACCGTCTACCTCTACCGTGCCGAAATCTGCTGGGGGACGAATCCCAGCATAAACCCCCTGAACTACACGACGGGATCAAACAAACAATTTGAAACCGGGACTGACTACGTCGGTATCTGGCATTTCGACGAGACCGCACCCGCCGACGCCCTCCTCGCCAAAGACTCCACGATCAACCACAACAACGGCACCCTTCTCCCCTCCTCGCTGAACATTCGACCTCTCCGAGTCTCAACAGGCGTCCATAGCACCAAAGCCATCACCTTTGACGGTGTCAACGACTACACTAAAATCCCAGACTCGACAAGCCTCCGCGCCTTCACCAACGACCAGACCATCGAATGCTGGATCAAACCGCAAACCCACCGACAAGGCACCAGAGGCGTCATCACCGCCAACGACATCTCCCAATACAGCCAAACCCTCGAAAGCTACGGGTTCACCGACCCGGACATCATCCCCGTCAGCGGCCAATACTATGCCATCGTCACCCGCGGCGCCAACACCCACGGCTACCTCATCGTCGTCAACGTCACCAGCACCGGCATCATCAGACCTAAAAGCCTCCTGACCACCCCCGTCGCCGTCCTCGACTTCGACTCCGCCGTCTGCTGGACCCCAAAAATCATCCACACCACCGGGACGCAGTACGCCATCGTCTACTGCCGCGGCGGCAGCTACTCCTACGCAGCCAACGGCTACATCAAGACCCTCAACATCCTCCCCACCGGCACCATCGGATCCACCATCGGCACCCTCTCCATCGGCGTCTCCTACTTCAACCAACCAAAAATCCTGCCCATCACCGGCACCATCTACGCCATCTTCTACAACACCGGAACACCCAACTACCAGATGCGCGTCATGACCGTCAACATCCCGACCGCCGGAAACCCCACGACACTGAGCACCTTCAGCATCAACACCATCGTCGCCAACGACCCGGCGCCAGTACAAGTCGGCACCGACGGCACCAACTACTACTACGCCGTCGCCTACCGGGACTCCGACAGCGACGGCTACATGACCGCCGTCTCCATCACCAACGACGGTCTTAGCCTCACTCAGATCGACCAAGCACTCGACAACGACACCATCCAATACAGCGTCATGTTCGACTCAGACGACTGCTGGGCCCCCTGCATGATCCCCGTCGGCAACACCGGCTACTACATCTGCTCCTACACCGGTAGCGTCAACAAATACGTCAACTACGGCTACGTCCGCACCTTCAACATCTCCTCTACCGGCATCGTCTCAAACGCGACCCCCGACTACTCCGCGGGCTTCAAAGTCATCGACGGCACCACCTCCAGCTGGGTCTTCGGCAAATCCAAAATCATCGCCGTCGACCAAGACACCTACCTCGTCGTTTACCAGTACTCCATGTCCACCACCTACTATGGACTCGCTCAGACCGTCGACATCGCCGTCAACGGCAGTGTCATCTACTACGGCACAAGCGATCACCGGTTCACGTTTGAATCAGCCAACGGATGCATCACACCCGCCGTCGTACAAGTCGGCGGAACCGGACCCTACTACTTCGGCGTGGTCTACAGCAGAGCCACCAATACCACGAACCAAGGAATGATCAAGACCTTCAGCGTCACGAACGCCGGAATCATCAACCAGCCCTGCATCAACGAAGCACTCCTTGGCCCCTACCACTTCTGGAACCCCTATATCTTCCCTCTCGCCACCAGCACCTACTACGCCATGGTCTACAACACCGAATACAACAACGGGATCACGATTACCACCACACGAATCCTCGCGAACGGGGACGTCCAGGACGTCTTCCTCAGCCGAGCAGGGTTCCTCTCAGGGAGGATCAACTCTGTCAAACTCCAGTACATCAAGAATAACGTCTACGTCCTTTTCTATTACAACTACAGCACCGGGATCGTCGCCCGCTCACTCAAAATCTATGCCAACGGCACTATCGACACAACCGGCTCCAGAACATGGACGTACGCTACGAGTTATGCCAACACGATCGACCTCCTCAAAATTACTAACAGCACCTTAAACGACATCTACGCGATCTCCTTCCACTCAAAAATCAACGCCACCGCCGGCACCTACATGATCACCGTCCATATCAATAGCACCGGCGGCATCTCCGCCGTGATTGACACCTTGATCATCAACGATGCCGCATCGAACACCTACAACGTCCTCTATGACACCTCACTGCGACGAGTCAACAACAGCGTCGGCGGACCAGCCGACATCTTCGCCATGACCTTCGCCTGGAAATACTCTGGCAGCATCTGGTACGGCGTCGGCCGCGTCATCACAGTCGAAATCACCATCGGCACCGGAATGATCACCGACATCCCCAAGGCGACCTTTGACTTTAATCAATATATCACAAGAGCAACGCTCACCAGAGTCTACAGCGACATCTATGCTATCGCCTACAACGATAAGTCCGGCGTCGGCATGTTGAGGACCATCCGCATCTCCGACGACGGCACCAGCATCACCCTGATCGACCCTGGACCATCTTCGTCCTCCCTGTCATCACAGCTCCTCGCCGTTAACGCAACCAACAACATCTTCGCGGTCGTCACAGACACCACCGTCAAAACCCTCCGTATCAACGAAAAAGGCGACATCAGCAACTCCACCTCCGGTGTATTCGAGGACAGCAGCTACAGCTTATCCAACAGCAAGAACGTCCAGGCCATCAAATTAGCGGACAAATACTACGCCTTCATCTACGCAGGAACATACTACGATGCCTACCTCCAAACGCTCACCATCACCCCGACTACGACGAAACGACAGATCCTCTACAAGGCGGGATCCTATAACGTCAGCGCCGATGACACCAACGCCTATATCAGCATCACCGACAGCGCATCGCCAGCCGTCACCCATGCCGTGACCATACAACTCTCATATGTCAACGATTGGAACTATATCGTCTGCCTCTACAAAATCGGAAGCCCGATGAAGGTCTACATCAACGGAAACGACACGGCTCATAATGGACGATACCGAAAAACAGCCGAGGTCCTCACCGCCCCCATTGCACAATCCACCCAGCCGCTCTATTTCGGCGGCTACAACGCCGTGTACGACGAGTTTGCCATCGGAACAAAAATCTTCTCGGAACCATTAATAAAAACCATGTACCTCAACATGCTCACTTAAAGAAAAGGATGGAAACCATGAGAAAAAAACAGCCTGAAAACAGACAGCGTAATAGGAGAGGCGTTACTCCGCTGCTCAGCACAATCCTTCTCCTCGCCATCGCAATCACCTTAGTCACCCTGATTTACACCGCTGTCTTGAAAAGCGCCACCGAACGAACGGAAGTCTCGACCTCAACTACGAATCTAGCGGCGAGCATAACGCAAAACAAAGTCACCTTCGTCAACCGTGGAGGCGACATCATTGATCCCAGAATCCGCATCACGCTTACGATTAATCAACATGAATACGTCACCACGGTCGGAGCGATCAACAACAATAAACCATGGCTTCCCGGGGAAGAGATTATATACAACTCATCCTACACAACCCTCATCGGCCTCCAGGTCGAATATTCCATGGTCGACCCCAGCCAAAATTCAGTCATAATTCACGGGTTAATACAAGAAGGCGAACAAGGGAACATCCCCTATATTCAAACCATCGGGGCCTCACAGATAACGGCCCATACAGCGAGACTCACTGCAAACTACAATTTCATATCCTCTCGAACGACCCCCCAGGTTCGAATTCAAATCAAGACCGACAGCGCCTTAAGTCTCTATGATCCGAACGCCAGTTGGAGTACCCTGACTATCGCTCCCGCAGGACCGTATACTGGCACATTCACCTACGATGCCCATGATCTACTCGCGGGACAACGATACGTGTTTCGCGCTCAGTTAAAATATTCGGGACTTGCAACCCCAAAACAAGGCCTAGGTCTGACCTTCACGACGCCTTCCGATCGGATCGGAGAATGGAACTTCGACAGCACATCAGGCCCCGTGATCGATTCAGTTTCGAGTAACAACGGTCTCTTGCTTCCAAACACTTTACGAGGACCGAGATATGGCCCGGGATACGTCTTGAATGCAATGCAGTTCGACGGTATCGACGATAAAGTGAACATCTCTGATTCAAATTCCCTCGATGTCACGGACGAGATGACGTTTGAGACCTGGGTCAAACCGATGAATAACTCTAATGGATCCGCCCTCTCCTTGACTCAGACGTCCTCATCGCAATTCTTCGATACTTCCTATGGTTGTTATGATCCAAACTGGATTTCTCTCGGGGGCGAGTACTATGCCTATGTCTCCCGCGCTTCCAATAACTATGGATGGCTAACCACCGTCCGAATCTCTGATGGCGGCACAATATATTCGAATGCGACTACATGTGTGATTAATAAGGCTTCATTCACTACAGCATGCGCCAATCCTAAAATCATTGCCGTAGCCGGTGCCACCGGCATCTATGCGATTGTGTATACACAGAGTAACTATGGATACATCCGGACAGTCTCCATTTCAGGGACCGGAAAAATCGGATCGTTTTTGACGAATCTTGGCTTTAGCACGCCTCGGTATTGTTACTCTCCCGACATCGTCTTTGTCGGAAGCAATACCTACGCAATCGTCTATGGAAGCTCAACAACCGCCACAAGTTCCTATGGCTACATCCAATGTGTTTCGATCACGGGCGGTGGGACAACTGTGGCGTTGAAAGGATCAGTTTTCTCGATGACCCATGATAGTACAGTCATTTCTTTGACTGGCTCGCAGGTGTTGATCCAGGAACCAGAAATGCTCGAGCTGGAGGGTGGCTCCCCAGATCATTACTTTGTAATCGCCTATAAATGCCGTGATGATGACGGCGGAGTCTATGTAGTGCAGATTAACCCTTCGACTGGGGCGGTGACTCGGGTTAATGGGGAACGTAAGTTTGATTCAAAACGAGGGGAAAACCCAGAGATCTTCTATATCACTGGCAAATTCTATGGTGTCGTCTATGGCTGCGAGGGGGCCTCTTCACCCTATAACGACGATTTAAATCATCTCAAGGGCTATATCACAATTATTCGAATCAATAATGCAAACGGTCAAATTTATACGCAGGGAGGCGAGGAGACCAGCCATTATGTCTTCGGTGGTGCGTATGATTTCAATGATAAGGATTATTCAGGGTCACAGTATACGGTCCGGTCGTCCCATGTCCTTTGTGTAGGAAGTCATTTTGGGACGTACACCTATGTGTTTTCCTACACATTGAAGACTGCTTCTGGGACGAAAGGATTCGTTCGGACAATTGGCATTAATCCCGCTACGCCCTATTCGCTGTTCACTCGGGTCGCGAATTTTAGTTACGATGTGAACACGCCTGATGCCCCCGATATCGTGCAGGTTGGCGGCGGACCGACCTATGCGATCATTGAGCATCTCGGGGCGGCAGGGAACAACGGGTTGCTGAAGACGCTTACCATTCAGGATGATGGGACCATCCCTGCGAAGCCGATTTTAGATGCCAAGGAGATCGGGGTGTGTTATTGTTATCGTCCCCGGCTCTTGCGGCTATCTGATACCTATTGCGCGATGGTTTATCAGGGGTTTAACACGAGCGGGTTTTTGAAGACGTTTTATGCGCCTGCGTCGGGGACGTTGCCTTTGTATTATAATGATTCGTTGGGGTTGGAGCCGGGGGTGTGGATGGCTGCGAACCCCTATCAGGCGTGCTATGAGCCGTTCTTGTTCCGGGTGAGTGGGAGTCTGTATGCGGTTGTGTATCGGAATTATACTAATCAGCTCGTTTTTTCCGTCGGTCAAATCAATTCCGTTGGGCAGATTACGTCTTCTTATAGACGGGTTATTAGTGGTATAACCTGTACGCTGCCGGTTGCGTGCACGGTGGACGAGTATCCGAATGTGTGTCTGGTCGCGTATCGTGATTATTCGACGGGCCGTGGGAAGTTGTTGACGATTCAGCTGACGGGTTCGGGGAGCTGTATGTTAGCGAATGCGTCGTTGGATGGCTCGGCGTGCACCGAGCCTGTGGTGTATCGGATTGGGAGTGGGTATTATGCGGTCGCGTATAGCGGGGTTTCCTCGAAGGGTGAGTTGAAGACGGTCCTTATTTCAAATAACGGAAGGACGATTTCATTAGTCGATGAGTATGTGTTTACGGATACGACGCGGTACTGTAATCATCCGGATATTGTACGGGTGAACCAGACGCTGTTCGCGGTGACGTTTTCACGGAGGGAGGGGACGAAATATTCGAGCGTCGTGTTCACGGTTCCGATTCGGGTGAATGGCTCGATTTTAAAATATAATGTTGATAATTTGACGTATAATTTCCCTTCGTCGACGTCGTCGCAGGCGACAGTTGCGACGAATCCCATGCTTCTTCATTATGGGAACGGGCGGAATTACCTTGTGGTATACAAGAATAATGCGCTGACGAGCGGGGTGGCGAGTATTCGTATCGGTGAGAATGGGAATATCACCGAAGCGGTTGATACGTCGCTTGGGACGTCGGCGGATTCTTATGATCTTTCTATGGTGTATGAATCTGGGAACCGGTATCTTGAGGCGTCGGGGACCGGGTTGATCGTCAGGGCTATCCGTGTCACGATGGCACCGGTGCAGCGGGTTATTTTCTCTAAGGCGAACGCCTATGAATTGTATGCGAATGCGACGACGGTCACCGCGAAGGTGTATGATACCGGTGTTCATGTGGTGTCGACTTCTCTGGGGTATGCGAATGATTGGAACTATGTTGTGCTGACGTACAAGGCTGGGAGATTCATGAACCTCACAGTGAATGGGAATGAGTCAGGGTCCGCGGGGCATTTCAACTTTGCGCCTGATACCGCGTCGAGTCATTTGTATTCGATTCGTGTCGGTACGGCGCCGTTGTATTTCGGTGAGTATAACGCGTGGTTTGATGAGTTTTCCTTGTGGGGATCAGCGTTTTCCCCGAGTTGGATTCGAAATCGGTTTCATAACCCGAATGCGTAGGTGAGAGAAATGATGATGTGGAAGAAGAGACGGTTGACGCGAGATCAGCAGGCGGTCGCAGGGATTGTAGTCGCGGTGATGATGGTCGGGCTCACACTGGCGGTGGTCTCGCTGGTGCAGGTGTATTATGTCCCGAAGTGGATGAAGGCGCGTGAGGCCGAGCATCTCGGGAATGTCGAGGACCAGTTTTCTCGGTTGAAGTATGCGATTGATCAGCAGGCCGTTGAGGGATCTGCGGGTGGGCTGTCAAAGAACATCCCGATTTCGACGTCGATTACGCTTGGGAGCGAGAATCTGGGGTTTTTGATGTCGCAGCGGGCGTTCGGGCATATCAATTTGCTGAATCAGGGGTGTTCTGTGATGTTGACGATGACGACGTTGGCCAGTGAGCAGTATGATATGTCGATCCTGAAGTATTTGTCGGAGAATGCGTATTATCTAAATCAGGGGTATGTGCTGGAGGCTGGCGCGTTGATTTTAAATCAGTCTGGGTCCAGTGTGTTTCTGATTAAGCCGTCGATTTGGACTGATTTCAACAACCATATTCTTCGATTCAATTGGACGTGTACCAACCTGCAGGCAGCGGGCGGCGTCAGCTCGCTGAGTGGGTATGGGACGTATCCGATTCAGACTAAGTTCGTCGGCAATGGCAGCGTGGTTATCAACCAGATTGCGTCGGTGACAATCACCACGTACCATCCGGATATCTGGAAGCGGTTGTTTGTGGATTTGGTGACGAGTACGCCAACGAACATCCCTGGCCAGACCTTCCAGAACGGGAGCGATTTCACTATTTCTCCATATGAGCTTGGTGAGAATGGTCGGACGAAGATGACGTTCAATTTCTTGACCGGCGGTAGTCATCTGATCAGTTCGGTCATCTTCAATATTAATCTGGTGACGATTTCGGTCCAGTTTGCTCCGGGGTGGATCGACTAGACAAGACCTTGAGACGCTGGTGGAGTCTCTGTGAGATCTGCAGAGGGTCGTCGGTGGTTTTCCTCTGGTAGCCGAGGCGTGGCCTCGCGCTGGCGGGTCCTGATCCTCGTCTGCGGGGTCTCGGTGTGCCTCCTCATCGGCGGATTGGAGCATATTCGTGTGTATAGTTCAAGTCAGACGGTGACCAAGCATGGCTATGGGTTCTTGGTGGTTCCCCCTCCGCAGTGGTGGGGGAGCAACTGGACGTATGTGAAAAAAATCGTCGTGAACCATTCGAGGGTCTCGTCCAATCTGGTGAATTTCCCGGTCTTGATCTCGGAGGAGTCAGACGCGGATCTGGCTGCGCATGCACAGGCGGACGGTGGGGATATCGTGTTCGTGGACGATGTCAATACGACACAGTTCCCCCACGAGATTGAGAAGTACGACAATGATTCTGGGGCGCTGGTCGCCTGGGTGAAGATCCCGTCCCTGTCCTCAGAAGAGGATACCATCGTGTACATGTATTATGGGAATCCGGGCTGTGAGAACCAGGGGGAGGCGTCCGGTGTATGGGATGATTCGTTCTCCGGGGTCTGGCATATGCGAGATGAGACGGCATTAATAGTACCCGACAGTACCTCGGAGGAGAACGACGGCTTGAAGCTAAGTGAGGGTCATCCGGTACAAGGATCGGGAGTGATCGGGGATGCAGAGGTTTTCAATGGCGTTGATGATGTGATTACAGTTTCGGGGTCGGATTCGGTGAATCCTGCAGTGTTCACACTTGAGTATTGGGTGCGGAATTCACCGCCGCAGACCGGTGATTTTTTCGCGCGGATGACAGGGAAGACGAAAGGGTTTGAGACGGCGATCGACAGTGACGACGGGTACCTGAACGACGATGTGAGTGTCTGTTTCTATGATGGCTCCTGGCATGATACAGGGTTCGATGCATTGGCTGGGGCCTGGTATTATCTCGCCTGGCGGTATGACGGCGTCAACGTGACGTTGTCGGTGAATGGCTCTGAGGTGTTTCGCCTGGATGATTCAGGCGTGTTCCTCAGCGGGAATCTCTCCTTGGGGAATGCGGAGGGGTCGTTGCAGGGGCTGAGCGGCGGTCTGGACGAGGCTCGCCTCTCAACGGTCGTGCGCAGCGATGCCTGGATTGCGACGAGCTATCAGACTATGAGCGTGCCTGGCTCTTTTGCCAGCATCGGCCCGGAGGTAGCCAAGGGGTAAGGGCTGGGGAGAGCTCATGGCTGTTTTTCTCGAGGCGGCGACAGATAGGGGCCCCCATATTCTTTAAATATACCTAGCGGATTCGGTGTCTTCATGGCAGTATGGCAAGGCGGCCCCCGACGGTCCCGAACCGGGCGACGGATTCGCTATGCGCGAAACAAGCGGAAGTTTGAGATCGGGCGGGAGACCACGCTTCCCACTATTGGAAGCACCAAACAGAAACCCGTGAGAACCCGGGGGAATCATCGCAAGACCCGGCTGCTGGTCGGGAACCAGGCGTATGTGACTAATCCGAAGACCCATACCACGGCGAAGACCGATATCATCACGGTTGTGGAGAACCCGGCGAACATCCACTACGTCCGACGTAACATCCTGACGAAGGGTGCGATTATCAACACGAAGCTGGGGAAGGCGCGGATCACCTCGCGGCCGGGGCAAAGCGGCGTCATTGATGCCGTCCTCCTCTCAAGCTAGGAGGGAGAGGGTTTTGGTTTCGCGTGGGGAGTCCAAGGTTGTGGTCTGGCCTGCGTATTTTGACAGTTCCCGTACACGTGAGCAGGGCCGTCGTGTGCCCAAGCGGTTTGCGGTGGAGAAGCCAACCTGTGATGATCTTATCGCGGCGGCGAAAGCGCTGCGGATGCCGATAGTCGTAGAAAAGGATGCCGCGTACCCGGGGACCTCGTGGAAGCGTGATGGTCGTCTGGTGATTGTGAAGTCTGGCCCGAAGACCGCGATGTTGCGGAAGTTGGGTGAGCGGTTGCGGGCTGCTAGGGAAGAGAAACTATAAAATGGCTTAGTGTATTTCAAGTGTCGCACTAACCTGATGATTTGCTGAGTGGAGACGCAGTATGGAGCCTTCTGGTTCGATGTATGACGAGGCGAGCACGATTTTCTCTCCTGATGGTCGGTTGTTTCAGGTTGAGTATGCGCGTGAGGCGGTGAAGAAGGGCGCGACGACGATCGGGGTGAAGTTCAAGAATGGGGCGTTGTTGCTTGCGCAACGCCCTGAGTTGTCGCATCTGGTGCCGTCGACGTCTCTGGAGAAGATTTTTCGGATTGATGACCATATTATTTGTACGGTGACCGGGTTGGTCGCGGATGGCCGGCATTTGATTGAGCTTGCTCGAGAGGAGGCGCAATTGAACCGGATCCGGTACCTGGATGCGATTCCGGTGAAGGCGCTGGTTGACACGATTTGTGAGTACGAGCATATGTATACGCAGTTCGACGGCGTTCGGCCCTTTGGGGTCGTCTTGCTTGTGGCTGGGATCGACGAGCGTGGGGTGCATCTATTTTCGACGGATCCGTCTGGGGCGTACCTCGAGTATAAGGCGATTTGTGAGGGGAGTAAGAGCCAGACGGCGATGACGTATTTTGCGTCGAATTACGCGGCGAATCTGTCGATCGGTGATGCGTTGGAGTTGTCGGTGGCTGCGTTGCAGAAGTCGTCGAAGAAGAAGTTGGTGCCGGAGATGATTGATGCGGCGGTTATCGATGCGAAATCCGGTTTCCATCTCGTGTCGAGTGAGATGAAGAAGAAGGCGTTTGGGAAGTAGATTGGTTTTTTGCCTGTTTTTTCTGTTGTTGTTATTTTCCTTTTCTGCCTGAGGTGAACAGGTGGCGTTTGGCATGGGGAAATTGGGCTTCGGCGACGGATTTGACGTCTTCGATGGAGTAGAAGGCGTGGGGGTGGATGCTGTGAATGTGTTGGATGATCTTGGGGAGGTCTTTGCGGCGGATGATGGCGGTGATGATTTTGACGGGGCCGGTGTTGCCTTGGCCGTCGTAGGTGGTGACGCCGTAGTTTTCGGCTCTGAGGCTGTCGATGAGTTGGGTGGTGTCGTGCTTGCAGGTGATGCGGATCATGACCATGCCGATGCTGATTTTCTCTTCGAGGATGATGCCGACGAAGTTGCCAGTGGCGAAGCCGGCGGCGTAGGCGAGGCTGCAGGGGATGTTGTTGAGGTTGGTCATGATTTGGCCGATGGCAAGCAGCCAGATGTTGATTTCGACGAAGCCGACGAGGGGGGCGATGTATTTTAGCCCGTGTGATAACGAGATGATGCGGATGGTTCCGAGTGAGACGTCGGTGAGGCGTGCGCAGAAGATGAGGATAGGGAGGAGTACCCATTTGAAGAGGTCTGAGGAGTAGAAGCTAAGGAGGTCTATGGCGATGGGTCATCCCCTGGTCGTGATTATAGGGAGGAGAATGCGCTGTGTTCTTATAAACTCTTCAATTTGGTTGTGTCTTTTTGGGTGTCGAAATCTTTTTATTGGTTTTGTTTTTACCTCTCTGACACACAATTGTGGGGTTGTGTTGATGAAAAAGCTCTCGGTCGGCACGGATGACTTCTGTCAGAAGTGCATGGATTGGCGTGAGTTCGACGAGAGTGGGAACTGTAAGATCTGCGGGTGTCATATCAAGAAGCAGTCACAGGCCAGTAGAAGTACGGTGGAGTACGACCTCTCGGATTTCACGACGGAGCATGAGGAGGAGCCGAGTTCCGGAGAGTATTAAGGCCTCCTTTTTCCTTTGTTTCTGTTGTTACGTTTCTTGTTTAACTTATTAATACTCTTGTTTTAATTCACGATTTTTGTTGTTGGCTGGGATGAGAATCCTTAAATTTTGTTGACGCGTTCGTGGTCGTTGGATGGATGCACCGGCGGTGGTTCGAGCCGCGATCTACACGCGGGTTTCGACTGAAGACCAAGCCAAGGAAGGCTTTTCGCTTGATGCGCAGCTTGAGAAACTGCGTGCGTATTGTACAGCGCGCGGCTGGTCCGTGGCTGGCGAGTACATCGATGACGGGTACAGCGGACGAAAGGCGAAGCGTCCCGCGTACATCCGGATGATGGAGGAACGGGGGAAGTGGGATACGCTCTTGGTCATCAAGATGGACCGGATCCATCGGAACTCCAAGAACTTCATGACCATGATGGAGGAGCTCGGCCGAGAGGGCAAGGAGTTCGTGTCCATGATGGAGTCGCTGGACACGTCGACGGCGATGGGGCGGTTCGTCATGGATATCATCCAGCGGATTGCACAGCTGGAGTCCGAGCAGATCGGCGAGCGCGTGTACATCGGGATGGAGCAGAAGGCGAAAACCAATGGGGGCATGCTAGGTTTTAACATACCATACGGGTATGACTACGTCAATGGAAAACTCGTCGAAAATAAAACAGAATCCCCCCAGATAAAAAGAATCTTCGAGTTGTATCTTGCTGGACAAAGTATGGATAAAATTGCAGAATTGCTTAATCAAGAAGGAATTCCTTCGAAACAGAACAAAAAATGGGGACCTCACACCATTCAAGTAATTCTTAAGAATCCGCTCTATTATGGATTTCTTCACTGGGAGAAATATATGAACAAGGGGGATTATCCGCCCTTGATCGATCAAAATACTTTCACCAAGGTCCAAGAGATTATTAAAAAGAGGAAGACGATTGTTCGCCGTCAATTGAAGAAAATCAAAGCACCTACAACCGTAAAAAGTTAGAGGAATCATGAGGGAGAATGATTTTTCCTGGGAAATAAAAGCCCAAGCCTTGAAAAAAGCAAATAATCATTGCGAGCGATGTTGGTCCGAAAAAGACCCCGAATGCCATCATATTGTCCCATATGAGCTCGGTGGTCAATCAACATTAGATAACTGCGTGGTTCTTTGTCATCATTGCCATAACATTGCACCACGTGATCCTTTTCTATTAACAAATCTTTTCCTGCGATTCGCCTCCAGTAAAGAATTAATCAACTATTACAATGTAAAAACCGAAGAAGAAGCTATTCAATGCTTTTGCCGAGAAACAAATATTGATTTTCAAGAGACGCTTATAAAAATTAGGAATGATCCCTATTCACATGTATATGCAATTAAAAATGGCATGGAGGAACGTGTTAAAAGGAAAGGACATGCCGGATTCAACATCCCATACGGATATATTTATTTTCAGGGCGAATTGAAGGTCTACCCAGAAGAAGCAAAGATCGTTAAGGAAATTTATCAGTGGTATCTTGAAGGAAAAAGCCTGGGTACTATCTGTAAGATGCTGAATTCGGCCCATGTTCGGTCCAAAAAAGGGAGTGTCTGGGCGAAGAAATGCGTTTCTACAATTTTGAAAAATCCTGTCTACTGTGGTTACCATAGATGGATGAATCTTTTAGTTGCAGCAAAACATGAAAAGATAATCGACCCAATAGTCTACAATCAAGTTCAAAAGATGTTAGTGCTACATCATGGCATGCCATTTATCTTGGAGTTAAAGTAGGTGTTTTTTGCTTTGGCCGCATCTTTCTCATTCCATTTGGACTACCGATATGAATGACGAGGGAAATGGAAAAGTCTGGGTTTCCCTCCTGGACCCTTCCTGTTATTCTCCTGATAGATAGGGATGCCAACAGATATGCAGAATCATTCTACTTCTGGTTTTCTCGAAGGAGATACCGAGGATCCTCTTGTTTGAGCATCGAAAGCCTGGATTTTACGACGAATTTGGCGCGGCAGCCGCGCATTATCCATGCTAGATTTTCTCTTGCACTTGTATATAATTGTTAGCAAGTAGCAATGGACTATGTAAGAGCTATTTGCATTATATGCTAGCAAATAACATGGAAGATTTGTTAAAGTTTTGGCAATACTTGTTAGCAAATAGCATTGCTGTAAATAAGAGCCATGCTAACACGAATTTATCGATTTCATTTCTTCCCTTTACAAATTAACTAAGAAGCATTACAAACTTCACAAAATAACGATAAGAATTGAATTCACCGAAAATCAGCCAAAAAAATCACCACAAACCCATCCGTACGAGCAGATATCCGTCGTCACAGCCGAACACACCAGCCGACCTCATTGCTCCTGCCTCCGCCATAACCACACAATCCAGACCAGTTTAAAATAAAAAAAATACCGAAATTTAACAGGTAAATCCTAGAAAAAATCATGTGTGACGAAATATTCAAATACGAGGGAAGCGCTCCCCGACATGGGGGAACCAAGATGAAGATCCATAACATTGTCCCACTCATTGTCATCGGCTGCGTCCTGATGGCATCGGTCGGATACACGCAAAAGGCCACCGACACCCAACAGAACACCTTAACCACCGTCGACTTCGTCGACTGCACCGGCCACACCCCAATCACCCGCACCATTCAGATGCCCACCAGCCAATGGCGCGCGCTCCAACACGACCTCAGTGAAATCAGATCCTCGGGTCCGCTCACCAAAGAGTCCTTTACCGCCCAGATCCACGTACTCCAGCACTACGGCCTCATCAGCAACGATGCCGCCACCACCCTCTATCCGCACTATGCCACGCGAACCAGGACCGTCCTCCCCGCGATCAACAACTCCAACATCAACGCGATGTGCGCCATCAGCGTCACCCTCAACAGCATCACCCCTAACGGGAGCACCGTCGTCCTCGGGCTGAACAGCTTCATCAACTACATCGGTTTCGACATCGTCAGCTTCCATTACGGTAACGCCACCGACGGCATCCAGACCACCGGGCTCGTCAAGAAGACCTCGCCGCCCGGCGAATACTCCGGTTTCATGTTCGGCTTCCTCGGTTATTGGGTCGGTGAAAAAATAAAAACCGGCGTCTACAACAACCTCACTGCTGTCGGCTTCACCGTCATCACCGCCTGGATCCCCGTCCTCTAATACACCTATTCATCCCTCTTTTTTTATATTTCTCTTTTCCACCCCCAGTAGACATCACACACGGTACACCAAAATGTACATATTCTCTGAATCCCGGACCAGCTCGAACGCCAACATCGTCCGTCCCTCTTTTCTTAAAATCAGACTCTCGTCCCCAAGCTGAACCCGCCCATCCTCAAAGAGCCCAGCGCGAAACCCCACATCAGGATCCGACAGCCACACCACCTCCTTGCTCGCCCCCTGCACCAAGAACACGATCACCGCCCCCGACCCCGTCACCCCCGCCTCCAACACCCCGTCCCCATCAGGATCCGAGTCACCACCAAACGACACAAACACACACCCATCCGGCACCTCCACCGGCATCACTCGCCGCGTCCCCAGCCCCGCCATCGGGTCGCGCAGATCCCGCGGCGACCCACCCCGCACCAGACTCACCAACTCCCCTGCGATCCCCTCGCACTCCCCCCGCAGCCGCTGCGACGCCAACGTCGGCTCCAGCACATACACCCCCACTACCCACACCCCCAGAATCGCCCCGATAATCGCCAGGCTCATGACCACCCGGATCGGGACCATCTCCACCCCCCACGCGTCCAGTCGACGCATCTCACCGTCTCTCCGCCGGTAGCGCCACCGGCTCCTCCCCCGCATGCCACGTCACCCTAGGACGGATCCGCACCACATGCGCGGACTCAGAGGTATCATCCACCACCACCGCTACCCCCTTCTCCCGGCCCAGCTGCCGGATCAACCCCCCGATGTCGCCCGCTAGGTACTCCGGCCGCACCCGCCCCAACGCCACCAGGTCCTCCTGCGCCGTCACCCGATGACAGATTACTAAGTCACTGTGGGCGAACACCTCCTCGTCCACCGCACACGGCCGCTGCGTCGCCATGATAAGGGACAACCCCGGTTGCCGGCCTTGTCGCATCCATTTCGACACCAGAACCTCTTTACTCAACGTTACCCCCTGATTTGGGAGGAACACCTGCGCCTCGTCCACCGCCAGCCACGCCATCGGCAGCCCCCGCTCGCCAGGGTCTAGACCGAGCCGCCCCCGTTCGTACGCCTTGCGCGCCAGCACCCGACCCTCGAAGATCTGGTCCGC
Organism: Methanobacteriota archaeon; assembly: GCA_963769885.1. GTDB lineage: Archaea > Thermoplasmatota > E2 > DHVEG-1 > DHVEG-1 > CAIRCU01. The sequence goes on from CAVYNH010000007.1 coordinate 40,066, forward strand.
GACCAACGCCACGACCGTATCCTTCAGCTCCACGCTTGGCAGATAGCTGATGTCCAACACCGAGACGTCCCCCGGCCGCACCACTTCCTCGATCCGTACTCCCCGCGCAGAAAAAACCCCCCAAGATTCCGCCATATGAATAAGGTTCCCGGCGGCTACTCTCAGAAGCGGGTCGAACTCCGTGCATCCCTCTAGCCACGCCCGGATGTCTTTCAATGAGAACTCCGGTTTTTCCTCACGGATCGACAGGACGGCCTTCGCTAGGACGATGCCGACCGGATCCATCGGCGACAGTTTGAACAGATGGCACCAGGAGGCAATAGACAGATCTGAGACCCGCACCGCGTACGGCACCACCTCGATCCCAAGCCCCCGCGCCCGATTAACAGAGCCCTCCGGGACGAACACCCGCACCGGCATCCCCTGCTCACCATTCTTCCCCAGCACTGCCGGGTATGCCATTGTCCAGAAGATCCCCAACGTATCGACCACGACCACCCCGAGATGCTCCCTCACCTCCGGCTCCAACCTTAGAAACTCCTCAAGAAAAACCCCGATCGTGTACCATTTCCCGTACCCCCGCTTCCCGCAAATCAGCACCACATGCGGGTGCAGCGCGTCCACATACACCTCAGCGCCCGCGGACCCATCCAACGCATGGTACCGCCCTAAACGCAAGACTCCCCTCGCCTCTTGCTCCCGACGACCAAGCACCATCGGCGCCTCACGGAACCGACCGCCGACTGCCTTTTTCTGAATCATTGTTCCATGTACCTCCCAGACAAACCAAAACTTAAATACATCAAATAATATATAATTCATTCGTTTGGGAGGTTAACAACCACTTTCACCATACCTGTGAGAAGCGGACGCTCTCACCACACCCAAGCGGGAGAACACCAGAACACGATGGACTGCGACCACACCATCACCACCCACCACCACACCAAAACCCTCACCCTCAACTGCCGCGCCTGCACCCATGGCGCCTCCAGCCTCAGCGACCCCGTCTGCCGACAACAGATTTTCACCCTCCTCAGAAAACACCGCGGCACCACCCAACTCATCCTCAACCACACCATCGTCAAAGTCTACACCAACACCGAACTGGCAACCCTCCACGCCCTCACCGCCTTCATCGACCGCGCCAGCACCTACCATCCCACCCCAGACAGCCCCCACCACGCCATCCTCGACACCCTCACCACCGACCCCATACAGACCCACCGCACCCTCACCGATCACCTCCAACACATGGACCCCACCGACCCCGACCACCACCTCCTCACCGACCTCGACACCCACTTCCCCAGACTCATCAAAGAAGACACCCCCACCGACGCCTTCTACGCCCACCACCTCCGCCCCTACGTCCGCCCCGGCTTCATCGACTCCTACATCCACCTCCACCCCCCACCCGACACCCACTTCCTCGAATCCTACGACGTCACACGACCCGGCGGACGACCCACCCACATCACCCTCTACGCCCACACCGACAAACCAGAAAAACTCTACTTCATCGTCCCACCCGAATACACCCTCCCCAAACACGAACTCCACCTCCTCGAAACCCTCCGCACAACCCTCGCCGCCCACCGCCCCACCGACACCACCTTCCTCGACGCCACCCACGCCGAAGACTACTTCAAACACCTCGCCGCCACCACACTGGCCACCCTCACCACCACGCTTCCCCCCGACCGCCTCGACTACCTCGCCGACACCTACGCCCGCTACACCGCCGGCCTCGGTATCCTCGAAGACCTCCTCCTCGACCACCGCATCCAAGACATCTACATCAACGCCCCCTCGCACCACAACCCCATCCACCTCGTCCACGACGGCGAAGAATACACCACCAACATCTACCTCTCCGACACCGACATCGACGCCCTCGCATCAAAATTCCGCGCCATCAGCGCCAGAGCCTTCAGCGAAGCCTCCCCCGTCCTCGACATGGACCTCCCCGCCTACCACACCCGCATCGCCGCCATCTCCAACCCCCTCACCCCCCGCGGCATCGCCTTCGCCCTCCGCCGCCACCGCCCCCATCCCTGGACACTCGCCCACTTTATTAAAAACCACATGCTCACCCCAGCCGCCGCCGGCCTCCTCAGCCTCCTCGTCGACGGCCAAGCCACACTCCTGATCGCCGGCAGCCGAGGCGCCGGCAAAACCTCACTGCTCACCGCCCTCCTCCTCGAAATCCCCCAACGCTACCGCATCCTCACCATCGAAGACACCCCCGAACTCCCCGTCCAACAACTCCAAGACCACGGCTACAAACTCCAATCCCTCATCACCCGCTCCATCGCCACTCACGCCACCTCCCTCGAGATCGACCCCACCGACGCCCTCCGCACCGCCCTCCGCCTCGGCGAATCCGTCCTCATCCTTGGAGAAGTCCGCGGCCTCGAAGCCAAAGTCCTCTTCGAAGCTATGCGCATCGGCGCCGCCGGCAACCTCATCATGGGCACTATCCACGGCGCCACCACCCGCGACGTCTACGAGCGCGTCGTCTACGACATCGGCGTCCCCCCCACCTCCTTCAAAGCCGTCGACGCCATCATCATCGCCGCCCCAATCCGCAAAGGCGGCGGCATCGAACGCCACCGCCGCATCACCCAAATCTCCGAGACCGCCAAAACCGGCTGGACCACCACCCCAGACCCCGACAAAGTCTTCCATGACCTCATGACCTACGACGCTGCCACCGACACCCTCCACCCCACCGACCTCCTCGACATGGGCCAATCCCTCGTCATCAGCACCATCGCCAAGAAATGGGGCATCAGCATCGAAGACGCCCTCGCCAACATCCACCTCAGAGCCGCCATCAAACAAACCATGGTCGACCACAGCGCCACCCAGCCCCTCCTCCTCGAGGCGGCCGCGACCCGCGACGCCAACAACGCCCTCTGGCTTCTCATCGAGCAAGCTCGCCACCGCAAGGACACCGACCGCTACCACTGGATCCGACATCACTGGGACCAATGGTTCACAGAGTACCGCCGGGGCCTCGCATGACCACCGGCCACTGGTACCTCTCCGGCGTCGCCTTCACAAAACGCCACTTCCCCTGGCTCAGCCGCCCCACCGATAAGGCCAAGTCATTCTCCCGGGAATTCCTCCATTCCCTGGCCTTCAGCGGCCTTGAGCTCGAGCCATGCGACATCCTCCTCTTCTCCCACGTAGCCGCACTTCTCGCCTTCCTCATCTGCCTTACCGCCGCCATCATCACACTCACCATTTGTACTATTATACAACAGCCACTCGACCTCCTGCTTTTGGCGGGACTCATCCTCTCCTTTGTCATCGTCCCATTCACCGCCATGAACGCTATCGCTGCCTACCCCAGCTCCTACGCTAAGTATGCCCGCATCCAATCGCTTGGCGATGTGCCGGAAATCCTCAGCTACCTCGTCATGTCCCTCAAGATCGTCCCCAACCTAGAGAACAGCGTGAAGTTCGCCGCGACGGAATCTAAGACACACCTCGCCGCCGACCTGCGCAAACTTCTCTGGGATATGGAGATCCGGCTCTACCACGGCATCGACGAGGCGCTCACTGCCTTCTCCCAATACTGGGGGCAATGGCATGAGTACCTCCGCCGTTCACTTCATCTGATCAAGGCCTCGATCTGCGAACACGACGAGGTCTCCCGGTCCCTCACCCTGGACCGCGCCCTCGAAGTCTCCCTTGATGGCACCAAGGAGCTGATGAACAAGTTCGTCAACGCCCTCCATCAGCCAACCATGATTCTCTATTCAGTCGGCATCATGATTCCACTTTCGCTTGTTGCGATGCTGCCCGCGGCCAGCCTCGTCGGCATCCACCTCTCCCTGTTGGAAGTATTTCTGCTCTATGACGTGGGCATCCCTATTTTCGTTTTCATTTTCATGTGGAGGATTCTCCTGTCGCGGCCGGCAGCGTTCGCGCCCCCGCGTATCTCCCCCACACATCCAGATCTGAAAAACATCCACACACTTCAGGAGGGATGCATCGCCCTTCTCATCGGTGGCCTCATCGCCGTTCCGTTCGTGCTCTCGCTATCTTCGTGGTCAGGCATCTTTGCGCGCATTAAAGGGATCATCCCTCTAAGCTTGTTCCTCATCTGGGGGATCACAGGCGGCGGTTCATGGTACTGCCTTCGCGTCTATACGCCCTATAAGAGGATTCGCGATGGAATCAAGGCGATGGAGCGGGAGTTCAGTGACGCGCTTTATGTTTTAGGGAAGCGGCTCGCAGAAGACCGGTCGCCTGAGGAGAGTATCCAGTTCACGGCGCAGGCGATGGTGGGGACGAAGATCTCGGAGGTCCTTGCTCATACAGGATACCTGTTGCAGACCATGAATATCAGCCTACGAGATGCGTTCTTCCACCCTGAGTTCGGGTCTCTGAAGTACGTCTCCTCGGATAGAATCAAGGCGCTTACGCGGCTTATTGTCGAGGGGATTCAGAAAAGCCAGCAGGCGGTGAGCCTCTCGATTATTCGGATTGCGGATCATTTGAGAGACCTGCAGGACGTCGAGGCGAAGATTCGGGATATGCTCAATGAGTTGACGTCGACGCTGCGGGCGACGACGACGGTGTTCGCGCCGTTGATTGCGGGCGTCACCTTGAGTATCACGACGTTGATTGCGTCGATTCTTTCTTCGGTGCAATCACAGTTCTCAGTCATTCCTGAGGATTCATCTCTCTCGATGTTGCCGATATCGACGGCGTTCTCCGCGCAGAACATCCAGCCGGAGTACTTCATCTTGATTATCGGTGTGTATCTCCTTGAGCTGGTGGTGTTGTTGACGCGGTTCACGAACGGCATCAATGAGGGCGATGACCGGTCGCTGTTCATGTACAGCCTGGGGCGGACCATGATCGTCGCGGTGGTTATCTTCAGTCTGACCGTTATCTTGGGTCAGTATTTTTTCCTTGGGTTTGTCCCGCATGTCTAATTTTTTTTCGATGGTTCGGATGGTGGGTGTGCAGATAGGTATGCGGGCGGCTGGATACATACATGGACATGTACCGGGAGATATACCGGGGGACTTACATGAGAAATGGCTTTATTAACTAGGACGGGTTTTCGCTGGTTGGAAGGTGGATGCGGGATGCAGAACGAGGATGCTACAGGACAGACGCTCGAGTTTCGGCGGCCGTTGGCGGTGCGGGCGCTGCGGCGCAGTAATGTGCGGATTAAGATAGCGGAGTATCTTTCTGAGATTAGTCCGAATTATAGTTATACGGCGGACATCGCGTATCATGTGCGGACGACGCCGTCGAATGTGATTGGGGCGATCCGGGGGATGGAGACGCGGTATAAGGAGGATGAGTCTCTTCTGAATCTTGATATCGTGGAGGAGAAGAACTGCCGCAACAACATCAAGCTGTATGGAATCACGGTGTTTGGCAAGGAGATGTTGCGGGAGATTAAGGAGAAAAAATAGTCTTCGGTTTCTTGAGTGCGTTCTTTTTCCTTTGTTTTGTTATTCTGTGGGTTCGTTGATGGTTTCGGTGGAACCGCTGGCGGAGAGGAGTTGTTGCAGAGAGTTGGTGTACTCCGTGGGTGTGGCGTTGAGGAGTCGTTCGACGGATGGTTTGAGGAATTCGCCGTAGTTGATTTCTTCGGAGGTGAATTTCCATTTGGCTTCTTTTTCGGCCTGGAAGGCGAGGAGGAAGGCGTATTCGAGGGATTTCCCTTGGGGGGTGTCCGGTCGTCGTTTGAGTTCTCGTACTGCTTTTTGTGTGCCTTCGGTTTTGTAGATGCGGGTGATGGTGTCCGCGAACTGGGCGAGGGCTGGGAGGGTGGTGTACTGGGGGAGTTCTTGGAGGAGCCTTTGATGGTCCCGCCATTCGAAGGCCATCTTTAGGATTGTGGTTGGGGAGTCATGGAGTTGGCTGAGGGCGTCTGCTTGGTGTGGGTCGTTGACGATGCTGCGGATGAAGTCTTTGCCGTAGGGGGTCCAGAGTTGTTCGAAGACTTTGGCCGCTGTTTTTTCCGGGATGACGATGGATTGGTTGGTCCTGGTGAGCATGTAGTCGAGGGCTTGGCGTTCTTCGGGTGAGGGCTGGAGGGCGTCGATGAAGGATTGTGGTGAGTCGTAGGCTTCTCCTTTGGCCATGAGGACGCGGTCGGTTTGTTGTCGGACCGAGGTCTGGTGGTGTTTTGCGCGGTCGCTGATGAATTGGGCGTCGGTGAGGGCGCCGGAGAAGTAGGCTCGGGTGGCGCGTCGTTTGTCTCTTGGGTTTTCTTCGTGGGCGGCAGAGTAGGCGGAGATGACGTCTGCGGTGATATCGGCGGAGAGGTCTGGTTCGATGAAGTATCTGGTCATGGCGATGATGGTGTTGCCTTTAATCTTGGCGCAGGTTTCGCAGATGCCGATGATAAGGTGGGCGGAGTGCCAGTCGAGGCGGAGGTACGGCGTTGAGACCGGTTTTTTTTCTCTCAGTGTTGAGGGGGGGATGTGTGGGCAGGCGGCAGTGTCGTCTTGGGCGGTGAGGGAGAGTTTTTTTAGCAGGAAGGTGAGGAAGTCGGTGGGTGGTTGGGGGGTGCGTCCAGTGCAGGCATAGCCGGTGTCCCAGGAGTAGATGTTGAGGTGTTTTTTCTTGGCGTAGGTGGCAATTCCGAGGAGGCGGTAGACGGGGTCTTGGCAGTGTTGGGCGGCGATGAGGTGTTCTTTGTCGGCGGCGCCGCGTTGGGCGTACATAACGGTTTCGCCGGTGGAGAATTTGAGGTAGCCGAGGACTGGTGCTTTTTCGGTGTCGAGGAGGAGGAGGGTGCCGGCGACGGCGCCTTCGAGGGTTTTTTTGTTGGCGAGTTTTTTGAGTCGGTCGGGGTTGTCGTGGAGGGTGGCGATGGCGGTGAGGTGATTGTGGAGCTTGGCGAAATATTTGTCGCAGCCGGTGGGGAGGAGGCAGTCGGGGTGTTGTTGGAGGTATCTGGCGTTGTCGATGAGGTCTTTTTCGTGTGTTTTTGGGGCGGTGCGGTGGAAGGTGCGTTGGGCGGTGGCTGGTTTCTTTGCCATGGGACGGTCTTTTGGTGATAAGGTGGGGCTGTTAAAGAGGCTATCGATAGCTTTTATACGTATTGCGGTGTTTTCCAGGGTGAGGTGACTAGTGGATGAATCTGTTTTCGGTGATGGTGGGTCGGCGGACGGTCCGGCGGTTTGTGCAGCGGTCGTTGCCTGCGGGGTTGTTGGAGCGGTGTGTGGATGTGGCGCGGCTGGCGCCGTCGGCGGCGAATCTGCAGCCGTTTGAGTACGTGGTGGTTTCGGATCGTGAGGGGTGTGCGCGGGTGTTTCCCGCGTTGAAATGGGCGGCGTATTTGGAGCCGGCGTGGGTGCCGGCGGAGGGGGAGCGGCCGGTGGCGTACATCGTCATGGTCGCGAGGGATGAGAAGCCGTTCACGCTGCGGGATATGGGGCTTGCGGCCTCGTCGATGGTGGTGTTGGCGGAGTCTGAGGGGGTGGGGAGTTGCATCCTGTGCAATATTGATAAGGAGAGGATTCGGAGGATTTTGGGTGTTCCCGATTCGTTTTTCGTTGATGCGGTGATCGCGCTGGGGTATAAGGCGGAGGAGCCGGTGGTAGAGGAGCGGGAGGATACGGTGAAGTACTGGCGGGACAGTGATGGGGTGTTGCATGTGCCGAAGCGGCCGTTGTCGTCGGTGCTGCATCGGGGGTCTTTTCGGGGGCGATGAAAAGGTTAAAATTCTGGGTTGGCTTATGGGGGGTACTATGAGGGAATACTCGATTAAACGTGGTCATGATGTCGATTTGAATTCGCTGGTCGCCAGGTATTTCGGGGCGGACGGCGATATCACCGAGGGGATTTCGTTCTCCGCTGATGGGATCGGGGAGGTGAACCTGAAGCGGGAGAAGAACAAGCTGCAGGTGGATATCGTGCCGCCGAAGAAGATCACGGGGGACGGGACGATCATCCGGAAGTGGAACGAGTTTTTGTTAGAGGCGACGGGCAAAGACGCGAAGGAACGGAAAAAGGAATTTGGGAAGTGCTAACAGCAAGAAACAACAGGATGTTTTCGACATCAGACGCGGACCTTCAAGGCGCACATCGTTCATTCCCTAGTGTTTGTCCTTGCAATCGTGATTATCGACGTGGCCGTCATAATTCCCCTAACGAATCAGCTTGTTGCTGGATCTGGCCAAACTATTGAGGGAACGATTGTCTCGTACTTTAGTACGTTCATCGCCATAATGGTCCTCCTCGTCGTGGTCTTCGGACTTTTCGACGGGTAGACCACTCGGACTTGTCACCTGTCTTTTAGGGGCTGGTGGTTTATTGTGGTGGCCGCTAACCTCCTCTTTCTCCTCAGGTTGAAGTCAAACGGGCGGGGCTGGCCCAGAAGGCAGAGTTTACTTATGTTTTCCCGTCATCAGCTTCCCCCTCCTTTCATATTTTTATTTGGTGGGGGTTAACAAAAAATATAACTAGAGATATGACTTTCCCAAATCAACCTTCGAGGAAAAATGGGAAAAGACGAAGATCGAGACGAAGCGATAGCAGCTTTTTTACTTGGTTTGATAGGTGGTGCCTTAGTAGGATATTTGTTGAAAAAAACCTTGGGAACACCATGCCCAAGATGCGGAACCCAGGTACCTCAAAGAGCATATCGGTGCCCGAATTGTGGAGTTACCTTGGAATGGAAGTAAACTAATGAGCGAGACAGAGGAGCAGCGGCTTTCAATACTTCATAAAAACTTCACGTTAGGTGTAAAAGCGTCCCTGCCGATTCTAGGTGGTTTGACTTCTTGGTGCTGTTATGGTTATTTTATCCAGAACACCCTAAATATATGGTTAATCCTCATCACTATAGGATTGTTCATAAGCACTATTGGCAGATGCCTCTTTGTTTGCATTAGCCCTTTTCGAGAACCAAAAATCAAGCAAGAAAAAAATTCCAATAAAGGCCCGTAGAATCAACTAGGAACCATACATACCATTTTAGGACAGAACAACCCCACGCGGCCGTAGATAATGCGCCGCAGGCCTGAAAGCAAAGCCCGTTTTCATGTGGTCAATGATTTTGTTATTTCGTTGCCTGATTTTTGGTCTTGACCGAGTGCGGGAAAACGGAATTTAGAGGCTTCGAGGTATTCCTCGATTATTTCAAAGGCTATCCATTTTCTCTTTAGCTCTTGTGCTACCTTGCCGGTTACATTGCTGCCAGCGAAGGGGTCTAGAACTACGTCATTTACACCTGTGAGGAATCGAATGAAAAACTCTGGTAGTTTCTTAGGGAATCGGGCCGGGTGTGGTTTAATGCCCGCTACCTCACATTTCTTCAGGTAAGAACTATTAGCGTCGTTGTTGCCGAACTCTAGGAGATTCGGGGGGATTGCGCCCCCAAGGTCTTTGTTGAATTTCGGGGTGATCTTGTAGCCTGAGGGCCGCTCCTTTGGTCTGTACCCGTTCACGAGGAGGTCTTGCATCGCCTTACTATAGGGCCGTAGAACGTTGCGGTTATCGGCCTTGGGGTACTCTGTTTTCGAGAGCCACCATACAGTATTCACCGCTGGCTTGACTCGTATTCGCCTTACGTTGACCCATTCGGCGGGAGTGGGTAAGGCCGCGGTATTGTACCAATAGATATCCTGGGCTAGGTTGAACCTGATTTTTTGCTCTTTAATCGTTTGCTCCCTACAGAGTTCGATGGGGAGCTCAAAGTTATAGAGAGATTTCGTCGGTACTCCTTTATTCCAGCTTCCCCCGACGTCAATAACCAGGCTTCCATCCTTGGTTAAGACCCGGTGAAAATCGTATTTGAATGAGGAGACAAACCAGTTAACGTATTCCTCTGGGGCGACGTTGCCATATTTCTTCTTGAATTGGAGTGCAAACGGGGGCGAGGTCATTATGAGATTAACTGATTCATCTGGGATTTTCTTTAGTAACTCGATTGAATCACCGAGGTAGGCCGCTCCCCGATCCGTAAAATAGAAGGGATTCTCCTGGATTTTGTTTTTAAATGGGTTGATTATTGGGTTAATCAGTTGGTCCATAGATCACTCTTTCTTCTGGTTAAGTTTGTTTTTCGCTGAGGTGGAAATCATGGATTTTTCAGCCATCCATGCCAGGATAATATTACGGATAATCTCAGCGTCCCCGGTTCCCATCTCGCCCCGGAATTTCTCGATTAGATTCCATTGCTCTTGATTGAAGACAACCTGAACTCGTTTTCGTTTCATCTCTCGCCCCCCCCATCTTGAAAATACACACTCAAGACACACCTGAGATAGTCTTGCCTTATATTAAGTTTTCTGATTTTTAAAGCCTAAGGGCATGGTTCACAAGCTGGAGAAGGTTTTTAACGCCTCGAAAGAGGACATCCTGGATGCGATTTCGCATGGTTTCAGAGCGCAGGTGGATGTCAAAGGGAAACTCGCTGAACTCTATCTCGATAAAATGTTAACGAAACTCCAGAATGCAGGAACCATAAGTGACCTCCAATGGAATGACAAAGACGGGGAACCGGACTTTTATTTTACCTATGAGGGCCGGAATCATCGCCTCGAATGTAAGAACCTCCGAAATGAGGTATTCACAAAGCCACCCTCCTACAAGGTTGAGATTCAGAAAACCCGAAACTCCAAGGATGGAACCAATACAAGGAGTTACCGCGTTGATCACTTTGATACTCTAGCCGTCTGCCTCTTTAATCAAACCGGGAAATGGGAATACCGCTATATCAAAACTATTGATTTAGAGCGAGTAGATAATGATCCCCGTCTCCTTAAGATTATGCAAAGAGTCCCTAAAACCCTAGTTGAACCTTGGAAAAGCGACCTTCTTGATGTCTTAAAAGTGAAAAATCTTTAAAGCAAACCTGCTATATGCTTTATAATTTCAGGGAGAGGCATCAATTAAGGAGCATTCATGGAAGGGTCAAAGCAAGGGGATGAAAAATACGTCGAAATAAACGGGAAGAAATACCCTGCCTCCCTGTGGGATGAAAAATATGGGGAGAAATACGGAATAGATCACTATGCCACAAGCCTGTCTCTTTATCACAGGAAAACCATTCAAATGCTTCTAAATTTGAAAATCATTCAGTATTATCAACCTCCTGACGGGGTAGATTTTACCTGTGTTTTAACCCCAGATTTTGTCGCTCGATGTGAGAAACGTTATACTGAATCGGGTAACAAGAAGTTTCAATGGGACGACTTGTTTAAAGAGATAGGGAAAGAAAACGGGGTGAGGTTGGGAGGGAGGTTGTTAAGAGATATGATCGAGTTTATATTATTCGTCGATAAATGGGGGAATAAAGGACAGATTTGGCTTCGATAAACGGGTGATATGGAGGTAGATTATGACTGATGAACCAGTAAAAATGCGAAGACGTATAGATTTTGTTATGGAACCTCAAGTAATAGATGCGAAAAAGGGGATCGTCGGGGTTTCTCTTGTCCCCAATCCGAAGAGATATGATTGGGTAACCGGAAAGGATGGAAAGAAGTATTTGCATGATAAATTTGATGATTACCTTATGCCTGAAGACCTTCTACAAGACCTTGCGAAGAGTATGGAAGGGCAGCCGATATTTTACCAACCCCCTGAGATTGAGGATGCTGATAAATATGTTGAATCAAGAAAACCCCATGTTTCAAAATTGATCGAGAGTGGCCAGACTGATATTCAGTTCAAAGATAAATCTGAAGAATACCTTGAATCACTCGCTGTAGATAACCTCGGTTTTGCGATAATGTCAATAGACTTAGTTGGCTCAACCAAATTAGTCCAGGAACTTGGCGAAGAAGGCTATACTAGAACGATTCAAACTCTGCTCTATGAAATGAGCAATGTCATTCCAAAATTCAAAGGTCAAGTTTTAAAATATACTGGAGATGGACTTATTGCATATTTCCCAGAGCCTAATTTTATTACTAAATGCGACTTAGCTTTAGATTGTGCTCTCACTATCAGAAGACTTGTTTATAATGGACTGAATCCTCTTCTTGAACAGCATGGTCTTAAAAAGGTAAACATAAGAATTGGATTAGATGCTGGCAGTGCATCAGTTATCATCGTCGGAAGTCCAGAGACCAAACAACACAAAGACATTATTGGATCGGTTATCAATATTGCAGCGAAAATTCAAGCAAAAGCCACACCCGGAGGCATACTCATTGGGGATGAGATGCAGAGAAACTTGCATACAGATTGGAAATTACACTGTAAAAAATTCCCCATTGAACCCTGGCCCTATAAAGATAAACAAGGAAAGCCTTATCCAGTTTTCAGATACGAAGATGAAGAAAGTCGATGAAGAATCGTTTAAAGGCGAATGAGTGAAAATATGACTAGAACCAACCAGTTCAGGAAAGAATTTGTCGATTCATGTACGATGATTGGCTCTAGTATTATAACCGCAATTGTTTTTTACCTTGCATTAATCAATTCATGGCCTTATCAACAAAAACTACTTTGGATTATTGTTTTCGTCTCTATTTATCTGGCATTTTTAGCTGCCAGCATACTTTTTTTGGTTCTATTCTATACGGCCTCCCACTATTACGGCGGCTACAAAGATTTTCTCAAGAGATTGATTCCCGGTATCGCGGGAGGCGTGATAGTATTCACAGTTACACAGTTCATGGCGAGGCTCCCTAATAATCCCAATATCGTTGATACCGTTATCCCTAATATTCTCTGGACTGTGGCAGATGTCTTCCTGGTATTCATAATCTTATTTTCCCTGTATCTGGTCGTTGCATTAACAAAAAAAAGAAACACCAAGATACGAAGAAAGCCGCTCTACCCCGCCCGATCAACCGGAACCTCTAACTAACGATGGTAAAACGAAAAAATCCAAGCGTGGTAAACCGTAGCATGAAACTATAGGCAGATTTATATAGAAGATTCCGACTTGGGATGGTTTGACCTCCTCATTTTTGGTTCTCTCCTGTAATTAGGTAAAACGGCTTTTGCTGCTTACTTTAACCAAAAAGGAGTTCGGCAAGATCTAAGTGTTTAACGTAAGCGTCCTCAGTTCTTATTCCAAGGTTTGATCGATGATTTCTTTCAACTTCTGTTCTCTTTTATCCGGGGTGTAGCAGGCGAGGATGCGCACTCGGGCTGGTGCCCCGGGTAATGTTAAGGCTTTCTTGATGGCAGCGACTGTTTTTTCAACGTCACCATACGGCACCACGATGCCTGTGCCCCCGGCGATCTCGGCAATTGCGCCCTTATCTGAGACAACGGGGACGCACTCACACGCCATCGCCTCGCCCAAAGCCACGCCGAACGCCTCATGGAATGATAGTTGGCAGTAGACTTTGGCTTCCTGATAGTAGTGAAGAAGGGCGTCGTCAGTGACAAAGCCAGTGTACTTGACGTTACCGATCTTTTGTGCGGCTAACTCCGCCGCGATGTCGTCCTCTAGGCCGCCGATGACCGCAAATTCCAGGGGCTGGAGCTGTCGCGCAGCTTCGAGAAAGGTCTTCAGTCCCTTTCGTCCAATATTTTTACGGTTCACAAAACAGGTGGTGACAACGAGATCGCGTTTCTTGCCGGCGGGGTAAAACTTCGTGGCATCCACAATATTATACACCAACCGGGATGCGGGGTACTTCGCGTTATTTTGGATCTCTCGCTGGTTGGTCTCCGACACCGCGAGCACCACTGTGGCGTGATCAAGGACGAATCGGACCATCCGACTGGTGAGCGGCCGGGACATGAGGCCGTACTGGAACTGCGGTTCACAGGCGACGTCATAGCCGCCCGCCACAACGATGACAGGACGGTGGATGAATCGCGTGACGAGACTGGTCAGCAATGCATGATAGCTTGCGAACCAGATGTATACTGCGTCTGATTCCCATATGGCATGCATGAATGCTCCGAGGCGGCGGATGTTAAAATGGATTGGAAGAACGGCGTAGTGTTTTGATAAGAGTTCGATGTCCTTGCGGACAAAACTTGATTTCTTTAGGTAGATGACCGCGATTTTTTTCATTGTCTGATTCTGGATTATTTCTTGACTTTTTCCCAGTCCTTTAGAAAACTCTTGATGCCGTTGTCGGTGAGGGGGTGTTTGACCATTTTTCGGATGATTTCGGGTGGCACGGTGGCGATGTCGGCGCCGATGCGTGCAGCGTCGATGACGTGGATGGGGTGCCGGATGCTGGCGACGATGACCTCGGTCTCGATCTCGTAGTTGTTGAAGATTTCCATGATTTCCTCGACGAGCAGCATGCCTTCCTGGCCGTTGTCGTCGAGTCTGCCGATGAAGGGGCTGACGAACGTGGCGCCGGCCTTGGCCGCGAGCAGCGCCTGGTTCGCAGAGAAGATCAAGGTCATGTTGGTCATTATGCCTTGACGGGACAGGGTCTTGACGGCTTTGAGGCCCTCAGGCGTCATGGGGATTTTGATGGCGATGTTCTTGCGGTATTTCTCCGGGGTCTTTTTGACGAGGTCCTGGGCTTCTTTGACCATACGGTCGGCTTTTTCGCTGATGACTTCGAGGCTGATGGGTCCGTCGACGATGGTGAAGATCTGAGTGAGGACTTCTTGGAAGGTGTAGCCGCATTTCGCTAGGAGCGTGGGGTTCGTGGTGACGCCGTCGATGACGCCCCACGAGGCAAGCTCCCGGATTTCGTTGAGGTCTGCGGTGTCGACGAAAAGTTTCATGGTCAGTTCACATCCTGGCGGTTGGGTATTTCCTCTGCGTTCATAAGCATTTGGTTATAGCCTTTTCCAGATATGAAATGATATACGTCAAAAAGAATCGAAACATATATATATCCACGTATACATTACATGTCCTTGCCAGGAGGGGATAATGCCTCTTACTCGGAAGGCGCGCATGGTGGGCAGTAGCCTCGTAATCACCATTCCGAGCCAGCTCGCAAAAGCCCATAATATCAACGATGGGGATGCACTTGAGATCATACCGTTAGGGATGGGAGAATTCAAAATTCGGAAGGTAAAGAAGTAGGGGTGCCCTGGGTGGAGACAGGGCACCTCACATGCACTCTTACAACGAAACCAAAAAAAGGGAAGGATGAAGTAGTGAGGAGAGACCCATGAGTGTCACTGGGCCGCATCAACAGGGGCTGCATGCAGATGTCCAGCTGCTGTCTTTGGAGAGCGGCCCGGCACTCGGGGTTTTCGTCTCCCTGGGAAAAGCCCCCTTGGTGCTAGTCGCGGTCCCGCAGGGGTATGTGATGTGCGGGTATTTGAATATGGAGACGGCGACCAAGCTTGGTGACTGCGCCGGTCGCGTCACAGGGGTATCTTCTTTTGAGAATCTACTCGCCGCACCCGTCACCTGGGTGTCTGAGGCGGCGAAGGCGCGCGAGCTGCGTGAGGGGATGACCGCGCGGGAGTTCCTGAACGCGGCGGCAAAAACCCATTAGTACGCATTCTTCAGGATCGAGTAGACATCGGTCTCGTCAAGTCTTCTGAACTTGCCGATGTCGCTTGTGGAGACGATGCTGTGGGCCATGTCCTTGAGTTGATGTTCTTGGACGCCGACGTCCTTGAGCCGCGTCGGCATCCCTAGGCTTGTGAAGAATGCCTTGGTCCGTTCGATGCCTTTCTTGACGATCGCCTCTTTTTTTCTGCCTTCGATGCCCCAGATCCGCTGGGCATAGTCAACGAACCGGCTGGCGGGGTCCTCACCGCTGACGTATTCCATCCAGACAGGAGTCAGGATGGCGAGGCCGATGCCGTGGGTGACGTCGGTGACCGCGCTGACCTTGTGTTCGATGGCATGCGTCGCCCAGTCTGCGATTTTTCCGTAGGTGATGAGGCCGTTGAGGGCGAGGCTGCTGGTCCACATGAGTTGGGCACGGGCGTTGTAGTTGGTCGGCTCGCGCATTGCGATAGGCCCGAATTTGAGGACTGTGTGCAGGAGCGCCTCAGAGATGCGGTCCTGGACGTAGGTTTCTGGGGTGGGGCTGAAGTACTGTTCGAGGATGTGGCTGTAGATGTCGACGACGCCGGCTGCGGTCTGTTCCCGGGGGACGGTAAAGGTCAGGCTGGGGTCGAGGATTGAGAACTGGGGGCGGAGCAGGTCGGACCGGACGGCGAGCTTCTGCTTGGTCTGGGTGTTGGTGATGACGGCGTTGCCGTTCATCTCGGAGCCGGTGCCGGCAACGGTGAGGGCCGTGCCTAGGGGCAGAGGGTGTTGGACCTGGGCGTCGCCGGTCATGAAGTCCCAGGGGTCGCCGTGGTAGGGGACGCCGGCGGCAATGGCCTTGGCGCAGTCGATGACGCTGCCGCCGCCGACCGCAAGGAGGAACGTGAGATCGTGGTCGCGGCAGAGGCGGATGCCGTCATTGACGCTGGCAAGGCGGGGGTTGGGCTGGACGCCGGGGAGCTCCTCGTAGGTGATGTGATGGGTCTTGAGGATGGCGGTGATTTCTTCGTACATGCCGAGTCGTTTGATGCTACCGCCGCCGTAGACGAGCAGGATGCGGTGGGAGTATCTGGGGATTTCGTGTTCGAGGTTGTGCAGGGTGTCGCGGCCGAAGTATACGCGGGTTGAGACTGCGTACTTGAAGTTCTCCATCTATTTCAGTCCTCCACCAGGGAAATCGTGTATGGGGTGTGTTATTTTAAACATTCTGAGAAACAAAGAAAATAAGGAGAGAGAATTAATCTCTTTAGGGCGGGTTAGGCGGCGTCGGCGACAGTGGAGACTCTTCAGTAGTCGGGGCCGCTGGTTTTTCTTCTCCTTTCTTCTTGCTTGGGCGGTCCGCGATGATGCGAATGAGGTAGGCGAAGACGATGATGACGATCATGACGGCGGTGTAGGCGGCGAGGTCCGGCTGGATGCCGTATTTAGGAGGGTCGGGCTGGAGACGTTTGATGATGATGCCGATGTAGGCCCAGACGAAGACCAAGGTATACGGGAGGTCGCGGCGGATCCAAATGACGAGGAGGGCGACGATGGTGGCGACGGCGAGGATAGTGCCGAACCAGGTGGCCTCGCTGATGCCGAAGCCGTCCCAGCCGATGGCGACGAGGTAGGCGGTAACGTTGGCAATGGTGGCGACCGTAATCCAGCCAAGGTAGACGCTGAAGAGCAGACGGGCGCCGACCCATTCCCTTCGGGGAGCAGTGGTCTTGCCGATGCCCAGGCGGGTGTAGATCTCGATGAGTGACAGCAGCAGGATGACCATGGGCAGTAGGGTCCAGTTGATGTATTTGTACTGCCAGATGAAGATCCAGGCGATGTTGGCGGCGCAGCTGAGCATGAAGTAGCCGCCGATCTTGGTGACAGTCTCAGGGACATCGCCTTTCCGGACGCCCTTAAGCTGGTAGACGAGGAAGACGATGATGAGGGCGTAGATGATGCCCCAGATGGCGAACGTGATGCCGCTGGGGGTGAAGAGGTTGTTGACCTTTAAGGCGTCGATGACATCTCCTGTTTTAATGTTATTAATAAAGCCGATGCCAGCGAGGATGTTGACGGCGATGGTCGCAAGCCCGAGGATGAGGTTACCTGCCTGCAGGAGGGAGTGTCGTTTCACCATATCCTTGATTCCACCTCTCGTGGTAGTGGTGGACATCGTGCTGCCTGTTTATCTATCTATTGCGCTGGTCTTTCAGGATCATCGCCCATCTCAGGGGCAACATGATTGGAAAACTGAACGGCAGGCCGAGGCTTGATAGGGATGTCGTCGAGGATTGAGTTCGCGATGCTCTTATCTTTGGGGGATGGGAGGTTCTGTTCTCCCGTAGGTGGTGGTGATGAGGCGTAGGATGTCGGCGAGGTGGAGGGAGAGTTGGGGTTGGGTGACGCGCCAGGTCCAGTTGCCGTGGCTCTGGTTGGGGGTGTTCATGCGGGCGTCGGAGCCGAGGCCGAGGAGATCTTGCATGGGGATGATGGCTGTGTCGGCGACGGAGCTGTGGGCGAGTCTGATGAAGACCCAGTGGACGGTGTCGCTGGTGACGTCTTGGGCGGTGTAGTCGTTGATGTGTTGGCGGATGGTGGGGTCGGTTTCGGTGTCGTACCAGCCGCGGATGGTGTTGTTGTCGTGGGTGCCGGTGTAGATGACAGAGTTTTTGGCGACGTTGCACGGGAGGTAGGGGTTGGTGGTGGGGTCGTCGAAGAAGGCGAATTGGAGGATGTCCATGCCGGGGAGGTGGTAGTGGTCGCGCAATTCCCTGACGTCGGCGGTGATGCAGCCGAGGTCTTCGGCGATGAGTTGGATGTTGGGGTGGCGGCGGTAGAGGCGGTCGAAGAAGCGGGTGCCGGGGCCGGGTGTCCAGGCACCGTTTTTTGCGGTGGGGTCGGTGGCGGGGACTTCCCAGTGGGCGGTGAAGGCGCGGAAGTGGTCGATGCGGATGTAGTCGTAGAGGGTTTGGGTGTGGGCGAGTCTGGTGATCCACCAGGTGTAGGTGGTGGTATTCTTCCAGTTGTAGATGGGGTTTTTCCAGAGTTGTCCGGTTTTGCTGAAGTAGTCGGGTGGGACGCCGGAGACGACCGCGGGGGTCTTGTCGGCGTTGAGTTTGAAGATGTCGGGGTTGGCCCAGACGTCGGCGCTGTAGTAGTCGACGAAGTAGGGGAGGTCGCCGATGAGGTGGATGGCGTGGCCGTTGCAGTAGGCTTTGAGGGCCTGCCAGTGGTGGAAGGTGAGGAACTGTAGGATTTTTTCTGCGGTGATCTGATCTCGGAGTTGGTCGTTGATTTTTTTGAGGGCGGTGGGTGTGCGGTCTTTGATGTCTGCGGGCCAGTCGGTCCATGGCGCGTTGAAGTGGGCTTCGCAGGCGTGGTAGGTGGCGTAGTCGTCGAGCCAGAAGGCGTTGGCGGCGCAGAAGGCGTCGTAGGCGCAGTGGAGGCTTTGGTCCGGGTGTTTGGTGAAGCGGGCTGGGATTTTATTGAAGAGGGTTTCTTTGTAGGCGAGGGCGTCGTCGTAGTCAACGCGGGTGTCTGAGAAGGAGGGGGGGTTGGCGAGGTCTACAGGAGTGAGGAGTCCTTGGTTTTTTAGGATGTCGGGGCTGAGGAAGTAGGAGTTGAGGGCGAAGGCGGAGGCGCTGGCGTAGGGGGAGGTGTTACCGGGGTTGATGGGGGTGAGGGGAAGGATCTGCCAGAGGCGTTGGCCGGCGGCTTTGAGGAAATCGGCGAAGCGGTAGGCGCCGGGGCCGAGGTCGCCGATGCCGTAGGGCGAGGGAAGGGAAGAAATGTGAAGTAGGATGCCGCTGCTGCGCAGATGTCTCACCGCCTATGAGGAGGTCCTCTCGTTGTTTTTTTTTATCAACCGTCGTCTCCAGCCTTTTTCCCGCCGTGTACTATCATCGTCCATTCTGCCAATGCCTCCAGCGTGTCCCTGATAAGTCGTCGTGTTCTCTCGTCGGTAAGCCGACCCATATCGTCGCACTTCTTGGTGACGTCGGCCACAAGGACTTGCGGGAAATTCAACGGATGCATGTTGCAGGCGGAAAAGACATTATGCAGGGCCATTTGGCAGCGGGCGGTCCCAAAGCGGCCAGTGGATGCTCCCATCACGGCCACGGGTTTCCCATCGAGAACGGATGTCTCCGAAGGTCGCGATGCCCAATCCAACGCGTTTTTCAGCACTCCTGGGATCGAGTAGTTATATTCCGGCGTGCAAATGAGGAGCGCGTCGGCTTCGGCGATCGCCTGTTTCAAGGCTTTGACCCGCTCCGGGTCGCCCTGATCCTCGATATCCTGGTTGAAAAGTGGGATGCCGGCAAGGTCAAAGACCCTGATGTCAACGGAGTCAGGGGCGAGTTCGATTGCTGATTTGAGAAGCGCCTTATTGTAGGATGCTTGCCGCAGGCTCCCAGCGATTCCCAGGATTCTGAGTTGTTTCGTCATACGAAGATGCAAACCCTTCATCCTATTTTTGTTTTGTTGTCTCACACCTCATGCATAGCAAAGGAGGACGCCTACGCGCGAGGAAAAGAAAGGGAGTGGCTCGTGGCGGGCGGTTCGGAGGTTTCAGAGGCGAGATTCGTTACTGGCTAGCGTCTCGACCGCCCAAATGACGGCGCATGAAACGAGGCGTTCCGCTGGTGGTGCCGATGATAACTGGGCTGACCACCCCGGTGCTGCGAGAACTGCTGAGGAGACTGCCGGGAGAACGGGACGCGCTGGAACTGCGGCATCTCCGCCCGCTCGATCTGCAGCTCTTCGTTGCTCTGCACACGGCGGAAATTATCGTGATCCCGCTCCGTTAACAGCGTGATCGCGGCGCCTTCTGCCCCTGCCCGAGCGGTGCGGCCTATCCGATGGACATAGTCCGTTGGGGTCTTAGGGACGTCATAGTTGTAGATATGGGTGATGTTCTTGATATCGAGTCCTCGGGCGGCGACATCAGTCGCGACCAGGACTTTTGTCCGCTCGTTCCTAAGGTCGTTGAGCGAGGTCGTCCGTTTGTTCTGATTCATGCCTCCATGGATCGCTGAGGCATAGATTCCCTGGCGTTTGAGGTTGCGAGCGACCACGTCGGATTCCCTGCGTGTCCCGCAGAAAACGATCGAGAGGCCCTCTGTCCTTGTCTTGAGGAGATGGACGAGAAGAGAGAACTTCTGGTTCTGCTCGAAGATATCGTAGTACACCTGATGAAGCTTGGTGTGATCGACGTACGACTGGGTTCTGACGACTACCGGGTTCTCCGAATGATTCTTCACAAGGGTGAGGACATCGTCTGAGATGGTTGCACTGAAGAGAAGGAGTTGGCGGCCGCGGGGGACTTCACGGATGATCGCTTCGACGTCTTCGATGAAGCCCATTTCGAACATCTTGTCGGTCTCGTCTATTACAAGAACGTCGATGTTCCGAAGATCGATCGTATTGCGTCGGATGTGATCGAGCATTCGACCTGGTGTGGCGACGGTAATCTCTGCGTTTTCAAGGCGGTGGATTTGCGGGGTGATGCTAACGCCGCCGTGGACGCAGGCGACGGACAGTCGGAGGTGTTTTCCGTAGTCTTTGAAAACTTCGGAGATTTGGATGCAGAGTTCTCTGGTCGGGGTGAGGATGAGTGCTTGCAGTCCTTGGCGTGGCTGGGTTTTCTCAAGAATGGGGAGGCCGAAGGCGAGGGTTTTACCTGAGCCGGTTTCTGCTTGCCCGACGACATCCTTGCCTTGAAGGATGGGGGGGATGCATTTTTCTTGAATGCAGGTAAGATCAGTGAATCCTTGGTCTTGGAGCTGCTCGAGGAGTCTTGAATTGATGCTGAGGTCGTTACATTTCATAGTCTATCAACTGCTAGATTGTGGTCTAAGAATAGTGGGTTGAACGCGGCTGTTGTTCCTTATTTTTTTGTCACGTTCTTGGCTTGTGGTCCTCGCTCTGACGTCTCAACCTCAAAATTTACTTCGTCGCCCTCGTTGAGTGTGACATCGGCGGGGATTGCACTCCGATGGACAAAAACATCTTTGCCGTCTTCTCCTTGTATGAATCCGTATCCCTTTCGGGCGTTGTACCATTTTATGTTTCCTTTCATAATTGATCACGTTTTTTTTGTTTTTCTTGAAAAGAATAGAAACAAAAGCTTTCAAAAATATCGGGTTTGGTGATTGTTTGTGAAATCTTTTTGTTTTATTCCTTTGGATGTGGTGTACCTTTCCCGCCTTTATATAGTTTTGTCTTATGAAGGGGCATTCAGGGTCGAGCCCATGGTATGTCTGTAATGGGTTAGAGGTGGGGTAGCGTTTACTCCATTGGTCTTTCCTAAGGGATTCCCAGTTCTAAGGATAATGCTTTTATAATAGGGCGTGGTATCCTTTTTCAGCGATCGTTTTTCAAAAACGACGCCCAAGGAATATGTATGTATAGAGAAAGACGTGAAAGAGGGGGATATGATAGGCCTCCTCGCGAGATGCACCCCGCTACCTGTGCAGAATGTGGAAAGGAAACTGAAGTACCTTTTAAGCCGGATGGCAGTAGACCGGTGTATTGCCGGGAATGCTTCCAGAAGCATAAGCCAAAACGATTCTAAGTCCCGCTAGACTCTTGGCATAATTCTTACACATCCTTCTTTTTTTTCTCTTTTTTTCAGGTTTACTTGTTTTTTCTTTTATCAAAAGGTTTATAAGGGCTTTCGAGTGTGGGGGCATGCGAAAGAAGAAAAGACTGGGAGTCCGCGTTTTCGATGCAGTCGTCGAAGCGGCGAGAACATTTCTGGTTTTTTGTTTTTTCATCGGACACTCGCATCGAAA
Source organism: Methanobacteriota archaeon (assembly GCA_963769885.1). Taxonomy (GTDB): domain Archaea; phylum Thermoplasmatota; class E2; order DHVEG-1; family DHVEG-1; genus CAIRCU01. The sequence continues at coordinate 62,227 of CAVYNH010000007.1, forward strand.
ATCGATGGAAGCGTGGTTTGAATATGAAAGGAAGACGAAACAGCAAGAAGGATTACCATAAGATACAGCAGATTGTGACGCGCTGCAGTCTCCTGCAAAACGTGAAGTTTGAGCATGAGACTTGCGGGCAGTTCAAGACGAAAACAAATCCCCAGGCGGATCAGGTTAATTCACAGCAGACCTGCAAGCACTGTCAGTACTCGTATTGAACGCCTCTTGAGGCGAGGCAGGCATGGACGGCGTTGTGAACTGGTACGACGAAAAGGACGGACGAGGGTTTATCACCGGCCACGATGGAGCCGATGTGTTCGTGTATAAATCCTCCCTTGATTTTCTGACGATCCTGCATCCTGGCGACCGGATTAAGTACAACGTCGTCATGACGATAAAAGGACCACAGGCGGAACACGTCAAGGTCCTGTAAACGCCTTTTTTTCGGTATGTAATCTTTTTTAAAAAAAATTGATTGCGAAAGCCAAGGGGGTAGACCTTCAAGGGAGAGGGGATGAATTTAATAAAACGCGTCCCCGGCGACTCTACAAACCGTTTATAATCAACGAAGAATGCCCTGCAGCCTCTTCCAAAAAAATCATACATTCACAAATCGTTTCAATTTCGTTTCAAAACACGTATTGTCATATAATTCGAATAAATAGAAAAAGAAAAAAAGAGGGGATAGGGGATTATTTTTTCAAAATGACGAGGAACAATAAGACGAGTCCTACCGCCGATTTTTCCACGTAACCGGCTTTGACCGTGATTGTCGTCTTCCCAAAGCCGATTGGCGTGTCTCTTACGGTGGTATATGTTCCGATGTTCAGTGCTGAGATAGTCCCGTCATTAGACTTCCCCTTTAAGATGAACCCGCCGACGCAACTGATCGTCCAGTTGATGTCCGTCAAGTTGACGTCCCCGACGTTTTTCACCGTCGCAGTGATGCCGAAGACGCCCTTGATGGTGATCTCAATGGGGTAGCGGATGGTGAACGCGGCAGTCTTCTCAGTCTCGATGTTGCCCGCATTGTCCACAGAGTAGAAGGCGATGGTGTGGTTTCCCTCTTCAGTGATGTTGAAGGACCCGGTGTAGATCGTCCATTCGCCGGCGTCAACCTTGTACTTGGTGTAGTTCACGCCATACCCAAAGTCAACGGCGGTGAGCGTGACCTTAACGGGGGACGTATAATTCCCTCCGCTCATCTCACCTTCAAGGGTGCAGTTTGTTTCAGGTGGCGTCGTGTCTCCTACCGAGCCGATAAGCTGGAAGTTCAAATCATGGGGAAGTGGATTAGGATCCGGGGGGACACTCTGTGCCAATAATGTCATAATCGTCACCCAATTTGAGTAACTCCAATAAACCCCTTTAAACATTGCTTCATGAAGTTTAATTGGACTTTGTGAACTATTGTGTCGGCACCAGGCACCTTGTGGATATGTATTCGGTGTTTGAATCGCTTGAATCGTGATCCAATACTTTGTGCCCCCGTTGAGGGTTTGCGGTACTGGTAATGGACAAGAATAGTTGGCGACCCAATAGGTATTATTATTATCGGGACGCGTGTAATTATACCAAAAACTTCTTGTAATCGACGCATCAGATATAGTACGGTTATAAATTTCGGTACCTGGCCAGCTTCCATTACCGATGTCATTCCAGAAGATAATGCGCCAATCCCAGTGGTAATCCTTTTGGCCTTGGGCTAACTGACACTGGAAATATCCTCCCTGCCAAGCTACGCTATCGACGGTGCTTGTGGTATTAAACTGGAAGTCATCGGCTGGGAAGGCAATCCCTTCAGTTCTCACCGTGGCTACAATGATCCCACCGCGTGATCCATACACACCCATCACATTATCCCAGACGATGCCCTTCCCCGCCTGCTGTGGGGCGGCGGTGCTATGTGTTCTTGTGGTTGCGAGGACGGTGCTCGCGGGTAAAATCATGAGCGCTGCAGTGAGTAAGACTACGGCCTCTCGTAATATCTTTTTCTTATTCATGGATAAATTCCTCCTCCGAAGTTATTGATAATTAAACCAGAGGTTCCTTAAAAATATATGCTTGTTGTTTTAAAATTGATATTTAAAGATTGTGTTACGGTGTGTCAATTGTCCATGATTGTCACGCTTGCCAGCGATCAGGCTTATATGTCTATGTGTGGTACGAAATTTTTTCCAATCGCGGCTTGTGGGTCCCATCTTCTTTCCATCTTTTCTCTTTCTCCAGTGTTGGTTAAAATTCCTTCAATTCGTGAAATTCTTCTCAATAATTATTGCGCGCTGTGGTCTGGAAATAAAGAGAATACGCCCAAATCGGGTATTTTTGCAAAAGGCTAGACGGCCTGTTGTTATCAGTAGCGGCCGGGAATACTGCGTGGTCTGAACCGCAGTGAAGACCCGCAGATGAGAGGCCGCTCGTCGTCTTTTTCTCACAACACTCGTTACATTTTTTGTCGCGGCGGGCAGGCGTCCGCCTGCCCCTTTACCGCGCGACAGGAGTACAAAAACTTATGGAGAGTGTATCGAGCGGCAGCTCTAAAAAGGTTGCGGGTGACACCCGCAACAACTGGGTGACCATGATGTTCCCGACACACAAAAGGTACCGGAACTTCCGAAAACAAAGCCACATCGACACCTGCACCCAGGCGTTCCACGACCTGGAACGCCTTGGGTTCGAGTTCGGCGAATTCGGATTCGCCGAAACCCATGTACATCTCCAGGTCAACGTTCCCAAGCGGTACTCCATTGAAACCGCTGAGATTATTCTCAAGTCTTACACCTCCCGGAGAATGTTCCAGGCTCACCCCGGGTTCCACAAACGCTACCCCCGCGGGGGATTCTGGAGCGGGTACGAGCACCACGAGTCCACCGGATTGACCAGCCTTGATGAATCCTCAGCCTACCTACGCGATCAGCAACACCATCACAACGTGACCATCATCGACAACCGACAACAACGCCTGACCGCCGAGTGAGATACGGCAATGCCCAAGAGGGCTTGCCGAGGAACGAAGGCGGAACGGGGTCATAGGGGCGCAGCCCCTATTTCATTCACTCCCTTGCTTTGGATTTTTTCATTTATAAGACTGGTTTCGCATAAAATATTAATATCATTTCTGTCTTTATAAGCATAAAATTCAAGGACAAAATGTCGGGGGTTACTGTAGAATGAAGGAAATAAAAGTCCTTGGCGCTGGCCCCGCTGGCTTAACGGCAGCCATCAATTTGGCAAAAGAGGGATATCAAGTCACAATCTTTGAGAAAGAAAAAGAATGCGGAATGCGTTTTAACGGTGATTTCCAAGGCATCGAAAATTGGTCATCCCAAGTCGATGTATTAGACGATTTGAATCTCATGAATATAAAGACCAACTTTTACTTTGACCCAATTAGGAACTGCGAGATTTATGATCCAGATCTTAAAAAAAGAGAAATCAGGTTCAACAAACCTGCGCTCTATATGGTAAGACGAGGCGATATGACGGAAAGTCTGGATCTTGGGTTAAAAGAGCAAGCACTAGCGCGAGGAGTCAAAATCGTTTTCAACAAAAAAGCTACACAAGAAGAAGCGGATATCATTGCAGGCGGACCAATGGGACCAGTTAAGATAGACGGGATAGCACGAGGAATTGTATTTGACACAGAAATGGAAGACACATTATTATTGATTATTGATGATAATATTGCGCCAAAGGGCTATGCATATCTAGTGATTAAACATGGAAAAGGCTGCCTGACAACTGTTTTATTCAAAAATTTTAAGGATGCAAAAATATATTTTGATAGGGCATTTGAGCGATTCTGCAAAATAAAAAGTCTGAGTATAACTAATAGGAAAGATTTTGGTGGTATCGGAAATTTTTTTCTTAGGAAAAACTACGAAGATAATGGCAAGCTAATTGTTGGTGAGGCTGCTGGATTGCAAGATTTTTTATTTGGTTTTGGCATGAGATATGCAATTACCTCAGGATATTTAGCCGCGAAAAGTATCGTGGAAAACACAAGCTACGATACTTTAATAAAACAACAATTAGGCACTCAACTAAGAATATCTATTTCAAACAGATTTTTGTTCAACTTGTTGGGCAATAGAGGCTACAAGGCGCTGTTAAAAAGGGGACAGGAAATCGATCAGCCTCTGGAAAGAATCCGTCAGCAGTATGCCCCCTCTCTTATGAAAGAATTGATTCTGCCAATTGGAAGAATTGCTTTTAACAAATAGGCAAGGCAGGTAGGGAAGTAACCGTCTCAACGCTTTTTGTATCGACAGCGACTGAGTAATCGGCGCGGTCTGAACCGCAGTGAAGACCCGCAGATGACAGGCCGCGCGTTATCTTTTTCACGCAACACTCGAGACTCGTTTTTTGCCGTGGCAGGTGAACAAAAACCTACCTCATTCCCGCCGCTTAGAAAAAAATTTTTTCACTTCTGCCTCATATGAAGAATTATTTCTAGTTGTCTCTGAGATGTTCTCCTGAGAGAATATCCTCTTCGAGCAGCGCCTTCTTCTCTGTGGGAGCCGTATAGTCAAACTCCCGGAGCGCGAAGCCCCACTGGCTCTCTACCGTCTTCTTCATGGAATCCGAGTAGGTGTAGTGGTCGGTGTGGATTGTCTTCTGGGTGGTCAAATATTCTTTGAAAACCGGCTCTACTTGGGTGTAGCCTGCGATGTTGAATTTGTAGTAGAGACTATGGACGGTCCGCAGAGGCTGTCTGATGAATGTCTCGTACCGCACTTCAGCCAGATTCTCCTTGGGGATTCGGTCCTTGTCCTGAAGGTATTTCTTGGTCATCTGCGCGCAGAGTGCGACCATGTGCGGCTCTACCTCCCTCCAGGGCGGCGGGGTCTGCACGCAATAAAGGGGGATGACCTTGATGATGAACTTCTTCATCGACATGTAGAGATCGTACGGGTTCCGGTAGCAGTAGATGAATTTCGCGTCCGGGAACATCTCGAGCAGGTGGGGGATTTTCCCGGTGTTGTCCTGGTTTTTAAGGATGAGTTGTTTCCCGTGATGGTACATGGTTATTTTCTTCAGAAGCCGCAGATAGGTCTGTTTCCAGTCCTCGATGGTCTGCGGTGAGGCGTGGTCCATGCAGACGTAGTCGTTGTAGTGCTGCATGTTCTTGGGGAAGCACCAGCCGTGGTAGTAGGAATAGGGTGAGAGAGATCCCATCGCGTAGATGTCTTCTTGGGGGAGGTCGGCGGAGAGGTCGCCGTCGTCCATGGGCCGTTTGCTGGGCAGGCTTTTGACGACGATGGGTTTGAAGAATTTTTCGCCGCTGATGAAGATGGAGGGGGATGAGAGTCTGGTAGGTAGAGAAGTAGCCGAATTGGGGGTCTCGGGTGAGGATGTTGTGCAGGTAGGTAGTGCCGGTGCGCTAGTGGCCGATGATGAAGATCGGGTCTTTCGTAATCGAGGTGTGGGCGATAGGTTTGTCGTATGCAGCTCGTTCTCTGAGGTAGAAGGGGACCATAAGGCTACTCAGGGCGAGGCTGTAGGTGAAGCGGGCGGCGTAGCGCGGGCTGATGTTAAAGCGGTTTTGTGCGAGGATTCGGAAAAGGTTGGGGAGGGTATAGCCGGCGAGCGGGGTGTAGGTGACCACCGTGTTCTTGGTGAGGTCGAATTCCATCTGACACGCGGGTAGTCCTTGGAGGTATATAAGTGATATGATGGAGGCATCAGCCTGAGGTTTCCTTCAGGCGGCCGGCAATGGACTCGTTGAATGAGGGAAGAACGGCGGTTTCTAGAAGGATGCAGACGTCGTGAGCTGGGGAGTGGTGAACCTGATGGTATCCGCCGTCGTCCTCCGGCCCTGAAGAACCACCGGAAAACGATTCGGGGTGAGACCCGAGTTTTCGCTCGCGTCAGTCGTAGTATTCAGTGTAGCACCGCTGTCAATTCCTTCTGAGACTCTTCCTTCAGATTGTTCGATGACTTAATATAAAGTCGTCTCAGGCGACTCCATCGGGATGGGAGCTTCTCGGTGTCGCCTGGAAAATAATTACATGACGAGGGTAATGTCAAGTTTCATTGCCAATTCTTTGTACCGATTCCGTATCGTGACCTCGGTCACCCCAGCGACGTCTGCGACCTCACGCTGGGTCCGGCGTTCTCCGCACAGTACCGAGGCGATGTACATCGAGGCTGCCGCAAGGCCGGTCGGCCCGCGTCCACTCGTCAATTCATGATTCGCGGCACGCTCAAGAATCTCCAGGGTCTTGGTTTGAACGCCGTTGCTGAGTTTGAGCACACTGCAGAACCGGGCGATGTAATCCTTTGGTATGGTCGGCATGAGCCTAAGTTCCAGCTCCCGGGAGACAAAGCGGTAGTTCCGACCGATTTCCTTGCGGGGCAACCGCGTGGCCAGGCTCACTTCATCAAGCGTGCGGGGAACGTGGCATTGCCGGCATGCGGCATAGAGCGATGCGGCCGTGATCCCTTCGATGCTCCGGCCTCGGACAAGGTTCTTGAAGGCGGCTTTCCGGTAGATCATCGCCGCGGTTTCGCGAACGGACCGAGGAAGCCCCATCCCTGAAGAATAGCGGTCGATCTCGGTCAAGGCGAGGGCGAGATTCCTCTCTGTGGCATCGCTGATTCGGATCCGCCGCTGCCATTTTCGGAGACGATAGAGCTGGGCCCGGCTTCGTGCAGGGATGCGCCTCCCGTAGGCGTCTCGGTTGGTCCATCCGATGGTCGTGCTGAGTCCCTTGTCATGCATGGTGTAGGACATCGGGGCCCCGGTCCGAGAACGCTTCTCGCGTTGTTCGCTGTCAAACGCCCGCCATTCTGGGCCATGGTCGATGATGTCTGAATCAAGGACGAGCCCGCAATTCCCGCACACCAGTTCAGCCCGAGAGTAATCGCTTCTCAGATGTCCGCTCCCGCAATCAGGACAGCTGATGATCTCTTCTATTGCATGTTTGGTCTTTTTCTTCAAGGCGTTTATCCTGATGCAGGTATCAATGGGCCATGCATGGTTCCCGGAGGTCTTGGATGCGTAGAAAAAAAACACAAGCATCTCACACGATTGCTATGAGAAAACCACGGTTTCTTCTCTGCCTATAAGTAATACCGGTTTCCTCCTTTATATGACTTTGTCTCTTTGGATGTGTATTGCACATGGTGTCTTGGACCCTTTCTGTAATAAAAGTCAAATACTTGGGTTGATGAAAAGCTGGGTTTGCGAGCGTCGGATGCATTGTTCACTGGCGAAGCGGCAGGATCTGGGCTGAAGGCGAGGAGAACAAGGAAACAACGTTTCACTTCCTTCTCTTTCGACTTCAAATAAGGCAAAATGAAAAATAATTTGAGATATGAAATCAACTCCAAGTTTTTCCTTAACAACGCATCCTCAGAACCCCGTCGCCTTGCAGCGCATACTGCATCCTGGATCCGTTTCTCTGAGCGGTTAGGCAGTGGCACTGTTTCATTTTTTACTAACAAATAAAGATGCTGACTTAACAATAACCGAGTGTGCATCCATTCTTATCAGTAGCGGCCGGGAATACTGCGCGGTCTGAACAACAGTGAAGACCCGCGGATGAAAGGCCGCTCGTCGTCTTTTTCTCAAAACACACGTTACGTTTTTTGTCGCGGCGGGCAGGCGTCCGCCTGCCCCTTTACCGCGCGACAGGAGATCAAAAACTTATGGATGATGTATCGAGCGGTAGCTCTAAAAAGGTTGCGGGTGACACCCGCAACAACTGGGTGACCCTGATGTTTGTGACCAAGAACCGCTACAACTGCTTCAGGAAACAAAGCCACATCGACACCTGCAGCCAGGCGTTCCATGACCTAGAACGCCATGGGTTCGGCGAACTCGGGTTCGCCGAAGACCATGTCCACCTCCAGGTCAACGTCCCGAAACGGTACTCCCTCCAAGCCGCTGAGACCATGCTGAAATCCCACAGTGCTAAGAGGATGTTCGAGGTGCACCCCGGGTTCCGCAAACGCTACCCGCGTGGTGGATTCTGGAGCGGGTACGAGCACCACGAGTCCACCGGGTTGACCAGCCTTGATGAATCCTCAGCCTACCTACGCGATCAGCAACACCATCACAACGTGACCATCATCGACGACCGACAACGGCGCCTGACCGCCGAGTGAGATACGGCAATGCCCAAGAGGGCTTGCCGAGGAACGAAGGCGGAACGGGGTCATAGGGGCGAAGCCCCTATTTCATTTTACTATCATCCACATATTTTCATTCATCGAACAATCAACACTTGTGATGAGGCATGACGAGACACCTTTTCACATACGCTCCCCAGCAATATATGATCAAGTCCGGTCATCCCTTTACAGCCCATCACGATAAGATCATCTTTTTTCCCTTCCTTGATGATAGCCTCTTCGGGGAATCCTTCGACGAGTTTCTTACTTACGGACACACCTGCTGATTTTCCCATTTTTGCCACATCGTCAAGGACTTCTTTTCCTTGTTTTGTTAAAATGGCTTCCCATGAGAGTGACACGTCATCATAGGGGATCGTTCTAGTTAAACGAGGAGTATCTACAACATAGAGGGCGACAATTCCCACTCCGTTTAATTTAGCCAAGGAGATCGCTTTCTTCACCGCCTTGGTTGCATAACTTGATCCATCAACAGCTACGATAATACGGTGGAAATCTTCACTGCGCTTTTTTTCAACATGCCCTTTTTTCACATCAATCACCTATTGCACTTTAGTTTTCACTACTGACAATACAAATTCCCAACAATTTCTTCTTTAAAAACATATCCTAAAAACCGTATACAAGACAGAGGATACTGCGTCCAAGATCCGTTTCCCTGGACATTCAAGCAGTGACACAGGATTGGGCTCGTGATTGGCTGCTGAATTTGTGAATAAAAAAACCAATGATTATTTATTCATCAGGATTAGAGTATTGTTTGCCAAAGTCATCTTTTTGTTTTTGTGTTTTATCAACGATCTTAGCTTTAGGGTCATCAAATTCGTTGCCACATTTCATACATATATATTTTGGTGTCTTTCTTCTTCTAATATAAATCTGAATACTTTCACATTTTGGGCACACTGCAATAAAATCCTTTGCTATTTGACGATATTTATCATGTGATCGTTCAGCGAATTTATCTTTTTCTTTTATCAAAATTTAATCGCCGATGTTGATATTTTTCGTATCCTTATAAAGGCATCTATATGGGTGGCGTCCTAAATCCGTTTCCCTTGGCGGTCAAGCAAGTAACACGGTTTTTGTGATTGGCATGCCCTGGCCATTTCATTGAAGGCTCTGTTGAATCAAGATGTGTTGAAAACATGGATTGTTGAATTATGGTTGATAAGGACAGTATACGCATTCATTCATAGGAAACATGTTTTTGTTTTCTCTTTCTCCTCTGTTCCTTTCTTTCCTTCTTTGTTAAAGGCTTCGATTTCTTTTCCGGAGATATATCTTTACTCATGTCACCTTCCTCCTTTTTCCAAAAACAATTCCTTCTTTAAAAACCTATACCTCTTATATGGGTTTTTTCTGAGGCATCCACCTGACCCTTTACGGGCTATACTTCTATTGCATGCATCAATGCTTCTTCGGGTGTTATCTCTTTGATCCGCTCTTCTTTCACCCATCTATTGAATGTGGATTCTTCTATAGGAAATTCAAAATCCCTTTTATCATTGAAAATTCGTAGACTATAGACACCCCTATTTTTCCCTCTTTCAAACTCATATAATACTGCAAATGTGAGAGTTATTTTGTCTCTTAATTGAAATTCGTAATAATGCCCAACTTTAAGTTGTAAATTTGACATCAGATGTCTCTCTCAAATTACAAATTCAAAACATCTCTTTCTTTAAAAATCTACCCTTGTCCCTCTTCCAAGAAATGAATTGCCCGGCTTTCCCCCGGAGGAAGAAAACGCCTGAGGACGTATTACGATTCAGCTCCGGGCGATTCATCCCCAAACTAAGGCATGGGGATTTCTTGCTTAAGGGACGCTTAAAGAAAGAATGTAAGGGATGAGGGCTGGATGAGGAGAGGGTTTATGTCCTATTAATGGGATACACTCTTAAAAAGAGGACCCATCATCCCTAGTGTCTTCTTTTCGTTGTGGTCATTGTTAGCTTGAATTTTTTTTCAAGTCCCTATCAATTTCCGATGTCAGTAATGCATAACAGTATTTAAATGTATGTACAAAATGAGTAATCATGTGCAAATTGTAATTATTTTTATTTAAGAAATCATACTTTTACTTATACATGAACACTGCCTGTGCAGCATCATTGTTATATACTAGTTAAATACTATTGTGTAGGTATATTAAAAAATAAGTAACTAATACAAGGGAGGTTGACACCTATGGTGAAACGAACAACAATCAGTCTTTCAACAGAAGAAATCAAAGAATTGAGGACGTTAGCAAAAAAAGAACATAGGCCCATTAGCCGTCAGATTGTATACATGATGGAGTACTATAAAAAAAATAGTGAGAATACCATCGTAAAAAAAACCATTAATTACCATCCTCAGTAAAGGGAAGAAAGAATTTCTTTGGAGAGGGTGATGAATCCTTTCTGGCTTAATTTCTTGCTCGACGTGTAAATCTGTTTTTGACTTTTCCTCAGATGCTGGCCTATTTCGCGAATTTCAGTCGTGCCTGAAGCAAGTTCGCTGAGGATCCGGAGCTCTTTTTAAGAAAACCGCAAATTCCGAAAATATGAGAATTACTTGTATATCTTTCTCATTTTTTCGGAAATCTTACGCCCGCATCGAGATACTGTCACCGAGATAGCGCTATATTCATGGACTCTTCTTCTGTTGAGGATTTTTAGGTGCGAGTTTTCGAATCGTGTTTTGGTACTTGGAAACAGCCATGGAATCTGGCAATTTAGTTACTCATGTTTTACGGTAATCGCTGTAAAAAAGAAAAGAAAAAAAAGAGGAAGGGAGGATTAAATAGTTCTTTTGTTCTGGTGAAGAACGATATCCAAACCCCTCTCCGTTCTACGTTATTTCAGATCTTGCTATCCTATCCATCTTCCTCCTATTTAGAGTATCTTATTTTCTTTAATCTCTGATAGGAATGTTTAAGTAGTTCCTTGTATAATACATATACATATGCAATTGCATGAGATGATGTATTATGATAAGAATGACGTTTTCAATTTCTAACAACCTGAAAAAAAAACTCGATTCCAAACCGGATGTCAATTGGCCTGAAGTCTTGAAGGAAAGACTCAAGAAGAGAGTAGAACTCTTGGAAAAACTGCATGAACAAGGAGAAATTTAATATGGCATGCATTACAATTTCTGTTGATAAAACATTTAAAAATAGACTCCATCAATTTTCCTGGATAAATTGGTCTGAAATTGCAAGAGAAGAACTGCTGAAACGATATCTCTTTGAAAAATACATGAAAACAGGAGAACTATCCAAAGACGAGGAACGATTCTGCGACCAGATCGATTGGCACCCTGTCGATGAACTTCCGATAAAAAAAGAATTCATTAAAAAGATAGGGGAAATTCGAAAAGGAGCATCCTCAAAACCAATGAAACCGGATCAAGTCAAGCAGTGGCTTCAGGAGCTATGAGCTTCGCCATCATTATCTCTAATGAGTTGAAGAAGACATTGGTGACGATGAAAAGGAAGGACCAAAGGATGTTTCAAATGGTGAGTAAGAAAATAGTGCAAATTGCGTCCTCGGATTCTCTTGCCATCCAACATTACAAGAATCTACGCAGCCCGTTGAACGACTATAAACGCGTTCATATAGGAAGCTATGTCCTTCTCTTCCGAGTCCAAGCAGAGCACATCATCTTTGAAGCACTTGAACACCACGATCAAGTCTATCAAATGAAATAGGGACTTTGCCCCTATGACGCCTTTGCCTTTATTTCTTTTCTTTGCTGGTTTTGATTAGGATACTGTCACCGAGATAGCGCTACATTCATGTGATCTTCTTCTGTTGGGAATTTTATGGCATGGGTTTTCGAATCGTGTTTTTGTAGTTGGAAACAGTAATGGAATCTGCCAACGAAGACGAGTTTTAAGGAAACAGGATCCACCCATTTCATTAAATGTAATTCCTCTCTCTTAGGATTATGAATCAGGCTAATTAGTACTATATAGAGTTGACGGTACAATGTCGAAATTAATTTATAGATTGGTATCTATTGAGAGAGTAGATGTTCTCTCTAGAAAAAAGGTGGGAACACAATAGAAGCATGAAGGCACCGCATACTTTTATTATGTACACACGTGTCCTGAGACTTCAAGGTGCTGCAGCAACTGCCTCCGCGGTTCTCATTGGTGCTTTACTCATGGGGCAACGAGACTTTGCCTCTCTGTTCGTTCTCTTTATTTTAGGGGTTCTCGCACATATTTTCATCTTTGTTTTCAATGAGTATGTTGATGTTCAGGTCGATGCAATATCTGCTGATCTTAAGGGGAAACCTCTTGTCAGTGGCGCGGTTTCACGACGTAATGCCCTTGTAATCGCGCTGATTGTTTTGGCATTAACGTACGTGCTCAGTACCCGTCTTTTTCTCAGAATACCCTTTGTTATTCCTTACATTAGGACTCCTCTGCGGTAGTATCTATGATTTATTTGGGAAAAAAATACTTTTTGCAGATGTTTTTATTGCAGGATCTTGTTTCTTCATTGTATTATTTGGTGCGAGTACTGTCTCTATCTCGTTTACATCCTTTGTGTATCTTGTTTCGCTTGCCTGTTTCTTCCACATTTTGTTTAACAATGCTGTTGAGGGTGGATTAAAAGATATAGATCACGATGCTCTTGCTGGTGCGAAAACAACAGCAACGCGATTACAGGTGAAGATTGTTGATGGGAAACTCGTGGTGACAAAACGGTTCGCTGCGTTCGCGTACCTCTGTAAGCTCTTTTATCTCAGTTTAGTTTTTTTGGTGAGTCTCCTCCCTGAGGTTTCCTTCTGGAATTCTACCGTATCTTTTTTAGCGCAGATATTTTTGGTCTTTCTACTCGCTGTAGTTGTTGTCACTTTGTATCGGTTTTGGCATCCCCCTGAATTTAACAGGAAGCATTTAATCAAGGTATTTGGGATACATGAGATCGCAGCATATGCCCTTGGCCCTATCGTTCTCCTTCCAGTGATAGGGATCTCTTTGACTCTGCTGCTTCTTGTTCTACCAGTAGTTTGGTTTTTCCTGGTGAACCTTTGCCTTTATGGACATCCTCTGTATCCTCAGGTGTAAATTCAAAAGATAGATGAAATAAGAACGGATCCCTATTTTATTAGATAGAATCTCACAAAAAATTTGTAATATTTCCGAGTTTATTAGTTATATCTTATACGCCCGCATCGGGACCTAGCGCTAATTCTATAGTGCCCAACAGGAGAAAATAAACTCAAAAACCAGACGGCCTTGATCGCCAAGACTCTACAACGACGGACAGTACATAAAACTAACTCATTCGTAAGGTTATTGACGGTCAGAAGTTGTCCCCGTTGGACTTTGGCGTAAACATTCAACCATGGTCCGATAATCATTCAAAATTGATTGATGGCTTGAGAATTTTACAGACATCACCTAGCAAAGGATACTACGTCCTAGATCCGTTTCCGTGGCTCGGTCAAGCAGTGACACGGTTTTGAATCATATTTTTTGTGTTGAAAAGTTCCATGGGTTCAAATCCCTTACCCTGCACTAAAAGACAAAATCAAGCTTATTTTTAGTAAAGAAACCCATTTTATTTGCTCTCAATTTATTGAATGAGCCTTGGTTTTGATTTTTTCGAGTGCCAATCCATAAATCGAGATTGTGAATAAAGGTATATGAAGAATAGCCACCCAAACTGGATATCCTGAAATTATCAAGGGGCCACTCAGGTTTAGAAGACCGAAATAGACGCCTACAATGCAGAGAAAGCGGTATGCTGGTTTGTAGATATTAGGATAGGTACAAGGTCAAAATATAAATCATTACTGGTGCTGTAAAACAGAAGGCAAGTCCATATTCAGATGTCAAGAAGAGTATTGGATTAAAGTCTGGTTGTCCAAGTATCGTCATCGGAACCCAAAATGCTAAAATCGCCAAGGGCACTGCCCAAAACCTCCACTTTTCTAGCTCCACTAACGCAAATTCGTTCTCATGCTGGAAGATTGCTGGAATCCATAAGATGCCTACAAGGAGTATCTGTAACAGGTTATTGAATATAATCACAAACCCGAACTGTTGATTGACAGTTATGTTCTGTGCAAATGCTATAAACACAAAATTGACTGTAAGATACACATAAAAATATTTCACTACTTTCGTGTTGAGTTTCCAAAGAAGAATCACAAGGACTAGAGTGGCAAGATGAAAAGCGGGCGCAAGCCAAAGATATGGCGTAAGCGATTCTCTAAGGACTAGTCCCATAAGTTCTCCTACTTGCCCGTATGTCATTGGTTTGCTCGTATATGGTGGAACAAAAAGAGGGATCAGAAAAAGAAGTAAGTAGAACCACCATTTTGACGTAATCCTTCGTAGAGCAAACGGTAGCATGTTGTTTTAGTATGACATATTTCGTATATAAAAGCATGAATTACTGAAATAGGTTCAAATCCTTCCCCTGCACATAAAAACATATCCTTAGAACCCGATCACCGAGCAGTAGATACTGCTTCCGAGATCCGTTTCCCTGGGCGGTCTAGCAGTGACACGATTCTATTGTGATCTACTACAATATTTTGAATAAAAAATCAAGAGATTATTTTCTTATCAGTAGCGGCCGGGAATACTGCGTGGTCTGAACCGCAGTGAAGACCCGCAGATGAGAGGCCGCTCGTCGTCTTTTTCTCACAACACTCGTTACATTTTTTGTCGCGGCGGGCAGGCGTCCGCCTGCCCCTTTACCGCGCGACAGGAGTACAAAAACTTATGGAGAGTGTATCGAGCGGCAGCTCTAAAAAGGTTGCGGGTGACACCCGCAACAACTGGGTGACCATGATGTTCCCGACACACAAAAGGTACCGGAACTTCCGAAAACAAAGCCACATCGACACCTGCACCCAGGCGTTCCACGACCTGGAACGCCTTGGGTTCGAGTTCGGCGAATTCGGATTCGCCGAAACCCATGTACATCTCCAGGTCAACGTTCCCAAGCGGTACTCCATTGAAACCGCTGAGATTATTCTCAAGTCTTACACCTCCCGGAGAATGTTCCAGGCTCACCCCGGGTTCCACAAACGCTACCCCCGCGGGGGATTCTGGAGCGGGTACGAGCACCATGAATCCACCGGATTGACCAGCCTTGATGAATCCTCAGCCTACCTGCGCGATCAGCAACGACATCACAACATGACTATTATCGACGACCGACAACAACGCCTGACCGCCGAGTGAGATACGGCAATGCCCAAGAGGGCTTGCCGAGGAACGAAGGCGGAACGGGGTCATAGGGGCGCAGCCCCTATTTCATTCTTGGATCGTTACACTCTGGACAATTAACATTTCCAGTACCATCGCATTCAGGGCAATCTTCGATTCTAGTACCATCACAGATTGGGCACTCTCTCTTTCCTCCACCACCGCAAGCGGAGCAAATTTTAGGTCTATCACCGTTTGGGTTATCATATGGATCCTCTCCAGTACCTTTGCAAATTATACAATCAGTCAATCCAGTACCATTACAATCAATACATTCTTCTTTTCCAGAACCGCCACATTTTGGACACACTATTGTTCCAACACCATCACAACATGAACACTTTTTTTCTGTCATAATATGTACTATTTCACAACGAGTTTTTTCACTAATTCCATTACTCTGTTGTGTCGAGTTTCCTCGATTTCTAAAATACTTTTTTTCAACCAATTCCGCCAATCTTTTTTATCTTTCCATAAATGCAGAAAAACAATGGGAATATCGTTCCGTTTGTATATCTCCTCCCGATATACATAATCGAATTTATCAGATCCACAAACCTCTAAATACAAATTTAATGCAGGAAGGTAAAAATCAGGTATCCACACCCTCGGGCGTTTCTTTTCATCATAAAGGAAAACAGGCTGTTGATAATACCAATCCAAACCCATTTCATTCAAATAACCGGCGACTACAATCTCGCTTTTGTGCATGTCGTTGTAAAATTCCTTTCCTGGCATTTATTTCTCTTCTCCTTATTATAAGTGATAAAATGTGGATTATTAACTCTTTGGGAGGTCTTGGATTTGGGCAATAAACAAACACATGATTATTTAGTCCATGATTCAAATTATTTCTCAATACTTTTTATTCCTGCCCCATTTCCATGGATCGGTCAAGCAGTGACACGTTTTGTAACTCATGATTTATGTGCGAAATCAAATGATAAAAAAAAGGGAGATGGATAGGACGTCTACCCTCCATCGACAAGTTCGAGCTCCCACTGCGCATTCCCACCCATGACCATATCCTTGGTGATCCAACATTCATTCAGGAATGCATGACCATTCGTGAATTTACATGCGGCGAGGAACTCGATCTGATCGGCAAACAACCGGGACGTGAGGATCACCCTCACATTATGCATATTACAGATAATCCCATCATAAATGAACTCCACACCCGGTCCCCTCGATCCGTTTACATACGAGTAATTCTCAATAGTCACCCATTCCTTCGTTGGCTGAATCCGTTGAGGGAAGAAATCCAAAAAGAACAATGCCCGATCTCGCCATTCCTGTTTTACTTTGAAATCAACGTTATAAGATAAATTCATGATTCTGTAGGTGCATACAAAGGTGACGCTCGCTTTCCCGAGTCCATGCACTGGCCGTATCTGGATTGTCGCATTCTCCCCGGGGCCTAAGGTGCCGATGGTTCCATTTTTCAATTTTGGAGAGAACAGATTTGCTGTTGCATTCATTACCCACGAGATGTTTTCCGCTGTCCCATTCCCTCTATTCGTCAACTCGACGGAAAGGCTGCCCAGACCGCCTTTGATGTTGATGAGATCAAGGATTGGTAGGTTTTGTTGTGCAGTAGTGGACCCAAAACAATACACCTTCCCATCACCGGATCCTACGTAGACTTTTCCGTTGGCAACCGCAGGAGAGGACGACACATAATTGTCCGTGGTGTAGTTCCAGATGAGTCCGCCGGTCGAAGCATCCAGACAATACACCTTATTATCAGGATCATTGGATCCTATGTAGACTTTTCCGTCGGCAACCGCAGGAGAAGACGACACATAAGAGCCTGTAGTGTAGTTCCAGATGAATCCGCCGGTCAAAGCATCCAGACAACACACATTCCAACTATATAATCCCACGTAGACTTTTCCGCCAGCAACCGCAGGAGAAGAGTACACTATATCACTGTTGGTGCAACATGCCCAGATGAATCCGCCGGTCGTCGCATTCAAACAATACACAAACCCATTATTTGATCCCACGTAGACTTTCCCAGTGGCAACCGCAGGAGAAGATTCCACCCAAGAGTTTATGGGGTAGCTCCAGATGAGTCCGCCGGTCGAAGCATCCAGACAAAGCACCTCTAACCAAAATCCGATGTAGACTTTTCCGTCAGCAACCGCAGGGGAAGAAGTTACCCAATAGCCTGTGGTGTAGTTCCAGATGAGTCCGCCGGTCGACGCATCCAGACAATACACAGTCCCATCCCAGGATCCTACGTAGACTTTTCCGTCAGCAACCGCAGGAGAAGAACGCACTTCATCACCGGTGGTGAAGTTCCAGATGAATCCGCCGGTCGTCGCATTCAAACAATACACATTCGCATCATCGCATCCGACATAGACTTTCCCGTCAGCAACCGCAGGAGAAGATTTCACCCCACGGCCTGTGATGTAGCTCCAGATGAGTCCGCCGGTCGGCGCATCCAGACAATACACAGTCCCATCATATGATCCTATGTAGACTTTTCCGTCGGCAACCGCAGGAGAAGAAAGCACTTCATCACCGGTGGTGTAGCTCCAAAGACTATTATTTGTATCTGGCCCAAGAGATGTTGAATAGCGAGAATGACTCAGGTCATGCCCAAACATCGGCCACCAATCAGTATCAAGTGGAGCAGGTCGATGCTCGTTCAGTTGAGGTGTATCATTCTTTTGACGTATCTCTCCAGTGATACTCGGGAGACCAACGGTCGTCATCAACAGCATACACACAAACATACCAAGTATCTTTTTTTTCATGTTCCTTTCACTCCCCAAAATACAAACTTTGTAAGAGTTGATATCCTCTGGATTCATTTAAATGTTTTCAGGCAATAAAATCTGCAATAAAGGAATGAATGCTTGTATTACTTCTTTAAAAACATATTCTTAGAATCTCATGTTTTGTGTAAATCGACGATAAAAAGATGGGATTTTTAGTACCCCAGTAGGTGTCGTAGAATTGGGAACGCATGTGGGAACAAAAAAAAGAAAAGAGGTTGGAGTATTAGGTTACTCCAAGAACGTAAAACAGAAGAATTTTCCCTGTCGCTGTCTTTTCTTTATCAGATACTCTTGCGGTAATGCTGATAGGACCAAGTCCAAGGAATAGCCCTGTTGAGACTGTTTTTGGTTCTCCCATTGGGATGTCAATGGTCCCATTCGCTGTTGTATTTACTAGTCCAAGGATGCCGCCTTTCACTTGAAGCTGCCATGCAACACCAGTGGCATCTGCATCCCCGATGTTCGTGATGACTGCTTTCACTCCAATGCCTCCGGTGATGTTAATCTGATAATCGGGTTTTGGTGTATAGGTCAGGTTGAAGGCAAGATTGTGAGCTAGGCTTGCACCATTTTGTAACGCATTGAGGTTACCTTGTGGAGATGTCATCCATAAAAACGAGCTGAGATTTTGCGAAGCATTGCTTTGTATTGAAAGCCAACCATTTGTTAAATACACACTTGGAATAGTTGCTTCGAAATAGTACATGGGCCATCCATTATATAGCAATCCTGTGTTTGTGTAGGTTGGTACTACATTATAAAATGGTGATGGTGGAACCACTGCACCTGGTGCACCAGCATTATTTTGGTAGAATATGATATCGAATGTCATTCCATCTGGAACGCCTTGATACCATCCAGAATTCCAGATCCAGGTTAGTCCCCACCAGTGCACATCATCAATTGTCACATTATTTATACCCCAGAAGTCTTCTTGACATAGCCATGCCAAATTTTTCGCGGATGTATAGGCAGCCCAAGATTCATTTGGTAGATACGGCATCTGAGAAAATATTACATTTCCTCCTGACGTCGGCTGAATAATTTTTCCTGATGGTTGTAGATTACTGTTTATTCCCATAGAAGTTATTCCATTATTCGTCATAGACGCGACTGCGGGAATAGCAGTAGCTATCATCAGCATGCATACAAATATTCCAATTAGTTTTTTTTCCTCCTTCAATTTACTACTACAAACCAGGCTTGTCTTTCTCATTCTTTTCCGTATAAAAAGCCTGTTCCTCCTTAGCTAGTGCTATTAGTTATCATTATTTAAATGTTTGGAATAGAAAAAAATTCTTCTTTTTAAAAACATATCCTTAGAAACCTATTACAAAATAGGAGATATTGCATCCTAGATTCGCTTCCCTTGGCGGTCAAGCACACGCATCAATCCTTCTGAGGATTGCACACAGACCATGCAGAGCCACAATCCCCCTTGGTTGGTTGGGCATATGCGTACCAAGAAGAAGATAACGCGTCCTCGTTTTTTATCATCAATGTTAATAATTATACATGAAAAAAGAGACGGTGGTTCACGGTCTGGAGGTGGAGGTTGGCGATGGAAAAGGAGCGTTTTTTCGTCCGCATCGGGACCTGGCGCTAATTCTATAGTGCCCAACAGGAGAAAACACCCTCAAAAACCAGACGGCCATGACCGTCAGAACTCTACAACGACCGGCACTACATAATACTATCGCTCACAACTATTCCTATTGTGAGAACCAGCCTATTTTTACCTAATACCTTTTGCATCTTGCTTTTCCCCCTTAAACTTATATCAATCTATTGCAAAGAGCAATAATAAATCGTAAGCCAATCAGTCCGTGATACTCCTTTGAGATCGTGACCCTCTCCCCATGAAGATAGGTGATGAAACTGAAGGGGATGAATGTCACTACTCTGGTTTTCACCGCCTCAAACGCCGTGTACTTTCCTTGACTGGAGAGGTTGGTGATCTTGCCGAAGATGAACACTGGCTGGAACTTTTCAACCGTAATGTTCTGAGTGATACTATCTTCTGCGCCAGCATTGTCTCTCACGGTCAACGTGACATTGTATGTCCCCGAAGCTAGATAGTCATGCGTCACGATTTCTCCTATTCCTGGAGTGCCATCGCCGAAATTCCAAACCCAAGAAGAGATATTCCCATCAGGATCATAGGAGGATGATGCATTAAAGGTTACAGAAAGATTTTCAGCAGAAAAGGTGAAATTTGCTATCGGCGGTTGATTTTCACTTTTTATTTTTATCAACTAGACATCCCTTTCTCCCAATCCATATGATTTTGTGTACCCTGCAATTAGATACCCTTTATCTATGGTCTGTATTACTGACCATCCTAAATCCTCATTTGGTCCTCCTAAGGTTTCATTCCATAGTTCATCACCCATAGCATCAGTTTTTATCAACCATACATCACTACTACCTTTACCATAGGATTCCGTATATCCTGTGATAATATATCCACCATCCAGGGCCTGTCGAACAGAATATGCACCATCATTCAGAACCCCGCCAAAGGTTTTATTCCATAGCATATTCCCGTTTGCGTCTGTTTTGATTAGCCAAGCATCGTATGAACCTGCACCAAATGAGTTTGTATATCCTGCAATAATATATCCTCCATCGGTTGTCTGCTGACCCGATAGTGCTAATTCATCGTTTATTCCTCCAAAGGTTTTACTCCACTGTAAACTCCCATTGCTATCAGTTTTAATAAGCCACATATCAAGGGGTCCAGCACCAAAACCGGTAAATCCAACAATAATGTACCCGCCATCAGCGGTCCGATGAACTGAACGTGCTTGTTCATTGTCTGCTGGTCCTCCAAAGGTTCTAAACCACTGCTCATTTCCATTAGCATCTGTTTTTAGAAGCAAAACATCAGCACCACCAGCACTGTTCCAATTGGTCCATCCTGCGATAATATAACCACCATCTATGGTTTGTTCACCACACTCTGCTGTATCCCAAAGAACCCCCCTCCACCAAATCTTATCCCATTGTGTTATACCATTACCATCTGTTTTAATCAACAGAACACCAGCAGGACCTACAGGAGTCACAAAAGTGTTCCCTATAATGATATATCCTCCATCGGTTGTCTGCTGAACCGCCCATGCTTCATCCATGTTTGCCCATCCGAAGGTTTTATTCCACTGTTCAACCCCGTTAGAATCTATTTTTAGGAGAAAAACATCAAAATCACCAGCACCAAACGAGAGAGTTTTTCCTGTGGCGATATACCCTCCATCTGATGTCTGTTGTACGGAATATGCCGAATCATCGCTTACTCCACCCCAGATAATGTTCCATTCCGCTATGGGGCCATCTAAAGGCACTGCTGTTTGAGTAGTAAAAGAGCTGAAAACCCCTCTATTTTTCGCCCTAATATCACTAACACTTGATACGACACTCGCTCCCACCATTAAAACGATAATTCCACAAACCACGCCCTTGTTCACCCAACTCGTTTGCATGAAAACCGATTCCTCCTTGGCAGTTGTTATCCTATAGATTCATTTAAATGTTTTCAGACGATAAAATCTGCAACAAAGGGACGAACTCTTATATTACTATTTTAAAAACATATTCTTAGAAACCAATGTATTATGTTAATCGATAACTGTACTGAAATGAAATAAGGGCTTTGCCCGTATATCTTGTTTCGCCCTCGTTCCTTACATCTACGAGTCTTACGCTGTCGCTTCAGATCGCGTAATATTCCCCGCCACTATTGATATAAAATAACTGGATGAAAAAAGTTTGAGTTTGAAAAGTTATTGGGATAATAATTTAAATTATGATGATATTAGAAAAATCATCAAAGTATCCTTACAAAATTTAAAAGAGGAATAAAATGAATTCAACGGAAGAACAAGACCTTGTTAAGGTATTAGGACAACTGATTTCAAAGATAAAAAAGGAGATATTCGATGTTCGTTCCAAGGGGATGATAAAGCCAGAAGAAGAATTATACTATCGTTGGAAGATAGATAAATTTCAGTATACGAAGAATGGTGTGACGGAATCCTCCGCTCATGCAGAACCTATCATGAAAAAATCTTGGTGGAGGGCTGCTCTAATGATTGAGGAATCTATCAAAAAATCTCATGAATATTTTCTTGCTGTAGAGGTTTTAAGTAAAATTTTTCATGGAAGAAATACAATAACTCATGACCTCGATTGTTTATTAAGAAAGGTAATCTCATTGTATTTAGAAGAAACAGCATTTAATGAAACGTATTTTGATGTTCTAATTTCAAATTTTTTAAAAGAGATTAAAGAGGAACCATTAAGATATATGGCAGAAGTCGAACTCAACGGAATAGTACTTATTCCAGAGAAGATTGAATATAAAATTGGAGATACAGATGTCGCCCTACGTCAAACTAAAATTGAAGATCTTGAAAAGGAATTTCCTGCCAATAGGATAGCTGGCCAACCTTTCTTAAGAACGCCTTCGGCAATTCTTAATTTGGAGTTTCTTGGACAAGGAGACAATGAATTACAAATAAAAATCTTGCAGACAATTGCAGTGCTTCGACTCTTCAAAGTTGGAAGCGTGAAAACCCTCTCATACTGTATGCATTCAGACTCCATCACAAATCTTATGGCCTCTACGATTCATACTGCCGTAGATTCAGAAAGAGCTTTAGAAATAAGCCAAATCATAAATGAAGATGAACAAAAATTGAAAAGATTTTGGCAGATAATGATTAAAGCTCTGCCATCTAATTTTTACACGTTTGAAGATATAAAGATAGATTATATCACCATTGCGTACAAACGTTATTGCGATGCGTTATTGCAAAATGGTTCTATAGAACGAAGGATCGCCAATGCAGTGATGGGTCTAGAGAGTCTTTTTCTGAAAGGTGGGGAAATCCAGGAGTTACTTTACCGCCTGAGTATAAGGGTCTCCAAAATATTCAATTATTTAGAATATGATTATTGCAAAGTAAAAGAGGTAGTAGAAGAAGCCTACAAGGTGAGGAATCTTTTTGTTCACGGCAGCTATTTGTCGTACAATGAAAAAAAGAAATTGAATAGCAAATTTGGCGATGCTAGAAAGTTGTTACTGTCACTGCTCGACTATTTACGGATATCTATACTGGTCATGATATTAGTCAAAATGGAGAAGGAAGAATTTCTCGATTTAATCGATGATAGCTTAGTTGACAAAGGGAAAGACAATCAATTAAATAATATCCTCAATACCGCTAGAAATGTTATCTAAGTAACAATGAAATAGGGGCTTTGCCCCTATCACCCCATTCCGCCTTTATACCTTTCCTCTGCTGGTCCTTCTCGGGATACTGTCACCGAGATAGCGCTACATTCATGGACTCTTCTTCTGTTGTGGATTTTTAGGTGTGGATTTTCGAATCGTGTTTTTGTACTATGAAACAGCCAATGAATCTGTCAACGAAGATTTGATAACAGAAAAGGCCTAGTTCATAATTCTACCAGGAGAGAACACGTAGCATAAAAATGGGAATTATGAATCAAGCCCAGACAAAAAGAAAGAAAAAGAGATTTACTTCTTTTTCTTTGTTGTTTTCTTCTTCGTTGCTTTTTTTGTTTTTGTAGCCATGATTTTTTTCATCTCCTCTTCTAAACTTATGAATGGAGAGATTGATTAAATACTTTGTTCAATTATTTGTTAAAATTTCTATGAAAATAGCCAACAAAAAGGATATGGGGCAATATTATCTATTTTTGATGATATTTTTAAGTGCCGATATATCATTTTTAATGCTTTTAACTTCTTTTAATTTTTCCTGTTCGAAGGCTTTTAATATTTCAGATAAATCCGTGGTGGTTTTATAGATATGAACTGGTCTGCCTTTCCCCTCCTTTTTAAGATCCCGCTTTTTTACCCATCCTCTTCTGCGTAGTTCCTGCATCGCTATGCTCACCTCAGGTTGACGCATATCTGTCCCCTGTTCAACATCAGCAAATTTATATTCATCAAATCGTGAAGCGTATAATAACGTTTTAGCAAGATTTTTCGGCATCCCTAACCTAACGAATAATTGAATAGCTTTACCATCATCGGTGTCTAACATATACACATTTTTTTGTTTCATATTTTCCACCTCCTCATATTTCATACCATATAACATTTAATCACTTATAAGACCAGCCATCAATTGAAAACAAGGAACCATTCATATACAAAGATGCGAAAAAACAGATTCCACAGCCAGCATACTATGAGAGTATCATTTTAATAGAAATACTTGTTCTTTGTTTTGCCACCTAGAAACTGTGACACTTCACTATTTAACGGAAAGTGATACTATATGATAGAAATAAAAGTACAAAATATTGTAGCATCTACATCTTTTGCAGATAAGTTAGATCTTGATGTGATAGCACAATCATTGAAAGAAGCTGAATATGAGCCAGAGCAGTTTCCTGGGCTCGTGTATCGGTTGAGTAGTCCGAAAACCGCTACCCTTCTATTTAGAAGTGGGAAGGCGAACTGTACTGGTGCAAAGAATATTGAAGACGTCAAAACCACTATTAATATCATTGCGGAAAAACTGAAGATGCTGGGTGTTGAGGTCTATAAAGACTTTGGGATCGTCATTCAGAATATTGTAGCCACAGCTGATCTTGGGGGAGATCTTAATCTTAGCGAAGTAGCTATATCTCTTGGTTTAGAAAATGTGGAATATGAACCTGAGCAGTTCCCCGGACTGGTCTATAGGATAAAAGAACCTAGGGTAGCTATGCTTTTGTTCGGTTCTGGCAAAATAGTCTGTGCAGGTGCAAGAAAGATGGAAGATGTGTCATTAGCAGTTGATAAATTATCAAAAGAGCTCACGTCATTGGGGCTTCTCCATAAGTAAAACCTCTCTCGTAATATATGGGGCAACGAAAAAAACCAATCTGTTAACGTGAGAGACGTTCTTTTCCATAAGAAAATCCTCAAAACTCCTACGAACGAGTATTTATATTACTCAACTGATAAGTTAGAGAATATCAGGGATTTGTTTTGGTTAAAAAAGAAAAACAGAAAATAGAAGAAATCGTTCAATGCCCTGAATGTGGGAGTACCCATCTCAGTAAAGATTACTCTCGGGCGGAATTAGTTTGTAGAAATTGCGGACTTATTCTTGATGAGGATATCATTGACCATGGCCCAGAATGGCGTGCATTTGATAGCGAACAGCGGGAAAAACGAGCTCGAACTGGAGCACCAATGACGTACACCATTCATGATAAAGGACTCAGTACCGATGATAGGATGGAAAAACAGAGATTCCTATGGGAAGTCAATTCCAACGAGAAATAGAGCACAAATCTATCGTTTGAGAAAATGGGCACGGCGCATTCGGATTAGCAATTCAACAGAGAGAAACCTTGCTATTGCATTTTCTGAGCTTGACAGAATGGCATCAGGCATGGGCCTCCCAAGAACGGTAAGAGAGACCGCTGCTATGATTTATAGAAAAGCAGCATTGAAAAAATTGGTCCGTGGTAGAAGCATAGAAGGTGTTACCACCGCAGCATTGTATGCAGCATGCCGGCAGTGCCATGTGCCACGTACACTTGATGAAATAAGTAACATAGCACATATATCCAGGAAAGAGATCGGAAGGACCTACAGATATGTCTCTCGTGAATTAGGATTAAAATTGTTGCCGACGTCACCAGAGGATTATATTTCAAGGTTCTGCAGTGAACTGAAATGTAGTGGCGATGTACGAGCGAAGACCTTGGAGATCTTACAAGAAGCTGCACACCGAGAACTTACTAGTGGACGTGGCCCAACTGGTATGGCAGCAGCCTCTCTTTATATTGCATCGGTACTTTGTGGTGAACGGAGAACACAACACGAGGTAGCAGAAGTCGCAGGCGTCACCGAGGTTACTATTCGAAATCGCTACAAGGAACTCACAAATAAACTAGATATAGGCATTGCCCTGTAAGTTTCATCGTTTGCCCTATTTATTCTTCTTTTTTAGTTGTTAAAATTATTTCTATTGAAGACACATTGGAGATTCTGCCTTCTTCATTGGTAACACTTTCAGTACCGATTTTTATTTCTTTAATTTTTGCGTCTTTGATAAATCTGTTTCTCACGATTTCTGCAGCATCTACCGCTGTACTAATCGCCCTGCCTCTCGCTTTAATAATAACCTCATCCGAACCACTAGTGTTAAATTGTGTTACTATTGCAAGCACATAGCTCATCGGAGGTTTGTGTCCAACATAGATTACGTTTTCATCTGGTCTTCTTTTTTCAGCTGTTCCCGCTTCTGTTGTTTCTTCTACCATAATTTTTTCCCGCTCAAACCTACAATTTAATAACATCTCATTCTTTAATAACATACCCTGAGAAACCCATCACATAGCAGGGAATACTGCGTCCTAGGCCCGTTTCCGCGGCTCCGTTTTCAACAAAAAAGGATTAATCATGATTCTACATGTCTACACCACAGTTCGAACCACGCAGTATTCCTAGCCGCTATTGATAAAAATGTCACACTAGATTTACGCCCGCATCGGGATTCGAACCCGAGTCTTAGGCTCCGCAGGCCCATAGGATGTCCAAGCTACCCCATGCGGGCAAGACGCACCCTTCGCAGCCGATTTTAGCGTCAAGTCAGGGACCTTTCTTGACAAATCGGTGACGGAGAGTTTTCTGTGCAGTAATCATATATCATATTATAAGCCTTGGGAGGTCTCTCGCAGACTTCGTTCTGCTCGGCACGAACGCTTCGAACAACCCCTCAGCGTTTAAGGACATCCACCATCGCCACCCGCTCCAACACAAGATCACCACACTGACTCGGGGTAACAGTGGCGACCTCCTGGTCGCTGATCCCGAACCGACGCAACGTCTCCCGATCCCCCTCAAGCACCGCATCGTCGCGCACAAACCCAAGACAAGAAAGCAAGTCAGTGACCACGACCTCGAGGCTGTCTGAGCGATCCTCCTCTGTACCAACCACGATCGCAAAAGCAGTCGTCCCCGGTTTCACCCCCATCTTCCCTAGCGCCTTCTGAATCTGCGGCTCCCCCGAGGCATACAACAGGGTCTCCAACCCCACCGACCCCGTCGCATTCGTCCCCTCAGCGAACGAACGCACGGCATGGTCATAGGCGGACAGCAGATGCAGCCTGCCATACACTAAAGAGGCATCCATGACCTGAATCACGACATGATGCCGGGCCGCGACCTCCTGCACCCGTGCGAGAAAACCAGCAACGTCTCGCAGATTCCCACGGGCGCCGAAGACCTCCCTCATGCGCGCCTCGCCTTCAACACCATATCACCCTTTCCCGCCTCCTCCCCCAGCTGTTTCTTGATGCTGACGGCCACGGCCTTGCCGATTCCCTTGATCTTCGCGAGTCGCTCCTCAGGGATACCGCGCAGCGAGTTCACCGTCGGGAACCCCGCGTTGTATAACGCACGGGCACGCACCCTCCCGATGCCCTTGAACGTCACCAAATTCAAGAGTTCCTCCTTGCAACCATGCTGCACCCGCGTGATCAAATCGTTCAGGCTTGAGACCGCGGAGAACTCGTACATCCGGGCGAACTCCCGTAACGCATGCAGCAGCCACTCCGCGACCTCCACGACCGTATGCACATCACCCGGCCAGACATTGTACTTCGTGACCAAGGAATCGAGGGGTACCTCCTCGATCCAGTCGTTCAGAAGGAACGCGGTCTTCAGGTCGCTGAGGAACCATTCGTACTCCGTGCTCCCCCGCTTGGGGACATCCACGAGCAATTCATCCCCGATATGCTCCAGCTTCTCCTCGACCCACGCATCCGACCCACGCATGTACAACGACCGGAGGTCCGGCGTCGAGCAAATCGCATGTAGGAACCCGAGCACCCCCGCATCACGCCCCCGCACGTGCCCGAGCGCGTCTTTCAGGCGGACCGCGGAGAGCGGATCCACGTACAACGACGTCGTCTGTGTCCCAAACGCCGTTGGGATGAACCCCGCCCGCACCGGCTCCACAAACTGGTTCTCCTTGAGGAAATCCAGTGCGGTCCGGACCTCCTGCTCGATCGTCGTCGGATCCGCCTGGTACGCATAGAAGGTGCTGTGGATGAACTTGATGATGCCCTCAAGGTCCTTGACGAACCCGGTGGACAGCGCCGCGAGCAGATGCATCCGCATCGCCGGTTGCGTCCCCAGCTTCGAATAAATCGGCTCCGTATCTGCTAGGATATAGTTCGCGAAGATTGCTTCCTGCTGCCCGCTGTCCTTGGCGATGGTGATCGCCTCGCCGACGGTATCATAGCGAGGTCGGCCCGCACGGCCCGCCTGCTGCTTGTACTCCAGAATCGGGATGGGCACCATCCCGAAGTTCATGTCGTACCGCCACAGGTCCCGGATGATGACCGTCCGCGCCGGGAGGTTCACCCCGGCCGCGAGGGTCGGCGTCGCCACGATGCACTTGATGACCCGGTTCTTGAATCCCTGTTCGACAGCACGCCGCTGACTAAGTTCCAGGCCAGCATGGTGAAACGCCACGCCCTGCTGCATGCATGCGGACAGCGACTCGTCAGGAGCGACGAGCTCGCCTTGGGCTTTCCTCATGGACCCGACGAGCGCCTTCGACGCTTTTCTCTCCGCTTCCGTGAGTATCGGCTCGATGAGCGAGGCGAGACGCTGGGCGACCGACACCGTAGATTTCCGGTTATTGACGAACACCAGCGATTGCCCCCCGTCACGCAATGCATACTCCACAAGCATGTCGAGCGACTGTTTGGCGTCGCCGGCGACAGGCTTCTTCGAGCCGTCATCAAACCGGATAAACTTCTTGAAATAGACGCCTTCGTGAAGCGTCACAGGACGCCAGTCCGACTGGATTAGGTCTGCGCCCAGCCAGTCCGCGAGTTCCACCGCGTTCTTGATTGTCGCAGACAAGGCGATCAATTGAGTCTTGGGGTTCAATGCCTTGAAGCGGGAGATGATGACTTCCAGCGTCGGCCCCCGAGAAGGATCGTGGATCAGATGGATTTCGTCGATGACCAGGACGCGGACTTGGTCGACCCAGGTGAGTCCATGGCGGAGCAGCGAGTCCGCCTTTTCCGAGGTGCAGACGATGATGTCGTACTTCCCAAGCCGTTTATCCGATTCGTCAAGGTCTCCTGTGGAGATGCCGATTTTAAGACCCAAGGGTTCGAACGCCTGCAAGTCTTCATATTTCTCTCGGGCGAGCGCACGGAGAGGGACAACGTAGAGGGCCTTGCCGCCCTCAGCCAGCAGCCGATGGATAATGGCGAGATACGCGACCAGGCTTTTTCCGGCGGCGGTCGGCACCGCGAGGATGACGTTCTTTTTCGCAAAGACCTTGGGGAGTGCCTGGGCTTGGGGTGGGTAGAACTCGTCGATGCCCTGCTCGACGAGAATCTTCTGGACAGGAGGCGGAAGAATGGTATCAGCGGGTCGCATAAGGATACTTTGACATCGAAAATGAGGTTATAAAACAATGAGTAGGGGGCCAAAAACACGCGCTCCATAAGGAGGGGGCAGGCCTTCCCCTCGGACCCAAAGACATTATAATGCACCGCTGGATACTCTGTCCAAAGACCAGCATCTGGTGAACGCTATGGGCCGCCGGCAGACGATGATGGAGAAATACAAGATTCAGATGAAAGCCTATCGGAAGAAGCGGATGAAGGCGGACAGCACCCCGTTCTCCGGCGCCCAGGAGAGCGTCTACGTCATGGACTCGTTGAACCCGGAGAAGCGCATCAAGGTTATGATTAAGAAGACCGTGACGCGGAACCAGCGTCAGGTGATCGACAGCCTCGCCTGCCCGGAGTGCGGCGCGGACATGTACTGGGATAACAACTGGGAGGCGTTCATCTGCACGAAGCATGGGAAGCGCGCGATCTACGAGCTCGCCCCCTGAAATCTGTTCATCACGGCTCTCCTCTTGTTTGATTGGTCATTGATTGTATTCGCGGATCGTTTTGAAGCGGAAAGAGAAGTACGCATACAGAGACATCAACCCAACCTACGATTTCATACTTGCCGCAGACCGAAACCAAGGTTTTTCCTCGGAAACGTTCAGTATTCTTTATCTATATCTAATTCTATAAGGGGGGCTTGTGATCGCTATGGTCGAAGAAAAAATCGGCAGCATTGAGCATTTCTTCACCAATCTCAGCGTCGCCGCCATCAAAGTAACCAGCGGCGAACTTAAAATCGGTGACACCATCCACATCGTCGGCGCAACCACCGACGTGACCCAAAAAATCGAGCGCATGGAGATCAACCGGTCACCGATCCTGGTCGCCAAACCCGGCGACGACATCGGCATCAAGGTCACCGGCCGCGTCCGCGAAGGCGACATCGTCTACAAAGTCCCATAGGTGAACACCCCCATGAAGGAATTGGCAGAAGTCAGAACCCTAAAAGTCAACCGCTACATCCTCATCGACGAGGAGCCCTGCAAGATCCTCAGCATCTCCACTTCCAAGCCAGGGAAGCACGGTGAGGCCAAGGCCCGCATCGAAGCCATCGGCATCTTCGACGAAACGAAACGCAGCGTCGTCCACCCTGTCAAGCACAAGGTCGGCGTCCCCATGATCGACAAACGCAACGCCCAGATCCTCTCCCTTCAGGGAACCGACGTCGTCCAGCTCATGGACCTGGAGACCTACGAGACCTTCGAGATGCCCATCCCCGAGGACCTCAAAGGCCAGCTCGAGCCTGGAAAAGAAATCTTATACATGACCGCGATGGGGAAACGCAAGATCACCCGCGCCTAACACCATCACAAACCATCACAGGAAAAACCCGAGTACATGGGATCTGAGGCCGCATGAATTTTCCCAATTACTACGCTGACGCAGAGGCGGACCGAGCCGCCGCACAGTTCGTCATCCTCGGCGTGCCCTACGAGAAGACCTCCACCTTCCGCCACGGGGCAGACCAGGCCCCCCGAGAGATCCGCCAGGCGAGCTGGAACTTCGAACAATTCGACCTCTACAGCGGCGTCACCTTCCCCAACCTCGACGTCCACGACGCCGGCGACCTCGACGTGAAAACCCTCTCCACCAAGGCCCTCTACGCCCTCCTCCGAGACACCACCGCCACCCTGCTCCAAGACCACAAGATCCCGATCTCCTTGGGGGGAGACCATTCTATCACGCCCGGCATCGTCGCTGCCTTCCCCAACGACATCGCAGTCCTCTCCCTGGATGCCCACCTGGACTACCGCACCTCCTACAAGAAAGACCCCTACAACCACGCATGCGTCATGCGCCGCGTCGCCGACCACATCCCCGTCCAGAACCTCGCGATCCTCGGAATCAGATCCGCCGAGGAACAAGAATACGCGGATGCCCGCGCCCACGGGCTCTACTTCAAAGACGCCTTCACCATACGAGACCAAGGAATCCAAAAGACAATCCAAGACGCGAAAACCCACTTCGGCAACAGGCAGCTCTACCTGACCCTGGACATCGACGTCATCGACCCCGCGTACGCCCCCGGGACGAGCACCCCAGAGCCGTTCGGATTAACCCCGCTCGACGTTCTTCAGCTCATCGAAGCCTTCGCCCCACGCATCATCGGCATGGACCTCGTCGAGGTCTGCCCCCCCTACGACCAGGGGGGTACAGCGATCCTCGCCGCGAAGCTCATCCGCCTCAGTCTCAGCCTCATCTCCCGGGAGAGGAAAGGATTAGGTTAATATAGAACCGAGCGTTTCCACAGGCTCATGAAAAAGGAAACCGTTGCCTTAATCGCGTTGATCGTCATCGTTCTCGGATCCCTTACCGTCTTCGTGGTCGGGACGAACACAACCCTGTTCACCGATCTCTTTTCCCAAAAGCAGACCGTCGCGGTCGGCGACTGCGTGAACGTCAGCTACATCGGCCGGTATGCCTCCAACCACACCGTCTTCGACTCCTCCTACAAAGACTCTACGAACAAAACCGGGGACTCGCCCTTGAACATCTTCGTCAGCTATGACAAGAACGCCACCGCCCCGAAATCCGGCTACACCCAGAACATGATCAAAGGATTCATGGACGGCCTCATCGGCATGACGGAGGGACAGACCAAAACCATCGGACCCATAGCCCCCAAGGACGCCTACGGGGAAAAACTCGTCACCGGCGTTCGAATTAAGACGCCGATCCTCTTTTACTCATACCACAACATCACCCTGAATGAGACGTTTGAGGTCACGAACATCACAAACAGCAATCTCACCCTGCAATGGCTGGACCCGCCCCATCTGGGGAACTTCACCATGACCGAGGGCGTCATCATGGGCGAAAAAGAAATGCTCCAATCGATGAATCCCTTCGAGATGCTCCCGCCCTACTTCCTCTGGGAGAACGCCTCCCGGGTCGTGAATGTCACCAACGAGTCCGTGACCGTCAACGTCACCCCCTACCAGTTCACCAACAATTCCTCGAAATGCGAGATCTTCATGGTCGGCGAGAACTACGGGTTTGTATTCCCGAACGCCACAACCCTCACCTGGACGAACTCCACCATTAATCTCACCAGCACTCCCAAAAAAGGGACGAACTACGTCATGCTCCTGCAGGGAATCCAATTCAACATCACGGTGGGGAACATCAGCGGTGCCAACTATAACGTGACGATCTCTCAAGGGGACATGAATCAGACCCTGGCCATGAACAAGACCTTCGTCTTCAACCGCACCCTCGTCCTGCGCCGCAACTATGTCTTGCCAATGGCCTATGCCCCCTACATGATTGGCAACGAGATCAAAGCGGCCGGCTACAGCATCGACCACCTTGCCGGAGAATCTTTGATCTTCGAAGTCACTGTTGACAAAATCTACAAGACGTCCTCTTAGACCGACAACTGTTTGGAGATCTGTCGTTCGACTAGCGACAGAAACTCCTCCTCTTTTCCTTTTGGTATCGTCGCGCCCGCCGCGATGTTATGCCCTCCGCCGACGCCATGGACGGTCTCCGCCGCGGTTTTCAATGCGGCTGAGAGATCCAGGCCGCGGTCCACGAGCACCTGCGTCGTCCGGGCTGAAACCTTGATGTCCCCGTTCTCGGTGCAGGCGAACCCCAGCAGCGGAAGGCTTGCATCGACCTCCTCGCTGTTGAGCATCATGTTGGTGACGATGCCGATGATGGTGTCCCGTATACCGTCGCCGGCATGGAAGAACTGAACGTACTTGCGTTTCTGGATCTTTTCCTCCCGGGCGTACTGCAGGCCTTCGACGAGGTTGAGGCGGTGGCCGCGGAGTAGATTGAGTGCCTTGCCGAGCCATTCATCCCTGTCCCCGAGGCAGACCTGCAGGCCGACTTCTTCCTGGCCGTAGCGGGCGGTGGAGTTCAAGAGGGTGGCGAACTCCTTGGCGTCGTGCAGCTCCGTGCCGACCTCTTCCTGGGGGAGGAGGTAAGTTTCGCCGATGAGCCGCAGCGCGATGCGGTGGCCGAATCCCTTGCCGAGGAGCATCTGGGTGAGTGCGGACACGATGCGTTGTTTCTCCCAGGGTTCGAGGTGGATCCAGCGGCGTTGTTCGTCCCCGTCTGTCAATCTGATTTGGAGGTCTTGGAGGAAGGTCGTGCAGGCTTCTTCTCGGCCGGTGAGGCCGGGGATGAACGGGTCGTTGGCGAACTGCAGGAGTTTGGGCAGTGGTCGGGTCTCTTTCCCGAAGAATCGGAGGTCTTGGCGGACTTGTAGCTGGTTGAGGCTGACGGCTTGTTGGATGAGGTCTCGGTTGAGGCCTCTGAGTTCGCAGTAGCGGCGGTCTTGGAGGTCGCCGACGGCGCCGATGATCGCGAGACTGGCGAGGTCTGCATTCTGCGGGCTGATGGCGTGGGAGACGAGGAAGGTGGCGCCGGCGCCGGAGAGTTCGTAGGAGCCGTCGTGGCCGAAGAGGTGGGGGTTGAGGTGGTGGGGGGCGTCGGTATCTGGGGTGCAGGCGTGGTGGTCGGTGATGATTTTGGTGATGGTGGGGTATTGGGTGGCGATGGTGCTGCCTAGATCGGTGAACCAGACGAGGTCGTGGTTTTGGTCGGCGAGGCGGTCCATGGTGGGGGCGTCGATTTGTTTGATGCATTCGATGGTGGTGTCTTTGCCGAGTCGTCTGGTGGTTTGGAGGGCGATGGCGCCGGCGGTGATGCCGTCGGCGTCGACGTGGGTAACGATGTGGACGGAGCCGGCTTTTTTGATGGTTTCGGCAAGCTGTCGGCTGCGTGTGAGTATGTCGGTTCCTCCCATGTGGTGTTTGCCATCCCTGCCTGATTTTTTTTGTATTGTGTCGGCGGGATTAAATAGCGTGATGTCTTTTTCTAGCTTTGCATGACGCTGATGGTTTGGGGTGGGTGGTCTCCTGGGGGTTCTCCGAGGTATGGTTCGGAATGCATAAAAAGGGGGAGTGTTTTCTGTGGTGTCAGGTTTGAGAGGCGAGAGGAGTGCTTCTGAAGAAGAAGGTGTTTGAGGAAGGGTCGATTAAGATTATTGTTGATTATGAGAAGTGTCAGGGTCATGGGGAGTGTGTGACCGCGTGTCCGGTGGATGTGTTTGCGGTGGAGGGTGGGAAGGCGGTGGCGCGGCATTTGCAGGATTGTATTGAGTGTTGTGCGTGTGTGAATGCGTGTGCGAATTGCGCGATTGAGCATAGTTCCTGTTGAGTCGGTTGTCTTGGGTTGAGTCGTGGGAGTTGGTGGTTGTCATGGTGTCGAATCCGGTTGATGTGCGTGTTGTGACGTCGTGGAAGCCTGAGGAGATCGTCGCGTTGTATAAAGCGGCGGGGTGGTGGAAGGAGTGGTATGATCCGGCGGGGGTCCCGATGTTGATTCTGAAGAGTTTTGTGTTTGCGGTCGCGGTCGATACCGTGAGTGGGAAGGCGGTGGGGATGGGTCGGGTGCTGTCTGATGGGGTGTCGGATGGGTATATTCAGGATGTCGTGGTGTTGCCGGAGTATCGGCATCGTGAGGTGGGGAAGCAGGTGATTGAGGCGTTGGTGCAGGCGTGTCTGTCTCGTGGGGTGACGTGGATTGGGCTGGTGGCGGTGCCCGGGAGTGTGCCGTTCTATGAGGAGTGCGGGTTTCGTCCGATGCTGGGGCATACGCCGATGTTGTATGGGTCTGGGTGATGGGCTCTGAGGGTGTCGTTGTCTGATTTTCATCGGATCGGGCTTGAGGATAAGGCGTTGTTTGATGGGTTCGCGGCGCGGTTCCCGGTGACGCATAGCGGGAATGTGTTTACGACGATGGTGTGTTGGCAGGAGTTCGTGCAGTATTCCGTGGCCGTCGTCCGGGATCATCTGGTGGTGTTGGCGCGGTATGATCCGGAGGTGACGGTGCGGCCGCCGGTGGGGGCGCCGGATGATGGACTCATGGATGAGGTGATCCGCCTGGCGGTGGGGGAGGGGGCGCACCTGGGGTACGTCGAGGCGCCGGTGAAGGACCGCGTGGCTGCTCGGTATCCTGGGTTGCCGTTTGTGGAGGACCGGGATTATGCGGATTATGTGTACAAGACCGTGGATCTGGCGACGCTGCCGGGGACACGGTACGCGAAGATCCGCAATCGGCTCAATAAGTTCACGAACAGTACGCCGTATACCGTGACGCCGATTGACGAGGGGTCGATTGCGGATTTGGAGGAGTTCCTGCACCGGTGGTGTCTGTGGAAGGATTGCGCGTCGGACCCGTATCTGGAGCATGAGCGGAAGGCGATGGTGTTTGCGATCCAGCATTTCTTTGAGCTGGGGCTGGCCGGGCTTGCCTTACGGGTCAAGGGTGAGATTGAGGCGATCTCGATCTTCGAGCAGATGAACGACAACACGGTGGTCGTGCATTTCGAGAAGGGCAGCCCGAACTATGACGGGGTGTACAAGGCGATCAACATGGAGACGGCGCGGTACGTGCAGTCCCATGCGGTGTACCTAGACCGGGAGGAGGACATCGGCCTACCGGGGCTGCGGAAGGCGAAAGAGTCATACCATCCGGACCATCTGGTCAGGGTCTGGCACGCGGAGCACGGGGCGCTTTCTCGGCTGGTGCATCCATCGTCTGGGCCAGGTCCTGGATAAGGCGGCAGATGCGACAGGTCTCGACCGCAGACGAGCTGTCGTTCATAATCCGGGCTGCTGAAATCAGGATTTCTTGTTGAATCGTAACGGTGAAGACGAGGTTATGTCCCCGCTTTTTCGAGAGGTACTGGCAGACGGCGGCCGGGGTGACCCCGAGTTTTTCTGCGGCGTCGCGCTGGTTAAGACCATGATCATTAATCAAAGAAATTGCGAAGGCGCGCCGGATCGCGGGGAGCCGGTCCCACAGCATGATCTCGCAGGGCGTCAGCCGCATATTCCTGTAAACTTGTTCTAATTATATTAAATTAACGATTGTTAAAATCAATGCGAATAAAAGTCAATGCCAGGACTTGAGTCCATCGTGAAAAAGTCGTTTATTACACGGCTCGTCCGATAAACGTATTAATTGCTTCCTTCATTTCTTTATCTGGTGGACATCCAGATGAACAATCGGCTCATAGTTCTTGGCATGCTTCTGATGATTCTATGTTTAAGCACACCTCTCCAGGCCGAACCAACCAAAGAAATCGACAGGGGCGCCGTCACAATCCATTTCTACCGCGATATGGACAACGACAGTGTCTACGATCCAGGCGAACCAAGTCCGCCCTTCTTCTTCGTCCTGCTCATAACCCATCAGGTCAACCTCAGTGCCCTCGCCGTTAGATTCAGAATTATCGGACCCAGAGGCACAGTCACGTTTCACCGTCTCCCCTACCCCGCCAGATACCGCCTTATTGCACAGTTCGTCAATAACCCCATAGGCATCTATACCGAAGAATGGACCTACGACGGCCTCCTAGAACTCAGCGAAGAACTCATCGGCACCAGACTCAACCTCCCCGTAGAATACCATTTCACCCCCATGCAGACTCACCAAAAATAGCAAGGAGTAAATACATTCAAACCTAAACCAATCTCCTGATGCACGAATTTATAGCCCATAAACCGATTACACTCACCTAAGAAACCATGCCGGACCTCACCACCCACTTAGGCTCACTTACTCTTAGAAACCCCACGATCCTGGCCTCCGGCATCATGGACGAAGACGCAGGCAGCATCCGCCGTATGATCACCAGCGGCGCCGGCGCCATCGTCACCAAATCCATCGGCCTCACACCGCGAGACGGCTACCCCAACCCCACCGTCACCGAAACCCCCCACGGCCTCCTCAACGCCATGGGCCTCCCCAACCCCGGCATCAAAGACTTCGCAGAGGAACTCGACCGCCTCCACCCCGCTCCCGTCCCCCTCATCGCCAGCATCTACGGCAAAGACCCCGACGAGTTCCGCACCCTTGCCCGCCGCATGGAACAGCATCACGCCGACGCCCTCGAACTCAACCTCAGCTGCCCCCACGCTAAATCCTACGGCATGGAGATCGGCATGGACCCCCAGGTCCTCAGCGAGATCACCACGGCCGTTACTTCCACGGCCCGCATCCCCGTCTTCGTCAAACTCACCCCCAATGTCCCCGACATCGTCACCCTCGCCCAGGCGGCCCAGGACGCCCATGCCGCCGGCATCGTCGCCATCAACACCCTCCGCGGCATGAGCATCGACCTCGAAGTCCGCCGCCCCATCCTCGCCAACC
Organism: Methanobacteriota archaeon; assembly: GCA_963769885.1. Lineage (GTDB taxonomy): Archaea > Thermoplasmatota > E2 > DHVEG-1 > DHVEG-1 > CAIRCU01. The sequence goes on from CAVYNH010000007.1 coordinate 100,003, forward strand.
GCATCGGCGGCTACTCTGGGGCCGCCATCAAACCCATCGGCGTCCGCTGCGTCTACGAAATCGCCCAACACGTTACTATCCCGATCATTGGCGTCGGCGGAATCACCACAGGGGCGGATGCCGTCGAATACATCATGGCTGGCGCCACCGCCGTCCAGATCGGCACCGCCGTCTACCTCCGCGGACCCACCGTCTTCTCACAAATCACCGCGGAAATCGGACAATGGATGACTCAGCATCACATCAAAAACCTCACCGAGATCAGAGGGGCGGCGATTCCATGAACAGCCCACGGATCACCACGATTCGCGCCACCAAACAAGAAACCCGTAGCGTCACGACCCTGACCTTCTCCGATTCCCAACCCATCATCCCAGGCCAGTTCTACATGATCTGGATCCCCGGGGTTGACGAGGTCCCCATGAGCGTCTCTTTGATCTATGACAGCCTGAAAGGGATCACCTTCCGCAAGGTCGGCGACGCCACCGCCGCCCTCGCATCTTTGAAGAAAGGAGACCGGATCGGCCTGCGCGGCCCCTACGGCAACGGCTTCTCCCTCGAGGGGAGACGCCCCCTATTCATCGCCGGCGGCACCGGCGGAGCAATGCTCGCCCCCGCCATCGAACACCTCCAGAAAAAGAAAAGAAAAACAACCGTCATCATTGGCGCAAAGACCAAAGACGATCTCTTCTTCGAACAACGACTCGCGAAAACTGGGGCCACAGTCCTCGTGACAACCGATAACGGAACCAAAGGCTACCACGGCTACGCCTCAGACCTCGCGAAGGACCTGCTCTCACAACCCGGCTTCGACGCGGTCTACACTTGCGGGCCCGAGCCCATGATGAAGACTCTGCTGTCTGTCTGCAAAGACATCCGGTTCGAGGCCTCCCTGGAACGCTACATGAAATGTGCGATTGGCCTTTGCGGTCAATGCTGCATCGGGGATGGTGTACGCGTCTGTGCCGATGGCCCGATTTTTGACGGCGAAACCCTGAAAAAAATCCCGGACTTTGGGACGTTCAAACGTGACGCCGCAGGCAAAAAACAATACTTCTAAGAACCACATCTGAAGAGTCCAATCATGAGCGTGTTCACCACTGAACTCCGCATCAAAACACAAGGAGAAAACACCATTCTAGACATCACCGAGAAGGTGCAATCTGCAGTAAGGCAATCAAAGATCCAAAACGGCATCGCCAACATTTTCGTGATCGGATCGACAGGCGCACTCACAACGGTGGAATACGAACCAGGACTCCTCAAGGACATCCCAGAGGCCCTCGATCGCCTCATCCCCCGGGACATCCCGTATGCGCACCAGGAGACGTGGCACGACGACAATGGACATTCCCACGTCCGCGCAAGCCTCATCGGACCTAACCTAACCGTCCCGATCCGAAATGGCGAAGCCATCCACGGTACCTGGCAGCAGATCGTCTTCCTCGAGTTGGACACCAGACCACGCGACCGCCATCTCCTCCTCACCATCATCGGAGAATAGCCTCTTTAAATATTAACCCGGACATAAGGAACTTCCTCTCCTGAAAAACCCACAAGAAGATTAGGAAGAGCAATATTATATAACTCTTCTCGATATTAGTTATAATGGGGAATTAATGATGAAATACAAGCCGTGGCACAAAAAACCTCAGGTTTTTACCCTAGCAATCGTCGGAATACTTCTCTCAGCTGGAATCGTACTTGGATTACCAACACCCATCCTAAACCATACGCAGCACACCATCCTGAATGCGCCGCTCAATGCAGAACTATGGAACAAGACGTATGGCGGCAGTAACATCGACATCGGTTACTCAGTCAAACAAACAAGCGACAACGGCTACATCATCGCCGGATACACCCGATCCTATGGCGCCAACGGCCACAACGTCTGGTTGATCAAGACCGACGCTCAAGGAACCATGCAATGGAACAAGACCTTCGGCGGCAGCAGCGATGACGAGGCACAATGCGTCGCACAAACCACCGACGGTGGCTACATCATCACCGGATTCACGAAGTCGCTTGGAGCTGGCGGCAAAGACCTCTGGCTCATCAAGACTAATGCCTCCGGGAACGAGATCTGGGATAAATTCTGGGGCGGTACTTCAGACGACGCTGGAACCTGCGTCCTACAGACAACCGACGGCGGCTACATTATCTCCGGTTACACTTCGTCCTACGGCGCTGGCAGCGTCGATGCCTGGCTCATCAAGACTAATGCCTCCGGGAACCAGGTCTGGGCGAAGACCTACGGTGGCTTAAGCTCAGACGGAGCATACTGGGTGGTCCAAACCTCCGATGGCTATGCCCTGACTGGTTGGACCTATTCCTACTCTGTGGACCCGATCGGCGACGCCTGGCTGGTGAAAACCGACCTGAACGGCAACCAGCTCTGGTACGTCACCTATGGCGGCAATGACGTGGATCGCGGCTACTGCCTCGATTACACCACAGATGGGGGATACATCATCACTGGGTATACCGCAAGCATGGGCGCGGGCCTAGATGATATGCTGCTCATCAAGACCTATGCCAACGGCACTCAACAATGGCTGAAGACCTTCGGCGGAACTGGCAGAGACTACGGCAACGCGGTCGTACAGACCAAGACCGATGGCTATATCATTGCAGGCTACACCCTCTCTTATGGAGCGGGTAGCGAGGATGTCTGGGTCGTCAAGACCGACGCTGTAGGCAACCAGGAATGGTCCCAGACCTTCGGAGGAACCTATTCAGATGAAGGATGGAGCATCCAGCAGACTTCGGATTGGTCGTTCATCGTCGCCGGATTTACCCTCTCCCACGGGGCAGGCGTCCATGATGTCTGGCTTATTAAGATCGCGGGAGACACTGTGCCGCCGCTCGAGGTCGACGCTGGCGGTCCTTATTCCGGAATGATGGGCGTCCCTGTCGAGTTTACCGGAAATGTGAGTGGCGGCATCCCACCGTATCAATACCACTGGGACTTCGGCGATGGGAACACCTCTGAAGAGCTCTCACCGAGCCATGTCTACGCCGCCGCGGGCTCTTACCAAGCGAATTTCAGCGTGGTCGATAGTAACGGGAGCATTGCAAGCGATACCGCGTCTGTCACTATTCTCGCGGATACAACATCACCGGCGATAGCTATTATTCAGCCGTTAGCACACTCGTTGTACTTGAAAGGTAAGCGGCTGCTGCCGTTTCCCATCACGCTTTGCATCGGTGCTGTGATTGTCACTGTGACTGCTTCTGATAACGAGTCCGGGGTCGCGTCGGTCGCCTTCTCGCTCAATGGAGTCGTGAAGTCAACGGATATCGAGCCTCCGTATGAGTGGACCTGGGAGGGTCCGGCCTTTGGGAGGTTCACGCTTGGGGTTGAGGCGAGGGATAATGCTGGGAACAACGCGTCCTTACTGCCGACCGTCTGGCGGTTCTTCTAAGATGATCAGTATCCTCTAATGCCAGAGGAATGCGGTCAGGTCCATCCGCTGCCAGTCGTTGTAGTCGTTGAAGGGACGTGAGCCGTCTGAGTAGTCCACGGTGTAGTACATGTACCCGTAGTTCATGCAGCTCTTGTACGGCCGATTGTACCACCAGCCGAGCTGCCAGGGCGCGCCGCTGTGACTGTCATGGCCGGGGATTGGGTTGAAATCCAGGGTATGGCCCATCTCGTGCATGTAGGCGCTGGCGTACACGGTGGCTTTATCCAAGTACGGGATTTTCGCCTTCTTCTCCATGAGGATGCTGGAGATCTGGTAGGAGTCTGATCCGAGCATGCACCCGCCGATGAGGGAGTAATTGTAGATGAGGAGGCCGTAGTGGAAGATGCCTCTGCGCCAGCTGGTCAGGCCGTCGTGCAGGAAGTAATGTTGGTAGATTGCGTCGACTTCGTTATGGCTCGTGCTAGCGTCGAAGGGGATCATGTCTGATCCGGTGCCGGGCCAGGAGCCGTCGTCGAGGTGGTAGCGGACGTTGTAGCGGTCGTAGGCCGTGTAGAGCATCTCCTTGGATTCCGCGGGCATGATGCTTTCTTCGCCGTTCGGGCCGGTGGCCATCTGGTCGAGTTCGACGAAGAGGTCTTTGGCGAAGGGGTCAGATCCCCACTGGCTCGTGAGGTATTCTTTGCGGTTGCTGAGGCCGTCGTTGTCTGGGTCAAGGGAGCTGTGGGCCTCGGCGCTCATGGGGTTGTAGCCCCAGCGCCATTCCCAGGTGAAGGGGACATTGTCGTGGTCGGTGTCGTCAAGGGTGTTGTTGACGGTCGGGTCGGTACTGTATTGGTTGACCTCGATCCAGTAGGGGGCGCCGTCGTTGTCGTAGTCGTTCTGGGTGATGGTGAACCAGAGTTCGGCGTCGCGTCGTCCGCCGTAGATGGTGCCGTCGTCGCAGCCGTTGAGTCGTCCGTAGCCGCTGGGGTCGCCGAGATGGTCGTCGCCGGTCCATTGGCCTGTTGCGATGCTGTAGGTCATGGTGGCGTCGTCGGCTTGGTTTCCGATGTCGCAGAGGACGTCGCCGAGCGCGCTGTGGTCCCAGAGTTGGATGGTGACGGTGACGAATTCTTGGTCGTCGGGGACGTTGACGGTGGCGGAGAAATTCGGAGCGTAGATGTATCTCTGGTCGGTGTAGACGGGGCTGGTGAAGAGTTCGCCGTTGATGGTGATCTTGACGTAGAGGCTTGGGTTTTTGCCGCGTTCGATGAATTCTTCGCGGTGGACTTGAACGTCTTTTTTGTCCAAGGCGCGGATCTTTTGGATAGTGACGGTCACGCTGACATCCACGAGCGGATCGAGGTCCTCCAGCGGTGCCGCCTTCCGGATGGAGGTGATTCCGAGGGTGCTCGTGAGGAGTCCGAAGATGACTAAGAGACAGAGATGCTTGATTGTTTTCATAGGAAATCCCCCTTTTTGGTTCTTTTATAAGCGTCCCTGGTTATAACTTTTTGCCTTTCATCGGATGCCTTTGGGTAGGAGTCGGGGATGCTCAAGGATGGATTCTGTCTCTTGGTTCTAGAGGAGGGCGGCGAGGATTTTTATCAGTAGCGGCCGGGAATACTGCGTGGTCTGAACCGCAGTGAAGACCCGCAGATGAGAGGCCGCTCGTCGTCTTTTTCTCACAACACTCGTTACATTTTTTGTCGCGGCGGGCAGGCGTCCGCCTGCCCCTTTACCGCGCGACAGGAGTACAAAAACTTATGGAGAGTGTATCGAGCGGCAGCTCTAAAAAGGTTGCGGGTGACACCCGCAACAACTGGGTGACCATGATGTTCCCGACACACAAAAGGTACCGGAACTTCCGAAAACAAAGCCACATCGACACCTGCACCCAGACGTTCCACGACCTGGAACGCCTTGGGTTCGAGTTCGGCGAATTCGGATTCGCCGAAACCCATGTACATCTCCAGGTCAACGTTCCCAAGCGGTACTCCATTGAAACCGCTGAGATTATTCTCAAGTCTTACACCTCCCGGAGAATGTTCCAGGCTCACCCCGGGTTCCACAAACGCTACCCCCGCGGGGGATTCTGGAGCGGGTACGAGCACCACGAGTCCACCGGATTGACCAGCCTTGATGAATCCTCAGCCTACCTACGCGATCAGCAACACCATCACAACGTGACCATCATCGACAACCGACAACAACGCCTGACCGCCGAGTGAGATACGGCAATGCCCAAGAGGGCTTGCCGAGGAACGAAGGCGGAACGGGGTCATAGGGGCGCAGCCCCTATTTCATTAGGGTCGGGTCGCGGCGTCGCAGGGACCGGTAGGCGGCTCTGAAGAGGTAATGAGGGCGCAGGTAGAAGGCGTGGGTGGCGCGTCGGCCGATGCTGGCGAGGCGGGCGGCGGTGAACGGGCTGAGGTTTCGACCGGCGTCCGCCAGGATGTACGGGTCGTCATCCTCGGCGATGGTGCCGTGTTTGACGGCTTCGTCCCAGAGGTCGGAGCCGGTTTGGTAGGCGAGGGTCCGGTAATAGACGATATCGAGGGGCAGGCTGGCCGCGAAGCGAGTGGTTTGGCGGATGTGATCGGCGGTCTCGTGAGGTGCGCCGAGGATGAAGCTTCCCCAGGTGATGAACCCCATCTCTGCGGCGAGGGCGACTGCGTTGCTGCTCTGCTGCAGAGTGATGCGTTTGCGGTAGTAGTCGAGTATCTGCTGGGAGCCGGATTCCAGACCGTAAGAGATGAACCTGACGCCGGCTCGTCTCATCTTCTGGTAGAGGCCGCGGTCTGCGGTGTCGACGCGGGCGCCGAAGATGTAGAGGCTCCGGATCACGCCGTCGGCGATGATGCCGTCGAGGATCTGGGCCGTCCGTTTGAGGTCCGCGAGGAAGTTGCTGTCCTCGATAAGGACTGAGCCGTAGGTGGCGGGGAGATCGCGGAACTCACCGATGACGTTGTCCGAGGATCGTTTCCGGTAGGCGGGGCTGTGGACATGGGTCGTGCAGAACCGGCAGTGGAAGGGGCAGCCTCGACTGGTGAGCATGGAGGTGAAGCGGGGCTTCGTCAGGTAGACGCCGTTGAAGCGGCCGTAGTCGTAGCCGGCGACGAGGTGGCGGGCGGGGTACGGGAGGGAATCGAGGTTGCGATTCTCGATGGCGGGGGGCCCGGACTTGACCTGGTCGTGGTCCCGATAGGAGATGCCGGGGACGGCAGCGAGGGGCCGCTGGCCCGCGAGGGCACAGAGGACGTCGTTTATGAGGAACTCGGCTTCGCCGTTGATGCTGATCTGCGCGGCGGGGATCTCCTGCAGGACGTGCTCAGGTCTGATCCTACAGTGTGGTCCTTGCAAGATGACGGGGAGGCCGGCGTCGTTGTCCCGGATGAAGCCGGCGAGATCCCGGGAGGCATCCACGTTCCCTGGCATGACGCTGAGGATGACGGCGTCGCTTCCCGTCAGGGCACGACGGGTCGCCTCCAATGGGTGATGCTCGCAGGCGAAATCCAAGACCTTCGCTGTATGACCGGCCTGCTCGAGGACTCCAGCGACATAGAGCAGATCCATCGGAGGGGAGAAGGGGGACCGCATCCTCCGCGGTGTAGTCCGCTGGAACATCGTAACCCCCTGCGTGGTTCGAATCAGGAGAAACCGCATCGCTGCCTCTACTGGTCTCATACCACCAAGCGTTCAAAAACCTTCCTGGGAGCCCGAGAAATGGACACCACTCATCAAACAAGACATAAATAAACAAAAAGCCAACACCACGCCTAGAACCCAGAGTTAACCATGGAGGACCCACGGATGACCTTACATACAAGCCGAACCAACCCCATCACCCGACCACTCACCACCCTCACCCTCACCATCCTCATGCTCACCACGACGCTCGCCACGATCCCCGTCGGCGCCCGCGTCAGCGACCTCCACCTCCTCTACCCCCGCGGCGGCGAGACCATCATCGGCACCATCGACGTCACCTTCACCGTCACCACCGAACCAGGCGCCCCCGGCAACAAGATCGCCGTCTCCTACAGCGCCTACGAAGCCGCAGGACCCTGGATCCTCATCACCGAACTGGACGACCTCGATGACCATGCACCCACCTACACCGTCCCCTGGACCACCACCCCACTCCACGACGGCGCCACCTACCAACTCCAGATCGCCGCCATCTACCCCAACAACAGGACCATCTACCTCTCCACCACCTCCAGCGACTTCACCATCGCCCACCAAGATACCAACCTCCCCCCCGACATGCCCAAACCACTCGCCCCCACCGACGCCCAAACCGACGTCCCCACGAACACTACCCTCACCTGGTTCTGCACCGACCCCAACATCGGCGACACCCTCACCTACACCATCTCCTTCGGCGCCACCACCCCCCCACCCGTCATCCAGAAACAAACCACCACCAGCTACACCCCGCCTGCCCTCCTCTACGGCACCACCTACTACTGGCAGATTACCGCCACCGACGCTGCCAATGCCAGCACCACCGGCCCCATCTGGAGCTTCACCACGCATCCCAACAAGCCCCCTCTACAACCAGACGCCCCCACCCCAGCGGACAACACCACACACACAAACACCGACCTCACCTTCGCCTGGACCGCCACAGATCCCGATAACGACCCTCTTACCTACGACGTCTACCTCGGCGCCACCAGCCTTGACCTGGTGAGCGCGAACCAGACCACGACTTCCTACACCCCCAACTCTCTCGATTACGGCGCCTCCTACACCTGGCAGATTGTCGCCTGGGACATCCATGGGTTCTCAACCCCCGGCCCGCGCTGGACCTTCACCATCCTGCCCTTCAACAACCAACCTGATGCGCCAGTCGACCCCTCCCCCGCGGACATGACAGCAGGAATACCCATAAGAACAAACCTCACCTGGACCGGGTTCGACCCCGACGGCGACCTCCTCACCTACGACGTGTACTTCGGGACCAGCGAGCCTCTCCCTCTCGTCGCTGCCAACTTCACGATCACGACCTATGCCCTGCCTTGCCTCGATTATGGGACCTATTACCTTTGGCGGATTGTGGCGTGGGACACCCGCGATGCCTCGTGTTCAAGCCCGACATGGTCTTTTACGACGCATCAAAACCAGCCACCAAGCGTCCCCAGCAACCCGACCCCGGCAGATACCGCGGCCAACGTCAAACAGGCTGTGAGCCTCAGCTGGACGAGCATCGATCCCGACGCTGATGATACCCTCAGCTTTAACGTGTATTTCGGGACTTCCACCTCGCCCCCGCTTGTCGCGCGGAACCTGACCGGACTCAGCTACAATCCAGGCCCGCTTGTCTATGGCACCCACTACTACTGGCGTATCGTCGCCTGGGACTCCCATGGATTCTCGACCCCGGGCCCGCTCTGGTCGTTTACGCTGGAGCCGCAGCGACATTATGGAGGCGGAGCCGGCGCCGTCTCTCAAGCGCCGACCGCCGAAGCCAACGGCCCGTATACTGCCATCGTTGGCATGCCGATTCGTTTCAACGCATCGGGCAGCCATGATAACGACGAGGGAGGATCCTCGATCGTGAAGTACGAATGGAAGTTCTCCACCCAAGACTCCTGGAGGACCCTCACGACGACGCCGACCTTTTCGTACCTGCAGTCGGGCGATTTCACCGTTACGCTCAGAATCACTGACGACGAAGGGCAGACGGCGACAGACACCGCAGCCGTCCACATCTCCCCGACGTCTCTCACCCCTGCCATCAGCGGCCCGTCGACTGGACGAATACACACCGGCTACGAATTCATCCTCAGCACCACACCAAATGATCAGACCACGATGCACTACCATATCGACTGGGGCGACGGTCTCAGCGAAGACATCGATGGCCAACCCGCGGGTGAAACCATGGTGAGCCATACTTGGACGACGGCCCATCCCTACATGATTCAAGTCACGGTCAAAGACGACGTGACATCGGGCTCAGTCTCGAGGCAATTCCTGGTCGATTCGATCCTCGTCGCTAGCTTCGGCGCTCTCCTCGACCTCAACGACGACGCAAGCTACGACGTTTTTGACAATTTGAACGGAGTCCAGACCGCAGTCCAACAGCATACGCCTGGAGACTACACCATCGATGTGGACGGAAACGGCGCTCCGGACTACCTCTTCAACACCAATGACGGTTCACTGACCGCACTCAGCGCGGTAGACGCCCCAGGCTGGCAGCAGGCCATCCTGTTCTGGGGGATCATTATCATCCTCCTTATCAGTATAGCCTCATCAATAATCCTTCTGACCCTGAAAGGGAGGAAAAGGCGACGGCATTCAACTCAAAAACAGACAGAATAAGATTACACCCAAGGAGCCACTCCATCTTCATGATCATCTGTCCGTACTGCAAACAGCCATTGAAATTCAATGAGAATGAAGAAGTCATCCACCATGTCTGTACCGACGGATTTTCCTACTACATCCTCAAAAAAGAAAAAACAAAAAAGTAGATGCGTTGTTCGCTTCGAATCCCCTTTTCCTGAGAGCCGCCAGAGGGATGCCTGATTCCTACTTCATAGTCTGCTTGAAAAAGCAGAAAATTCTTCCGAACCATCGGCGACGCAGACACAAACACCGTGATCAACTACGTCAAAAATCATCGCTTCCAACAAACTACCCTCGACGGGTTTCCAGTAGCAGCCTAATCCCCCGGAAGCCCCGGCATTTATGCCGAGGAGGATGTCGCTATTCTGTATTAGTTTAGTTTAGGAAGGTTGGAGGTATTTTTTAAGCTCCGGGAGAGGCACAGTTCGCGTCTGAGCAGGTTTGTTAACTCCTCAGACATGTTTTTTCCTTGCAGTCGTCAGGTTGCAGGCACGGAGGCGATACGCTGATAATTCTCCAGTCCCCGCATGGACCGGAAGGCGCCGATGATCTTGCTTATGATCGCATGCTCGCGGATCGCCTGCTCCGCAAGGGTGCTCGTTGGCTGCATCCCCGGAAAGAGGAGGCAGGTATGCCAGCTGCCCAGCCCTTTTGTTAGACAGTACGGCGTTTTCTGAGGATCGCTAGTATCACAAGAATGATACCGATACTGATGATGCAGGCGATGATGATGATGGTTATAGTATGCCAGGGGAATGCTGCTGGTTCTTCTGGTGGATTGATGAAATACGTGGATGTTGAGGTCAGGATGTGTCCGCTCTCATCAGATGCTGTGATTGTTAAAATATAGGTTCCGCGTCCTAGGTCATATGCGGGGGTGAAGGTATAGTTTTTATGATCTGTGGTCGTGAGTTGGTTCACAATGTTGATTCCACCGATGGTCGCTGTGCTGATTGTCACAGGGTTGTAGTAGGCGATATAGATGGTTGGTCTGGTGATGGTAAAGGTTGTTCCATCAGCTGGTTGGAAGCTGGGTGGAAGGATGTCATAGTTGAAGATGAAGCGGTATTGTGTTGCAGCGTCATCAAGGACGTAGATTTTCCCGTTTTCACGCCAGATTTTATCTGATGGGATGGTTCTACCGTCAGATGTTTTCACTATAAGAGTATAGTCAGGGTATATGTCTGGTGGGAATTGATCGGTGATTTCGATGTACACCCAGTTGTTTTTCTCAACGCTGATGACAACTGTCACGGTTTCCAGTGTTGTGTCAATGATGGTGTCTTCAATAACTCCGATCTGAGGAGTGACCAGAATGATAGTGTTTGCGTCTGTGTCCCAGAAGAACTCAGGGATACTGTCGTTGTCTGTTGATATCAAAAAGCAGGAATGCCCGTCAATGAGGAAGATATCGTGGATCTGCCTGAGGACGCCGTGAGGATCAACAAAGATGTCAACGCGACCGTCACCATTTGAGTCACGTGCGTAGAACGGCGTACTCAAAGAAAGATTGAACTGACTGTTCACCTCAGTCATCACCGCTGCTGACGCATAGATGATTATCTCCTGCGGTAATGTACCACCGCCATGGTAGTGACCGCTACTGGTGCGCTTTGTGGTGGCGTGTGCACTTGCATTCTCATCAGACCACTGAACGAGCAGAGGGGTCGTCCAATTTGTGAAACTCCACGCCTGATAGTAATAGGTTACCCCCATGGAGAGGTTGGTATGCTCGACCATGGTTCCTGTGTCGTTGTAGATCATGATCCCCTGGCCCTGCTCCCAGACCTCGCTGGTTTGGTTGTACTCGATGTAGGTACGGTTCGCTCCATCTCCCTTGCTCCATGAGAGAAAAATCGCTGATGTGGAGTTGGCCTGCGCAGAAAAGCCATCTGGTGCCTTGGGTTTCGTGAGGAATGTCGTTTCAGTCCCATTGCTGAGGCCGATGGAATTGTTTGCCCATGCTCGGGCATAATACAGTTGTCCCGCGGTGAGGCCGCTTGCGTTATAGCTGAAGGTGTCGCCGGGGGAAACAACGCCGATGGAGTGATTGTTCGCATACAGTGTCCCGGAGTCGGTGTCGTACCAGAAGCCGCAGGTTGTGGATGCTGAACCGTTCTGCATAAGGAAGCCGTTGAGTGTCGCGTTGGTTGATTTCACACCGGTTGTGGTGTTTGTTGTCACCGTTGGTGATGCCTGTGCTGTTTTGTTTGCTTGGGCGTAGGCGTCTGAGTACTGGCTGAGTGAGCCCCAAGAGGAGTATTCCCATACACGGTAGTACCAGGTGTCTCCTGCTGTTAAGCCTGTGTTATTTGTGCTGGAGCCTGTGTTGTTGTAGCCGAATGTTCCATCGGTGACCGATGACGGGTAGCTTCCTTTCTTTCCACGTAGAACGCTTTGGTTGTATCCTGTTCCATGTGTCCAGGATATCGTCTGTTGTCCGCTGCCTGAATTGGTGATGGTAAGTCCTGTTGGCGGGTTTGGTTTCGTGAGGAATGTCGTTTCAGTCCCATTGCTGAGGCCAGCGGAATTGTTTGCCCATGTCTGACAGAAATACAGCTGTCCCGCAGTAAGACCACTTGCATTATAACTGAACGTGTCGCCCTGGGAAACAACGCCGACGGAATGATTATTCGCATACGGTGCACCAGAATCGGTGTCGTACCAGAAGCCGCAGGTGGTCTGCACGCCACCATCGTCGCTGAGATACCCCCATAGTGTCGCGTTGGTTGATTTCACGCCGGTTGAGGCGTTCGTGGTTACTACTGGCCACCAGTCCGCTTCCCCGCCGAAGCGAGGGTAATCGGCGCCGTCATCGATGAACCACGTCTCATCCACCCATAGTGCTTTTGTCTGGATGTCCCATCCGGCATTACTAAAGGTTGAGAACGTCTGCATTTCGGCGGTTGTTTTCCCGACGGCGTTCCCTGTGGTCGTTGTCTGACCGGAGGTGTTCTTATCAAAGAAGTTCCCGACATCGGCGTAGTTCCCCCCCGTGGTCTGCGCCCCCACAAACCCTTTACTTGTTGGGTCGGTCGACCCTGCGTAATGGACGCTCCCTATTGAATAGGAATTCAATATGCTTCCTTTATTGTTATATCCGGCAAAACCCCCTATATTTACAGCGGCCCCAGAGGACCGTGTCGCACTCCCGGTCGCATAGCAATCAGAGATAGTGACAGAATAATAGGAACCATCATGGATACCAACAAGCCCCCCTACCAGAAGTTTTCCAGTCACGTTTCCCGTGGCATAGGAACGTTCGATGGACCCATCGTTGTATCCGACCAGCCCCCCTATATAACCGGTGCTGCCTGTTCCGGTCACCTTTCCCGTGGCATAGGAATCTTCGATGGACCCATCGTTCATTGCAATGAGCCCGCCCACATAGTCTAATCCGGTCACCTGTACTGCGGCATGGCAACGTACGATGGAGCCTGAAGTATAACTCCATCCAACTAAACCGCCAGCATCGTAATCTGCTGTGTGGGTCACATTCCCCGTGACATAGGAATTTATGACGGACCCGAAAAGCATTCCAACGAGTCCCGCTGCATCACTTTTTCCTTTGACATTGACATTGATGAGACCGAGGTTCTTTACCGTCCCTGCTGCTTTTATGTAGCCGAAAAACGCTTGATAAGTTGTGGCGCTTCGGTTGATGAAGAGATGGGAGATGGTGTGGTTGTTTCCATTTAATGTGCCTGCAAAACCTGATGGATAACTGCCAATCCGAAGCCAGCCTGAGCCTGTCGTGTTTCCTGTCTTGTTCGCAGGATTAAGATAATCCCCATCATTCTGGAAATCCAAATCGTTCATCAAACTGAAGTTTTTATCAAGGTGGTAGCGGATGTTCCACAAATGCTCAATCTTTGTGACCTGATACGGGTCGCCTGCCGTGCCGGAGCCGCCATCAAACTGGTCCGCTCTCACGATGCCTCCGTTCGGCAACAGCGGAAACACGGCAATCATCAGCAAAAAAAGAATGCTTATTGACACTACTTTTTTACGCATATTTTTCATATTTCTCTTTCTCCATATTTCACCAGGATACACCCCTCTACGGCAGTTTCCATTACACAAGAACCCACGTTATCTCACCACCATCGGAGATAATAACGACCACCACACAACAATAAAACAAATATACTCTTTTAACCGTTTCCTGGAAGAGAAATCCCCATGCTTCAGCGTGGGGATGAATTAAGGGGTCATCAACAGGAGAAAAAAAGTTCCGGAAGCCGCTGAAGGGATTTGAACCCTCGACCTATTCCTTACCAAGGAATCGCGCTACCAGGCTGAGCCACAGCGGCAAACAACCACCCACAATATCAAGGAGGGGTATTTTACTCTTTCTTTGGCGGAAAGCCTCCAAGAAACAGCAAAGAATCGACTAAAGATAGTTTCGTCTCACGCCAGAATGATGACCGGATTGGCAAACGCCGTCGGGGTCCGGAAGTCAATGGGCCCCCAGGCTCCGCTCTCAGGGATGATATCACCGATGATCGTGACACCTTCCCCAATCCCTCCAAAACACGCCGTGGTATTCACCGCCAGCATCACGTTATCCCCCCGGTTGATCACCGGCTGCGCCGCCGAACAGGAGCCATCCGTATCCGTCAATACGATCACCCCATACTCCGCTCCCGTCGAGGGAAAAGCCGCCTCCGAAAACACATCCCTCGTCCCCATGACCGCATCGACAAGGTCAGACGCGTTGAACGTCAACACGCACTTCGTCGCTGTGTCCGAGATCTCAATCGTCAGTCGGTTCAAACCCACCTGGAGGCTCCCCGGTTGCGGCGTAATCACCATCACTATCTTATCGATCGCCCCGGAGGTATTATGTCCCTGAATGGTTACAATCTTGACTCCCGTCGAGACCTCCGTAATCGTCTGCTCTGCTGAGGTCTTCGACTGCGCCTGAAGCTGCTGGCTCGTCTGATAAATCGCAAACGCCGCCATCCCCACCAGCAAGACCACGGCGATAAACACAATCAGCATCCCAATGCCAACGGCCGCTCTATCCAAAGCACTCCGCGGAATATGAATCCCCTCGTCTACTAGGTACCCTCAAAGTAAAGAATCACCAAGGTACTATTTGAGCATTATTCCCCCCAATAAATATGGGTTGAAGGCGAATCTTTTTCAGGGAGAACAGGATTGAGGACCACCGTGGAACCATGCCGCTCATCGACCTCCCCGACGTCCAATCCAGCCAAGCCCCCAGCCGCTTCAAACTCACCAGAGTCGGCGTCGCCGGCGTCAGACGACAAATCCCAATCAAACGCCCAAACAAAACCACGCTCACCCAACTCAACGTCACCATGGACCTCTTCGTCGACCTCCCTGCCACCCAAAAAGGCAGCCACATGAGCCGCAACCTCGAACTCATCGCCAAACTCATCGACACCAACATCCAAACCCCAGTTCCCGACCTCGAAACCTTCTGCGCCAACACCGCCGCCCTCCTCCTCACCAAACACGAATACGCCACCTTCTCCGAAGTCAAAGCCCAAGCCGAATACTTCTACGACGTCCAATACCCCTCCGGCCAACAAGGCACCGAACCCTGCACCCTCATCGCCGAGGCCCGCATGACCCGCGGCGGCAGCCTCCGCAAACTCATCGGCGTCCGCGTCCTCGGTATGACCGCCTGCCCCTGCGCCATGGAAGTCGTCCGCACCATCAGCGACCGCACCACAGACTCCCCCGCCCCCACCCACAACCAACGCAACATCGGCACCCTCATGATCGAAGTCCCCAGCAACCACACCCTCGTCGACGCCGACAACCTCATCACCATCGTCCAAGACTCCTTCAGCTCACCCACCTACAGCCTCCTCAAACGACGCCAAGAGGCCGAACTCGTCCTCCGCGCCCACGAGAAACCCAAGTTCGTCGAAGACGTCGTCCGCGACATGCTCAAAAAAGTCCTCGACACCTACAAGCACCTCCCCGACGAAGTCCTCGTCATCGCCTGCAGCGAAAGCGAAGAATCCATCCACAAACACAACGCCTACGCCGAACGCATCACCACCCTCGGAGAACTCCGCAAATAACAAAACCAGCTCCAACCCTTTTTTCTGAGATTCCCTGAAAAAAAGCTTAAAAACCCGGTTCTGGTATCCCTTTGGCATGCCAAAATATCAGATTGCAATCCTCCCCGGGGACGGCATCGGCAAAGACGTCATGGACGCCGCCAAGATCGTCCTCGACACCATGGCCCTCGACGCCGAGTACCGCCCCGGCGACATCGGCTGGGACTGCTGGCGCACCGAAGGCAACCCCCTCCCCGACCGCACCAAACAACTCCTCAAAGAGACCGACTGCTGCCTCTTCGGCGCCATCACCTCAAAACCCAACGCCGACGCCCAAAAAGAACTCCGCCCCGACCTCCAAGGCAAAGGCATCGTCTACCAAAGCCCCATCGTCCAGCTCCGCCAAGAATTCAACCTCCACACCAACATCAGGCCCTGCAAGGCCTACCCCGGCAACCCGCTCAACTATCGTGATGATATCGACCTCGTCGTCTTCCGGGAGAACACCGAGGACCTCTACACCGGCGTCGAATTCCGCCCCGTCCCCCAACCCGTCTTCGACGCCCTCATGACCCATAAGAAGATGAAAGCCTTCGCTAAGACGCCACTAGATGAGATGGCGATCTCCTGCCGGATCATCACCAAAAAAGCGTCGCACAACATCATCAAAAACGCCTTCGAGTACGCCGCAAAGCACAACCGTAGATCCGTCACCCTCGTCGAGAAACCCAACGTCCTCCGCGAAACCAGCGGCATGATGCTCGAAGAAGGCCGCAAAATCGCCTCATCCTACCCCTCAATTCCCTTCAAGGAAGTCAACGTCGACGCCATGTGCATGTGGCTCGTCAAAAACCCCCAGGACTACGACATCCTTGTCGCCTCGAACATGTTCGGCGACATCATCTCAGACCTCGCCGCCCAACTCGTCGGCGGCCTTGGATTCGCCTCCAGCGGCAACATCGGAGACACCTACGCCGTCTTCGAACCAACCCACGGCTCAGCTCCCAAGTACGCCGGCCGGTACAAGGTCAACCCCATGGCCATGCTCCTTACTGTCAAACTGATGCTGGAGTGGCTCGGCGAGAAAAAACACGCCACAAACCTCGAAGCAGCGGTCGCCCAGGTCATCAAGGATGGAAAAGTCAGGACCTACGACATGGGCGGCAAGAGCAGCACCCTTGACGTCGCCAGAGAAGTCGCCGCGAAACTCAACCAATAGGAAAACCGGGGGCTTCCACTTATTTCTTCAAAAGCCATTAAGGAAAAAACTGTTTAATTAAAAAAGGGGAAAAAGGTCTAGGTGCACCTAGACCCGCGCCGCGAAAGAAAGAAAAGGGGTGAAAGAGTAGATGTTCCCTTTACACGTCCAGATATCCATCGAAGTGGGCCATCACAAAGTGTGGGCCGACCCATCCGATGAAGTCATTCGGGAGCTCAATTCTTTGGAGCAGGTGGAGATTTCCGCTCTTGCGCTGTCCGATGTTGTGGGTGGTGTAGTGGACAAGGACTGCACGGAATTCAATGGTGTGACCGCCGTTTACGAAGTGGCGAAGGCAGATGATCCCGACCATCTGTGTTCCACCGATGATGGCTGTTGGTTGGTCGTTCGAGTGGTTCGTGGCGCCTGCTGCTATGGGAATCAGGCTTGTCATCAGCATGCACGTCAGGATAGCTATTAATTTTTTAGCGTTCATATTTTTCCCCATTTCCTTAATATCCCATATAATATTTAAATTTTTTGCCATTTTAGCTCCTGGTCGCCTCTGGGACTCACTTTCCAGGGTTCAACAACAGGAGGCCCATAATGCCTTATTTTAATAAAGTGTTTTTATAAAAAACATTATTTAGAACCCGGTTTTATCGTCTGGGGCATTCAATCGCCGCCGTGAAACGGGCCAGCAAGGCAGAAGGCCAGTCGCCCGTTGTGTGCTGTTGTTTGATATTATCTTTATTAGGATTATATAGTGCTTAAGGAGGTGGCGATGCGGGAGAGCTTGTCTTCTGATCGGTGGAGGATCTCGTTGGCGAGATTGATAAGGAGGGAGAGGTAGTCGTTTGTACAATAGAGAATCCCGTTGTTTCCGATAGGGGCGTCGAGGCGTTCGGTGCTGGCGATTTCGACGATGATGCGTTTTCCGAGGGAGCGGATGGCGGAGTTTTTAAACCCGGCGGCGTTGGCGGCTTTGATGAGCCGCTCTGCTCCTTGGAGGGAGTCAGCGCCGGCGTGGATGATAGGAGATTGCCCGAGGATCCAGAGGACGCCGGTCGTTGCCTTTTGAGTACCTAGTTTTCACTTCGTCCAGGGTTGTGGGCTGATGCCAGCATCCGAGGAAGTCGGCGTGTTGTTTGTCTCCAAGGCGGGGGATTTGGAGGAGGAGGATACGGCCGGCGCAGCTGCTGAGGGTGTAATAGCCAGGGAGGCTGTTGATCTGGGTGAGGATGGGGAGGATTTGGGTGTCGACGTCGCCGGTGGTGCAGGCGGTGGTGAGGGCGGCGAGGGCGCGTTCTTTGGCGTCGAGGAACTCTTTTACTTCCTGGGGCGTCATGGCTGATTACCGTCCTTGGCGGAGGGTGCGGCGGAGGTTGACGCCGCGTCTGCGCAGCTCCGTCTGCATGGGTGGGAAGGGAACGATTTCTTCTGGGCAGAAGACGCCGGGGGTGTTGATGGTGCCGTGGTGGAGGAGTTGGGCGGTGATAGAGACGGGGTAGCCTGTGGTGCGCATCATGGCGGATATCCCGTGGTGCGTGTCGCAGTAGTCGATGAGTGTATAGTCGAGCCGTGTGGGGTGTCCGTTTTTGGTTCCTTCTCCGAGGACTTTTAAAAGGACGACGTCGTCGCCTTCAGTGGGGAGGTGCTGTTTGAGAAGGGTGATGAGGACCGCTCTGGGGGCGATGGTGGCGTGGCCGATGGCAAGAGGCTTGATATCGGCGAGGCCGAGGTCGAGGAGGGTTTTTATCCTGTCGCAGTGGCCGGGGTAGCGGATGGTCTTATAGTCGAGGTGCTGAATCCTAGTTTTGTAGGTGGTGGGGAGGATGGAGCAGCCGCCGGAGGTGAGGAAGGCTTCCATGCGGCCATAGGGTGGGGGGAAGTGGATGGGTTCCAGCTCGGTCATGGAGGGTTTGGTGAGGATGCGGCCGTGATCGAGGACGAGGGCGTCTTCGACGTATTCGTTGATGAGGCCGTCGGGGGAGAAGACGAGTTGGTAGTTGAGGGGCGGGCGGGGGTGGACCGGGAGGCCGCCGACTCTGAGTTTGACGCTAGAGACGGTGTCGAGGGTGTCGACGATGTCGCGGGTGATGATGGAGACGAGGCCGGGGGCGAGGCCGCTGTCGGGGATGACGGTGACCTTGTGGTTGATGGCGTCGTGGTGCATGGCGCGTTCGGCGGCGACGATGTCGTTGTTGCCGCCGAGGTCGATGAAGTGGGTGGCGGTGGCGATGGCTGCTTTGGCGAGTGCGGCGTTGTGGTAGTAGGGGACGGCGGAGACGGCGATGTCGACGTTCTTGAAGGCTGAGGTGATTTGGGTGGGGCTGGCGGCGTCGAGGGTGGTGTAGTCAACGGTGGTGTCTTTGAGGAGTTTTTTGGCTTGGGTGAGGGTGTGGGGGTCTTTGTCCGCGAGGAGGATTCTGGTGAACTGGGAGTGTGTGGCGAGGTCGTAGGTGATGGCGCGGCCCATCATGCCGGCGCCGAGGACGAGGATGTCGATGGGGATCGGGGCTCCTTATGGTGGTTTTTTTGCGGTGAATCGGGGTCGTGGGTTATTAAATCTGTGGAGGACAGTGGTGGAGGCGTATCAGTTTAATAGTTTGGTGTTGTTACCGGAACCGGACTCCTTTCGGGAGAGGGCGTGTCATGAACTCTAGTACGCTTTGGGACCCTAAGCATGAGGCGTTATCGTCTGAAGATTTATTGAAGTTACAGACCCAGCGGTTCAAGGCGCTGGTGGCTCGGGTGTATCAATCGAATCAGTATTATCGGAAGCGGCTGAATGATGCGAAGGTCAAGCCGACTGGGATCTCGTCTCTGAGGGATATTGGGAGGATCCCGTTGTTGACGAAGCAGGATTTGCGGACGTATTATCCGTTCGGGCTGGTGTGTACGCCGTTGGATGATATCGTGGAGGTGCATGCGTCGTCGGGGACAACGGGGAAGCCAGTCGTCGGGCCGTACACTCGGAATGACCTGGAGTTGTGGGCTGAGGTGATGGCGCGGTCGCTGTATGCGAACGGGGTGCGGAAGTCTGATGTGTTGCAGAATGCGTACGGCTATGGGTTCTTCACGGGGGCGCATGGGTTCGAGCGGGGGGCCGAGCGGATCGGGGCCATGGTCCTGACGATTGGCTCGGGGAACACGGACCGGCAGATTGACGTTCTTCGGGATTTCAAGAGCACGGTGCTGGCGTGTACCCCATCGTATGCCTTGCATATCGCGGAGGTCGCAGAGGAGAAAGGCCTTGATCCCGCGGAGGATTTCAGTCTGCGGTTGGGCGCGTTTGGGGCGGAGTCCTGGAGCGACAGTATCCGTAAGAGCGTCGAGGACCGCTGGCATATCACCGCGTGCGAACACTATGGCCTCACGGAGATCATCGGGCCTGGCGTCGTCTCGGAGTGCTCGGAGCGTCATCTGCATATCAACGCGGATTATTTCTACCCGGAGATCATCGACCCGAACACGGGTGAGGCCCTGGAGTACGGGACTGAGGGGGAGCTGGTGTTCACGACGTTGACGAAGGAGGCGTTCCCGGCGCTTCGGTTCCGGACCCGGGACCTGGCGATGATCTCGGATGAGACCTGTTCCTGTGGGCGGACGCTGCCGATCATGTCGCGGATTAAGGGCCGTAGCGATGATATGATGAAGGTGAAGGGCGTCATCGTGTTCCCGTCACAGATTGAGGCCGCGCTCATGGTCACGCCGGGCGTCAGCGACAACTACCAGATCATCAAGAAGAAACAGGGCGACATGTATTCGTTGTCAGTCGAGGTGGAACCGACAGAGGAACGTTATAGAGAGGGTCACCTGGATGAGTTGGAGAAGCGGGCGGAGGCCGAGATCTACCGGATCCTGAACCTGCATGTCCCTGTTCAAGCCATTGTCCCCAAATCAATCCCGCGCAGCACCGGGAAGGCAAAAAGAGTGATAGAACGGTAGCCTAGAGTGCTACCGTCGTTTTACTGCCAGCCACAGGATCAAGCAGATGAGTAGTGCTCCAAGGACTGCGGCTATGGGCACGATTCCTCCGGCGAATGGGAAGAGGATTGGGAAGACGACTGGGAGGACTGCTGCCCCAATATTGCTGATGGAGACGTAGAGGCTTGCTGCGATGCCGACGTTGGCCTCGGTGACCCCAGGTTCGGTCTCCTGGCTGTAGAGTGCCAGCGGCCAGGATGCCTGAAGGCAGAGTCCGAAGAAAAACGCGGCGATGAGGACAAGCAGCCAGCTCATGTCTGTTATGTGGAGGTAGTACATCAGGATCCAAAATATAATTGCTCCAATAATCACTGAGATGGTGACTCTCTTCAGCCCGACGCGCTTCATGATGAACGGTGCGGCGAACGCTCCGATAGCACAGCCATACAGCAAGGTCCCGGCGATGTACCCTCCTGTCGCTCCGGGGTACAGGAAGTGGGTGAAGGCGGAGATGACCAGGGTGATGCCGACGACGAAGAAACCGATGAAGGGGTAGAGGTAGGCGTTGCGCTGACCGAAGACGTTACGCATGCCTTCTGCGAACTTCATCTTGACGACGGTGGGGCGTTCCTCCGGTGGCGTCGCTGGGTGGTCTTTCGCTGCGACGACCCAGAGCAGGAAGCTGATGACCGCGAGGATGCCGAAGATGAGATAGCCGGTATACCCCGGTTGTGGTTCATTGTTGATGCCGATGAGGAGAGGCATGGCAAGGGAGCCGGTACCGAACCCGATGAACAATCCAGAGGCTGCAATACCAACTGAGAGGCCTGATGACTTCGCTGGGAACCAGCGCAGCATCTGTGGTGCCAAGGCGACGAGGATCCAGGCGAGACCGATACCGGCGATGATGCTGGTCAGCATCAGTGACTCGAAACTCGTGAGCAACCAGGGGCGGATGCCGAAGCCGATGGCCATGAAGAGCGCGCCGATGGTAATCGAGAGCTTCGGTCCTCGTTGGTCAATGAGTCGGCCGGCGGGCCAGGCGAAGAAGACAACGAACATCCCGATCAAGGATATGAGCAGATGTGCTTCCCAGTCGGGAACATGGAACAATCCTTCATATCGGGTCAACATAGGGGACAGGGCGAACCAGTTCGCCCCGTACGCGAAGATCACTAGCCAGAAGAGGGCGACAACCACCCATCGGTAGGAATAGACTTTTTGCTCCATACGCACAAATCCTCTCCGCCCGATGGTAACATGTTACTCTATTAAAGCTTGTCTAAATGGTCGATGAACCCTGGTAGGTTATTCTAGTAGGGATTCTTTGCCGGGTGCCAGTCGAAGTTAATCCATCTTTTCCCATGGATTATCATGGGTCCTGAGCCGTCCCAAGAGTCCCAATAGTTACGAGCCCAGCGTGAGCCTATGGTATCCATGAAATAGGCATCCATGCCGTTCTTGAAGAAGTTATTTTTTGTGACAGACGCCAGAAAAGATCCAACAAAGAGAATGCCTGTTTGATTGCATTCTGAAATCGAGTTGGCAGTAATGGAAGTCGACAAAGCTGAAAGCAAATTGATGCCATTCCGACAATGGGAAATATTGTTGCCCGAGATCAAATTAAAACCACCAACCCAAATAGCAATACCATCAACAAACTTTGTTATGGTATTCCCAACGATTCTATTTGATGAAAACGCTTGATCTATGCCCTGACTAATATTGAGGCCCCCTGGATGAGTTGCATTAGCGATAATATTTCCTTCAATCAGACAATGGCAACCTTGTGTATAGATTCCCTCAAATGCCGGATAGAGAATGGTGTTCCCACGGATGGTCGATAATGTTAGAAAAGAGTCAATCCCAATTGCCGTCCTGTTTGTATATCCCGGGGTACCGACTGACATGATCGTATTCCCGGAGATGATGGAGTGAAAGGTCAATGCCTGCACGATGCCCGTCCTAGTGTTGATGAAGGTATTATTTGAGATGTTGACGTTCGATGATTTCTGAATATGAATGCCAGAATCAAATTCATTGAGGCTGCAGTTCCTGATCGTGAACCCGGAGACGCGGACCCCGTTCGTGCCATAGATATAGAGGACGTCTGAGCTTCCACCGCCTCCCATCCCGTCGATGACCGTGGTCTCCTTATCCTCGCCGATGAGGCGAATCGACTTGTCGATGACGATGTTTTTTTCGTAGTACGGTGATGAGTCATTGTAAACGAAGACGGTGTCCCCCGCGGCAGCGTCAAGGACCGCGTCTGTGATGTTACTGTAATTCCCAGGCCCAGAGCCTCCAACGTAGAGGATGACTCCCGAAGTCCCGCGCGCTTGTTGCGACGATACCGGAACTGCCATACTCAAACAGCATAGGACGGCGACAAGGAAACGGACTCTTTTCCCGTTATCTCTTTCCATTTTCAACCCCCGTTAAAGAACAAAGACTTGATGAGATATTTAATATTAATGGCAAAGGGGATTAAAAGAACGAGGAAAAGGGGACGCCCGAAGAGAGCGCCACGCGGACACCAAATGCCCACGCGCGCAGCTCCCACAGAAGGCCAGGCACCGGCGCCAAACGCCGCCGCCCGCCCACCGGGCAATGATACTATTTGTCACTCCCCCTATTTATAGCTTGTCCCGCCAACTCCCACCCCATTAAAAACACCAGGGTACCAGAAACCCTATAACACCACAACAACTACCACCACACTGCCTCTATCCAAAGAGAATCGGTGACTATGATGATCCGATTTGACGACATAGAGGTACAGAGAAGCCCCTGGCACCCTACCGGGGCTTCTCCCCATATACTAATATTTTCAAAAAAAATTTAAATAAACCCATTTATATTCGCTCGCTCGTCTGGGAGAAAAAGCAAATGGGAGGAAATCGAGCCCGTCGTTTGTGGTCTTCAAACGAGGACGCGGTGTCCGAAGAGTACACCGCACTGCCTGCCCTCTGCACGGTCGTCATCGGCCTGGCGCTGTTTTTCCTTCTCCTCGCGCACGCATACACTGCGTCACAGGCCCAAAGCGAGACGATCCGCACCTACCACACGGCAGAGCTCCTCACGGAAAAACTCCTCGACCCTGCCAACGCCTTCATGCTGCCGGGGGGCATCCTCGACATTGCCTCCTTCGCTGACGCAGCCGAGCCCCCCCGACTCCGGCAGGAATATTCCCCCTCAGGGTTCGATTTCCTCATCCGTCTCACCTACAACCACACCGCCATCACCCTCCCCGCCAACGCCACCATCCCACAGACCTACATCGCCGCCTCACGCACCCTCCCCGTCGCCCTCAGCGACGCCCAGACCGTCCCCGGCACCCTCACCGTCCTCCTCTGGAGACGGCCCGCATGACCCGCCACAGCGACAACCTGGCCCTCTCCCTGCTCTACGACACCCTCCTCTTCGCGGTCATGGTCAGCCTCTCCGCCGCCGTCCTCCTCCCCGCCCTCACCGACCCACACGCCCCCCTCGCTTCACTGGAAAAACACCGCGAGCTTGACGTGGACGATACCCTCCACACCCTCCTCGCCACCCGCCTCGACAACTTCTCCTACGCCTTCCTCGGCACCATCACCGACCACGTCGCCGACACCCTCGGCATCAACACCAGCTCGCAGGGCCTCTACGCCGAACTGCGCGCCTGGACCCTCGCCAACACCCCCCGCCACGAGACCTACGCCGCCCTCATCGCCGAAGACCTCACCAGCCAGCTGCGCATCCCCACCGGACCCACCAGCAACCTCAGACTCAACATCCTCACCGAAGACTACGACACCAGCCTACAGACCGCCCTCACCCACGACCTCAACCTTCGTCTCCAAGGACGCTACCACTACAACCTCACCGCCCGCTGGCATCCCATCACCGGCCTCGCCCTCGGCGGCGACCTTACCGTCGGCCCCCCACCACCCCACCAGACCAGCCACGTCGCCACCCGCCACATCGCCGTTCCCCTCGCCCCCGCCATCCGCATCCACAACACCACCATCACCCTCACCCACCACGCCCTCGCCCACCAGCTTGACCTCATCAACCTCAGCAGCAACACCACCATCCCCCAGATCTCCAACCTCACCACCATCCTCAACGCCTACCTCCACCACACACCTCCCTACACCACCCGCCCACCAGCCGCAGACGCCATCACCGAAAACCTCACCAGCCTCCTCGACGCCTTCCTCATCGATGGCATCCACACCACCAACACCACCATCCTCCCCGGCATCGCCAACGTCACCCTCGACGCCCTCCTCGCCCGCCTCACACAAGCCGCGACCAACACCAGCCTCAACGATACCCTCGGCGCCCTCACCGGCACCCTCAACCACATCCTCACCGGACTTGCCAACACCACCGCACCACTCACCTCCGGACTCCTCGCCCCCCTCACCACCAGCCTCACTCACCTCCTCAACCAGACCGCCAACCTCCCGATTCTGCTCACGACCGCGAAAGCCTGGATCCTGAACCAGACCCGCGCCGCCGCCCACCAGCTCCTCGCCCCCGCCATCACCACTCTCACCGACACCCTCCTCGAAGCCACCGACGGCCTCCACACCCTCACATTCCTCCTCAACCAGTGGCTCCTCGACCGCCTCGCGATCCAGACCGCCACCATCACCCTCACCCTCTGGACCACACACCCATGACCCTGAGAACCGACACCACCGCCCGCATCCCCTTCGCCATCCTCGGCATCTTCCTGCTCCTCGCCAGCAGCACCGCCTCCCTCCTCCTCATCCACCACCACACCCAGACCATCCCCCCCGCCGCCACCATCCTCGACCTCAACGCGATCACTAGACTCCGCCAGACCGCCGAAGCCGACCTCGCCACCGCCCTCAACCGCATCGCCACCCAAGCCCTCACCCGCATCGGCCGCACCCCCGTCACCCACCCCCTCAAGGGCACCGCAGACACGGTCCTCTACGACCGCCTTCGCCACGCCATCCTCCCCAACCTCACCCAATACCTCCTCGCCCAGTACACCGACGACACCCACACCGACGGCACCTACGCCCTCAACATCCCCCTCACCAACGACACCCCCACCCTCACCCCCGACCAGATCACCGTCACCACCCACCCCCTCACCCTCCACCGCACCACCATCCCCTACCTCGGACCACCGCCCACAACCACCTCCCCCGCCTACCTCACCGCCACCCTCCCTCTCACCTTCATCCTCACCATCCACCACCACCCAACAAACCACACCGAACACGCCACCATCACCACCCTCATCACCAGCCGTTACCCCCTCCTCGACCGCCTCACCACCGACTACCAAACCAGCCTCAGTGCCACCCCCGGCCCCCTCTGGACCTTCACGACCACCACCGCCATCCTCTACACCCAACTCCGCGCCTGGAAACACCACCCCGCAGGAAACCCCGCAAACATCGTCGACAACCACCACCTCGCCCTCCTCCTCAACGCCGGCCTCCAACTCACCACTGCCCTCACCTACCACAGCACCGACCCCCTCGCCCTCCTCAGCCTCCTCAGCCACACCAAAACCACCCTCGCCCAACCCGACCCCACCCCCCTCCAAGCCTTCAACCAACAAACCACCCCTACCGGCGCCACCTACCCCACCACCACCATCACCCACGACACCGCCAACCTAGACGCCGGCGACCCCACCAACACCACCATCCCCACCGGACCACCCCTCACCCTCACCGACATCGCCGACCCCATCCTCCACACCACCACCGCCCTCACCCTCCACTACCACCGCCCACCCCACGACACCACCACCGACACCATCCCCTACGACACCCACACCGCACAGCATATCACCGACTCCCTCACCACCCACCACGCCCAAGGCTGGACCCTCACCACCATCACCAAAACACAGACAAACAACCAAACCACCGCCGCCGCTCTCCAAACCCTCGCCGCCACCATCTACCGCGACCAGATGCACCTCCTCGTCGCCCGCCGCACCCAGATCGCCTACCACACCAACCCACCCGGCCCCCCCTGGCACGACGGCCCCCTCGGCCCCTGGACCCCCGCCCGCCTCCTCCCCGGCCCCAAACACATCACTATTCCCCCCAAAGGCACCGTCACCCCTGGCGCCGCTCTCGCCGACGAACACTACACCGTCACCTACCACCGCACCCACAGCTACTGGAACACCACCGGCAACACCACCCAATGGGACAACCGCACCGACACCCTCACCGAAAACATCACCCTCACCACCATCCTCGACTGGACTAGCCTTATAACCAATACCCATGACGACATCACCGACATCCTCTACCACAACACCACCCTCGCCGACCCCAACCTCCACGACACCCTTACTACCTACCAAACCACGCACCCCGACAGCCAATCAGAAAAACAACACCTCATCACCACCCGCAACAACACCGGCACCACCAGCCTCACCACCACCATCAACGGCACCATCCCCCCTTGGGTCATCCCAGAAACCTGGCACGCCCTCAACGACATCCTCTACACCCTCCAAACCCTCACCACCAACTGCAACGCCACCACCTACCCTTACCCCCCGACCCTCATCGACCATGCAATCACAGACCTCACCACGCAACTCACCGACCATCTTCAAGAAATCCTCAACTACCGCCACTACCACCCTGGAACAGCCTACCTCAGCGTCGGTAAAAAAACCGTGTACTACGCCCGCGTCTGGTTCCTCGCCACCCTCAACGCCACCCTCAGCCAAACGCGCACCATCCTCCAAGAAAAACTCAACGACGCCATCACCAACGCCATCCCCACGACAAGCAACTACACTGCTGCCACCATCAACGACGCCCTCACCAACACCACCGACGCCCTCAAAGAAAAATTCACGATCCCCTTCGCCACACCCATGAGCCTCACCAACACCCAGCAACCCGCATGGAACGAACCCATCCTTCTCGCCATCGACCAAACCCCCGACTACCTCAACCCCTACCAACCCATCAGATCAGGGACCGAAGAGACCTGGACCCTAAAACTACGCAACCGCTGCGTCTTTGGTCTTACCGGGCTACCGATCCTGCCCCCTTCGCCCGTCACCCCCTGGCTGCTCACCATGAACGCATGGATCATCGACGTCGAAGGGGAGTTCCTGAAACTCGAAATCATCGACGCTGATAACGAAGCCGCCTTCAACCCCCTTATCGGCCACTCCCCCCAAGCCTACATCAGGGAAGCACGTATCATTACCGATGGGACCACAATTCTCGGAGAAAACACGCGCGTCTCCTTCCATTTCACCACCCTAAGTCTCGCTGCAGTCCCACCCTTCGGCATGATGTGCGGTGACCTACAGCCAAATTGGGCAGACGACGCAACCCCAGGGTTTCTCGATATCTCATGATGTATCCCCCCCGATGGCTTATCCTCCTTCTGGTTCTCTGCCTCCCTCTTGTCTCAAATCCTAAAGCAATCGCAGGATCCTGCGAATATGGCTCATGCCACGCCTGGATCCGAATCAATCATGGGTCCTGGCAGCCTGCCACTATCCATCCACGATTACACCCCGGGGAGACTTTTGAAATCATCATCAAGATTCATCCGATAATCCCGACAGCTGCCATATTTTGCAGACTTTACGAATTTGGGACGCCAGTCTACGAAGTCACCGAAGGGCCATCACCACTCAATACTCTGATCTCCGACGTGAGCAATTCAATGGATGCTGAGCTGACGTACTACTGGGTTATTCGTGTCTTGACAGACACACAATGGATCAACGGCACGGCGCCGCTTGAGGTCTTCACCCAGTTCTCAGCAGTGAATGGCTCTACCCAAATTCTATCCTTTGATGTCCTCTGCGCGTTCATTGAAGACACCGGCAGATCTTCATATCAAGCAGATGAAGCCCCCATTCAGGAATCACCCCCCTATACCTCCATTCTAATATATTGTAAAAACCTCATGGTTCTATTGTTTTTTGGAATCGTCATCATCTTTTCAAGAAAGAAAAATACGAAATAATCAATGGTATTTCGTATTATCGAAAAGAGGAGAGGAACGCGCGAAGGAAGGAAGAATCATTCCTGCGCAGTGTCGATGATAAAAGCCGAATGCCATATTGAGGCCGGAGATAATACGCAAACTGGGCAGCTTGACAGCGTTGCACCAATTGTTTCTCGGTGAGCAGCGAGAGGCCGCGGTTCGAATCCGCAATGACGATGTACTCGTCCTCCGAGATTTTCCCCTCCTTTCGAGCCTCATCCCACAGCTCGGATCCTACCATATACCGCAAAGGAAGAAAAGAAACAGAGTCAAACGGTAGTTTTTTCGCGAACCGTAGCGTCTCACGCATCTGCCCCACGGTTTCAGCTGGTGCTCCGAAGATGAACGATCCAATAGTGATGAAGCCCATTTCATGGCTGAGCCGTATGGTCGCCTCGATTTGTTCGACGGTGGTCTGTTTATGGTAGAAATCAAGGATTTCCTGGCAGCCAGATTCGCAGCCGAACTGGACGGACACCACTCCGGCCCGCTTCATCTTCCGGTAAAGAACCGGGTCAGCGAGATCCACTCGTGCTGCAGTTACGATGAATTTAAGGTCAAGGTTCTCCTTTAATATTGCGTCGAACAGGGCATGGGCGCGGGGAAGCGGTGGCGGGAAGCAGTCGTCCATGATCGCGACAATACGATACCCTGCTGTCTGGATGGCATGGAGCTCTCGTATGATGCTGGGAATGAAGTGGGGGCGGTAGCGGCGGGCGCTCAGCGACGTCCGTGAACAGAATCGACAGGAATAGGGGCAGCCTCGGCTGGTGATCAGGGAGGTGAGCTCCCCGGCTTTGATTCGAGGATCATAGAAACGTCCATAGGTGTAATGGCGCACGAGGTCTCGTGCGGGAAACGGGAGGGTCTCAAGATCGTTGCAGGGACGAGCTGAAGGCCCGGCTTGGATGCCGTTTCGAGTTCGTGTCCATAGTCCGGGAATGGGGGCAGTTGTTGTTCCGAGGATGAGTCCTCTAAGTCTGCGGATGGGTTCTTCTCCGTCGCCTTGGACGCAGGACCGTGCCGGGGCCGCCGTCAGAGTTTTTTCGGGGAAGAGGGTGGCATGAGGCCCGCCGAGCACAATGGGCAAAGAGGGATCGATACTGTGGATGGTTTGTACTATTTCAGAAATATGAGAAAGAGCGGGGGTGAGCGTCGTCATGCCGACAAGATCTGCATTAGTAATGGATCGGGCGAGGGCTTCTGCGGTGTAGGGTTCCGCAGTGAAGTCGATGACGCGGACGGTGTCGCCTGCTTCTCGCAGAATGCTGGCGAGGTAGAGAAGGCCGAGGGGCGGGGCGAGTCCTCCGCTGGTGCTTTTGCCCTGATGGATGAAGAAGGGGATGAGGCGGGGATAGAGTAGGACGACGTTGATGGCTGAGCCGCTCCTTGTTGAAGGAGGATGCAGAAGGTGCTTGATATATTATTTGCGTAATGTTTTTTCTTAGTAGAGCCTGAGGAGGTCGGTAAGGATGGCGTCGTTGTCTTCGTCTGTGGTGAGTTGGTAGCGGCGGGGGATCCA
The DNA here is from genome assembly GCA_963769885.1 of Methanobacteriota archaeon. Classification (GTDB taxonomy): domain Archaea; phylum Thermoplasmatota; class E2; order DHVEG-1; family DHVEG-1; genus CAIRCU01. The sequence continues at coordinate 130,483 of CAVYNH010000007.1, forward strand.
GCCATGTTTGCGTAGTTCGTTGTTGTCGCGATGGTGGTCTTGGGTGGTGGGGATTGTGGTGAGGATGATGGCGTAGCGTCGGCTGTTGATGGTGAGGGTGAGGTCGAGCGGGATGGGGGTGGTGCCTGGGGGTGGTTGGCTGAAGGGGAGTCCGCTGGTTTCGAGCTGGCGGAGGAGGCGCTGTGTGTGCGGGTTTTGTGGGGTGGTGGTGTGGGTGAGGGCGTCGGCGTAGTGGGCGAGGTCGGCGAGGGGGCCGGGTGTTTTGGCGCAGGTGGTTTTGTCGCCGATGATGATGAGGTGGGTGCGGGCGCGGGAGACGGCGACGTTGATGAGTTGTCTGGTGGTCCAGATCCAGTAGAGGGTGCCGGGTTTGGCGCCGGTGCTGATGGCGGGGGAGAGGATGATGATGTCGCGTTCGTCGCCTTGGAAGCGGTGGGCGGTGCCGACGGTGATGGAAAGGTTTTGGAGGTGGGGGGTTTGGGCGATTTTATCGGCGATGAGGTCGGCGTGAGCGCGGAAAAGAGTGACCACGCCGAGGCTGGGTGGTTTGGTTTGATGTTGGAAGTGGGTGTAGAGGGTGGTGAGGAGGTCGATGCAGGCTTGGGCTTCTTGTTCATTGTAGGGGCTGGCCGTGGTGGTGGTGTGGCCGGTGGTGTGGTGCCAGGTGAGGTGTGTGGGGGTGTCGGGGAGCGTGGAGGAGGATTGGTTGTGGGTCATGATAGTGAGGTGGCCATGATAGTAGTGGAGGTTGGAGTAGGTGATGATGTCGGGGTGGCAGCGGTAGTGTTCGTTGAGGAGGATAGGGTGGCGGTGATTGGTGGTGAGGATGTCGGCGATGAGGTTGTAGAGGCTGTGGGTGGTGTAGGCGTAGCGGTCGAGGTGATGGGCGGCGTGGTGGTGGTCTGCGGTGAGGTGGTCGTCGGTGGTGGTGAGGAGGCTGACGTGGCGGAGTTGGTTGGGGTCGCCGATGATGACGGCGTGTTTGGCGCGGTAGAGGAGGGGTAGCGCGCTGGGGATGTCGCATTGGCTGGCTTCGTCGATGATGAGGAGGTCGAAGAGGTTGTTTTCGAGGGGGAGGCTGCGGTGGGCGGAGAGGTTGGTGACGACCCAGATGGGGAGGTTGGGGAGGGTGTGACGGAAGGCGTGGGTGCGTTGGCGGGTGCGGGTGGCGAGTTCGTCTGGGTTTGTGGGGTCTGGGTCTGCGGTGAGGTCGAGGTAGGTGGTGAGGTGGCGTTGGGTGGTGGGATCGTGGTGGAGGGTGCGGAGCCAGTGGTCGGTGAGGAGGGTACGGGCGAGGGTTTGGCGGTGGTGTTGGAGGGTGTGGGTGTCGGTGAGGAGGTGGGGGACGGTGGGGGTGGTGTGGAGGCGGGTGGTGATTGCTTGGAGTGTGGTTTTGTGTTCTTGGAGGTGGTGGAGGTCGGTGAGGGTTCGCAGGGTGGTTGCCATGTGATCTGGGGTGTCTTCATGGATGGTCATGAGGGTGTCGTGGAGTGGGGTGGGGAGGCGGGTGAGGTGGCGGTGGTAGCAGGCGTGCTGTCGGCGGCGGGTCCAAGGGAGGTGGTGGCGGGGGGTGGCGGGGAAGTAGCGGTGGAGGTCGCGGTCGAGGTCGGGGTCGTGGTAGGCGGGGGTTTTGGTCAGGGTCTGGTAGAGGGCTGGGGGGAGGCGGGCGGCGTGGGTGTCGAGGGCGGTGAGGGTGGTGTCGAGTTGGTGGTTGAGGTGGGCGATGTCGTGGAGCTGGCGGCGGATGTGGGTGAGGCGGGTGGAGAGCCCGGCGTATTCTTGGTGGTCGGTGGGGGTGGCTGGTGGGGCGGGGAGGTCGGTGAGGAGGGTGTGGCAGGCGGCGGCGGTTTGTTGGCGGATGGCGCGGTGGCCCATGCGGATGGCGAGGGGGCGGGGGAGGATGGCGTTGAGTTTGTCGACGACGACGTCGACGGCTTTGTTGTTTTTGCTGGCGAAGAGGACGGTCTGGTGGTGGGTGACGGCGTTGGCGATGATGTTGAGGACGACTTGAGATTTGCCGGTGCCGGGGGGGCCGGTGATGAGGGTGAGGGGGCTTTGGAGGGCGTTGGCGACGGCGTGTTCCTGGGCGTCGTTCATGAGGAAGACTTCGAGGAGGTCGGGAGGTGTGGTGATGGTGGTCTGGGGGGCGTCGTCGGTGAGGAGGGGGTAGAGGGCGGTGTGGGCGAGGTTGTCGAAGGGTTTGTGTTGGAGCTGGTGGAGTTCGCGGATGAGGCTGGCGGTCATCCCGGTCTTGTCTGCGTAGGCGAGGAGGGCGCCGGTGCAGAGGCGTGGTCCGCTGTGGGTCTGATCGTCTGGTGGAGTGAGGGGGAGTTTGAGGAGGGCGGCGAGCTGGGCGCAGGCCTGGTCGAGGGGGAGTGATTCGAGGTCCTGGCGGATGTGTTGGATTTCTTCGGTGGTGTAGCCTTGGGTGCAGAGGACGGCGGGGTTGAGGCTGGCTGGCTCTGAGGCGGTGAGCTGCAGGGTGGCGTCGTTTGTGGTGATTTCGACGGGGAGCATGAGGGTGGGGATGCGTCGGTTGTCTCTGTCGATGAGGTAGGGGGTGGTGTAGTAGAGCTGTTTTTTCTCGGCGTGGCGGCCGGCGTGGAGGAATCGGGCGAGCGGTTCGGTGAGAGGTAGATAAAGCGTGGGGGTCTGGCGTGTGAGGAAGGTGGGGTCTGCGGCGAGCGGGTGGAAGAGTCGTCCTTCGCTGTGGGCGTCGAAGGTGAGGGCGAGGGCGTCTTCCTTGGCCAGGCAGGCGATATAGTACTGGAGTAGTACCTCGAAGTCTTTGGCGGACTGTATCACGGTGTTGAAGCTCCCAGACAAATTCGGATTTGTATATTTTTTGACAATATTAATCTTCCTTTCTGGCGTAAAGCCAGGATTTTATAAAGCCGCTGCCGATTCAGGGTCTCATCGTGAGTCTCAGGGGAATCGTTGATGGAATTTCAGCAGGTTGTCCAGGCCCGTCGAAGTGTACGGAGTTTTCAGAAGGCGCCGGTGGAGGAGGAGAAGCTGCAGTACGTGCTGGAGTGCGCCCGGCTCGCGCCGTCATGGCGGAATGGGCAGTGTTGGCGGTTCATCGTCGTCCGTGACCCAGAGATGAGGAAGAGGATTGCGACGACGAGTCCTTTGAATACCTGGTTGAAGACCGCGCCGGTCATCCTGGTGGCATGCGCGGATCCACGGGACAGCGGGCGCCGCCGCGGCATTGACTATCTCGCCGTTGATGTCGGCATCGCCTTTGAGCATCTGATGCTCGCAGCCGCCGACGTCGGACTGGGGACCTGCTGGCTAGGCGCCTTTGACGAAAAAAGGATCAAAGAGGCGTTGAAGATCTCGGAGCGGATTAAGGTCGTCGCCCTCTCGCCGCTCGGCTATCCTGCGCAACGGCCGTCGCTGCGCGCCCGACTTACGTCCGCGGTCGCCAGAAGCAAAAAACGCAAGCCGCTCGCCGATATCGTCCACTATGACCGTTGGTGAGGGGGACATGGTTTTAAATTCGGTCGTCTTCTTTCCTGCCCCGCCCATGCCGTCCGCCGCATCGCAGCCTGACCAGCGTCCGTCGCCGATCATCTTGTGGCTGCCGATCGTGTTTTGGGCGCTCGCCTTCCCGTTCATCAAGATCGGCCTGCGTGAGCTGTCGCCGGTGAACCTGACGATCATGCGGTTGTTTTCCGTCTGCGCCATCTTCCTGCTCATCCGTGTGGTGGCCCCCAAGCGGTTCTCGCCGCTGCAAAAACGAGATTTCTTGTCATTGTTTCTCCTCGGGTTCTTCGGCGTTGTCGTCTATCATCTCGGGCTGAACTACGGGGAGACGCTCATGTCCGCCTCGGCCGCCAGCCTCATCATCGCGACCATCCCCTTGTTCATGGTCGTTTTCTCCGTGTTGTTCCTCAAAGAAAAAATAACCAAGAGGATCATGATGGGAATCCTGATTTCCGCCCTCGGTGTCGTGATCATTGCTCTAGTCGGTACGAACAGCGACCCGCTCTCCGTCTCGTACCTCTTTGCCGCTATCGCCGTCCTCCTCGCCGCGGTCGTCGGCGCGGTTTATACGGTCGCCGGTAAGAAGTTGCTGGAGCGGTACAACGGCTTCTCATTGACCATCTACGCTTTCCTCTTCGGATCCATCGGCCTGCTCCCCCTCCTCGCCGTCTCTCCCTCTCTCGCTACTGAAGTCGTTGCCATGAGTTGGGAGAGCTGGGCCGCGGTCCTCTTCCTCGCGGTCTTCCCCACGGTCATCGGATACATTTTCTGGTACGTGGCCCTGGAGAAAATCTCAGCCGCTAGGATAGGGGTGTACCTCTACTTCATCCCCGTGCTCTCCACGATCGCCTCCTATTTCATGTTCGATGAGGCAATCACCTGGCTGTTCATCGTCGGCACCGCCTTTGTCCTCGGCGGCCTCGTCATCCTGAACCGCCCCGAGACCTCGTGAAAGCCTAATAAAGCCGCCCCTCGTTTCCAGCCCTGCCATGATCACCGTCTCAAACCTCGTCAAGCGCTACGGCACCGTCATTGCCTTAAACCAGGTCTCCGCCTCCTTCCCGGACGGCCGCGTCATCGCCATCATGGGGGAAAACGGGGCGGGCAAAAGCACGCTACTGAAGGTCTGCGCCGGCATCCTCCCCTACGAACGAGGCGAGGTCTTCATCGACTCCTACTCGCTGCGCCAGAACCCTATCGCCGCCCGAAAGGCGCTTGGATACCTCCCGGAAATCCCCGAGCTCTATGAACGGATCACCGGCCGCGAGTTCCTCTTCTACATCGCCTCCCTGCGCGGAATGAAAAATGCGGAGAACGTCATCTTGGACCTTGCGAAATCACTTGGGATCGACGACGCCTTAGACTATGAGATGGGCGGCTACTCAAAGGGAATGAAGCAGAAGATCTCGCTGCTTAGCGCCCTCATGCATGCCCCCCGCAACCTGCTCCTCGATGAGCCGATCTATGGGCTAGACCCGCTCGCCTCCCGCACGATGCTGCACTACATCCAGACCAGACAGGGCATGACCGTAATCGCCACCCACTCGGCGCAGCTCGTGGAATCAGTCGCAGATATGGTGTATTTCCTGATGAACGGCCGCGTCGTTCACTTCGAAGACACGGCCTCCCTCTTGACTCGGTTCAAATCCATCGAGGAATCCTATTTTCACTACAAGGCCACAAGCTAAACCCATCGATAACTGCCTTGCCGCAAGGCTCACGGTAGGAGGCGTCTTCTGACGATTAGTTATTATGGGTTAAGAAAAATAGGGGAAAAAGAGGACCATAGGGCCCTCAGTCTCGCCAGCAGTTGGGCGATGAAGTCATGCAGCCAAGTAATCCATCGCGGGATATACGGCATCTTCACCGCCAGGTAGGCCCAGTCGCTCTCTCCGGTGTTGTCCTTTGCCTTGGCTTTCACCTGGTAGTCCCCCTTCTTTGCCCAGGTGTGGTTCTTCACAACCTCGACCCCTGAGGTGTACGGCCCGAACCAGCTCGTGTTCGTCCCATCGCCCCAGTCAATGAAGTAGGAGACGTTGTCCCCATCATTATCTGTTGCGTTGACGGTATAGTTATAGGCGACATTTGGCTTCCCGCTCGATGGACCTTGCAAGTCCGGTGTCTCGGGGGGGTTATTCGTGGCAATCACCGCGGTGTACGGGAGGCTGTTCTGCGAGGTCACGACGATGTTGATTGGCTCCATGGACATTGAATTCACCGTGAGGACGGCAACCCCTGCGGCATCCGTCAGCCCTCTCACGTACATCCCGTTCGGCTGAGAGAGGCAGACCAAGGCGTTCGGCAGCGCACTCCCATTGCAGCCGACAGAAACGTTGACGGTGCAGGGCACGCCCGAGATCCCAGATGGATGGGTGACGCTCAGAGGCAGTGGAAACGCAGTCCGAATCTCCATCGAGGGATCTCCATGCATGTTGAACTCCTCAAAGGTCGTCCGGGAAGTCGAAGCGCTGGGGGTCCAGGGATATGGAGCGCATCCACCTGGGACGATATATTTGTCATACATCCAATACTTACCGTAGTTCATGACTTGGGCGGTGCGCCAGACTGTCGTGTTGAATGGATTCGCGGATTGTCCATTGGGATAGTTCGGGTCGAAGTTCGGCCACATGGCATCGTAGAGGCCGCAGCAGAACTCGTCGTTGTAGCCACTGTAACTCACTCGGGATGAGCAGAGTACTGCGGTGAATCCCCCGCTCGCCATCCGCAGGCCGTATTCGCCGAGGCACTCCCAGTTCCCCGACCCGCTATCGGTCTCGCCGTCGAACCATCCACTGTCACAATTCAGCGAGAACATGACTCCATACATCCGTCCATTCGTCAGCGCCTGTTCATCGACGGTGGTGAATTGGGGATACGACCATCCTGTGTACGAATATCCGTCGTTCTGGCTTGCGCCGTGGTCTCGATGGTTCGCAATGGCAACGCCGGTGTTCATGGCGGCGATGACGCCCGCGGTGGATCCGGGTGGGGTCGACCCAGAATACTGTCTGTTGCAAGAATAGCCCAACGGGGTAAGGTAATTATAGATTCGTTCGGAGGTGTAGATGAAGTATCTCCCCGATTCCTGATAGGCTGCAAGGAGGATGTTATTGAACCAGTTCGTGCCCGTATAAGGCGTTTTTGAGTAATCCAGGATCTTGTTGACCGCGTTCGACAGTTCGGTCTCATTGTCCACGGAGATGCGGGCGCCATTGATGTCAGGGAGGTAATCGGTGCCATCGATCGCCGTGTACCAGAGGTCGGTTCCCGTGCTGTACTGGTAACTCACAGGCACATGGTCCGCATCACCCACAATGAGGAGGAATGACGGTGGAACTTCCCAGGTAGTATAGGCACTGATCATATAATTCCGGAGGTCGGTCGTCGTCGTCCCGATGTCTGACCATTTCATGACCTTCGTCTCGATCCCGGTCGCCTGCCGCCATTGTGCCAGTGGCTGGATCCCGTCGTAGTACCTGGTCAGCAGCGACGATTAGCAGGTCTGATCGGTTCCCCCGAGGCCCGTCAGTGACGCTTGGGTTGTTGAACACCGCTCGTTCAAGGGAGTTGTGGTTGAGGACGAACGCATCGAGGATGGGCTGGAAATAGACTGACCGCAGCCTCTCTGGGATGAAGACGTTCGTGCCTCCCACGAAACTGAGGCTTACTGATATCTCGGAGTAGGCTTTCACTGTCTGTTTCGCTGGGTTATAGGTGAATGGATATATCGTTACGAGGACCATCCGGCATCCACGCATCGTGAATGAGGGGCTAACATCGGCCACCGATTGGGGATAATATTGGTCAAGGGCATAGAAGCTCTCGTTCATGGTAAACGGTGGCTGGGCATAGATATCAGACTCCGGCTTCGGCGGCTGAGCGGGATAGATGGTGTGTCCTGTCAGGATTGTTGGTTGAGTCGTGGTGTAGCTGAACATCACCTCGGCACCTTGTGGGACAGCGACGTAATAGCTCACAGTCGGCAGCTGGGGCTTCCCACAATCAGCCAACTGGCCGCTGTCTTGGATACTGATGCATTCGAAATTGCTCGATTCCGCGGCCTCAAAATGATAGCCTTGGACCGAGACCTGAAAGTTGACGGCCTGGCAGTCGGCCCTTGAAACGCTCACAAGGACGTCCTGAGTCGCCGCCGTTTGTTTTCCCGGGATACCATTGGACAAGGCCAATGGGCTTACCAGCAAGATTGCCACTAAACAGAAAAGCTTCCGTTTCAACATGTTCCTCCTACAGGATATGACTTCAATTGTATTTACTATCGGCAGGAGCTTTATCTATTTTTTTATAGAGTTTATATTATTAATCGACATTTTCTCCTTAAATTACCCTCTCGATAATTTGAGGTCAATAGAGGCGAGGATAACAGGTTTTTACACAAGGGCGCCTGGAGCCGGGGAGTCGTGCCCGAGCCGTGCCTGCAAGAAACCTTATAAAAACACGCCGGCGTTATGAGCAGTGAATGTCGATTTTCGATTACGACGACGCCTTCGGCCACGTCATGTTCTTGATCAACTTCACTTGTGTCCCCTATGTTTGAGACCACGCGGCTCCTGCTTTCGAATCAATATCGCGGCTTCCGAGACAAACTGCAGTCTTCTCCAATCTTGTACTTGTTTTTCTCGCTGATGATGGTTTTTTCTCTTGCCATGTTTGCTTTGCTGACAACCACAATCCTTGCCACTCATCTCCCGCTCACGGTCGCTGACGTGTTCTTCTTCGTCTTCTTCGTGTTTCTCATGAAGACCGGGTCTGATGTGCATCGGTCCTTCATCGCCGCGCCTCAGGTGGCGTACGCGATGTCGACGCCCACGAGCCATCGTCGGACGCTTGGCGGCATCATCCTTGAGATCCTCCTCGTAAACATGGGGATCTGGTTCTGCTTTTCCCTGCTGTTCCTCGCCTTCCTTCAGCTTTACCAGGTGCCGATGTGGTACCCGCTGGAATACCTTGAATTCTCCTGCGGCGTGCTCACCGCGACTCTTCTCGGCGCGGTACTGTCATTGCATTTTTTCTCCCCGTTCCCAATCCGGCTGTTGCCCACCGCGATTCTGCTTATGTTCTATGGGATTGTGCAGAATCCAGTCTATGTCCTAGTGACATTGCCGCTTGCCGGTGTGCAAGGCTGGTGGGCGGTGTCGCATGCCGAGTCGTCATACCGTTATGTGAAACGGAAGAAACGGTCCGCGGATGCGAAAAATGCGCGGATGCGTGGCGTCCTTTCCTCCCTGTTTTACCGGGAGGTCACGACGCTGTGGCGAGAACGCCTCTTCGTCAGCTTCATTTTCATGTCCATTATGACGGCGATTGGAACCGGGTTCCTGTATCTGCATGGGGTAGAGCTGTTCCTCCCTCCTGCCCTCCAGCGGATCATGGGTGATTTTCTCCCCTCGCTGTTCATGTTCCTGGGGGTGTACGTCGTCGTCCTATATACGGCGGTATTCCCGGCGTTGAATCTGTTCTTGACGGAGGAGAGGACGCTGTGGGTTCTGCAGACGATGCCCGTGACTGCGGATCAGGTCGTTCTCGGGAAGACCTCTGCGTTATTTCTCTGCTTCCTCACGGCGATCCCGTACCTTGCGATCATCCCATTGTTCGTGAATCTGGCGAATCTGCCGTTCCTGGCATGGTTCATGGTATTCTCATTCTTAGCGTCGGTTATGGTCGCGGTCCCGTTCGGAGTCAAATACATTGGTAAGAAATCGGACATCCTGCTCCTTTATAGTCTTTCGCTGATTTTGTTTGTAGTCCTCAGTCTTGTGGCGTCGTGGGTGAATGCCCTGCTCCAGTTTCACGACGTCACCATTGTCTGGCTTCTAGGATTACTCTTGCTGTGGGTGTGCTGTGGGGTATTCATTTCGTTAAAACTTTCGACGCGGCTGTTACGCTCATCCACCGGAATTCGCTAGAAGTCGAGGAGGTTGATGCCGATGTCTGAGTCGAAGCTCCGTTCGATGGTGGCGTCGATGACGTCGATGATGATCTCGCAGGTGATAGAAACGGTCGCCGCGATGACATGGCCTCCGAAGGATGCCTGGTCTGCGTTGCAGACGTTCGCATGGAGATGGATGTAGGGCTCGCCGTTCTTCGTCGTGATGTCCCCAAGTAGGGGGGCGATCTCGAAGTCGCCGATGAGTTCGCGGGAGAGATACTGCTTCGTGTTCGGGTTGAACAGCCCAAGCGTGATTTTGTTGACGGTGCCGATACCTTGGACGGCGCCTGCCTTGACCTGGTGTTCTTTGCAGACGGCTTTGATGCTGCTGATGAGGTCTTCTCCCTTGTCGATGCGGACGATGATTTTATCCTTGAACCGACGGTGCTTCATGTAGTATGCCAAGTCAGTGACCTTTAAAAAAATTTGCTTTTCATTCTAGGGAGAAGGCTGACCAAATGTTTTAATACAAACCCTTGATTCTGTTGTCACGACTACCCTGCCGTCCTAGCTCAGTTGGTAGAGCACTCGGCTGTTAACCGAGCGGTCGCCGGTCCGAGTCCGGCGGACGGCGCTCATTTTTCCTTTATTTTAATAGATCCAGCATTTCAGGAACATTCCACCAAGGAGATTCTACTTCTTTTGTGTAATAGAAAGCTTGGGGAGCCCATAAGGAGAATCTTTGGGCTTTGTCGGGAAAAGATTCATTAGGAAACTGGACTCCCCATTGCTCTCAATCGACAATCGCCTTATTAACTCTTCCACGAGAATAGTCAGAATCATCCGCCGTTCATCTGTGTTTTGTTGTCTGAAATTCGGATTGTCAAGTAGGAACCCTACGTCTCATCGAACTCTATATGATCTGGGGAAGAGACGAGCCTTGAGAAGCCGGGGGGGGCAGAACCGGTGGTATTGATTTCTTTTTTTCCGCTAGTTCAATCGAAAATAAGCATGAGAAGTGGGATGGGGGAATTAAATCGAATGTCTGGGAGGTTTATTTGGGAGGTAACCAAAAAAACCGATCTTTTTAATTCCCCCAGCCAAGAATTATCTTTCCGGATTAATATAGTTTGTGTTCAAGCGGCGGGTGAGGCTCCGGGTGTCGAACAACGTATTTATATAATAGAGGGGATTACCCGGCCCCATGCCTGAGGAACAGTCTGCGGAACCCAAGAAGAGCCAGGGGAGATACACGATCCAGGACGCCATGCAGGTGGCCGATGATGTCTTGAACCTCAGCAAAGAGAAGAAGTACTCGATTGGTGCGTTTGTGCATGGGCAGATCTTCGCCTTGGAGTTCACGGCAGTCGCGTATGGGATTCCGACCCAGCAGATAGCGGAGATCAAGCGGACCTGCCGCAAGTACATCAATGATTTGATCCAGCTTCAAGCACAAGCAAAAACAGAGCCTCACGCCCCTGAGGAAGCGGAGCAAAAAACGAAGCAGAACCAAGAGCAGAAAGTCGAACAAAAGGCGTAACTCCCCTCGGAATACCGTCAGGGCCTCTCCATTTTTCAATTCATGTTTTCGGCAGCCTGGACTCAGTACATATCTACCAATAGTGGTACCTGCATCATTACATATCCATAAATTATATAAAAACTGAGGCACTCTTAGTTTGCTCAAGGATGGTATTCGGATGGGATGCGGAGAGTGCAAGACCAAAGTGAAACTTGACTATATCCAAGATTTTGAGATGATGTTTGAACGGATGAAGGTCGATCGTCCGCGGGAGGCCGCAGCGTACTACACGATCCTCATCGTTGACTGCCCCAAGGAGTTCTCGGATTATCTCAAGATCGCGGAAGAACTTACCAATATCACGCGCCGGCCGCTGGAGACCGGGCGCAACTCCCTGCTTCGCTACGGGCTGATCGCCGAGGTCCTGTTCACGGCGAACGCGGATGAGGACTTCGGGCGGGAGAGCTATCTGCCGGTGAACCCGCGGGTCATCTGGGAGGACATCAAGGAGAACCTCAAAGGCGTCGTCGCCCCGGACACCTATACGGCCATGCAGAACCGGCTGACGGAGTACACCTCGTCGTACAGCGAGCATTTCAAGACGTACGGCATCAAGATCAAGCGGGAGGGCAACGTCACACTGCGGTACAGCGGGAAATGGATTCTGTACAACATCCTGAACAACTGCCTGGACAAGAAGAACACGCTGCGGATGCAGATCGGCGGGGAGCGGTTCTTCGAGGAGCCCTTCGTCCGGTACTTCAAGAAGTTCCTGGAGCTGAACTCCAAGGTCGAGTTGCTCATCGACACCGAGGCGAACATCGACATCGCCAAGTCGCTGAAGCAGGCGTACGGGGACAGCCTCGACATTCGGTATTTCTCCGAAAACACCTCTGGGACGATGCGCAACTACGTGTTCGGCAAGGAGCTCGCCGTCAACGGCATCAAGATCCTGTCGGAGTCGGATCCCAAGGAACCGATCTATGTCGGGACCGCGTACGTCAACCTCGAGGACATCGAGGTGCTGAACGCGAAGTTCGAAAACCTCTGGGGTCTGGCGAAGAAGCTGCCCGCCTAAACAACCCTTCCCCCTTTTTTTAACAATCTTTTTATTATTCTCTGGACTGAGCCGTGAAAAGGAAAAAAAGAAAAAAGGGTGATGGGGTGGTCTGGCTTACTTCGACTGGATGAGTTCCTTGGCCTGGGTCGTGTCCCAAAGGGCACGGATGATGATGAAGAGGGCCGCGGGGGCGACGAAGATAGCGAGGTACTTCGTGATGTTGCTGAAGACTGGGGCCAGATCCTTGAAGTAGTAGATGCTCGTGGTCGTGGGGATGACCGCAAGGGCGACGAGGATCAGCGAGGCGATGAGGAAGGTCGGGACCCGCTCCTGGGTGATGGCTCCGAGGGCGAAGAACGAAAACACGCCGACGAAGAAGCCGAGGACCGCCAGCAGGATGCTCGCGGGGTCGACCCAGGTTGAGACGTTGTAGTTCAGGGGTGTTCCGAGACCGAAGACGAGGCCGACGACGATTGCGACGACGATTCCGATCAGGAAGAGCCAGCTGCCTAATTTCTTTACCATGTTCTCCATTTCCACCGTCTCCTATAAATTTTTATGTGAGTGCAGTAATGGAAGAATAGGCTTATTCTATATAAGAATTGTGTTTTTTTCGAGTTTTGTATTGGGGCCGACTGTTCCCAACAGGAGGCGTTTTCACACTGCTTTTTTGGCACATTGCCGCCATACGCTTAAATACAAAGAATGCTAGAACCTATCACGCTAAAGAGTAGCATATGAGGTAAAAAAGGAGAGAGACCATGACAAAAGTAAACATCATGTATGACCTAGAACCCGACTACTTCCCCAACGAACTCCAACCATACCCAACCCTGACCATGCACGGGCCCAAGAACAAGTCCGTCCAGGTTTCAGACCGCGTCTTCGACGTCATGCTCAGCGAAGGCCTCCTGCGCAAGACCACCGATGGCTACGTCTTCGTCGGACGCGCCGAGGACCTCCCCAACAAACCCAAGAAGAAAAAACGCCACGCCTATTAAAATACCGTCTGACCCGGTGCGAGAGGGCCCGCCTCTTCTCCGCACATCACCTCTTCTCCAAGTCCCCTGCGGCCCTCTCCTCTTCCTCCTCCTTTTCTCCAGAGGAAAACGCTTAAACAGCCCCACCTCTTACCATCATCACACCCATGATCCATACCTCTGGAGCCCGCTACCATAAACGCACCGACGAAGAAGTCGACGACTTCGTCAAAAAACTCGAGCTCCAGGCCCAAGAAACCGCCGAGGAACGCCTTCCTCTCTACCTCGCCGCCGACATCCCCCACGCCCACCTCATCCTCGACATCGGCTGCGGCTCCGGCTTCGTCACCCGCGACATTGCCCGCCTCACCATCGGCACCGTCATCGCCGTCGACGGTTCACACCAACTCCTCACCATCGCCCGCACCACCCTCCACGACCACCCCAACACCCACCTCTGCCTCGCCGACGCCCACGCCCTCCCCTTCCCCACCGGGACCTTCGACGCCGTCACCTGCAACCTCCTCCTCATGTGGGTCGACAACCCCCAACGCGCCGTCCACGAAATGACCCGCATCACCAAACCCGGCGGCACGGTCCTGGCCACCCTCGAACCAGACTACGGCGGCAAACTCCACTGGCCCGAAAACCGCCGCATCGACCCCTACTTCGCCGGCGAAGCCATCCGTAAAAAAGGTGGCGACCCCCACATCGGCAGAAAACTGCGCGCCCTCTTCGCCACCGCCGGACTCCACACCACCATCGGCATCGGCAACAGCCGCATCTGGACCTGCGACGAAGACAAACAATACTACCTCCACTCCCGCGACTTCTACATCAAAGTCCTCAAAGACGCCGGCCTCACCCCCCAAGAAATCGATCACTGGGAATACGACTACCTCAAATCCCTCGACGACGGCACCCAACTCAACTTCTTCCCACAATTCTACGCTATCGGCAAAAAACCGAAGCCTTAAGAGTCCCCGCGAAATTCAACCCACACAAAGGTCACACCATGACCGCACAAATCTTCAACGGCAGGGCACTCGCCCACAACCTCACCATCGCCATCGCCGAACACATCAACCGACTCACCAAACAATACAAAACACCCCCGAGCATCACCACGATCATCATCGGCGACAACCCCGCCTCCCTCCTCTACCTCAAACGCCGCGACGCCGCCTGCTCCCAAGTCGGCATCCACTCCACCCATCTCCGCTTCCCCGGCACCACCACAGAACACGAGGTCATCGAAGCAATCCAGCGACTCAACGACAACCCGAGGACCCACGGCATCCTCATCCAATACCCCCTCCCCCAGCAGCTTCACCCATTGCGTCTTATGAGCACGGTTGACCCCCGCAAGGACGTCGAAGGCCTCAACCCCAGCAACCTCGGCCGTACGCTCAGTGGCGACGAGGATTTAGTCCCCTGCACACCCCAGGCTGTCGTCTACATCCTCACCCATGAAGCCATCACACTCAAAGGAGCGGACTCAGTGATTATCAACCATAGTAATATCGTCGGTAAACCCCTCGCAGCACTCCTCATTAATCGAGACGCGACCGTCTCTGTCTGTCATGTCTTCACGAAGGACCTACAGCGATACTCCTCTGCCGCTGACATCCTTATTTCGGGCGCTGGTGTCGTCGGACTCATTACCGACGCCCATGTCAAGCCTGGCGCCGCAGTGGTCGATGTCGGCATCACTCCGACTCCAGGGGGCGTCCGCGGGGACGTAGTTTATGACAATGTTGCGAAAAAAGCGGGATTCATCACCCCGGTTCCTGGGGGCGTCGGCCCCGTCACCACCGCGATGGCCCTCGCCAACATGGTCAAGACCTTTACCTACACCATAACCAAGACGTGAGTTCACCGGATTTTTTTAAGCTTCACTTCGGTTGAACAGGTAGCTGCCCACAGCCCACAGTACGATACACATCAAGATGATTATTCCAAGATCAAAATATGGTGAAAACAAATTGTTAGCTCCGGTCAAGGCACCTCGGGTCCCATCGACCATGTAAAATAACGGGTTGAACAAGGTAATCGTCTGCAACCATCCCGGCCAGTCGTGACTAATGGGGAAGAACGCCGACGAGAGGAAGAACAGCGGTAAGAGAATGAGGTTCGAGATCACCTGGAACCCTTCGTAATCCTTGATGACGGAGGCGGTGATTAACCCCATGCCAACGGCAGCAAAGGTCAACAGGACCATGATGAGAACCGTTAACGCAAGGTTCGCTAGCCCTGGGACGACGGCGCCCATAAACAGGGCTATTCCTAGGATGACGAATCCTTGGACCAACGCGAGCGTCGCCCCGCCGAATGTTCGCCCGAGAATGATCGAAAACCGGCTCACGGGCGCAACGAGGACTTCCTGCAAGAACCCGAACTGCCGATCCCAGAGCACGGAAACACCAGTAAAGATCGAGGACATCATAATCGCCATCGCGATGATCCCCGGCGCCAGGAAATTGAGAAAATTGGTCTCGATACTCGGGAAGACAGCACTCCCAAGCCCAAGACCGAGGATGACAAGGAGGAAGAGGGGCTGCACGATGGTGCCGATGATTCGACTTGGCGCTCGGATGAACCGCTTCATCTGCCGCAGCCACAACACGTAGATGGCTTGCAACTCCCGATAGATATTCACGGGTTCCCCCCTGCATTCTTCTGGTTGATCTTCAATTCGTCCTCAGGTTCTTGGTCTCGAATGCTCCTGCCAGTGTAATAGAGGAACACGTCATCCAACGTGGGTTTTCGAATCGTAATGGAACGAACAGCGATCTGTGCCTTACGGGCAAGCTCGATGATCTCGGGGATTTTTTCATCCCCGCGGCTGGCCCCAAAGGTCAATTTCTCGTGATCGATTTTTGGATTCTGCACCCAAGGCTCTTTCGCGAGCCGTGCTTGAAGCCCGGGGAGATCAGAGCAGGTCAGCGTGATGACATCGCCGCCCACTGAAGCCTTCAGGGCATCGACGGTATCTAAGATGAGAATTTTACCATGGTCGATGATGCCGATGCGGTCGCAGAGGAAATCCGCCTCGTCCATGTAATGGGTCGTCAGGAAGATTGTCGTGCGTTCCTCTTTGTTCATCTTCCGGACATAGTCCCAGATCGCTCGTCGTGTTTGAGCATCCAGGCCGAGGGTCGGCTCATCAAGAAAGAGGATGGTCGGCGAGTGCATCAACCCGCGGGCGATCTCCAACCGACGTTTCATCCCGCCAGAGTAGTTTTTCACGAGCACGTCCTTTTTTTCGATGAGATCGACGAGAGTGAGCACCTCGTGAATCCTGCGGATTCGGTTCTCTTTTTGCAGCCCGTAGATGCGGGCATGGAAATCGAGGTTCTCCTCCCCGGTCAGTTGTGTCTCAAGGGCGGGTTCTTGGAAGACGACGCCGATAATCTGTCGAACCGCGTCTCGTTGGCGGCGGACGTCGAAACCGCAGATCAGCGCCTTCCCAGATGTAGGGCGTTGGAGGGTCGTCAACATCTTTATCGTAGTGGTCTTCCCGGCGCCGTTTGGCCCTAAAAAGCCGAAGATTTCACCTTCATGGACCGAAAACGAAATACGGTTGACGGCGGTGAATCCGTTGAAGGACTTGGTGAGGTCTGTCGTCGTGATGATGTCGGGGATGGCTGGCGCCTCCGATTGTCTGGAGGGAGAGAATGTCTACCCCATTAAAAAGCTTATTTTCTTGAGACGATGGCGAAGTAGTTATCGGCTGAGTGGCGGGAGGCGAGTCTGACGGCGCGAATCGAGGACACCTTGAGGTCGGCTGCGGCGAGGTCGTCGGCGAACTCCCGGCGACTGTAGAGATGGTAGAACCGAGGCACGGCGAGACGATGCTGACGCCACATGATGTCGATGTCGCCGAACTCACCTTCTGGCATGATGCGGAGTCGTTCTTTGAGAAAATGTGTGCGGTAGGTGTCTTGCCAGCGTGCCCAGACGCTGATGAGGCTAACTCCTGAAGGCGTCAGTACCTCGGCGGACTTCCCTGAGGGCTTCTTGGCGGTTTTTCCGAGTCCGGATGTTGTGCAACGTTGCTATGAATGGTACAACATCCGCAATCTTGTCGCAGCAGGGGAGGCGTTCAAGGTCAGCTTGTATCAACGAGATATTATCAATGTTCTGTGTTGTGATTTTCCTCAGGACGATTCTTAGGAGGTTTCGTGAGAAATCCACGCCGATGGCTTGGTGCGCATAGGCTGCTGCTGGTAGCAGATGACGGCCGTTGCCGCATCCAAGGTCTAGTATGGTGTCTGCGGTCTTTTGGTTCCTAAGGAACTCAAGGACGATAGGCCAGGGGCGTCGGCGGGTGTGATCGAAGCTTTCCGCGATTATGTCCCAAGACGCCATCGCGTTGTCTCGCCACATCCCAGCCACCAGGTTAGGTGAGGAGTTCGTCGATGTTCACTTCGAAGGCGATGCAGGGGTGCTCCAGGCTGAATGCTTGGATGGTTCGTGGGTGTAGTTCGCCAAATGTTCCGATAGCCTTGTTCTGTGTTTGGATGGTGGCGCAGCGTCCGTCGATGAAGGTGGGGTCATGGCCTTCGGTAAATGAGAAGAGGTGGCCGGAGCCGCGGCCGATGGCCTCGATGTAGGCCTTGCATTCGGTGAAGTTGGCCTTGGCGTCGACTTTGATGCCGGCGAGGTGCCAGCGGTTTTTCGCGTTTCCATCCACGACGACACCGACTTCGAAAATCTGCTGCGGCAGGTGATGATGGCGGTTTTCACGTAGCAGTTTCAGCATAGAAGGGAGCAGGCTGATGCGCATGCCGTTGAATTCTTCACCGATAGGGTTTGCGATCTCCACCCATTTCTCTGGTTTTTTGCCCATTTTCTTGAATTCATCTTGGTTGTTGGAGATACAGAACGTCGTGACTTCGTGGAATCCAAGGCCGATGAGGAGAAGTCGGAGCGAGTTGTTGGTCTGGGTTGAGGATAAGAGGCGTCCGAAGGTCATAGCTTTGGGGAAGTCCATGGTGAATTGGTCGAAGCCGTAGCCGACGGCGACGTCCTCGATGAGGTCGACTTCGTGGAGGATGTCTGATCGCCAGGGCGCGATTTCGACGAGGAGCGAGTCCTCTCCAAGTATGATAACGTTGTGGCCCATTTTCCGGAGGCAGTCGCTGATGCCCTTGTTGGTGAAATTGGTACCGAGGAGCTGGTTTACATGGGAAATCTTCAGCTCGTGTTTGTAAGTAGAGAGGTCGGGGGAGATGATTTCTTTGCCGTCGTCCAGTACCCGTAGTCGTGTGGATTTCACCGCCGCGTTCGGCGAGGGCGGTGGTAACGATGTTGAGGGCGATGTTGATGGCTTTACGGTCGGTGCCGGTGACGTCGATGAAGAGGTTCTTGGTCTGGGGGGTGACTTCGGTGAGGGCGCCGTTGATGATCGGGGGGAAGGAGAGGACCTCATTTTTTGAGTCGAGGATAATGGGGTACTTGGTGTATCCTTTGAGGAGGTGGGCGTAAGCTTGTCCTTTTTCGTGGCGCTGAAGGATTTCGCTGAGGGTCATGGGCTCGGTTTTGGTGAGGGGGATAAAAGTGAGGTCGTCGGGGAGGATAGCGGTGTAGGTGAACGGGGGGGTGACAGCGTCTGCATTGTGGACGCCGATGGCGACTTTTTTGCGGTCCCGTCCGAGGCCGACGTGGAGTTTTTCTTGGAGGCTCATGAGGGATTCAATGAGGGCGTCGGACATGGTGACATGGGTGACGAGGGCGGTGGTGACGTAGGGGCGGACGGTTTTTACGGAAGGGTCGACGGTGAGGCGGATGCGGGAGGGGTCGAGGTGGTAGGTTTGGAGCCCGGGGTTGAAGCCGAGGTAGGCGCGGCAGGCTCTGGCAATGCCTTCGACGGAGGTGAGGTCGGGGCGGTTGGGGAAGAATTCGATGTTGATTTGGTCGCCGGTGATGGTGCCAAGGTCGCCGCCGATCATAGGGAGTTTTTCGATGAGGGTGGAGAGGGGGATTTCATGGCCTAGGAGGGTGATGAAGTCTTGGTAGTCGAAGGTGATAACTGGCATAGTTGGGTGCTGGGAATGGTGTGGAGGTATATTTGAGTTTGCCGTTATACTGATATCCAAATTTCTTCTCATAAAGATTTTAAATATTGCTGGTCATTCTCTATGTGTCGTGGCGAATGGCGAAGATCCTTATTCTGAACGTGGATCGGGATGATGATTTTGGGCGGAAGGCTCAGGTGCAGAGCCCGATTATTGGATTGCAGAGTAATCTGGATGCGGCGATGCGGCTGGGACGCAGTGACCCTGAGGATTCCGATTTGAACGCGGTGTTTTTTGCGATTCAGGTGTTTGACTCGATGAAGGCGGAGGGGGCGGACGTCGAGGTCGTGACGTTGTGTGGGGATATCAATATCGGGGTGAAGTCTGATCAGCGGCTGGCGGAGCAGCTGGACCGGGTGATTGCGGAGACGCATGCGGAGGAGGCGGTGTTGGTCAGCGATGGGGCGGAGGATGAGTACATCCTGCCATTGATCCAGTCACGGTTGAAGATCACAGCGGTGCAGCGGGTCAGCGTCAAACAGAGTCGGCAGATCGAGGATACCTATTATCGGATCGTGAAGCTGCTGGATGAGGACAAGGTCAAGAAGCAGTTTTTCCTACCGATCGCGTTGATTTTAATGGTCTGGGCGGTGTTCGCGATCTTTGGGATGGCGGCCAGTGGGTTCGGCGCGATCTTGTTTACGCTTGGGATTTATCTCTTGATCCGGACGTTTAATTCGGAGAAGAAGCTGGCGGCGCTGTGGCATGAGTTCCGCCAGGGGCTGTTGATTGGGCGGCCGTCGTTTTATACGACGATCCTGGCGATTGTGATTATCGTCGTGACCGTGTTTTATGCGTATAACAAGACGCCGTTCAACATGGAGATTAATTTGATCATCCCGGTGTTGGCGTTTTTGAATTCGATTACGTGGGGGCTGGTGGCTGCGGGGCTGCTGTTTGCGTTCGGGCGGGTGACGGACTTGTTCATCCGGGAGAAGAAGATCCTGTGGACGTATTGGATCGTGCCGTTTTCGCTGTTCTCGTATGGGTTTGTGGCCTCGGCGGTGTTCGGGACGTTGGAGAGTTCGATTCGTGATTATTTCAACAGCAACGAGTTCTCGATCGAGCCGTTCCTGGGCGTGACGTTCGTGGGGTATGTCGCGGCGGGCGTGATCATCGCGTTCATCGGGGCGATCAGCTACCATTACATCAAGGAGCAGCACGCGATCGACGAGTTCGAGCTGGACATCGACGAGCAGATGTCGAAGGCGTCGAATCAGGCCAAGTAGCTGACCTACAGCTTTTTAACCCCGGAGGCATTCCCAGCGGGTGATGTCACCACTGGACGGCGTTATTATTTTCCTGGTGTTGATCGTCATCTACACGGTTGCCGTCTACGTCCTCTATAAGAGAGGAATTCTGAAGAAGTACAATATTTCGTTGTATGGGCCTGCGTTAATGTGGCGGACCCAACGAGGCGTCTCGTTCCTGGAGCGGCGCGCACGGCGGAAGCAGCTCTGGACCGGCTTAGGTAACCTCAGCGTCGTGTATTGTTTCATCGCGATGGTGCTTATGACGGCGTTGATGATCCTGACGGCCTGGTTGATTTTCGGGTTCACGCCGGCACAGCGTCAGGCGCTCCCCGGCCCCGAGGTCGCCTTAGTCATCCCCGGAATCAACCCGATCCTCCCCCTTGAGTACATCGGGTATATCCTCGTTGCCATCATCATCGCGATCGTCGTCCACGAGTTCTCCCATGGTATTTTGACGTTGGTCAGCAAGCTGAAGGTGAAGTCCCTGGGAATCCTGTATCTCATCGTCCCCATTGGGGCATTCTGCGAGCCGGACGAGGAGGTGCTGAAGAAGGCGCCCGTCTCTCACCGGATGCGGATCTATTCAGTGGGTCCCGCCTCGAATTTTGCCATCACCATTCTCACGCTCCTTCTGTTCTCGTTTGTCTTGATATCCGCGGTGCAGCCTGCCCATTCCGGCGCGGTCGTCTTCGCGGTCGACTCAGGTTCCCCGGCGCAGGCTCTTGGGCTGCAGCCTGGGTTCATCATCACAAGCTTGAATGGGACTGCGGTCACCAACGCGAGCGACTACTTCCATGCCTGGAACAAGACACAGGCGAACCAGTCGGTCACGATCACCTACCTGGTACAAGGACATGCGTATTCGCGGAACATGACGCTCACCGACAAATATGCGGAATATGCGAAACGCGATACAATATACACAAACAATGCTTCGTACAAGGGGAAGGGGTATACCGGGGTCCGGTCGATCATCAGGGACGAGTTCTTCAAGGAATATGTGACGATTTTGAAGAACCCGTTTGCTGACTTCCCGCGGGGGATGCTGACGTTCTACAGCATCCCGATCATCGGGTATTTCGAAGGCTACAATGCGCTCGTCTCGCCCTACACCAACTCCTTTGTCATCACCGGTCCCCTCGGGGCTTTGCCTCCCTCGGCATTCTGGATCCTGGTGAACGGCATCTATTGGATCTTCTGGCTGAACCTGGCCTTCACCATGTTCAATGTCCTGCCTATGGTGCCGCTCGATGGGGGCTTCATTTTCACAGACGGTGTCCGCGGGGCGATCCAGCGACTCCGTAAGGGAATCAGTGAGGAGAAGAAAGAAGCTATCGCCAAGAACGCAAGCCTCGCCGTCTCCTTACTCATCCTCTCTTTGCTGATCCTACCGTTCTTCGTGAAGTACCTGTAACGAAAGGAGAAGAGAAAAAAACGGCGGCCGAAATCCTGTTTTAATGGATGAGCTCTTGGCCTTTGTCAAGATGGATGGTGCAGGGTGTCGACAGCTTCATGCCTGCTTTTCTGAGCGCCTCTTTCGCCGGCGTATAGAACTGTTCCGAGGTCTCCACTGTGATGAGCGTCTGGTCGACGTCCACACGGGCGGCGGTCCCCACGGGCTTGCCGTACGACCGGCGCATCCCTTGAGAAACACGGTCCGCGCCCGCCCCGGTCGCCTGCTTGTTCTCGCGAATCACATTGTGGGGATAAACGCGGATGAGCATACGATAATTCGTTGGGCCAATGTTCTTCTCCAGCACCTTGTTCGCGGAGATACGGGCGGCCTCAAGCGAGTTATGCCGCAGCTGGCACTTCTCGTTCGCGGTCAGCGACAACTGGATGGAGAACTCCGCTGTCTTGTTGCCCATAACGAACTGGGTAATCCGTGAGGCAGGGACGCCCCCCATGTACTCACGACGGGTCGTCGCCATGCTTTTAATGTATCGATACATCTTCGCTGGTTTGCGCGCCATAGACAGTCACCATAAGGGATGATGGTCTTCTAGGCTCATCGAAATAAACAACCCATTAATAAAAGTTCCCCTGAATCATCCCCTGCTCACTCCTCATCAATCCATGCTTCAGCCAGCCTTCTTTTCCAAGACGATTGAAACGCAGAGAATTGATTTCATTCATGAAATTTCTATTCATCAAAAATTCCTTTTTTTTCTCCTGACTAGGCATTCATGAGACATCCATATTTTTTGACACCATAACCTTTAAAACATAGCGGACCTTGCCATATACGAATCCAGAAGAAGGTTGAAACAGAATGGCTGATAAACTCGTAATGCCCGGCGATCAGCTCTCGACCGTGGAGGAGCTCCTCCCCGGCGACGGGACCTTTGAGGAAAACGGGGTCATCAGAGCAGCACGCCTCGGCTTTTATATCATTGACCAAAAACACCGCAGCGCCCAAGTCAAACCCATCACCAGCGTCCCTGTCGTCGTCAACAAGGGAGACACGGTACTTGCCCGCGTCACCATGGCGAAGCCCTCTATGATCATCACTGACGTCATCCATGTCATCGGCAAAGACCGCTCCGTCAGCGGCGAGACCGACTCGACCATCCACGTCAAAGAGATCGCCCAAGGCTACATCAAGGACGCAACAACGGAGTACAAAGTCGAGGACGTCGTCCGGGCCAAGGTCATCCAGACCACCCCAAGCGTGCAGCTCACCACCAGGGACCGCCATCTCGGCTCGATCATGGCGCTCTGCAGCAAATGCCGCCATCCGCTCGTGAAGAAAGGCAACCAACTTGAGTGCGAGAACTGCGGCAACCGGGAGCACCGCCGGATCGCCGAGGACTACGGTCAAATTGACGTTACTAAGCTATAGAGGAGGATTCTTCCCATGGAGTTAAAGCCCCTTCGGAAAACAAAGACGGAACTCGAGCTTCAGATCTCAGGGGAGGACGAGACAATCCTTCATCCTCTTACCCACGTCCTGCTCCAGAATAGCGACGTCGAGTACGCCGCGATTACCGCAGAGAACCCGCTGGCTCCCATCAAAACTCTGATTATCCGAGTGAAGAAGGGGTCGTCGGAAGACCACCTGAAAAAAGCAGTCAAGCAGCTGGAAGACGAGATTAAGACCTTTGGCAAGCAAATCCAGTAGCACGACTCCTGTACCCTCGCCTAAGTTTGAGCGCGATATCGGGATCGAGGTTTTTTTCACCCCTCAGCCTGGCATCGGCGGTCATCTCCGCCAAATCCCTGAAGATTTTCATGTCTCTGAGGTGTACCAGCTGCCGCCCTCGTCTGACCACGGCCGGTACATGATAGCAGAGGTGACCAGTACAAATTGGGAGACGCACACCCTGGTGCAAGCCCTGGCTGAGCATCTCGGGGTCCATCCGCGACGCATCGCGTTCGCTGGGACCAAGGACCGACGTGCGGTCAGCGTGCAGCTGATGTCTTTCGACGGCGTCGATGGGCAAGGCCTCTCGTCTTTGCGGCTGAAAGATGTCACAGTTAAACCCCTGTTTCAGAGTACGGCGCCGCTTCATCTCGGGCAGCTCATCGGGAACCGTTTTTCGATTACACTCCGTAACTGTGACAGCGCCGAAGGGATCCACGGTCTTTTCTCACCGTTGGAAGCCCTCGGTGGTTTCCCGAATCTTTTCGGAATTCAGCGGTTCGGCGCAGTCCGGTCGATTACCCATCTTGTCGGCAAGCACCTGACCCGGGGGGAGTTTGAAGCCGCGGTCATGACCTACATCGCGCATCCGATACAGGGTGAAAACGAGCAGACGTTCAAACTTCGTCAAGACCTTGAACAAACCCGTGATTTTGCTGCGGCGTACCAGCACTATCCAAAATCCTTGAATTTCGAACGACTTATCCTCGAACGGCTCTCGAAGAATCCGACGGATTTCATCGACGCGATTCAAGCACTGCCAAAGAACCTGATGTTGATGTTCGTGAGCGCCTACCAATCCTATTTGTTCAATAGGATCCTCAGCGAGCGTATCCGCCGCAAGCTGCCGCTCAATCAAGCGATTCCAGGCGACCTCGTCGCTGTCATCAAAGACGGCCGATTAACCGATGAAATAGTCCCTGTTTCTGCCGCAAACTGCATGAAGGTGAACCAGCAGATTCAGCGGAAAAAAGCGGCTGTCACCGGAGTACTGCTGGGCAGCGACTCGATTCATGGTTCTGGTGAAATGGGTGAAATTGAGTCTAGGATCTTCGAACAGGAGAAGGTCGAAGCCCGGGCGTTCATCGTCCCTGAAATCCCATTTCTTTCTTCATCAGGGTCCCGACGGATGCTGCTTGCGCCTCTGAAAGACCTTGTGTGGTCGGCGGCAGGAGACGACCTGAACCCAGGCAAGGCAGCGGTCCATGTGACCTTTGAACTCACGAAAGGCTGCTATGCGACCTCGTTCCTCCGTGAGCTGATGAAAGCTCCCTCCGCAAAGGATTATTGAATATACCCATGGTAGCTGAGGTAGTTATAGATTTGGAGCATGTCAAAGACGTTTCCGGTTGCGTAGCATATCCAGGTCTTCCCCTGGTATTCGCCGACGAGGAGCACCACCCCTGAAATCCCATGAGTAAACGTCCAATAATACATGGTCTGGTCCCATTGGGAATAGGAGCCGGAGTAGTGTGCCTGCTGGTTGTAGCCCGCCTGACCTAACAGCGTCCGATATTGGGTTTTTACCGTTGGGATAGAGTCGTTTGAATAGAATACTTCTAACGTAATCTTGTCGATGCCGGGGATCTGTCTCGTCTGATTCAACAGAAAGAAGAACAGGTTCGGGAGACTCTGGTTGCTTGTGTTCTGCTCTTGGATGTATTCTTGGACCGTAGGCCAATCCATTGGGATCAGTCCTTTGCCGGTAACCACCCGTTTTTCGGTCAGTAAATACCCGGTCTGCCACAGCATGCCTAGAATGATGCACACTACAACAACGATGGTCATGCCGATAATCAAGAGCGTCTTCCTAGTAAGCATGGGAAATCCAGCACTCAGAGGTCCACCGATGCTTTATATTTTTCTCCAGTGGCACGAATCCTTGCAACCTAGAAGTTCTTTGTGTGAACCAACGTCGTAACCCCGCCGTGACCAGGCAGACATCACCCAAGATTTACTAGATAAGGGAAATGTTTTAACGGAGGTCTTCGATTACCCTGCCATCCCACCCCGTAGTTTTCAAGGAGAAACGAATGGTCATCGCGGCCTCGCAGAAATATTCCCCTAAAGACGTAGAACATCGCATCCTTCAGTTCTGGAAAGAGCATGACACATTCCAGCAGTCCATCATCCAGCGTAAAGGCTACCCCCGCTACGTCTTCCTCGAAGGGCCTCCGACGGCCAACGGATTACCACACCCCGGACACATCCTCACCCGGGTCATGAAAGACCTCGTCCTCCGCTACCAGACCATGACCGGCCATTACATTCTACGCAAGGCCGGTTGGGACACCCATGGGCTGCCGGTCGAAATCGAGGTCGAGAAAAAACTCGGGCTGACCAACAAACAGGACATCGAGCGCTATGGCATTGAGAAGTTCAACGAGGAATGCCGAAAGAGCGTCTTCAAATACGAGCACGCCTGGGTCGAGATGAGCGAACGCATCGGCTTCTGGCTCGACATGGACCATCCCTACATCACCCTCAAAAACGAATACATCGAATCCGTCTGGTGGTCCCTCAAACAAGCCTTCGACAAAGGACTCCTCTACAAAGGCCATAAGGTCGTCCCCTACT
Organism: Methanobacteriota archaeon; assembly: GCA_963769885.1. Classification (GTDB taxonomy): domain Archaea; phylum Thermoplasmatota; class E2; order DHVEG-1; family DHVEG-1; genus CAIRCU01. The sequence continues at coordinate 156,473 of CAVYNH010000007.1, forward strand.
GCCCCCGCTGCGGCACCGCCCTCTCTGCCCACGAAATCTCCCAAGGCTACAAGACCATCGAAGAACCCTCCATTTTCGTTAAATTCAAAATCAAAGACGAGGACGCCTACTTCCTCGCCTGGACCACCACCCCCTGGACGCTTATCTCCAACGTCGCCCTCGCCGTCAATCCGACCGCAATCTACCTGAAGATCCGCTACCATGACCAGACCCTGATCTTCGCCGAGGAGCGCGTCACCATCCTCCTTAAAGGACAAGAATATGAAGTCCTCGACAGCTTCCCGGGAAAAGATTTGGAATACAAGGAGTATGAGCCGCTTTTCTGCTTCGCTAAACCAGACCGCAAGGCCTGGTACGTCGTCCTCGCGGACTTCGTCACCATGGAAGACGGCACCGGCATCGTCCACATCGCCCCCGCATTCGGCGAAGACGACTACGCCGTCGGCCGCAAATACAACCTCCCCGTTGTTCAGCTCGTCAACCTCGATGGCACCTTCCCCCAGGAAGTTACCCCCTGGTGCGGTCAGTTCGTTAAAACCGCGGACCCCCTCATCATCACCGAGCTGGAGAAAAGCGGCGTCCTTGAAGGCACCAAACTTTACAGCCATGAGTACCCCTTCTGCTGGCGCTGCGACTCCCCCCTCCTCTACTATGCCATGGAATCCTGGTTCATCGCCATGCCCAAGGTCCAGGACTCCCTCACCCGCAACAACGACAAGATCGCCTGGTACCCCACGCATCTCCAATACGGCCGCTTCGGCGACTTCATCAAAGACGTCAAAGACTGGGCCCTCTCCCGCGACCGGTACTGGGGCACCCCGCTCCCTATCTGGATCTGCGAAAACAAATCCTGCCGCCACGCCATCTGCGTCGGCAGCGTCAACGAACTCAAGACGCTCACCGACAACTTCCCAAAAACCTACGACCTCCACAAGCCCTTCGTCGACGACCTCCACGTCACCTGCCCCCGCTGCCACGGTCGCCTGATCAGAGAACCGGACGTCATCGACTGCTGGTACGACTCCGGCTCCGCCTTCTTCGCCCAATGGCATTACCCATTCGAAAACAAACCAGAGTTCACCACCAACTACCCCGTCGACTTCATCTGCGAAGCCCTCGACCAGACCCGCGGCTGGTTCTACAGCCTCCTCGCTATCTCCACCTTCCTCTTCGACAACACCCCCTACAAATCCTGCCTCACCCTTGGTCTAGTCCTTGACAAAGACAACCAAAAAATGAGCAAAAGCAAGAAAAACTACGTCGACCCAACCATCATCCTGGACCACGAAGGCGCCGACGCCCTCCGCTGGTACCTCATCAGCGCCAACGCCCCCTGGATGTCCACCCGCTTCTACGAAGACGCCATCAAAGAGACCCTCGGCAAATTCATCCTCACCCTCTGGAACAGCTACAGCTTCTTCACCACCTACGCCGCCCTCGACCACTACGACCCCACCACCACCCCGCCCCCCATCGACACGCGACCCCTCCTCGACCGCTGGATCCTCTCCCGCTACCACCACCTCATCGCGGACATCCACGACAATATGAGCCACTTCGACACCCACAAAGCCGCCCGCGCCATCGAAAGCTTCCTCATCGACGACTACAGCAACTGGTACCTCCGACGCAGCCGCAAACGCCTCTGGACCGAAACCGACACCCCCGACAAACATGCCGCCTACGCCACCCTCTACGACATTACCCTCGGCCTCACCCAACTCCTCGCCCCCTTCACCCCCTTCATCACCGAAGACATCTACCAAAACCTCAAAACACCCACCATGCCCCACAGCATCCACCTCAACGACTACCCCACCAGCGACCCCCACTACATCAACCCCACCCTTGACGACGGCATGACAAAGATCCGCAGCCTCGTCGAAGCCGGCCGCGCCCTCCGCTCCAAGATCCAAATCAAAGGACGCCAACCCCTCCCCGAAGCTGTCATCATAACACCCACTACCACCCAAGACACCATCCGCCCCCTCATCAGCCTTCTCCAAGACGAACTCAACGTCAAAAAAATCACCTTCAACACCGACACCACCGGCCTCACCATCAAAACCGCAAAACCCAAACAAGCCACCCTCGGACGACGCTTCAAAGCCAAAGCCAAAGACATCGTCCACGCCCTCGACCTCATGCCAAACCACGACCTCACCACCCAACTCCTCACCCACCACCACGTCACCATTACCGTCGGTGCCGAAGCCATCACCCTCCCCGACACCGACTTCGACATCACCGAACACGAAAAACCACACTACGCCAAAACCCAGACCGCCGACGCCACCCTCTTCCTCAACACCTCCGTCACCCCCCAACTCGAAGCCGAAGGACTCGCCCGCGAACTCATCCGCCGCATCCAATCCATGCGCAAAGACCTCAACCTCTCCGTCGACGACCACATCACCGTCACCCTCACCCTCCCCCCCACCACCCCCGAACTCACCTACTGGCACGACCACATCAAAACAGAAACCCGCGCCACCACCCTCACCCTCACCCCCACCCCCACCGGCACCCTCGTCAAAACCTGGGACATCGACGACCTCACCACCACCATCGGCATCAACCCCGACCACCAAAAACATCGGACCAAATAAGCCAAACAACCTTCCCCAAACCTATTTGACCACCATCTGAATTCCACGAACCAATGATCTGCCTAGGAATCGAAGGGACCGCCCACACCATCGGCGCCGGCATCGTCCACGACAACAACGGACACTGCCACGTCCTTTCCAACGCCCTGAAAACCTATGCTCCCGCCCACGGCGGCATCCACCCCCGAGAGGCAGCCAACCACCACGCCCTCCACCTCGCCAACCTCATCCACGACTCTCTCACCACAGCCCAGATCTCCTCCAAAGACGTCGACCTCGTCGCCTTCTCTCAAGGTCCCGGCCTCGGACCCTGCCTGCGCACCGCCGCCACCGCCGCCAGAGCCCTCTCCCTTACTCTTAACGTCCCTCTCATAGGCGTCAACCACTGCGTCGCCCACCTGGAAATCGGCCGCGGTACCATCCCCGAATGCACCGACCCGATACTGCTGTATGTCTCCGGGGCCAACACCCAGGTCATCGGCTTCGCCGAAGGCAAATACCGCGTCTTCGGAGAAACCCTCGACATCGGCATCGGCAACTGTCTCGATAAATTCGGCCGCCAACTCGACCTCGAATTCCCCTGCGGCCCAAAAATCGAGGCGCTCGCCACACAAGGAACCCGATACCTTTCCCTCCCCTACTCCATCAAGGGCATGGACATGGCCTTCTCAGGACTATTGACCGCAGCAGAGGCATATTACCGCAACCACGAGCCGCTCCCGGACATCTGCTACTCTATGCAGGAAACCACGTTTGCGATGCTCACGGAAGTCACCGAGCGCGCCATGGCACATACGGAAAAAACCCAGGTCCTCCTCGGCGGCGGCGTCGCCAGCAACACCCGTCTCAGGCGTATGGTCGACACCATGGCCAAAGCCCGCGGCGCCTCACTCTACGTCCCCGCAAAAGACCTCTGCATCGACAACGGCGCGATGATTGCCTGGCTCGGCATCGTCATGCACAATAGCGGTGTGCGGATGGCGCTGGCCGACAGCAAGATCAACCAGCGATTCAGGACCGACATGGTGGAGGTCACCTGGCGATGACACAGCAAATCCTCTACCGGGGAGCAGAAGCCGAGATTCGCGTCTCGTCACACCTGGGAAAAGACGTGGTCCAAAAACGCCGACTGCCCAAGCACTATCGCCTCCCGGAGATTGACCATGCGCTTATCGGCTACCGGACCCGGGAGGAATCAAAGCTCATCACCGAGGCACGTGCTGCCGGCGTCAGCGTCCCCGTGCTCTACGACATCGACCTTCAAGGGGGAGTCATCACGATGGAGTACATCAGAGGCCGCCGCGTCAAAGACATCCTCAACACCCTCCCTGAACCCGAGCGAAAACAACTGTGCGTCCTGATCGGTAAAAGCATCGCCATGCTCCATAATCATGATATCATCCATGGTGATATCACCACATCGAACATGATCCTAGCGGATAACAGAGTCACCTTCATCGATTTCGGCCTCGGCAGCAAAAGCATCGAGCTTGAAGCCAAAGGTGTCGACCTGCATGTCCTCATGGAAGCCTTCGAATCCACGCATTCCCAGCGGCCGACCTGTTTCCAGGACGTTTTCGAAGGATACCAACAGGCGTTCACGGGCGACGCGGACGCGGTCATGGGAAAAATCGAGGACATCGTCCGACGAGGGCGGTACCGATGAAGCATATCACGTTCATCACCAGCAACAAAGGCAAGGTCGCCGAAGCCAGCGCCCGGCTCGCACCGCTCGGCTACGCCGTCGAGCAGCAAGACCTCGGCTACCCAGAGATCCAGGCCGATTCCCTCGAAGAGGTCGCCCGGTTTGGCGTGGACTGCGTCCACAAACGCCTGCACTCCGCCTTCTTCCTTGAAGACTCTGGATTGTTCATCACCAGCCTGGCGGAATTCCCTGGCGTCTATTCAAAGTACGTCTATCTGACCATCGGACTGCCCGGCATCCTCCGCCTGTTAGAAGGAAAGGATGATCGGTCCGCCGTCTTCCAATCCGTCATCGCCTACGTCCAGCCTGACCATGACCCGGAAATTTTCGTTGGTGATTGCCCCGGCTCCATTGCCACGGCGCAGCGGGGGACCGGTGGGTTCGGGTACGACCCGATCTTCATCCCACACGGATGGTCGCAGACGTTTGCCGAGGTCTCACCACAAGTCAAAAACACAGTATCGCATCGCGGGAAAGCCATGGACCTCCTCGTCCAGTGGCTCTCGCACTAAATCCTCGATGCTTATATAGGCGTGGCCGTTTTCCTTTCTCTGTTTTCATGAACGCCATCGAGGTCCAGGACCTCTCAAAAACCTACCGAGGCAACATCAAGGCCATCCGCAGCCTCTCCTTCACCGTCACAGAAGGCAGCGTCTTTGGCTTCCTTGGCCCGAACGGTGCCGGTAAATCCACCGCCATCAAAATTCTTGTTACCTTGATTCAAGCCACCGAGGGCACCGGCCGGATTTTCGGCGTGGACGTCGCCCGTCACCCCAAGGAGATTCGTCGGATGATCGGCTACGTCCCCCAAGAACTCTCCGCGGACGGCTCCCTGACCGGTTACGAAAACCTCCTCCTAGCAGCGAAACTCTATGATATCCCACCAAAAGAACGGGAACAACGCATCGACGAGATCCTCGAGATGATGGATCTCTCCGACCGAGCCGATAACCTCATCGACACGTATTCTGGGGGTATGGTTCGGCGATTGGAAATCGGCCAAGCCATGCTACATCATCCGCGACTCCTCTTCCTCGATGAACCCACCATCGGACTGGACCCGGCAGGCCGCGTCCTTGTCTGGCACCAGATCCAAAAACTGAACCGCGACGAAGGCATGACCATCTTCCTGACCACTCACTACATGGAGGAGGCAGAGGCACTCTGCACCCAGATCGGAATCATCGATCGCGGGACGCTCTCCGCGGTCGGCTCCCCCGCCCAGCTCAAAGAAAAAGTCGGCGTCGGCACTATCCGAATCGAACTCAAAGCCGTCCCCACCCCAGAGACCATCCTCGCACAGTTCAAAGCACACATCCCTGAAGCCACCCTCTCTTTCCTGGAATCGAGCATTATTGAAATCAAAATCGCAGACCCAGCTGAGTACATCACAAAGATTTTGGATGTACTAAAAACCAATAATGTCATCGTAAGTGACATGGAGCTCCGCGGGCCGACCCTGGAAGATGTCTTCCTGCGGTTCACCGGCTCTCGTTTCGAACAGGCAGGCCCCAAAGAATGGAAATCGATCAAACAACGACGTCGCAGCGTCCGCAGGGCATCCTAAGCAGACCCTGGCAGAGCATCAACAAAACACTCATTATCTTCGAGTTCGAAGTGCGCAAGCTCCGCCACGACCCACTCGAGGTCTTCGTCCGGCTCATCCAACCGACCCTCTGGCTCGTTGTCTTTGGCACAATCTTCACCAGCTACCGCGCAATCCCCACCGGAAATATCCCGTACCTCGCATTCCTGACTCCTGGTGTGATGGCACAGTCCCTCCTCTTCACCGCTATCTTTTATGGGATTGCAATTACGTGGGATAAAGACTCAGGCATCCTAGCGAAACTCATGGTCACACCCACAAATCGAGGGTCTATTGTTGTCGGAAAAGCCATGTCGGCCGGCGTCCGCGGGCTACTCCAATCCTCGGTCATCATCCTGCTTGCCTTAGCATTGGGCGTCGCTTTTGTGGTCGGCATCATAAACAGTGTGGCTGTCATCTTCGTCATTGTGCTGGCCTCGACCTGTTTCGCATGCCTTTCAATTGTCTTCGCCTCGTTCCTTCGGAGGCGGGAACGGTTCATGGGCGTCATCCAACTCATTACCATGCCGTTGTTCTTTGCAAGTACCGCCCTCTATCCTATCGAGGTCATGCCCGATCCCCTGCGATTTGCGGCGCAGTTTAACCCACTCTACTATGTCGTAGAATGCCTCAGGGCACTCCTCATCACCAATAACCTCACGTTGGTCCCTTATGACCTCGCAATCCTGTTGCTGTTCACGATCTTTTTCATCTTCGCCGGGATTTATGGTTTAAAACGATTAATGCAGTAGAAAAGAGAAAAAAGAAGGCCCTGCGTTTTTTTACTTATTCAAGATATGACGCAGGAAAGAAAATGTATCAGGAAAGCGTTCCAAGAGCCAGTGCAAGAATCCCGCGAGGGTGAAGTGGTACGGCATGGTGACGGGTAAGTCCGCCCAATCACTCAATGCACCCTCAGTGTCTCGTGCCTGGACTCGTACAGTATACGATCCTTTTTTTGCCCAGCTGTGAGAACGAGTGATAGTATCACCGGATGGATACGGTCCGATCCAGCTACTATTGGATCCATCCCCCCAGTCAATGAAATACGAGACATTATCCCCATCAGGGTCCGAAGTCGAGACCGTATAGTTGTATGTGGTCTTCGGCTTACCGTGGCTTGGTCCTGTGATCAGTGGTTGCTCGGGCGGATGATTTTGAGGCGGCTGGCTCGAGGGTCGACCGATGCCGACGACCGCCTGCGGTACGAGGTTCGTCTGGGACGATATCCCAATCGCGGCGCGCAATCCCGGGATATCCGCGATATCCATGATGACGCTGCAACTGAGGTTCAGGCTCCCGGCTTCGAGGAGTGCATTATAGGAAATCGCTCCTGCCTCGTAATACCACCATGTTTGGTAGGTGGATGAACCGACGTTCGTATCGAGACATTCCAGGAGTATCCAGGGGGCTGAGGCGAGTGAGATGTTTGCAGCGCCGACCGCATTTTGGATTAAGGCGCGCTGGTCTCCGGACAGAATCTGGGTAAGGGAATGTGATTCTGGTAGGTACCTATAAACGGCTGTTTGGTTCGCCGCATAAATCTTGAATGGATATTTGTCTATGGCGCTAGGGAGCGTTCGATGGCGGAGTATCGTCGAAGTATGCTCTGTATTATATGAGAATCCGTAAGACGCCCATATTAGCTGTGATTCCTCATACTGGGAGAGCGACTGGTTGTCCCAAGCGTTAGTAATATGGCGGTTATCGATGGCTTGTGCAAGAGTCATGGTATTGTTCTGAACAGCCGGTAGGTTCGTTAGGGGAAGTGGATTATAGGTAAACGAGGGAGGGGTTGTTGGGTGCCCGACGTGCATAATAATCTCGGGTTTTTGATCGGAAGGAAGTCCGAGTTGATTCAAGTCGTTGACGTTCATGCCGGTGGTGATGGCAGTGAGGCCGAGGGCGTTGGCGTCGAAGTAGACGCTTTGTGCGGTCATGCCGATTTCGGCCATGGCGTCTTTTTCATCGGGGAGGAGGGTCATGTTCCAGACCATGCCGAGCTTGATGGGGGCACCTGTAGCTTGACCAAGGTTGAGGTGGTTGCCGGTTTTGAAGAGAATGAGGCTGTGGTTCTTGGGGTTGTAGGTGTAGGTGTTGTCGCTGCGGATGACGTAGATGACGGTGGCGTAGATGCCGGTGGGGCTGTAGATGGTACGGTTGCCGTTGGTGGTGATGCCGTAGCCGGCCCAGAGGATGGTGGAGAGTTCTTGGTCGGTGAGGTTTTGGCTGGTGTAGGAGCGTATGGACATGCGTCGGCAGATTGATTTTTCCATGATCGTGCCTGGGTCGATGGGTGGTGGGAGTTGGATATCTGTTTGTGTTTGTGGGGGTGTGGTGGCTTGGGTGTAGTTCAGGCAGGGTAAGGGGGTTATTAGTATGAGTAGGATGATTCCTACAAGGATGATGTGATGATTTTTCGTCATGGTTTTTCGTGGCCTCCTCTTTGGTGTGGTGTTTTATTATGGTTAATGATTTATTAAAGGTTTTCGAGGTTGTCTTATGTCGGTGCAGGACTGATGGAGAATCCGAGAAGACTAGTGTCTGTTGGGAGGGGTCTATTAGAAAATTGTTGAGTGCAGGGGAAGGGATTTGAACCCCAGTTTACCGGTGAAAATATATGTTTTCTCCTATTGAAAAAAATTGTAAAAAGATTAGTGTAAAGGCTCTGGAGGCACACCTTCAGGCAAAGATGGTTGTATATCAGGTGTTTCCCAATTATGAAGATTCTCAATGTTAACAAGAAGATACATAAAAACCGGAAGGGTAGTTTCCATCCAATGAACAAGATGGTCATGTTTACCCCCACCATCGCCTGGGTCATAATCAAATGGTAAAAAATCAACCGCAAATGAAGGTATACGAAATTCTTTGAAACACCAATCCTCTGCTGAACCACTCATATAAGGATTTAATTTATCTGCATTTCCTCCCTTTTTATATTCCGTATTCTTATCAATCCAGTCTTTTACGTAATTATAGACATATTGTTCCTGTTTTGGTATCTCAAAAGGTGGTCTAAAAGCATCCCAAGGGCTAAAAAGCATAAGACCAGCGGTATGACAGTTTAAATAAAAAGAAAAATCATTATTTTCAAGTTCTCTCATAAAATCCCTCATTGCCTGAGTTTCAGGCTCTGAAAAAGGATGGCGACCGCAATTTTCAAGATGTAATGGAAAACTTGGGAACAATTTATTCAAGAGTGTGAAATCTCGGGACCAATTGGAAGGGATTTCAGGGATTTTTATACGACCAAATAACTTACCCAAAGGTATAGCACCTCCTTTTATCCTACCGAAATCAATATCAAAATTACGATTCAAATTTATACCATTGTCATTATATCGGGAATCAGCCTGTCTCCCATCGGGATTTACAAAAGGAACGATGTACACTTCAGATGAATTTAGAATATGAGTAATTGTCTCATTGGCATCAAAGTTAATGAGAAGATACTCGGCAAGATACAAACACGCCTCGCCTCCTTCCCATTCAGCACCATGGATACAACCATCAATAAGACAAGACGATTTTATCGTATTGTTCTTCTCATTGGTTAACCTGATACACCAAATATCTTTTCCAAGAACACTTTTGCCAATAGAAAATACATTTACTAAATCAGGATATTTACCATTAAAATCATTCAGCATTTCCATGGTGCTATAGTAATCGTGGTATTCTCCATCTGTCCAATTTGGAAGAAAAGAAGGTTGGTCCAATTGTGCTTCTGGTAGTACGGTTTCTGTTGATACTGCTGTTTTTTGTTCCTGATTAATACATCCAGTAAAGAGTACAGTGAGCAAAATACCACAGAGAAACAATGCGAGTAAATGAGATAATTTCTTATCCATTTTCTATTCCTTAGAATATTTGAATAAGTTTTATAGTATATAATTATATTTTCCTGTGAATTTTACCGGTAAATAGGTGTATGTATTAATTTTATATCGCATGTAATATAAAAAAGTGCAGGGGAAGGGATTTGAACCCTCGGACCTCTACAGGACAAGACTCTGAATCTTGCGCCGTTGACCAAGCTTGGCTACCCCTGCGTCGTGGTATCCGCAAATCACTCATCCCTATTTTAGGTTGTCGCGGAGAAGGCTCGTCGACGAACGGGGGACGGTGGTGGTTTTTTTGTTGCGGTTAAGTATAAGTATTTGCTTCGGTATGTGCCTCTCGCTTCAGTATGGCCCGAGTAGTGTAGCCTGGTAACATATGGGACTGTGGATCCTCTGTGCCGGGTTCAAATCCCGGCTCGGGCCTATTCAGCAATCCTTAAAAGCCCTTACACGCTTCCTCCTTAGCGTGATGCGACGTGACAGACCCGATCGATGAGCGGTTGAAGCGGGCCCGGGTCTATATTGAGAAGCTGAAGACGACCCGCGAAAACAAACGGCTCTTTTTTGATTTCTACAAACAACTCGCCGGTGGAGTAAAACCGCTCTCCCAGGTCCGCCAAGACAAATACCTCTACGCTTTTTCAACAATTGTTGAACTCCTGCCGATAGATTTTCGCCAGGTCACGAAGAAAGACATCGAACGCTTCTGCATTGGTGTCAACACACTAACCACATCCAAAGGGAAGCGATACAGTGAATGGAGTCGGCGTGACCTAAAGATCATCATCAAGCGGCTCGTAAAATTCATCAGGGAATCAGAAGGACAAGAGTTCGAGAAGCAACAGTATCCAAAAGAAGTCTCCTGCATCGAGATTAACATCGACAGAAAAACCACGAACTACAAAAAGAAGCACCTTGACTGGGACGATATCGTGAAGATGGCCAGAGTCGCAAACAACCTTCGGGATAAGGCATTCGTGCAGTTCCTCTATGAGAGCGGGGCGAGAATCGGCGAAGTGTTAAGCGTTCAGATCAAGGATGTGACATTTAAACAGTCCTACGCGGAAGTCCAACTACCAGTGAGTAAAACAAAACCCCGTCCAGTGTACGTCAGCCGGAGCGCACCGGCTCTCAGCCAATGGCTTCACGAGCATCCGAAAGCAGGCGACCCTGAGGCTTTCCTGTTCTGCGGCCTGTGGTCCAAGAAGAAAGGCGACGGGATCAACTACCAGACGTTCCGATTCATGCTCCAGGGCCTCGCCACACGCGCTGGCGTCAAGAAACCGGTGAACCCGCACCACTTTCGACATAGCAGGGCGACGGAGCTGGCGCACTCGCCGGATCTGACGAACGCCCAGCTCTGCCAGCTTATGGGTTGGGTTCAGGGAAGCCGGGAACTTAAAACATATATTAACGACGTTGACACCGAAAAAGCGATGCGGAAGATGTTTGGCATTGAGGATAAAGAAGAGGAGAAGAAACAACAGAAGATCATCGTCTGTCCGCGCTGCGGCACTGAGAACAGTCCTGGGAGCGAGTTCTGTTTTAACTGCCGTCTGGGGCTGGATGATAACGCCGTCCTCAAGTATGAGGCTGCAAGTAAGGAGTTGCTAAAACAAACCGAGGACATCAAGACTCAGAACGATCTCGCTGAGGTCGTCGCGTCCCTGCAGGACGAGGTAAGGGAGTTGAAAGAACAAATCAGAAAAAAGAATCAGAAATAACTACATATTACGTTATACATAATACGTTAAATATTTTTATAAACCAATAATTTATTCTATTTTTGTGATTATCATGGAAAACGAAATCGAAAAAGAAGGCCACTTAGAACCGCTTGATATCCTGAACTACCTTGACTATCTCTGCAATAAGAAGACAGTAGCGGAGTTACAGGCGGCGATACACAAGATCAAGGATGTCATCGAAGCAGACCGGGTCGGCCAAATGTGTGAAATCTTTCGACCATAAACCGGGGGAGACCAGCCCCCCTCTTTTTTTATTTCTATCTCGATTATTTATAATAAATCCTGGCGCGTTAATGTGTTCTCGAAGCGGGTGTGGCTATTCCCCGGCCCTTGAGAGGCCGCACGAGGGGCCGCCGTCACGCCTGGGGCAAACCCCGGCCCCCTTTGTACAAATGGGTTGTACATAGTACCTATAGAGGTCAATGATCCACTCTTCTATTTTTTTAAATAGCATTGAACAAACGCCATTTGAGGAGCCTCAAGGGATTCTTTCTTCTTAATAATTTTTTCAATTTCAAGCAACGACAGGAAAATCAACTCTCGAAGATATTTAATTTTTTTATTGTCTTCCCCTCTATCCGTTCGCATCAGAGAGTTTCTTTCCTCTTTTGTCACCCCGTAAAAAACTTGATTAAATTTAATCCCCTCTATTTCATCGTAAAAAGATTTAATCTCACTAAATTCGTATCTTTCTAAAATCTTTTTAACTATATATCGGGAGAGTTCTACCATTCCCTTTGAAGTGACATAATATTTTTTTCCTTTTTTGTGGACAAACCTTAGTCCTTTCTTGCTTTCACCCAATCGATGATTGAGATAATGATTTAGATGAGATCGATTGCCACTCTTAATTACGCCACAATACCGATTTTCACTTTTTTGATGAGTCTTAAAAAAATCTTCTATTTTTCTATAGTTATATGCCGTTTGAGGCTCGTTCTTAATTCGTTCCGGAGTCGCATATTCATCCATGAGAAGATAACGGAGATGCTTTGGTTCCAAACCATCATTAGGATTAACAGTGTAGCAAAGAGACCAAATAATGCCTCTAACAATTTTATTATCAAAAACATCCCTGCTCGGTGCCTTTCTTTTCTTTTGTTTCATTGAACCACTTCCTGTTTAAGGAGTAATAATCAATTGTTTTCTCCTTTGTTGTAAAAGGTAATTCTATACTTATGACACAACTAATATATGCTGACCACTATTAACACTTGTGGCAGGTGTGTTTATGCCAAAGAAAGAGATGACGAAAGGGCGCCTGTCCGTCTCTGTCGATAAAGAATTTATCCGAATCATCGACCAGACACGAGGAATCGCATCAAGAAGCGCGTTCTTGAACCAATTTTTCAGGCGGCATTTAACATTTCAAACTGCTGCCGAATTGATGAAACCGCTCCCCGTTGATGGGAAATTATCACCCCCAAAACGAACAACGAAGGCGACTCAGTGAACTCCATTAACTTTTTCAAACGTGAAAACTGCCTGGAATGCGCCACGCCCTGCAAACAATCCGGCATTGAACTGATCAGCTGTCTTTTGACAAGAATAAGCGAGCTCAACGCTGAGATAAAAGACTTAAAAAAAGAGCTTGCGACGAGTTGAGATTGTTAATCCTGGAAAGTGATGTGACGTGACCCGGGTTTGTGTTGACTGCGGCAAGGACATCTCCGACCTGCCGAACAGAAGTATCCGATGCGCCCCTTGCCAACACCAATACACGCGGCAACACCGGAAACACTATCAGGCGCAACGGTACGACAAGCGACACCCCAGAGGCAAAGAACGCAGAAACAGACGCCGACAAACCATAGGCCATCAGAAACGCCTGAACCGGCTCGGCAGCGGCGGGTTTAATTCGTTACGCTACGCGATCCATTTTCTGGTCGATGACGACGGCAGGATCTATGACGAAGAAAGCCTCATCCGAAAATACGCGCAGCTCAATGAAGACGAGGAGACCGTCGGGAGAATCATCACGGAGGACGGCATGGTCGTCGGGGAATGGAAAGGCGGCCTTCCGCTCACCATCGAGACCGTCTTCAGTCTGACGTCAAACTATCGACATTGGCACTATTGGCGCGACCTTCTACGGGAGTAAAACCCCAAAGTGTTGAAAACATGATATATTATTGGAGGGCTAGGGATGGCTCAAACAGTAGAACAGCGGCTCAACGCCGCCTTCAAGGCAGCGATGGAATCTATCACCGTTAAGGATGCCCAACACCCGGTGTGGATGACTTTACGAGTTGATGGCGGTGCCGCCAAGATCCTCACGACGGCTGCTGCGCGGCTCAATCTCACGCCGGACGAACTTTTGACTCGTATCATCCAGGAGTACGCTTCTTTTCGATATTTCGACTGCTACTTTAGGATAGACGAAAAAACACTCGGAGAGATCGCCAGCCAGAAACACATGATTATTACTTATCGGAAAGAGGTTCGTCTCATCGATGAAGACAAAGGTGCCTAAAAAATGACCGGAGAGAATCCCCCAAGCGCCTCAAAAAGCCATGTGTATCTCCAGGGCTCGCCGGCGCCCCCCGAGACCGCCCTGCAACTCCGCATCGACGTACGCGACGCCTTGAACACCCCCATCATCACCCTCGCCGCCAGCGACTTCGTCTTCAACCTCGGCGGAAAAACCGGGACGATCACATGGTCGAATTTCTATAACCAAGGCGACGGGAACTACACCTGGGATGCCACTGATACTGACGCCGAATCCGTCAACATTACCACAACAATCGCGGACATCACCCTCGACGACGTCGTCACCGGCGTCTGGACCAACGAGGACAACACCTGGGACAAATACCAAGAATATGGGAAAATCGGCACAGAGATCGGCGTCGTCACCATCACGGACGCAGGAACCACCACCAGCCTCGACTGGTCCGGCTCCATGAAACTCATGAAGGCGATGGAAGGACTCTGGGCCACATTCACCTATCTCGATGAATCAAACCGCTATCTGATTCAATACGCCTACAGCCTCGACGAAGGCCTCACCTGGACCACCGGCAACGTCTGCTACGATGTCGCCTACGACCAACGCTACCCCAGCATCGGCGTCGACCGCGCCCGCCTCGTGCATTTCGCCTGGACAGGGAAAAACAGCGGCAGCACATCCTACACACAAGCCCGCTACCGCAGCCTCAACATTTCAACGATGACCCTTGGAACCCTCTACAACGTCAGCAGCGAGACCAGCAACGTCATCTACGCCATCGCCGTCTGCGACCAGGACAACGGCGCCCACATCATCTGGATCGCCGCCAACATCCTGAAACATCAATACACCCTCAACCAGGGTGCTTCTTGGCTTGGAGTCAGCAGCATCACCGCGACGAACCCCATCGTCACCCCCACGCTCTACATCAGTCCGGACAACATCCTCCATCTCGCCTACGTCGACCCGACCGCCAAAGCCCTCTACTACGCCCGTAGCCTCGACCGCGGGGCGACCTGGAGCAGCCCCGTCTGCCTTTGCGCCACCACCTACATCCCCTACAACCCCTGCATCGGCATGGGCAACGACGGCATCGCCTACCTCGTTTGGCAGCAGAGGATCAGCGCAGGAAACGCCTACCAGCAAATCCACCTGCGGATGAGTCTGGACAATGGCGTGACCTGGCAGACCGAGACGCAATGCAGCAGCCCGATCACCACGGACGCGAACTACGACCAGGAATACCCGACCATCGCCTGCGACCCGGCAATCAACGGCATGCACCTCTTCTGGGACAGCAACAGCGCGGCCTACGGTGTTAAAAACATCAGACATGTCACCTACGACCATGGTCTCATCGGCTCCATGGAATGGGTCACGACCGGGACGGTGAACGACTGGACCCGACCGATCCCACTACGTCAACTCACGCCGTTCGAGGCACCATGGAACGGCTACGTCTTCCTCTGGCAATCCTGGACTACCATAAAATTCTACTACAATGTGGACGACTGCTGGCTGCCGCCCGACGGCGACTACCTCCTTTACCCCACCAGCGACCGGACGCAGGCCGTCCCCGTCCCCTACCCCACCTCAGCGACCATCACCAGCACCGAAGAGATCAAACGCTGCTACTACACGGACAACACCAGCACCTCACGCGACGAAGGCAAAGAAGGCGACACGATAACGTTGGGCGGCATCTTCTACGACGACGACCTCGTCGGCCTCCTCGAGGACCTCGAAGGCCAAGAGGTCGCAATCCTCGGCATGTCGGACAACAATTTGGACGGCATCTATCTCATCTCAGATTTCCGCGTGCAGCGCGGACCCGGCAGCGAAGGCCAATGGCCCTATACATTGACTCTGGAGGCAGTCGAATGAACAAGAAGGCAGATTTGCAGGGAGGTTTCAATGCCAGAAACAAGCGTTGATGTTGATGTAAAAAGCAAAGGCGACATGGTCATTGACCAGCTCACCAGGAAACTGGGTATTTTCAACAAGGCTGGCATCGGGATGGGCGTCGCCTTCGCCGGCGTGAATATCGCCGTCGGACTCGTACAACAAGGCATCTCCGGACTGATTAACTACATCACCGAAGGCGTCGAAAAGAACCGACAGTTCGAGCTCTCCCTGACGCGCATCGGACTTGAAGCGGGAGACACCAGCGCCGTCGGCCTCGCCAACCTCCGCTCCGAGGTCGGCGCACTCAGCATCGCATTCGCTACAAGCACCAGCGAGATCGCCGCCGGCATGCAAAGTTTCATACGCGAAGGCGCGAACGCCAGTCAGGCCATCAACCAGATGGTCGTCGCCGAACGCCTCGCAGTCGTCACCGGCGATGATTTCACCGCGACACAACAGGCTATCACCACCAGTCTTGAAGTCTTCGACCTCGATGTCGAACAGACAAATAACGTTGCGGAGGATTTGAACCGCATCTGGCACACGACCGGCCTGACCATGGGTGACGTCGCCCGAGTCTTCGGAAGCAACGCCGGCAAAATCAACGAAGCAGGATTGTCATTAGACGACATGGTCGGCATCATGACGGAACTCGACCAGGAAGGCTGGAGCAACCGGACCATGATCAGCCAGCTTGGCGACATCCTCGGCGACTACAAGACCGCTATCGACAAAGCGACCGAAGGCAACAAAAACTTCCGGGATAACCCCCCGATCCCCACTACCACCGAGGCGTACGAAAAGATCAGCGCGACCACGGAATACACAGATAAGATGATCGCCAGCCTCAGGGAGTACAAACAGATGGACCTCGGCGGCAAACTCGACATCGGCGCCACCTTCAATAAAGGATTATTTGATAATGCGAAGCAATGGATTGAAATACTGAAAACCGACGGGATCACCACACTCGCGGATTTCAATCAACAAGTGCAGGCGGCCCATAACCCGTTGACCATCGCCGCTGGACTCCTCGGTCTCTGTTCAGATAAAGAACGCGACATGATAGCAGTGGCTAGTCAGGCAGGCGGCGACGTTCTCTGGCTTGTCCGCGAGATGCTCGCTTACAATGCTGCCATGGACAAGATGGCTACAGTGACGGACCAGACGAAAAAAACCCTCAAGGATTGGGTCTCTGGCCTCAACTCCGCGAACGATAAACTCGCTGATTACAACAAGACCGCCGGTGACATCAGCATGGAAGAGCGGCGGATCACGGCCGTCCACGATCTGACCAGCCAGCTTCACTATATGGACCTCGGACTCAAGGACGCAAGCTACGCCGACCGGATACTGGATGCGCAGACCGCCTCGCTCGTCGACAGCCTGCGAATGCAGCGGGATGCCATCGATGAACTCACTCAGGCGAACGAACAATATAGTCTCCAGAGCAACGAGAACAGCCTGGAGATGATGAAGATACAATACGAGGCGGACGAACACGGTGGCAGGATGACCCGTGAGCAGGAGGCCCGGCTGAAAGAACTCCAGCACGCCAACAACCTCCTGCGGATCAACACCATGGAGAACCAGGACCAGATAGATAAAACGCAGATGGACATGGGGCCGGAACAGGCGCGTCTCAACGCAATTAAGACCCGGATGGGCGAAGAAGTCGCCACGTACCAAGATACCTACAACAAGGAGATTCTGGCGCTGGAGGACAAACGACGCGCTGAAGATCAATTGATCGACGGCGAGATATTGAAACGGCAGGGGGCCTTGGATGCTATCGCCAAGATTCATAACGAGCAATGGTTGATAGAGCATACAAGCGGCCCGATCACCGGCCCGCAATTCGCTCAATATACTGCTCCTGTTCCGCCTGGATGGGGTCTCTACCAAGGGCAACCGATCTCCCCGATCCTCGTTCCACTCTATAGGGATCTTCCCGGCTACCGGCAGTATCACGTCGGCGGTGACGTCCTCGAAACCGGCCTCGCCATGGTCCGCCAGGGAGAACGGATCACGCCGCCCGGCGGGACGCCACCCGGCCCAGCCCTACAGACCCGCCCGGTATTCCCACGGATCGAAATCTACCTGCATGTCGAGAACGCCGACAACCTCGACAGATTCGCCCGGAAACTCGGCGAAGCCATCGGGAAGAAACTCATCACCGGAGACATCCAGAGCGTCTATCATTTCAAAGGGTGACCATGGGGGTGATGTGACACGGACAAAGAGATGATCGAGAGACTCATCGGCGGGCAACTACCTTCCAATGTCTGCAACCTCGTTTTGAGAGGCAACACCCAATACGCCTTCGCGCTCACCGGGGTCGTTCTGGCTATCGGTGATTCTTCGCTGCTCTTCAAGACGAAACAGAAAGAGGCCGTAATTGATTTTGCGTATATTTTGAAGTTGGAGCCCAACGATCGGAAGGAGTTATGATAATGCCTCACATTGAACAGGGCAGAGCCGTGGCGGGTACCCCCTCAACACCCGCCGACTCACCCCAATCACAAAACCGGACTGCGGGCGCACCACCATCAGCGCCCGCAGTTCCACCTCCTTCTCAAACCAAGCAAACATATTTCATCTGCTTTAGAGGCGTGACTGGGGACGAAGCCAGAACACTCCTCCGCAACATCCGCCAGAATGCCAAGATCTTCCACATCACGGTACGCAGGAGCGCGGACCAATGACCGATATCCAGTTCACCAGGGATGTCCCCCCGTTCAAAGCCGGCGAGATCCTCCACGACGCCACAGACAGGGAAATCACAGTCTGGCGGACCGTCAACGGCGTCGAAGTCGTCGACAAACAAAAGCCAAAGCCAGAATCACCATCTAAAGAAAAAGAACCCACGCCGCCACCAGTGCAGGATATTGAACGACAGCCAAATACCGACCAACAACGACTCCGCTGCAGTAGCTGCGGGGCCGCCGCACCCGCCAGCACGCCCGAAGGCGCAGGGCACTGCCCGGTGTGTGGCCAGGACACCATCTTCATCCCCCAGCCCGATAATGAGCCTCCAGAGCCAGATCCACTCGCAGGGATCATGGAACGCGCCCTGGACCAAGAACAAGACCGGCGACAACGCGAAAACCGCCTCCTGCAATACCTCGTCTTCGAGAAAGACAAGGACGGTAAACCCACTGGCGCCGTTAACTGCATCCGACTCGCCAGACTCCTCCTCGACGGCGACGGACGAAACTACATCTCAACGGAAGACAACCAGGAAATCTTCAGCTACAACGGCAGTCATTACGTCCCGCAAGGCGACGCCCTTATCAAACAACGCGTCCAATACTACCTCGGGGACGAAGTCCGCGGACTCGAACACATCAAAAACGAAGTTGTCGGTTACGTCCGAAACAACCAGTACATCGACCGCGAGCAGTTCAACCCCCCATTGCACCTCATCAATGTCAACAACGGAATCTACAACCTGCAGACAGGCGAACTACTACCGCATTCACCCGACCATTATTTCCTGCAGAAAATCCTGGTTGACTACAAACCAGGCGCGAAAATAGACAAGATAGCGGCGTTCCTTGAACAGACATTCAATCAAGAAGACATCCCGATCCTGCAGGAATTCCTCGGAGACAGCCTCTACCGTTCACACCGCTACAAAAAAGCCCTCATCCTCGTCGGACCCACCGACACCGGGAAATCACAGTTCCTCTCCCTCATCGGCAAATTCATCGGGGAAAAAAACGTCGCACACGTCCCCCTCGACCGCCTCTGCCACGATAAATTCACACCCGTCGAACTTTACGGCAAACTCATCAACATCCGCGCGGAACTCCACGTCAAAACCCTCCGCAGCATCGACATGTTCCTCATGCTCACCGGCGGCGACGTCATCGGCGCCGAACGGAAATACCAAAACGGCTTCAACTTCCGCAACTACTCAAAACAAGTCTACAGCTGCAACGAGACCCCAGACTCAGAGAACAAAAACGACGCCTACTACAACCGATGGATCCCCGTCGAATGCAGCAACACCATCCCCAAAGAAAACCAAATCCCCAACTATTTTGAGACCATCAGCACAGACGAAGAACTCAGTGGTTTATTGAACTGGGCCCTCAAAGGACTCTACCGACTCCTCAAACAAGGACACTACTCCCATCACCGATCCATCGACGAAGTCCGAGAATTCATGACCAAAGGCAAAAACCCCATCCGCGACTTCGCCGACCAATACATCATCAAAGACCCCGACGCAGAGATCACCAACGGCGAACTCTACAACAGTTATAGGGACTTCTGCAAACTCATGGGCCACCCCATCAAAGACAGCAGCGTATTCTCCAAACTCGTCCACCCCCTCCTCCCACAAGGAACCCAAAAAGGCGAAACCAGCAAAGATGGCCATAAACGCGTCTGGCGCGGCATCACCTGCACCTACGTCACCGCCGACCTCACCACCCTCGACCACGACTCAACAGATAAGACCCTTCAGGAAACATTTCCTTAAGGGGTCAGGCAACAAGAGAAGCTACAATGCTGACCATCCACAGCATCCACACCAACCCGGGCTTACCTTTCCCCCCGCACGCGAGCGCATTAAGTACACAGTTACACTAAACGCGCACACACGGGGAAAACAGTAATCACTTACAGCCGTGGATGCCGTGGACGACTAAAACACTATAAAACCCCACCCTCGTACCTCATCCCGCGTCTCGGCCTTGTCTTTGGAAATTCGATCTTAGATTTTACAGTCCAGAATCCGACTATAGTTCAAAGCCCTGGCTGGGACTATGTGCCAGACCTGCACTTCCCGCATGGTTTTTCTGCTTGGGTATTTAAAGGAAATTCAAGTTTTTCGAGGGATAAAAATCATGGAGTGTGTTCTTGAATGGCAGACGAGACATCATCTGAGAGCAAGACCCAGGATCCAATCACGGCCTCGACAGAGGAACCTAGTGGAGAGCCGGTGAAGACGCCGCCGGCAGAGCGCCGCGTCATCATCAAGAGGTTGATCGAGGAGAAGGGCCTGCATGCCTTGAACAAGCTGGAGTTGGGGCGGCGGTTCGGTATCAGCGATCAGCAGATCACCCGGGACGTCGAGGAGATCATGGGTGATCTCCCACCGGTCGATTGGGGGAAGCTTTTCAATAAGACCTTGTTGGACATCGACCGTAGTTTGGACATTGCGAACAAGGCGTTGGATAAGGCGACGGATGAGCGGATCCGGGGCCGTCTGGCGAATCAGATCTCTGAGATTCTTCTGAAGAAGACGACGATCTTGGAGAAGATGGAGAAGCTACTGCCCGCATCTGCGAAGGCAGAACCGGTCACGATCACGTACCGCTGCGTCGAGCCCATCAAGGAGAAGAAGGACCTGGAGCCGCCTATGGAGGAGCCCGTGGTGGATCTCAGTGGGGTGCCTGCCAGTGGTTGACGTCGCCTGTCCGCGGGTGTTCCTTGAGAAGCAGAAGGAGTTCCTGGAGAGCGATGCGCGTTTCATCTATTATTGCGGCGGCTTTGGCAGTGGGAAAACGCTGTGTCTGGCTCATAAGATCATCCGGGGGTCTCTGGAGAATCCGGGAGCGGTGAGTCTGATGGCGTCAGCAACGTATCCGATGCTTCGAGACACGGTTCTGCGGACGTTCTTGGAGGAGACGACGTTGTTGCAGAAGGCGTTTGATGAGGCGGGGGCTGGTGTGAAACTCATCAGGGAGTTCAACCGCGGGGAGCTGCGGATCGTGTTCTTTAATGGCTCGGTCGTCTTGTTTCGGTCGTGTGATTCTCCGGAGAAGTTCAAGAGTTTGAATCTGGATTTTGTGGGGTTGGATGAGCCGACGGATGTCTCTGAGGATGTGTTTAGGATGTTGCAGGGTCGTCTTCGTGGTCGGCATGCGAGGAATCAGAGGCATTTCCTTGCGATGAGTGGGAATCCGGGGTCGCGGCTGCATTGGTTGTATGGGTTGTTTTTTGAGCATCCTCCGAGCGGTGACTATAAGGTGATTAGTACGACGTCGTATGATAATTGTTTCTTGCCGGCGAGTTATATTTCTTCGTTGGAGGCGGGGTATAGTGAGGAGTATAAGCGGCGGTATCTGCGGGGTCAGTGGGTGAGTTTTGAGGGTCTTGTGTATCCTGAGTTCTCTCGTGAGGTCCATGTCGGTGACTTCCGGGATCGGATGTTCAGTTCGTATGGTGGGGGGCTGGATGTGGGGTTCACGAATCCGTCGGCCTTCGTTTTGGTGGGGCGTGATGGTGACGATAATTTGTTTGTGCTTCAGGAGTTGTATCAGAGTAGGTTGACGCCGGTGGAGTTGGCGGCGGCGGTCCGTGAGATGGTCGCGCCGGTGATGGGGTCGTTTAGCGAGGTGTTGTGTGACCCGTCTGCTCCGGGTGTGATTGAGTCGGTGGGTCGGTTTGTGCGGTGTTCAGGGGCGGATAATGACGTGTTCAGTGGGATCGGGCGGGTGAGGAGTCGGTTTCATCTGCGGCGGTTGTTCATCGACCGGGGGTGTGTGAACCTGGTCCGGGAGCTGGAGGGCTATGTTTATCAGAAGGAGAAGCAGGGGGCGGAGTATAGTGAGGTGCCGGTGAAGAAGAATGATCATTTGTGTGACGCGCTCCGGTATTGTTGCATGGAGCCGGGTGGGACGGCCGCGTTCCTCATCGGGTAATGAAGGTGACATCATGGATAAAGAGAACATCGAATCATTGAAGGAACAGATTGACGAGCAAGGCAAACTCATCAACGACCTCCAAATAGTTATCAGACAGCTCGTCGCATTCAACAAAAACGTCGTCAATCATGCGAAGGCGATCCATGACCTTACAGCCTTCACCAAGACCTTCGTGGGCCTCGAGAATGCACAGAGAAAGACCATCGAACTCCTGCAATTCAGGATCGACGCGCTCGAGAGACAGGCCGCGGAACTGATTAAAGCCGTCACGTTTGAGAAAAAGGTCGATGAGTTGTCCAATGCCGCCGTCAGTCCGCCGAAGGACCAGGGCGACATCCACGACCGCAGCTACAGCTAGACCACTGAACTACGCCAACGACTAGCATAATTATATATATAATGTTCTGCTTACATAATCGTAATTAGAGTCTATTTTGTTTTTTTAACTTCAATTAATTGAGCGGGATGTGTAGAATAAACACCAAATCCCGGCTCGGGCCTTTACGTTATTGGTGCAAAGCCCGAACATTTAACACTGGCCGCAGGGTGTTTTCGTGTGTCTATAGGGATACCGCGTCACTGCTTGACCGCTAGATGTTGTTCTAACGATTTGCATCAAATAATTGGTTAACAAATTTACAACCACGATTATTTGAAGGGTTATAAAAGCACATCTTGATTGATTCCTCCTTTGAAAATTTTAAACATCCCCAACATTGACTAAATAATCGCACTTTATGCTCATCTCTATACTTTTTACATAATTTGATTGCTTCCTCTAAAGAAATTGGATTATTATCCGTCATGGTGAAACTCATCTATTTTTGATATTTAATTCTAATTTTATTCTTATCAGTAGCGGCCGGGAATACTGCGTGGTCTGAACCGCAGTGAAGACCCGCAGATGAGAGGCCGCTCGTCGTCTTTTTCTCACAACACTCGTTACATTTTTTGTCGCGGCGGGCAGGCGTCCGCCTGCCCCTTTACCGCGCGACAGGAGTACAAAAACTTATGGAGAGTGTATCGAGCGGCAGCTCTAAAAAGGTTGCGGGTGACACCCGCAACAACTGGGTGACCATAATGTTCCCGACACACAAAAGGTACCGGAACTTCCGAAAACAAAGCCACATCGACACCTGCACCCAGACGTTCCACAACCTGGAACGCCTTGGGTTCGAGTTCGGCGAATTCGGATTCGCCGAAACCCATGTACATCTCCAGGTCAACGTTCCCAAGCGGTACTCCATTGAAACCGCTGAGATTATTCTCAAGTCTTACACCTCCCGGAGAATGTTCCAGGCTCACCCCGGGTTCCACAAACGCTACCCCCGCGGGGGATTCTGGAGCGGGTACGAGCACCACGAGTCCACCGGATTGACCAGCCTTGATGAATCCTCAGCCTACCTACGCGATCAGCAACACCATCACAACGTGACCATCATCGACGACCGACAACAACGCCTGACCGCCGAGTGAGATACGGCAATGCCCAAGAGGGCTTGCCGAGGAACGAAGGCGGAACGGGGTCATAGGGGCGCAGCCCCTATTTCATCATATCATGTAAATGAATCCAATGGATAGTAATCTTAACCTGTTTTGTTAAGGGAAGAAGACAAAATGCGCTGTGCTATTCTGGTCTTCTTGTTTATATATTTGCGGAGGCATCCAACGAATTTTCTCAAGGATGTCGACATGCTTATTAAACCAGGGGGTGTTCAGTGCTTATTTATGGTGAGTCATGGAGATCGTCCCTGGCATCCATTGGGTCGAAGGCGTGAATGGGAACGTCTACGTTCTGACTGAACCTGAGCTGACATTGGTTGATACCGGGCTTCCGCACCATGCTAAGAGAATCCTTACCTACGTGACCGACGAACTCCATCGGAAACCAAGCGAGTTAACGACGATTATTCTCACGCATTATCACATCGACCATATCGCGAACGCGGAGGAGCTCCGGCAGCTCACTGGCGCGAAGATTGCAGTCCACCAGGATGACGCCGACTATATCGAAGGGAAAAAACCCCTTCCGCACCCGAAGAATCTCCTGTTCCGACTCGCGACTTCCTTCATGCGCGTCCGTCCGTTTCATGTTGATATTCGCCTCCAGGATGCCAGCGTCGTCGCTGGGTGCACCGTCGTTCATCTTCCCGGTCATACCCCCGGCAGCATCGCCCTTTTCGTGCCACAACAGTCTACCCTGCTCTGCGGCGACACGGTACGCTCACCTCATGGGAGCCTCAAGGCTCCCTCCCCGCAGTTCTCGTTCGATTATGAACAGGCGCTGCAGTCGGTCCAGAGGATCAAGACGCTTGAATTCGATGTCCTTCTCAGCGGGCATGGAAAGCCGGTGCGCCCGCAAGCCTCCGTTAAGGTACGGTCGGCGTTCCCCTAATTGAACATCACCTGCTGCAGTACCAATGATCCTATGGTATGGGCGCCGCGCATCCAAGATATTTAAATAACGGACCCTATACACTCAAGGCTCCTGAGACCTGACCTTCACTCCTTTCGCGATAATATAGGAGGTGAAACCATTCCCGAAACAAAAAATGAGGGCAAAGAATCTATCGTACTATATGCGTTAAGCACCTGCATTTGGTGTCGGAAAACGAAGCAGCTGCTCAATAGTCTTGGGGTCAAGTACCTCATCGTTGATGTCGATTTACTGGAGGGACCTGCCCGTGATCGAGCGGAAGACGAAGTCCACAAGTACAATCCTCAAGGTACATTCCCTACCCTCGTCATCAACGCGAAGCAGTGCATCAGGGGATATCAAGAGGACGAAATACGGAAGGTCTTTGCGAATTGACCATAGTCCCGCCATCGAATGAACAGGTTGCCGCCGCCTACCAGCGGTACAAAAAAGACGCCGAGGCCAGCGGGTACAACCTCAACCCTGATGTCGAGTTCACGACAGCGTTGGTCGTGAGCTTGCTGGTGAACCAGCGGCGATACGGGTACCCCGCCTGTCCATGTCGGCTTGCTGCGGGGACAAAACAGGAGGATGTCGACATCATTTGCCCCTGCGATTATCGCGACGCGGACCTCACGACGTATGGGGCATGCTACTGCGGGTTCTATGTCTCTCAGGCGGTGTTGAACGGGGAGGCATCGCTTCACCCCATTCCGGAACGACGACCATCACAAAGGGAGGACCGCCCTCAATTCCAGCGTTCGACGTCTCTGTTTCGTCTGGGGAAACCGGTGTGGCGCTGTCGGGTCTGCGGCTATCTGTGCGCTCGGGACGATCCCCCGGATATCTGCCCGATTTGCAAGGCGAAAAAAGACCGCTTTGAGTTGTTCATTGCTTCCAAGGGTTCACCGTAGACACCATCGGCTGGGTTGAGCCGAGGTTTTCCTCACTGTCGCCTATCGGCGCATATTCTATTCACTAGCGTTAAACGATAACGGTTATAAAGGACAGAAAGCTTACCTGTACATTGGAGAGACACATGGCTGTGCATAGGCACCTCCTCGAAATCGAAGGTCAGCGGGGCATCCTGCAGATCCTCCTCGTCCTCAAGGAGAACGGCGACACGCTGTACGCCAACCTCTACAACAACCCCTCCGTCATCAACATCAGCAATAACGTGACCGCCAAGCGCGCCTTGGACATCCTTCTCAAGCATGAGCTGATCCGCCAGCGACGAGAGAAAGGCAAGCGAGCCATCTACTACTGCCTCACCGACAAGGGCAAGAAATTCACCAGTCACGTCTGCGTCATGCAGCGGATCCTCACCGAGTAGGTCGGGCATGGAGCGGTCCAGCGGCGGCGTAATCCGACACGCCGACCACTACCTCGTCCTGCAGTACGACCTCGGCCATTGGGGCTTCGTCAAAGGCCACATCGAGGCAAACGAGACTCCCGTCAACGCCTTCCTGAGGGAAGCATATGAAGAAACTGGCCTGACGGTGCAGGACCTCATCATCATCCCGGACTTCCACGAAAAGATCCATTATTTTTACAAGAAAGGCAGCCAGACTATCTTCAAAGAAGTCCAATATTTCCTTGCGGACTCCCGCTCTCGGACCATCGCCCTCTCCTTTGAGCATAAGACCTACCTCTGGCTCCCGTTCATGGAGGCTATCAAGACCATCACCTTCCCTGAAGACCGGGAAATCCTCGAGAAGGCACACGCCTTCCTCTACCGAGCGAAGAAATAGAGATAGTCCCAGACGTCCACATCCTCCCCCGATCGCTACCTAAAGGACTTACGGGCCCCTTCGATAATCACCCGCGCCACGTCGCTTGGATTCGCGCCGCTAAGCCCCATCATTCTCGTCTCCGTCCTTAGGCTATATAACGATGATTCAACAATGATTTAAACAAGAAACACAATCTATTTGAGACGTCTTCTTTTTCTCTCGTCTTGCGTATGGTGCTTTCTCCTAAGGCAAAGCGGGTTTCTCTGCAAGTACTGAATAAGTATTGTCGGAAAGGGAACATGGCGCGCAGTCTTCGCGACTTCCTGCCGTCCGCCGGCCTTTCAAGGGAGGAGCGGCGAGATGTTGCTGATCTCATGCATCGGGTGGTGCGGTGGAAGAAATTGTACGCCTATCTTGCGGAGAGGGCCGGAATAGATCTAACCCCCCAAACACTACTCGCCTATTCGGAGGAGAATGCACCGGCCAGTGACAACGCTCTTCCCATGGAGTATCGGAATTCGTGCTCGTCGTATGTTGCCGGGCTTTTCAAGGAGCACCCGGGGTGGGCTGAGTATCTTAATTCTGATCCTCCTACGACTTTATGCGTCAATCAGATTTTGACGACGCGAGAGGCGGTCAAGGTGAGACTTGTTGGAGAACAGCTCTCGGTCCGTGACGGTACGCTGCCGACGGCTCTCCTCTCAGATTCTTCTGAAGTGAAGGATGCTGCTGTGCTTCAGGAGAAGCTTGTACATGTTCTTGACGAGAGCAGTCAGTTGGTCTCCTTGCTTGCGGTAAGCCTTGGGGATCGAGTCTTTGATTATTGTGCAGGGAATGGCGGGAAGACGCTAGCTATGGCGTCTCTTTCAAGGAATTCAAGGCTGCTTTTTGCCTATGAGACTGATGAGTCGCGGTTGGCCACACTGCGACGTCGGCTCGAGGAGTACCAAGCCGTGGTTAGGACTGAAACGATGCCGCCGACTGATTCCATGGATGTTGTCCTCCTTGATGCTCCCTGCACGGGGCTTGGTGCGGCTCGACGGAATCCAGAAGCAAAGTACATCGAGAGTCCCGGTGATTTTCCTCGGGTTCAGGCGTCGATTCTTCGGGAGTCGATGAGATTCGTCAGGCCTCAGGGGTTTCTGGTGTACGTGGTCTGCACGATTACGCCGGAGGAAACCTCGGATGTGATTTCTTCGTTCGTCAAGGAGGCGCCCTTCAAGATTTCAAAACCTCCCTCTTCACTTGCCTCTTCTTTTGAACCAACTGTTAATGGGTATTTTACACGGATTCCGCAGGGTGACTTGTTTTTTGTCAGCATCCTTCAGAGAAAAATTACAGGTTAGTTAAAAACGGGAGGAAGGAATGGGGAAAACATGAAGAGGCAGCTGGGATGTTAAGCGCGGATTCCCTTCCTCACCAAGGTTCTATTTCTTCATGAAGCTATTTATAGGTTCAGGGGAAATATGGCAGAATGCCGATTTTACCATCGCGTTGTCAGGGTCACATCTTATACATGACCAGCCCGGAGAGCATCTTGGGCAGGAAGTACGTCGATTTCTGCGGCATGACTTCTTGGGCGTCGGCAATCGCCTTCAGCTGTTCGATTCTCGTGGCGTTAAGGAAGAAGGAGAAGTCGTATCTCCCGTCGTCGACGAGCTGGACCGCTTCGGCGTCGACGCGGGTGTATTTGACGTGGTCTTCGATGTTTTTTTCCGTGATGCCGAGGATCTCTTCGAGGATGAGCTTGTGGAGGATGGAGACGTCCAGGGTCCGCCAGGTTTTTAAGTGCTCGGAGGCGATCTTATCCATGACTCCTTCATCGTTAAGCGTCAGGATCCAGTACCCATTTCGGGTGTAGAGCCCAAACTTATGCTGGGACGTCGTGGCCAGGGCAGCCATCGCAGCGGCACCCCGTTCCTCAGCGGTTTTTTTCCCAGTGAGCGATGTTTTTTCTATCGTGAAGTATTTTCCGAGGCGTTCCTCAAGTTCTGCGAAGTCGGCGTCTGGTAAGGTGATGAGCCGGTGTGTCGGGAGGATTGAAAGGCCGGGGTCGAACATGTTGCAGAGGACGACCATGATATAATTGTAGGGTGCATTCGGGTCTGGAGTCTTCCCCTGTGGCTGTTCCGTTGCATAATTGATTGAGGTTTGGTACCGGTGGTGGCCATCGGCGATGAAGAGAATCTTGTCTTTGAGGGCGTTGACGGTGGCGGTAACGGCGGCGGGGTCGTCGAGCTTCCAGAGGGTGTGGGTGAATCCGTCGTAGCCTTTGACCTGGATTTGCGGGGCGCCGCGTGCCTTGTCGATGGTTTTACGGATGGTGTCGTGTTGGTCCATGTACATGAGTTGGATGGGTTCGAGGTTGGCTTTGCAGGCGCGCAGGAGGTTGAGGCGGTCGACCTTGGGTTTAGAAAGGGTTTTTTCATGGGCTTTGACGGTCTTGTAGTCTGGGTCGAGGTGCAGGAGGATGAAGAAGCCATGCATCTGTTCTTTCTGTCCTTTGGTGGTGTAGTCGACTTGGTAGGGGTAGATGGCGGGGGTGGTGGTGGAGGTGAGAATCTGGTGTTGTTGCCAATCGTCGAAGAGGGTTTTGGCGCGGGTGTAGCGGTTGTCTGTATCGGTGTCGGTGGGCTGGATTTTGTTGAGGATGAGTCGGACGAAGTTGCGGGGGTCTTGGTCGTAGAGGTGCTGTTGCATCGTGTCTGAGATGATGTCGTAGGGGGGTGACATGACGGCGTCGAGGTTTTTGATCTTGGTTGTGTTATATTGGACACCTTTGAAGGGGGCGACATGAACCATATGATGGGGCCTCCGGTTCTCCCGTAGCTGGTGTCTTTTTAAAAATGTTCTCTTTTGCCGAGGAGAGTAGAATCTTGGTGTCCTCTTATTGTGTAGAAGAAACGTTGTTTTCCCGGAGCATTTTTTTTCATCTCACACCAAGGGATGGCCGATGCAGAGGCTGTGATTCGAATGCGGTCAGGGCCAAAGATGAAGTCGCCGGTCTGAATCTCAAATCGTCATAGGGAAACATTTTAACAGGAAGCTGTATGTCCAAGCCGAGAAACAGAATGGATCGACCCACAAACTCCCTGGAAGACTATTCCTTATGCGACGCGTGTTCTCAAAGGCTGACAAAGTTCCAACAGGATAAAAACATCTCGATTCAGATTGTTCCCCTGAAGGAATGCTGGCTCTGCCAAGGGCTCTTGTCTGAGATCCCTCATTTCGCAGATCTCATTGAATCAGCACTGAGAGAGTTCGAGTATGGGTCTTTTCTCATCGGCTCCAAGGTTGATGACAACCTCGCCTCGCGGGAAGAGCTCCTGTGGCAGCATCTCGGCATCCAAGGCGAACCGATCAAGATGCAGCTGAACCGGGAGATCGGCAAACTCCTCGAACCACGACTTGGGAAACCAGTGGATTTTGAGCATCCGGATATCGTTGCCATGATTGATACCAGCTTTGATGTTGTGTCTCTCCAGATCAGCTCTGTGTACATTTACGGTCGCTACCGGAAACTCGCCCGTGGTATTCCGCAGACGAAATGGCCGTGTCGGATCTGTAATGGGAAAGGCTGCCGGTCCTGCGGGTTCAAAGGAAAACTCTATGAGACCAGCGTGGAAGAGCTCATCGCGGGCCCGCTCCTCGCCGCGGCTCAGGGCACTGAACATGCTATGCATGGCTGTGGCCGGGAGGATATCGACGCCCGGATGCTCGGCACCGGACGCCCCTTCGTTGTAGAAATCAAAAACCCGAAAGTCCGCAACTTAGACCTCTTGGAGCTCTCCCGAGTGATTAACAAGTCGGCTGTAGGTCAGATAGAGGCCTTGGAGCTGCGGTTTACGAAGAAAGATGACGTGGAGCGGTTGAAGAGCGCGGAGTTCCGGAAAGTCTATCAAGTGCTGGTGGAAACGCAACAGGCGATTCCGAAAGAAAGGTTTATAAAGACGGTACAGGGATTACGGGGTGCAACCATTCAACAGTATACACCGACCAGAGTTGCTCATCGGCGAGCTCATAAGGTTAGAGTTCGCACGATATACAATTGCAGTGTTGAATCGGTAGCGGATACCAGAGCACATCTGACGATTGAGACAGAGTCTGGCACCTATATCAAGGAGTTCGTCTCGGGCGACGGCGGGAAAACACAGCCGAACCTCAGCGACTTGCTCGGCACACCGTGTGTCGTCCGGGAACTTGACGTCATCGACGTCAAGGGGGAATAGCCCATGGTCATACGATCGAAAGGAACGCGAAACAAGAGTCGGTACATCATGCGAAAGAAGCCGCGGGCCCGCGGCATCTCGGCCATCACCCGCGCGCTGCAGACCTTCCAAATCGGCGATAGCGTTGCTATCACGATAGACTCAGCCGTGCATAAGGGTATGCCCCATCACCGGTTCCAGGGGTTCACTGGGAAGGTCGAGGGCATGCAGGGGAACGCGTACCTAGTCGGCGTGGTCGTCGGCCACAAGCATAAGACCCTGGTCGTGCGCCCCGAGCACCTTGGGAGAGTCGTGTAATCATGGCCGAGGAACACGCCAAGCCCGTGTCGCTTGCCGAGGTTAAGAACATCCTGCGCAAGATCAGCAAGGAACGCAAGGAGCTCATCTACGAGCAGCGGATCGCGCTTGAGCATGCGGAGCGGTTCTCCACGTTGTCTGCGAAGCAGACCAAGGACCTGACCGCCGAGCTGTTGAAACTAGAGCATATCGAGGAGTTTCATGCTTATAAGATCGCGGACATCCTCCCGCGGACGGTGGATGATGTGAAGGCGATCTTCGCAAAGGAACGAGTGTCTCCGAACGAGAAGGAGATTAAGGCCATCATCGAGTTGGTCAATAAGTACTCGGTTGAGTAGGACACAGAGCGAGAGGGTGAGAGAGTGGAGGACTACGTCTATGTGTTAGATTTCTTACCGAAAGGCAGGGGAGATCTTCCACCGTTTAAGCGGACCCCGCTCGTGTACGGCATCGGGGAGAGCCAGTTCACCTTCCTGGAGTTGATCCCGAAGCATGAGGCGACATTCACCATCGGCGAGCGGGTGTACGTCGGCAAGGAGCCCCTGCAGCGCGTCAAGATCGAGAAGATCAAGGGCCGGGTGAACTTCGACAACCTGACCGCGACCGCGCATGGCGAGCTGCCCTATGTGATTAACGACATCGTGAAGAACCAGGAGGCGCAGTTCGTGAAGTTCTTTAACGAGGCGTCCGCGATCTCCACACGCTTTCATGTCCTTGAATTACTCCCGGGTTTGGGGAAGAAGATGATGCACCAGATTCTGGATGAGCGGAAGAAGAAGCCGTTCACGAGTTTTCAGGAGATGCAGGACCGAATCGATTTTCTGCGCTCCCCGGACAAGCTGATCTCCAAGCGCATCGAGCTGGAGCTGACAGACCCGAACCAGAAGTACCGGATTTTTACGCGGGCGCCGATCTCTCACGACTCCGAATCGTCGCATTATTGATAGCGGTGCCATGGCATCGGCTCGTCTCGGCCAGCATTTTCTCATAGACCCTGCCGTCGCGCAGCGGGAAATCGACTACGCGCAACTGACATGGGACGATGTCGTCCTTGAAATCGGGCCAGGCACCGGTGCGCTCACCCGCCTGCTCGCCAAAGCCGCCCGGCAGGTCATCGCCATCGAGCTCGACACCGCGCTTGCGAACCAACTTACGAAATCAATGCCCGACAACGTACAGCTTCTTCGAGGGAACGCGGTCACTGTGGACTTCGCCAGCCTCCCACAGTTCAATAAAGTCGTCGCCAACCTCCCCTTCTGGATTTCTACCGACATCACCATAAAGCTGCTTCATTGGCCAATAGAAAAGGCCGTGCTTATCTACCAATGGGAGTTCGCCCGACGGCTCGCCGCCGCCCCAGGCTCCAAACACTATGGTCGTCTGTCGGTTCTGGTCTCTTATCGAGCAACCTGCCGGCTCCTGGAACGCGTCCCCCGAACGAGCTTCAATCCACCACCCGCTGTCGACGCAGCCATCGTCGAACTCATTCCCCGGGCCATGCCGGCGTTCACCGTCCGAGACGAAGCGTTCTTCTTCGATGTCGTCCGACGCCTGTTCACCCATCGCCGCAAGAAGATCAAAACAATCCTCAAAGCGTTCACCCCAGACCTCGAAGGGCTCCCGTTCCTCGATGACCGAGTCGAACACCTGTCCCCGGAGCAGATCGGCCGACTTAGCGACCTCCTCCTGAAAAAAATCAGACGATCCTAGACAAACTCCTCTTTTTCTCACGGGCTCAGTGCACGAGGTTCATGAGCTGCTGCTGAAGCCATGCTAGGGCACCTAACATATCAAGGACTACGAGGAATAGGATAATGAGGATGATATATAGGAAATACCGCACCGCGAACCGGATCACCAGCCAAATCACCAAAAATACCAAAATGATGAGAAACAAGAACGCCCACAGTGGGACCGTATACGAAAAGAACTCGACGGCCACAATCCCAAGCATATCCCCGGAACCAATATAAACATTTGGAAAAACCATACCGCCTAACGTCCCCAAATCTCAAAAACTCCTCAACCATCTCAGTTCTCTGTGTACATCACCCAAGAGCACGTCAAACCCGACGCCCTCGAAGCCCGCGACTACCAACGAAACATCGCCGCGGCAGCCCAGAAGGCCAGCACCCTCGTCGTCCTCCCCACCGGCATGGGCAAAACCATCATCGCCCTCCTCCTCATCGCCGAACACCTCAAAAACCCAACGAACAAGATTCTCTTCCTCGCCCCCACCAAACCCCTCGTCAACCAACACAGCACATTTCTTAAAACCAATCTTACCACCCCAGACCAAGTCACCACCTTCACCGGCGAGATCAGCCCCGACCAACGCCTCAAGGACTGGAACACCCACCACATCATCGTCTCCACCCCCCAAGTCATCGAAAACAACCTCATCGCCAACCGACTCACCCTCCAAGACATCTCCCTCATCGTCTTCGACGAAGCCCACCGCGCAGTCGGCAACTACTCCTACGTCTTCGTCGCCCAAACCTACCGCCGCCACCGCCAGGACCGCCTTTGCCTTGCCATGACCGCCTCCCCCGGCAACGATATCCAAAAAATCCTCGAAATCTGCCACAACCTCGAAATCAAAACCATAGAAATCCGCACCCCCACCGACCCCGACGTCCGCCCCTACGTCCACGACCTCGACGTCCAATGGAAAGAAATCCCCCTCCCCAAAGAATTCGCTGCCGTCCTCCAACACCTCAGACGCGCCCTCCTCGACCGCCTCCACCGCATCAACGACCTCAAACTCACCGAGCCCCTCACCATCACCACCGTCAACCGCAAAAAACTCCTCGAGCTGCAGCAATGCATCCAAGAACGCCTCCGCAGCACCCCCACCCCCGATGGACGCCTCTACACCGCCGCCTCCACGCAGAACGCCGCCTTCAAGCTCTACCTCGCCATCGAACTCCTCCAGACCCAAGGCGTCACCGCCCTGCGCAGCTACTTCACCCGCATCCTCCAAGACGCCGCCACGAAAGGAGGCAGCAAAGCCTCCCGCGACCTCGCCAAGGACCCCAATATCCTCGAAGCCATCGCCCTCACCCGGACCCTCATCATTGATCATCCGAAAATCCCCGAAATCGGCGCGATCATCAAGAATCAATTTCAAGTGAATCCCCATTCAAAGATCATTGTCTTCACCCACTATCGCGGCACGGCCAACAACGTCGCCACCCACCTCGCCACCATCCCCAGCGTTAGACCCATCCGCTTCGTCGGACAGGCAGGAAAAGGAGACGATAAGGGCCTCACCCAAAAAGAGCAGATTGAAATCATCCGACGGTTCGAACATGACGACTACAACGTCCTCATCGCCACCTCAGTCGGCGAAGAAGGCCTCGACATCCCCTCCACCGACCTCGTTATCTTCTACGAACCCGTCCCCTCAGAGATCCGCACCATCCAACGCCGCGGCCGCACCGCCCGAAAAATGCCGGGTAAAGCCATCATCCTCATCGCTAAAGACACCCCCGACGAAGCCTATTACTGGAGCTCCCGGCACAAAGAAAAACAGATGCACACGGAGCTGGAAGTCCTCAGATCCTCCCTGCGCCGCCACTTCGATACCAAGCCAGCCCCAGCCACACAAATGACCCTGGGCGAACAGCAAGCAAAACTCACCGACTACCACCCCGACAAAACCCTGACCGTCATCGTCGATCACCGCGAATCCCGCAGCCAGGTTATCCGCTGCCTCGCTGGTCACAACATCACCGTCCAGGTCCAAGACCTCGACATTGGCGACTACATCGTCTCCCAACGCGTCGGCGTCGAACGCAAGACCGTCGACGACTTCCTCAACTCACTCCTCGAAGGAAAACTCTTCCAGCAGCTCAAGGACCTCCGCCAGACCTTCTCCCGGCCGCTCCTCATCATCGAAGGCGACGGCCTCTTCACCACGCGAAATATCTCCCACGCTGCCCTCTTCGGCAGCCTCGCCTCCATCCTCATCGACTTCGGCGTTTCCATCATGTCAACCAAAACCCCGCAGGAGACCGCTGACTTCCTTGTTGCCGTCGCCCGCCGCGAACAACGAGATTCCACAAAACCTGTTGCGGTCCGCGGCGAAAAATGGGCATCTAGCCCCCAGGAACAACAACAGTTCGTCATCGAAGGCCTCCCCAACATCTCGGCGGTCCTCGCCAAACGACTCCTCGAACACTTCGGCAGCATCCGCGCCATCGCCAACGCCACCGTCGACGACCTCATGGAAGTGC
Source organism: Methanobacteriota archaeon (assembly GCA_963769885.1). Taxonomy (GTDB): domain Archaea; phylum Thermoplasmatota; class E2; order DHVEG-1; family DHVEG-1; genus CAIRCU01. Next base: position 191,894 of record CAVYNH010000007.1, read on the forward strand.
ACGGCATCGGAAAAGCGACCGCGCAGGAACTCCATTCACTCATTTCCCGGGAGTATGACGCCTCATAGTCCTCCATAATATATTTATCCACGATATCCCTTACCCTCCCCTCATACCAGGGTGATGACGAATGCAGGCAGTGGATAAAAGACTCGACCAGATTTGCGACGGCTTAAACATGATCAGCGAAGACAGCGCTATCCCCAGGAACATCCGCCGAGGCGCCGAAGAAGTCAAAGCACTCCTTCTCAAACTCGACAACCCCATCGACCTCCGAGTCGCCTCAGCGACCTCAAGACTCGACGAACTCGCCAACGACCCAAACATCCCGCTCCACGGTCGAACCCTGATCTGGAACATCATGAGCCGATTGGAGGAATTGGCGTAAGACCCCTATTCTCACCACACCCATGAAATCGACACCCAAACCCTCTGGAGGAAGAATGATTCGGATCGGCCAAGCAGGCATCCCCCTCTCCTGCAAAGGACGCACCAACAAAGACGGCATCGTCTACACCCACAAAAACCTCGACCTCAACGCCATCGAAATCCAATTCGTCCGCGGTCTCTACGTCATGCCCGAAGAAGAAGCCGACTTCATCAAAGACTACGCGATGAAAAACAACATCGAAATCCACGTCCACGCCCCCTACTACCTCAACCTCGCCGGCGACCAAGAAGAAGTCGACATGAGCTTCGACAAAATCCTCAAATCCGCTCAAATGGCCCACAACATCGGCGCCAAAAACCTCGTCATCCACCCCGGCTTCTACGGCGACAACGGCGAACGACGCACCCTTAACCTCATCGTCAAAAACACCACCCGCGTCGTCGGACTTCTCAAAAAAGAAAAAATAAAAACCAAACTCGCCCTCGAAACCATGGGTAAACAAAAAGTCTTCGGTAGCATCGACGAAATCATCAACGTCTGCAAACACGTCAAAGACATCGTCCCGGCCATCGACCTCGGCCACATCCACGCCCGCTGCAACGGCTGCCTCAAAGAACGCGAAGACTTCGACGTCCTCTTCGACAAACTCAAACCACTCCGCCTCCGCCATTACCTCATCCACATCACCGGCGTCCTCTACGAAAAAGGAAACGAATACTACCACCTCCCCATCAAAAAAGGAGATATGCCCCTCGCTCCCCTCATCGACCTCATCCTCGACAGAAAACTCAACGTCACCCTCATCTCTGAATCCCCCCTCCTTGAACACGACGCCGTCTACATCAAACTCCAAGTCGAAAAGGCGATTATGAAACGCACCGGAAAGGAAGTCGCCTACTACAAAGATCTCTCAGAGGTCCAATGACCCACCCCTACCAAGCCTCCCAACACTTCATCCAAGACGGCATCAGCCGCATCCTTCCCACGGTCAGCGAAAACGACGTCAACCAGCTCATCACCGCCTTCTTCGAAGCAAAACGCATCTTCCTCTACGGCGCCGGCCGCTCCGGCCTCGTCGCCAGAGCCTTCGCCATCAGACTCGTCCACCTCGGCTTCCAAACCTTCGTCATCGGAGAAACTATCGGCGCCCCCGTCCAAAAAGACAACCTCGTCATCCTCATCTCCGGATCAGGAGAAACCATCCCCGCCGTCATGACCGCCGACATCGCCCACGGAATTGGCGCCAAAGTCGTCGCCGTCACCGGCGAACCACGCTCAAAGATTACCACCAACGCAGACCTCACTCTCGTCCTCGCCCCCACCAAGGAAAGTCGCGAACGCAAACGATACGCCCCCCTCGGCACCCTCTTCGAAGCCAGCGCCTGGATCTTCCTCGACAGCATCATCGCCGAACTCATGGACCGCAAAAAAGAAACCGAAGAATCCATGCGATCACGACACGCCACCCTCGACCTCCCCTAGCACCGACACATCTCCCCCCTCACTCACTAGAGATATCTTTTTATAACGTATCTTCTTCTACCGCAGTAGGAGCCAGAAAGGTGATGTCATGGCAATCCGCCAACCCATTGTCAGCGTTCTCGGCCACGTCGACCACGGAAAAACCTCCTTCCTAGACTACATCAGAGGATCAACCGTCGCCGCCCGGGAATCCGGCGCCATCACCCAACACATCGGCGCCACCGAAGTCCCCATCGACGCCATCTACCACCTCTGCGGCAACCTCCTCGGCGGAAAAAAATTCTCCCTCCCCGGCCTCCTCTTCATCGACACTCCCGGACATCACGCTTTCACCACCCTCCGATCCCGCGGAGGATCACTCGCGGACCTCGCCGTCCTCGTCATCGACATCCAAGAAACCGTCATGCCCCAGACCCACGAGTCCATCAACATCCTCAAACAATACAAGACCCCCTTCATCATCGCCGCCAACAAAATCGACGCCATCTCCGGTTGGCAAAAAACCGACAACGTCGGCAAATCACGCATTGACGCCCAACGCCCCCAGACCAAACAAATCTTCGAAGATAAACTCTACGACATCATCGGCACCATCTACGACAAAGGATTCGACACAGACCTCTACTACAACATCGCCGACTTCACCAAAGCCATCCCCATCATCCCCATCTCCGCCAAAACCGGCGAAGGCATCCCTGAGATCCTCATGGTCCTCGTCGGCCTCGCCCAACGATTCCTCGAAGGCCGACTCGCCGTCGAAACCGGACCGGGAAAAGGCACCGTCCTCGAAGTCAAAGAAGACGTCGGCCTCGGCACGACCATCGACGCCATCATCTACGCCGGCACCATCCACAAAGAAGACGAAATCGTCATCGGAACCCAATCCGAGCCAGTCGTCACCCGAATCAAGGCACTCCTCAAACCAAAACCACTCGATGAAATCCGCGACCCTCGAGAACGCTTCGATAGCGTCAAACAAGTTTCAGCCGCCGCAGGAATCAAGATCTCTGCACCTAACCTCGCCAACGTCGTCCCCGGCGCCCCCCTCCGAGTCATCGGTGGAGACCGACAAGCGATCATTGACGAAATACGACTCCAGTCCAAGGTCAACATCGAGCTCGACAAAGAAGGCATCGTCATAAAGGCAGACACCATCGGATCCCTCGAAGCGCTTGTCAAAGAAGCTCGAGAACAAAAAGGAATCAAAATCAGGCACGTCGACATCGGAAACGTCTCCAAAAGAGATATTGTGGACACCGCCGCGGTCACCAACCCCCTCGACCGGGTCATCTTCGCCTTCAACGTCAAAGTCCTCCCAGAAGCCAAAGAAGAACAAACGACGGCCAATGTCACTGTCTTCAATGAGGACGTCATCTACACGATCATGGAGGATTACGATGAATGGTACGAGAAGACGAAAGCCGAGATGGAACGGAAGCGCCGTGAAGACTACATCCATCCCGGAATGGTCAAGTTCCTCCCCCAGTACATCTTCCGTGCCAATAACCCTGCCATTATCGGCATCCGGGTGCTGGCCGGACGCATCAAGGTCGACACGCGCCTTATGAAGGAGGATGGGAAAGTTGTCGGCACCATCCGGGGGATTCAATCCCAGAACAAACCCGTCGAGGAGGCAATCCAAGGCGACGAGGTCGCCATCTCCATCGATGGACCCACCGTCGGCAGGCAGATTAAAGGCGACGACATCTTCTTCACCGTTATCCCGGAAGGCGATGCCAAGAAGCTCCAGGAGCTCGACGTACTCAACGCTGATGAAAAAGACGTGCTTACAAAAATCATCGACATCAACAGGAAGCAGAACAAGTTCTGGGGCATGTAACAACAATTCTAACTATCAAAAAGGGGAAAAAAGAGGAAAAAAGAAGTAAGAGCGTATTTTTTACACTTCTTTTCCGATGTCGTAGATTGCCTTTATCGCCAATATACCGGCGGCCGGGGCAATGAATATCGACAAGGTCAGCGAGACTCCAGCGAATAATGGGCCAAGCCAATATCCAATGGTATGGCTAAGATTCTGGAACACGCCGTACATGACAAGCAGTGCGATGCTTGCCGTCAGGAACGCTGGGACTTCCGCTTTGGTGATTGTCCCTTTTCCCAGGAAAGCCAGGATGCCTACTATCGCGCCAATCACTGCAAGCACCCAGGCGACCATAGATCCGGAATCGGTCGCCATGAAATTGTCTCCGTTCTGTATCGTGTACGCTTGGTACAATCCCACGAGTAGGGCGATGATGGTGCCTATGATGAATGCCCATATTGCTAGCTTTCCTACAATTTTGTTTTCCATAGCTTTGACTCTCCTCAACTATTCTTGGAGTTATCCGGCTCAATATTGAAGTCTTCTATTTAAGAGTTCCTCTTTTTTCAGACCAGGAGGCGTTATCCTAGGAGAAACCGTATCACCGTTCTTCCGTCAACCATGCTTCATCAATGCGGGTATAGGAGGCGAGTTCCTCTTCGGAGAACCACAAGTCGATCTCTTTCTGCGCATTCTCAAGGCTGTCTGAGCCGTGGACGATGTTGCGGCCGATGAACTGCCCGAAATCCCCCCGAATCGTGCCCATCTCCGCTTTCTGAGGATCAGTCTTGCCCATCATATTGCGGGCCATCTCGACGGCGTTGAAGCCTTCCAGGACCATGGCGACGACCGGAGATGATGTGATATAGGCGACGGTCGGCTCAAAGAAGGGTTTCCCATGGTGGACACCGTAATGTTGTTCAGCTAAGGTTCGATCGACTGCGACTAGTTTCATGGCAACAATCTTGAGTCCTTTCCGTTCGAATCGGGTGATAATTTCGCCGACGAGGCCTCGTTGTACCCCATCGGGTTTGACCATGACGAATGTACGCTGCGTGGACATCGGTGACACCTACAGGTAGGCATCGTGCCCTGGCTTATGAAACTAACGTTTAGATGCCGATGGATTTCCCGAAGAAAAACAGGGTGATACTCGTCACATTAACGAGGATATGAGCGAGGATGGAGGAGTAGAGGTTCTTCGTTCTGATGACAACGACGGCGAAGACGAGGCCAAGCATGGTAGCCATCACCGCGGTATAAAACATCCCATATGAGAGGTGGGCGATGCCGAAGAGAACGGCTGAGGATACGACTCCGACCCAGGGTCTAGACAACGCGGAGATTTTTTCGAGGAGAAACCCTCGGAAGAAGATCTCTTCGGCTATCGGTTGGACGGTGATGAGGACAACGAGTGTTGGAATGGAGAAGAGCTGTTCGAGCTGTGGGATGTTGCTCATCTTTGTGACGTCAACGCCAAATTGCAGGATGACGAGATCGAGGGCTACAGAAATGACGAAGGCGGTGACGGCGGCGATAAAACCCCAGAGCAGGGCGTTTCCGAGACCTTCTCGGCGAAGGCCGAGCCGTTGGAATGTTTCCCGCAATCGGAGGTTGTTGACGAGGATATACCAGATGATGGGGATGACGACCATGAGGATGACGACGAAGAGTAAGGAAAATAGGAGAACGTAGACCTCAATGATGGTCTTTATGACTCCTGAATAATTGCTGCCTATCCCGTTTGAAGTTGGGAAGGGTTGGAAGTACGCTATCGCCGCATAGACAATGAGCAGGAAGAATGAGATTGCCATGAGGAACAATGCGAGTATATGCTTTGGCTTACGGAAGTCAAAGTCCATAGGCGGCTATCAACAGGCGAAGGCTAAATAAAGATTGTTACCAGGCTTCCTAAAGACTCATTAGACAGCTAGAAAATGGAATAATTTGTAAAGAAAAAAGGTGAAGCTGTTCTATGGTCCTGTCCAGAGTGCCAAGACATCTCCACCGCAATCGGGGGTTTCTGCCTTCTTTGAAAGGTCTGATGGCTGTAGCTGCCAGACTCGATTCGTCGCCCCACCAATGTACAAATACACACCATCATAGCTGATCTCATCGATGGCACCACCATAATTGCTACTCTCTCCGACTTTCGTGAGATTCGTTGGCCAATACTTGAACACCTTCTGAGTGTTATGACCGCCCGCATAGAGATACGTGCCGTCGAAGCACAGGGTGTAGATGGTGCCTCCATATGGGGCGCTGTTGATTTCGGCTAAGTCAGATGCTCGATACTGTAACACCACCCCTCCCTGGTAGGGGCTGGTGGATCCAACGAATATGCTTGAACCTACCGCCAAGACGCTCCAAAAACGACCACCATCAACGTTAGCCACATGCCGCACGGTCATGTTCGAAGTCCAGAATTGGTAGATATAGCCATACCCCCAATCAAGCCCTCCGACAGCATACAGATAGCCTCCCTGGCAGCTCAAACCGCAGACGCCGTTATCCGGCAGAACAATGCTTTCTTGTTTTTTCGTCAGGTTCGATGCCCAGAATTGAGCGACCCTATTGACAGAGGGCCAACCGCCAGCGTAGACATATGTTCCGTCACAGGCGAGGTCACTTACGATGCCCCAATTAGCGCTTACCGTTCTTATCGTAAGGTTTGACGGCCAGAGCTGCCAGATAGCCCCCTGGTTTCCGGCGGTATACAAATATTGGCCATCGCTGATAACATCGTTCAGTTTGGTCCCGTAGTTTCCACTCTCCAAATTCTTAGTGAGATCCTCCTTAGAATAGCGGGCTATGGTTTGTGACTCCCCACCCACATATAAGTACGGATCGATTCCTTCCTTGATGACTGTGAAAGTGAAAACCTGATGGTTCGGATTGGTTCCATCAGTCGCATTCAGATACCACGTGTATGTCGTGTCGTATTGAAGTAAGCTTGTTTGGATGGGAACACTGTACCGTCCATTACTGACGTGAGTGCCACTTCCCGAACCTATTGCAGGATTCGTCTGTAATGTCCAGTCAATCGGATCATTTTGATGGTCATGAAGTGTAAAATTCAGGCTTGAGAGTGTAATCGGGACATAATACGCACCGTTGATTGGAGCTGGATCGAGGATCTGAGGAGCGAAATATTCGGTGGTGAATGTGAAGGTCTTCGTGACTAAGTCTTTGGTATCGCTGACCTGGACCGCCCAGCTATATGTCGTCGAACTTTGGAGGCCGCTGATTGGGATTGTGTAGGTCCCATCGAGTTTCAGGTTGCCGTTCCCGCCGCCGACGTCCGGGGAGGTGGTGACGCTGTAGCTCATCCGGTCGCCGTCTGCGTCTTGGATGTGGAATTGGAGTTGGGTAGTGGTGATAGGGACGTAGGTTGCGCCGTTGAGGGGGTAGACGGCAGAGATTTCAGGGGGGTTGTTGGGCGGCCATTGTTCGATGTAGTCTGCGGTGACTTTGGTGTAAGCCGCATATCCTATGAGGCCGTAGCCGCAGAGGGGCGGGAGGAACACGCTGAAGCCGATGCCCCAGAAGCCGAGGGCGAGGCCCTGCTGGCTTCCCTCAGCGATGAACCCGGTCCGGGAGACAAGGCCGCCGACTGAGGTGATCCCGTATGAGGTCTTCCATCCGACGAACAGGCGGGGGATCGGGAGTTGGATAATAGGGATGAGCCTGGGGAGGATGATGATGGGGAAGGCGCTGCCGGACCCGGAGGTGGCGAAGTTACAGAGAAACTCTCGGTCGGTCGTCCCATAGGGGAGAAGCGAGGCGTGGGCTGCGGCGTGGGCGGCGAGGTGTTCGCCGTATTGCTGGAGCTGGGTGTGGACCTCGGTCGCGGTCATGCCTTTGGGGAGGAGGCCGAAGGCCTCCGCCTTAGCAAGGAGTTGCTGTTGGAGGGCTTGGGTTTTGGTGGATTGGGGATTGTCTGCGGTCGCCTTTGTATACTTGGTGAGAAGGGTCTGGAAATCTTGGGCGGCCTGCATTGTGACAGTGACGGTTTTTGGTGTACCACCGAAATAGCAGGTGATCTTCGTCACTTCGTTTTTCTCTTGCTCTATGGTGTTTGAGGCTTGGTGCGATATCCAGGAGGCTGGTACAGTGGAGCTGGTCAATATGAGAATAATAATAACGATTGAGAGGAGTATCTTGTTTTTCATATGCTCGTCCTTCCTTTAACCCCGTAAATAAGAAGAATATTCTCGTATTTATTTCTTTCCAAATGCTCAGATAAAGAACGGCGTGGAAACCCTTTGTGGAGGATGTCACGCTCTATATTCTTTTTACAATTTTTTAGTTTTTTTCTGATTCAATACGAGTTTACTCTTTCAATTGTGTGGAGGCAGTCTGGCGGTAACATGAAATTGGATCAGGGCTTTTCTTTTATACCCATAGTCGGAATCTGTAATGATTTGTTTACAGATTTGATACCCGAATAAGTATTTTTAAATATCCCATGTCCGTTCACCCTTTCACTCCTGGGCCTGTAGGGTAGCTTGGTCCATCCTTTTAGCTTTGGGAGCTAGAGACTCCAGTTCAAATCTGGACAGGCCCACTCCTTTTTCTCGGAGGGATTCTCCGAGACACCCCCGTTTTCTATACAAGTGTCTCTTTTCCCATCAGGCTTTCCCCCAACCAATGCTAGTGGTTGTCTGAGGGCCTGATGGAACAAATCCCGCCGTTTCCCCTTGACTTGGTTCTCTATTTCCTGTGAGAGAAAAACGTAGTGGTCTACGTTCTGGGTCTTCACGTGTCCGAGGCTGAGAGCAACCTTCTTGATGTCTTTCGTGCGGTCGTACAGGTAGGTCGCGTAGGTATGCCGCATGTCGTAGAGGATCGTGTCGTGGTCCTGCATGGTTTCCTTGAACACCGGCGCGATATGCCGTCTGAGGTACGCCCCGGTCACCCGCCGTCCGTTCGGCTCTAGGAACAGGGCGTTGCCGCTTCTTGCGTCGTCGTAGGCCAGGGGCCGCCATGTGTCCCGGTAATTCTTCGGAGTCCGGTAGACCCTGCTGGACAGCACCACGGGGTCCCAGGGGTAGACACGGCGGTTTTTCCCGTGTTTCTTATCCTCGGTCAATATGACGTACCCGGTCCCATCCGGGTTAATCACCAAGTCGTTTACATCAAGGTTGCATATCTCAGATGGGGGCCGTGGCCCATAGTTGAATCCGAAGAACACGACGCTCTGGAGGAGCGCATTCTCATAGGGGTCCGTGCTGTACTCTGCATGGTAGAGCCGGTTGACGATCGACGGCAGCGGGATCACGACGTCTCTATGGGCTTCTGAGGCTCGAATGCGGGGTGTTTTCACGTATTTATCCCAGTCTTCGGTGTACTGCCTGAATGCCTTCAGGAACATCAACACCGCTTTTTTCTCGTGGTACAACGCGTTCGGTGACGCGCCCTCGTGTTCAATCCGGTAGTCCATGTGCCGCAGGAAATCCTCGGGCTTGAGGTCTCGGAAGTTGATGGGGCAGACATGGGTTTCCATCATCCGGGCGTACCGCAGATGCTTCTCGATGGTCGATAGTCCGAGTTCTTGGCGTACATGCGCGTGGACGGCGACGTCGTTGAAGGTCGCTGTCCGTGGGTCTAGGAAATAGGGGACGTCAGTTCGCCTGATATTGGTGAGTAGGCTTTGCAGGTCCTCCATGAGTTCCCCGGGTGGGGGTAATGTCGGGTCCAGTAGAGAGTGGCCTATCTGTCCTAAATTCTCGCAACTTTTTACACCTCCTCGCAGGTCAAACGATCTGCAAGGGTGTGAATCCTTTGAATCTATTTTAGGGTTTTCGTCGCTGGGTTTCAATTCTTCTGTACCTCACCCTGCTCTGAATCGTGATTTCGTTGTCACCGGCGGCTGTATGATCGTCGTCGATGTCGGCGTCCTGCCCGTCCGAGTCGTGACCTGTGTGCCTGGGACGAGGATGTGCGCGCCGGTCTTCCGGCTGATCACGTCCTGACTGGCACCGTTCGTGACTGAGAGGACACCGTTGGCGATGCTGGCACCGAGACGTTTGCCCCAGTCCTCGACGCTCTGGCCATGCTCAAGCGTCGCATGAACATCTATTGAGACAGCGCAATTTATCACCCCAGACGGGCCGCCCTGGGCCACACCCGCTGGGACGACGTATTCGCCTTTGTGGACGATAGCGGCCCCCGTCTCTAGGATGCTGCCGCCTTCCTGAAGCCACGGCACCCGACCGAATAACCGGTCGGTGATCGGCGTCGACGTGCCGCCTACCGCGCTGACGCCTCCTACGTCCTGCCCGGTGAGCTCCAGCCATTCCCGGTACTTGTCGATGCTCGCCTGGACTGCTTTCACGTTGTCAACGCCGTACCATTTCAGCCACGCTTGAGCACCCTCAGAGCCGGGGAAGGCGGCCATAGTGGCCTCTATCACGCTGATCTGCTGGGTTGTGGCGTCCTTTATCCTGGTGTTGAGCGCGGTGATGCTGTCGCCGTAGGCAGTCATAAGGAGTCCCTCGTGCTGGATACTCAAATCGAGCGACGAGATCTCCTGTTCGTAGGTGAACGCCCTGGTCTGCTGGGTGATATCCTGGGTTAGTCCGGTGCGTTCGAGCTCGGCCTGCATCTCCTGGATGCGCAGGCCGAGGTCCTGGTGTTGAAGCTCCTTGAGTTGAGCCTGTTGGTCTCGGTTGAGGCCATGCCGGGTGTCCGCGTTGTACTGCAGTTGCATTTCCGCGATGCTGTTCTTAGTGAGTGCCATGCCTAGCGTGTTGATCGCGTCGTCCAGGACCCACGTCTGCTTCGTCTGGTCCTCAAGGCTCTTCAGGAAGTCGAGGCGGCCTTGGTCCTGGCTCATCTGTTGATTCAAGAGGGCCTGTTGCGAGGTGAGTTGCGGGTAGAGGTCGACGAGGTTCTGGATCTCGGTCCCGAGGTCCTTGGCGGCTCCCGCCATGTATTGGATCGGTTCGAGGCTCTGCGCGCTGGCGACGGCGGCTATCGCTTCTTTGATGCTGCCGCCGGCGAACAGGTTGATCGCGGGGAGGGTCGCTATCGTCTGGATGATCCGCGCGGGAAGGTCCAGCCAGCTGCCCATCGTTCGATATCCTGCCTCCCGTTGCTGTGTTTGTTTCTGGGTGACGAGGTCGGCGGTGTTCAGGTAATCCTTGTACTGCTGCAGAATCTCTTTTCCAGTCAACTTCGAGGTGTCGATGCCGCCGCCCGCTAGGATCGCCATGCCGGCCGCATAGCTCTGTACGCCTCCGACGAGGCTTTGGAATGCGCTGGCGTTCCCCGCGGTCGCCGTCTGAATCCTGTTAAGGATGCCTTCGACGCCCATCGCCTTCAATACGAGACTGTCGTAGGCGATGCCCAAAGAGTTCATGGTCGCAACCTGGTCTTTCGACGGGCTGCTGAGGTTGCTGAGGACTTCCGTGAGCCCGCTGAACGCGCTCCTGGCTGGAAGGCCTTTCTCGGCCATGTCGCTGACCGCCGAGACCACCTGGTCGAGGCTCATGCCTGCCGCCTGCGCGAAAGGAGCAAGCCTTTGAATTTCGGTGCCCAGATCGGCCATAGAGATGTTTGTCGTCTGGTACGCCTGGGTGAGCAATTGGCCGACGTAGGCCGACGCGCTCGCGCTCAGGCTGAAGGCGTCCATCACGTCCGCCAGGGTTTTCGCGGCTGTCGTCTGATCCGTGAACGTCCTAAGGGAGAGCATCATGGACTCGGTGAGGAGCGTCATACTGTCCTGGATTCGGAACCCTGACTTCTCGATCTCCGTGAATGAGTCGGCGAGCTCCTGGATGCTTTTCCCGCCGCCGATGCTCAGGTTCTGGAGTTCTTTCTGAAGGTCTGGGAGGAGCGTCTTCTCCTGGTCGGTCAGGATGCTGCTTATCTTGAGCATCTCGGTCGAATAGCTGCGGTAGGATTGGATGCTGTCCTCGATGCCCTGCGTCATGCTGTGGACGCCCTGCATGAGGTAGCCGATAGCCATATTCATGGCACTAAAGGCCGCGCCCATCGCCAAGCCTTGGACTGAGAAGGCCTTGAATCTCTGTGCCGCTTGGTCCAGGACGCTGCTCATCTGGTCCCTGGCTTTTAAGTCCACACTGATCTCGGTCATGGCTCGTCTTCTTCCTCGCCGATGCTCACGTCCTCGTCGGTGATGAGCGTGTAGTCCTCAGGCTGAAAAACAATGGTGGCGAGGCCGACGCCGCCGAGGAGACACTCGACCTTCTCCCTGGTGACGGCAGGATCGAGATCATGCAAGGCGTTGTAGACCCTGGTCGCGTCAACCGGCGTCCGCACGTCGATCAGGACGCGTTCCACGAGACCGCAAGGCTGGCTCATGCCACGGCTCCCTGGTCTTCCGTCTTCGAGTCAAGACCATGCTCCCGTTTTATCTGCTTTCGGAACTCTTCGCGGCTCATTTTCAGAGGCGTCGGCTGTGTGGTCTTTACCACGGGCGACCCCGCGCCAGGGGAGGACATCTGCCTTCTGAACTCGAAGGGGTCGCCTTTGTGGACGAACACGTCGCTGACGAACAGGTCTTCCGCAGCCATGTAAGAAGCGACATTGGGTTTCTTCCTGCCGTCCCGGATTTCGATGTTATGAAGCCGTAGAATCTGGCTGATGCCTCGTACCCTCTCATTGGGCCGCATGTTTGTTGCGGTGAGAAGGCCCTTATTCGATATCCTGATTAAGGCTATCGCAAAACGCTCGGTGACGTCGCCTTCAAGGCAGCTTTTCTGAAGGTCGTCCCAGTATTGTTTTTCGACTATGTTGCGGGCTTGACCGACCTCAAACGCCTCTTTATCCCGTTTGGCTCGGAGGGCTTCTTTTTCCTCGGCGAGCCGTTTGAGTTCAGCGGCGGTGAGTTGGCTGGCGAGTTTCGTCTTCGTCTGGTCCCATTGCAACGCCGCGAGCTCTTCCGGGGTCTGATAGCCGCTCTCGGCCTGCTCTCTTCGTTCCTGTTCGATTCGTGCTTGTTGTTCTTTCTCATCCATTTTTATCTCAACTCCTGATATTCCTCTTCTGTGTTGTCGCGGTAGTGATGGGTCGCAGGTCGTCCCTCATGGTTTCACCTGGACCCGTATATGAACTCTGACTGACTCTGTGACCGAGATACGGATCGTCGTCGGTGTCCTGGGAGTCCCGTGGCACGGTCCACCAGACCGTCCCATCCCGGGCGATGTCCACCCGCATGTAGCCCTTCACGTTTGATGAGCCGATGATTGCGTTGTAGATCACGTCTGTGAGCGTGCGGCCTTCCGCATGGGACTCGAAGTGTTGGCCGCACGAGGGACACTGCCGGGGGATGCTCTGAATCCGGTGGATCTTCTGACATTTCAAACACATGATAACAAACGGCACGCCTCGCTTGACGACAGGTTGTTTTATCTCGATGAAATCCCGTAGGACACCGCAACGCGGGCAGTACCGCCGTGTGATGGGCTTGCGGGTCACGTAGATGGTCTCGCATTCCAAGCATTGCATCTTGATTTTAGGCATGGTCCTCCTCCTCGTCGCCGTCGCCCGTGTACGGCACAAGGTCGTCTATATCTTCGTCCACGGGCGATTCCTGGGCACGTGGGGGCGTCATCGGCGTGCTGGTGGCCATCTTTCGCACCTCTCGCTGTTGATCGAGATCATGCAAGGCGTCAATCATAGCGTTGAATTCCGCAATGGTGGGTTTCTTGCGACATAAGACACAAGAGTCAGGTTCGGAAATCTTCACCTGTTCATGCCGTCCGAACTCAGTAGGATACTTGCGCTCCAGCAGCCATGCGCTTGCTTGCCATGAGCCGTTGTTGCTCGCCCTGGTGATGAGCGCGATATGCCGTCTCTTGAACTCAGCTTCTCCTTTTCGCGTAGCGTTCACTAATTCCGCAAAAAGGCTGTCGGTGTTGTTGTCTGCATCGCTTGTGCCGATTCGCATCCAGTCGTAAAACGCGGTCTTCCCAACGCCCAAAAGCGCGCAGATGTCTTTCTTATTCGTCCCTTTTTTGACTTCCCGGTAGATCGTCGTTATCATCTCGGGTGTGAGTCGGAGTTTCCGTCCTCGTTTAGCCGTAGCTGACCACGCTCCCCTGGAGTCGTTCCGTCATGGTGTCAACCTTGCTCGTGAGAAGCCTGTTCTGCCGCGCGAGGTCACAGAGTTCGTTCACTTGCTTCGCTACTAGTTCGTTCTTCATTTTGAGGAGCTCCCGGAGGCTTGCGATCTCATGCTCAAGGGCATCGATCCGGATGAACTGAAACTCCGTTTTCCGTAGGATTAACATTCCGTGTCCTCTAACTTCGACCCGTGGGCGTGTTTCCACTTGCGGATAAAACCAGGTTCAAACTCCGGGTCCATCTCGCTGGGCATCATTTCGTTAGGTCCTCGCCTCGGCTGACGCCTGGGTTTGGCGTCGTTTGAGCATGGCTTCGGTGGCGTTCATCCAATCTTGGAGTCGTTTCGCCTCTTGTTTTTCCCGTTGTTCGCGGATTTCTATTATATAAGAAGTCTCGTTGTGGTCTTGGTGTTGTTGTCGGATTTTGTCTCGGAGTATCTTGGAGAAGCGGATGAATATCTTGTAGAATCGTCCTTCGAGGTTGTGGAGGGCGTCCCATTGTTGTTTGAGGATGCCGTGGAGGTTGTGAGACTGCCTCTTGCCTCGTATCCAGTTGAATCCTTCTTTGGTCTTTTCGAGGAGTCTGGCGCGTCGTACTTCGAGGAGGCGGTAGAGGGTATGGAAGATGGCTGCTCGGATTTCGCTGGGGTCTCGTCGGCGGCGTTTGCTGACGTTGACGACGTTGATGGTGAAGATCTGGTGGTGCCGGGCTAGGGTGTTGAGTTCGAGGGGCGTGGTCTTCCCTTTGAGTTTCCCGGCGAGGAAGATGGTCATTGATGGTTTTTTGCCGGTGCGGTCGATGGGTGCTTTGTTGTTGTGGGTTTGCCCTGCTGTGAGTCCGGCGATGGTCCGGAGGTCTTCGCCGTAGTAGTAGGGTGTGGTGGCGAAGGCGACGAGGTGGTAGTGAAGGACGTTGTGTTCAGAGAAGGTCGGGAATTTGATCCATCGGACGGTGAGCGGCTGGTCGTCGTCGAGGTTTGCGGTGAAGATGCCGGTGAGTTCGTCGTCGTTGTATTGGCGGACACCGATGATGCCTTCTGCCTCATGGTTCTGTTTTTTGACGACGTCTACGAGGCTTTCTTGGACGATGTCGAAGTGGTGTGCGTGAAGGCGGTTCTCTCGGTTGATGACGGTCTGCAGCTCCTGCCCGTAACTTTTATATCTTTGATTGTGTTTTATTTCTTGCAAAGTAGCTAGCACCTCTTTGTGTTATTGGCCCGGCGGTCACTCGCTGGGTCAGTATTGTTTTTGTTCTCTCCTCACCATTTTTTGGAGGCTAGGCGACCGGGATTCGCTCTCGGTCGCCGATGAGTGCATGTTTTCTTCAAAGGCAACTTCGGATTATTGTTCGGGCGGCTCGAATTTTATGTGGATGCTTTCGTTCGGGTTTTCCCGAAGGTAGGACATGATCCCAGAACCCACGATCCGCCTGCGGATCTCCTTGATTCGTTTCTTGTCTGCCTCAGATAGATTTTCAGTCATTGTTTTTTTTCTCCTTTGATAGTTTATACTCTATGATTTTTTTAGCTAGAAATTCCCGGTCGGCTACCAGGGACAACAGGTAGTCGTGCCAAGTCTGCGTTTTGCAGTCTTTGGCTCGCTCCAGCCTTCGGAATTCAGCGTCGGTGAAGGTTTCATTTAAGTTCCTCATTTTTTTTACCTCGCTACCTTAGCTACCTTAGTCTCTACCTCATAGTAGCAAACTGTATTTTTCCGGACGTTTTTCTTTATATACTGTCCAGAAGAAAAAGCAAGGGAAATTAAAAAAAGGGGGGCCTAGCGTGTGCGGCGGCAGTCGCCGTCGAGGTGCACGCGTCGGCCTTCGATGAGTTGGTAACTGTTTGGGTCGATGGGGCCGCCGCATTTTGGGCAGCGTTTGTTCCGTGGGCGGCTCTGTCGTCTTGTGCTGGGGTTGTAGACGCCCACGATTAGCACCCCGGTTGTGTGCTGATCTCGCGGGGTTCCGTGCCCATGCTGACGTCGCCGACCGTGATATTGAGCCGGGTGCAGCCGAGGGCCTCCAGGGCCGCCTGGACGGCGTCCAGGGCACTGAGTTCGTCGCCTGGGACCAGGCCGGTGACGCGTAGGCTGTTCATTCGACCTCTCGGATCTCGACCGGCGTGACGATGAGGCGGCTGCCGACGATCTTGACGCTGCAGTAATCGGTCGGATGCCCTGCCGCGAGGACTTTTTCCTCGAGGGTCTGCAGCCAGTTCTGCTTGAGGACCTCGTCGATGTCATCCCAAGCGACTATCTGCGTGGGCTCGAAGTCGAGCTCGCCGGTGATCGTGACCGTCCCCTCGTTCCCATCGCCTATGGTTTCCCGCATGGGTGGTACCTGCGTCGGCATTTTGGGCATTCGACTGGGTTCGGGCTTCTCGGCCACCACTGATGCTTGCAGTGGGGGCATTCTTCCATCAATGATTTTCTTTTTGCCATTCACTATATCACCGGGCATATGTATGACACATCAGTATTTAATTATTACGTGTAAATTACGTAATACGTAATATTAAAAACGTAATCAGGGTTTCTCCCTATGGGATGCCAAGACCATCGAAAAAGAAGAAGCCGGAGCCGGTGATGACGATCACGATGCCGCCGGAAATCAGGGAAAAGCTACGTCGGATAGCGAAGAAAGAGAAAAGGAGCAAAAGTTCGATGATTCATTACCTCATCGAGCATTACCAAGAATAGAAAAAGAGAGGAGACGTCCCCGCCTGGATGCCATGGGCAGGGACGCCCCCCATGTTTTAGTGAGGAAGAGAACTGACAACCCTATTTTTTGGAGACTACGTGTTTTTTCTGCAGGTGTCTCCGATTTCCTCTCCTGTTGACCAGACCACCTTTGGACAGGCCCATGTCCTTTTCTCCCCCACTTTTTACACAATAATGAAAAGAAGAACGGATTGGAAATCGGGGGCTAAGTGAGACCGACCCAGAAGAGGAACACGAAGCCGGTCGCTGTTTTTGAGTGTTCCGGGGCGTCGTCTGCTTTCACGGTTACGGTGATGAGGATCGAACCAAGGCCGATGATTGGCATTGCCTGGATGGCCTGTTGCGTCCCGGCTTCAAGAGAATCCAGGGTTCCAGTAACAGATCTTCCTTTTAGGATAATTCCGCCAGTTAGATTGACGATCCAGGAGACATTTGTGGCTGGTCCCGTCCCGTTATTTGACAGCTCGGTGGCCACTCCGAAGAATCCTCCGGTGAGGGGACCGAGGGTGAGGTCTGGTTTGTATTCATTGATCGTGACTGTCAAAGGTGAAGACCAGTTGCTTTGGAATCCGACGGTGTCCTTGGCTTTGACCTTCACGTCATAGGTGCCGGGGGTGACCCAGGTGAAGGAGACTTCGACGGTCGCGCCTGAGTCGAACGGCCCCGCCCAGTCCAGTATTGATGAGCCGAACTGCCATTGGTACCAGACTTGATCGCCGTCAGGGTCAGTGGTGTTCGTTGAGTAGGTGTACTCCACATTTGTTTTTCCCGCGGTGGCTCCTGCTGGTTTCATGGGCGTTGCTGGCGGGTTGTCATCTCCGACGATGACGGTTGCGGTGTTCTCTGAAGGGAGGTAGTTCTGTTTTGTGACGGTGACAGACATGCTGCCTGGTGTTCCCGGGGAGGGGGTGAAGCTGGCGACGCCGTTTTCATTGGTCATGCCGACGAGGTAGACTTCGGAGCCTTTCCAGAGGCAGACGGTCGCTTGGTTCACGGGGCTTCCGTTGGCGGTGACGGTGACGGTGAAATCAGTTGTTCCGATGGGGAGCTGTGTGGGGTAGTTGACGGCGAGCGTGCCGGGGTCGGCGAGCCAGATCGGCAGCTCCGGGTCTCCGAGGAGCGTGAGCTCGGTGAAGATGTAGCGGTAGTAATCGTCGATATTGACGGCATCGTTCTTATGGTCGGTGAAGGCTTCGCCGAGTCGGTAGTAGCCTTGGTTGAAGAGGGAGCGGAAGAAGTAGGTGTCGAACTTCATGGAAAGGGTGTTGTAGGATCCGGCGCTGTACCATCCGTAGCGGCTGTTACCGATGAAGGCGATGCCACCGCCGTTGCTGTCACGGACGAAGTGTTCGGCGATGCAGTTGGAGGCGTCGAAGGCGCACGGGTCACAGCCCATGCTGTAGAAGATGCCTTGTTTGTTGCCGTTATTGAGGGCGTCCATGTCGCTGGGGCTGAGGCCCCAGTTGTGGTTGAGGTAGCCGGTGCCCATGTAGTCGTCGGCGGAGTGGTCGGCGTGGTTCATGAGGTTCTGGCCGGCGTTGATGGCGGCGATGACGTTGGTCTTATGGTTGCCGGTCTGGCTGTCGTAGACGTTGGTCATGGTCCAGCTGGCGGGGATATAGGTGTTGTCAATGGTGATCTTGCATTGTTCGGCGTGGGTGCTGGAGTCGAGGTCGAAGCCGAACATGGCGGCTTTGGTGGCGTAGTTCGTCAGGGGCGGTGATTTCTCATAGGTGAGGATCTTGTTGATGAAGGTGCCGATCTGGCCGGTGCCGGTGCCTGGTCCGGTGACGGAGGCGCGTCCGACATTGACTTCGCAGAGCCAGTCGCTGTCGAAGTCCGCGTAATAGGTGTCGTTGGGGACGGGGTCAGGGTCGACGCTGGAGAAGGTCCGGGTGCTGCAGGGGACGGTGCCGGTGTCGCCGCCGAGGAGGAAGAAGGTGGCGCCCCAATTGGTATAGGCGTCTTGGATGAAGGCTCTGATTTTTTCTTGGTTTGTTCCGGTGTAGCCGCCTTGGTTGTAGATCCAGTCGGTGGTGACGATGGTGGCGGGGACGCCTTTTTCGGTCTTCCAGTCAGCGAGAGGCTGGAAGGCGGTGACCCAGCTGGAGGAGGTGATTATGACGTAGTCGTAGTCTCCGGCGGGGACGCCGGTGGTGTGGGGCCGGGGGTCGGTCTGAAGTTGGACGTTATTGGTATTGATGACCATGTTTTTTACATGACTGGTGAGGGTCTGTCGGTCCGTGGTTGTTATCCGGCGGGGGAGGTAGTCTCCGTAGGTGTAGCCGGGGGTGGTTTGGATGGTGAGAGTGACGGAGGTGAGGAGTCGGAGTTGGTGGGCGTGTCCGACGTAGCGGAGAGGGTAGACGGTGAGTTCGGCCATGGCTTGGCCGACGAGGTCGGATTGTCCCGTGAGGGTGATGAATGTGTTGGGGTAGGGGCTGGTGGATTGGTAGACGGTGGGGTCGGGGGCGGCGAAGGTGGTGTCTTTGGAGTTCATGGTTGTTGGCGGTTGGGCGGGGTAAATGGTGTAAGTGCCTTGGAGGGTCTGTTCATGGGTGTCGGTGACTTTGACGGCGGTGGCGGTGACGTTGGGGGGGAGGGCGATGCGGATGGGGACAGTGGGGAGCATGGGTTTGGCGGGGTCGGTGAGGAGGCTGCCGTTTTGGATGCTGACGCGGTTGTAGCCGTTGATGGTGTCGAAAGTAAAATCGGATTGGGTGAAGGTGAGGGTCACCGTGATGTTATCGGTGGGGTCTGCGCGGGCTATGTTATGGGTGAAAAATGGGCAGGTGAGAAGGGTGCTGATGGCGAGTGCGACAGCGAGTGATTTAATAAAGGTCGCGTGGATTAGGAATACCCCCTTTTTGATTCTAATACGTCTTAGTGGATATATATAGTTTCCTGGAGTGCCCCAGAAGGAGGGGGCTAGGGTTGTTTCTTGGGCGTGATTGTGATGTTTTCGGTGATGTCGGCGAGGCGTTTGGCGAGGGCGATGTAGTGGTCAATGTCGATGGCGGTATTGATGACGTGTTTGGCGCCGTCGGGGCTGCCGCCGCCGTGCATGCAGCCGGGGACGCCGCTGCCGATGGTGAGCCATTCGATGAGTCGGGCGATCTTGGCGCGGGTCTCGCCGGTGCAGTTGGCGGTGAGGTATTTTTTGAGGAGGTCGCCGTAGCGGGGGTCGTTGAGGTCTGTGCAGCTGGGGAGGCAGCCGGTTTCGGCGATGCCGCCGGCGATCTCCTGGGCAAGGCGTTTGGTTTCGTAGGGGAGGGTGGCGACGTGGACTTTGTTGATGTTGGAGAGGAGTTGGCTGGGGATCCAGACACCGGAGGGATGCTTGGTGCCGAGGACGCCGGCCGCGATGCCCATACCAAACGTGGTCTCGTTGTTGATGACCATCTGGGTGAGTTTGTCGCGGAAGGTTTTTTCGCTGAGGCCGTTGGCGCGGGCCATGAGGGCGGCGGCGCCGACCATGACGTCGCCTTGGCCGGCGACGCAGCCGCCGATAGCGGCTCGATAGGGGGCGATGAAGTTCATGACGGCGGCGGCGGTGTGATCTGCTTCGCCGTTGAGGAAGACGCGGTCGGTGGGGATGAAGACGTCGTCGAAGAGGAGGTAGGCTTGGGTGATGCCGCCGATACTGACGGGGTTGTCGAATCCTTCTTCGAGCTCGCGGGTGTCGCTGGGGCGGCGGGCTTCGACGATGGTGAGGCCTTGGATGTCGCGGGGGATGGCGAAGCTGACGGCGTAGGCTTTGTCTGGTTCTTTGTAGCCGGAGCCTGGCATGATGAAGAGTTCGTTGGCGGCGGCGACGCCGCAGATCATGACTTTGGCGCCGCGGACGGTGATACCGTCCTTGGTTTCGTTGCTGATGTGGAGGCTGAGGTCGGGGTCTTTCTGCTGGCTGGGAGTTTTGCTGCGGTCTCCTTTGGGGTCGGTGAGGGCGCCGGCGAGGGTGATGTCGCGGGTTTGGGCGTCCTTAAGCCAGGCGCGGAGGCGGTCGTGGTAGTGGGTGTGTTTGGCTTTGTCGATGTCGTAGGTGGCGGCCCACATGGCGTTGAGGGCGTTGAAGCCGGCGCAGCGTCCACCGGTGCAGGTGCCGGTGAGGTTGAACATGAGGCGTTTCATTTTGAGGTTGGCGATCATGTCCTCAGGGGATGAAATGATGGAGAGATAGCGGCTTACACGGGTGTTAGTGAGAGGGCTGATGGTGGTGAGGATATCCTGGTACTTGGGGTCGAGAGAAGCTTGGAAGATCTGGGCGTGGCCTTCGACGGTGCGTCTGGTGGCGGGGTGGGTGGTGACGTCTTTGATGAGTTCGCCGAATTTGTAGATGTTGGCCCGCATTTGTTGAAGGCTGCGTTTGTATTCCTCTGGTGTCTTCATTGAGTTCACCTTTGTTTAATGCTCCCTTATGTCTGTATTAACGAGGGTAAAGAGAGGTTATTGAATAAATGTCGCCCTTTGCAAAGTCGGATAGTGTTATTAAAGGGAAGGTTGTTCTAAGATTGAAAGGAGGATCTATCTATGCTTAAGAAAGGGTTTGCTGTCGGCATCGTTTTCTTATTTCTCATCACGATTTTTCCATATAGTTACCTTTTACATTCTGAAGTCGAGGCAACGCATTCTGAGTGCAACTCCTCTGGAAATTTTTCAGCATTGGTTCGTTTACTTTTTCCTCATCATATGAATAATGAGAGCTTGAAACCTTATATCGAAAAATATTCTTTGATTGAACGGGATAGAGAAAAGGAATCATTGCAGGATGTTTCGCCAAGCAACTATGTTCAGGCTTTATCTCCGAAATCCGAAGAAGGACTAATGGATTCACCATGGCCGATGTTTTGCCACGATCTCAATCATTCAGGGCAAAGTCCTTTTAGTACGGAAAATACCACCGTTTTAGAAAAATGGAGATTTATAACTTCGTACGGAGTCGAAGGATCGCCTATCCTTGGAAAAGATGGGACGGTTTATGTTGGTGACTTTGAAGGATATTTCAACGCACTTCTCCCCAATGGGACCTTAAAATGGAGATTCCCAACAGCCGGAGATATTTGGTGTGCAGCTGCCCTGGACGATAATGAGACCATATATTTTGGAACCTTCGCTAAGGGCTTCTATGCCCTTTACCCGAATGGCACTCAAAAGTGGTATATTGGTGGAAAAGGGAAAGCTTCTTCACCAGCGATAGCCAGTGATGGCACTATTATTTATTCGGATATGGGGGGAAAAATTACATCTCTGTATCCGAATAATGGAACTATCAAATGGTCATATCAGACCGGAGATACAATTACTACTTCTCCTGCCATAGCTCAAGATGGTACGATTTATTGTAGTTCATTTGATGGCTACTTATATGCCTTGAATCCTAATGGAACTTTGAAGTGGAGATTCCTTTTTCATGCTTGGGAATGGAGTCATGGTTCACCAACAATAGCAGCTGATGGGACCATTTACTTTGGTGCAGATGATGATTATCTTTATGCCGTTAATCCAAATGGGTCTTTGAAATGGAAATTGAGAACAGGTGCGTTCAGTCAGAGTCCTGCTCTTGATAAAAACGGGATTATCTATATTGGAACTGTATGGAATTGGGTGGATGCCGTATATCCTAATGGAACAATGAAATGGTCTTTCAACCTTGGTTCAGGAGATACTTGGTTATCCTCAATTGCTATTTCAAAAGAAGGAACACTGTACGTAGGTGTACAAGATGGTGGAGCTTATGTCGGGGGCGGAGATATTCTTGCCCTTAACCCAAATGGAACACAATTGTGGAGAAAAAGGATTGGAACAGCTTTCGCCGAATCAGCGCCTTGCATTGGAAAGGATGGCACCGTTTATATAGGGTCTAGTTCGGATAGAAGAAAAGGACCTGGAAATAATTGGATGTCAATTGGGTATGTCCACGCTTTTGGTCCAGTGCAATCAAATCACAAACCCAATCCTCCACTGATTTTAGGTGATAACTATGGCTATCCCAGAGTTGAAAGAGACCATTGGTTCAAGGGGTTTGACCAAGACAACAATCCATTGGAACTCTATGTAGATTGGGGCGATGGCACTTTTGCTAACTGGAGCGGCGAGTACGCGCCTAATGAGCTTGTTGTGCTGGCTCATAAATGGACGAGGTATGGCAATTACACCGTTCGAGCAAAAGTCAGAGATGTTTTTGGTGAAGAAAGTGATTGGAGCACTTTCCACTATAGAGTATGTGGAATCCCCTTACATTTGGCTCTCTACAATGGAACAATCTATGATTGGTATGATTATTGTAATGGTGTAGTTCGCTTCAAAGCTAAAGACCTCGTTCTATTCAATCTATTTCCTCCATTAATTCGACATTGTCAATCAGGCGAAGAGATATACATTATAATAGGACAAGAATTTCAAGCCCCTCACAACAATTATGATTTCGGCATTATTTATAAAGGATTTGTCAAGATTCGAGATTAAACCCTTAACTTTAATTCCCATTCGCACCAGTTGTCGGGCTGGTGGGGGTCGGGGGGGCAATGAGCGCAGGTGAGCTGAAGGGCGGGGTTGAGTTCGTGGAAGAAGGCGGTGAGGAAGCCGAGGCGGACGGGTTTGCAGCCGAATTCGGTGAGTCCTTTGGAGAGCCTGGTGGTCTGGACGCGACAGCGGCGGTTGCGGATGACGGCGTTGATCTTGTCGATTTCGACTTCTTTGTCTTCGAGGTCGAGGGCCCAGCCGGTGAACTGTAAGAGTTTCATCGCGGTCGGGACATCGATGGTCTTGGGTTGGAAAAATTCTTTGAGCTTGAGGGCCTCGATTTTACCCATGACGCTCCAAACTTTGGCATCGATCTCGGTGGCGGTTTCTGTGCCGTATTCTTCTTCGATGCCGAGGAAGTAGAGGCCGTCGACCGCCCAGAGGTTCCGAAGCTGCATGAAGAGAAATTCGGTCTGTTTTTCTGCGGGAAGCTCTGCCAGCAATTTTCTATCGAGGGCTCGAGTCATTCAACGATCTCCTGGGAAAAGACAGAAAAAGGGGAGATAAGGGCAGCGGCGGCTCATGCCGAGTGCCCTTTCACGGCTTCGGTCAGTTTGGGGAGGACCTGATACAAGTCACCGACGATGCCGTAGTCCGCGGACTTGAAGATGAGCGCGTCGGGGTCCTTGTTGATGGCGACGACGACGCCGGAGTCGCGCATGCCTGCGATGTGCTGAATCTGCCCGGAGATGCCGCAGGCGACGTACAGCTTCGGCTTGACCTTGTGGCCGGAGAGCCCAATCCAGTGGTCCTCGGAGAGCCATTTGAGGTCCGCGGAGATGGGCCGACTGCA
The DNA here is from genome assembly GCA_963769885.1 of Methanobacteriota archaeon. GTDB lineage: Archaea > Thermoplasmatota > E2 > DHVEG-1 > DHVEG-1 > CAIRCU01. The sequence goes on from CAVYNH010000007.1 coordinate 215,713, forward strand.
GCCGATTGTTTTGCCTTTGAGGGCGGCGGCGAGGTCGCTGATCAACTGAATGTCGGTCTTGTTCTTCAGGCCGCGGCCGCAGGAGACGATAATCTCCGCATCCTCGACGTGCACGCCTTCGCTGGCGGCCTCGTGGACGGACTGGATCTTCGAGGGATACTCCTTGAGCGTCACCTGTTTTTTCATGATCTGCGCATGGTGCTGGGGATTTTTTGGGAGGGGGTCGGTGGCTCGCGGCGGAATCGTGACGATGGCGGGGGTGGCAGTGAACTGTTCGACGGCGATGCCGGTGCCGCTGTAGACGATGCGTTCGGCGGTGACGGTCTTGTCGTGGGCGGTGACGTTGGTGGCGTCCATGATGCAGCCGGTGTTAAGGAGAGCGGCGAGCCGGCCGGCGAGCTCCTTGCCGTTCTTGTCGGAGCCGATGAGGACTACGTCTGGTTTATGCTCGATGATGAGGTCTTTGAGGAGGTTGGCGTATTCCTCGGCTTTGAATTTCGGGATGTTCGTGGATAGCTCGTGGACGACGTCTGCGCCGTGCGCACCGTACTCCTGCGCGAGGGTGTCGGGGGCGTTGATTGTGACGGCGTACACCTTGTCGCTGAAGCTGGGTGCGAGTTTCTTGCCGAGCGCGATGAGTTCGAGAGAAAGCCTTTTATCATCTGAGTAGACGAGCACCATGGGAATCACCTCAGCACTCCTTCCTTTGCAAGGTCGTTGACGAGTTTATGAATGGAGGCGTCCAGGTCATCTTGGTAGACGATGTTCTTGCGGCTCATGGGTACGCCTTTGATGTCGACGGTCTTCACCTTCGGGGTGAGGAGGCCGCCGGCGAGCTCTTCTGCCTTCCATTCTTTGAGCGGTTTACTGGAGGAAGCGAGGATCTGCATGAGGCTGGGCAGTCGGGGCGTGTTGATCTCCTTGGTAACGGTAATCAAGACAGGGTAGGGGGAGGTCTCGGTGACGGCATGGTCGCCGAGGTTGCGCTCTGCGGTGACATGGTCCTTGTCCACGGTCAGTTTCGTGGTGTAAGTCAACTCTGGGATATCGAGAAGCCCTGCAAGGCGAGGACCTAATTGTCCTGAGAAGAGGTCGATGGAGGCCTCGCCGCAGAGGATGGCGTCGACCTGCCCGAGTTTCTTGATAGCTGCAGCAAGCAAAGTTGCGGTCCCCGCGTAATCGATATCTGCGGGGGCGGCAATGACGATTCCTTCGTCCGCGCCCATCGCGAGCAGCTCCTTGATTCGGTCTTTCGCGTCAGGGGTGCCGACGGTCATGACCGTGATGCGCCCCCCGACCTTCTCTTTCATCTTGATGGCTTCTTCCATCGCGTTCTTGTCGATGTCGCTGATCTTCTTGGCGACGCCGGTGAGCACGGGTTTCTTCGTCGAGGTATCGACCTTGATTTCGGAGACGTCGACGACTTGCTTGGCACAGACGACAATGTTCATTTCACTCCTCCTTTCCTCTGCTGTTCTCGCTCCCGCAAATCCTTCCTTTTAATTTTCCCACTCTGGGTCTTGGGTAACTCGGTGACGAACTCGATCTCCCGCGGGTACTTGTATGGGGCGGCGACCCGCTTCGCATGCTCCTGAATCTCGGTGACCAGGGCAGGAGACGCCTTCGAATGGTCCTTTAAAACGACGAAGGATTTGATGATCGTGCCGCGCATCGGGTCCGGGCTGGCGACGACCGCGCACTCCAGCACCAGGGGATGGGAGATGACCGCGGACTCGACCTCGAAGGGCGAGATCCGGTAGCCGCTGGCCTTGATGAGGTCGTCGTTGCGGCCGCTGAACCAGTAGTAGCCGTCTTCGTCCTGGTAGAGGACGTCGCCGCTGAGGAACCAGTCGCCGCGGAAGCACTCCGCGGTCTTCTCCGGCTTGTTCCAGTACTCCCGGAACAACCCAGGGTCGTCCTTACTTACCGCCAGGATGCCAGTTTCGCCGACCGGGACCGGTTTCCCCTCGTCGTTGACGAGGGCACAGCGGTGCCCCGGCTGGGGTTTTGCACAGGATCCGGGCTTGATGGGGAGGATCGGCTGGTTTGAGACATAGACCATGATCTCGGTCATGCCGATGCCATCATAGATGTCGAGGTTGAAGCGTTCGCGCCATTGCTTGAGGACTTCAGGGTTCAACGGCTCGCCTGCGGAGATGCAGTGTCGTAGCGCGGAAAGGTCGTAGTTTTTCTCTGCATCTTTGATTGTGAGGAACATCCGATAGGCAGTCGGGACTGAGGCGAGGTTCGTCACCCGGTATTTCTCCAGGAGTCTGAACCAGGCTTCGGGGTCGAACTTCCCGGCGTAGACGAGGGTCGACAGCCCCCAGCGCCAAACATAGAGGAAGCCGTTGCCGAGGGGGTAGATCCAGTTGAGGTCCCCGGTGTGGGCGATAATGTCGGTCTCTCTGCCGTCCTGCCAGTAGTGGACGCTGGGGTCATTTCCAATCGCCCAACGGTGCAGGTGGACCGCGCCTTTCGGGTTGCCCGTGGTCCCCGACGTGTAGCAGAAGAACGCCATGTCCGTGCTCGTCGTCGGCTCAAGGGTGAGGTTCTTGGAGGCGGATTTCACAAGGTCTTGGAACGACAGCTCGTCGCCCTTGGGTTCGTCGGTGACAATGATGTGCTTCAATGTCGGGCAGTTCTTTGCGATGGCGTGGACTTCCTTGGCATATTGCGCGGTGGTGATCACGGCCTTCGCCTGGCTGTCGTTGAGGCGATACTCCACCTCATGTTCGCGGAACATCACACTCGAAGGAATGGGGACGGCCCCGATTTTGACGCCGCCGACGAAGGAGATCTGGAACGGCGGGATGTTTGGCAGCCGGATGAGGAACCGGTCGCCCTTCTTGAAACCGAGGCTGCGGAGCGCATTTCCAAACCGATCGGTGAGGACTTTGAGGTCTCCGAAGGTGAACTGCTCGGTCGCGCCGGCCGCGTTTTCCCAGAACAAGGCGACCTTGTTGCGGTTCGCGGACGCCGCATGCTTGTCTATGACGTCGGCGCCGAGGTTGTACTGCTTTGGGATTTTCCATTTCCACTGCTTACAGGCCTGAACGTACTCTGACTCCCCCATAAATTCTACCTCGTGTATCAAGTTGTGAATTCGTAATCAGGAATCGGCTGTTATCCGAGGAGGCTTGAGGCGATGACCATGCGCTGGACTTCCGAGGTGCCTTCGTAGATCTCGGTGATTTTTGCGTCGCGGAAGAGCCGCTCCACGGTGTACTCCTTGGTGTAGCCGTACCCGCCGTGGATCTGCACGGCGTCGATGACCGCCTGCATTGCGGTTTCCGAGGCGAACAGCTTCGCCATTGCCGCCTGCTTGCTGATCCGCTCGCCCTTGTCCTTCGCATACGCGGCGTTGTAGACCAAGAGCCTTGCGGCCTCTATCCTCGTCGCCATGTTCGCGATCATCCACTGGATCGCCTGGAACTTCGCGATGGGCTGGCCGAACTGCTCCCGCTGCTTCGCATACGAGATGCTCTCATCTAAGGCGGCTTGGGCGATGCCGACCGCCTGACAGGCGATGCCGATCCGGCCCCCGTCTAAGGTGCTTAATGCGATCTTGAACCCGTCGCCCTCTTTGCCCAGGAGGTTCTCCTTGGGGACCTCCATGTTCTCAAAGATGAGCTCGGAGGTCTGCGAGGCGTGGACTCCGAGTTTTTCGAAGATGCTGCCTACCTTGTAGCCCTTGAACGTGTTCTCGACGATGAACGCGCTGATGCCCTTCGTCCCGGCGGCATTGTTCGTGATGGCGAATACGATAATGATGCCCGCCTTCGGCCCGCTGGTGATGAACGTCTTGCTCCCATTCATAATGTAGTGGTTGCCCTGGAGGACCGCGGTGGTCTTCATGGCGCCGAGGTCTGAGCCCGCGTTGGGCTCGGTGCCTGCGAACGCCCCGATCCGCTCCCCCTTCGCCAACAGCGGGAGGTACTTCTTTTTCTGTGCTTCGTTGCCGTATTTCATGATCGGCCAGGCGGTCAATGAATTGTGAACAGAAGTTATTACACCAGTTGACGCGCATTTCCGCGAGATCTCCTCGATTACGGTCGCATACGAGATGGTGTCGAGGCCGGCGCCTCCATATTCAGTCGGAATAATGATTCCAAGAAGCCCAAGACCCGCCATTTTTTCAAGCGTCTTCGTCGGATACTCTTCCGTCTTGTCCAGCTCCGCGGCGATCGGCGCAATCTCCTTTTCGGCGAACTCACGGACCATGTTGCGGATCATCTTTTGCTGCTCTGTCAGTTCCAGTTGCATGGCTGAAGGGAATTCGATGAATGGACATAAATCTATCGGTGAAAAGACAGGGGAGAAACGCCATAAAATTAGGGATGAAACCGGTCGAAAACAAGCGAGGGTAGGAGAGAGGGCCTATGAAGACAAAAGAAGAAGGGGGAAAACCTCTCTCGCCTCCTCACTCTCAACATAACAATAACAATACCGCGTTAAAAAAACTTTCCATGAAGAAATTGTAACAAAAAAATACTCCACAACTCCGGCAACGAAGTTTAATAATCCACACCCGTTTCCTAGGACCAGCAGACCCATGACCATAGACTACGGCTGCATCCATATCTATACCGGCAACGGCAAAGGTAAAACCACCGCCGCCATCGGCCAGGGCATCCGCGCCGTCGGCCACGGCCTCACTGTGTATATGATCCAATTCATGAAAGGACGCCGCTACAGCGAACTCAACACCCTCGAAAAAATCCCCGGTTTCACCATTAAACAGTTCGGCCGCGACGAATTCGTCAACAAACAAAAACCAGACCAAATCGACATCGACCTCGCCCACCAAGGACTCCACCACGCCACACAAATAATCACTGCAAACAAACACAACCTCGTCATCCTCGACGAAATCAACGTCGCCATCGACTACCACCTCATCCCCCTCCAAGATGTCCTCGCCCTTCTCGACCACAAACCACCGGCAATGGACCTGATCCTCACCGGCCGCTACGCACCCCCCGAACTTATACAGAAAGCGGACCTCGTCAGCGAAATCCTCGAAATCAAACACCCCTACCAAAAAGGCACCCCCTGCCGCCAAGGAATCGACTGGTAACTATGGCCACCCACACCCACAGCCACCACCACACACCAGAAGAAAAACACCACAGACGCCACAAAAACCTCTCCAACAACCCTATCGACACCGTCTATACCCCCAAAAACCTCGACAACAACAAAGACCGCACCTGCCTCCCCGGCCAGTACCCCTTCCTGCGTGGTATCCACCTTGACATGTACCGCGGCCGCCCCTGGACCATGCGCCAGTTCGCCGGCTTCGGCAGCGCCGAAGAGACCAACAAACGCTACATATACCTCCTAGAGCACGGCGAGACAGGACTGTCCGTCGCTTTCGACTACCCCACCCTGTACGGCTACGACACCGACCACCCTCTCGCCCGCGGCGAATTCGGCAAATGCGGCGTCGCCATCAGCAGCCTCCAAGACATGGAGATTCTCTTTAAAGACATCCCCGTCGCCGACATCACCACCAGCATGACCATCAATGGGCCAGCGGCCATCATCTGGGCGATGTACATCGCCAACGCCGAAAACCGCGGCATCACCAAAGACCGAATCGGTGGCACCATCCAAAACGACATCCTCAAAGAATACATCGCCCAAAAATCCTACATCTTCCCCCCCGAACCATCTATGCGGCTCATCGTCGACACCTTCGAATACGGCTCAAAACACGTCCCCAAATGGAACACCATCAGCATCAGCGGATACCACATCCGCGAGGCAGGCAGCACCGCCGTCCAAGAACTCGCCTTCACCCTCGCCGACGGCCTGGAATACGTCAAAGCAGCCATGACCCGTGGGTTAGCCTTGGACGACTTCGCCCCCCGGCTCAGTTTCTTCTTCAACGCCCACAACGACTTCTTCGAAGAGATCGCCAAATACCGCGCCGCTCGACGCATCTGGGCCGTCGAAATCAAAAAACTCGGCGCCAAAAACCCCCGGTCGATGTGGCTGCGCTTCCACACCCAGACCGCCGGCTGCTCGCTCACCGCCCAACAACCCGAGATCAACATCACCAGAGTCACCCTCCAAGCCCTCGCCGCAGTACTGGGCGGCACCCAATCACTGCACACCAACAGCATGGACGAAGCCCTTGCCCTCCCCAGCGAAAAAGCCGTCAGAATCGCTTTACGTACCCAACAGATCATCGCTGAGGAAAGCGGCGTCACGAACACCGCCGACCCCCTCGGCGGCTCCTACTATGTAGAATGGCTCACCGACATCATGGAAGACCAAGTCTACAAGTACTTCGACCGAATCGCAGCCTTAGGCGGCGTCATCCCCGCCATCGAAAAAGGATTCTTCCAACGAGAAATCGCCGAAAGCGCGTACCGCTACCAAAAAGAAATCGACAACAACATCCGCACCATCGTCGGCGTCAACAAATACCAATCCCAAGAACCACCCAACATCCCAATCCTTAAAATGGACGAACAAGGCGAAATACGACAAATCAACCGCCTCAAGACCCTCCGCAAAACTAGAGACCAAACCAAAGTCGATACAGCACTCGAAAACCTCCGCAAGGCAGCCGCCTGCACCGACAACCTCATGCCCCACCTTCTCGCCTGCGCCCACGCCTACGCTACTCTGGGCGAAACCTGCCAAGTCCTCCGAGACGTCTTCGGCGAATACAAAGAAGCCGCCATCTACTAGAAAAAGAATAAGGAACCACGACCACCATGACAAAAAAGATCCGCGTCCTCATCGCCAAACCCGGCCTCGACGGCCACGACCGCGGCGCCAAAATCGTCGCCCGAGCACTCAGAGACGCCGGCATGGAAGTCATCTATACCGGCCTCCACCAGACCGCCGAACAAATCGTCGCTAGCGCCATCCAAGAAGACGTCGACGTCATCGGCCTCAGCCTCCTCTCCGGCGCCCACATGACCCTCTTCCTCGACGTCGCCACCCACATGAAAACCCACCACCTCACCGACGTCCTCCTCATCGGCGGCGGCATCATCCCCCAAGAAGATATCCCCGCCCTCAAACAAGCAGGCATCAGCGCCGTCTTCGGCCCCGGCACCCCCGTCGAAGACATCGTCACCTACATCCAACAACACGTGAAACGATGACCGACCTCACTACCAACATCCTCAAGGCAGACCACCGATCCATCGCCCGCCTCATCACCCTTGTAGAAAACGAAGACCCAACAGCAATCACCACACTGAAAAACCTCTACAAACACACAGGAAAAGCCCACGTCATCGGCGTCACCGGTGTCATGGGCAGCGGCAAAAGCAGCCTCCTCCTCGAACTCACCACCGCCTACCGACGCCAAAGCAAAAAAATCGGAATCATCGCCATCGACCCCACCAGCCCCTTCAGCGGCGGCGCACTCCTCGGCGACCGCATCCGCATGACCGAGCTGTCCACCGACCCCGGCGTCTTCATCCGCAGCATGGGTACCCGCGGCGCCCTCGGCGGCCTCACCACCGCCGTCTACGACGTCGTCGACATCCTCGACGCCGCCGGCATGGACATCATCCTTATCGAAACCGTCGGCGTCGGCCAAGACGAAGTCGAAATCATCAAAGTCGCGGACACCACCATCGTCGTCACCGTCCCCGGACTCGGCGACGCCATCCAGACCATCAAAGCCGGCCTCATGGAGATCGCCGACATCTTCGTCGTCAACAAAGCAGACAAGCCTGGCATTGAACAGACCATCGCCGAACTCCAGTCCATGGTCGACCTCACCGAAGACCGCGACTGGAAACCACCAATCATCCCCACCTCCGCCAAAGAAAAAAAAGGAATACCCGACCTCATCGAACACATCACAGCCCACGACGAGTACCTCCACAGCAGCGACCTCTTCCAAGAACGGCGACGTAGCCGCTACGAAACCGAGCTTATTGACCTTCTCAGAAAACGTATCATCAGTTACGTCCTGGACGACAAAAAACTCAAGGCTCAGGTCGACGACTGCCTCAAAAAAATCAGCCTCCGAGAACTCGACCCGTACACCGCCGCAGACGAAATCCTCAACGCCCTTTTGCAATAAAAAAGGGGAGGGGGCTTACTGCCCCGAGAACTTCGCCGGCCGTTTCTCCAGGAACGCGCTCATGCCCTCCTGCTGGTCATGGGACATGAAGCTGGCGGCAAACGACGCAATCTCCAAGTCGGAAGCAACCGAGAGCGCCACATCACGGCCGCGATTCACTAAGGCCTTGATATACGAAATCTGCAGGGGGGATTTCTCCGAAATCTGCGCCGCGAGAACCCCGGCTTCTTCCATGAGCTTCTCGGGAGGAACGACCCGGTTTATTAGGCCGATGCGGCAAGCCTCTTCCGCCGTGACTGGCGCGCCGGTCATGAGCAGTTCTTTCGCCTTCGCCGCGCCGACGAGCCGAGGGAGGCGCTGGGTGCCGCCGAACCCCGGGTGAATCCCAAGGTTGATCTCCGGCTGCCCGATTTTCGCAGCGGTTGAAGCCACAACGATGTCGCAGGCCATGAGGACCTCGCATCCCCCGCCGAGAGCGAATCCGTTCACCGCGGCAATGACCGCCAGTCGATTGGCCTCGAGACGGCGCATCACGCGGTGTCCCAACTCCCCGAATTCACGGGCCTGTACCGGGGTCATCGCCTTCATCTGGCTGATGTCCGCCCCGGCGATGAACGCCTTGCCCTCACCAGTGAGGATCAAGACTCTGATATTCACGTCAGCTTCGAGAGCGGTAATCGCCTCTTCAAGCTCCTTGAGTGTTTCGATATTGAGGGCGTTGAGGACCTGGGGGCGGTGGAAGGTGATAGTCGCAACTTTGCCTGAGGTGGTGACGAGTAGGTTCTTGTAATCCATATGGCTCACCCCTTCTTTGGGTAGTCGTAAAATCCTTTCCCGGTCTTTCGTCCGAGGTAGCCTGCCTGCACCATCTTTTTTAGGAGTGGGCAAGGGCGGTACTTGGAGTCATTGAACCCGGTATATAGGACGGTCATGATGCTGAGCGCGGTATCGAGGCCGATTAAGTCTGCAAGCTCAAGTGGGCCCATGGGGTGGTTCATGCCGAGTTTCATGACGCCGTCAATGGCCTCGACGCTAGCGGTGCCGTCTTGGACGCAGAAAATCGCCTCGTTGATCATCATGAACAGCACGCGGTTGGAGACGAACCCGGGCCCGTCGTTGACCTCGATAGGGATCTTGTCCAGCTTCGTAGACAGCTCGATGACGGCCTGCGCAGTTGGCTGTGAGGTGCGTAGGCCGCGGATGACCTCGACGAGCTTCATGAGCGGCACGGGGTTCATGAAGTGCATGCCGATGAACTGTTCCGGGCGTTTCGTCGACGAGGCGAGGTCCGTAATCGGGATTGTCGATGTGTTGGAGGCGAGGATGGCCTCCTTCTTGCAGATGTGGTCGAGCTTCGCAAACAGCTCTTTTTTCACGGTCGGGTTCTCGACGATGGCTTCAATGACCAAGTCGCAGTCCGCGAACCGCTCCAGCGCAGTCGTCGTCCCGATCTTGGCAAGCAGCGCGGTCTTCTGCTCCGCTGTCATCTTGCCTTTCTCCACACTCTTGTCGCAGAACCGCTCGATTGCAGCGTGTCCTTTCTTCACGAGGTCCTCGGTAAGGTCCTGCAGGACGACGTCGTAGCCATGGTGCGCGCAGACCAGGGCGATGCCATGGCCCATGGTCCCGGCGCCGACGACTCCAATCTTCTTCATGGTCACCTCTCCACCACGAAGGAAACTGCGTGACCGCCGCCCAGGCAGATCGTGGCGAGCCCACGGTGCTTGTTCAGCCGTTTCATGTTATGCAAGAGGGTGACGAGGATGCGTGAGCCGCTGCTGCCGATGGGATGCCCCAGGGCGATGGCGCCGCCGTTGATGTTGAAGATCTCCCGGGGGATGCCCAATTCTTTGATTAGCGCCACCGACGCAGAGGAGAACGCCTCGTTGTGCTCCACGAGGTCGAAATCAGCGATTTTCAGATGCATCTTGCTCAGAAGCGCCCGGACACCGGGAATCGGGGCCTCCATGACCAGCTCCGGCCGGACGCCATAAGTCCCATAGCCAGCGATCCGCGCGAGGGGCTCCAGGCCGAGGCTGTCCGCCTTCTTTTTGCTCATGACGACGACCGCGGAGGCGCCGTCCGTGATCTGCGAGGCGTTCCCCGCGGTGATCACGCCGCCCTCTTTGAAGAAGGGCTTCAGCTTCCCCAAGCTCTCGGCCGTGGTGTCCTTGCGGATACCTTCGTCCTTGCTAAACACAACGGGCTCGCCTTTTTTCTGCGGGATGGTGATGGGAATGATTTCGTCTTTGAACGCGCCGGACTCGGTCGCCCGGGCAGCCTTTTGATGGCTCTCTGCGGAGATTTGGTCGCAGTCCTGCCTCGAGATATGGTACTTCTCCGCGACGATCTCCCCGGTCATGCCCATGTGGAAATTGTTGTAAGCGTCCCAGAGGCCGTCGTGGACCATGGCATCGATGACCTTGCCGTCGAAGATGCGGTACCCGAACCGGGCCTTGTCCAGGATGAATGGCGCGTTGGTCATGCTTTCCATGCCGCCGGCCACTAAGCAGTCGGCGTCCCCGCATTTGATCGCCTGGGCGGCGAGGACCACGGCTTTCAATGATGACCCGCACACCTTGTCCACGTGCAGGCACCCGACTTCGTAGGGCATCTGCGCGGCGACCGCGGCCTGTCTGGCGACGTTCTGCCCGAGGCCTGCGGAGACCACGTTTCCCATGATAATCTCATTGACTTCTTGAGGGCTGACACCGGCTTTTTTCACTGCTTCTTTGATGACGATGCCGCCGAGCTGAGGGGCGGAGAATTCCTTGAGTGTCCCGTCGAATTTCCCCTGGGCTGTGCGGACTGCTGCGACGATTACCGCTTCGTTCATAACTTCACATGCCTCCTCCGTTGACAAAGGCATGCAAGCTATCGCCAAACAATTTAAATCACTTTCCGAAAATAACGGAGAATATCCGGTTGTGGAAGAAGGAAGGGGGAATTTGTAAGGGGGATAATATGAAGAGCAAAAGAAGCATCCCTTCCTCCTCTCCTCCCGGACACTTCTCTACTTTAGCTTGACAAGCCCTTCAATACATATCCATATTTGCTATTTGTTAGCATGCAGTATGCAGTTTCTCTTTATAAATTTTACCTTCAGGGAACCTTCAACACAGGTCGCTATTTTTCCTCCAAATACGTGGCGATGGCTGGTGAGAGCCTGAGTCTTTTTCTCCCGGTCGTGCTCTGAAGCGTTAGAATATCTGATTTGAGAAGCTCGGTGATGATCCGGTATTTCGTCATGTGGCTGAGGGCGGGATCCATGCCGAGGCGATGCGCGAGGGCGTCCGTGCTTCGGATCACCCCCTCTATGCTGCGGCTCAAGGCGGTTTTATGTCGGAAGAACACGATGGTGGCGAGGCTGGCATACGTGTAGGATTTCATCTGGATCCCCCAGGCCTGTATCCCATATTTGATATTAATACTGGCAGGGCTCGACGCCCTGCCAATTTTGTTTGGATCGTTGATTTCGGTCACCTTGAAGGTACGGATTGTGGACCGTACGATGTTTGCCTGTAGGTCTTGCCACCGTCTCCAAGGATCCTCCCCTTACAGTGCTACGAAGCGGCTTTCCTAGCTGATGCACATATTCATTGAATTCGAGGGGAAAAATGGTTAAGAACCCTTCAATCCTTGCGGAAGACGCATGAAGATCGATGCACAGTGCGTCCCCTGCCTGCTAAAACGGGTGCTGTTCGAAACCGGACTGGCCTCGTCCTCGGACTCAAAGAAGACCAAGGCGGTGAAAGAGGCTTGCCGCGCACTCTCCCTGCATTACGATTCACGAGGCTGCAGCGCCGCCATCGCGACCGCCGTCCACCGCGCCGTCTACGATGCCCTCGGCACGACGGATCCATACTATGACCTCAAGCGCCGCAGCACCAGAGAAGCGATGGGTCTCATGCCGACCGTGGAACGCCTCCTCAATGAGTCGGCAGACCGTATGAAGACAAGTCTGCTCTGCGCCGGAATCGCCAATATGCTTGATTTCGGGATAGAAGGCGCCGAGGCTACCCCTGAGCAGCTCTCTCAGGTCTTCACCCGCCTCTACCAAGAGGGGTTCGGTCATGACGATTCACCGCTCCTGAAGCAGCTGCTGAGTCGGTCGCGACGGCTGGTGTTCTTTGCCGATAACTGCGGGGAGCATGTCTTTGACAAAGTCCTCTGCCGCGAACTGCGCCGGGCCTATCCGGACCTCTCCATAACTCTGGTGGTCAAGGGCGTCCCGATCCTGAGTGATGCGACGCTGGAGGACGCCGCTGCCGTCGGCTTCTCAGAGGTCGTCTCGTCGGTTCTGACGACAGAGGCGTTCGCCGTCGGGGTCCCTGTCCCCCTGCCGAAAATCGTGGCGTCGGCGGTCGCTGGTGCAGACCTCGTGCTCTCCAAGGGGATGGCGAACTACGAGTCGCTGTCGGAGACTTCCATCCGGCCGATAGCGCACCTGCTGCGCACCAAATGCGCGCCGATCGCCGCTTCCCTAGGGCTTCCGGCCCACATCAGCGTCCTCAAAGTCTACGACTAGCCATCCTTGCAGCACATTGTATCTGATGACGTTTTAGCCCTCTCCTTATAAAAATAATATTATTTGAATAATAAAATTTAAATATTAAATAATGTATAATTATATAATAGAGGGTTTCTATGAACGAAACTGCTGTCCAAAACCTCTATCGCGATGCGCTCTCCGTCCATCTTCGAGGCATGGGACTCCCAGACTACATCGCAGACTTCGAAGCAAACCGCATTCTGCGCCGCTGGCTCAAACTCGACTAACCGCCACACAACAAAGCAGCCGCTCTTCTTTTCGAAAAAAAACACTTCTTGAGAATGGGAGAAGGATCTGGAGGGGTAGGGGTTAGGAGAGATGGAAGGGAGAAGGAACGGAAATTCCAGATCCTCCATGTTATACTTTACTACTCAAACTATATAAAACTTACGAGAAAAACCGCCACAACCCGCCAAATCACCGCCGCCCCTCACACCAAGAAAACGCCTGCTCCACCGCCTCCGCCGCGGACCCAGCAACTGAAAACCGACAGCCACACGACGACAGCGTCTGACTCGTCACCACATCATCCACACACCCCCCCGACCCCCGCACCAACACTAGCGGCCGACCGAAGATCTGCGCAAACGAAATCTCATTCAACGTCCCCCACCGACCATTCACCGCAATCACCACATCCGCCGCATAGACAATCAGCATGTTCCGTCGCGTCCCCAGGCCAGTCGCCAAGGGCACATCCACCCACGCATTCGCCTCATCCTTAGACTCCGGCAACACCCCAACCGTCAAACCACCGCCTGCCTTCGCGCCTTTGCAGACAGCCTCCATGACCCCACCGCGACCACCGCAGACCACGATGCCACCCCGCGCCGCAATCAACCGACCAATCTCTTCAGCCGTCTGCAACGTCGACGACGCCAACTCCTCACACGTATCGCTCCCGCAGACCGCAATCAGCCACGGCATACAACCGACGGCAACCCACCGAGGGCTATATATGATTTCCGTTTAAGAAAAACCGATGCCCGACCGTGCCAACCACCTCACCACCTCAAGGTCTTGAGCGAGCCGCACGAGGCCTGCCGCCCGCTTTAGGAATTCACATCAGAGATTGACACGGCGCATCGATTCCCAAGCCCGATGTCCACCGACAGGATAAGGAGCGTCGGCCGGCCGCAAGAGCTAGCAATAAAGTTGAGGACACCGCAGCCATGGCATCAGGCACACACCCAACAACGGCAGGTAGACTTAAACGACTTATGGAGCGGTTTTTTGACCCCCGCCCGCCTACACGTCATCAACGACGGGCGTCCCCTGAGCCGGACCCGCCACGGGCTCCGGCGGATAGCACCGCGTCTTGCGCCCCCGGCGCTGCACCCGGATGAGTCCCGCCTGTTCCAGGACCTTGACGTTGTAGTTCACGGTCTGCGGCTTCTGCCCCAGACGCCGGGAAATCTCCTTCTGGGTCCCACCGGGATGCGCCGTGATCTCGTCGATAATTCGGACCTGCAGCTCCGTCAACCGGAACCGTTCCTCCTTAGGAAACATCATGTCCGTCGGGTAAAACGCCCGGTACTTCAACCCCTCACGACGCGACTTAATCAACTGCGTCTTCTCCAAGACCCCCAGATGATAGGACAACGTCCCGTTCTTCACCCCAATCTCACGGAGGATCTGGTTGTAATGGACCCCAGGGTTCGTCTTAATGTACCCATAAATCTGCCCGCGGACGAACTGATCCAGGACATCCTCCTTCTGAATCCGCGTATACATCGGGAAGAACAACGCCAGGAATGACAGCAGCCGGTACTTCCCACTCTCCGTGAATACGAACGCGCTCACCACAAGCAGCCCCAGCCCCGCTGACCCCATGGCGGCCACCGGCCCCTCGTTCTTCTTCGCCCACAGGTACGTATGCGCCACGTTCCCCTCATAGTTCACCTGATACACCTGCACTGTTGAATACGTGACCCCTAGGCTATCCGTCGCATGGATCTTCATGTAATACACCCCGCTGCTTTGATACGTATGCTCCGTGGTGACCTGCCCCCCAGGATAGGAATCCTGCGCGCCGTCACCCCACTCAATCGAATACCGAGCAATAACCACAGGCGACTCCCGATTCATCGCCAACGGGAAAATCACACTCACATGATATGCATCCAGCTCCGGCACCGCCTGATACATCATCGCCTTCTCAGTGAAATTCTCTAACGGCGACACAATAATAGCAGATACCGCAATCGCAGTCTGCCCAGGAACCTGAATACATGGCGACCCGCCGTACTCGGTCACCGTACTCCCATTCGGCAACAGGCTCAACGCGTCATTCCCGTACTTCACCGCCACCCGATAATCAGGCAACAGGACACCAACGCTCTCCCGCGGCAGCGAAAACAACTCCGTCCGCTCCCCGTTCAACGTTACCGTCCGCTGATCAACCGATGGATCACGGGCAACCGCCGAGAAAAACGCAGATAAGTTCCCAGAATCCGAGGCATTCCCCACACGCAGCGAATGCAGAATCGGGACCGCAGCATAATCCCCGTTCGCCACCGCAGCAGATCCACTCGGAACAAAGCATAAAAAGAAACCGATAAGAATCATCGAAAACACGATTGACTTGCACAATCGACCAGGCTGCATGGGTGACCGGACTCCCTACCTACTAGCAAAGGTATTACACCTTATAAATATATTATGTGACACTTTTTTGATTCATTCAAAAATCCATCAACTTACCTTATTGTACCGTTGATAGCCCTCATGGACGTTCTTACAGGCTCGTCACAACAAATGACGGCAGGGGACGAGGAATTCGATGTGCATGAAATCGCTGTTCCGGGGCATCGAGGAGGGGGTGTTTCTGCCGGCGTGGGGCTACGCACTCTTGGCTAGGGGTTGGTTCGTTGGTCCTCTCCTCGCCGTGGTCTTGGTGTCTGAGCGGCGGGAGGAGTAGGGGGGTTTTGCTCTTCGGAGCGGTGCCCACAACTTTTATAAATAAGACTTTCTTTTCCTACCCACCATCTACTGGAGAACACCCTATGGCGAAGCTGGTACCAAAGACCAATCCTCACCTCATTGCGTTGATTCAGGATTTGAAGAAGATTTCCAACGAGCAGCAGGCACCCATCTGGAAGGATGTGGCAGAACGGCTCGAGAAGCCGCTGCGCAACTGGCCCGAGGTCAACCTCTCGCGCATCGAGAAGAACCTGGGCGACAACGAGACGGCCCTTATCCCTGGTAAGGTACTATCGCCTGGTGCATTGACCAAAAAGGCAAGCATCGCCGCCTGGTCGTTTTCCGAGAGCGCCCGTGAGAAGATCAAGAAGGCTGGCGGTAAGACGCTGTCGATTGATGAGCTAATGAAGCATAACCCGAAAGGGAAGAACATCCGGATTCTGGGGTAATGAGACTATGGTGACGATTATTGACGCTGACGGCGCCGTCCTCGGACGACTTTGTACGGTGGTCGCGAAACGCCTCCTGAAAGGGGAGGAGATTGCCGTCGTCAACTCCGAAAAAGCGATTGTGACGGGGAAGAAGACGATGGTGAAAAACCATTATCGGCATGAGCGCGAGGTGGGGACCTACCGGAAAGGGCCGTTCTACCCGCGGATGCCGGACCGTCTGGTGAAGCGTACGGTGCGCGGCATGATCCCATATCAAAGTCCACATGGCCGTGCGGCGTACCGCCGGCTGAAATGCTACATCGGGATCCCAATCGCGCTGGCGAACCAGCCGGTGGAGAAGGTTCCCTCGGCCCAGAAGAAGGTGGCCAACTATATGACGATTCAAGAGATTTCACAGTTCTTAGGGGCGAAATGCTGATGACGAAGAAAGTCGTGAATACCTCGGGGAAGCGGAAGACCGCGATCGCCAAGGCGACAGTGACCAAGGGACAGGGCCGCGTCCGGATCAACAACAAGCCGGTCGAACTCTATGAGCCTCAGATAGCCCGGTTCAAGATTATGGAGCCGCTTACCATTGCGGCGGGGCGGACTGATGACCTCAATATCGAGGTGACCGTGGCCGGTGGGGGGTTTATGAGTCAGGCGAACGCCTGCCGGACCGCGATTGCGAAAGGGATCCTCGAATATACCGGGGATCCGGCATTGAAAGTGTCGTTCCTGGACTTTGACCGTAGTCTGCTGGTGAGTGACTCGCGGTTTAAGGAGCCGAAGAAGCCGTTGGGCCGTGGTGCCCGCAAGAAGCGGCAGAAATCCTATAGGTGAGCTATGATCATCCCTGTCCGTTGTTTTACCTGCGGTTCGGTTATTGCGCCGCTGTATGAGGAGTACCGGAAGCGTTGTGAGGAGTACTCGAAGGCGGTGGCGGCGGGGGAGAAGCCGAAGGAGACTCCGAAGCAGATCCTCGACAACCTCGGGGTTGAGCGGTACTGCTGCCGCCGGATGATCATCTCCCACATCGACTTGCTGAAGGAAGCCGCGCCGTACGAATAACTCGTTTCGAAAAATCATCAGGCGGCGCAGCCCGAATTCTCTTTTCTAAAATGGTTTCTATTGATGCATGATTTTAAGGAGGTACCGGTAGAGTGAGATTACGGTCATTGTCAGCAGGCCGGCCATGAATCCAAGGAGGACGTAGAGCGCGGCCGGCATAGTCACCGGCGCCTCTCTGTGTTTATGTTTTTGCGGTGGTTACCGATGGACATCACCTCATTGCTAAATTTTATCACGATATTATGTGTCATTCTCAGTATTTATATCTTTCCTGAAAAAACGACCTTAGAACCTGTTCAAGCCGCCGGTTTTTATACCTGCGCAAAGCATATAATCCGACCACGGATTCTCCTCCTGGGTGATGTGGGATGCAAAAAACCTTACTCGATTTTATGGACCTCGAGTGCGCGCCAAAGAAGAAGCCCTCGGCTAAATAACCATGGTCCAGGTGAAAACCCTTAGATTTTCACGGACCTGTTTGCTTGGTACCGCCATATCGCAACACAGCACACCGCGATGAACACGGCGAAGCAGGCGACCGCGGCATAGAGGAACAGTGGATCTTGGAAGAACACGGCCCCGACTGTAGTCGGCGCCGGCACGGCCAGCTCATTGGTGCCCGTGCCGCCTCGGGAGGCGACCCAATCTTTGACTGAGTTCTCGGCTTGTATAACGTGCGGCTGGATCAGCGTCCCTTTGATGTAAGAGACGATATTTAGGATGCTGACAGCAAGCGCCACGAACGTCATCGTGAAAAGGACGACGATTCGCGTATTCTCGGGGTGCAAGAGGCTTTCACCCTTCCACGTCAACCGGTAGTACACCCACTTATGGCCCTCGCGCTCCGACCGTTTTATCAATCCGGCCTCGTTGAGCTTCGTCAAATGCTCATGCAAGGTCGCCTTGTTAAGGTTCGTCACCTTCGCGATATCGTTAAGGCCCATCGGCCGACCGTCAAGATTCTTGAGAATATCCAGCCGCGTATCCGAGGCGAGTGCCTTGAAGGTCTCACGGTCAAGCGTGATCTTGGTCATTGAAGTCTCCTATAGTATCAGTCTATATCTTAAAACCTTAAAAAGTATTGGTTTACGTTTGGTGTTTTCCAAACACGGTCCAGAAGGCCGGTGAGGCAAATATCTAATATGCATGTTTCGATACGGTAACCCTAAGTATGACGAAGGAGGAGCTTATTCAAGGATTGAAGGACTGCGGCGCCATCAAGTTCGGCCGCTTCGTCCTCACCAGCGGCGCCATCAGTGACTACTACATCGACATCAAGAAAGCCAGCACGGACCCTCGAATCCTGAAGACGATTGCCCATGAAATGAGCACCTACGCCGACGGTTACGATTTGCTGGCGGGTATGGAGCTGGGCGCGGTCCCCCTTGTCGTCGCCGTCGCCCTAGAGACCGGCATCCCCTACGTTATCATCCGCAAGGAGAGACGAGAGCACGGGACCGGCAAACAGATCGAAGGCCCTGACGTCGGCGGCCACCACGTTCTCCTCATCGAAGACGTCACCACCAGCGGTAGCTCGGTCGTGAAATCCATCGGCATCCTGCGGGCAGGCCACGCGTACGTAGATAAAGTCCTCACTGTCGTCGACCGGGAGGCCGGCGCACGGGATATCCTCGGCAAACTTGATGTCACCTTCACTCCGTTACTGTCAGTCAGTGAAATTCTTCACAAGAAGAAAGAAGCATGAGGGAAAGGGGAGAAACGATGAACGTTCTAGTGGTCGGTGGTGGAGCCAGGGAACATGCTATTTGCTCAGCCGTCGCCAAATCGAAGAACGCGACCTTGTTTTCAGTCATGGGAAACCGTAATCCGGGTATCGAACAGTTGGCGACGGAGATCCTCATAGAAAAGGAGACGGACATCGGAGCGGTCACCAAGTTCGCCGTTGACTGCCATATCGATCTCGTCTTGGTCGGCCCGGAGGCACCGTTAGAGGCCGGGCTCGTTGACGAATTGCAGAAGGCGGGGGTCGCAGCTTGTGCTCCGACGAAGGCGGCGGCCCGTATCGAGACTGACAAGGAATTCATGCGCTCTCTTCTGCAGCGGCATCATATCCCGGGGCAGCTCGCCTATGAGGTTGTGACGAACCCGGCGGATGCGAAGGCGTTTATCGACAAATTCCATGGAGAAGTCGCCCTCAAACCGATCGGGTTGACCGGTGGGAAGGGCGTCCGCGTCGCCGGCGATCATTTCACGGGCATCCAGGAGGCTCTCAACTACGTCACTGAGGTGATCGAGAAGAAGATCGGCGGGGCCGCGAAGATTCTGCTTGAGGAGAAGGCCACGGGGGAGGAGTTCACGCTGCAGGCGTTCACGGACGGGGAGCATCTCGCGCCGTTGCCCGCGGTCCAGGACCATAAACGGCTGCTGCCGGACGATAAGGGACCGAACACCGGAGGTATGGGGTCGTACTCCTGCATCGACGGTCTGTTGCCGTTCCTGCGGGAAAACGAGTACAAAGAAGGCCTGCATATCCTTGAGTCGATCGTTCAGGCGTTAAGGAAGGAGGGCCACCCCTACATCGGCCCGATCTACGGGCAGTTCATGCTCACGCATTCAGAGGTGAAGTTGATCGAGATCAACGCGCGGTTCGGAGACCCTGAGGTGATGAACGTGCTGCCCTTACTGCAGACGGATTTATTGGAGGTCTGCTCTGCGATGCAGACGCAAACACTGGCAAAGCATCCGTTGGTACTGGCGAAGAAATCCACGGTCTGCAAGTACGTCGTCCCAGAAGGCTACGGGGTGCAGAGCATGAGCGGGTATCCGATCTCCGTGGATGAGGCTGCCATAAAGTCGCTGGGAGCCCTCGTGTTCTATGCGTCTGTGAACAAGACGGACCAGGGGATTCTGACGGGGATGAGCCGTGCGGTCGCGGTCGTGGGCATCGCGGATACCATCGACGCTGCTGAGAAGCAGTGTGAGGCCGGACTTTCGTATATCACAGGCGAGCATTTGTTCGTCCGGCATGACATCGGCACTCGTCCGCTGCTGGAGCGGCGCAGCACCCATATGCAGAAGATCCGAGGGAAGCCATGAGTGGCGAGGAACCGATCTATGTGTATTTTATCGGGACCGCAGGGTCGGGGAAGTCGACGCTTGCGGCGAATTTCAAGAAATGGATGGGCCTGCGCAGCCTGGATGCGATCACCGTGAACCTCGACCCAGGCGCGGAGCACCTACCGTACGAACCTGATGTTGACATCAGGGATTGGATCAGCCTTGAGGAGGTGATGGAGACCAATGAGCTAGGGCCGAACGGCGCACAGGTCGTCTGCGCGGACATGATTGCCCTTAACACCGGCGAGGTCGAGGAGAGCATCGGCACGTTCAAACCAGATTATATCCTGATGGACACACCCGGGCAGCTGGAGCTGTTCGTGTTCCGAGAGGCGGGGAAGTACACCATCCAGTTCCTCAGCCCCTGCAACGCCGCGGTCTGCTACTTGCTCGACCCCCTGTTGGCACGGACGGCGTCCGGGTTCGTGTCTCAATTGTTGTTGTCACTGACGACGCACTTCCGGCTGAACCAGCCGCAGGTCAACGTCCTCAGCAAAGCTGACGTGCTCGCGCCAAAAGAGCTATGGCTGGTGCAGAAATGGTCGGATAACCCTGACGAGCTAGAGACCGCGCTGATGACTGAGGCGTCCTCAGTTTATCGCGAATTAAGCGAAGGTATCCTGCGACTGCTCAAGGAGGTCGGCGGCTACACGCGACTACTCGCCTCGTCAAAGGAGAATCTCAAAGGCATCGACGACATCTATACCCGCCTTCAGATGCAGTTCCACGGCGGGGAAGACCTTACAAAAGACTGACCAGACGTCTCTTCACATCCAGTCATTTTTCAATCAGAGAAGGCAATTTAGGTTGTTTTGATCGTCCCGAGCACCGGCTCGAAGACGAACCCCTTGTCCATCAGTCCTGTGAGCGCCTCTTCGACCGCGGTCTCGGTCAATCCCTGCTTCTTGCATTCCTCCACGATCGCGTCCCAGGGCGCGCCTTCTGCGCTCTCCAGGCTCTTGACAACCTCGAGCACCACGGTCTCCGCGTCCTTCGCCTCCTCTTTCTTCGCGGCAGGTGCTTTCTGTTTCGTCTTCTTCGCTGCGGGAGGGGCTTTCTCGCGATGTTCCTTGGCCTCGGTTGCTTCTTGCGTCTTGGCTTCCTCGAAGTCCTCTTTTCCGGTCGGCGCGATGTACTGCAAGGATTCGCGGATCAAGGTGACGTACTTCGTCGTATCCAGCGACCCATACCGCTTCAACGCGGTGACGACGCCCTCCGCCAGGTCCTTGCTGACTCCGACCTTACGGAGGTCGTAGACGTTGGGCTGCACCATCTTCATCGCCTCAGTAATCGCGAGGATCCGCTGCCGCGTCTGCTGGCACGTTTCGATGATCCAGCGGTCGCGAGCCTCCGCCGTCACCTCGTGGACCATCTCCGGGCGCACCGATAGATACAGCGTCCCTGGCTCCGGCTCATACGTGCGGACCTTGCCGACGATGGCGACGAACGCCGGGACCTCGATACGTTGCAGATGGTTCGTGGCCTCCTGCTGGTACTGCCCAGAATAAATGGTGAACACCCCGGTGGGATCGGAGATGTGCGCGCGAAGATAGTCGCCGCCCTCGGTGACGTTCTCCACATCGGTGAGCACCCCGGTGATGTAGACCCGGTTTATCTTCCCCCCAAGCGGGGTGACGATATAGGAGGGAACTTTCTCGCCGGTGCCTTTCAGCTCGATGGTCGCGTCGTTGTACTCCGCGGCGAACACCCGCCAGGCCGGCTCTCGCTTCATCGTAGGTCCTCCAGCTGTTCCGTGATCGCCTCGGCCTCCTTAGTAATGTCGAAATCATGCAGGCTGGCGTCATGCGCGATGATGGTGACGCCGAAGTTGTCGCCCAGGGCGTTGCCGGCGACGAGGAGCCGATGGCCGAAGAGCGTCTTCGATAGAGTTTCTTCCAGCGTCGCCGCTTGCTCTTGTAATTCGGAGAGGGATTTGCCTAGGAGTTTTTCGGTCTGCGGTCGGCCCAGGATCGTGCCGATCGAGCCGCTGCCGTCGTCCACGGTCAGTTTCAGGCGGACGTCGGGGATGCCGGTGACCTGCCCATGGGTCGGGCAGCCTGTCTCCAGTAGCACGCGGTTGCAGTCGGGGCAGCGTAGGACGACGCCGGAGCCGCGCCGGACCTCGATGATGGTTCCTTCCACCTCGATGTCAAGTGCACCGTTGCGGTCCACGAGTTCCGAGAGTGAGATCCGTTGGGTCTTCACCTCTTTCTTGGGGATGATGTCCGCGTCGACTGTTTCGACCGCGGATTTTTCGTCGAACGAGAGTTGTGGGATGCCTTTCCAGGTCTTGACGTAGCCGCCGGAGACCTTGATGACCATGTCTTCTTTGAGGCTGAAGTCATGCCAGGCGGTGAACTGGGCTTTGCCGGTTTCGTCGCCGATCAGGCCGGAGTAGACGGTCTTTTTCTGTCCATTGGCTTCGACCTCGCGTGTCGTCAATTCGAGGATGCGGCCGGTGAGTTCGACGGCGGAGAGTCCCCCGCGGAGGTCCTTGACCTTGAAGGCGCGTGGCTCTGAGCTGATCTCGGGGATTCTGGCGTCGTCGGTCTTGGTGAGTCGGGTGCGGTCGCCGAAGTTGAGTTTGACTACACCTTGCCATTCCTTGGTGTAGGCGTTGGCGATTTCGAGGACGTCGCCTTTGTTGATGTCGAAGTCTTTCCAGGCGGTGAAAGCGACGGTGCCGGATTCGTCGCCGAGGATGCCGTAATAGATCGTGCGTTTTTCTCCTTTGACGGTGATCTCGCGGGGGTTGACGGAGACGATGCGGGCGAGGATGTTAACGCTTTGGAGGTTGGGTTTGAGGTCGACGATGAGGGTGCGTTCCGTGGATGGCCGTGGGCGTTCGGTGGTCGTGTATTTCTTGACGAGGGTCTGTTTGGCGTGGTCCGCGGGGACGCCGTAGTCGAGGAAGCGGCGGAGCTCTTTTCCAGCTCCTCGCGGCTGACGTCTCTGCCTTGGTTTTCGCGGAGTTCTTCGAGGATGTCGTCGATGTACTGCGCGAACTCGTCGTCGGTCATGGCCCTCAATCCTCTCCCATTCTATTCTCGATGGTGGAATAGGTACACGCTATATAAAACCTAAGGAGCAACCATTTTCTTACAGAAGAACAATATTCACTCCGCACGGCCTTCGAGGGTGCGATACTATTTCTTCTGGGAAATCACTATGCGAACTTTGATGCGCCTCGCGCACGTTGTCCTTCTCGACCTGGTTCAACGAGATGTCATGTTTTTGCTCATGCGTCCTCAATACACGGTATCTCACGGGGTGTTAACAGGAGATGATTACTAAAATGAAAAATCATTGACCATTATTCTTTTCCTTTTTCAAATATTCAGCGGTCTCAGGTAATATTTCGTCTTTTATTGAAGAGTATGATTGATTACTAGTCCTGCACCTCCCCGAGAAACGCTATTTATTGGTTATTTTGTATCGAATACAATCAATGATAAATGTTAAATATAAAATAGGGTTTTCTCAATTTACATAATTTTTGACGGAGGAGGAATAAACAATGGAAAGAAAAATTGTAGGCATGGCTATTTGTATGCTGATGATAGTCGCTGCCATCGTACCAGCAGCAATGACGCGAGAGAACAGCAGCTCACAGCAGATGGATGCTGCTACCGCGGTACCCGAAACCGAAAACGGCTGTGGTTGCTTCGGTGAGTCGGTAGTCGCATGGGAGCAGCTGCCCGACATAAATGAAACGGGCATTGATATCTGCGTGGATCGCATCGAGGGGAATATTACCCGGATGATTGCGGATGACTTCCGCTGTAATTCGACTGGGCCGCTCACCGATATCCATCTCTGGGGCTCCTGGTTGAATGATATCAAAGGGAATATCACTAAAATCCATCTGAGTATCCACTCGGACATCCCTGTTGGACCAGGCCAGAATTATAGTATACCTGGTCAAGAGCTCTGGCAAAAGGATTTCTACCCTGGACAATTCACCGAGTGGTTATACTACCAAGGGAGCAATTACCCAGAATGGTGGTGGGATCCCTGGACTGGCTTGCTGCTTCCCCATAATCACGTCAATATCTGGGAGTACGATATCACTGTTCCTGACAATCAGACGTTCAAGCAGAATGGGACCACGCAGAAGCCTGTCGTCTACTGGCTTGATGTCTATGTCGAGGTGCAGGGCGGACGATTTGGGTGGAAGACCTCGTGGCAGCACTGGAACGACGATGCAGTCTTATATAACAGTCAGCAACCCCCGCACTGGTTTGAGTTGCGGTACCCTGAACCGCATCCTAATTATGGGAAGTCTATCGACATGGCATTCCGGATCACCAAGCCGAAATGCTGTTTCATACAGACGTGGCCAACATTGAAGCGAAAGCTCTTCATCGGGACATTCCAGATTCCTGTCCTTAACATCTGCAATCAGAGCTTCCCCAGCGGTTCTGTGCGCGTCACGTGGACGTTCACAAACACAGGGCCTTCGAACATGATTTGTTTCCCGGCAAGCCCCTGGTTGGTTCCAACTACAGTTACAGCGACGAGAACCTTCATGCTCACATACTCGGGCAGTTGGGTGTCAGGGGGGACAGAACCCGTTAAGACTCCGATATTAATAGGGTTGCCGAGGAACTCTTTTATTGTCACCCTGCAGATAGATGACTGCCCACCAGAAGTCCACCACGGTGGAATGTTATTCCTCTTTTTCGGCTGGTATCAGTGAAAATTGATATCGCCTTCCCCCCCTTTTTTTTATCTTTTTTTATCTTAAATTCATTTCATGAATCATTTTCTGGAGATGATACCCCTTGATAGACCATCGACCGAAGAAAAGCAATCACCACGGATTTTTGATAATAGCAGTCGCCGTCGTCGTGTCGTTGACCTTGGTTTTGCCAACGGAGGCTGCTATAGTAGGCGAAAAAACACCCCGCCCGGGTCCGGTTCTGAATGAAATAAAAGAGTATCGAGTGATAAAACCACTAGCAGGGCGAGGCGACGACATTTTAATCTCAAATTCATCAGGCGATAATATTCTACCGAGTATCACAAAAGACGCAGCAGGCAATACCGTCGTTACCTGGACCAACCAACAGAACCCAACAACATGGAACATGGGAATCGCGTACTCCCCCACTCCTACAAATCCGATGTCTTGGACTGGTTATGTCATAACCTTACAAGGAACTACCAAGGTCTATTCCTCTGATACTGCCTACGTAAACGGTCCCGGCCCCAATGGATACCAAGGACTATATGGAGTCGACATATACTCTGACACTCAAAAAGTTGGTTACTACCAAATTGCAGATATTACAACTGATCCAAACACCTGGCTCTTCTACTACAGGAATAACACAGCTGAAAATTCAACCTATGCAACTGTTGAAGATCAAGGTTACTACTCTGAACCCTATATGAACAATACCGGCCCGGTAAACATGTATATCTATCACTGGAATTCATCGGGTCATAACATCCCTGACTGTCCAATATACCTGCTATTTGACCCGTTCAAAAACTCATCTACCACATTCTTTGATGGGCAATCTCACCTCTGGACTGCACCTGCCAAAGACCCGGCCATGGCGATGAAACCAAATTGGTTCCATCTTATTTGGCAATATCACAATGCAACCACGAATAAGGATCAGATTGTGTATAAGAAGATAAAACCGTCTGTAGAAGCAAACATCGAATCTACCCCCTATCAAATGTACATAGGGAATGGAACGAACCCTGCTATCACCTCTTATGTGAGCAGAATTTCAAATATTTCCAATCACACTGCGGTGGTCTATATCGCTGGCGGAGTGATCGTCGTCGTCACAACAAGAGATGATGCAGAGGAATTAAAATGGACACCTCCGGTCGTCATCGGACCAGGAGCGTTCCCCGATATCGTGGCAAGAGGTGACAAATTATATTGTGCATATGTCAATAATGGGAACCTCTATGTTACCATGTCAGCGGATGATGGGGGAAACTGGACGACACCTGAACAAATCAATGATGTGAACGGCACAGTTTCCGCAGAAGAAAACGAAATTGACATACACTCTGCAGGCGTAGTATGGGTGGATACTAGAGGTGCAGACAAGGAAATATACTATGCCCCTCTCCCTGGTTTGGCAAATGACCCACCGAACCCCCCAACCATCGATGGCCCAACAAGTGGAAATGCGGGGGCTCACTGTCAATATGGGTTTACTGCTTTAGACCCAAATGACGACAATGTCTCCTATTTCATCGATTGGGGCGACCACACAACTAGCGGCTGGCTTGGTCCCAACCCTTCAGGACAAGAAATAGTTGTCAACCATACCTGGACTCAAAAAGGTGCTTATACAATTGCCGCGAAAGCACAAGATATCTATGATGATGAAAGCAACTGGTCGACGTTCAACGTTTCTATGCATGGCCCACGGACGTTTCTCATTGGACTCATTCACAATTTGACTTTTTCAGGGGATTATATCACCTTCAATCCAACCTTGGTTCTGGCGGTATGGCTGTCTCCATTCAGTTTCACTACGTATGCTAGCGGGCAGATAATGATTTCAAAGAATCATACTGGAGTCTTGGGGAAACGGTTCATCGTCGGTATGTTCAGCGTGACTGTGCTCACCAAATTTTCATTATCAAAATTTGACCACAATAGACATTCATCTTTTCCTCTGGTTTTCCCTCGAGAAATCATAGACCTTTGATGTTGCCTTTGCTATCTAGCGTGATCTTCGCGGAGTGCGGGGTCGGCGGGAGTCCCGGCATAGTGGTGATCTTGCCGGTCATGGGGACGAGGAACCCGGCGCCGGCGGAGAACTTAATCTCCCGGATCGTGATCTTGAAGCCGGTGGGCCTGCCGAGGAGCGCGGGATCGTCGGAAAGGGAGTACGGCGTCTTGGCGATGCAGATGGGGAGGCGGCCCAGGCCGAGTTCTTCGGCGAGTTTGACGTCGCTTTCCGCGGCGACCGTGTAGATGACGCGGTCGGCGCCGTACATAGTGATAGCGATGGTCTCGATCTTCTCCTTGATAGGGAGTTTTGGGTCGTAGAGCATCTTGAAGTGAGAGGGGGTGTTGTGGATGAGGCTGATGAGTTTTCCGGCGAGTTCGACGCCGCCTTCGCCGCCGTGGTCCCAGACTTCGACGGGAGCGACGGGGATGTGTTTCTGGTTGCAGTAGGCTTCGACGACGTCGATTTCCTGGTCGGTGTCGTCGAGGAAGCGGTTGATGGCGACGATGACCGGTACTTGGAAGCGGGCGATGTTCTCGAGGTGTTTTTCGAGGTTGGCGAAGCCTGCTTTGACGGCGTTGAGGTCGGTGCCGCCGCCGTGGCGTTTGAGGCCTTTGATCGTGACCACAAGAACGACCGCGTCGGGTTTGAGTTTGCCGGTGCGGCAGACGATATCGAAGAATTTCTCGGCGCCGAGTTCAGAGCCGAATCCGGCTTCGGTGACGAAGTAGTCGGCGAGCTTCAATCCAATGGTATCGGCGAGGAGGCTGTTGGTGCCGTGGGCGATGTTGGCGAAGGGGCCGCCGTGGACGAAGGCGGGGACGCCTTCGATGGTTTGGACGAGGTTTGGCATGATGGCGTCTTTGAGGAGGACGCTCATGGCGCCGACGGCGTTGAGCTCGGCGGCGGTGATTGGGGTGCTGGTGTAGGTGTAGGCGACGATGATGCGGCCGAGGCGTGTTTTGAGGTCTTTGAGGTCTTTGGCGAGGCACAGGATCGCCATGACCTCGGAGGCGGGTGTGATGGCGAATTCGACTTCGTGGGGGACGCCATCGCTGGGGCCGCCCAGGCCGATGACGGTGTTACGGAGGGCGCGGTCGCTGATGTCGAGGACGCGGGGCCAGACGATGTAGCGGGGGTCGATGTGGTAGGTGTTGCCGTAGTGGATGTGGTTGTCGACGAGGCTGGCGAGGAGGTTGTGGGCGCTGGTGATGGCGTGCATGTCGCCGGTGAAGTGGAGGTTGATGTCTTCCATGGGGAGGACTTGGGCGTAGCCGCCGCCGGTGGCGCCGCCTTTCATGCCCATGATGGGGCCGAGGCTGGGTTCGCGGATGGCGAGCATGGTTTTTTTTGCGAGGTGTTGGAGTGCTTGGGCGAGGCCGATGGTGACGGTGGTTTTTCCTTCGCCGGCGGGGGTGGGGTTCATGGTGGTGACGAGGATGAGCTTGCCCTGTTTTTTATTAGCAAGTTTGGGGAGGATGTCGAGTTTTACTTTGGCTTTGTGTTCGCCCCAGCAGATGTAGTCGTCGGGGGTGAGGCCGGCTTTGGCGGCGATCTCGCTGATGGGGAGGATGGTGCTGGTGCGGGCGATCTCGAGGTCGGATTTCATAAGGATTGGTGTTGGGAAGGGGTGGTGGGTATTTAAAAAAAACGATTGTTTTCTACTTGTTTAATCTCCCTTGAAGGTGTATTCAAGGGAGGTTACTGTGAGGATGATGGTTTTCGCATCGTCCAGAGCCGGTCCGGCAGGCTCGTGTAAATCGTGCCTCTCGCCCGGTGACCGACGACCGTTCCTTGGATAAACGGCTTGACTTCTTCCGCGATCGCCAGCCGCTGCAGGATCCAGAGGTGGATTCGCCATGTCCGCCCGTCGTGCAGGACGAACTCCTCCCGCTGGGACTTCACTAGGCCTCGCTCCTCGAGCAGATAGAACAATTTGCGGTCCGTGTTGTCGAGGAGGTTATCCAAGACGCAGTCGTCGAACCCGAACAGATCCATGACGATGCCCGCAAACCGGTGCGCCTCCTCTGTGTTGATGGCGAGCCGTAGCTCGATAGCCTTTGCTAAAGAATGAATCGTGATAACCGGCATTCCGCGTCAGAGCCCCCCGAAATCCATTAATACATGTTTTTATCTCAAGGTTTAAATAATTTTTGATTCCGTTTAAGAACAGGAGGGAGCCTTGGAGGGTGAACAAACCCTTAAATCACACGGACCGATTCCCAGCCCCATGGCCCCGTTCACCGTCGCCTTAGCCAGCCTGCAGCCCCACATCGCGGACAAGAAACAAAACCTCGCCCTCATGCAGCGCACCCTGAAGAAGGTCAAGGCGGACATGTACATCTTCGGCGAGTTCTTCCTCACCGGCGACCGGTGCAAGGACGAGTACCGGGACCTCGCCGAGCCGCTCACCGGGCCGACGCTCGCCGCCGTCTCAGAGCTCGCCCGTAAGCACAAATGCTACATCATCACCGGCATGGCGCTTAAGGACGACAAGGTGCGAGGCCTCATCTACAACGGCGCCGTCCTGGCCCACCCCTCTGGAAGCCTGGATGCCTACCACAAATGGTTCCTCCCCACCTTCGGGCCGTTCGAGGAGAAGATCTTCTTCGACCAAGGCGAAGACCTCAGGGTCTTCCCGACGTCCTTCGGCAAGGTCGGTCTCCTCGTCTGCTACGACGTCTTCTTCCCGGAGCTCGCCAAAGCCCTCGCGCTGCAGGGCGCGGACTTCATCGTCTACATCTCCGCGGCCCCCTCCGTGAGTCGCCCCTTCTTCGAAACCATCCTGCCCGCCCGCGCCATCGAGAACACCGTCTTTGTTGCCTACGCCAACCTCACCGGCACCCAGGAGGACCTGGTCCACTGGGGCGGCTCGCAGCTCTACGGCCCTCTTGGCAAATGCCTCGTCAAGGCACCCTATTTCAAGGAAAGCGTCGTCACCTGCACCATCGACCTCGCCGACGTCGAAGTCGCCCGCGCCCGACGACCAGTCCTCAGAGACATCAGACCAGAAATCTACCACAACCTCTACACCTTCGCACGGACCCATAAAAAACAATAGACTCAGCCTCGGAATTTAGAAGTCATCCCGCCGTTTTCTCACCTGATTCCAAAAAGTAATATACAGACAAAAGATACAGACCCCAACGGTTACCAAACGAACCATGGGCGGGGCAACACCAGTGAAAAAAGAACAGGCATCCTTTATAAAAGAACTCGACCTCATCGCCGTCAAAATACGCAAACACGTCATCGAGATGCTCTACCGCGCCAAATCCGGCCACCCCGGCGGCAGCCTCAGCGCCGTCGACGCCATGGTCGCCCTCTACTTCCACCACATGCACATCACCCCCAACAACCCCCAGGATCCCACCCGCGACCGCTTCATCCTCAGCAAAGGACACGCTGCCCCCACCCTCTATGCCATCCTCGCCGAACTCGGCTACTTCCACACCAACGAACTCCAATACCTCAGACAAATCAATCACATGCTCCAAGGCCACCCCGTCTGCACGCACATCCCCGGCGTTGAAGCCAGCACCGGCTCGCTCGGCCACGGCCTCTCCTTCGCCAACGGCGTCGCCCTCGCCGGCAGACTCGACCACAGAACCTACCGCGTCTACGTCCTCCTCGGCGACGGTGAAACCGACGAAGGCCAGATCTGGGAAGCCGCCGCAGCCGCCTCCCACTACAGACTCGACAACCTCTGCGCGCTCCTCGACCGCAACTACCTCCAGATCGACGGCAACACCGAAGACGTCATGAAACTCGAATCCATCCGTAACCGCTGGGAAGCCTTCGGCTGGCACGTCCTCGAAGTCAACGGCCACAACATCGCCGAAATCGTCGACGCCCTCCTTTTGGCCAGCGACCTCAAACACCAGCCCACTATCATCATCCTCAACACCATCAAAGGCAAAGGCGTCAGCTTCATGGAAAACAACATCGACTTCCACGGCGTCGCCCCCAACGAGATGGAATACAAGCTCGCCATGAAAGAGCTCACCGCCCAACAAGAGGCACTCGAGGCCGCCCAATGAACAAAAAAACCATGGCAAACCCCCGAGATGCCTACGGCGAGACTCTCGCCGAGATCGGCGGTAAATACCCCAACATCGTCGTCCTCGATGCTGACCTCTCCAAATCCACCAAGACCGTCTTGTTCGCCAAGAAATACCCGGACCGGTTCTTCGAAATGGGCATCGCAGAGGCAAACATGATTTCCACCGCTGCCGGTCTCGCCAGCACCGGAAAAATCGCCTTTGCCAGCACGTTCGCTGTCTTCGCCACCGGCCGCGTCTACGACCAGATCCGCATGGACGTCGCCTACAGCATGGCCAACGTCAAGATCTTCGCGACCCACGGCGGCATCAGCGTCGGCAAAGACGGCGCCAGCCACCAGATGATCGAGGACATCGCCCTCATGCGCGTCCTCCCAAACATGACCGTCATCACCCCCAGCGACGCCCCGCAGACCCGCTGCCTCGTCGAGCTCATGGCACAAACTCCTGGGCCGATGTATGCCAGGGTCGGCCGCGCGAACGCCCCCATTATCTACAGTGCCGACAACCTCGCCGGCCTCAGACTCGGCAAAGGAATCATCACCCGTGACGGCGACAACCTCACGATCATCGCCTGCGGCACCATGGTAGACCAGGCCATTGACGCCTACGCCAAACTCAAAGAAAAAGGCATCAACGCCCGCATCGTCGACATGCATACCATTAAGCCCCTCGACGAAGCCTTGGTCCTAGACTGTGCGAAGAAAACAAACGCCATCATCACCGTCGAGGAACACTCCATCATCGGCGGCCTGGGCAGTGCCGTCGCCGAAGTGCTCGCCGAGCACGCCTGCGCCATCCCCTTCACCAGGATCGGCGTCCGCGACGTCTTCTGTGAATCCGGGGAGCCCGAGGAGCTCCTCGACAAGTACCAGCTAAGCTCCCCCCACATAGTCGCCGCTGCCCAACGGCTCCTCAAGCACTAACTACTTAAGGATTTCTCATACAACTGTTACCCGTTTTCAACAGACACTCCGATTGTTTTTAGGAGAGAACCGTCCAACAACCCTTTTATAGTTATATAGGGAATAAATATTACCCTCCAGTAGGCCTCCCTATGGACCGCGAGAACTTCCCTTCCTATATACCAGCTGACAAGGAAATCCCGGAACTCACAGCACGGGCTATCCTCGTCGGCATCTTCCTCGCCATCGTCCTCGGAGCAGCCAACGCCTACCTCGGCCTCTACGCGGGCATGACCGTCTCCGCCATCATCCCCGGCGCCGTCATCGCCCTAGGCATCCTCAGACCCTTTAAACCAACTATCCTTGAAGTCAACATCGCCACCATGGGCGCCTCAGCCGGCGAATGCATCGCCGCCGGCGTCATCTTCACCATCCCCGCCCTGCTCTTGCTCGGCACCTGGTCTGAGATCAATTACCTGCAGACCACGATTATTTCCCTCGTCGGCGGAATGCTCGGCGTCTTCTGGATGGTGCCCCTCCGACGGGCCCTCGTGGTCAAAACAGACCTCCCGTTCCCGGAAGGCATCGCGGTCGCTGCCGTCCTCACCACCACGGTCGGGGGAAGAAAAAAAGATAAAAGAACCGCGCGCCTCAGCGGCATCTGGCTCGTCTACGGCGCCGTCATCGCCGCCCTCTTCAAATTCTTCCAGCTCACCCTTGTCCTTTTCCGCGAGACCGTGGACGGCATCGTCAACATCGGAAAATACGACATCGTCGGGAAAACCAGAGAAGCCTGGTTCTACGGAGGCACCACCCTCTCCCCAGCACTAGCCGCGGTCGGCTGGATCATCGGCCCGCAGATTTCCTCCTACGTCCTCGTCGGCGGCCTCATCGGCTGGGTCATCATCGCCCCGCTCATGATCCTTAGCAACGGACTCCCCGCTCCCCTCCCCGAATATTCAGGATTGGGGCCGCTCATTGGCGGATTCTACACCCTCTGGGGGAACCAAGTCCGCTACATCGGCGTGGGCACGATGCTTGTGGGTGGGCTCTGGGCGGTCTACTCGATCCGCAGCAACCTCGTCGAAAGCGTCCGCGAAGCCGTCATCGGCATCCGTTCTGGCGGCGGCCCCGCCAGGAAACGCACCGAACAGGACCTCAGCTACAAGCTCGTCTTCGTCGCCATCGGCCTGCTCATCATCCCGACCTTCTTCCTGTACCAATGGCTCTCTGGACTCACCCTCGTTTCATTAATCATGGCAGTCCTAACCGTGTTTCTCGCATTCATCGCAAGCGCCCTCGCCGGATACCTGACCGGACTCGTAGGATCCTCGAACTGTCCCATCTCGGGGGTCACGGTCACGGTGCTGCTCATCGTCAGCCTCCTGTTGTTCGCCCTTGGAGTCCGCGGAGGCAATGGCATCGCGATCGCAATCTTCATCTGCGCTGTGGTCAGCATCGGCGCCTCAATCTCAGGCGATCTTCTGCAGACCATGGCGTCGGGGCAGATGATCGGGGCGACGCCACGGCGCCTGCAAATCTCCATGATCTTCGGCGTCATCACGGTCTCCGCAATAGTGGGCGTCATCGTCGGCGTCCTCAATCAAGCGTTCAAGATAGGGAGCCAGAAGCTACCCGCGCCTCAGGCGTTCCTCATGAAAGGCATCGCGGAGCAGTTCTTCGGAACCGGGGGAAATGCGCTGCTGCCGTTCTTCATCGTCGGCGCGGTGCTCGCCTTCGTCCTTATCCTCATCAACCTGCCGGTGCTACCGGTTGCCATCGGCATCTACCTTCCCTTCACGTTGTCTGTCCCGATTTTTATCGGCGGGGTGACCCGCTATCTCCTTGACCGAAGCCTCATGAAACGCTACGGGAGCGCGGGAGAAGAAGAGCTGACCGCCTGGGAGGCGGCAATCCAGGACACAGGTATCTCAGATAAGCAGAAGGCGATCCGCACTGGGCTGCTGTTCACCGCCGGCCTCGTCGCCGGCGAGGCGCTCATGGGCGTTGTCGCCGCCGTCCTCATCGTCCTCGGGTTGAACCTCGCGGTCTTCACGGACGCCCCAGTCTGGCCAGGGCTCCTGCTCTTCAGCTACATCTGCGTCATGCTCGTCTACATCCCCTTCCGAGTCCTGAAAAAAAAGAAAGCATAACCACATCACCAATGAGGCATTGAAGAATCCGTTCTATGACTGCTTCTCGGTCAGTTCGTAAAGATTCCCTGCAACGTCCCGCACGAAAGACAAGGTTTTCTCTCCCCGCGGCACCGTGAAACACTCCACCCCATGCTCCTTGCATGCTGTAAAAACCCTGGCGAGATTATCAACCTCAAGCCCCACATGCAGATACCCGATGGCCGCCGTCGACGACGTAATGAACGCCTCCACCCTCATATGCCCATTGTCATAAACGAGGACCTCGACCGCCCCAGACGCCCTGAAGATCAGGGACGACAGCTCAGAGGACACGGAGAACGACCGCGTCCGCGGCACCCCAAGAATCGTGCAAAAGAACACGTCCGCATCCCGCCGACTCCGGCAGGGAACCCCAAAATGACTCACCGACACCATACCCCACCCATACCCTTCCACCGTACATAAACATGAGCATAAAAAAACGGACTACGAAACGAGAAAGAAAGGGGGATGGCAGATCCTCACCACGAATCAACCACGACTCGAAGACACTCCCATCCAGATCCGAAACAACAAATTCTTGGACTTCTCAGATAACCATTTAGTACCGCTTCGGCCGATGATTCTGATAACAATCCTTGCAGTACACCGGGCGCGACCCGTCGGGTTTGAACGGAACCTGCGTCTGCTTCCCGCAATCCGCACACGTCACATCATGCATCTCACGAGGCGCACCAAAATTCCGCCCTCGATCAAATCTACGTTGTCTTTCCATAACAAACACTTCCTTACACAGTTCTTCCAAGCCCCTAAATCCAAACCGGGGCCCATACCCACAGCGAATCCCTATTCAGTTTATAATAATATCCGACACCCCAAAAAAACCACCACCCCACAGCAATACATTTTTATAACGACACAACCTTAAAACTATGTACAGAAAAGGGGATCACCATATGAAGACCATCACCAAACCAGCCATCAGCCTCCTTATCCTCACCCTCATCGCCTTCAGCGGCACCACCG
The DNA here is from genome assembly GCA_963769885.1 of Methanobacteriota archaeon. Lineage (GTDB taxonomy): Archaea > Thermoplasmatota > E2 > DHVEG-1 > DHVEG-1 > CAIRCU01. Next base: position 250,666 of record CAVYNH010000007.1, read on the forward strand.
CTCTCGCCACACCCCAACCCAGCACCCACAGCATCCATGACACCATCACCACACCCACCCCAACCCTCACCCCCACCACGACCGGAACCAGCATCACCCTCACCACCGCCGACACCTACACCAGCACCCCCGGCGACCCCCAACTCCCCACCATCCACCGCACCTACGAGTTCCCCCTCGGCACCACCATCGCCTCCATCACCGCCATCCCCCAAGTCATGATCACCATCCCCCTCATCGGCCTCGTCACCACAACCCCACGGCCCCTCGCCGACCCAGCCTCACAATCCCCCGTTGTCACCCTCAGCCCCGCCTACACCATGGACCAGGCATACCCTCTCACTTGGTCGTCATACTACCTGACCGGTGGTCTAAACCGCCAAGACCAGTCCACCGCATTCCTGACCATCGAACTCCACCCAGTCCGCTATAACCCCATTCGCCAGACACTCCAATATACCACCGAATTCACCCTCGACATTAACTACCTCTTACCTCAGTCAACCCCCACTCTCACCAACGAGACCACGCTCGTCATCCTCACCGCTGATAATTACAAGCATCTCCTGACTCCCCTGATGAACCATAAGATCGCCTGCGGCATCAGCACTAAAATCGTCACCATCGACGACATCAAAAAAGGAGCCTATTTCCCGGCCAACGGGCGCGATATCGCTGAACAGATGAAGTATTTCATCAAGGCCGCGCACGAAAACTGGGGTACCTGTACGTGATGCTGGTCGGCGACTTCAGAAAAATCCCGACCCGGGACGTCTGCATCGAGACGGATACCGGCGGACTGTATCAAGAACTTGACTTCCCATCAGATCTCTACTTCGCCGATCTCTACGACGGAACTGGTAACTTCTCCAGTTGGGACACCAACGGTAACGGCAAGTACGGCGAATGGCCGTTTCCAGAGGGTCATGCCATGGTCGACGCTATGGACTTCGTCCCGGATGTCCATGTCGCCAGACTCGCCTGTCTCTCCAAAGCAGAGGTACGAACCCAGGTATCGAAGATCATCCTGTACGAGACCATGACCGCGAACGCCAGCTGGTTTTCCCGGATGGTCGTCGCTGGCGGCGACACCTTCGATAAAGCCATGGAGGGCGGCACCGACTACAATGAAGGGGAGGTCACCACCCAGGCGGCCCTCGACGTCATGGACAGCTTCACTCCAATCAAGATTTGGGCATCATTGGGGAACCTGACCACGGCCAACATCCAATCGCAAATCGACCAGGGCGCGGGGTTCCTCTACCTCTGCGGCCACGGCAGTCCGAAGAACTGGGGAACTCACAACAATGGCGACTATAAGAACTGGACTGAGGGCATGCACAACTCTGAGATCAGGGAGCTAACGAACAGGAATAAATGCCCGGTGCTCATGGTCGGTGGCTGTCACAACAGCGAAATTGACGTCGCACCCATCAACCTCATCAAAGGCATCCTGACTGAAGGACGCGATTACTTTACGATTACGGCTGACCATCTTGGCGGCTACTTCCTCTACAACTACGCGCTTTGGACTTGGAGCTGGGTCTTCGTCAAGGACTCTACCGGCGCGATCGCCTCCATAGGAAGCAGCGGGTACGGGTGCGTGGACATCGGGGACCACGACCATGATAACATCCCTGACTGCACCGAGCGGTACGATGGATGGCTCGAGATCGAGTTTTTCCGACTCTACAGCCAGAATCACCTCACGGTCTTAGGGCAGACGTACGGCGCAGACATCACCGAGTACGCCCACAACTTCCCGGTCCTGACGAACAGGTATGATGCGAAAGTCGTGGCCACACACGTGCTCCTCGGCGATCCATCGCTTCTTATCGGCGGATACAAATAAAAAAAATGGAAGGAGGAAGAAAAAAGACTCCTTGCCTTAGGTATTAGAAGAGTGGACCAGCCAGGCATCCCGTGGGATCTTGTCGTAGATTGCGTAGGGTGTCTCCTCAGCGAGCCTGCGTTTCGCGCCGCCGCGGATGCCGTCGATGTTGAAGGACCAGTAGAATTTGCGGACGTACTTGCCGTTTTCTTTGATTTCTTCGCGGCGCAGGTTGAGGAGGTTTTTCTGATGGAGTTCGTAAAAGAGCGAGCGGACATGCTTGTCCAGACTCATGTCCTCGACCTCCTTGCGGCCTCGGAAGGCCTTTGTGATGGTCCTTGCGAGCGCCTCTGCGTCCTCGCTTGACATGTCGAAGCCGTTTTTCAGTGCCCGTTTAAAGAGTGTGTTCATATCCTCGTCACCACACTCTTCCCTTTGCCAAGTCTTCTTATTAACGAGTTATGCGACGGGCCTTACCCGGTTCCTGTACAACTGTTGCCTGAACCAAAAAACTTGAAAAAAACAGGTCAATGCATAGTCAGTCTAATCACTCGTTCTTGACAATGCCGAAGAGGGCGATAAAGAAGGCGACGATCTCGATGATGACCAGGGGGAAGAGGAGGTCGTTGATTTTCGCGGCGCTGAGGTTAACGCTACCCAGCGACGAGCTGAAGATGAACCGAAGCAGTAACATGACACCCCAGATGCCGACGCCGAGTGCGATGAATGTCTTGTTCATAGACTCATCCCATTTCTCCTTGACAGCAACTCAATATTCATGGCGACATTATAAGACCTTCGGCAGAGGCGAAGCCTATTAAGGATTCATCGAGATTCCTTGGTCACCATGCCTTCCTATGTCATTCAAGGGTCCCATCAACGCCTCAATGTGGGGAAGATTATCGGCCTCGCCCGGACGTACCGAGCGCATGCCGCGGAGATGCATGCAACGGTCACCGAAGAGCCTCTGCTGTTCCTGAAGCCGGAGAGCGCGGTGATCTTCAACGGTGACAGCATCATCATCCCGCGATTATCACACTGCCTGCACCATGAGGTCGAACTCGGCGTGGTCATCGGGAAGAGCGGGACCGCGATACCAGAAGAAGAAGCCCGGAATCATGTTTTGGGATACCTGGTCGCATTGGACATCACCGCTCGCGATATCCAGGATGAGGCGAAAAAGAAGGGTTGGCCGTGGGCGATCGCCAAGAGCTTCGACACCTTCGCCCCTATCAGCGACGTCGCGCCACGCAGGCTCGTCCCTGACCCCATGAATTTGGAGCTATCGTTGCAGGTGAATGGGGAACGCCGTCAGCATGCGAATACTAGCCTGCTGATTTATTCCCTCGATCACATCATCTCGTTTGTCTCAGAGGTCATGACCCTGTGTGAAGGTGACCTAATTATGACGGGGACGCCGGAGGGTGTTGGTGAGCTGCGAGAAGGGGACGTGCTGGAGGCCAGGTTGGAGGGGTACTGTACCCTGCGGGTTGATGTGCGTCGGCATCTTTAGGCGATTTTGAGGCGTTCTTTTAACATACAGGTTTTACAGGTACTGCTGGGAGGTCGGCTCCTGGCAGCCTTTGCAGTGGTTCAGAGGGACAGCCGGATATTTCTCTAGGAGAAGGCCTCTGAGACCGTCGTAGCTTTTCAGGATGCTGTGGCGAGTCCCAGGACTGGCGTCCTCGAGCTTCGCCAGGATGTCGCGGTAGGTTCCGCGGGCAGCGCGGACCGCATAGGGGCATTCAGCGTTGTGGAACTCGAAGCCGCGCAGAATTGCGTAGAGCATGACTTCCTGTTCAGGGATCGTGCGCAAGGGCAGGCCGCGGGGGATGAACCCGGGCTGGATCCGGCTGTGGGGGCCGAGTCGGGTGAGTTTTTCGAGGTCGGCGTTGACGAAGTTCATGAGGATGGATTGCGCCATGTCGTCGAGGTTGTGGCCGGTCATGAGCCGGTCGACACCCAGCTGCCGGCTGGCGTGGTTGAGGCAGCGGCGGCGGAAGACGCCGCAGTAGCTGCATTCGCCGATCTCATCGTGCCGCGTAGCAATCTCATCCATGGTCGCGCCGATGAGGTCTTTGAATGGGATGATGTGGTGTTCGATGTCGAGAGCGTCGCAGGTTCGTTTTGTAATCGGGAGGCTGTGGTCGCGGTAGCCGTGGATGCCTTCGTCGACGGTGATGGCATGGAGGGTGATGCCGCGTCTTTTGGCGAAGATCTGGTGGGTGAGGTGGAGGGTAGTGGTGCTGTCTTTGCCGCCGGAGAGGGCGACGGCGATGGTCTCCTGGCCTGTGGTCTTCCATTGTTTCTTGAGGTCTTTCTTGACGCGACGTTCCACGTAGTCCTGGAAGTGGGCGGCGCAGAGGTGGGCTCCGCTGTAGCGGATGTAGGTGGCGGCAGGGGCGCGGCATTTGTCGCAGGTGGTCATAGGTGGGCGTTGGTCCTGTGGATGTTTGGTGCTGATTCTCTGGTTGTATTTAGAAGTTTCCTCTTTCGGGGAGAGGATAGTGGGTGTGTTATCAGGAGGTGCGGATGGTTTTTCTCGGAGGGTGGTGTGTTTTTTCCAAGGTTTTATATTTCACGAGCGTATATCATCAGGCAAGATACACTCTAACTAGTCGTTCGTGTGAGAAGAGTCGAGGAGAGTGCTATGCCGGTTAAGCGTGAAGTATGTAGCACTGGGATTGAAGAGTTGGATTTGAAGATGGAAGGCGGCATCCCCCTGGGGAGCACGGTGTTGATCACGGGCTGCAGTGGGTCCGGGAAGACGACGCTGTGCATGCAGTTCCTGTTCAATGGAGCGCGGAAGGGGGAGCGTGGCGTGTTTTTCACGATCACGGAGCCGCTGTTCAAGTTGACGAAGAACCTGGAAGGGTTCGGGTTCTATGACAAGAAGCTCATCGAGTCCGGCATGGTGAACATCATCGACCTGCGGATCATCAGTGAGCGGCTGGGGCTTGATGCGGAGAAGTACACGGTGGAGGACGCAGGCGCCCTCTTGGATATCTTGAAGGATATCGCGGATGAGCTGGATGTGAAGCGGCTGGTGATGGATTCGATTACGGCGCTGTGTTATCGGCTGCAGACGCGGGAGATGATCCGGGATTTCATCTTTAAGCTGGGGACGTCGTTGGCGGTGATGAACTGTACGACGATGTTGACGTCGGAGGTGCCGCCGCAGACGTTTAAATTTTCTCAGTATGAGATCGAGGAGTTCATCTCCGATGGTATCTTTTTCCTTGGCGATGTGGAGCGGAAGGGGGATTTGATTCGGACACTGCAGGTGATCAAGATGCGTGGAACGCCGCATTCCCGGACGAAATTCTCCATGAATATCTCGGCGCAGCGGGGCATCGAGCTGATGCCGCTGTTGAAGTCCAGTGAGTTTGAATCCTTCTTGAAGAGGTGAGTCATAACATGGCGGATGCAGTCATCGAAGGCATACGGGATCGGGTGTCGGCCGCGATCCGGGTGAACAACTCGGTGGGGATCCAGGTCCCGGAGAATCGGCATGCGGACCTGCTCGAGGCGGTCTTCGCCTCCATGTTCAAGAACACGCGTGACACCTGGGCGTTCGTGACCGCCAGTAAGACCTACGACTTCATCAAGAAGGAGTACAAAGAGTTGGACGAGTTCACCAACATCCGGTTCATCGATTGCATCTCCCGAGCTGCCGGCGTCGGCGGCAAGCATGACAACTGCATCTACGTGGACAGCCCCTGTATGCTTGAGCGTATCATTCTTGAGCTGCTGAACAGCTTCCGTGGCCTCAAAGGAGATATCGAGAAATTCATCATCATCGATTCCCTCAGCGCGCTTATGATCTACAACGACGCGGAGATCATCCGCGAGTTCATCGCCCTGCTCATGAACCGCGCGCGCTCAGAGAACATCCATGTGATCTCAATCCTGGTCGAGGAAGAGATGGACTCCAACAAGCTCATCCAGATGAACGATAAAATCATCGTGTTACGGGATTCCTTCATCGACTAGAGGAGGGGTATTATGAAGGAACCGACAACCACGATGAAACGCCCTCTGCCCTCATGGGAATCATTACCGGATAATGCCTCAGGGCTGCAGTCCTGGCGGGACTCGGCCTTCGCCGCGGCGATGGCGAAGTTCCAGGCCAGCCACGGCAACGCCGAGGCCGTCCTGCAAACCGGGGAGGCCTTCGGCCGCGCAATCTTCAGCAACCACCTTGCGGACACGACAGACCGGGACCTGGAACAGTGGTGCGCTGAGGTTTCCAACCTGCTCGCCCCCCTCGGCGACTCCTTCGCGCTGACCAGCGCCCGCCATGACGTCGTCGCGACCTTCCTGCGGCGCAATCCCTTAACCCATCATCGTTTGGACCGGCCGCTGGAGTCGTTGTTCACCTATGGGACCCTGCGCGGGCTGTTCCTCAGTGCGTTCCCCGAAGGAGAGCTCGTGGTCGCCCCCTCCTCGCCGTCCGGGGACGACTCCCCCGGCAGCCTGATGTTCAAGCTTCATCCGTCCAGCCTTGACCGCCTCGCCCGGGAACGAGTGAAGGATGCGTATTCTGTGATGAATCGCCATGACACCCCCTGAGACAATGACAGCATCGTTTGTCGACCCTCGGTCCACTCAGAAACGGGAAGGGTTCATCAGTACCGGGATCGACAAGCTCGACCGCCTCTTGGAAGGGGGCCTGCCCGCGGGGTTCACGACGGTCATGCTCGGCGCGCCAGGCAGCAGCACCGAGATCCTCGTCAAGCAGATCGCCGCCACCGGGTATTCAACCTATATCACCACGGAGGAGACAAAGGACGAGATCCTGGACACGATGAAGCGGTTCAAGTGGCAGGTAACCGATATCGACTTCGTGGACATCTCCGAGAAGTACTACTCCAACGTCCTGCGCGGGGAGCAGAAGCGGGTCAGCATCTACGAGCAGCGGTCCAAGATGAAGCTCAAGGAGCTCATCGAACTCGGCTCCACAGCGATGCCGACGACGGTCACCGGCGATGAGGACTTCCTCGCAGTACTCTCCAACAAGGCGAAGAGTGGGTCACCGAACCAGAAGATCATCATCAACTCCCTGGATTTCTTCCTCAGCCAGTACGGCCAGGAGGATGTCCTGCGCACGATCTACGCCTCGAAGGTCAACAACCTCAAGAACAAGGGGGCGTTAATCATCATCATGACCAAGGGCATCCATGGGGAGCTGTTCGAACGGAAGATGGAGGGCCTGGCGGACTGCGTCCTGGAGCTCAACGTCATCCAGAAAGGATCCTCCTTCGAACGGTACCTATCCGTCAAGAAGATGCGCAACTACGCCAAGAAGATCGGTATCGCGCGTTACGTCATTGACGACAGTGGCTTCGTCCTCGAGATGATCGAACGGATTATGTAATCAAGGCATGATCACAAGTCTTTTCTAAGAAAAAGAAAAAAAGGGAAAAAGAGGGGGGCTTAAATTTTCACGTAGAAGAAGATGACCTTCCCCGTGAAAGTCTTGGAGTCAGAGACACCCTGGTCACAGCTTGCTGTCATCTCGATGCTGATTGTACCTAATCCCAAAAAGATGCCGGATTTGAATGTCTCATTGCTGCCGACGGCAACTGCCGAGAAGTTGAACGGCTTCGAGATATTAATCCTGTGCAGGATGCCACCGGTTACCTTGAGCGTGCCGGCGACGTTGGTTGCCTCGGCCTGCCCATCATTGGTCACGGCTCCAGTTAACCCCATTCCGCCACTTACAAGGCTCAGTGTCAGGTGCGGCAGCAGCGGTGGAGGCGCTCCGTAGTAGTCGTAGTAGAGATCCTGGTCCGTCCCCCTGGTGTCGCTCCAGATGATGTCAGGGACCTTGATATCGGACTCGTGCCAGTCATCGACCACAGTGCCAGCGTTGTCGTTGATCTGAATCGGTGCGTCCCAAGTAGCCCCAGAGTCGTTGGAGATGGTGAGCCAGAGATCCCCACCCTTCACATAGGTACAGTAGACCGTGTCGCCGACCATAGAGACGCGGGGTGAGACTTCATCAGAACTCGTGCCTGCGACCGTGATATCATGAACCCAGTTCACACCGTTGTTCGTGGTATAGCTGCATTTGAGGTCCTGGTTGCCGGCAACATCAGTCTGGTACACGACGATGGCATTGGTCCCGCTCGCGCCCACGGCCGGGTTGATGCAGTTTGCCGAGTACCGGAGTCTCCCACATGCCCCACTGGGTCTTCCACAGCTCCATGTCGGGCTGGGCTACGGCATCGCCCCAACGGACGTTGATGATATGCTTTCCAACCGTGAAGTTCTCATATTGGAAGGCGAAGAAGAACAGGGTGTTGGTGGCGGCGATGTCGGTGTATTGAGCCGGGGTGCCGTTCCAACTACTGTCCCAGGTGAACGTGTATCCTGTGGGATCTCCGTTGTGGGTGACTACCGCGGCAGAGGGGACGCTGTACGGTGGATACACAATGTCGCAGGTATAGGTGAACGCGACGATGGTGCGGTCGGTCTTGTAGGTGGCGATTCCGCCGCAGTCATGGTTAGCGACCTGCTGAGTCGAGGGAGTGAATAAGGACCATGTCCAGGCCGTCGGGTCGATAGTCGGGTCTTGTCCTTGGAGAAGATATTGGGTGTCTTGTCCTTCGTCGATGAAGGCTACCCAGAGCATACCATCAGAATCTACGGTGGCAACGGGCGTGGTCTGGCTTCCATCGACATTCATATACCAGGGGGCTGACCAGGTTTGTCCTTCGTCCGTGGAATTTCTCATGTAGACTTGTGGATCGACGCCGTCATCGAAGATATAGAAAATCCAGATGGTCCCATCTTGGTCTCTGACGATAGCGGGCGTCTTTTCAATACCGACTTCTCCAGAGGCGAGGACGTCGGTGCCTCGTCCTAGTGGCGTGGCAGAGGTGTCTTTTTGGAAGTGAATGGACGCTGGGTGCGTACCGGCTGGTGTCGTGCTCGTGGTTGCTTTGGTCGTAAAAGCTGCCGAGCTTGGCATGAGGAAGGCCAAGGCGACAGCCATTACTATGGCTACCTTTATAAAGGTGGTTTTATAAGGTACAGTTTTCATAGAACTTCCCCATCATCTATTTTCATTCACCCTATTTAAATATTTCGTGGTTTTATTAAAATTAGGTGTTCTGTCCGTTCCAGGAGAAGAAAAAAAGAGAAAAAGGAGGGGGAGGAGACCCCTCTTAGATGGTCACTTTTGAGAAGAAGATCTTCGCGGTCACGTTCGCGCCCGCGGTCTTGTTCTCATTGCACGTCACCGTCAGGGTGATGACTGGTTTTGGCTTGATGATACCAAGGCCAATGCCCATGACGGCGAACGTCTGGGTGTAGTTGCCGCCGGCAGCGATGATGCCCGGTGTCCCAGGGAATTCCCGCTGTTTCATGAACAGGCCGCCGGTGATGTTCGCGTTGAAGGTCACGCCTGTGGCAGCGCCGTCACCGATGTTGTTGATCTGGATGGTGAAGCCCTTGCCGCCGCTGATGCTTGCGGTCAGGATAGGCTCCGGAGTGGTGGTGCCGGGGATGTGCTTATACATGCCGCCCGTGATGCCTCCCGAGTCGGGGTACGCGCCGGCGAAGGCGATCTTGCCTTCCACGGCGTCGAGTGCCATCATTTGAATGCTGAGGACCTCGGGGTAGTCGGTCCAGGTCGCGCCGCCGTCCATACTGTAGGAGGCGCCATAGAGGGCTTGGTAGTTCGCGCCGGTGCTGATATACATATTCGTGGTCCCGGGGCAGTAGGCGACGTCGTAGTCGTAAGCAGTGCCCGTGTGGGTCAGCGCGGTCCAGTTGTGGCCGCCATCGCTAGTCGCATAGAGTGAGAGGTCGCCGGTGCCTTCGTCATGCCCGGCCATGCCGTGTTGGGAGTCGCGGAAGGCGATAACGTTGACGCCGCCGTTCGTACCACCAGAGCTGCAGCCGGAGTAGCTGCCGAAGTAGGTGTGGCCGCGGTCGTTGGAGATGAAGACATTGCCCATATTAGAGCCGAAGATGACGGTGTTGCCGATGACGTCCACGACACCGGTCCAGCCGCCTTCACTGCTACCAGCGGCGACGCCGGTGTAGTTCGCCTGCGGGACACGGGTCCAGTTGGTGCCGCCGTTCGAGGTGAAGTAGTCTTCGAAGTACCCATCCTTGGTGTCACCGAGAGCGACGCCATGGTTCTCATCCCAGAAGATGACGTTGTTACAGAAGGAGATGGGTTCGTTTCCAAGCTGGGTCCAGGTGAGGCCGCCGTTCGAGGTCTTCCAGGGACCGCAGGTCACATCTTGGCTGCTGGCATGGTTGTAGACCGCCGCGTAGGCGACAGTGCCGCTCAGGGCGCAGATGTTGCCGCACCCATGTTCGAGGTCGTCGATTCCTCGGACATACCCGGTTGTCCAGAGAGCACCGCCGTTGGTCGTCATGGTGAACTGGGTCGTGGGCGTATCTGATCCGCTGCCGTCTCGAGCGACGGCCCAGGCGGTATCGTTATCGACCGCGTCCAGGAACCGGACTCCTTGGCTTGTGCCAAGATTGGAGTCCTGTTTGTACCATTCACCCTTACCGAGATTCGCGTTCGTTTGAACGGCGACGTTTGAGTGGGTAACGACTGCGCTGCCTGGCAGGATAAAGGCCAGGGTGATAGCGCAGACTATGGCTGCCTGTATTAATGTCCTTGTTTTTTTGGTCATAGAATTATTTCCCCAGGTATTCAATATAAGAGTCAGATTATTTAAATTTAACCAAACCGGGAGGGGGCAGGGGTTTACCACATAAAATTAATTTCTATACACATATTTATTAAGAGCCTGTCTATTTCCTGGTCCCTGGAGGTTTATATGGGAAAAGAGAAGCAGCCTGAGTCGCCGATACAAGGTCTTCCTGGTGTTGGCCCTGCCATCGCGGAAAAGCTAGTCGAAGCCGGGTTTTCAGATATGATGACCATCGCGGTCTCGTCCCCCAAAGAGCTGGCGGACGTCGCGGAGATCGGGGAGGCTACAGCTACCAAGATCATCCAGGCCGCGCGAAAGCAGGCCGACATCGGCAGTTTTGAAACCGGCGTCGCCCTGCTCGAACGTCGGTCGCGCATCGGCTGCATTACCACCGGATCCAAATCATTCAACGAACTCATGGGCGGCAAGGGATTCGAAACTCAGGCGATCACCGAGTTGTTCGGCGAGTTCGGCTCAGGGAAGACGCAGCTGGCGCTCCAGCTCTGCCTGAACGTGCAACTTCCGCCAGAGAAGGGCGGCTTGGACAGCCAAGTCTTCTTCATTGATACCGAGAACACGTTCCGACCGGACCGGATCACCCAGATGGCAGAGGGCCTGGAGATGGACCCCTCGGAGGCCCTGCAGCGAATCCATGTCGCCCGAGCGTATAACTCCAGCCATCAGATGCTGCTCGTAGAGAAGGTCAAGGAGCTGTCCAAGGAGTATCCCGCGCGGCTCCTCATCGTCGACTCGCTCACCTCGCATTTCCGCGCGGAGTACGTGGGACGGGGGGCACTGGCGGACCGGCAGCAGAAGCTCAATAGGCACATGCATGATCTCCTCAGGTGGGGGGACATCAACAACGGCGCAGTTGTCGTCACCAACCAGGTCGCGGCGAAGCCAGACGCGTTCTTCGGGGACCCGACCCGACCCATCGGCGGCCACATCGTCGGTCACACCGCGACGTTCCGTTTGTACCTGCGGAAGAGCAAGGGTAATAAGCGCATCGCCCGGCTCATCGACTCCCCGCATCTGCCGGAGGGCGAAGCCGTCTTCTCCGTCAACCAAACCGGAATCGGGGATTAACACCCTCTTTTTCCTTTTATAAAAAACAGGGACGTAGGCCAATGGGCCTACGCCTTCTCATCATAGCCATTGACCGTGGCGCAGGCGACCCCGGGGCGTGCTGGAGACGGCATCTTCCTAGTTTTCATGATGACTCTTTTCGCGAGGGCGGAGGTGAGGAACACGCAGCCGACGCCTGCGAGAAACGCGGGGTCGACTAACACGGCCTTCTGACCAAGGAAGATGAGGGCGGCAACCGTAAACGCAAGCCCACCCATGAGAATGCCGCTGACCTCAAGGGGCAACTCGAAGCGCCCCAGCCGCATCATCATCGGACGACCCAACCGCTGTTCAACCTTGTCCAAGCGTTCCGTGACAGAGGTCGCAAGCTGCGTTGAATCCGTTTTCACTGCCTCGTGAAGCGCCGCAGTCTCCGTCATCGATTTTTCGACAGCGGTGAGGCGGTCTGCGGTCGAGCCGAGCCTGACGCCATGGTCTTGGACGGATGTCTGCAAGAGGGTGAGCTCCTGGTCAAGGACCCGGGCCCATGCCTTCACATTCATGGCATGGTTCTTTCGTCCCTCTCCGAGAAGTCGCTGCACGGGCCCGCCCGTCTCCTCCCTCATTTCAGGGCCGGAGAGTGGCGCGACGAGAGACAGCCTTGTTTCGACGACGGCCAATCGCCCGCTGATGCTCGCAATCATCTGTTCGTTCTTCTGCATCCAGCTATGAAGCGCGGTGATGCTTTCCTGTGGCGGCTCAACAGCCTTCTGGCTTTGAGACGGGTGGGGGAATATCCTCATCGCCTTTCCCTTCCTAAAAAATCTCATTGGCTAACCCAGGCGGATGACGGTGGCGGCCTCAGGGTCGGTATAATCGTTGTATCCGGCGGCTTTCACTGTTAGTGTCATGTGCGCCTCATTAATGTTGGCGTCGAGGCGTGGCTTGATGCCTGTGATCTTGGCGGAGCCGTTGGCCAGGGTCTTGGCTTGGCCGGCGACGTTCGCCCCGACCAAGGTAACGGTCGCCCCATAGATTGGATCACTCCGCTCATTATTGGTCGTCACCCGGACCCAGATGGTATATGTCTTGGAGAAATTGAAGTCACCACCCCCGGATGCGGTTTCGGCGAGCAGGGCATTGGCGGTGACTTGCGCCGTCATGGTCCGAGTCCCTTTGGGGATCATGTAGATGACGGAGGCGATTACGGCGACTGCGACGATCATGATGATTATTAGATACATCGGGATCCCGAGGATGTCTCCGGCCTCATTCGTTTTCAAATTCCTTCGTACTATCATTTGGTTTACCTCCCAAACTTTGATTTTAAAAATAATATACAATTTTGTTTTTAATAGTTAACTATACCTATTTATAGTTGAGAGGGGAACAAGAAAAAAAGGGGGGTCAATTGAATTCTATTTCAGTGATTTGAGGATGACCTCTGCCGCACGTTTTCCGGAGAGGAGCATGCCACCGAAAATCGGACCCATGCGTGGTGCCCCATAAACGGCGTTGGCGCCCATGCCAGCGACGATCAAGCCGGGGTAGACTTCCTTTGTGTTCTCCACCACCGTCCTCTCCCCAATCGCGGCACACATGGATCGTTCCTTTTCGATATCGCCGCTGGGGGTGTTCAGCGGTCCGACCTTGTTGCGCACGATATGGCAGATTTCGACCGCATGACCGGTGGCGTCGATGCAATACTTGGCGCGAATCGCTAGGGGATCCACGTGCAGTCCGGCGATCTCCACGGCGCTCCAGTTGATGACGAAGCCATTGACGCGCCTACCGTCCAAGAGGACATCCTCAACGGAGATGGCGTTGAAGATCCGTGCACCGGCATCAATTGCAGCGGCGCACAATTTAGCGACGACTTCGATAGAGTCAGCGCTGTAGTACCCCTTGCCTTCATCGGTAATCTTGACGCCCGCCTGCTTCAAGATTTCAGTTGATTCTTTTTGGATGACGATGACGGGGAAGGTCATGCCTCCGCCCCAGACGCCACCGCCGACGGAGAGTCTGCGTTCGAAGACCACGACCTTCTTGCCCGCCTCGGCGAGACACCGAGCGGCAGTCAGGCCAGCGGGCCCGGCGCCAGCGATTGCCACGTCGACATCAAAGTGACCTAGAAACTCTTTGCTGAACCGTGAAAAGATACAGCGTGAGACCGCGATGTCATCAATTGTGATACGAGACACCTCTTGGCTGGCCGTAAGCCTCCCGCAATTCTTAAACATGCCGCTATAGGTTTATACGATAGGATGCATTGGGGGGCTTCGTGGTCAGGATTCGTCACGCCCAGGCGGAGGATATCGTTACCATCACGCAGCTGGCCTACACTCTCTTGCCTGAGCGGTATTCCACAGGCGTCTTCACCTCGCTATTCGAGCGGTTTCCTGATGGGCTGCTGGTGGCGGAGGAGGGATCCGTCATCGTCGGGTTTCTCATCGGCGTCATTCCGGTCGAGGCATCGGCCCGGGTCCTGATGCTCGGCGTCCTCCCGGATTTCCGACGTCGTGGAGTCGGCGGCAGTCTGCTGCATGCGTTTGAGGCCGCGATGAACCCGCATCATGTTTCCTCGATCCACCTCGAGGTTTTGACCACAAACGAAGCCGCAATCATGTTTTATAAGAAAAACGGGTTCGAAATCCAGGAACGCATGAGGAATTTCTATGTGACCGGCGAGGACGCGTTCATGATGCGTAAGCCGGTTATTGCTTCGCCTGCTCGCGTTCCTTTTCCGTCATAAACCGCAGTGCCATCTGGTCCAGGCGGGTCGCGATCTTCTCCAGGCTAGGGTCCTTGGTGTTGTCGGAGATGAGTCCGGCGATGTCCTTGCTGAGGGTGAAGACCGCCAGCTTGTGCTCGCGCTTGGATTTATGGATTTGATAAGGAGTGATCATGAGCTTGGCGTAGCTGCTCTCGTGGCCGTTGTTGTGGTTGTTCTTCTCGTACATCTGTTCGAGCTGGGAATGGATTTGATAGAGAAAAGTATGAAGTTGAATGAGCTCGTCCTTCTGCATTGGTCGCCCTTCCCGATAGTGCATGGGTTAGTCTGTTTTTATATCTTTTCACGAGCTCAACACGTTGGGCGTTTCGTTGAGGGTTCGTCGTCGGCGCGTCTATTGAAAATCGTTTTTTGTCAACACTTTCACCGACTTGGGCATCTTAACGACGTTGCCAAGCTTAATGCCGATGATCTCCCTGACGTTTTTGTTGTTGGCGATGTCCAGAAGCCGCTGCGTGATGATGCCGTCGAAGACCACGGCGGTGATGTTGTCCGCCTTCTTGATTTCGTCGGTGAGTTCGCGCACCGGGATTGTACGGAGCTCTTTGCCGTTTTCATCGAGAAGAACGGCTTTCAATGAGCCGGAGATCTCGTTGAGGATGTTCTCGTAGGCCTTCTGCTTCTCAGAGGTGATGACGGGTTCTTCCACGTCTTCCTCGCGGCGCTGCTGCTGTTGCTGCTGCTCCTTCTTCTTCTGGAAGAACTCCTTCTTCATCTTCTGGCCTTTCTCACCGTTCTCACGGTGGTCCTCGGTGCGCTCGCGGCCCTCGACCTTGATGTTGAACATGTCGATGTACTGCTCGCGCGGGATCTTGTTCTTCAAGGACTTCATGATCAGCTTCTGCGGGATCTCCTCGACCTCACGCGTCTGAGGCGCCCGGGCGATGAAATCGATGTCCGCGACCTGGAGGAGCTCGCGCAGGATGAGTTCCCCACCGCGGTCGCCGTCCACGAACACAGTCGTGATCTTCTCCTTGGTCAGGTCGATGACGGTCCGGGGTACGTTCGTGCCGCCCACGGCGATGACGTTCTTGATGCCGAACTTCAGCAGGTTGAGGACGTCACGGCGGCCCTCGACGATGATGATCGCGTCGCTGTCGTCGATGTTGGGCCCGGCGGGGCAGTGGTCCTGACCGTAGCTGACGATCTCCTCGACCTGGATGGACTGGCGGATGTTCTCGGAGATGCTCTCGCCTTCGACCTTGCTCTTCTCCATGATCTCGTTGAGGAGCTGCTTGGCGCGGTCGATGACCTGCTTACGCCGGGAAACGCGGACGTCTTCGACTTCGGAGACCACGATGGACGCCTTGCAGGGGCCGACGCGGTCGATGCTTTCGAAGGCGGCGGCGAGGATAACGGTCTCGACCTTGTCCAGCGAGGTTGGGAGGGTCATGAGCCCTTCGCTCTTGCCGCCCTTGGATTCGAGGTCGACTTCGATTCTGCCGACGCGTGCGGAGCGCTGCAATTCCCGGAGGTCGAGTTCGTCCCCGAGGAGCCCTTCGGTCTGCCCGAAGATGGCGCCGACTACGTCTGATTTCTCGATGATACCGTCTGCTTTGATTTTGGCCTTAATCATGTATTTGGTAGTAGATGGATCGATGACCATTGTCTATTCACCTTCATGTTTGGAGTATCGACCGTTGAAAAACAGCACCCTGCCTCTGCTGTGAACTGCAGAGTCGTGGGACTTGAGTTTTTTGCTCCTTTCCGGCCTTTTTCCTCTGGTGAAGCAGGTTAAAGGGTTAAATGTCAAGTGGTAAGTGGTCCTCTCACACGAAGGTACCGTTTTCCAGTGGTGATTCAATCTGTATGCAGATACGTAGTTTTAAGCAATATATAAATCTTATGGCTATAACCTAGGGGGGAATGAATCGTTTTGTTCTAGGTTTGTCCTTGGAATATGCCGGGTTTGTGTGATATGCGGGTAAGCCTCAGGGTCGCTCGAGGCATCAAGCCTGTATTCTGCGTTAGGCGGGGTTTTTATTAAGTACCGGCGGGGAAAGTGCTAAATAGCAATATCTTCTTATACAGTAGAGTACCGTGTTACCATTCCACAACCTTTTTTTCAATGTGGGGTGGAACCCCATAAGTGCGTAAGGGGGTGAGCGGGAGGAAATGCCTATGATTCAAGGGAGAAAAAAGGGTCCTATATGTCTTGCACTCTGTGCGATGCTGATGATGAGTGGCCTTCTCGGATTCGTTATGCCTAGCCAGGCGAAGCAGACTATCACCAATGAAAGAGCTGTAGGCCGGTCTTCGACCGCGGGTGACAGCCGGTTCTGGGCGGTCCTCATTTGCGGAGACGATGATTACAACGCCGGCTTTGAGACCGACATCCGGGACATGTACCTACTGCTGACCCAGAACCTTAGCTACGACCCCGACTCCATCTACTACGTCGCTCCGTCGAACTGGAACAGCGCACCGCACTACTATGCGCTCTCGAAGGCCAACATCCAGGCTGCGATCCAGGCGCTCGGGGCACGGACGGCGGCAACTGACAACGTCTTCGTCTTGTTCGAGGGGCATGGCTCTCACGATCCGTGGGTCATCGGTCCGAACGTAAGCCCTGCCGACCTCGATGGGTGGCTGGACGCGATCGACCCCTGTTGGATCTATGGGCAACCCCGCCATTGCCAGCAAATGGTGATCCTCCTACAGTCCTGCTACTGCGGCGGGTTCATCACTACGTTGACGCAGCATCCGGCATCCTGCCATCGGCAGCGCCTCCTCATCACCTCCGCGGACTCGGTGACCAAATCCTGGGAGGACATGAACGGGGTCGGGGACCCCGCCTGGGACCCCAACGGCGCCAACGACGATGGGGCCACAAACCAGGGGAGCGCGAACTATGACGGCAGTGAGTTCTGCAGCGGCTTCCGCATGGCGCACCGGGACGTCGACGGTGACGCGTACCGCGAGGCCGACGACAACCCCTACATGAAGAAGCCGGGCTACAACCCGGACAACACCGCCCCGTACGGCAACCACAACGGCATCGTCTCGGTCAAAGAAGCCTTCAATTTCGCGAAGTTCGAGGACTGTTACTCGACCTATTGGCAGTCCTACGTGCTGGGGCAGGGCTGGGCGGTTGAATTCCCGCAGTTCTGGGACCCGATCACCTGGGGTGACCCTCAGGGCATCGACCCGGCGACGACGTACATCTACTCCCGGGCACCCGCGAAACCGAGCACCCCCGCGGGACAGGCACAGGGAGGCATCAACAAGCCGTATACTTATACCAGCAGCGCCACAGATCCGGACGACGACCAGGTCTACCTCCAGTTCGACTGGGGCGATGGGACCGCCAGCGCCTGGGTCGGCCCGTATGCCTCCGGCGCGACCGGGAACGCCACACATACCTGGACGACGAAGGGATACTACCAGGTCAAGGTCAAGGCGAAGGACATCCACGGCGTTGAGGGCCCCTGGTCGGATCCACTCCCCATCCAGATGCCTGTCACCAACACGTATCATCAGACGCCGCTTCTCGTGCGATTCCTAGAGCATCATCCCCACCTGTTCCCGCTGCTCCGACACCTCTTCGACCGGTAGAAGCCCTCCTCTTTTTCCTTTTGTTTCGTCTGAGATACGGTAGGGAATACAATTAAAACACCTCACACGGTTTCCTTGCGCGAGTCCCTATGCCATCCCCTGAGAAGATCTTCATCGGGGTCGCCTGGCCCTACGCCAACGGCTCCCTGCACCTCGGCCATGTCGCCGGCTGCTACCTACCCGCGGATATCTTCGCCCGCTACCACCGCCTCATCGGCAGTCAGGTCCTCATGGTCTCCGGCAGCGACGAACACGGCACCCCCATCACCATCACCGCGGAGAAGGAGAAGACAACCCCGCAGGCCGTCGTCGACCACTTCCACAAGGAACACACCGAGAACATGCAGCAGCTCGGCATCTCGTTTGACCTCTTCACCCGCACCACGACCACCAACCACGAGGCGACCGTCCAGGAGATCTTCCTCGACCTCTACCAAAAACAGCTCATCGTCAAACGCAGCATCGACGCGTACAGCTGCCCGACCTGCGCCCGCGGCCTGCCCGACCGCTACGTTGAGGGCACCTGCCCCTACTGCAACTCCCCTGAGGCCCGCGGCGACCAATGCGACAACTGCGGCAAACTCCTCGACCCCAGTGAGCTCATCAACATCCGTTGCAAGCTCTGCGGCGGCACCCCGGTCAAACAGAAGACCGAACATCTCTTCTTCCTTCTCAGTTCCTTCGAACCGAAGCTGCAGGCCTGGCTGAACGATAAGACCTACTGGAAGCCCAACGTCCTGCGGTTCACGA
Organism: Methanobacteriota archaeon; assembly: GCA_963769885.1. Classification (GTDB taxonomy): domain Archaea; phylum Thermoplasmatota; class E2; order DHVEG-1; family DHVEG-1; genus CAIRCU01. The sequence goes on from CAVYNH010000007.1 coordinate 269,342, forward strand.
ACAACTGGCTCGCCGGCGGCCTGAAAGACCGCGCCATCACCCGCGACATCACCTGGGGCATCAAAGTCCCGATCTTCGGCTTCGAAACCAAACGCGTCTACGTCTGGTTCGACGCCGTCATCGGCTACCTCTCCGCCAGCAAAGAATGGGCCAAGAAACACAAAGAGCCCACCAAATGGAGAGACTGGTGGACCGACCCCACCACCAAGAGCTACTACTTCCTCGCCAAAGACAACATCCCCTTCCACAGCATCATCTGGCCCTCCATCCTCATGGGCTACGGCCATAACCTCAACCTCCCCTACGACATCCCCGCCAACGAATACCTCACCCTCAAAGGCGAGCAGTTCAGCAAGAGCCGCGGCATCGGTATCTTCGTCCCCGAGATCCTCAAACGCTTCGACGCCGACGTCATCCGCTACTACCTCAGCATCAACATGCCGGAGAATAAGGACACCGACTGGGTCTGGAGCGATTTCGTCGCCAAAAACAACGACGAGCTCGTCGGCACCTACGGCAACTTCGTCCACCGCGTCCTCACCTTCACCGCCAAGAACTTCGACACCATCCCACCCACCGGTACCCTCACCCCAGCCGACGAAGACGCCCTAGCCAAGATCAAGGACACCCTCTACGAGGTCAACCAAAGCATCCACGACTGCTCCTTCAAGAAAGGCCTCCGTAGCGCCATGAACCTCGCCCAGTTCGGCAACCAATACTTCGACAAGAACCAGCCCTGGACCCTCCTCAAAACCGACCGGAACCGCTGCGCCACCGTCCTGCACGTCTGCCTCAGAATCATCCAAGCCCTTGCCGTCTGCACCGCCCCCTACCTCCCCTTCTCCGCAGAACGCGTCTGGCGGATGCTCGGCCACACCCACCCACTCCACCACTGGGACGCCGGATTCCGCGAGCTCCCCGCCCAGGCCAAACTCGAGACACCGGCACCTTTATTTAAGAAACTGGAATTATCCGAAATCGTGACCGAAACCGACCCCTTCGCCAAACTCGACCTACGCGTCGCCAGAGTCCTCGACGTCCAAGACCACCCCCAGGCCGACAAGCTCTACATCCTCACCATCGACCTCGGCCCGCTCGGTAGACGCACCATCGTCGCCGGCATGAAACCCTGGTACACCAAAGAGCAGATGACCAGTAAGCTCATCATCGTCGTCACCAACCTCAAGCCCGCCGTCATCCGCGGCCAGGAATCCAAAGGCATGCTCCTCGCCGCCACCGACAAGGCCAAGGGCATCGTCACCCTCCTCAACCCCAAAGACAGCACCCCAGGCGCCGAGGTCGGCGTCGACGGCATCCCCCGCGAGCCCACCCCAAACCTGGAGTTCCCCGCCTTCCAACAAGCCCCCATGATCGTCGACGCCAAAGGCGAGGTCACCTACAACGGGAAACCTCTTAAGACCAAAGGCAATATCGTCGTGCCAGACCAACCGGTCGCCCCTGGGGCCACCGTCTCATAATCAAAAAAACTAAGGAGGGGAGAGTGCTTCGCGTGAAGACCACCACCGTCATTTCTGAAACAAACCTACCCATCAAGCGCGTCAGCAAAGGAAAAGTCCGCGACATCTACGAAGTCGACGGCCAACTCCTTCTCATCGCCACCGACCGCATCAGCGCCTTCGACTACGTCCTCCCCGACCCCATTCCCACCAAAGGCATCTGTCTCACCCAGCTCTCCAAATTCTGGTTCGACTACACCCAAGACCTCGTCCCCAACCAAGTCATCACCACCAACATCAACGACTACCCCAAGACTCTGCACCCCTATCAAAAGGAACTGCGCAACCGCAGCATGATCGTCAAAAAAACCAAGGTCGTCCCCATCGAATGCATCGTCCGCGGCTACCTCTCCGGCTCCGCCTGGAGCTCCTACCAAGAAGACGGTACCGTCTGCGGCATCACCCTCCCCAAAGGCCTCCGCGAATCAGACAAATTTGACCACCCACTCTTCACGCCCTCCACCAAAGCAGCCTCCGGCCACAACCTCAATATCTCAACCGAGGAGATGAATAAGCTCGTTGGATCAAAAATCGGCAAACAACTCGAAGATTACAGCCTCACCATCTACGAAACCGCGGCCAAATACGCCATAACCCGCGGTATCATCATCGCCGACACCAAATTCGAATTCGGCCTCTACCATGACCAGCTCATCTGGATCGATGAGGCCCTCACCCCCGACTCCTCCCGCTTCTGGCCCGCGGATAAATACAATCCTGGCCGCCCCCAGCCCAGCTTCGACAAACAATACGTAAGGGACTATCTCCTCAGCATCGGCTACGACAGAAACAGCCCACCGCCACACCTCCCACCCGACATCATCAAAGGAACCACCAAAAAATACCAAGAAGCCTACGAAAAAATCACAGGAAAAAAATTCACTTTCACCTAACCCCCACATACCCTTTTCCTTCCTCCTCTTTACATAGTTCTGGCAAAGTATTAACTAGCAGAATCACCCTTCTCCACACCAAGGGGGAACTTGCCACTATGAACCACTTACCACTCATCCTCATCCTTGTCGCCCTCATGGTCACACCCCTCCCACTCCAAGCATATCACACCACTCCAACCCCAAACACCACCCACACCGATGACCTCAGCCACTACACCAAACTCGAATGGACCGCCCCTACCAACATTCTCCCCGGCACCTACCAAGACTACCTCACCACCCACCCCCTCACCGCCGCCCAGTACCATACCCCGCTCACAAGCCCTAAAACCTGCAATTACGCCATCCTCGTCGACCACACCCTCTACCCCGACATCCAACCCGCGCTCACCACCTACCTCAACGACCTCACACGCGAAGGCTACCAACCCTACCTCGACACCATCACCGGCGGCACCCCAGCGGACATCAAAGCCTGGGTCACCGCCCGCTACGCCCAAGGAGCCCGCGGCGCCCTCTTCATCGGCGACATCACCGCGGCCTGGGCCGATGTCAGCAATGATACCTTCCCCTGCGACCTCTACTATATGGACCTCAACGGCACCTGGAACGACACCGACGGCGACGGCGCCTACGAAACCCACACCGGCGACATGGCCCCCGAACTCTACATCGCCAGACTCTACGCCACCACCCTCACCTACAACACCGAGGCCGCCCTCATCACCCAATACTTCACCAAAGACCACGCCTACCGCACCGGCGACCTCACCGAGCCCTGGCGCGGCCTCGAATACATCGAAGAAGACTGGTACGATATGGACGTCAACCTCGACAACATCTACCACGACAACGTCACCCGCTACGACTACGGTTACTTCACCACCGCCGCCGATTACCTCAACCAGATGGACCTCGGCCAATACTACACCCAAGTCTGCGCCCACAGCTACTCAGGCGGCCACCACTTCGGCACCCGCCCCACCGAATCCGTCGCCTACGGCCACATCTACGTCTACAGCCCTACTACTCGTCTGGCCGTCCTGCTGCTCGGCAGCGATGACGGCATCGCCGCCTGGCTCAATGGAAACAGAATCTACTTCAACGACAAGTACGGCGGCTGGCACCAGGACCAGTTCCACGTCAATATCACGCTTACCTCCGGCTGGAACAGCCTCCTCCTCAAAGTGAGCCAAGCAGGCGGAGACTTCCTTAGTTCTGCCCGCATCACCGACCCCAATGGTAACTCCTACCCAGACATCACCTATCAGCTTAACAACCCTCAAACCCACGGCCCCGATGGGGATTACATCCGTAGCTTCCTACTCAACGGCTTCCACCAAGACGAGTCAGGCAACTTCTGGCAGTACCTTACGACCAATTATCTCGGAGTCGATGAAGCCAGCCTCGACCCGCATACCGGTGAGCTCAATGGCGGATGCGTCTGGACCCCATACAACTCCAGCAGCCCCTACATCAATCTGGGGGCCTACTGCAATGGCGCGGACTACGGGGTCTGCTACGCCTATTGCCGCGTAAACTCAACGTCTCAAATCAGCTGTCAGCTGCGCCTTGGCTACGACGACGGAGCCCGGGTCTGGCTCAACGGCCAGGAAGTACTCCTCGATAACCGTTATGGCAGCTACATCCCGGACATGACCACCGTCAATGTAACGCTTCAGAGCGGTGAGAATAGACTTATGATAAAGATCTCGGAATGGATGGGAGATAATGGCTTCAGCGCCCGGTTCTGCACCCCGACTGGTCAAGCAGTCTCTGGGCTTAGCTACGACCCCGAACCGGTCCCGGTTACACATATTGGGACGTGGTTGTTTAACGGGCCTTATGTGAATTCCGATGTGCATACGCGTCTCTCCACCGATTATCTTAATGGGGAGGCTACGGTGGCGCCTAGCGAGGGGGATGCTGCTCCGTTCGGCAGTTGGCTGAAGGCTATCGGTGAGGGACGCCCATTCAATATCGGTGGTTTTTACGATCACGGGGACTGGGTATTTTCCAGTACCATCCAGGAGCGTGACCCCCCGGTCTTGTTCTTCAATCTCTTCGCTTGTGGACCCGGGCGGTTCACGGATGAGAACTACCTGGCTGGGGCGTACCTCTTCAATACGAGCGTGGTGCTCAGTGATGTCGCCTCGTCGAAGAGTGGCAGTATGTTGAACTTCAAGGATTTCACGAAGCCGCTTGGCCAGGGATTGAGTCTGGGGGAGTCGTATCATATCTGGTGGGATAAGCAGGCTCCGTATTCGTTGTCGGAGAAGGAATGGTTCTACGGTTTGATCTTGAACGGTGATCCGACGCTATGCATTCCGAGTTCAGTTCAAGTGCAGGTGATAAAACCGGTGAAGGGTTTGTATCTGCGCGATCATCTATTATGCGCGTTCCCGGTGCCGGTCTGCTTGGGGAAGGTCACGGTCGAGGTTGAGGCGTTCTGTCCGCAATCGTCGATCAGCCGCGTGGAGTTCTTGGTTGATGGTGTCGTGCAGGCAACGGTAACTTCTGAGCCGTTTGCTTGGACGTGGTTGTCTCCGGCGTGGTTCCGTCATGAGCTTGGCGTCGTGGCTTATAATGCGCAGAATCGGTCAACGGCGCAGAATGTGACGGTCTGGCGGTTCTTCTAAATTGGTTTTTATCAGTAGCGGCCGGGAATACTGCGTGGTCTGAACAACAGTGAAGACCCGCAGATGAGAGGCCGCTCGTCGTCTTTTTCTCACAACACACGTTACATTTTTTGTCGCGGCGGGCAGGCGTCCGCCTGCCCCTTTACCGCGCGACAGGAGTACAAAAACTTATGGAGAGTGTATCGAGCGGCAGCTCTAAAAAGGTTGCGGGTGACACCCGCAACAACTGGGTGACCATAATGTTCCCGACACACAAAAGGTACCGGAACTTCCGAAAACAAAGCCACATCGACACCTGCACCCAGACGTTCCACGACCTGGAACGCCTTGGGTTCGAGTTCGGCGAATTCGGATTCGCCGAAACCCATGTACATCTCCAGGTCAACGTTCCCAAGCGGTACTCCATTGAAACCGCTGAGATTATTCTCAAGTCTTACACCTCCCGGAGAATGTTCCAGGCTCACCCCGGGTTCCACAAACGCTACCCCCGCGGGGGATTCTGGAGCGGGTACGAGCACCACGAGTCCACCGGATTGACCAGCCTTGATGAATCCTCAGCCTACCTGCGCGATCAGCAACACCATCACAACGTGACCATCATCGACAACCGACAACAACGCCTGACCGCCGAGTGAGATACGGCAATGCCCAAGAGGGCTTGCCGAGGAACGAAGGCGGAACGGGGTCATAGGGGCGCAGCCCCTATTTCATTATCCTTCCTGGACGGGGGATCGCCAGTCGAGGCCAGGGGTGCGGATGCCGAGTTTGGGGACGAGTGGGAAGCGGCGTTTGTGCTGGCTACGTACACGCATAACGCGGATACGTTCCACCTGAGCTTTGGTGGCATCGGCTTCTCGTTGGATAAGAGGGGGTGGGAGTTTACAATCGAGGCCGAAGAGAATCTCATCGAGGGTTTCGTATTTCATTTTGAGTTCGCTTTCGTCAGTCTGGCCAATCCAAAGGCCGGCGGTAGGCGGTTTGGTAATGATGGGGTTGGGGATGCCCAGGTACTTTGCGAGTTGGTAGATCTGGGACTTGTAGAGGTCGCCGATGGGCTGGATGTCGACGCCGCCGTCGCCGTATTTGGTGAAGTAGCCGACGAGTATCTCTGATTTGTTGCTGGTTCCGCAGACGAGGCGGTGGGTCTGGTTGGCGTAGGTGAAGAGGAGGATCATGCGGGCGCGTGCCTTGATGTTGGCGAGGGTCTTTTTTGGTGGGCGTCTACCGAGAACGGTGGTGTAGGTATCGATGATGGGGGTGATGTCGATGGTGGTGCAAGGAATCTTGTATTTTGTTATGATGAGTTTTTGGTGGCGTCGGTCGCTTTGGGGGGTGGCTTCGTCCGGCATGAAGAGGCAGTGGACATGCCTGCGGCCGAGGGCTTGGGTGGCGAGTAAGGCCACGACTGCGCTGTCGACGCCGCCGGACAGTCCGATGATGACGCCGTTTGCGCCGGCTTGGCGGACGTAGGTTTTGATGAAGTCTTTGATGACGATGCTTGCTTCTTCGGGGTTGATGGTGGGGATGGTCATCGTTGCCAGGTCTCCAGGGATTCTTTGGTGATTTCCATGGCTTGGGTGAGTATTTTATTGTCAACGGGGGAGAAGGAGGCGCGGGCGATGGCGAAGGGGATGCGGCGGAGGTAGTCGCTCATTCTGAGGTCGCGGCGGAGGGTGGTGTTGATGTGGGTTTCGACGATGGTGTTCATGTCTTGGAGGTAGCGTTCGACGGCGGTGTCGGTGGCGGTGATGGTGGGCTGGTGGGTGCGGGCGAGTTTGAGCCATTGGTCGTAGTAGTCGTGTTTGTCGACGGCGTCGCCGGCGCCGTAGAATTTTTTGCGGAAGAGGGCGAGGCGGTCTTCGCGGCTGATGTTTTCGACTCTGACAACGAGGGCGCAGCGGCTGAGGAGCAAGGGTGAGAGTCCGATGTCGCTGAGTGCTTGTTTGCCGAAGACCTTGCTGCGTGGGTTGGCGAAGGCGATCATGATGAACTGGCTTTCGATGGTCTGGTGGAGTTTCGAGGAGTGGACGCTGCATTTGCCGTTGCTGAGGAGTTCGTAGCAGTATTCGATGTCATCTTCGGGGATTTTGTCGAATTCGTCGACGAGGACGAGCTTGTGGTCGGCGTGGGGGAGGGCGCCGAGTTCGCCGGTGCCGAGGTGGCAGACCAAGCCACTTCGTGTGGTGTTGGCGCCGATGGTCATGACGTCGGTGAAGTCGGTGCTGATGATTTCTTTGGCCATGGTTTTGCTGCTGCCGGGTTCGCCGATGATGAGGGAGTGAACGGGCTCATCGAAGGTGCTGAAGAGGCTGGTGGCGACGACTTTTTTCATGGTGTCGTTGCCTTGGATGTCGTGGAAGACGTTCTGCCAGAAGCCGTCGAAGCCGCGGTTTTGTGCGAACTGACGGAGGTCGTCTTCGGGCAGGGTGATGCCGTGTCGTTCGTGGTCTTGGAGGTGTTTGGCTTCGAGGATTTCTCTGAGTCCTTCGGCTTTGGTGATGACTTGGGTGAAGGTCGGTGATTTTCTGGTGAGCCGGAGGATGTTGCCTTCGATGCTAAGGGCGGTGTTTCCCCAGCCAACCGCATAGACGTCGAGGGCGTTGAGGACGGATTTGATGACGGCTCTGTCGCGTTTTTTGACGGTGATTTCGACGAGGTCGTCGGTGGTGATGGTGATGTCGAGGATGTTTTGGTTCGCGAGGATGTTGCGGGCGCGCTGGATGAGCATGGTGCCTTTGCCTGGGCCCATGCCTAGCGATTGCACTGAGCTGAGGGCGATCTGTTCGAGGGTGGTAATGCCCATGCTCTCCAGTTTCTTCCGGTCGGAAGGGATGACTCCGAGCATGGTGAGGGCGTCTTCCATAGGCTGCCTTGTGATGAAACCGGATAGAAACACTCTTCTGACTAAAAACATTTTTGGTAAAATCCCACTATCTTTTTTGAGGCGCGCACGAAGTAATAGGGGAGTGTCTAGCCCTCGGTTTGAGATTGAAGGGCTAGGTCGCGTTCGATTGTTTGGAGGCAATAGGGATCGGCGTGCGATTGCTCTGTGTGTGCGGCGGAGACGCAGAGGCAGCCGCCTTTGCAGGAGGCGCCAAAACGACAGCCTTGACAGGTAGCGTTTAGGTCTTTTTTAGTGAACTCTCGGTTATAGGTGAAGCAGGCGGGGTCGTTCCAGATCGAAGTCAGCGATTGGGAAAGAAGGGAGCCTTCTATGAACGATGGTGGGAGGGAGAGGCATCCTTTCACGGCACCGTCGCTTTGGATGCCGAGGTTGCTGATGCCGGCCTGGCAGCCGATCCAGCGAGGGAGGATGTTGATGTTGGGAAGTATCTTTGAATTGTAGCCGAAGCAGTGGGCGCCGACGATGGGGAGTTCTTTCATGCTGTATTGGTTGCGCGTGCCGGCGATGAAGAGTGCGACGGCGTAGAATTCATCTTTGGAGAGGGTGAGGTTTGGTGGGCATCGGCCGATGGCTGTGGCAACCTGGAGTTGCCATGCGACGCCGGTGTTAAGGAGGTGCTGTCGGAGGAGAGGGAGTTCGGGGAGGTTTTGTTTGTTGACGGTGGTGACAACGCTGACGCGGATTCCCGCATCTGTGAGGAGGGGCATGACTTCGAAGCATTTTGCAAATGAGCCGGGCCTTTGTCTGATGGCGTCGTGGGTCGCGGGTGTTCCTCCGTCGATGCTGAGGGCGATCGTGCGGAAATCGAGTGTGCGGAGTTTTGTTATAATCTCTGGGGTGATAATCCAGCCGTTGGTGACCATGCTTGGCATAATCCCGTGGTCTTTGATGTCGGAGGCGACAGCGTACCAGTCGGGGTAGAGGAGGGGTTCACCGCCGAGTAGGGAGATTTTCTTGGTGCCGAGATCTGCGAGTTCTTTGGTTGTGCGGTTCCAGATGGCGGTCGGGAGTTCCTTGGTCCGTGGTCGGCCGGCTGCAGAGCCGCAGTGGATGCAGTTCATGTTGCAGCGTAGGCTGAGTTCATACGCAACGGCAAAGGGCGTGTAATGTTTCCATTTCATGGTGTGGTTCACCTTTTGTTTGAATTTGTTTGTCGGATGGCCGGTGTCCCTTGAGGGGCACCGGTCACGGTTCTGTTTAGAATCGGCCGAACATCTGGTAGATGGCTTGGCCGATGTTGTCGAAGTCCTGGGTGCTGACACTGTGGTAGCGTCCTGGGGTGGCGAGGATGAGTGATGAGACGGCGCCAAGGACGGTGACGGCAAGGATGAGCAGACTGTTGATGAGCCGTCTATTGCGTCGAATGGTGCGGTTAACTGCATCTTTCGTCATCCCTAATTTTTCTCCTAGTGTGTACAGCGTTGGTGATGTCAATCCGGTCTGGATTGTGCCTGCCTTTGTCTCTTCATATGGGTTTTCCATTGTTTCCTCCTTTGTCCACAAATGCATTTTGTTGTGGAGCGGGGAAAAGAGAAATTATTGTTGTAGGTGTTTTTTTGGAGGATTTAGAAAATGGTTGGTTTTGATTGCTTTCAGGAATGAAGGAGATCAAGAGTCGCCTGTGTGACGTCTGTGTTTATAGGGGTGACGCTCATTTTAACCTCGTGGGAAATACGTGGGAATAAACGAGGGTTGGTATTTAAAACTTGTGTCAAAACAACAGAAAAACCCTTATTGGAAGGACCATGAGCAACTTCGTGTTAAGCGATCCCGAGCCGGATTTTCTTCATTTCCCGTTCAAGGAACCGGTAGACGGTGGGATGTTGACTGCCGGACAAGAGCATATCCAGCGCGCGTTTCGCGACATCCATGCCTTCGAAATCCGCGATCAAGCCGACAGTATGGCCGTAGATGACGACGCTGGCGCCGGTGATCGATTCGATGACGCGCTTCGTCTTCCCATCCCGACCGATGACACGCGCCTTGACCCGTTCGAGATGCGACTCGGTCTTTCCCGCATAGTCATAGATATCGAAGATGTACAACTCCACATCATCTTTGAAAAGCCGGAACGCAGCCTCAGGCGAGAACCCGCGGCCGATCGCGCGGACGATATCCTCGACCTTCAGCCCAATCAGCGGGTCCTGCGCTTTCGTGTCATCGATGGTGACCTCGCCTTCCTCAGAGTCGATCTCAAGGTGAACATGGGCCCTCTCCTCAATCGACTGCTTCGTCTCGCCATTGTGGCCGATGAGGACCCCGACACGTTCCTTAGGGATGCGTACGTACCTCATGACGACGTCTCCTTCTTTTTTGTCAGCCTAGCAAAAATCTTCTCATCGTCGCCCTTGATGCCGTACTTCTGGAAATACCGCACCAGGTTTTTAAGGTCGCGCTTCAGATACTCCAACGCCTGCGGATGATCTAGTAGCACCGCCTGCCCCACGTCAATGATATAGGGTTTCCCCCGGTAGAACAGGACGTTGAACGGGCTGAGATCCGCATGCACCAGCCGGTCCTTGTACATCTTCTTCACAAACCCCAGAAGCTCGTCGTAGACCGCCTGAGGGTCGGGTGGGTCCACGTCCTTGAGCATCGGCGCCGCACGGTCCTTCGTCCCGATGTAATCCATGACCACGATGTTATGCAGCCGCTTCAGCGGCGTCGGCACCCGGATAGAAAGCTCAGAGAGCCGTGAGAGGTTCTTGAACTCCTTCTTCGCCCACTCGTCCAGGATGTCCCGGCGGCTCTTGATGTTATGCTTGAACCGCGGATCCCCCTCGATATAGGAGGCGATGTGCTTGAACGTCAGGTTCGACGTCCGATAGATCTTGATGGCGACCAGATTCCCTTCAGGCGTCGTCCCCCGGAAGATGTTCGCCTCTTTACCCGTCGAAATCGGAAAATCCATCTGCTGCAGCGTCCCATCTGAAAACAGCTTGCTGAGCCGCAAGAGCGTGGTCTTGTCGAAGACCTCGCCGAAGGTCTTCCGATCCAATCCGATATGCTGGGCCAGCGCCTGGGAGGTGCGGTCCAGCTTCTTCAACCATCGGTCACTGAGCAGGTCTTCAGAAGACATTAATGGCCTCAGGGAGCAGATGCCGCTTGGCCAGGCTGATCGCCTGCGTGCGGCTGTAGCGGAACACGATGTCCGCCTTCGCATTCTGGATATCCCAAGGCTTGATAATCAACAGGTCGCCGGCGCGCACGCGGGCCTTCCGCTTCATCTTCCCAGGGATCCGGGCGAGACGGCCCTTGCCGTCCTCGCAGACGACCTGGATGCGGGAGCCTCCCATGAGGCGGTCCGCGATCGCGAACATCTCTTTCTGGTGACGCCGCGGCAGCGGGAGTCGGACGTACTCTTCGCCTTCTCCGCCCTCGTGGCCTGAAGGACCTTGATGACCTACTTCTTCTTGCACCATGGGACTATAGCTCCAACGACTTAGAAATCCCCTGACAGGCCTTCAGACTGAGGCCCAGGAATTCCTCCAGTGAAAGACCAGTATCCTGACAGAGTTCAATTCTCTTTCGGTTACAGCCCGCCGCAAACGACTTATCCTTAAACTTCCCCACCAGGGTCTGGACCGTGACATCCGCCAGATTCTTCGACGGCATCACCAACGCGGCTGCGACGACCAGCCCGGAGACCGCATCCGCCGCGATCAACCCCTTATCCAGGTAGGACTGGGGAATCTCCGCAGTGTATTCGAAGTTATGCGCCTTAATCGCGTTCACGGACTCCTCCGGGAGGAGTTCGCCGACGAGCTTGATGGTCATCAGCGAGTGTTTCTCTGGCTCTTCCTTGGTGAAGTCGAAGTCCAGGTCATGCAGCAGCCCGGTGATGCCCCACAGCTCTGGGTCTTCCCCCAGTCTGCCCGCGAGTGTGCGCATGATTGCCTCGACCGCATAAGAATGTTTTACGAGGTTCTTCGTCCGTAGGTATTTCTGCATGAGGACGATAGCTTGTGACCGTGTAATCATTAAGTGGGACGTAGCAAACCTGCGTCATTTAAAGCTTGTTGTGCAAAAGCATATATAATTCCAAGATTGTTTCCAAGCTTCAAGCGTAGGAGAATGGGAACGATGCGGACGATCATGGTTGTCGACAAGGAACAGAGCCTCCAGGCCACCATCGCCCAATACATCTCTAAGGAGGACATCAAGGTCATGGCCGCTGCGACCAACCGCGAGGCCGTCACCCAGCTTGAGGACACAAAAGAGAACGAAGTCGCGTTAATCCTCGTCGACCGGCAAATCCCAGGGACAACGATCCGGGCCCTCTACCCGGTCAAACCAGGGGAGAAAACCCAGGACCCGAAAGAGGCGGTCCTCTTCAAACCGTTCACGAAGGAGCAGCTCCTCAGCTTCCTACAGACCCAGCTCTAACCCCATTTTTTTATTTAAGGGTCTTCACCCATTCGTAGACGGGCTCGACCAGCGCCTTGATCCGCCGCTTCTCATCGTTCATGGGCGATGGCTGCCAACCGTCCGCCGGCTCGAAATGGAAGTCGGTGATCACACCCTGCCGCTGGTCTTTGGACTTGAAGACTACCTTGAGCGGCATACCGAACTCAACATCCCAGGGCTTAATCCCTCGCAGCTCATTAGCGATGGCAACACTGCTGTCTCCGATAATCGCGTAGACGAGGATGATCGGCAGGCGTTTCAGTGAGGACCGTCCGCTCCACCCGGCCACCGTCCAGGTGTGCACGGTCGCGGTCAAGGGCATCTCGACCCATTCGGTCTCTGCGAGCTCGCAGTCCAGGTTCCAGCAGTGCGTTCGGACTGGCACCCAGCTTGTCCCGCACCGCGGACAACGCGTCCCCATAATTTTTCCCTCGATTAGGCCGACGAAGAACGGGCTGTTCTTCCCATGTCGGATCGTATATAGCTGGTCATAGTGGAGGAACTGATTCATCGTCTTCCGGTCATCAGAGATTTCGTAACCGACGAAGGCCAGACCGGTTTCTTGGACGCCGGCTGGTCGGAATTCTTTTTTCTCGGTGAAGGTCGGTCCACTAGCGTACTTCGTTTTTTTCCGTTGTTGTACCATTACGGTTCCCCCCATGTTTATGGCCTCCTGATGATAAAGTTGGAAATGCTCGTCCCGGTCCCCGCATGGCTGTTGACGATGCCGGTGGTCGGGTCGGGGACCTGCGTCTTCGAGCTGAGATGCTTCTTGGGGATCAGCCCCGAGAGCTGATAGAAGCATTCGATGGTGCTCATGATACCAGTCGCACCGACAGGATGCCCGTAGCCGAGCAGCCCGCCGCCTGGGTTCATTGGGATCTCCCCGTCCATATGGGTGCTCTTGTCCCTGAGGAACTGGGCGATGTGGTCACCGTCTGCGAGCCCCAGCGCCTTGTAGATCTGCGCCTCCGAGGTGGAGAACGCGTCGTGGATCTCCCCAAAGTCAATTTGGTGAAGGGGGTCGGAGATCCCTGCCATCTTGTATGCCTTTTCCGCGGAGTTGCGGCAGGCCGCGAACTCGGTCATATCCGGGTACCCGGGCCCGTACCGTTCCTTCCAGGCGGGGTAGTTGATGCGGTCGCCGGCTCTGATCGTGCAGCTCGAGAGTCCGATGCCGTCGATGGTGACATAGCCGTCTGGGTTCACCTGTTTGGCGTATTCCTCGCTGCAGACGAGGAGGAAGGCGACGCCGCGGCTCATCAGGCAGCAGTCGTACTTCTTGAGGGGGTAGGCGATGAGCCGTGAGGCCATGACATCGTCCACGCTGATGTAGCGATGATCGTTGCGGTACCATTGGGCCTTGGGGTTGTCCATGGCGTTGTTTTTGTTCTTGGCGGCGATGCTGGCGACGTCTTCTTCGGTGACGTGGTTCTCCTTCATCCATTTGTTCGCCATGGCCGCATAATAAATGGGGTAGATGCCGCCGACCAGCAGCTCATACCGGATGTCGCTGGCGAGGGCGATGAACTCGCTGCCCTGGGACTGTGAGACGGAGTCCATGGTCTCCCAGCCGACGATGCCGACCACGTCATGTTGCCCGCTCATGACCGCGAGCACCGCCGCGTAGAGGGCGGAGCCGCCGGTGTTGCCGCCGTTTTCGACGCGGTAGTGTGGCAAGCCGGCTAACCCAAGGTGGTCGTGGATAATCCATTCGGGCGCGAGCTGGTGTCCGAAGTGCACTGAGAAGTGCGCGTAGAGCATCAGGTCGAGGTCTCTGAGGCGAAACTCCGGCAGGTCCTGCATCGTCTCTTTGACGCAGTCCGCGGCGCCGCCTTCTATGCTTTCGAACCCGGTTGGACCGTAGTCGAACGGGGTTGTCGCTCCTCCGACTATACAGACTCGTCTCATGCCTTTTCTCCTCAAGGAACCTTAGAACCCCACCGAGGGAATAAGTGCCCCAGACCCCTAAGCAAATGTTGCGTTATAAAAATATTCTTTTTTTCAATCCAGCTCAACGAACAGGGATGCTTCCATAAGGATACTATTTTTGGATCACGATGCCTGCCGGGTCAATCTCCCGTAAGAGCCGCTGCTCTTTCTCGGTCGGCGCCGCCGTCTGAGCGACCTTTTTGGAAATCAAGAGCGGGAAGCCGCTGTTCTGCCGTACCATCTCTAGTGTGACGCCTGGATGCAACGACAGCAATGTCATCCGCTTCGACGCTGCATCGAACCCATAGACGCCCAGCTGGGTGATCACTCGATACGGACCGCCATTCTTGGGCAGGCCCTCTCGCTCCCGCGCCCCCGCACCATCAAGATATCCCGGCGTCGTCAGGAAATCGATTCGAGGGAGGAACCTCTCCTTGTCCTGCCGCATGATGATAATCGTCCTGTGGCAAAGGCTCCCCACGTCGTTCGCGCCGCCGCTCCCAGGCAGCCGGACCTTCGGATGCTCATATGGGCCGATTACCGTTGTGTTGATGTTCCCATACATGTCAATCTGCGCCGCACCTAGGAACCCGTAGTCGAGGTACCCGGCCTGGCTCATGGACATGGTATCATGCATGCTCGAGGCCGCGACTGCATGGTAGAACGTCCGCGAATCCCCCACCGAGATCGGCAGCACCGGCATCTGCGGCCCGATCCCCCCCGCCTCGAATACCAGCAGGAGGTTCGGCGCATGCGTCCGCTGCGCCAGCATCGCTGCAATCATCGGCAGTCCCGTCCCCACGAACACAGACCGGCCATCCTCCAAAGCATGCGAGGCCGCCGACGCCAACAACTCCGTCGAGGAATACCCACTCTTCGGCGTTCCCTCTCCTTTCTTGATCCACGGTGCCGTCATCGATTCCTCGAAATGCTCGATTCTCCGCAGCCGCTGCAGCGTCCGCGACCCACCAATACGCTTGAGATACTCAGCGTGATCATCGCAGCCATACACGTACTTCGCCAGGTACGCCTCCACGCCCTCATCCGACCGCGACGACGACAGCCACTCCCCGATATGCGCTTCATCGAAGAAATACAAATACGGCATCTGACACGGATGTGAGCCATACGGCACCTGCACCACGGCATCCACCAGATAGAACGGGATCACCGTCTTCCACGGTTCCGCACGAATCCTTGAAGAGGCAATGATCTTCTCAGTGGAAATAACCACTCGCCGGGACGCACGCGCCAACTCAAAATCCTCAACCATGATCCCATCAATCTGCGCATTCCCATACTTATCAGCCCGCGGGACATGGATCACCGCTACATCCGGGATGCACGCCGGTAACAGACAGATCGGCTTCCCACTGAACGGATCCTCAATGACCTTCGCAGAACTTCGATTGAACGTATCGGTCCCCAGCATCACTCGCGTCGGGATGAACGGCAGCCCCATCATACCAGCCAGGAACCGCCACTGATACCCCGCGTTGCTGATCTCCCCGATGACCTTGCAACAACCCTGCTCGACTGCGCGCCGTGACGCCGGCGACAGCCCGCGCAGCTCATGCCCAAACGCATACGCGACCTCAACAGCATCAACGCATCCAGCCCCAACGAGCACATCCAGGTCATGGACCGCAGTCTTCCCCGCCATCGTCAGATGCCGCTTGTGCTGCCGCACCATCTCGTAGACGGCAGCCATCGAGACACGCACGTGCCCGAACCCGCCCATCGCAAGAAACGAACCATCAGCCACAAGAGAACGGATCGCCTCTGACATCGGCATCCGCTTATCCACAAGACTCCGCGTCTTGTTCGCAACGATCCACGCCCGGTTCTCATCCGGATCATGCCAACCGACAAGCTTCCCCGTCCCAGCCTGAACCACAGATGGCACCTGACCACTCATACCCTGCTCACCAAGCATTAAAACTTTCCCATTCACCAGAAACACCACAATCCTAATAAAAACTATTGTCTAAGAACACTCCAGGGAGTCATCAACATCACTACCTCGAGGGAAGACGATTTAATACCATAAAAAAACAGAAAAAAGAAAGAGACCAGGCTTGCCGCCTAATCTACCAACCGTCGACGGTGAACTCCCAGGAGGCCATCATCAAGCGGCCATCGTCGCACCTCAAAATGTTACCATCGGAGTCCTGGAGCGTAACGACGAGCCGATGCGGCACATTCTCAGGATGCAACTCATTGGCGCGAAGTTCCTGGGCATTGAAGATCTCATCCAGCGGAAGGACCCCGCCAACCCCTATCTGCCGAAGCTGGGTCTCATTCACCACGGTCACATCCGGCAGCCATTCCTGATAGCCTTCGTCAAAGTACTGGGCCTCGATGTAGACGAACCCGGTGATGTTCGTCGTCCCGGTGTTCACGATCTTCGACTCCCGCCCGGTATAGAACTTGTAGATGGGGCTCCAGGTCGTCCCCGAGGTGCTCTCCGCCTTCACCTTCCAGTACCACCACTGCCCATTCCACAGGGCACCAGTGTACCGTTGTCGATACGTGCCGTTGCCGACGCTTGCGTTCTCCCCGAAATAGTTCCACCCCGTGCTGTTCGAGTAGTCACACATACACAATAAGCTGGGTGCAGCGTGACTCACCCTCGGTGCCGATGAACGCGATCCCCGCCTGCAACGCGTCGATGTCGGACCACGTCCAGGGTTGATTCGAGGGGTTCGTTGATCGGGTGAATGAGAAGTTCGCGTAGACAGACGGGGTGAAGACAGGGCTCAGAACGCGGTTGTTGCCGACCTTGAGAATGATTTTCGCCTCGCTGGGAACCGGTGGAAATAGGAATTCGCTGGTGCGTTCGCAGCGCGCCACGACGCAGACCTGACTGATCACGCCCGACTCATCCGTGTGGTCCGTGAGCAAGTAGGTGTCGTTTGCCCAGGTCGTATCCTGCCGGCACACATAATCCTCATCTTCATTTGCTATGGTCTCATCCACGCACTCATAGTTCGCTTTGCCGGTGTTCCTCCCCAGACCGGTCGTGCTTCCGTTCCCATCGGGATACAGGATCAGGGTCGAGGGCGTCGAGTTGGTGTACCAGGTGAGGTTCATCATGCCGCCCGCAGGGTCAGCAACAGTGACGTTCACCCAGGGCGTCAGGCTGATTCCGATGCTGCCGTAGGCTGGCTCGGGGGAGGTGATGCTGGGCGCGGTGCCGTAGGTTACGCGGAGTTCCACCATTGAGCAGAACACAAATTCATTCTCCTGGTCCACATGGGCTTCGACCTCGCAGGATAACGACTTGACCTGCTCCCAGGTCCAATGTTCCTCTGATGTGAGGTTGTTGGTGACTTCTACCCAGGGCGTCCACTCCGGCACATCGGACACATTAAAGGTATGGTTCTCGCCTTTTTCTTGGATATACGGCCACAGGGTGATTGAACCGTTTTTTCCTTCCCGATAGCAGCAGGCCCGGATCTCGACTTTCTGGATGCTACCGAGGTCGGTGCCATTGCAGGTGGTGCCGTTCAGGAGCTGGGTTTCACCGTCGAGTTTTGTGTAAGCGAACGTCTCGTTGGTTTCGTCAACCATGTTTTCTGGGTCGGCGTCCCAGGCTTGTTTAGGATCATAGCTGTTGAAGTAGTACGTGGTTTGGAGGGCGTCGTACCAGTGGAGCTGGGTCTGCTTCTGTTGGCCGGGAGCCAGTGTCCCGATGCGGATGAAGAGGGAGACGGGGGCGTTCGTTTGGCCTTGGCGAGATTTGACTTGGAGGAGGTAGGTGAGGCTGGGGTTCCAGTGGAGGTACAGGGTCGAGATGGAGTTGTCGGTGTGGTTCTCCTTGAGGAAGACCGTGGTATCAGTCAGGGTGGTGTAGGTGCGGTTGAGGGATTGGTTAAGCAGGTACGTCGTGCCGTCGATGCTGACCGTGTCGTTTTCGGTGGTGTCGTCGATGTGGATGTCGTTGATCTCCCAGCCAAAGCCAAGGGTGTAGGGGATACTGGTGGTGCCGAGGTTCTTGATGGAGGGGATGACGATGAGGTTGGTGTCGTACGTGCCGAGGTGGTAGGTGAGGGTGAGGCGGATGGGGTAGCCTTGGTAGGTGAGGTCTTTGGTGTAGGTGATGTTGATGGAGGTGGTGTTGTCGGTGTCTATGGTTTGGGTGAAGCCGGTGAGTTCGTCGGTGCGGAAGAGGATGTGCCAGCCGGTTTGGGTGTGGTAGCCGAGCATGAGGACGTTGTGGGACCAGTAGTGGTTGTGGTGGTTGGTGAGTTGGACGCCGGTGGTGTTGTCGAGGTAGTAGCTGTCGTGTTGGTTCCAGAAGTGCAGGATGGTGCCGTTGTCGAGGTGTTCGACGCCGAGGCTGGGCGGGGTGGGTTGTGGGGGGTCGGTGAGGTTGACGTAGTCGAAGGGTCCGTAGGTGTCTTTGAGGGTGCAGATGGTCATGGTGGCGTTGGCGCTGCCGGTGAAATTAAAACCTGAGATGAGGTCGGTGTTGTTAGCATTATCGACGGTCCAGATACTGTAGTTGTAGGCGCCGGTCTGCCAGGTGTCATCGAAAATGTAGGTGTAGTCGTAGGGGGTGAGCGTGTCATTGACCATGGAGACGTTACGGTAGGTAGTACCATCGGGGGAGGTGATGTTGACTTTGATTGTCTTGAGGCCGCTTTCGTTGTCGATGAGGTCGGCGGCGATGGTGATCGGTTCCCCGGGTCCTACTCGGTTGGGCAGGGAGAGTACTTGCGTGAAGTCGGGGACGTCGAGTTCGACCCAGATGGGGTGGGTGACGTTATGGCTGTGTCCTTCAGTGTCGTGGACGGTGAGGGTGACGTTGTAGATGCTGGCGTTGGGGTAGGTATGGGTGGTGTTTTGGGTGTAGGAGTAGGTGCCGTCGCCGAAGTCCCAGGTCCAGTCAGTGATGTTGTATTTGCCGGCGGAGGTGTCGTTGAAGATGACTTGTTGGCCTGGTTTCCAGTCGCCGGTGGCTTGGAAGTTGGAGTTGAGGATGAGGACGGTGATGTTCTGGGAGCAGTTGAGGTACTCGTTATCGGGGGTGTGGATGCTGACGTTGATGGTGTAGGTACCGGGTTGGGTGTAGGCGTGGCTGGCGTTCTGGTCGTGGGAGATGTTGCCGTCGCCGAAGTCCCAGGTCCAGGTGAGGTTGCCTCGGGTTTCATGGTCGATGGTGACCTCGGGTGAAAGGCCGGAGCAACTGGTCGTTTGTCCCACGGCGACAGTGTGCAAGGTGAAGTCGTTGAGAAGGGTGGGGTCCCAGTTGTTGTAGGCTCCGTCAAAAATCGAGCGGACGTGAACGGTACAATTAGTCCAAGGACTTATCGAGTCGGGGCTGAGGATGTGGTCTTTGACGTGGACGGAGACATTGTAGGTGCCGCCGAGACGCCATGATTGTGTGAAAGTGTCTTGTCCGTTGAAGCTTGGTCGCCAGCGGGTATAGTGGTCTTTGTATCCATTTATGCTTCTGGTTTGGTATCGCCATTGGAACCAGAGTAAGGGGTCGCTGTTGGGGTCGCTGCATGTGGCTTGGAAGGGGAATTCCTCGTTTCGGTCAAGCTCTCCGGTTGGTGTATTGGTGATGTTGGGTTTTTCGGGTGGGTCGTTGACGGGTGCGAGGTAGATGTGTGAGAGGGTGTAGTAGTCGTCTGCGTAGCATCCGTCGTCCCATTTAACATGATCGGGGTCGTCGATGTCTCCAGTGAAGTTGAAAAGAAAAACAGCGAGGTCGTAGTACCCTTTGGGTGCGCTTTGCGGCGGCATGGTTCTGAGATAGCCGTCGATTCCGTCTGGTGTGCTGGTGTAGATGGCGTTTTTCTCGTACCGTTTTAGGACGGGATGATCTTCGGAGGTAAGGATGGTCCTGACTTTGGTATAGTCGTGAGGTCGGTCGGTGTCGATATGATAGGAGACGTTGACGGCGTCAGGGTCGTTGTTGTTGTCATATTGTGAGTCGGTGAGGGTGATGTCTGGGTCGCCGGCGAACCAAGCGTTGGAGGCGATGGTGAGGTACTTGGTGACGTTGAGGATGAGTTCAGCGGTCGCGTTGACCTCAACGGGGTTGAGGTTTTTTACGACGTCGCCTTCGGTGTGGTTGTTGCCATCGCGGTGATGCATCAGCCATTTCCCGGGGGGAAAGGAGACGTTTTCCTTGATGAAGCAAAAGACGCGATGAAAACCGCTGTAGAAAGGATAGTTGTCGCTTAAATAGACAGGGCTTCTTTTTCCTGTCTCCTGCGTCTTGAGTGCAGTGGTGTTGTTTACGAGTGTGGTGAACTGGGTGTCGTCCGCGATTGTTTTTATGGTCTGGTTATAGCCTGGGTGGTTGCTGAAGATCCAGAGTGCTGGGGGTGGGTTGGTTTGCTGGTAGGCGAATTGGTTCAAGTCGATGACAATCGGGATTTGACCTGTGATGACTTCGTCCCAGTGCATTTTGTGGTAGGCGTAGGCTCCGTGGAGGCCTGCTTCTTCTCCGCTGAAGGCGACGAATCGGAGGTTGTACATCGGTGTGATGTTGTTCTCTTTGTAGTAGCATGCGATGGCGAGCATGATGCCGATGCCGACCGAGCTATCTGCGCTTGCTTGGCATTGCTTCCCGTCGTAGAGGCAGCCGATGATGATGTTTTTGTATGGGTTGGTTCCGTTGATTTGGCCGATGACGTTCCAACTATCGACGCTGTCATTCCAGTATTGTTCGATACTGTAGTTGATGCGGTAGTTTTCGATGTTTCTGATGATTTCTTGTCCTTGTTTGCCGGTGATGTAGATGACGGGCAGTGGGTAGTATTGGGGTTGATCGGTGTTGAATGTATCATTGTTGTGGTCGTAGAGGATGAGGCCTCGGAAGCATGGGTGCCTGCTCCATATCATCATTTCAAAGAACCGTGCCTGTTTGAGGAAGAACTTACATAATATTTGTGCTAGAGGGCGATTGTTTTCATCGAATCGATTGTAAAGGTGTTGTAGAAATTGTTCCCCATAATATTTTTCCGGGTCTGGATTAAAGGAGGGATCTTCAGCGATGAAGACGAAAGGCTCTGAGCAGTTGCAGCCACATCCTGACCCGATATCATCAGATAATCCAGGTATCCTCTCAAGCGCTAGGGAGAGATTGGTGAATGCTTCCTCGAATGTGATGCCCCATGCATTTTGGATCCGCTCGATAATGCAGGCTATCAAATTGAGCAGGCTTTCGTTATTGAGGTTGTATTTTTCGATATGATCGATGATGTCGAGGAGTAATTTACTTAGGTTTTCATAGACGTGCCAGGGTTTTTCATATATATTTAGGTTGGTTTCCTTGAAGGTCGTAGACAATGTGTCTCTGGAGTGATTTTCAAGGAAAAAGCCGAGGGATTCTAACATTGTATGGTTCCATCGAGGTGCAATATGACTTTCATTAGTTATGTTAATCCTGGTAATGTTTTGAGTTGTCAGATTAATAAGTGTTAAATTATGACTTATTATTTGCAGGTCGTCATCAAAGTTATAAAGATGAACACTTGATCGATAGAGGGGTGAAGATTCGTTTGGGAGTTTTTCAGTCGTCGTCCATAGGCCTATTTCATTCATCCAAGTTATAATACTGTCTCTTGCTACGATTTCCCCATCTGTTCCAAAATATCTGCCTTGAGGATTGTCTTCAATAATTCTTGAAAGAGCTTCTATTACATCGTTAATGTAGGGTGTGTTGAGTGGGATTTCCTCTTCTTGCTCTGGTTCAGCCATGACCGTGAGTTCATGCGGCATTCTTACGACAATAAGTGTGTTCATAATCATCGTCAAGCCTAGCAGTAATCCTATCGCCTTGATTGTCTTCTTATTCATCCTTCATAGCCTCCAGAATACGAAACAATATGGTGGTTTAAAAGGTGAACGTGGGATCGGTGAAACTATTCAAAACGGTGAAAAAACAGAAGTAGCTTTAAATAATAAAAATAACATATATTGTCCAGGGCCTTGATTATGGGCAGAGAAAAAAACCTCCTCATTCGAATACTTGTTCGATTGTTCATTCTCTCCCTCTTTATCATGCCAATCTCCGCGGTGGGCGTTCAACCCCCTTCGGATGCGGGTGGCGGCACGGCTGCGGAACGAAACGGTGGCCTCTTGGATTCCGCGTGGCCAATGTTCCACCATGATGCCAAACATACCGGGCAAAGCCCGTATGCACCAACTGGAAACTGGCGTATAGAAAAATGGAAAGTCAAGATGACCTGGGGGATTACCGTCTCTTCCCCAGCTATTGACAAGAATGGCACACTTTATATCGGGTCCAATAATGAAGGCTACTTGTACGCAATCTATCCCAATGGGACAATCAAGTGGCTTGTGGATATCGGCAGCACAGTCTCTTCTCCTGCAATTGGAAATGACGGCACAATCTATACTGGATCGATGCGCGGCTACCTTTATGCAATCATGCCTAATGGAACCGAGAAATGGAAAACAGATATTGGAGCAACCTATTCCTCACCCGTTATTGGTACGGGCGGTATTATTTATATCGGTGATACTGACAACGGCTACTTACACGCCATCGCTCCCAACGGGACGACTATCTGGAAATACCAGACCAATGCCTGGATCTACTCCTCGTCTGCCATTGGCGACGACGGGACCATTTATATCGGTTCCAATGACCGGTTCCTCTACGCTATCAATCCAAACGGGACCTTACAATGGAAATTCAGCACAGGTGATTACGTCCAATCAGCACCAAGCATCGACACCAACGGCAACATCTACTTTGGATCCTGGGATGGATATCTCTACAGCCTCAATCCAAACGGAACACTCCGATGGAAGCACTATGTCGGCACGACAGAAGTCACCCCAGCCATCGCACTCGATGGGACAATCTATATCGGTGACCTTGATTACTGTCGACTCTATAGCTTTACCCCAAATGGCACACTAAATTGGTACTTCGAGGCTCAGGGTCATATCTATTCATCACCCTCTATCGATGCCAATGGGGCGATCTACTTCGGCTCATACAATCATGATCTATATGCACTCAATAAAAATGGCACGCTCCGATGGACATTCCATGTGGCTGACGAAGGCATCAAATCCTCACCAGTCATCGTGGAAGATGGCACAATCTACATCTCCGGAGAATTCCCCCCTTCAGGATCTATCCCTCCATATTCATTCCTCTACGCCCTCGGGTCAATCAACGACACCCGACCAACCCTCCCCTCCATCGTGGGCAATCAAACCGGCCACGTCCGTAGAACCTACACCTACACCATCACCGCCACCGACCCGGACAACAACACCCTCTCCTACTACATCGACTGGGGCGACGGTACCACCACCAACTGGACCAGTCCCACACCCTCTGGCCAGAGCATCATCCAATCCCACACCTGGCACAAGCGCGGCACCTACACCATCAAAGTCAAAGCCCGGGACCAATACCTTTGGGAGACCGATTGGGCCAACCTCACCGTGAAGATGCCGTACCAACCACCCCAATTCCCTCTCATTCACTGGTTCCTGAACCGATTCCCTAACGCCTTCCCCTTGCTCCATAGAATCTTTGATCAATAAAAGAGAAGAATCGGCGTGGTAACACAAGCCAGAGTCAACCTTAAAAAAGGCAGGCACTGGCGTGATTCTAAATATTTTACTTAAAACGGGCTCGTTCAAATCTGATTGAGGAAAAAGGGGAATGCGTTTTAAACCTCCAGAGACAGTTTAATAAATCTCACGGACGATTCATTATGGGGGAAAGTACTTTGTGGCAGCCTAGAACAATATTGATTCTTGTAACGTCCCTGCTTATTCTTCCATCCATCTTACCTGCGACTCCGACGAGTGGTGAAACATTATCTGATGGTCTTCTGGATTCCGCATGGCCGATGTACTGCCATGATACCAGGCATACCGGGAGAAGTCCGTATGCCCCAAGTGGGAACTGGCGCATCGAAAAATGGCGATTCAAATCGACCTGGGACATATTATATTCCTCCCCCACCATCGATAACAATGGCACGATATATGTTGGATTATGTGGAGAACACTGCACAGTTGCTATTAACTCGGATGGATCTGAAAAATGGCGAGCTAGTACCGGGGGTGTCGAGCATTCTTCACCCGCTATTGGAATTGACGGGACAGTGTACATCGGCACAATAGCAGGAAGACTCTATGCGATTAACACGAACGGCACAATCAAATGGTGGATTTCGCTTGGAAGCGGATGGGCATCCTCCCCTGCTATCGACAACGACGGTATCATCTACTGCCCTGTCTCAGATAGTTATCGGCTCGCCGCAGTCTTCCCCAACGGAACCATTAAATGGTATTTCCACGCGCAATCCTATATCTTCACTGACCCAACTATAAGCGACGACGGCACCATTTACATCGGCTCCAATGACGGATATCTCTACGCCCTCAACCCGAATGGTACTATGCGATGGAAATTCTATGGCGGCGGGACAAAAGGCGTCGCCTCTGCCTCCATCGCAGACGATGGAACAATCTATGTCGGGAGCACGGGAGGTTATCTCTATTCCCTTGCTCCTAATGGGACACTTAATTGGAAGGTCTACACCGGCTGGATTGGCGGATCGACCCCAGCAATCGCCGCAGACGGAACCATCTACGTCGGCGACCAGACACACTACCGACTCTATAGTATCGCTCCCAACGGGACCTTTAATTGGGCCTTCCAAACCGGCAACGACATCATGTCATCACCAGCCATTGATGCCCATGGGACTATCTATTGTGCCTCATGCGACGGCAACCTCTATGCACTCAATAAGAATGGCAGCCTCCGCTGGGCATTCCATGCCCATGGCGATATCCAATCCTCACCTGTCATTGCCGAAGACGGCACTATCTACATCTCCGGATCTTTTGCAGGATCAGGATCTACACCTGACTATTCATACTTATATGCTTTAGGCACCATGAACGACACACAACCCACCCTGCCAACCATTACCGGCGATGCAACCGGTCACGTCCGACGGACCTACGACTACACCATCACCGCCACCGACCCGGACAACGACACCCTCCAATACTACGTCGACTGGGGCGACGGCACCTTCACGAACTGGACCACCCCGTCACCCTCCGGACACCCTATCACACAATCCCACACCTGGAAGAAACGAGGAACCTACACCGTCAAAGTCAAAGCCCGGGACCAATACCTCTGGGAAACCGACTGGGCCAACCTCACCGTCAAGATGCCGTACCAGCCGCCGCGGTTCCCAATCCTACATTGGCTCCTGGATCGGTTCCCAAATGCCTTCCTGCTCCTCCACACAATCTTCGGATAGAGAATGATATTTTCTACGCTTTGAGAGGTAGTGCGACAGTATCATAGACGAGATGACCACGGTCCTTGCCAAAGTGGTAACATAGTTCGGAGATTCACCCCGTTCCGCCGATTTTAAATCTAATAAATAACAAATATCAAAAGACCAACGGATAAACCCTTCAGCGTAACCTTAAAATCAACAACCCCATTGCAGGAGACGGGAAAACACTATGGACTTCACGCTCACCCCACATCAGCAACAGTTCCAAGCCATGGTCTGCGAGTTCGCCAACAAAGAAATCAAACCCCTCGCCGCCAAGATCGACAAAGAAGAATACTTCCCCTGGGACCTCTACAAAAAAATGGGCAAACTCGGCCTTATGTCCATGACCGTCCCCAAGGAATACGGCGGCGCCGGTATCGACCGCATCAGCTACATGATCGCCCTCGAAGAAATCAGCCGCGTCTGCGGCTCCACCGGCATCACCGTCGAAGCACACAACTCACTCGGCGTCGGCCACATCTACGAAAAAGGCACCGAACAACAACGCAGAAAATACCTGCCAAAACTGCTCACCGGCGAAGCCCTCGCCGCCTGGGCCCTCACCGAGCCCAGCGCAGGTTCTGACGCCGCCGGCATGAAGACCACCGCTGTTCTTGAAGGCGACCACTGGGTCCTCAACGGCACTAAGCAATTCATCACCAGCGGCGACCTCGCCCTCGTCACCACGGTCATGGCCAAGACCGACAAGACCAAGGGTGCCAAAGGCATCAGCGCCTTCATTGTCGAAAAAGGCACCCCAGGCTTCAGCGTCGGCGTCACCGAGGACAAACTCGGCCTGCGCGGTAGTCACACCGTCGAACTCATCCTCGAAAACTGCAAAGTCCCCAAGGAGAACCTTCTCGGCGAAAAAGACCTCGGCTTCGTCGGCGCTATGGGCATCCTCGATCGCGGCCGCACCGCCATTGGCGCCATGAGCGTCGGCATCGCCCAAGGAGCTTTCGATGAGAGCCTCCAATACGCCAAAACCAGAGAACAATTCGGCAAACCCATCGGCAAGAACCAGGCGATCCAATGGATGCTCGCTGACATGGCCACCGAAATCGACGCCGCCAGACTCCTCGTCTACCGCGCCGCCTACCTCGAAGATCAACACCAGTCCTTCGGCATGGAAGCAAGCATGGCGAAACTCTTCGCCAGCGGCATCGCCATGAACGCCACCCGAAACGCCATCCAGATCCACGGCGGCAACGGCTACATGCGCGACCTCCCCCTCGAGCGCTTCTACCGCGACGTCAAACTCTGCCAGATCGGCGAGGGAACCAGCGAAGTCCAACGCATGGTCATCGCCCGCCGCCTCGGACTCTAAAAAAGAAACACAACAGAACCACGAAGGTGAACCACCAATGGTACAGCCCCAGTGCGAGCCCAGTCTCACTAAAAAGGACCGCTACGAAGAACTCTACAAGAACTTCACCTGGAAGGTCCCCAAGCATTACAACTTCGGCTTCGACGTCGTCGACCAATGGGCCGAAGACCGCACCAAACTCGCCCTCATCTCCATCGACAAGGCCGGCGAACAACCCCGCTACCACACCTTCTACGACCTCAGCGTCCAATCCAACCAATTCGCTAATATCCTGCGCAACCTCAACATCACCAAAGGCGAACACGCCCTCGTCATCCTCCAAAGCATCCCCGAATGGTACATCAGTCTCATCGGCATGTTCAAACTCGGCGTCATCGCCATCCCCGGCACCGTCCTGCTCACCACCAAAGACATCGAATACCGCGTCAACCGCTCCGGCGCCGTCATGGTCGTCACCGACCTCGACCATGCAGACAGAGTCGACGCCATCAGAGCCAAATGCCCCACCCTCCGCCACGTCATGCTCATCGACGGCAAACGCGACGGCTGGCTCAACTTCTCAGAACAGATGAACACAGCATCCCGTGCCCTCCCCCAAAAAGAGATCGGCAAAACCCTCGCCACCGACCCCATGCTCATCTACTTCACCTCCGGCACCACAGGACACCCCAAGATGGTCCTCCACACCCACAGTTATCCCTTAGGCCATGAGGTCACCGCCCGCTTCGCCCAAGGCCTCACCAAATGCGACCTCCACTGGACCGTCTCCGAGACCGGCTGGGCGAAGGCCGCCTGGGGCAAACTCTTCGGCCAGATGATCGTCGGCGCCGCCATCATCCAATGGGAGACACCAGGCCGCTTCGACGCCGACGGACTCCTCAGGATGATGGAGAAATACGGCGTCACTACCTTCTGCGCACCACCCACCGTCTACCGCATGCTCATCCAGATGGACCTCACCCAATACACCCTCAAACTCAGACACTGCATGAGCGCCGGCGAACCCATGAACCCCGAGGTCATCCGCGTCTGGAAAAAAGCCTTCGGCCTCGAAATCTACGACTTCTACGGCCAGACCGAGACCGTCTGCGTCCTCTCCAACTACCCCTTCATGCCCATCAAATACGGCAGCGTCGGCAAACCCACCCCAGGACATGACGTCCGCATCGTCAACGACGAAGGAACCGAACTCAAACCCAACGAAGTCGGCAACATCTGCCTCTACATCGGCGACGTCAGGCCACCCGGCCTCTTCAAAGAATACTGGAAAGACCCAGAACTCATGCAACGCGTCTTCCGCGGCCCCTACTACTACACCGGCGACCAAGGCTACAAAGACGACGACGGCTACTTCTGGTTCGTCGGCAGAGACGACGACGTCATCAAATCCAGCGGCTACCGCATCGGCCCCTTCGAAGTCGAATCCGCATTAATCGAACACCCCGCCGTCGCCGAATGCGCCGTCGTCGGCACCCCAGACCCTGACGGCGTCCGCGGCATCGTCGTCAAAGCCTTCGTCGTCCTCGCCAAAGGCTACAAACCCTCAGACACCCTCACCAAAGAACTCCAAGACCACGTCAAAAACACCACCGCCCCCTACAAATACCCACGCATCATCGAATACATGGACGAGCTGCCAAAAACCATCTCAGGGAAGATCCTGCGCCGAGAACTCAGGATGAAAACTTAAGGCTCCTTCATCGACCTCACCGGCATCAACGCCTCCTTCATCAAAGAATACAGATACCGCACTAGAATCACCCCGATATACTTCGAAAAACTAATCTGCCCACCCGTCACGCCAATCGTCAACCGCGCCAGCTGCCGATCCCGCATCAACAACTTCACGATCCGCTCCGAGTTCTTCCCCCACTGCTTGTTAAATCCCCCCAGGATCTTCAGATCACGCCCGAACTCACGCCACCACCGCTGCTGATACCGTCCCAGGAACCCTGCAGAGAAATCACCGGCAGCGACCGCCTCCGCAGCCACCCCCCCGGCCAACAACCCAGACATCATCGCATAATAGATCCCCTCCCCTGTAATCGGGTTGATGAACCCCGCCGCGTCACCGCAGACCATCACCCTGTCCGCGAACGTCTTCTTCAATGGGAAAATCGGCAGGACTGCCCCCCGCGCATCATCATCAGGAAACCCCACCGGCAACAACCCTTGAGCCTTCAACGACGCGATGAACAGACTATATGTCTCCTTCAGGCTCCGCCGCTGTGTCCCAGTCTGGACCGCAGACGAAAACTCCCCAATCCCGACATTCACACAATCCTTCTTCGGAAACACCCACCCGTACCCCGCAATCCCCTGCGCCTTGATGAACAAATGCACCAGATGCTTCTCAGAATACAACACGGCGAGCTGCTCAGAACTCATCGGATGCTCACCGACCAGGCACACGCACCGCAAATCATCCGCAGACGACAACCCCGCCTTCCGCGCCACAAGACTATTCATCCCATCACAGCCCAGCACCACCCTCCCCTCCACCCGCTCCCCCGACGACAGCGAAAACGCCACCCGATCAGCCCGAACCTCCATATCGACCACCGCGGTCTCCGGACGGAACTCCACACCCGCCTCAACCGCGAGACGCAGCAACGCCGCATCAAACTCCCGGCGCTGCACCATCCCCAAAAACGGGGTATCACGAACCACACGAAGTTGATACCGACACGACATCGAATAGGTAACGCTACCGTATGAGAGAGAATCAAGATACGGCTCGACATACGGAAACCGCTTCCACACCCGCGTCGGCATCCCACCCCCACAAGCCTTGTCACGCGGGAAGCTCGCCTTGTCCAACAGCAATACCTGAACACCGTGTTCCCTGAGGGCTCTGGCGGCGGTCGATCCAGCCGGACCCGCCCCAACCACGATCACATCAAACATGACAGAGACCTTGTACCACCTTACATCCGGAATACACCGGTCTTCGACTCAGGGATCGGCGCATTCAACGACGCAGAGATCCCCAGCCCAAGCACCAGCCGTGTATCAATGGGATCGATAACCCCATCATCCCAGATCCGAGCCGTACTATAGTAGGGATTACCCTCCACCTCGTACTTCTTCAGAATCGGATCCGTTAATTGTTTTTCTTCTTCCTTGCTCATCTCTATGCCTTTCCGCCACAACTGATCACGCTTCACGGTCAACAGCACCGTGGCCGCCTGCTGACCACCCATCACAGAAATCCGAGCGTTCGGCCACATCCACAGCTGCCGCGGACCATACGCCCGCCCGCACATGCCGTAATTCCCGGCGCCGAATGAGCCGCCGATAATAACCGTGAACTTCGGGACCTGCGCGCAGGTCACCGCGGTGACCATCTTCGCCCCGTCTTTGGCAATGCCACCTGCTTCGTACTTGCGACCTACCATGAACCCCGTGATGTTCTGCAGGAAGACCAGAGGGACACGACGCTGGCAGCACAATTCAATGAAATGGCTCCCTTTCAACGCTGACTCCGAGAACAGAACCCCGTTGTTGGCCAAGATGCCGACCGGGTATCCCATGATACGGGCAAAGCCACAGACCAAGGTCGTCCCATACAAAGCCTTGAACTCGTGGAACTTCGAGCCGTCGACAATGCGGGCGATGATCTCCTTGACCTCAAAAGGCTTCCGGGAATCCTTAGGGATTATCCCGTAGATCTCCCGGATATCGTAGGCGGGTTCCTCTGGCTTTTTAATCTCAAGGAAAGTCTTCTCAGGTCGGTTAAGGTTCTCAATGATGTTGCGGGTAATGCGAATGGCCTCTGAGTCGTCGGCCGCGTAATGGTCGGAGACGCCACTCTCGCGGCAGTGGACGTCGGCGCCACCGAGTTCTTCCGCAGTGACGTCTTCGCCGGTGGCCGCCTTGACCAGCGGAGGACCACCGAGGAAGATAGTCCCGGTTCCTTTCACGATCACAGTCTCGTCTGACATCGCGGGCACGTAAGCGCCGCCTGCGGTGCAGGAGCCCATGACGACTGCGATCTGGGGGATCTCCAGAGAGGACATCTTGGCCTGGTTGTAGAAGATCCGGCCAAAGTGTTCCCGGTCTGGGAAGACCTCGTCTTGCATGGGGAGGAATGCGCCGCCGGAGTCGACGAGGTAGATGCAGGGAAGGTTGTTCTCCTGTGCGATCTCCTGTGCCCGGAGGTGCTTTTTGACGGTGATGGGGTAGTAGGTGCCGCCGGTGACGGTGGCGTCGTTGGCGACGATCATGACCTCGCGGCCATGGATGATGCCGATGCCGGTGACGATGCCGGCGCAGGGGGCCTTGTTATCGAACATGCCGTATGCAGCGAGGGTGTTGAATTCCATGAAGGGGGTGTCGAGGTCGAGGAGGGCTTCGATGCGTTCGCGGACGAGCATTTTGTTACGGGATTTGTGGAGTTTGATGACTTCGTCGCCACCGCCTTTCATGGCGATGGCGATTTTGTCTTTGAGGTCTTTGACGAGGGTTTCGTAGTAGGCGGCGTTTTCTTTGAAGTCCTTGCTGGTGGTCTCGATGTTGGTGTCGAGTACGTCCATTGTTAGGCCTCCTTTTTGCGGAGTTCTGCGGTGAGTTGGCCGATTTCGATTTGGTCTTTTTCTTTGAAGTAGACTTTTTCGATGGTGCCGGTCGTGGGGGCGCGGATGAGGTATTCCATTTTCATGGCTTCGATGACCATGAGGACGTCTCCTTTGATGACGGTGTCGCCGGGTCTGACTTTGATGCTGACGATGGTGCCGGAGATGGGGCTGTTGAGGTCGCCTTCTTTCTTCTCGGCTTTCTTTTTACCGGAGAGTTCGGTGCGGCTGACTTGGAAGACTTCGCCGTCGATGAAGACGAATTTGCTGTCGTGGCGCTCGGAGATGACGCATTTGATGATGCGGTCGCCGAGTTGGAGTTTGAGTTGGCCGGGGCTGAGTTCGTTGGCGGTGACGGTGTATTCGTTGTTGTCGTAGGTGACGTAGAACTGGTTGTCGTGGTATTCGACGGTGACGGGGTAGATGTGGGCGTCGTGTTCGTAGTTGATGAACATCGCTTCACACTCCCATGCGCCATCGTCCTGTGTAGCGCCAGGGCGAGTGGGGGTCGGCTTCTTTGTATCTGACGACTTCTTCGCGTTGTGGATGGAGGGCGTCGTAGACGGCGAGGGCGAGGATCGCGTCGAGAGGCAGGCTGCGTTTGGTGGCGAGCCAGTCTTTGAAGTAGTCGTTGATGAAATGGGTGGTGATGTTGCCGCGGCGGAATTGTTCGTGGTCGAGGACTTGTTTGAGGAAGGGGATGTTGGTGGTGACTCCGAGGACGACGTAGTGGGAAAGCGCCCATATCATTTTGTCGATGCTTTCTTGGCGGTTTTCGCTGGAGACGATGAGTTTGGCGAGCATGGGGTCGTAGTAGGGGCTGACCGTGAAGTCGGTGTCGACGCCGGTGTCGTTGCGGATATTGGGGCCGTGGGGGAGTTGGATTTTTTTGAGGGTGCCGATGCTGGGGAGGAAGCCGTTGCCGGGGTCTTCGGCGTAGATGCGGCATTCGAGGGCGTGGCCGCGTTGGGAGAGGAGGTGTTGGTGGAGGGTGAGGTCCATGTCGCTGGCGATGCGGAGTTGCCATTTGACGAGGTCGATGCCGGTGGTGGCCTCGGTGATGGGGTGTTCGACTTGGAGGCGGGTGTTCATCTCCATGAAGTAGTAGTTGAGGGCGCCGTCGACCATGAACTCGACGGTGCCGGCGTTGGTGTAGCCTGCGGCCTGGGCTGCGGCGACGGCGGCCTTGCCCATGGTCTCTCGGAGTTTGGGGGTTAGGAGGGGTGAGGGGGTTTCTTCGATGATTTTTTGGTGCCGCCGTTGGATGGAGCATTCGCGTTCGAAGAGGTGGATGGTGTGTCCGTGGTGGTCGGCGAGGACTTGGAATTCGATGTGGCGGGGTTTGTCGATGTATTGTTCGAGGAAGACGGCGTCGTTGCCGAAGGCGGATTTGGATTCTCGTTTGGCGCTCTCGATGGCTTGGGGGAGTTCGTCTTCGTTGGGGACGATGCGCATGCCTTTGCCGCCGCCGCCGGCTGTGGCTTTGACGAGGAGGGGGAAGCCGATGCGGACGCCTTCTTTGACGAGGCTTTGGATGTCTTGTTTTTCGCCGTCGTAGCCGGGGATGACGGGGACGCCGGCCTTTTGCATGGTGGTCTTTGCGGCGATCTTGTCGCCCATGAGTTTAATGGTGTGAGCGGTGGGTCCGATGAAGACGATGCCAGAGTCGGCGCAGGCTTGGGCGAAGTCTGGGTTTTCTGCGAGGAAGCCGTAGCCGGGGTGGATGGCCTCGGCGCCGCTGGTCTGGGCTGCTTCGATGATTTTTTTGATGTTGAGGTAGCTTTCGGAGGGGGTGGGGTCGCCGAGGTTGACGGATTCGTCGGCGAGGTGGACGTGGGGGGCGGTCTTGTCGACTTCAGAGTAGACGGCGACGGTGCGGATGCCCATCTCTTGGCAGGCTTTCATGACGCGGACGGCGATCTCGCCGCGGTTGGCGATGAGGACTTTTTTGAACACGTCAGGGTTCACTCCAGTTGGGTTTGCGTTTGTCGAGGAAGGCGGCCATGCCTTCTTGGCCTTCGGGGGAGGTGCGCAGGGAGGCGATCTTTTCGACGGTGTGGGTCTTGTAGTCGGCGGGGTCCATGCGGAGCATGGTGGCGATGAGGGCTTTGACTTCGGCCTTGGCGTGGGGGCCTGAGGTGGAGAGCGAGGTGAGCCAGCCTTGGATGGTGGCGTCGATGGTGTCGGGTAGGGCGATGGCGTCGATGAGGCCGATGGTGAGGGCGGTCTGGGCGTCGAAGCGTTCGCCGGTCATGAAGAAGCGGCGCATTGTGGCGGGGGTGAGTCGTTGGGCGACGTAGGTGGATATGACGGCGGGGATGAGGCCGAGTTTGGCTTCGGTGAATCCGAATTTGGCGTCGGGGACGCTGGCGGCGAGGTCGCAGACGGCGACGAGGCCGACGCCGCCGCCGAAGGCGGGGCCGTTAATCCTGCCGATGACGGGTTTGGGGCAGGAGGCGATGGTGTCGTAGAGGCTGAGGATCTTGTGGCTGTCGGTGATGTTCTGCTCCTTGGAGTAGTGGATCATTTCTTTCATCCAGTTGAGGTCCGCACCTGCGCAGAAGGATTTCCCGGCACCGGTGAGGACGACGGCCGTGATTGATGAGTCAGTGCGGAGGTTATGGAAGCAGTCGATGAGGTCGCCGATGAGGGCGTCGGAGAAGGCGTTGTGCACCTCAGGACGGTTGAGGGTGATGGTGAGTGTCCCCTGCGTCTGCGATGTCTGGAGAGTCTTCTGGGTCATCATGCTGCCTCCCTGAAGGCATCTATCACAATCATCTTCCTGCGTCCTATGGGCACGCGGTTTATAAACCTCTCGTGAGCCATCAGGGTTATTTCCCCTTAAATACTGGCTTGCGTTTTTCGACGAAAGCGGCGACGCCCTCGGTGAAATCTTGGGAGCCGGCGGACCAGGCCGCGGTCTGGCTCTCCATTTCGAGGTGGTCCACGGGGGCGTTGGTGAGGCTTTTGTTGATTAGCATCTTTGCTTTCCCGACCGCGATGGGCGGGAGGCGGCGGAACTCGTCGGCGAAGCCTTCCGCGGTTGTCATTAGGTCTTTGCTGTCGACGACTCTGTTGACGAGGCCGAGGCGTTCTCCTTCCTCTGCGGTGAAGATCTTGGCGGTCAGGATGTATTCGCAGGCGCGCTGGTAGCCGACGGTGTGGGTGAAGAACTGGGTGCCGCAGCCGGGGGCGAGGCCGATGCCGATGAAGGCAGTGCTCATCTTCGCGTCTTTGCTGGCGATGATGAGGTCGCAGGCCAAGGCGAGGCTGAGGCCGGCGCCGAAGGCTGACCCGTTGACCGCGGCGATCACGGGTTTTTCCATGGAGCGGATCTCGATGACGCAGCGGTGGATTGCGCGGGTGAGGTCTCGGAGGAACTGGGGTTTGTCGGTGGCTGCGTGCATGTCTTTGACGTCGCCGCCGCCGCAGAAGCCTTTGCCCGTGCCAGTCAGGATGACAGCCCGGATGGTAGGGTCGGTAGCGGCTTGGCGGAGGGTCGTGTAGAGTTCGTCTCCGAGGAGAAGGTCGAAGGAGTTCAGGCGGTCAGGGCGGTTGAGGGTGATGTAGGCGACGGCGTCCTTGGTCGTCACGTGTAAGGTCTGCATTAGCCCCGTTGAATAACGCCAAAGGATTTAAGGATTTGCCGGAAGAAAACCCAGAAGAACAGGAGAAAGAGGAGAGGTTACCGGGGGTATCCTCCTATCCGGAGGGTGGGGTCGCCGAGGAGGATGAATTCTTGGACGGTGAAGGGGTCGTCGGGGACGTCGGTGATGTATCCGTTTTGCATGCCGGTGATCATCTCGCCGAGGTACGTGCTGGTGTTGTAGCTTTGGAAAAACTCGATGGAAATCTTGCCGGCGCCGATTTCGTTATTGCCGTACGCGGTGCGGGTCGCGCCGATCGTGGCGATGGCGCCGCCGCCGGGGTGCTTGAGGAAGGCCCAGGCGAAGCAGGGCTCGCGGACGGAGGTGTTGTAATGGAGGGCTTTGGCGATGGCGTTGGGGATGCGGAAGGCCTTGTAGTCGAGCATGTCTTGGAGGATGAAGTCAATCCTGGCGGTAAGGCAAGCGTCGAAGTAGATGATAGGGAGCTTGTAGCCGTTCTTGAGACCTTTGATGTAGGGGGTGAAGTAGGATTTCATGTGGCGGCCGGCGATGGTCTTGTAGGTGCCGATGCCGTGTTCGAAGCCGTGGCCGGAGTAGTCGATGAATCCCGCGCCCTGGTTGATGGCGTTGTTGATGGTCCAGGGGTTGAAGTTGTGCTTGGAGGTCCAGATGTAGACGGGGGTGAAGTTGGTCATGATGTTGTGGATGATGAGGTTGAGTTTTTCGCCGTCGTTGCCCAGGGTCCATTTGAAGGTGTTGCCGCCCATGAAGATCATGGTGTGGAACCAGTCGGCGCCGTAGGTCTCGGTTTCGTAGTGGATGATCTTGTCGACGACGGTGGTGACCTCGTCGATGGAGGCGCAGGCGAGCCTGCCGATCTGGACGTCCGGGTAGAGATCCATGTGGTCCTCGGGTTCGCCGAAGACGCTGTTGTTGTTCGTATCCCAGTTGCTGAAGGCGCCGGTGGCGTTGTAGAGGTCGGCGTAGTAGAGGTCGGAGATGACGTCGTCTTCGACGTGCGTGATCCAGCCGAGGGCGACGCAGGAGCGAATGGGGATCTGGTCGACGCCGCCGACAATGAGGACTGATTGAACACCCAGGGTCTCGACTGCGTCCTTGATCGCGTACTTAATCTGCTCGATGTCATCGCGGCCGGGGTACGAGGCGGTGATGTTCTCCAGGGTCATGAGTAGCATTTCGACGCCTATCGCATGCTTATGATCTATGAGTGGCTGCAGGGCGGTGGTGAAGTTCGCTGGCGCTATAACTAAGCAATCGTAATTTCTAACGGTCTTTGGACTTGAAGCGGGGAGAGTATAGGAAATCTCAACCTGGACCGAAGAGGTGACCTGGATGATGCGGCTTCCAGGCTCGGTCTGGATGGGGTAGAAGTTTATCACAACGAAGAGGACGTGGTCTCGCCCTTGGAGTCCCGCGCCGAGACGGTAGGAACATTGCGTTGGAGAGGATGCGGCTGTCCGGTCGAGGAGCGTGCCTGGTTCATCCTGGATCATCAATGGAGGTGCAAGCATAACGGGTACTGGGAGAGAGTGTTTTACGGCGGGGGTTGTCGTAAAATGAACCGAGGAAATGATTGTGCCGAGAGGATAGGTGAACACTGCGGTGATGTGCGGAAGCACTGGCAGTCCCGGGGATGTCGTGTAGGAGGTCGCTTCGGGGATGGTCACGGTGCAGCCTTGGTCCGTGATCGTGATGGTGGGCGGGGAGGCTGTCACTGTTGCCGATTGAGTCATGGTTGTGGATGCAGATTGGGTTGGGAAGGCTCCGAAGCCGGCGAGCGAAAGAATAATGATAATCCCTATGGTGAGTAGATTCTTCATAGTGGAATCCCCCTATCAAGAGAGGTTAGATGCGGGCTTTGTATAAATTAGTTTCCTTGCTTCAAGGTCCTATTTTTCATAAATGATTAAGAGCAAGGGCCTGATTCCTCATTTCATGAGCTGGGTGAATACATGGTTTCAGATGACTGCTATGAGAGCGGTGGTCGTCGGAATCATATTTCTTGTTGCCTCGGTATTATGGTGGGTCGGAGTCAAAGGGGATGATCCCCTCCGACGTGATATCATCCCTGTAGCCTACGTTTTCATCGGCTTCATGCTGATTGGCGCTGGGTTGCTCACTATTTATCATAAAAAAGGGTAGACGCCTAAGCTTTTAAATAAAACAATCCTTATGTCCGAGACTGAACCCCATGGATGAATCCATCTACGAGTACGCTCCCATCGAGCTGAAGTGGCAGCAGCGTTGGTACGCCGCTCATATCGAGCAGGCGTCGAAGGGGACAGGCCAGAAGTTCTTCATCCATTTCGCCTACCCCGGGGTCTCCGGCTACCTCCATGTCGGCCACATGCGCGGGTTCAGCTACTGCGACATCATCGCACGCTACAAGCGGATGTCCGGCTACGACGTCCTGTTCCCCGCAGGCTTTCACGCCTCCGGCATCCCCTCCGTCGGATTCGCCAAAAAGGTCGAGCGGGGAGACGCCGACACCATCCGATTATTAAAAGCGAACGGCGTGTCCGACATACTACTAAAGAAACTGACCGACCCCTTAGAAGTCGTCAAATATTTTAGGACCGTCTACGTGGATAACTATTGGAAACGGTTCGGGTTCCTCATTGACTACTCGCGGCTCATGACGACGATCTCGCCAGGCTACAAACGCTTCATCCAATGGCAGTTCCACCAACTCCACGCGAAGCATCTGTTGGTGCAGAAGCCGCACTATGCGCCGTACTGCCCGAACTGTGGACCCGTTGCGGTCGACCGCTCGGAGACCGACGTCTCCTCAGGCGGCGAAGCCGAGGTCCTGGAATTCACCGTCATCAAGTTCACACTCCCTGATGGGACGATCCTGCCTGCCGCGACGCTGCGGCCGGAGACAATCTTCGGCGTCACCAATATGTGGGTCAACCCCACCGTCATCTACCACGTCGTCGACGTCGATAACGAACGCTGGATCTGCTCCAAAGAATGCATCGAGAAACTCTCCTGCCAGTTCGACGACGTTCACCCAACGACCGAGACCATCCCAGGGAAATCCCTTATCGGGAAGACCTGCCGTGTCCCGGAAGTCAACCGCGAGGTCCCCATCCTCTCGGGCGTATTCGCCAACCCCGAGGTCGCCACCGGCATCGTCATGTCAGTGCCGGCGCACGCACCCTACGACTGGATCGCACTCGTCGAGACCCATGAACCAATCCCGGCAATCAAAATCATCGACGTCCCCGGATTCGGAGACAACCCAGCAAAAGAGGTCTGCGACTCCCTCCGCATCACCAACCAGACCCAGACGGACAAGCTGGACGAGGCGACCGAACTCGTCTACAAAAAGGAGTTCCACACCGGAGTCCTCAACGACCGCTGCGGCCCCTACGCTGGCATTAAAGTCTCCGAAATCAAGGACACCGTCAAAAACGACCTTATCTCGAAGAACGAAGCCGGCATCCTCCGCGAATTCTCCCAGCAGGTCATCTGCCGCTGCAAGGAACGCGTCGTCATCAAAAAGATCCCGGATCAATGGTTCATCAAATACAGCGACCCCGATCTGACCCGCGAATCCAAGGACTACGCGCAAACCATGGCCATTTACCCCATTGAGTACTGGGAAGAGATGCCGAAGATCCTGGACTGGTTCGGCGATCGCGCCGTCATCCGTAAAGGCTCCTGGCTCGGAACCGAGTTCCCCTACAAACAGGGATGGATCATCGAACCCATCTCCGACTCAACCCTCTACCCCGCCTACTACATCCTCTCCAACTACGTGAACGCCGGACGGCTCACCCCCGACGAGATGACGGACGCCTTCTTCAACTACATCTTCCTCGGCCACGGCACCGCCAAGACCAAACTCTGGCGAGAGATCAAGGACGACTTCGACTACTGGTACCCCGTCGACATCAACCTCGGCGGCAAGGAACACAAGACCGTCCACTTCCCAGTCTACGTGATGAACCACGTCGCCATCTTCCCGGAGCAAAAACGCCCCCGCGGCCTATTCGTCCACTGGTGGGTGACCCAGAAAGGCAAAGAGAAAATCAGCAAATCCAAGGGCGGCGCGGAGCCGATCCTGGAGGCGGCCTTCACCTACGGCGTGGACGCGATGCGACTGTACTACGCCCACAGCGGCTCCCCGTTCGTGGACGTCGAATGGGACACGGAGACGGTCACGAAATACAAGACCCGTATCCAGATGCTCTGGCGGCTGTTCACCGGGGCAGACCGGACGACAGACCAGCCGTCGGAGAACCTCGACCGATGGCTGCGCAGCAGCCTGATGCGCAGGACCATGAAGATCCGTGATGCCTACGAGGCG
This sequence comes from Methanobacteriota archaeon, assembly GCA_963769885.1. GTDB lineage: Archaea > Thermoplasmatota > E2 > DHVEG-1 > DHVEG-1 > CAIRCU01. The sequence goes on from CAVYNH010000007.1 coordinate 308,804, forward strand.
TTTGACCTTCGGGTGGCCTCCAATGAGATTTTCTATGAAATGCCGCGGGACCTACAGTGGTACGTGAAACGCGGCGGTCAAAATGGAAACCTGGTCGCGAAAGAGATTGAGACCTGGATTAGGCTTGCGGCTCCCATTACGCCGCATCTGGCGGAAGAACTCTGGGCGTTCCTCGGCCATGAGCCGTTCGTCTCCACGCAGCCGTTCCCTGTTGAGGAACCCCAGCAGATCGCCGAGGCAGAGGAGGCCGGCGAATCCCTCCTGACCCACGTCATCGACGATATCAGCGAAATCCTCAAGGTCACCACCATCACCCCCAAGAAGATTTTCGTGTACACCGCTCCCGCCTGGAAACAACAGGTACTGCAGCTGGCATTATCATTGGAGGACCGTCAGCAGTTCTCCATGAACGCGCTGATGAAGGATGTCATGGCAGATGCTAGCCTGAAAACACGTGCGAAACAGGCCTCCCAGTATGCCGGGAAGCTCGCAGGAGACATCAAGAAGATGACCGAGGCGGACCGCCGCCGATACCAGGTACACTTGGATGAGGCAGGATACCTTCAATCCGCGAAGGCGTTTCTGGAGGCGACGTTCTCCTGCCCAGTGGAAATTTGGCATGCCGACGACCAAGGGATCGTCGACCCGACGCAGAAGGCGAAGAACGCGCTGCCCCGACGCCCGGCGCTCTACATCGAATAAAGAACCACCAGCCCAACAGCTTGTACGCATCTTTAATAGAAGTAAGAGAAACAGAAGGCGCGATGGTCTCTACCGTTTTCTCCACTTTGCTAAAAGGACGGCAGAGACGATGATGAGGATGACGACGAGCACCCCGAGGACCACGAGCCAGGAGGTCGGGAAGGCCTGGATGCCGGTGGAGATGACCGAGGACTCCGCGGTGTTTCCTGCGTGATCCATGGCGACGACCCGGAACTGGTAATACCCCTCGCCTTCCCCAGCGCCGAAGCTCCAGGTATAGGGCGGCGCGGTGAGGTTGTTCCCGAACTGGGTCCACTCCTCCGTCCAGTTCACCCCGTCCCGTGAATAGCGGTACAGCAGCTCCAAAGATTGGATCCCGCTGCCGCCGACGTCACTAGCCCGAGCCGTGATGTTGAACGACTCATCCATCGAATGGAAGGTTTCCTCAGAGGGGACCTCGATGATCACCGTGGGTTTCTCCGTGTCTCGCCGCAGCTGCAGCGCCTGAGACGTGTCGGTGATGTTGCGCGTATTGCCGAGGGTGTCGTTGATGCGGAAGAAGAGGTAGTACGACTGGTTGCCCTGCAGCTGGTCCCAGATGCTTTCAGGCAGCTGCCATGTGGCGGTGTAGCTGGACTCGTTGATATGCCGTGCAACCACGGTCCAGTTTGACGGGATGCTCGCGCGATACTGGATGGTGTCGAGTCGGAAGTCATCGGTGAACGTGACCGTGAACGTGGGGCGCGCATGATACCAGTAGACGGTGTCGAAGACAGGGATGTCGGGCGCCTCAGCGTCATAGGTGAAGTTCGCTTCCCCGGCCGTCTTCTCGTCCTCGACGTTGCCGGCCTTGTCCCTCGCCCGCGTCATGATCTCGTAATATCCCCCGGTGTTGAACGTGAGATTCCAGTACGGCTTACTGCCGTTCACCGTGGAGTATGGTAGCCAGGGGCCGGAGAAACCGCGAGGCGTCTCAGCCATGCGGTAGTACAACGTCACATTCGAGACGTCGCTAACGCTGCCGGTCTGGTTATCCTGCGTGGTGGCATTCACGCGGACGGGGCCAGTGTAGGTTTTTTTCAGGGTTTTTGTGTAGATCCTTGACCAGGGTTTGAGGACGTCCTGGTTAAACGAGATCGAAAGCGTCCCGATGTTGCCTGCGAGGTCCTGAATCTTGAACGTAATCGACTTCAGGCTGGTGATGTTTCTGAACTCAGATAAATTCAAGAGATTCGCGGTGAAGTCCTGGATTGCGGTCGTCCCGTTTTCCCCGGTGCACGTCGCGGCATGCGTCAGGTTCATATAAGACGAATTCTGGTAGTATTCGAGGAAGAACGATGCGGAGGAGACCAGCAGGCCGGTGCCGTTGTCTTTGACGCGGAGGCTGAACTCCGGGATGATGGTGTTGATCCAGCCGCCGGTCGGGATGACGGGCCGCAGTGTACTCTTATTCAGGTAGGGGCTTACCTTGTCGCTGTCAAAGGAGAGGTTCCAGCGGAACAGCGAGGGGTTAACAGAGATGTTGTTGGCCTGGAAGTCCGCCCGCAGCCGGACGGTCCGCGGTAGGGTGACGTTGCCGGAAAGGATCGTATTATTCACGAGGCTCTTGAGGACCTGTTTGTTTTCGTCGAGCAAGGAGTAGGTGATGCTATTCTTTCCTTTCGTGGTGTTCTGAACGACCTGGAACTTCTTCCACCAGTAGTTCGTAGGGAGCTTAATCGGCATGCTGATGAGAGTGCCGTTGAGCTTCTCGTCAGGGGCGATGAAGCTGCCGAAGGCGTAGAGCCAGCCGTTTTGCGTGCCGATATAGGCGAGTCCGTTGGAGATGACGGGGGAGGTGGTGACCGGGCTGTTGCTGTGGGTATGCTGGACCCAGAGCAAGGTGAGATTGCCGGTGCCGAAGGCAAAAACGGTGCCGTCAGGGTTTCCGATGACGACGATGTCTTCCGCGATGGCCGGCGAGGATTTCAAGATTGGGTCGCGCTGGAGGCGGTTGTAGTCATAGACTGTTTTGTCAAAAGCGACGGTACCGGAATTCGCCTTGACCGCGAGGAGATGCCCATCAGGAGTCGTCATATAGAGCATCCCGTTGAGGTAGGCGGGGGTGCAGTCCGCGAGGGTATCGTTTGCGTCCCAGCGGAGCGGCTCGGCGACCTTCTTGCCGAGGGTCGTGTTCCAGAGTTTTGACCCGTTTGAGAGATGGAGAGCGATGAGCTGGGTCTGGTCTGAGAAGAGAGCGGCGGTTCCTTTTTCGCTGACGATATAGACGACGCCGTCCGCGATGACGGGGGAGGCCCGGTCAATGGCGCCGACTTCCGCCTGCCAAAGGGGACTCCCGCTCGTCGCATTGAAGGCGAACAGGCTGGGGCCACTCTTGTTGTGACAGCCGACGACGACCGTCCCATTGTCGTAGGCGGGCGTAGAAAAGCTCCAGGCGGGGAGCGTTACATGCCATTTGTAGCTCGGCGAGGGGTTGAGGTTCAAGGCGAGGAGTGTGGTGTTGGAATTGGGTTTATCGAGGTTCCCGCTCCAGGAGGTGATATACATGAGGTCGTCAACGATGATGGGGGAGGACCAGTAGCACCGCTCCGCGCCGTTATTGCCGTATTCTGGCGTGGGGCCGACGCCGTCTTTGGGGATGAAGTAGATAGCGTTCTGGGTGTTGTTTGCGCCAGTTCGACCGGTGGGGACGATAACGTATTTGTCGGTGATCGCAGGAGCGACGACGCTGTCATAGTTATCGTATGTGAGTCGGGTCGTATGGTTTTTCCAGAATTCCGTGCCCAGATAAGCAGTGGGAGTGGTGAGGGGCCGGTATTTGTAGACAGACCCGTTGGTGAGGGTGAGGAAGAGGGAGTCGCCGTCAAGGATCGGCGTGGAGATCTTCGAGTTTTCTCGCAGTGAGCTGTACCAGTAGGTGGCATTGATTCGAGGACCGCGCCCGGTGGCGACGCGGGTGTTGGCGGGGTTCTGGCCGATCATCGGCCATTGGCCTTGGATGGGGGTGAGGTTGACTTTATTGTTGATGTTGACGTAGATTTTGGTATCGACGCGGAAGTCGGTGGTGAAGCGGTCCTGCCAGCGTCCTTTATCAGGCTGCCAGATGACGCTCCAGCTGTAGAGCTCAGGGGAAGCGGAGGTGGTAGACGTGGCGAGGGTTCCGTTGAGTCTAATGGTCTCCTGGGGGACGTCGTTAATATAGACGGGCGGAGTGGTGAATCCTTTGCTGTTGCCAGGGATGATTTGGTCGCTGATGGGGACCCATTTCTTGGTGGCATTTGGGGCGAGGACTTGGACTTTCAGGGTAGCCTTGTCGGTCTGGAAGGCGTCCCAGGTGACGAACTCCCAGTAGGGGCCGTTAGTAGAGTCCCGGGTGATGTTTTTGGAGGTGACGTAGCCTGATCCGAGTTTGTATCCAGCTTCACCGGCGCAGGTAATCTGGATGTAGTCAGTGGAAAGAGTGCCAACCCGGGTGTGAAGGAAGACAGCGACATTGAAGTACTGGTCGGTGTCGACGGCGAGCTTGGAGTCGTTTTTCCCGATGGCACCGTTGAGAATCATGTCGTGGTTCCAGTTATCTGAACTGTTGAGTTGGACCCATCGTCCGACGGGCAGGTATTTGTTGTTCTTCCAATACCGGAGGCTGATAGGGACGACGCTGGCGTTCTCTGCGCTGTTCGCCTTTCCTTTCCAGGTGACTGTGATGTTCCCGGTGTGGTCGCCGCTGACCGTGAGTTTGAAGCGGAAGACCTGGACGAGGTAGCCGTTGAAGAAACCGACGCGTTGGCTGTTGAAGTAGCGGTTGCTGCCTTCGCCTTGTCTGGAGAGGGCGATGTAGTCGTAACGGTCACCCGGGATTCCGGAGCGCTTGGCTGGGTTAAAGAAGAACGGGAAGATGCTGCTGTAATAGGAGGCGGTATGGCCTGCTGATTCGCTGAAGTCGTGGGTCGAGCCGTTGGTTTTCGCGAGACGGATGTACCCGTTGCTATCCCAGACGCAGTTGACTTGGGTACTGTTGGAGGGGGTATCGAAGGTGTCGGTCCAAATCCCGTCCGAGAACAAGGGCGTGGCGGTGACGACGGGAGTGGGGAGGATGGTGAAAACGAGGAGGGCGACAAGGAGAAAACTAATGAATTGAGGGAAGCGATGTGCGATTCGCATGGGGCCTCGCGATATAAATTTTTTTTTGTTTATATTTCCTCAACTCCTTATAAAGTTTCGGTTCGCATCTGAGAGTGTCATCCCGGTTCTTTTATTCGGTATGTTTATATATTAGTTGTGGAGCGGCGTTTTGATAGATGATATCTAGAAAGTGCTTAATAAAGTTAAGGGACGCTCCCTCCAGGAACCTCATCGAAGGATGACCTGGATGTCCATTACGTTCGTCCCTGTGGGTCCGCTGATTAATGCGTCCCCCAGTTTGGAGAAAAAGGTGTAGGAGTCGTTGGCCGCGAGGGCGGCGTCTTGGTCTAGGTTCGCGGCTTTCGCGCGCTCCAAGGTGTAGCCGTCTGCGAGGGCGCCTGCTGCTGGTGAGTAGCCGTCGGCGCCGTCGGTCGCGAGCGAGCCGAGGACGAGGTCGGTGCCGGCGAGATCCTGGATAGCGCCTAGGACGAGCTCCTGGTTGCGCCCACCTTTGCCTTTGCCGGTGACCCGGACCGTCGTTTCGCCGCCGACGATGAACGCGATGTTGGATCCCTCGGCGTCCTTGGCGTTTTCAACGAGCATCTGCCCGACGTCGCGGGCCTCACCGATCATGGAATGGGTGAGGACGACGGCGGAGTACCTCCGCTCCATCGCGGCCAGCGCCGCCGCATGGCATGCATAGACGTTGTTGGCGATAATGAAGTTCTTGACTCGGTCGAACTGAGCGTCGCCTGGTTTCAGCGTCTCCGGGATACCTCCTTTGACTCCTGCCGTGAGGCAGTCGCGGATGCTGGATGGAGCCGACTCCCAGAGCCTGAATTTTCCGAGGACATCAATCGCATCCTGGAACGTCGACGGGTCAGGCGCGGTGGGCCCCGAGGCGATGGACTCGATTGGGTCGTTGACGACATCGGAGAGAATCAAGGTGATGACCGTGGCCTGCGTCGTTCGGAGGAGTTGTCCGCCTTTCACAGTGCTGAGATGCTTGCGGACGATGTTCAATTCATCGATCGTGGCCCCGCTGTCAAGGAGCCGAGACGTCAACTGACGGAGGTCCTTGAGAGGGACCCGTGGTTTTTCGAAGAGCGCCGACCCTCCGCCGGAGATCAGGACAAGCACGCAGTCCTGTGAGCCGCAGCTTTGGAGAAGAGTGAGAGCCTTTTCGGTGCCGATAAGCCCTGTTTTTGTCGGCAGCGGATGACCGCCGACGTGGACCTCGATGCCTTTCGCGGGCGGCGGGCCTTTCGTCGCACTGATTACCACCCCGCGGGAGATCGGGAGGAGCCCGCAGACGGCCTTTGCCATCCCCAGGCTTCCTTTGCCGAAGGCGACGAGATACCGATGCTGGAACGCGGAGAGGTCAACAACATAATCCCCGGCCATCAGTTTCCTATCTACAATAACGCTTCGGCAGATGGCTCCGGGCTCGACGGCGTCGACCGCTGCTTTGAATATCGCGAGAAGATCGGCACGCCGCTGCCGAAGCAAGGGCGTCCGTCCGTTAGTGACGAGGGTTTCCTCATTGGCAAACTGCATCTGGATACCCCCTGAACCGTTCGTACCCTATCTATTTTCCTACGTCGAATTGCCGCATGAGGCTGCGGCGCATCTTCCGGTCGCTGGAGAACCCCTTCATCATCCGCTTCATCTGGTTGTAGTACCGCAGGACTTCCTTGACGTCCTTGTTCTCGACGCCGGCGCCTTTGGCGATGCGGCGGATGCGCGAGGCCTGGATGAGCTCCGGCTTCTCCCGCTCCTCGTTGGTCATGGAGCTCATGATGATTTTGAACCGTGCGAGTCGTTTTTGGGTCTCCTCCATGTCCGACTCCTGGACTTTGCCGGAGAGGCCGAACGGCAACATCTCCGCGATCTTGGAGATCGGCCCCATGTTCGCGAGCATGTCCATCTGCGAGCACATGTCGTTGAGGTTGAACTTCCCGGACATCAGCTTCTTGGCGGCGGCCTCCGCGTCCTTGCCCTTCATGGACTCCTCGGCCCGCTCCAGCAGGGACTTCAGGTCTCCCATGCCAAGCAGCCGGGAGATGAACCCGGAGGGATCGAATTTCTCAAAGTCCGTGGAGTGCTCCCCGGTGCCGACGAAGACGATTGGCGCACCGACCTCGGAGGACGCACTCAACGCGCCCCCGCCCTTCGCCGTCCCGTCAAGCTTCGTCAGGACGATACCGGTGATCCCGATCGCGTCGTTGAACGCCTTGGCCTGCGGTCCGGCCTGCTGGCCCATCGCCGCGTCCATGACCAGGAGTTTCTCATCAGGTTTGATTGCCTTGAAAATCGATTTCATCTCATCGATGAGGTCATTCTCAAGCTTGTGCCGCCCTGAGGTGTCGACGATGATGACATCCGCGGTCCGCTTGAACTTGTCCATCCCATTCGCAATCACCTTGACCGCGTTCTTCGCACCCATCTCGCCATAAAAAGGAACTTCCACTTGGCTGGCGATCTGCTGCAGCTGCTCATACGCCGCTGGTCGGTGGATATCACCAGCGATCAGCGCCGGACGCAGTCCCTTTCGTTTGAAATAAATCGAGAGTTTCCCACAAGTCGTGGTCTTCCCTTGACCGTACAGCCCGACCATCATGATGATCTGCTTCTTCACCGGCAGCTCACGGGACGCGCCGAGGATGTTGACGAGCTCCTCGTACACGATATGGATAACGTGTTCACGGTTGCTCATCCCCGATGGCGGTTTCTCCTCCAGCGCCCGCTGCTCGATCTTCTTGGACAACGCCAGGACGAGCTTCACGTTCACGTCAGCCTGCAGTAAAGCCCGCTGGATATCCCGGACAACCTCCTTGACAAGCGCCGCATCAACGTTTGCCGCGTTCGCGATCTTCTTGATCGTCCGTTTCAGCGAATCACCGAGATTATCGAGCACCATGGGTCCTCTGCCACCAATGAACACCCCCTATTAAAAACCTTATCCTAACACTCAACACCTAGGCACAGTCGTAAAATATACCACGAAACAACAGGCTTACGAACGAGCGATGGCGGCCGCAACTCGAAAACGAGACTGACCCCTTGCGGCTTCGCTGGACGGACAGCTACCTCACGAAGTAACCTTGAGATACGGCCGCAGTACCGACAGTACGTCACGGAGGTCCTTGCGCTCCACGACGTAGTCCGCAGCCGTCCGCACGCAAACGTCCTCGGGGTCAAACGCGACGCCTAGCCCAGCAATCTCGAACATCGGGATATCAAAACAGGAGTTGCCCACGGCCGCGCATGCGGAGAGCGAGATATGGGTTTTTTGCGCTAGCGACCGGACGTTCTCCTCTTTCCGCGTCAGCCGGACCACAACCGTGCTCTCACCCGTCAGCCGGCCGCGGCGGTCAGTCTGGACCCCGTTGGCCTGAACGTGGTCGATTCCAAGGTTCTCCGCTACCCGGTTCGCCAGGAAATCCAGGCCCGCGCTCACGATGGCAGTCTGGATGCCAGCAGCCGTCAACGTCCGGATGCACTCCTCCGCCCCGGGCATGAACGGAATCTCAGCGAGGATACCCTCGACCGCCTCCTTCTTCACCAGGCGACCGTGATCCTGCCAGAGCATGACGTCCCTGCGGATAAACTCCGCATCATCTATCTCTCCTCGGAGATAGGTCATGACGGACTCATCGTTCGTCGTGTCGAAATGATTGTGAATATGACGCCAGGAGCTGGGCGTATCCAGGAGCACACCGTCCATATCGAATATCACGAGGCGGATCGCCTCCGGGCTGCGGGGCGGCTTCTGCACTGGCAGGCGCCCGCTCCGATAACAGGGATATGTGCACTGCTGTTTCATGGACCTGAGGCTATTCTTCACCCCTATAAAAAGCATTCCTCCAACAGATTTTCCTCCAAAGAGGCTCAATGTACAAATATTTATTAATCTGCACGGATATTGAAGACGGGGGAACACATCATGAACCACACACTATCGCATCTCTTCTTCGCCCTGTTCTGCAGCTTACTCTTCCTCGGCCAACTCACCATAGCTCAAGCCACGCCGACCAAGACCGCCTCGCAGCCGAAAAGCCTCGCCCTCTACGACCTCCTCATCATCACACCCCAACAATACCTCAACGAACTCCGACCCCTGGTCACCCACAAGAACTCTCTTGGCGTGAGAACCAGGATGGTCTCCTTATCCGACGTCTACCACCAGGAGTTTTGGGGCCGCGACAACCCAGAGAAGATCAAACTCTTCATCAAACAAGCAGTCGAGGCATGGGGCATCAGCTACGTCATGCTCGTCGGCGACTTCACCCAGATGCCAATCCGCTACGTCTACAACGCGGACAACAACACCGGCTGGCCCGAGCCCATGTTCATCTCAGAACTCTACTACGCCGACCTCTACGACAGCACCGGCAACTTCTCCAGCTGGGACACCAACGGCAACGGCCGCTACGGCGAATGGTTCGGCAACACCTCCGAAGACCCCAACATCGACCTCTACCCCGACGTCTACGTCGGCAGACTCGCCTGCCGCAACGCCGGCGAAGCCCGCACCATGGTCCACAAGATCATCACCTACGAGAACACCGCCTACAACGCCTCCTGGTACTACCGCATGGTCGTCTGCGCCGGCGACACCTACCCCGAGGCCCTCAACCCCAACTGGACCGGCTACGAAGGCGAAGAAAACACCCAAGACGCCCTCGACAACATGACCGGCTTCACCCCCGTCAAACTCTGGACCTCGGACGGTTCCTTCACTGGACCCAAGGACGTCATCCGCGCCATTAACAAAGGCTGCGGCTTCCTCTACTTCGAAGGACACGCCAACGCCTACCACTGGAGCACGCACCCGCCCAACGACCCCAAGAACTGGACCGACGGCCTCTCAACCACCAACATGCACGACCTCCACAACGGACGCATGCTCCCCATCTGCGTGGTCGGCGGCTGCCATAACAACGAGTTCGATGTCACCCCCCGCAACATCATCAAGGGCCTCCTCACCCAAGGCCTCCGCTACTTCCACCGTCACCCCGCCGGCGACTTCTGGCATTTCACCTGGATCAAGGAATGCTGGGGCTGGACCCTCACCAGACTCGCCATTGGTGGCTCCATCGCCACCATCGGCTGCACCGGCCTGGGCATGTCCAAAGAAGACAAAGAATCATTCAGCGGCGCCGGCGACTACCTCGAACCCACCTTCTTCTACGAAGTCGGCACCAACCACTCAGACATCCTCGGCAAAGCCTGGGGCAACGCGATCCGTGACTACCTCAACCGCTACCCCATCGACTGGAACACCAGGGCAGCCTGGGACTCCGCCATCGACGCCAAAACCGTCCAACAATGGGCGCTCTTCGGCGACCCCAGCCTCAAGATCGGCGGCTACCCACCGACTTCTTAACCTATTTTATCTCATTTCTTCGTAAAGATTTAAAAAGGAAAAGAACCATGAAAACAGGGGCATACACTATGACGCATCCGCACCCGAAGACCACCATCCTCCTCATCCTCACCACCATCCTCCTCACCCCACTCCCAGGCCTCACAACCGCCCAATACACCCACGCACTGACCACACCAGAGCAGCCCACCCTCGGGCCCGGCATCTACCAACTCCTCATCATCACCCCCAAAGAATTCGCTAACGCCCTCGAACCACTCCGGGCACACAAAGAAACCATCGGTATCCACACCCGCATCATCACCCTCACCGACCTCTACACCTACGCCCCCCAAGGCCGCGACAACGCCGAAAAAGTCAAACTCTTCATCCAACTCGCCATGCAACACTGGGGCATCCGCTACGTCCTCCTCGTCGGCGGCCGCAGCAGCCAGTTTCTCAACCGCTGGTACTGCCCCGTCCGCTACGTCAGCTCCAGCGACGACTGGGAAACCCAATACCTCTCCGACCTCTACTTCGCCGACATCTACAACGCCACCGGCCAATTCTCCACCTGGGACTCCAACAACAACAACCTCTATGGTGAATGGTACCCCGGCGAGGCTGCCCTCGACACCGACATCGACTACACCCCCGACGTCGCCATCGGCCGCCTCCCCTGCCGTAACACCCGAGAAGTCACCACCATCGTCAATAAGATCATCACATACGAGAACACCGCCTTCAACTCCACCTGGTATCACACCTTCCTCGTCGCCGCCGGCGACACCTACCCCGCCTGCACCAACGCCAGCTGGGTCGGCTACGAAGGCGAATACTACGGCGACCGCGCCATCGAAAACATGACCGGATTCACCCCCACCCGGCTCTACACCTCAACCCAGGCCTTCCAAACCAAAGACGACATCATCACCGCCCTCCACGCCGGCGCTGGGTTCGTCTACCTCGTCGGCCACGGCAGCCCAAAACAATGGGGCAACCACGCGGCGAACAACACCACCTTCATCCAAGGACCAAACACCAATGACATGCGCAAATTCCGCAACGGCGACCGCCTCCCCATCTGCGTCGTTAGCGGCTGCCACAACTGCCAGTTCGACGTCTGCCTCCGCCGCGGCCTGAACGCGACCCTCCGCTGGCGACAGGAATACATCCCCGAATGCTGGGGCGAACGCTCCCTCTCCACCCGCAACGACGGCATGGTCGGCACCATCGGCGTCACCGGCCTCGGCTATACCAAAGAAGACAAACACTCCTTTAAAGGCGGCATCAACGAACTCGAAGTCGCCTTCTTCACCGCCTACGGCCACAACCACAGCCTCCGCCTCGGCGACGCCTGGGCCGCAGCCGTCACCTGGTATACTCACACTTACCCCGTCGACCCCGCCTCCCCCGGCGGCACCGACACCTGGATCGACTCCAAAGTCGCCAGCTCCTGGATCCTCCTCGGCGACCCCAGCCTCCAACCCGGCGGATACCCCTAAAGAACCACGACCGCCTCTCCTGGCCTACGGATAGATTTAAAAAAGGAGACCTTCTTACTGTCTGCCATGACGCTTCCACTCGACGTCCTGGAGAAATCGGTGAACCAAAAAGTCAGCCTCCTCCTCAAGGACGGCCGCCACATCGAAGGCAAGCTCCTCGGCTTCGACGAATACATGAACCTCGTCCTCGACGAAGTGGAAGAATCCAAAGACGACACCAAAAAACGCCTCGGCCGCATCATCCTACGCGGCAGCAACGTCGTCAGCGTATCCTTTATATAGCCCGTCCCTTCCGAAAAAAATATAAAGGGGTATCGCTTATTTACTCGTGGAAGGAATTGGGCTGGTAGTTGTTGTTTTGTTAGAGTGCATCCCATCCCCTCCTAGTGAGGCCAGCCGTCCTTCCCTTTTTCATACCATCCGTCTACAAACTTTTTAACACCACACACCATTTCTCTCCCACGACCTGACCTATGCCCCGGACCATCACCGCCCAACGCGGCACCACCCTGCGCTGCCACAGCTGGAAACAAGAAGCAATCCTGCGCATGCTCGAAAACAACCTCGAAAACGCAGAACTCCCCGACGATCTCATCGTCTACGGCGGCACCGGCAAAGCCGCACGCACCTGGGACTGCTACGACGCTCTCGTCACTACACTCCAAAACCTCGCCGACGACGAAACCATGCTCGTCCAATCAGGAAAACCCGTCGCCGTCTTCAAAACCTGGCCCACCGCCCCCCGCGTCCTCATCGCCAACGCCAACCTCGTCCCCCACTGGAGCGACTGGGACCACTTCCGCCAATACGAAGCCCTAGGCCTCACCATGTACGGCCAAATGACCGCCGGCTCCTGGTGCTACATCGGCACCCAAGGCATCATCCAAGGCACCTACGAGACCTTCGCCGCCTGCGGCCAAAAACACTTCCACAGCGACCTCTCCGGCCGCATCGTCCTGACCGGCGGTCTCGGCGGTATGGGCGGCGCCCAACCCCTCGCCGTGACCATGAACCACGGCGTCTGCCTCGCCGTCGAATGCGACGAACACCGCATCGACCGCCGCATCAACGACGGCTTCTGCGACCGAAAAACCACGGAAATTGCCGAGGCCGTCGACCTCGTCCAACAAGCCGCAGCGGACCACAAATCCCTTTCTATCGGCCTGCTCGGTAACTGTGCCGATGTCCTCCCACAACTCGTCAAAGAAGGATTCCATCCTGACATCGTCACAGACCAGACCTCCGCCCATGACGAGCTCAACGGATACGTCCCAGTAGGATTCGCCGGCAAGACGCTTCCTGAAGCGATGAAGCTTCGAAAGACGAACCCTGAGGAGTACATCGCTCGGTCCCTGCAAAGCATGAAGCAACACTGCAAAGCCATGCTTGATTTCAAAAAGAAAGGCTCAATCGTCTTCGATTACGGCAACAACCTCCGCGGCCAGGCTCAACGAGCGGGCCTGAAAACCGCGTTCTCATACCCCGGCTTCGTCGCCGAATACATCCGACCCTTGTTCTGTGTCGGCCGCGGCCCCTTTCGATGGATCGCGGTCACAGGGAACCCGGATGATATCAAGAAGACTGACGCCCTTGTCCTTGACATGTTCCCAGAGAACTCAGTGCTCGTGAACTGGATCCGCCTCGCACAAAAGCATATCCCCTGGCAGGGGCTGCCGGCAAGGGTCTGCTGGCTCGGCTATGGCGAACGGAAGAAGTTCGCACTCGCCATCAACGCGTTAGTTAGGGCTGGCGAAATCGGACCGATAGCCATCACCCGGGACCATCTGGACACCGGCAGCGTCGCCTCCCCCTACCGAGAGACCGAGGGGATGCGGGATGGTAGCGATGCAATTGCGGACTGGCCACTTCTCAATGCGCTGGTGAACTGCGCCGCGGGCGCGGATAGCGTCCATATCCACAACGGCGGCGGGGTCGGCATTGGTTTATCCACCCATGCCGGGATGGTGGTCGTCTGCGACGGCTCTGCCCAGACGGATGAGCGGATCGCCCGGGTGTTCACCACTGACCCGGGGATCGGGGTGGTTCGTCACGCCGATGCAGGGTACCCAGAGGCCCTTGACATGGTTGCTCGTTCTGATCTGAATCTGCCCATGCTTGCATGCCGGAAGAAAGAGAAATAGAATCGCATTCATCGCTTTTTTCGTAGAGAAATCGAAAGAAATAAATACAAGCAATGACAAATAATAACATGGGTAGGAATGATGACCGCTCAACTATTGCTTACGTACACCTCGGGACGCCTCTATAATCTGGGTCTTTTTGCACTGTACGTCTATACCTACGTGCCTTTCTGAGTTCTACCCAAGGGTCCCAGTGACGCCTTCGACCTCTCGGAGTATTTCCCCGGATTTTACCAACGCCTTCATCACGGTGTGATCAGGGTAGAGAGGCCGGTCCTCATCGAGGAATCGAACGTGTTTGCGGATGACTTCCTTTGCCTTGGCTACGCCGGCTCCGACGTGGTAGTCCCGGAAATCCAGCGCCTGCGCGGCCGCCATGAATTCGATGCCGAGGATGCCGTAGGCGTTATCTAAGATTTGCATATTCTTGATTGCGGTGTTCATCCCCATAGAAACAAAGTCTTCCTGGTCTGCGGCAGCGGGGATGGATTGAATTGAAGCGGGGGCTGACAGGATGCGTTGCTCGACGATGAGATGGTCCGCGGTGTACTGACTAAGCATCATCCCAGAGAACATGCCTGCTCCTTTGGTGAGGAAGGCGGGAAGCCCGGCGCTGAGCGCAGGGTTGTTCAAACGGTTCATCCGCCGCTCAGAGAGGACGCAGATCATGGTAACGGCGGTGCCGGCCATGTCCATGGGCAGAGAGACGGGGGACCCTTGGAAGTTCGCCCCGGAGAGCTGCAGGTTTTCCTTGGGGAAGAAGATGGGGTTGTCACCGACGCCGTTGAGTTCGGTTTCGACTTGGGACCTGGCGTAGGCCAAGGCGTCGTGGGCGGCGCCGATGACCTGGGGGGTGGATCGCATGGAATAGGCGTCCTGGATCTTGCATTTGATCTTACCTTCGATGAGGTCGCCGCCTTTGATGCATTGTTGGATGGCCTTGGCGCTGCGGACGGCGCCGGGGAACCCGCGTACCTCATGAATCTTGATGTTGTAGGGTTTCATGTTCGCCTTGAGGGCTTCAAGGGACATGGCTGCGGCGATCTCCGCTTGTTTGAGGAACTGGTTGGCATCGTGGCAGAAGATGGCGCTCATGGCGGTGAGCATGTTGGAGCCGTTGATGATGGCGAGGCCGTCTCTGGCTTCGAGCCCTGGGGGCGCGATGCCGGCTTTTTTCAGGGCGTCTCTGCCGTTGAGCAGCTCGCCTTTGTAGTAGGCTTCTCCTTCTCCGAGCATGAGGAGGGCGATTTGTGACATAGGGGCGAGGTCGCCGCAGGCGCCGACGGATCCTTTTTGGCAGACATAGGGGGTAACGTCTTTGTTGAGCATGTCGACGAGCGTCTGGGTGATTTCGGGGCGGCATCCGGAGTTGCCGTGGGCGTGGACGTTGATTCTGGCCAGCATGGCGCCCCGGACGTACTCCAGGGGTGCTGGGTCGCCGATGCCGGCCGCATGGTTGTAGATGAGGTAGCGTTGGAAGTCTTTGATTTGTTCGTCGTTGAGGACGACCTCGGAGAATTCTCCGATGCCAGTGTTGACGCCGTACATGATTTCGTGGGCGGTGATTTTTTTTAGCAGCATTTCTCGGCAGGTGATGAGGCGTTGCATGACTTCTTTGGGGAGGCTGACGGGTTCGTGGTGGCGCGCGACTTGTACGAGTTTGTTGACGGTCAGTCCTGATCCGGTGATGGGTAGTGTCATTTCAGATCCCCGCCGAGGTTTTTCTTCGCCTGGCAGAATGTGTAAGGACCTGGTGTTTTTAAAGTATTCTTCCAGAGAAAAAAGCGGGGTGTGGTTTGGGTTGGGGTTAGGTCGGCGTGAGGGTGAGGAGGAATGGTCCGAGTTCGTAGGCGGAGGCGGTTCGTTGTGTCCCGGTGTGGTTTTCTTCGGTGGCGGTGATGGTGATGTCGACGGGTCCGATGCCGATGGAGACGAGTCGATGCTGGAGAAAATCTCCGGGGATGAGGCTGTCGGGTGCCGTCCAGGTGTGGGTCTTGGGGTGGAGGTGGAAGTAGCCGGCGGAGATGTCGATGGTGAGGTTGACGTGTTGTGCGGGGGCATCGCCGGTGTTGGTGACGGTCGCGGTGCAGCCGAGTCCGCCGGTGATAGTGGTGATGGTGAGGATGGGGCGGGTCTGGTTGGCGAGTTCGGCGAGGGTGGCGAGGATGAGGCGGGAGAAGTGGGCGGCATAGGTGAGGTTCATGTGGGCGATGGTGTCGTTTGCGGAGTGGTAGTAGGCGTTGAATTTGAATTCGTGGTAGAAGACGGCTTGGTAGCCGTAGTCCCAGAAGGAGTTGTGGTCGCTGCCCCAGATGTAACCCATGTGGATGATGGTGAGGTTGATGGCGGGGTGGTAGATGGTGCTGATGGTGTCTGTGTAGTTGCAGATCCATTCGGAGGCGTTGTCGTAGAAGACTTTGGCGGTGTGGGCGTCTTCGGTGGTTTCGGCGTAGGCGATCATGTCGGCGTTGAGGACGGCGATGATGCTGAGGCCTTGTTCTGCGGCTTCTTGGGCGTAGTAGTGGCTGCCGATGAGGCCTTGTTCTTCGCCGGAGAAGGCGACGAAGCGGATGGTGTGGGTGAAGTGGGAGTCTTTGAGGAGGTGGGCGGCGGCGAGGACGGCGGCGACGCCGGAGCCGTCGTCGTCTGCTCCTGGGCCTTGGGGGACGCAGTCGTAGTGGCCGCAGATGATGAGGACGGGGCTGCTGGTGGTGCCGGGGAGGGTGGCTTCGATGTTGCTGGCGTTGAGGGCGCCGTCGGTCCAGTTGTGGTAGCGGACGGGGAGGCCGAAGGAGGCGAAGGTGGTGTAGAGGTAGTGGGAGGCGTTGTCGCAGGCGGGTGTGCCGGTGACGCGGGGGCCGAAGCTGGTGAGGTTTTCTTCGAAGCCGAGGATGAGGCTTTCATTGAGGGCAAGGAGGAGGTTGGTAATGTTGGGATCGGGGCTGGCTGGGGCTGGGGTGGTGAGGGGGGTGCGGTGTGGGGCGGGGCTGGGTCTGGGGTAGGGGAGGAGGCTGGGGTGGTGGGCGGCCCAGGGGGTGGGTGTCGGGCCTGCGGACGCGGCGGGGATTAGGAAGATGGTGGTGAGAAGGATGGCGAGGGCTAAGGAGAGTGTGTGGTTCATCATGGTGGTCTTCCCCCATATGTGGCTCTGGGATGGTTTGTTGGGTGGTTTAGGAGTGGGTTTGTGGCTTATTATACTTTTCTTTATAAGGGCGGAGAACGAAAAAAGGGAGGTGGGTTGTGGTTTTAGGAGACTGATCCGCCTTTCCAGAGGTTGTCTTTCATGGGTCTGCCGGTTTTTTTCTCCCAGTCTTTGATGGGGATGCTGTGTTTTTCTCTGATGCGGTCGCCGTAGCCAAGGCCATTGTAGCTGCAGAAGGGGATGATGCCTTCTTGGGTGGTGTAGTGGATGCAGCAGCGTTGGAGGCGGTCGATGTTGAGGTTGAAGGAGTCCATGAACCACATGCTGCCGACGAAGAGGCTTTTGTAGTGGAAGCCGCGGAGGCTGTCGTAGCTGCCGCCGACGGCGGCGTCGAGAAGGATTTTTTTGAGGTCGAAGCCTTGGGGGGCTTTGGTCTTGTCGACGAACTTGTCGATGTTGCGCAGGAAGGAGGCGCCGACCCGGATTTTTTTCAGTGGTCCGGTGACTTTGCTTTGCTCGTGGATGAAGGCGATGAATTTTTCGACGTCGATGAAGCGAGTGATGGGGAGGATTTTGCCGTTTTCGTAGAAGAGGTAGGTGGCGCCGCCGCAGCCGGGGTGGGCGGTGAACTCGACTTGTTTTTCGCCTTTGAGGGTTTCGATGAGTTCGCTGACGGGGTAGACGAAGGGGACGGGGTAGAAGTCGTCTCGGGTGACGTCGCCGTGGAATTCCTTTTCGATTTCTTCCATCATCCTGACGTAGTCGACGCGTTGTTTTTCGCGGGTCTCGTCTTTGATTTTGGTGATGCGGCCGCAGAAACTGATGGGCTGGAAGTTGACGCCGCGGATGATGTCGATGTTGTCCAAGGCGAATCTAATGATTTTGCCGGTCTCGTGGATGTTTTTGCCGCCGATGAGGACGGGGACGAGGACGGCTTTGAGGTTGACTTCTCTGAGGTTCTTGATGGCCTGGTGGAGCTGGTCTATCCAGGGGTTGGTCTCTTTGGTGACGCCGTCGAAGCTGAGGTAGACGGTGTTGACTTTGGCTTCTTTGAGCCGGCGGCAGTAGTCGACGCTGTCCGCGAGTTTGATGCCGTTGGTGTTCAACTGAATGTGGGAGAAGCCCATGTCGCGGGCGGTTTTGATGATGTCGAGGAGGTCTTCCCTGATGGTGGGCTCGCCGCCGGTGATCTGGATGGCCTTAGAGCCGACGGGTTTCTCATCCCGGGCTTGTTTGAGGAGGGTCTTGATCTCGTCGAGGGTCGGCTCGTGGACGTAGCCGGCGGCGCCGGCGTTCATGAAGCAGTAGCCGCAGCGCAGGTTGCAGCGGTTGGTGACGAGCAGGTTGGTCAGGACGCTCTGGGAGCGGTGCTCGGGGTAGAGTGGGGCGTCGCCGAACAGGGTGGTCTTGACGTCGGGGGAGGGGTCGCCGAGCTGGGCGTACTTCATCCAGCGGGTGTAGAGGTTGACGTCGCCGAAGTAGATGTCTTTGAAGGACCCGTGGTCTTTGCAGGTCTTGGTGATCCAGACGCGGCCGTTCTCCTCTGCGATGGTCGCCTCGATTTTGGTGATTTTTCCTTCTTGGAAGCAGGCGGGGCAGACGGAGGCGGTCTTCTCGAGTTCTCTCATACTCATTGACAACCTCCTTGGGTATCCAAGGGTTAATGTTTTTTTCCTTATATATTCTTGTTTTTTCGGAGGGGTCCTTATCTGGTACGGAATCTGCGGAGGCCTGTCCGATGCACCTCACAGGGTCATGCAATCCGGTATCGTAATTTGTCCTTAGATATCCTTCAATGCTCTAAGAGGGTGTGAGGTGATGATTAAAGAGAAAAGAGAGGAGAGATTGTTTTGCTCTCCTTTACTTTTGTTTTCCTTTCTCATGGGCTGGATATTCATACCCAAGAGGCTTCTGCCTCTTCCCTCGTCTCATGAGCAGGACGATGGCGGCTATTACGATTATGGCGATGATCACGAGGCCGATGCCCCAGAGTGGGGCGTTTGCTCCACCGAAGATCGAGGGGGAGTAGGGGCTGAAGGTGCCGTTCACGGGGTCATAGACCGTGTCCCAGATACCGTCGCCGTTCGTGTCGATGAGGTAGGTTCCGTCCGCCTGCTGGGAGACGTGGGTTGTGCGTCCGGTCGTGCTGTTGTAATAGATGTCGAAGACGCCGTCGCCGTTCAGGTCGACGAGCGAACCGCCGGGGACAGTAACCGCGCCGATAACCATGACCTTCTTCGCAGTCCCGGAGGATGCTCCATAGGCGTCCTTGGCATAGACGCTGATGTTATAGACGCCAGGGCTCGTCCAGGCGTGCGACGCCGCGTACGCGACCCCGCTAGTCAGCAGCGTGGAGGTCGTGGTCGTTGCATCGCCCCAGTCGATGAAGTACTGGACGTCGTCATTGTTGGGGTCGGTCGAGGTGAAGCTATAGTCGTAGGAGACGAGGCTGTCGCCCGAAGTTGGCCCGCTAATCACCGGTGTGCTGGGGGCCGCGTTACCCGTAGTCGTAATCGTCGCCGTCGTTGAATCCACTCCCTCGTAATAGTCGTTGTCGTAGACGCGCAATGTTACCGCGTATGTTCCAGGGCTCGTGTAGGTGTGCGTTGGGTGCGCCCCGAGGTCGTGCCAGGTGTCGTTGGTGAAGAACCTCCACTCGTATTTGATGATGGTGTAGTTCTGCTTGTTGGCATGACTCCCGCTGCCGTCGAAGGTAACCGCCGAGTCAACGAGACCATAGTAAGGTCCGCCTGCATCAGCCGTTGGGAGGAAGTGATCACTTTGTGGATTTGTCGGCGGCGATGGAGGCACTTCTCCTATCCCTGTGGTAAATGACCATATGGGCCCTGCGGTCGACAACAACCCGGGGTTATCAAAGGCGACGATCTTCCAGTAATAGACCGTGTGAGCGCTCAATGTCCCTGGAGTGTAGGTTGTCGGCGACTGCTTGTTCGCGACCTTCGGCGGCGAGCTTGAGGTTCCGAAGTACACATCGTAGGTAACAGGGTCATCATTCGGATCCCCACCGGTCCAGCTGAGGACCGGGGTCACCCCGTCGATGGTCGAACCGTTTGCAGGGCTTGGGTCACTCGGGGGATACGGTGCAGCATTCACCGGCACCATCAAGGGGTAAAAATCTTTGTTGGGCGTAGCGTTCCCAGAGATATTGTACGGGATATCGCCGATACCGTCGCTTCCCTCGATGTCCTGATCGGGTCCGCTATAGTTATCAGGCCCGGTGTAATCAGACCAGTAGTTCCCACCCGTTGGATAGGTGAAGTTCCATTTGCTGCTATTCATGTTATCGTAGGCTTGATGAATGTTGTACATGAAGTCGTTGTAGTAGATGGTATTGTCGGAAGAGTTCGTGAGCATTATGCCGTATTCCAGCGAATCGCGAACAACGTTGTAGACGATCGTGTTGTTGCTCGAATTCGTCAGATTGACTCCGTAGATACATTCCAGCAGCGTGTTGTTACTCATCATCGAGTTGTTTAACCAGCCAGCGAAGAGCCCCATCCAACAGTTTTCAAAGAAGTTCTTGCTGATGAGGAAGGTGCCCATTTCGAAGGTTGCATCATCATAGCAATCGGCACCAAACCCGCTGCCGTTGACCCATAGGCCGAACCCGTCGTTGCTCACGAGGTGGTTGTTATTGAATTCGATGTTACCCATTACCATGGACGCGTTGTCATGCATGCTGTGGCTGATCTCCAAGTCTTCATAATCATTGAACCAGATGCCAGCGGCATCGCTCGAGATATCGTTGCCGCTCACGCTGAAGTTACCTATGGTCAGCGATGAGAAGTCGTACAGCCAACTGCCGATCCGAATCTGGTCGAAGTAGATCCCGTCCTCGTAGCTCGAAATGTGGTTATTGGTGATGAGGATGTCTCCGTAGGAGGCCGTGGCGTTGTCGCCCATGCCCTGTCCGATACCCTTGATGTATTCGAAGTCGATGCCGTCCCATTTCGAGTTGATGGTGTTGTCACTGAATTCGATGTTGCCCATAGTGTAGTTGGAGTTCCCGTGGAGCTTGTCCCCGAGTTTATCAATATAGTTGACATAGATACCGCAGTATTCGCCGTATCCGCTCGTAATGGTGTTGTGGTTCACGAGGATATCTCCCATCAGATAGGTGGCGTTGTCATCCATCTTTTTCCCTAAGGAGGAGAAATCATCGAGATACATACCCTTCTCGAGGCTCCAGATGGTGTTCGAGCAGATTTCAATGTTGCCCCAGACCATGGAGGAGTTGTCGTAAAGGCCTTTACCGATATCGTAGATATCTTCGTACAATCCGTCACTGGTCCAGGAGGAGATGGCGTTATTGTTCAGCTGGATGCTGCCCATCGTGAAGGTCGCGTTGTCGTACAGATCGTGGCCGAACTTGTAGATTTGGTCGATGTATAGGCCATCGTCCCCACTCATGATTGTGTTGTGGTTGAAGGTGATGTTCCCCATGGCGAAGGCGCTCTGTTCGGAGAGGTCCTCCCCGAAGCGCTCCATGAACGTGTCGATACCACAGCTGTACGCCATAATCTGGTTGTAATTGAATTGGACATCATTCATGGTGAAGGTCGCGTTGTTCTCCATGTCATGGCCGAAGTATTTCAAGTATTCAAGGTTGATACCGTCGTCCCAGGTGCTGTTAATCGTGTTGCTGTTGAAGGTAATCTTGCCCATGGTGAAAGAGGCGTTGTTGTAGAGGTCGTATCCGAATTTCTTTATTTTGTCGATGTTGATGCCTTCAAGGTAGCTCTTGATCACATTGGTGTTGAACTGGACGTCTCCTATTTTGCAGGTGGATGTCCCGTATATGTCGTAGCCGAAGTATTTCAGGTATTCAATGTAGATGCCTCTCTCCCAGGCGCTGGTGATCGTGTTGCTGTTGAAGGTGAGGCTGCCCATGGTGAACAAGGTGTGGTCTGAGGGCCCTTCCCCGAGATCTTCTCCGAAGTCAGCGAGGTAATAGACATCGATGCCTATATCGTAGGCGTCGATGACGTTCTCGTTGAACTGGATGTTGCCCATCTTTGCGGTCGCATTGTCATAGAGGTAATAGCCGTTATCGTAGAGCTCATAGAGGTAGATACCGTCGTCATTCCTACTTGCAATGTTGTTGGTGTTGACCTGGAAATCCTTCATCGAAAAGGAAGAATCATTATACAGGTACGCCCCGAAGTAATAGAAGTCGTCTAAGTAGATGCCTTCGTTATAGCTCTTTATTATATTGTCGTTGAAGAGGACGCTTCCCATCGTGAAGGTTGAGGTCCCGTAGATATCGTATCCGAAATAATCGTACTCGGCGTAGATTCCACAGGATCCATCGCAGTAATCACCAGTGGTAATCGTATTCCCATTCACCTCGATATTCTTCATGGTAAAACGAGTGTTGTCCGAGGAGCATTCTCCGAGTGTCTCCCCGAAATCACCGAGGTAATTTATGTCGATACCGGTGTCATAACTGTCAATCACGTTCTGGTTGAATTGAACGTGCCCCATCTGCGCAACCGCGTTGTCATACAACTCGTAACCAAAATCGTAGAGATCATCGACGTAAATACCTTCAGAATCACTGCTCGCAATATGGTTTCGGTTGACTTCGATATCTCCCATAGTGAAGCTTGCGTTGTCGGTAATATCGTAGCCGAAATAGCCGAAAGGAGAGCTACCATAATAGTCATCCAAGTAAATGCCCTCATTGTAACTATTAATCACGTTGTCGTTGAAGAGGATGCTCCCTATTGTGCAGGTGGAGTTCCCGTAGATATCATATCCGAAATCTTCATATACGGCATAAATCCCGTAATCACCACTGGTAATCGTGTTCTCGTTCACCTCGACATTATCCATGGTAAAACGAGTGTTGTCCGAGGAGCCTGTTCCGAGTTCCTCCCCGAAATCACCGAGGTAATCTATCTCGATACCGTCGTCGTAGCTGCCGATCACGTTCTGGTTGAATTGGACATGTCCCATCTGCGCAACCGCGTTATCATACACATCATAGCCGAAATCGTAGAGATCAGAGACGTAAATGCCTTCAGAATCACTGCTCGTAATAAGGTTTCGGTTGACTTCGAGACTACCCATGGTAAAGGTGGCATCGTTGTGCATGTTATAGCCGAAATAATAGAATTCATCTAAGTAGATGCCTTCGCCGTAACTGTTAATCACGTTGTCGTTGAAGAGAACATCACCGATAGTGCAACTCGCGTTCTCGTACAGTTTGTACCCGAAATCCTCGTACTCGGCATAGATACCGGAATCATAGCTGCTTGTGATGGTGTTCGTGTTGACTTCGATGTCCCCCATGGTAAACGAGGAGTAATCATACATCCTTTTCCCGAAATCACCGAGGTATTTAATTTCGAGGCCCTCGTAGTAGCTCTGAATCTGGTTATTGTTGAATTGGATGTTTACCATAACGAAAACTGCGCTGTCATGGAGACCGCACCCGAAACCTCCGATATCAACGTTAATCCCGTCATCATAACCACTCGTGATCTGGTTATTGTTGACCTCGAGACTACCCATGGTGAAAGAGGAGTCATCGTCCATTCCACAGCCGAACCCACCGAAATCCTCTAGGTAGATGCCTTCTTCCTCGTAGGTATGGATGATATTGTCGTTGAACAGGACATCACCCATGACGCAGGTAGAATTATCGGAGCTACCGCACCCGAAACCCCCATAACTAGCGTAGATGCCTATATCATTACTGCTGGTAACGGTGTTCGTGTTCACCTCAACGGTCCCCATGGTAAATGAGGAGTCCTCATCCATACCGTCCCCAAAGCCACCGAGATCAATTTCAATACCTTCATAGTAGCTCTGAATCTGGTTATTGTCGAATTGGACATCGGCCATAATGACGTTCGCAGTACCGCACAGATCGCACCCGAAACTTCCGATATCAACGTTAATCCCGTCATCATTCCCACTCGTGATCTGGTTATTGTTGACCTCGAGACTACCCATGGTGAAAGAGGAGTCATCGCTTAATCCACAGCCGAAACCGCCGAATTCCTCTAAGTAGAGGCCATCTTCCTCGTAGGTATGGATGACATTGTCGTTGAACAGGACGCTTCCTATGGTCGAGACCGCGTGATTACCCAGATCTACTCCGATGTCCTCGTATTCAGCATAGATGCCTCGATCATTGAGGCTGGTGACATTGTTCAGGTTCACCTCGATATTCCCCATCGTGAACGAGGAATTATCGCCCATCATCGCGCCGAGGTAACTAATGTACTTGAGGTCGATTCCCTCGTAATAGCTGTGAATTCGGTTGCTATTGATTTTGATGCTCTTCATGGTGACTGTCGAGTTGTCGCCTAGGAAAGTGCCGATGAACCAGAGATACTCGACATGGATGCCGTCATCATCGTCGCTCGTGATCTGGTTGCTGCTGATGGCTATGTTACCCATTGTGAAGGAACTGCTGTTGGCCATGAAAATGCCGAAGCAGCCGAAATTATCAAGGTAAATGCCCTCTTCGTCAATGGTGTGGATGATGTTCTGGTTGAAGAGGATGTCACCAATAACGCAGGCCGAGTGATCAGACATGAACACTCCAATCCCCATATAGCATGCATAGATGCCGACATCGCCGCTGTCTATGGTGTTCAAGCAGACCTCGATGTTCCCCATGTGAAGCGAGGAGGAGTCGTACATATATTTGCCGAATTCACCAAAGTAATCCTCGGTGTAGTAATCCTGGCCGATAATGATCCCATAACTGCCGCCGATGGTGTTCCCATTGAATTTAATGTCGCCTATCGTGCAGACCGTGCTCTGGTGCATCTCATACCCGATGTAATCAAAATCGTCGACATAGATGCCGCAGCCGACAATAGTATTCCCGGTGACGAGGAAGGATCCCACAGTACATTGGGAGTAATTGAACATATTCGTCCCCCATCCCTCGTTGTCAACGTAAATGCCGGCACCTTCAGAGGCTTCGGGATAGGTGGAAATCGTATTATTCCTAATGAAGAAATCACCCATCGTCACCGAGGAGGTATCAAACATGCCGTAATCAGCACTATCATATCCTCCAATATAATACGAATCGAAATAGATGCCGCACCCATAGGCATCGATCACATTGTCTTCGATGATTAAATCCCCGACGGTAATACTCGACGTGTTGTGATAGTCGTACCAGTACCCATAATCATCGACGCCGATGCCTGAACCAACCAATTTGAAAGTATTGCCCGTGATCCGCATTTGACCATAGACACCTGTGGTGGTTCCTGACCAGTTTTCTCCGTCGTAGTAGTCGACATAGATGCCGGTGTCGTCTTGATATCCAAACGCATTGTCGGTGATGAGAATATTACCGACGGTCACCTCGACGTTGTGCAAGTTAAAGAGGTCTCCGTAGAAATCCAGACCGTCGTCCCCACCGTAGACGTTGTTCCCAGAGATATTAATCATCCCAACGGTGATGGTTCCCCCGAGGAGATTCGACACGTACATGCCGTCGTCATCGTCATTGTAGAAATCAATGGCGTCAGCGCACGACCCGTTCATGTAGAACGTGTTCCCAGTAACACTAATCGCTCCTATGGTGGCAGTGTATCCACTTGTGTGATTGTAATCCAAATTGATGCCTACGAACACCGCATGATCATAGTAGTCGTCAGTATATTGGTAGAACCGATTGTTCTTGATGGTACCTGGCAAACACCTTGTAGTTGGACGACAGGTTTTCCTGGTTGATCTCCCACCAGACACTATTTTCAGCATAGTAGAAGACGTTGTTCTGAATCGTGAACCCGGAGGCGTTCGTGCAATCGATTCCAATCGTCGCATTCTCGAGGACGAACCCGTCGATCGTCACATTGTTCACCGTGATGCTTATTGCAGTGGCCTCGCTCCCGTCGACCACGGGCCATCCATTGCTGCCCCTCAGCAGAGTGATGCTCTTGTTGACCACGACGTTTTCCTGATATGTCCCGGCATCCGCCGTGATGGTGTGACCATTAAGGGTATTAGGATCGTCGATTGCTTCCTGAATCGTCGCGAAATCCTCTCCCGTGTTGAGGTTGTGGACATGGCCGAGAATCAGAGGTGCAGAGCCGCCGCCATTGCTGCGACTTGTCTGACCATCTAGAGTAGGCTGCTGAGTCTGACTATCTCCACTCGAAGGATTCGAAGCCGTACTCCTCAGTGACGGTCCTTGAGTCGCCTGTTGAGCGGTATTCACTCCTGGACTCGACGAGGGTGTTCCCCCGGTGCCCAGGGATGCAAGGACGCTCTCGAGAGTCGGCCTCTCCATGGACAAGGACTGAATCCGGCTTTTCTGCTCGGGGGTAAGTTGTTTCACCTCGGTTTTTACCTTGGTTCCTTGGTGCGAGAGTGATGTCGCATTCAAAATGGGGGGCGTCGGATGTGTCTTGATATTTGTAGTGAGGTTATCGACGTATGTTGTTATGTCTTCGTTCTGATTCGGATTCGGTTTATTGGGGAGGGTTTTTATAGACGAAGGATTTGAATTCCGCCCTGTCTTAACCTGAGGCGGTTGATAGTCATTCTGCGGCTCCATCTTTTTCTCGTGCGATGTTCCCTTTGCCCCAAGATCTAACTTCGAGTTCGAGGGCTGGTTTATTCCGCTGATGACCGGTAAGAAATTGGCTCCAAGGAATAGGACCATTACTCCTATTACCACATATTTTCTAGAGGTTGTATTCCCCATAATTCTGGCCTCCTCACTTAAGAGTCTTATTGAAGGCAAAGAAGAAACTGCTTATAAATGTTACGAAAAATTCAGCGTAAATATTAATTTAAATTAAAATATGAAATAGGGGCTGCGCCCCTATGACCCCGTTCCGCCTTCGTTCCTCGGCAAGCCCTCTTGGGCATTGCCGTATCTCACTCGGCGGTCAGGCGTTGTTGTCGGTCGTCGATGATGGTCACGTTGTGATGGTGTTGCTGATCGCGTAGGTAGGCTGAGGATTCATCAAGGCTGGTCAATCCGGTGGACTCGTGGTGCTCGTACCCGCTCCAGAATCCCCCGCGGGGGTAGCGTTTGTGGAACCCGGGGTGAGCCTGGAACATTCTCCGGGAGGTGTAAGACTTGAGAATAATCTCAGCGGTTTCAATGGAGTACCGCTTGGGAACGTTGACCTGGAGATGTACATGGGTTTCGGCGAATCCGAATTCGCCGAACTCGAACCCAAGGCGTTCCAGGTCGTGGAACGCCTGGGTGCAGGTGTCGATGTGGCTTTGTTTTCGGAAGTTCCGGTACCTTTTGTGTGTCGGGAACATCATGGTCACCCAGTTGTTGCGGGTGTCACCCGCAACCTTTTTAGAGCTGCCGCTCGATACACTCTCCATAAGTTTTTGTACTCCTGTCGCGCGGTAAAGGGGCAGGCGGACGCCTGCCCGCCGCGACAAAAAATGTAACGAGTGTTGTGAGAAAAAGACGACGAGCGGCCTCTCATCTGCGGGTCTTCACTGCGGTTCAGACCACGCAGTATTCCCGGCCGCTACTGATAAATTAATAAAAATAATTGTTGATATTATTTTTAATAATAGCTGTGACTCCGAACAGAAACCGATTCTCCCCCGCTGCAACCGCTCTGAACCACCTTCATATACCGCTCCAATCAGACAGAAAGGATGGGATGTGGCAGGCCGATGGGATGGAAAAAGTGGGGATGGTATGGCGGCCTGCCCGATGCGATGAAGGATTCCTTAAGGGTTCCTCATAGTATAAGTAGCTGCCCCGGCAAAATACCAAAATGACGAACTCCCGCCATTCATCAGCCCAGAATATATAAAGTGTCCATCGGATTGCCTGCCAACAAGGAGGCCACCAATGGTCATCATCGCACCCTCAATCCTCTCTGCGGACTTCACCCGGCTCGGCGACGAAATCAAAGCGGTCGAAGCCGCCGGCGCCGAATGGCTCCACATCGACGTCATGGACGGCCACTTCGTCCCCAACATCACCATCGGGCCTGTCGTCGTGGAAAGCATCCGCAAACGCACACAACTCATCCTCGACTGTCACCTCATGATCACCGACCCGCTCGCCTACGTCGACGCCTTCGCCAAGGCCGGCGCCGACCTCATCACCATCCACGCGGAATGCGCCTCAGACATCCATAAAACTATCAACGCGATCCACGACACGGGCTGCAACGCCGGCATCGCCATCAACCCCGAGACACCCGTGAACACCATCGAGCCGTATCTCCCGCATGTCGACCTCGTCCTCATCATGTCCGTTCATCCCGGGTACTCAGGACAAAAATTCATCCCGGATGTGGTTCAAAAAATCGAGACCGTACATCGACGACTTCCGATGATTCCCCATCACATCGATCTTCAGGTTGACGGCGGCATCAACGCGGAGAACGCACGCCTTGTGACTGCCCACGGTGCGAATGTCCTCGTCGCCGCGAGCTATATTTTCCACAGTCAGGACTATATCCAGGCGATCCAAGCACTCCGCTCAGCCTAGACCCGCGATGAGGTCCCGGAGTACCTTTTCCTGATCCTTCGCTTTCACAACCCCGCTGGCGAGCAAGACGCCGTCCGCGCCTAATCGCTGGGCGGCATGGACGTCCTCTCCACTTTTCACGCCAGCCCCGCATAAAACCTTGACAGCAGGGGCGATAGCTTTGACCGCTTTCACCGTGTCGTTGACGATCCGGGGATCTGCTGTGGTCACCGAGATATCCCCTCCGATGAGCTCAGGTGGCTCCACCGCGATCATCTGCGGCAGCAGCCCTGCCGCGGCCCTCGAGGTCGCGACATTGTTCGTGCAGACGACGCTCGTCAGCCCGACCGCCTTCGATCGCGCGATACAGGCATCGATGTCCGCAAGCTTGAGCCGATGCTCGCTGTGATTGATGAGGGTCCCGAGCGCGCCGGCGGCCTTCACCGCCTCAGGCAGGATCCACCCCGTGCAGCTCCCGGGCGGCATCGGGTCGATATGCTGGGCATAGACCGGCAGGTTCGCTGCCTGAGCGCACGGGGCGATATCCGACGGCTGAACAGCGATAACTAGCGATGCCCCGGTCTGTTTGCTCAGGTCGGCCATGAGCTTGGCCATGGCGACCGCCCGCGGTCCCGTGGATTCCAGATACGTCTTCACATTGACGATAATGATCGGCGTCCGTTCCATAGGTGGTCTCCTCTCGTACGCCCCCTATACTCAGAAACGCATAAATAACTTTACGTGGAAAACAAACAGGTTATTTCGTGACGACCAGCGTGAGGACATCCCCGTCCTTGAGGACATGCTCCAGGCCGACCTTCTGCCCCGCATGCCGCGCGGACTGCCCCCAGACCGTCGCATACCGGAAATTCCGCTGGAAATCCCGATGGATCTTCCGGCAGGCATCCGCCACCGTCTGCCCCTCTCTCAGGATCAGCGGCTTCTCGTAATCCGCCTTCTTGCCCACCGGCTTCATGAACACCCGGATCAGCCGCAGATGCAGAAACACCTTCTCCCGCAGCTCAAGCAGCCCTGCGCCCGTCCGCGCCGAGATCGTCACCACATCATAGCCCCTCGCCTGGATCCGCTGCGTCGCCACCCGCACCGCCTCCGCCGGCGCCATATCAACCTTGTTAATGACCACCAACGCCGGCAGATACACCCGGTTCTGCGAAAACGAATCAATCAGCTGGTCCTCGGTCACGTTCTGCCGCACCGTGACCTCCGCGTTGATCACGAACTCCGACGCAATCGACTTCACCGTCAGCTCACTGAGATGCGTCAACGGCGTCGTCGTATTCACCGTGATGCCCCCATGGCCCTGCTTGCGGACGATCACGTCCGGCGGCCGCTGGTTCACCCGCAGCCCCGCCTTGTACAACTCCGCCTCGATCACGGACAGCTGCTCCAGGCTCTCCGCATCCACCATGAACAACAATAGATCCACGGACCGCAACGCCGAAAGCACCTCCCGGCCCCGACCGCGACCCAGCGACGCCCCCGAAATCAACCCCGGCAGATCCAACAGCTGGACCTCCGCCCCCTTATACGTCATCATCCCCGGGATCATCTCAAGCGTCGTGAAATCATAATCCCCGACCTTACTCGACGCCGCCGTCAACTGATTCAGAAGCGTGCTCTTCCCGATACTCGGAAACCCAACGATACCGACGGTCGCATCCCCATGCTTTTTCACTGCAAACCCACGGCCACGCCCCCCAGACGCCGCCTTCCGCCGATCCGCCTCCTCACGCAACCGCGCAATCTTCGCCTTCAACCGACCGATATGATGCTCCGTCGCCTTATTCTTCTGAGTCTTGAAAATCTCATCCTCAATGGCCTTGATCTGCTGCTCAATCGTCTGATCCATAATCCCTGAAGTCAATCAACTCGAAACGAACCACCCCTTATAAAAAAACCGTCCCCTCAACAAAATTCAAGGAACAATCGTCGTCCCCGTCTTCCCTTCTAAAGACGACCCCCCAGTCTCGATATTAGAGATCACCACCTTCCTGCCCCCAAACTCCAAAAACCGGATCGCACTCAAAATCTTCGGCCCCATACTCCCCGCCGGAAACTCCCCCTTCGCATACAACGCCTTCACCTCTGAAAGCGTCAACCGGTCCACCCCCACCTGATCCCGCGTATTGAAATGCAAGTACACCCGATCGATATCCGTCAAAATCATCAACAACTCTGCATGCACCGCCTCCGCCAGCCGCTCCGCAGCCAAATCCTTATCCACCACCGCCTCCAACCCATCCAACCCCCACGACGTCTTCTCCACCACCGGCATCCCCCCACCACCAGACGCAATCACCACAATCCCCTCGTCCATCAACCGCCGGATGATCGGCCCCTCCACAATCCGCAACGGATCCGGCGACGGCACCACCATCCGCCACCCCCGCGGCAGCTGCACCATCGGAACCCCATTCGCCCGCATCTCCACCGCCTGCGCCTCCGAATAATACGGCCCAATCGGCTTCGTCGGATTCACCAACGACGGATCCTTCGGATCTACAATCACCTGCGTCACAATCGTAATCACCGACTTCGACAGCTTCTCCCGCGCCAACGCATTCGCCAGACACTGCTGCACCATATACCCGATAAGCCCCTCGCTCTCCGCCACACAGATCCCCAGCGGCATCTCGGGCGTCAATTCCCGCGCCGCCTGATTCTGCAGCACAATCGCCCCCACCTGCGGCCCATTCCCATGCGTTACCGCCACATCCCACCCATCTTTAATCATCGCCACAATCGACCGGCAGCTCTCCCGCGTGTTTGCAAACTGCTCATAAATCGTCCCCTTCTGACCACGCTTAATCAACGCATTACCGCCCAGCGCGAGCACTGCCCGTTTCGACATGAAAACCGTCCTCGAGAAAATACCGACCAAGTATAAAAACCAAATGGATAGATTGCCCTCCCCATCCCAACCCACACCAAAACACCCTCTGCCTTCTCCCTTATTAACCACCGGGGAATGCAAGATGCTAAATAACAGCACCGATTCTCATCATATCATCCATGTCCTACGACCAGCAACGCCGCACCCTCATTGACAACCTCAGCCGCGATGGTTACATCCGCAGCGACAAGGTCAAAGACGCTTTCCTCCAGGTTCCCCGCGAGGAATTCCTCCCTCCAGACCAACGCCCCTACGCCTACGTCGACAGCCCCCTCCAGATCGGCCATGGACAAACCATCTCAGCGCCCCACATGGTCGCCATCATGTGTGAAGCCCTTGACCTCAAAGAGAGCCAAAACATCCTCGAAATCGGCGCGGGATCCGGCTACCACGCCGCCATCGTCGCCAAAATCATCGGAGACCACGGACACGTCTACACCATCGAGCGGTTCGACCACCTCGCACAAACCGCCCAAGAAAACCTCGACCGAGCTCACATCGCCAACGTCACCGTCCAAATCGGCGACGGATCCAAAGGCCTCCCCGAACACCAACCATACGACCGCATCTACGTCACCGCCGCAGCACCAGCCATCCCTCCGCCCCTGATCACCGAACTAGCCGACGGCGGAAAACTCCTCGTGCCCGTCGGCGACGTCTACTGCGACCTCATTCTCCTTGAAAAACACGGGCAGAAAACGCATTCCCGCTCACTCGGCGGCTGCATGTTCGTCCCCCTCGTCGGCGAATACGGTTTCTAACGCTTATAGCCTATGGTGCGCAAGAATGAATGCCGAGACAAGGCCTCTTCCTTCGTCTCAACGCCTTTCGGGGAGAACCCGTCGACCACACCAAGGATCGCCTTGCCAGGTTCCTTCCCGAAGCTCGATTCGGCGACCACGACCTTTGTCGGGTTCGCTGTCGCACAGAAAATCATGCAGACCTCAGGCACGGCTTTCACCGCATTCAAGACCGTGACCGGGAAACAACCCTTCATGAAGATAATGAACGAATGACCCGCCCCGATTGCAACGGCATTACGCACCGCCAACTCCCGCAGGCCATCGTCATTGCCGTCGCTGCGGATCTTACAGGGCCCGCTGGCCTCGCAGAAGGCGAGCCCGAACTGCGCCCCCGGCGCCCCCTGAGCCATCGCCTCATAGAGATCCTCGACTGATTTAATGAAATGCGTCTGACCAAGGATAAAATTTAGCTGCTCTGGGTTCTCAACTAAAATCAGAGTGATGCGCGGGTCCTCCATGTTAATCCTCAAGGGAGGATGATGTACCCCTCGCTATATAAGCCCTGTGGACATCCCTGGGTTTACCCTCGATGCAAGAGACGGCTCAGGCGATCTTTTAGATTGAATTTGACCAGCAGGAAGATGTTGAGGTCGCGGGATTGGCTGTCGATGATATTCCCATTGGCATCATACACGGAGACCGTAGCCTTATACAGCCCATTGGACAGGGTGAATTGGGCGTCAGCACCGTCAGACATGTTCGTGTCGCTGATTGTCGCGGTATCATGGCTGAGCAGGTCTTCGAAGCTGAAATCAGCCCGTGCCACCGCGGCGCTCACCGTCGCATTAAGGTAGCAGCTGCTTGTACTCAGCATGGCAGACATCCCATATTGCTGCAGGATTGGTAAGAATCCATAGGACTTGTAGAATCCCCATAATCTAAAGTAGACGTACCCCGGTTCCAACGCGACCATATGAACTTGTGGGGCGATAGAGACGAGAATCGGCGTAGTCCAGGCACTAATTGCGTAATGGCTGTCTTGTGCCCGAACTCGGACTGAGTACGTCCCTTTATTAATCCAAGAATTGGGACAGACGCATTCCTGACCGTACGTGTATGGCCCAAGCCACTGGCTTACCCTGCCGTCGCCCCATTCCCACTGGAAGTACATCATGTCTCCCTCCGGGTCTGCCGTGATTGCAGAAAAGTTCAGGCTGAAGCCAATCCCGACGTTCACCGGCGCCTTGACCAGCCGAGGGGTGAACGGCGCCTGGTTCTCCACGGTCGTAAACTGCCAGATTGGACCTGTTGCACTGACATGAGACTGGTTCCAAGCAACAATCCGCCAATAATACGTAGTACTCGTGGCGAGGGTCCCCGGCTCGTATGAAGTCCCGGTCTGATTCTCCACGGCACGCGGCGGTGGATTCGAAGTGCCGAAATAGACCGTATACGTGTAGCTCTCGTTACTGCCTGGGTCACCAGCGGTCCACTTGGGGTTGGCGAACACGCTGACGGCGGAAGAGTCATTGGACGGGGTCGGTGAATGAGGGATTTCGGGCGTGCCGGCAAGCACCCCGGTAATAGGGACAATCGTAAGGAGAAGACTTATGCTAATAGCTACGCCAAGGCTTCTTGGGTTCATGTAAGACCTCCCTTTTCGATAGTACCATAGAGGATGGAAACTCCCCTCTGGCGTGTATAAATAGGTTTGATATTATATAAACGTTCTGGCATGGGCCGGAGTGGGGGAATCAAGGGAATGAAGGCCGGTTGTTGCCATTGTGCCGAGTTTTATAAACAGGAGGTAGTTCAGGAGGGAGCCGTCGATGATGTTGCCCTCAGCATCGTAGGCGAGGTAGCCGATCTGGAAGAGCCCGGTGGCGATCGGGATCTCGATGGTGAAACCGTCAGTTGCGTTGTCGTCTGTGACCTCAGTGTTTTGGCTGGTGCGGATGCTGGTGGCTACCGCGTATACTGCTGCGACGGTGGAGGCTGCGGAGAAGTTCAAGACTAGGCCGTGATCAACAGACATCAAGATGACGGCGCCGAAGACGTCCAGCATGCCAACATAGAAGAATGAATTGAGGAGGTAAATGAACCCTGATTTGAGGTTTGTGAGGGTGAGCTGAGGGGCGACGGTGAGGTTGTAGGGGACGGTCTGGTTGAGTTGGAGTCCGTGGCTGTCCTTAACTTGGACGCGGATGATGTAGTTGCCGTTGCTTGCCCAGGCGTGGTGGGTGGTGATGTTGGTGGTGGAGTTGACGGGGCCGAGCCAGTCCGTCATGTTGCCGTCGTCCCAGTCGACTTTGAGGAGGATTTGGTCGCCGTCAGGGTCGGTGGCGTTCATGATGTAGGTGAGTTCGAAATCCGGGGCGCCGGCGTGGGGGCCGGTGATGTTCGGCAGCAGGGGGGGGTTGTTGTCTCTGTCGAGGGACGTTGGCGTGCGTTGTGGGAGTGAAAGGGCGTTGAGGACCCCATTATTGATGCTCACAACCATTAAGATAAAAGTGAAAAAGATGGTAAAGTACTTATGAAATCGCCTCATTGAATCCCCCGAGTTACGTGGTTCTTTATTTGCATCTGGATTAATAAACCTTTGCTCCTACTTCAGTTCTTGTTGTTTTTAGGAGAAAGGCGTTTGGTTATGGAAGCGTGAGTAGGGTGGTGGTTCCTTGGGGGACGACAAGGACGCGTGCGTCGGAGGTGAGTTCCTGAAAGGCGTGTTTCAAGGCTTCGTCTGGGGTGACGGCGGCGTGGAACTTGAAGAATCCTTCGACCTCGTTTTTTGGCAAGGTGGAGATGAAATAGATGGGGTGGTTTTCGACGGCGACGCGGTGGTAGTAGGCTTTGTGGGCGCCGATGACGAAGTTTTCGTTGAGGGCGCGTTGGACGTCGCGGGAGGTCGGGTATTTGGCGAGCCAGTCGGTGTAGAGTGTGCTGCCGGCACCTTGGGGGCATTCGGCGACAAGGATGATGGCGCCGTGGTCGGCGATGACCTGGCAGGCCTGGTGCATGGCCTTCATGGCCTGGTAGAGGTTGATGTCGTGGGGGTGGCCGTTGGCGGCGGTGATAATGATGTCGGGGCGTTGGGGGATTTTGCGGCGGTACATGCTGTCAACGAGTTTGGCGCCGGCGTCGAGGACGACTTCGGGGTTGCCAGCCCAGGCGCCGACGATGCGGTGGTGGGAGTTTTGGACGACGTTAAGGATGAAGTCACAGCCAGCGAGGTGCATGGCTTCGTTCATTTCTTGGTGGATGGGGTTGTCTTTGAGCACCCCGGTCTTTGCGCCTTTATTGAAGAGGAGGCTGTGGTTGCGTTGGATCGTGTTTTTTGAGGCGAGGCCGGGAAGGATGCTTTTACGGGCGCCGCCGTAGCCGGCGAAGTAGTGGTATTCGATGTCGCCGAGGAGGATTTTGATGTCGCGTTCGACGTAGTCTTTGAGGATTTCGACGGTGTTGCCGCGGCGGGTTTTACCGACGGGGAGGTATTCACCATTGGTGATGTCGTTGGTGGCGACCATGAAGGTGCGGGCGATTTTTTCGCCGAGGATGTCTTTGATTTGGTCGGGGGTGGGTGGGGTGTGGGTGCCGTTGGCGATGATGATGAGGATGTCGAGGTCGTCGACGCCGGCGTCGTGGAGTTCGGCGAGGACGGGGGGGAGCAGGGTCTGGGTGGGGCAGGGCCTGGTGTAGTCGTCGACAACGATGGCGACGTGATCGCCGGGGTGGACGAGGGTAGAAAGAGGGTCTGTTCCGAGGGGATCCTTGAGGGCGTCGCGGATCATCTCCTCGGGTTTTTGGGCTGGGTTGAATTCTTGTGGGGTGATGACGCCGAGGAGGTTTTTGTCGGGTACGGTGACTGGGAGGGTGGTTTTGCCGTAGGGCAGCTGGATGGTCATAAGAGGGTTCTTATGAGGACTTGACGTAGTGTTTGGTCCACCGCACCCGTCGGGGGATGCGGTTCAGCTTCAGCATGTTTTTTTGGCATTTGCTTTTGCAGAAGTAGAGGACCGTGCCGTCTTTTTTGACGTAGAGTTTGCCGGTCCCGGGTTCGATGTCGCCGCCGCAGAAGGAGCAGACGCGTTTTTCGACCATTATCGGGGTCCTCCGAGTCTTTTGGCTTCACGTTGGGTCTCGCTGAGCATGAGGATGTCGCCGAGGCGGACGGGGCCCATGACGTTGCGGGTGATGATCTTGCCTTTGTCGCGGCCGTCGAGGACGCGGACTTTGACTTGGGAGGCTTCGCCGGCCATGCCGGTGCGCTCGATGATTTCAACGACTTCGCATGGAGTGCCTTCGATGACCATAGGCTTAACCCTGTTTTTGTACCGCTTCGATTTTTTTGACGATGTTGTCGACGAGTTCTTTGTCTTTGCCGGGGCTGACGATGGCGATTGCGCTGGTCGGGATGCCGAGCCCGGCGGCGTTCCCCAGTTCTTCTTTGCTGGAGACGTAGGTGTACGGGATGTTTTTTTCCTCGCACAGTAAAGGCATGTGGGCTAGGATTTCTTCAGGGGTGACGTCTTCTGCCATGATCACGAGCTTGGCCTGCCCGCGCTCGACGTACTTCGTGGTCTCGTTGGCCCCTTTTCCAATCTTCCCACCATCTCGAGCTTTTTCAATCAGATCATAGGCTAAATCTTGAAGTTCTTTCGGTACTTGATAGCGGACATATATCGGCATGGTTTAGCCTCCTTTTCAAGAGCTTTCATCGATTCTTCCTGATGGAAGTAAGGTTGGGAATAGAGGTCTCGTATAAAAACTTTATTAATAAATGATTTCAATGACATGAATTTATAAGAAGGGAATTACAGCCCACCGCCACTATTACCATGCCAAACAACGATTCCAATAGCCAAGAACATAAACCCCAACACAAAGAAAATCGCACTTACAAAAATATTGATAAGTAATGACCCGCCCCCAATCAAGAGAAAGAGAACACTTGCTCCGAGAAGAACGGTCTCAGAATTATCCAAATTGAAGTTGAAATTCATATCGGGCCAGTTTATCATAATCGAGGAATGTTCGTTTGATTATAAATACTTTTGACATAGATGGCAGAAACTATTCGATGGCTTTGTCTCAAAAGTATTCAGCCGTCCCCCGAGACCGTTTTCCTCGTCTTGAAGTGGCTTCAGGAGGAGCCTTGGAGTTTTGAGACAACGCCCTATTCGATTTAAACGAAATATAAATTTTTTATTTCTTTGATTCTGACTGTTCTTCGGGCAAGGGATGATTTTTCATATCTTTTATAGCACCTAATAATTTCATAGTTTCGTCACTGCTCAAAGTCTCACCCTTATAACGGACCTGGAATAATCCATGCAAATCAGATGGTAACTCTACTCCTTCTTTAACCAAGAAAATGTATCTCTTACCATAAAGAGCCATCGACACTCCAATCTCAATAAGGACATTAGGGTTAATGATATTGTGGCTTTTTCCATCCAAATCAATTAATTTCATCTCATCGTCAATGTGAATTATTGAAGCCCCGCAACCCCTCATATCTTTCAATACCTTATCTGAGATAGGTTGAGCTACTGAAGCTCTCTCAGTAGCAACTATTGGCTCAAGCTCACCAAAAGCCAAGAATTGTTTAATAGGTTCAATTAGGGTTACGTTTTTTCCATGAGTTATGAATACTTTTTTCTTTCTACTCAAGTCAATATTTGGTGGCACATTTTCGTCTACTTTTAGAGGAATATTTGTATCAATGCCTGGTGGGATTGCCTGTTGTTCCTCCTTGCCACCTTTTTCTGGGGGTCTATTAGTTTGAGGAAGTATTATTCCTCCAATATCAACACAATAAGCGCCTTTGTTTTCAATTATCAATCCATATTTTTGCCCTTCTTTCATAATCATTTTTAGAACATCATCCAATCGATGTGCAGGGACACCCATATCCTTGAGAACATTTTTAGCGATGTCCTCTCTTGGAATCTTACTTTTATTATATTTTCTGAGAAATTCTCCTACTAATTTTGGTTTAAGGAAAGCCTCTCGTTTGGCTTTATTATCATCACCTTCTTCAATTGGTTCAATGATTCTTTTTGCTATAGGTTCTAAGGAAATCTCACCAGCGTTATATCCGCCTTTAGTAAGTCCATACGCGATTGATGCTCCACATAGCATTCTAAATGAGCCGGAGGATGTTTTCATTTTTAGTGCAAGGGCCACTT
Organism: Methanobacteriota archaeon; assembly: GCA_963769885.1. Taxonomy (GTDB): domain Archaea; phylum Thermoplasmatota; class E2; order DHVEG-1; family DHVEG-1; genus CAIRCU01. Next base: position 347,087 of record CAVYNH010000007.1, read on the forward strand.
GTAATGGTGTAGATGGTTTAGAGGCATAGTTATCAATTATTGCCCTTGGGATTCTCAAAGCTTCTTCTAAAGAACAACCCGGAATGTCAGCTTGACTTAGATAAGTCCTATGTTTTGATGTAGTATTTTTTTGTGCTTTTATTTTTTTCTGAACGATAGGCTTCGTTGGTTTTTCCATTTTCTCACCAAAGAGGATAAAGGTTACGCGCTCCCAAACTCAATAAGAAAATCGGATTTATATAATTTATCATATCCTCTGTCATCATCATTAATTATACCTTTGGCTCTCATATTTGAGAAAGAAATAGTCTGCCTAGTCATTTCCTGTTTTTCTTCTTCCTTCTTTGGTATCCAAGAAGCGTAATTCTATTTGATGGGTTAGTTAACAAATGTAATTTTAGATTTTAAAGGAAAATAAGGAGGAAAATAATGAAAAAATATTTAACAAGGAATTTTTAATCATTGACGTCAATGTTGAAAAAACTTTGTCAACTTCGGCCCCTGAGCAACGGCTTGTTTTCGGGGTGGGGCGGGAGGCTGAGGCGTTCGACTTCCAAGCGATCCGCGGTCGGGTACTCCTCGACGAGGAAGCATTTGTAGCCTTGGTGTGTGAGGTCCGCCGCGATGTGTTCGAGCTGCCAGGCGGCGACCTCGACTCGGTTCTTCTGCGCATCGACTCTGATCAGCTCTGCGGGGATCTTGTAGATCCGCCGAAGCGAGGCAGCGATGACAGGGAGCGGCTGGCGTCGGGACTCGACGACACCCTTCATCAGTGTCCCATCCGAGGTAATCACGTCATAGGGCCGCGCCACGGTCTTCGCCCGGCGCTTGATGCGGTTGCGCAGCTGGATCCGGTCCTTGAACGAGACGGAGCAGTAATGCACACCGACATCGAAGTCCCGTTCGCTCGCCATTGTGACGACTTTCAGGGCGGTTTTTTGGCTGCCGGCGACGGCCGCGGAGAGATCGTTCTTGACGTCGTAGCCTCGTTTCATGAACGCCTGACAGTTCTGCTCTGAGAACTCCAGCTCGTTGAGGTTCACCCAGCGGATCCCCTGGTAGTCCGCCCAGGCGATGAGCGAGAGGAGATCCTGCTCCATGCCCGGGATGACCGGCACCTCGACCGCCACATCGACGTCATAGCTGCTCAAGGTTCGCAGCGCTTTCGACAAGGGGCTCTTCGCCATGGTCCCCCACGTCGCGGGCAGGGGATGGAACCGGATCTCATCGAGCCCCTCGTCCACGAAAATCGGGAGCGCATCGGTGTTCTGCAACCCAGAGGTGTAGAGATGGATGTGAAACCGATCGCCGAAACTTGCCTTCAGCAGCCGGATGTATCGTGAGACGCGCTGCCAGACGAGGAGGGGGTCCCCGCCGGTGATCCCGGCACCCTTCGCATGGATCGCGTGCGCCTCCGCCAGCAGGGTGTCCGTGTCCCGCTCTGAGGCAAGCTCCCATTCGTCGGCGAAGATACGGTCCGTCCCTTTCTTCCGGAAGCTCAGCGGACAGTAGAAACAATCAATCGTACAGCGGCCAGTCGCCAGCACCACCATTTTCTCTCCCTTGGCGCACATGCGGCAGCCTGGGGACAACGGCTGGGTGTAGACGCTGTCCTGCAGCCACGTCGTGATCTTCTTCATCTCGGATGGTGTGCCAGATAGGTGACCTGCTTAAAAAAATGTATGGTAAAATCGAACAATCACATTTCAGAGTCACCAAGGACGATGAAAAATTCTGGTAGCAAAAAGGTGTAATGATGACTCCGACCTCGACGTACGACGTCTCCCTCCAATGCTAAACGAGCTACGCCTCGTACAAACACCACCCCATCCCCTAAGCGATATGATTAGTTCGTGAACAATAAATATAAATAGGGTAATAATTATAATCAGTCAAACCCCGACAGAGGGACCTCAGGATAATCCTCGAGGCTCATCCCTGCCCCCAAATCTCTCAGCTGCGCCTATAAATATAAATACCTCGGACGCCAACAAACCCGTACGAGAAGACCCCCCCTGAGGGACCCCCAGCAATAAACCACTCCGGAGTCGTGAGAACCATCCCCAGAAAGCTCCTCAGCCTTATCGCCTTCCTCATCATCGTCGTCATCGCCATCGTCGCTGTCGTCGTCTACCTCGCCATGCCCCAGCAAAAACCGACTCCCACCCCCGTCACCATTAAACCGGACAACCACATCAGCCCCAACATCGGCCAACAACTCGACGTCGAAGTCACCCGAATCCGCAGCCGCGCCCTCTACGACACCATGATGACGCGAGGTACCGCCTGGCGGCATCCACCGCAGTTCTACTGGATCATTGACGTTGACGGTAAAGAGGCAGACAGCCTCGGCACCGTCGGCTACGGCGACAACGGCCTCTTCACCACCTGGGACTCCGAACGCATGGACACCCGCATCCCCTTCCGAGTCGTCGACGAACAACCAACCTCACAGGTCACGATCAAGATTATGCAGCGTGAGACCACCGGCCTCCTCGGACGGCGCACCGTCGACGTCCAGGCAGAAGTCATCAACCTCACCTATGATTATCGCACTGGCCGCTGGACCGGAGACGACTCCTTCACCGACCCCACCGGCTACGGCCACTACCTCGGTGCCAATTACGAAGTCTGGTTCAACCTCTACCAATCGGATTACGACCACGACGGCATCCCATACTGGACCGAGGTTAATGTTCTGGGCACAGATCCCTACATCGACGACTCAGTCCTGGATCCAGACCATGACGGCATCCCCACCAGCTGGGAATGGCGGTGGGGCTTCAACCCCTTCGTCGCAGACAACTTCACTAACCTTGACCCTGACTTCGACGGCCTCAGCGTCTACGATGAATACACGTTGAGAAATTACTACGCGAATCCCTTTTATCCTGAGATGTACATCGAGGCAGACTTCATGGCGAAGCGCGGTCCCTTCGACCTCCCCCATGTCTTGTTCAAGGAAACCCAAGGCATGATCGATGAACTCTTCGCGCGGCATAACATCACGGTGTGGATCGACGATGGATGGTCCGACGGGCCAAAGAACGGCGGTGGCGAGTACCTGCCGTTCGTCAAATCCATGGAGGATGTCAACGGGGGTCAAGCCTATGCGTTTTATCAGCACAATTTTGCACAGGAACGTCATGGTCTTTTCCGGTATGTGATCGTCGCAAACAAGCTTGGTTGGGCGATACCGATGAAGTTCAATTATTATGACACGATTCTTATCGGCCAAGGATGGCGGCCGGTGATCAAGACCCATCTAGCATTGACACAGCGGTATTCCCGGGTCGCCGAGGCCAAGGCCCTTCTCCATGAGCTTGGTCATACCTTAGGCCTGCTGCCCTATACCTTCCCCGGGGTAGACATTATGCCTCCTACGGGGGCGCGGTGGCCGAGCATGCCCGCGGACGAATATCTGGCGTACGAGAAGGACTACCATAGCGTCATGAACTATAATTACGTCTGGAAGGACCGGCGCCTGGTCGACTTCTCTCATGGTGAGAACGGTCAGTACGATGAGAACGACTGGGATCATATCTACATCCCTGTCTTTAATCGGGATGCGCGCGCGGTCGAGGAGACGGCGGATGAGAATTTTGAGGACTATGAGATGGTCAACGAGACTCCATACCCGTTTGTTGAGGGCTGGATAAATGCGTCCGCGAACCTCACCAAGAGTCTGCCGGCCTCGATGTCGTTCAAGGTGTACGATAACATCGGGTCCGGGATCAAGGTCCTTGTGAACCCGCATGTCATAGGCAACGCTACTTGGAACGTGCGGGTGTACGCCCGTCCGAGCATCGATCCTTTCCCGACAACGCAGAGCTGGACGCTGATGGCGGAAGGGTATCTGGATTCTGCAGGGAAGCTGACGTTCTATAGCAGCGGGCAGAAATTGATCTGAACTTTCTGCTTGTTTACTGGTTCAGTCGTGGTTCTCGGGGATCTGGGCTCTGAGGAGGCTGATTTTCTTATGTTCGTGAAATGTGACCGCGGCGCCGGCGATGCTGGGCAGCAGCCAGATGAGGGCGAACCAAAAGAGGGAGAGGCTGACGATCTGCTCCGAGGCGACGCCATAGAGGGAGAACAGGCTGATGAGGGTCGCCTCGCGGGTGCCGAGGCCGTAGATGGAGATGGGGAGGATGGCGACGACATTAGCCATCGCGATGAACAAGATGAAGGGGAGATAGGGGACGTTGATTTTGAAAAGGGAGGAGAGGAGGTACAGCTCGGTGAAGCTGACAATCCAGCCGATGACCGAGAAGAGGAGAGGGAGGGCGACGGCGCGGAAGCTCGGCCGGCCCTCGAAGAAGGTTTCCAGGGGGTCTTCAAACTGGTTTTGGACGAACCGCATGAGGCGGGTCTGGAGGAGTCGTTGGAGGAGGGGTTGGAAGGAGTCTTTTTTGAGGTAGAGGAGGAAGAGGGTGAGGGTGATGCCGAGGAGGATGATGAAGAGTGCGAGGAAGATGGGGAAGCGACCGGCGATGAGGATGCCGCCGGCGATGGCGAAGGCGAGGAGGGTGATGAGGTCGATGGTGTGGAGGGTGAGGACGTTGGAGGCGCATTTGGGGAGGGGTTCTTTGCTTTCTTGTTTGAGGTACAGGATTTGGAGGTAGCCGCCGAGGCCGCCGGGGGTGATGAAGCCGTAGAAGTAGCCGATGAGGATGTTCTTGATGGAGTAGAGGAAGCTGACGTGGATGCCTTGTTGTTTCAGGAGGAGCTGCCACTCGATGTTGACGAGGAGGAGGATGGGGATGAAGGAGAAGGCGGCGAGGGCACAGTACCAGGGGTTGAGGGAGGCGAAGATGTCGAGAACTCTTGGGATGTCGAGTTGGGTGAGAATATATACCAGGATAATGAGGCCGACGAAGGGGAGGATTTTTCGCAGGATGCGGTATCGGCGATGGTTTGAGGGCACCACGCTGGGATGAGGTGGCCCCCAAATAAATCTTCTGAAGCCGCAGTTGTTTTCAGAACTCCTCTATCGCTCGGCATCAAGGACAAGAACTGTTCGTCATCGGTTCTTTCGTTTTTTTACAATATTTTTTTGTTATATAATATTATGGATATTATTATTTAAATTCTGAAAAATATGTGGGATAGTGAAAAGAATCTCGTGTGTGGCAAGGATGGGGATTTTAATTTATTGCTGGAAACATTTAAATGAACCGGGGTCCTTACTTAAGGTAGACAAGGTTCTTATTTAGAAGGAGGAAATTGAATGTACAATGACTTGATTAGGAAAAGCCTGGTCGTCGGTCTCCTCGTCCTCTTCGTGGGGGCGAGCGCCGGCACAGCGATGACTATTCCCCGCTCTGAAACCCCTAAGAATCTGGGAAACGTCCTAACTGTCGGTTCAGGACCAGGGAACTATACCACCATCCAAAAAGCAATCGATAACTCGAGCAACGGCGACACTATTTTCGTCTATAGCGGCACCTACAGCGAGAATGTGGACACGAAGCTAAAGAAGATCACGCTCCAAGGCCAGGACATGGCCACGACCATCATCAATGGGCCTGTCGCGACCAACCCTGTTGTGAAGATCCAGACAAGCCAGGTCAACCTCACCGGGTTCACCATTGCGGGGACCACGAACCAAGACGTCGTCCGGATTATGTCCCTCGCAGAGAACGTCCTGATTTCAAATAACCTGATCAAGGACGGCGGCTACGGGGTTGTCCTGCTCCCAGGCAGCGGCAGAATCACCATCACGCACAATACCATCCGCACTATTGGGTTCGAGGGCATCCAGCTCCAGACCTCAACCTATAACGTCATCAGCTTCAACCGCATCGAGAACGGGGCCGGCCAGGGCATCACCTTGTCCCTGAGTAGTAACCACAACTACATTCAGAACAACTCGGTCGTCAACAACGCCAAGGAAGGTATTATGTGTAACGGTGCCGGCTGCACGGAGAACTCCATCACCGGCAACAATGTCTCCGGCAACGAGGTTGGTCTCCGGTTCTCCAGCGCGGGCTCAAACACCGTTCGGTCGAACAACATCCAAGGTAACACTATGGAAGGGATTCTGCTATCGTTGTCTAGCGAGAACACCTTCAAGGTAAACAACTTCATCGCGAACAAGCGCCAGGCGGCGTTCAAGCTCTCCTCGCGGAACACGTGGGATGCGAACTACTGGAGCAACTGGATCGGGTTCAAGACGACCAAGCCCTTCTTCCAGAAGCTGCCCAAGGTCGTCCATGGAATCGTCTTCTTTACCTTCGATTGGCACCCAGCTCAGACGCCGTACAACCTCACCGGGTTCCCGTAAGACCAATCTCCCCTTTTTTTCTTTTTTTCTACATCTAATAATTGAAAAAGAGTACCTATAAAGTGAGCCTCACCCGCGTTCTTCCTCCTTTTATGAATTCAGCCTCCATACCTCAAGAGGGTGAATCCACCATCACCACAAGAAAAGTGCTTTCACGAACATTAAAGAAACAAAGACCGATGACAACACTGACAAAGAGGAGAGGGACCAGAGTGGAAAAACAAGTCCAGTGTCCTCAGTGTAAAACCATTCAAACCATCAGAGGCCTACCCGGCGACACTATTGTCGTCACCTGCCTCGACTGTGGATTCACCGGGAAAATCACCTTCCCCGTACCTCCCTCAACGCAACCCGTCATCCAGATTCATGATCTGACCAAGACCTTCGGCCGATTCACCGCCGTCAAACACCTGAACCTGACGGTCTACAAAGGCGAGACCTATGGGCTCCTCGGCCCCAATGGATCAGGCAAGACCACGACCATTAAGATCCTCTGCGGACTGCTCAAGCCAACGACGGGCAGAGCCATCATCCTCGATAAACCCGTACCATGCAAGACACTCATGCAGCACATAGGCTACATGCCCCAAGAAACAGCGTTGTACCAGGATAACACCGTCCATGAGAATCTCGCCTTCTTCGCCGGCGTCTACGGCCTTCCCCACGATCGGTTCCTCGCCCAGGAGCAGACCATGTTGCGCTTCGTCGACCTCGAATCATGGCGTGATGCCCTCGTCTCGACCCTCAGCGGCGGCATGCGGCATCGACTGAGCCTCGCCTGCGCTCTGCTCCATGACCCACAGGTCATCTTCCTCGACGAGCCCACGGTGGGCGTCGACCCAGAGCTGCGGGCGACCTTCTGGGGATTCTTCAAAACCTTGACGAAAAAAGATCGAACCGTGATTATCACAACTCATTACATGGACGAGGCGGACCGATGCGGACGTGTCGGGTTACTCCGCACTGGTCGATTGATAGCCGAGGGCAGCCCTGTGGAACTCAAGCAGCGAACCGGGACGACGTCGCTTGAGGATGCGTTCCTTCGCCTCGGTGGGAGGAGAATGGCATGAATACGCGGCGGATGCTCTCGTTTACTAGGCGTACGCTGCTGCAATTCCGCCATGATCGCCGAACCCTGGCCTTCGTCATCATCATGCCGCTGCTGATGATGCTCATCTTCGGCTATACCTTCGGTGGTGACGTCAAGGGCATCAATGTCCAATTAGTGAATGATGATATCGGCGTGCCCGTGGGAATCCCCGGGTTTGCAGGCGTTAATCTTGGGGCAAACATCTCGTCGAGTCTCGACAACGAAACACTCCATATTCATATTGCTACGAATGCGAGTATTGCACGGCAGCAGGTGAAAGAGGGGAAGGCGTGGGCTGCTATCCTGTTTCCCGTGAATTTTTCCCAGGATTTCACTTGGAGCATAAGTCATCCGCAATCGCCAGCCCGCTCCACTGTGGAGGTATACCTGGATGGATCCAATCCGACAATCGCTAGCGTAGTGATGCAGACAGTGTCAAAGGCGATCCAAAAAGTAATGACGGACCTGGCCGAATCCATGAACGTCTCTCAGGCGCATATTCCGTTTTCTGTGAACACCTCATATGCGTATGGCGGCGGGGACACGCGGTTCATTGACTATTTCGGTCCCGGCGTGATTTCGTTTGCCATCATGATGGTTACAACGATGATCACCATTATCTTGTTTGTCAACGAGCGGCGAACGGGGACGTTGCAGCGGCTGTTGGCCTCGCCGGCGACCGAGGGTGAGATCGTACTTGGATATTCGCTGGCGTTTGCGGTCATCTGTTTGTTGCAGAGTATCGTGGTGTTGGTCACTGCAATCTTGCTGTTTAATGTGACCGTCGTGGGAAATATTTTCTTGGCGTTGGTGGTTGTATTGATTCTGGGGTTCGGTCATCAGGGGCTTGGGATCTTGTTGTCGGCGGGGGCGAGGAATGAACTGCAGGCGGTGCAGTTCATCCCCTTGGTCTTGTTTCCCTCGATTTTGTTGGCAGGGTTGTTCTGGCCAGTAGAGTCGATTCCATCGTATCTGCAGCCGTTGTCATATGTGGTGCCGCTTCGGTATGGGATTGAGGCGGAGCGGTCGATCATGCTTCGGGGGTGGGGGCTAGGGGAGATCTGGGTAGACGTGATGGTGTTGGTGATATTTGCAGCCTTGACTTTGTCAGGAAGTGTGCTGCTTTTGAAGCGGAAGCAGTAGCGTTTGCAGTCTTTTTGGAGACTGTCCTTTAAATTCAAAAGAGAAGAAAGAAAATCGGGGAAAGATACCGTCAGTTCCTTTTTGTGTTCGATTTATTTCAGGATGTTTTGACCAGCCAGAGGTTAATGCTGTTCAGGAACTGTGTGGCATACCCGCTGAGAATCAGGCGAAGACGACAATGGGCCCGGAGAGATTTGAACTCTCGACCTACCGGTTATCAGCCGGTTGCTCCACCGATCTAAGCTACGGGCCCGCAGCGAAAGGGGGATATGCAGTAATCCTATAAAAAGGCTTATCCTTATCAACTGAAAACCGCTTTCGCAACTTGAGTTCGATTGGGAATGCGCTCCCCCTATATTCGACGGTCAATGCAGAAAAGAATCCGGATTACGTACGGCGATATTCTATATAAACTCCCGCTCGTACTCCATCATATCTGGACCGATCTTTCATCCTGGGCTCTCGTTCTCACAAATCTGATAACAATCACGGTCGCTTACCTGCAGCACTGGCCCTTCTCGACCATCATCTGGGTCTATTGGTGCCAGACCCTGATCATCGGCTTCTTCGCGTTTCTCCGCGCCATCTCACTCACCGACCTCTCACCAACCCGTATCGACCAGATTCGACTCCGCTTCAAGCATACAGGAAATCTACGTGCTGGCGCCTTCTTCCTGGCGCATTTTACCGTCGCCCAGGCATGTCTCACGTTCGTCCTCTGGATGCTCATCGGGCCTGTCACAAGCGTCAACGCTATCGTGCTCCTTTCAAGCGCTACGCTCTTCTTCGGCAACCACTGCTTCTCATATATTTATCATCAAAAACGCGATCGTATCCTCCCAAAAAGTATCGGCTTGGCGCTCCTCCAGCCGTACCTTCGGCTGTTCCCCATCCTGGTCTCCTTGCTGTTCGCAGGGATGACCATCGGCGCCTTCTTCCTCACCCAAGCCCAGCAGCTCGTCCCCGTTGCCTTCCTCGTCCTCTTCGTCCTCAAAACCGGCGCGGACGTGACCGCCCATACCTTCGAGCATGGGATGCCACCGACCCGCAAACGGCCGAAGAACGCTTAATCAAGTAGCCGCTTCTCACCAGTCAATTTTTGCAGCGGCCCAATGTTCTGCGAGCACTCCGCGACCCCAAGGTACTCCCCCCTCTCGTTGCGCAGCGCATAATACTCAATGAGGATCTTCTGCTTCTCCGCCTTGGGACCGATCGGCAAGTCGATGTAGAACTGGGCTTTGTCCCGCTTCCCCGCCTTCATCTCCGAGATAATCGTCTCGACCTTCATCAGGCTCTTCTTCGGATGACACTGCCGCACATTCCGTCCGACCACACCCTCTGGCCGTTTGAAGATCCGCGTCGCATGCTTGTTCCACGCCAGGACCTTGTCATCCTTATCCAGCACCGAAAACTCGATAGGAACAGTCTCTAACAGGGCCTGCAACACATCGTCAGGGAGTCGTCCAATCATATTCCTTCAAACCTCACTAGGTCCGAAAACCATTCCCTATAAAATACCTTTCCACAAGCCCTATTGAGAGTAATGTTAATAGGGGGCAACCAAATTCCTGCACGCTAGAGTATGGACCCTACGAAAACCATCGCCGAGCTTTCCTACAACGAAAAAAAAGTCCTACTCACATTACAGAAGCTCAACGGCCACGGCACCATCAAGGAAATCACTGAGAAAGGCGACTTCAGCCAAGACGTCGAGGTCGCCAACGCCGCTTCCTGGCTCCAGTCAAAACACCTCGTCATCCTCCAAACTACCATGACGACCGTCTACTCCCTCGGCAAAGACGGACGTCACTTCCTCGAGAAAGGCCTGCCAGAGAAACGGGCACTCAAATACCTGGCCGACCACGGGAGCAGCGCCCCCCTTACCAACCTCTCCAAAATCCTCGCCCCTGAAGAGGTCCCCATCGCGGTCGGCTGGCTGCGCACCAATGGTTGGGCGACCATCCAGAAAGGCAAAGAAACCATCCTACGCATCACCCCCGCCGGCTCCCAGGCTGTTTCCCAGATCACGGACGTAGAGGCGCTCCTGCGTGAGCTGCACGAACACCCCGAAACGCCCCAGGAGAAGGCCCGCGTCGGGCCACTCCTCGCCCGCAAGAACGTCCTGAAGGAAAAAGAACTCATCAAAACTGTCATCACCCTCACGGACGAAGGACGGGCCATCCTGCAGCACGGCCTCGACCTCAAAGAGGAAATCTCCCAAGTCACTACCGGCATTATCAAATCCCATGAATGGGCCCACAAGACGATCCGCCCCTACGACATCCATACGTTTGCCCCCGCGACCTATGGCGGCGGTCCACACCCCCTCATCCACCTCATCGGACAGATCCGCCAGATCTTCCTCGAGATGGGGTTCCAGGAAGTAGAGGGCAATTACTTGGAGTCCTCGTTTTGGAACATGGACGTCCTCTTCATCCCCCAGGACCATCCCGCCCGAGAGATGCAGGATACCCTCTACTGCACGACACCCAAGACACTCGCGATCACCGATCTGGCCTTATACAAGAAGATCGCCGAGGTCCATGAGAACGGTAACGCGACTGGGTCCACAGGCTGGGGCTACACCCTCTCCAAGCCGGAGGCGGAGCGTGCCCTCCTCCGGACGCACACCACGGTTAACACCATCCGCTACCTGTACTTCAACCCGATCCCGCCGGCGAAGGTCTTCAGCATCGGCCGGGTCTTCAGAAAAGAAAGCATCGATACGACGCACCTGCCAGAGTTCCATCAGATCGAGGGCATCGTCCACGAGGAACATGCCACCTTCCGACAGCTGTTGGGCATCATCAAGGAGTTTTACACCCGGATGGGGTTTGAGAAGATCCGGTTCCGCCCCGGCTACTTCCCCTACACCGAGCCTTCCATGGAAGTCGAGGTGTTCTGGAACGGAAAATGGATGGAGCTTGGGGGCAGTGGGGTCTTCCGCCCCGAGGTCACCATCCCAGTCGGAGTGACAAGCCCGGTGCTCGCCTGGGGACTTGGCCTCGAACGCCTGGCCATGCTGAAGTTCGGCCTCTCCGACATGCGCCGCCTCTACGTCAGCGACCTGGAATGGATCCAGACGACACCACTCCTCTGATCCCGACTTCTATGCAGCTTCCCTCCCCCGATGTATCTCTAATCCCTGAGCCATAAACCTTAAATATAAAACATATTTTATTTTAGAGGATAAATGATAACGGCTGTAAACAAAGACTTAAATAATCACGCGGACACCTAAGGTATACATGAGGTTGAGATCCTGAGCCACTTCTCCCGGAAACTCTCTGGACTTCTGCTCGTCAGTCTCCTCCTGACTTCGGGCCTGATGACTCTAGGACTTACCCCCACCGTCCGCGGGGCCACCAGCAAGTCAACCACCCTTTATTTCACAGACTACCTGCCCTTCCTTGCCTCGAACGAATCCGACTACGGCCTCGAAGTCGTCAACTTCGCCCCCCTCGCCCCAACCCCACCCATGAAGACCAAGGACGCCGAATACCCACCCCCCCTCTTCATCGAGAACACCAGCGGCGGCAGGCTCCCCAGCCTCAACGGCAACAACATCTCCCTCTGGGTCGTCACCTCCTGGGTCGCCTACTTCCTCGAAGACTACGGCTTCAACTTCAGCGACTACAGCGACCTCCTCCCCCCTGGCGTCTCCATTGAAGACCTCAAACTCTACTTCCCCAACCCCCTCCGCATCGTCGAACAATACAAATACACTGGCACTGAGCCCCTCACCATCACCGGCGACGTCCCCTTCACCGCCTACTTCGACGGCTTCCGCCACGGCCCCTTCGTCCACGACAACCTCACCGTCTCCCTCTACCTCTACAACGAAAACGCCACCATCCCCATCCCCCGCAAAATCCAAAGCACCAGCGTCGACGTCAGCACACACCTCACCACCGTCCCCAAAACCACCATCGCTCTCAAGAACGTCTCCTTCACTATCAAACCCGATGAAAGCCTCCTCGCCTCCATCGAAATCCAACCCGGAAACCGCTCCAACCTCATCCTCAAACGCCTCGACCTCGAAAAACTCGCCGCCCGCGCCCAAAAAATCGGCGACCGACTCGCCAACTCCTCCCACGCGCGCTTCCAAACCATCGGCGAATTCTTCCAAGAACTCATCCCCCTCGTCCAAGAATTCAACTTCACCACCGATGACCTTCTCAACATCATCAACACCCTCAAAGCCCCCCACTTCCTCTACGACTCCATCCAACACCCCACCTCCCTCACCATCCCCGCCGCCCTCCCTGGCCCCGCCGAGATCATCACCTATTATCTCCACGCGGACCAGAACATGAGCAGCACACCGCCCGCCAAGAACTCCTCTACCAGCCTCGTCCTCGGCACCAGTACCTGGAAGGCGACCACCCTACCCCGCAACAAGATCATCCACAACGCCACCGCCACCCTCTACCTCCGTCACCTCTTGGTCCCCACTCGATTCTCGGTCATGGCCACCCTTTACGACAACAACGTCTCCATCGCCAACGTCAGTGTCCGCCTGCCCAGCAAACTCCCCGGCCGCTTCGGACTAAGCCCTGCCCTCATCCTCTTCCCCAACCTCAACCATGAGCTCCCCTACGGACACCAACTCCGCCTCGGAGTCTCCATGCCAAAGACGCCTTTCGTGAAAATCCTGCGCCGGACCATCCTCCTCTACGACTCCTCAGCCGCCCCATCATCGATCACGGTCACCTACACCGACACCAAGAACATCAATATCAGCTATACAGCTGACCCCACCTCGCAGACCATCCTGCCAGGCGGCAGCATCATCTACACCCTTGCGATTACCGGCAGGCTCGCAGATACCATCACCCTAACAGTTGTGAACAAGAGCCAAGGCCATTGGCGACTCGACATCCCGCAAACGACGGCCACGCTCACCGCAGGCGGCACCGCCACCCTCAACGTCACCGCCGTCTCCACCGACGACACCAAAGCCGCATACAACAGCACCATCGACCTCACTTTCCAAGTGACCGGCCATACGGGCATCGCCCAGGCCACGGCCAGCGCGCGAATCTCCCAAGAAGCCATCAAATACGCCGTCACAATCATCGGCTACCCTGAAAGCCTCAACATCTCCAAAGGAGAAAACCGCAGCTTCTACATCATCGTCGCCAACAACAACACCGGCGCGGTCGACGATACCGATAGCTACACAGTCACCGCCACCTCGGACAACCAGTGGGTCATGGCCAACGAAAATATCCCCGACGTCGTCCGCGGCAACACCTCGACCCCGACCTTGGTCATCGAATCAGTCCCTCAGAACACCAGCCTCAATTCGGATACCATCAGGATTACGGTGACCTCTGTACGCAGCCCGACGACCTCTAGCACCGTCACAATCCTCGTCAAAGTCAACAGCCCCAACTCCATCGAAAACGTCTATGACTGGTTCAAGAGCCTCGCCCAGAACCTTGGCCTCACCGGACCGTTCGGCGACTACGCCCCCATCGTCCTCGTCGCCATCCTCATGATAATCATCATATTCATCATCATAATCCTCACCCTTGTACTCACCCACAGGGTCGGCCGACTCATCGCCCCGGATCGCATCCGAGAAATCGACAGCACGGGCGAAGCCCAGTTCCCAATCACAATCAAAAACAACACCCGTAAACCACGGACCTATACCGTAACCGCGACCCAAACCCGGCCTGAGATGCCTTGGGCCGTCACAATCACCCCACAGAATATCACCATCGAGGGACGGCAACAGGCAATCGCCACTGTCTCCATCCGGCCACCCGCAGGCGCAGCCCCCAAAGACTGGTGCGAACTGAACCTCACCGTCAAAGCCCACGGTGCCCGAGCCGAACGCCTCTCTCTTCTAACCCTTATTAAGGAAGGAACGACGATCCTGCAAGTCCAAAACGTCACCCACAATCCCGCCTCTTTCATGGCCGGAGACCGCGTCGTCACCTCGTTCACCGTCGCTAATGAAGGGACGGTCAACGCCCCGAAGGCATCCATCCTCTTCTACCTTAACCGAAAGAAGGTCGCCAGCCTCGACTGCGCCATCCCCGCAGGAGGGGCCGCCGACATCCAAGTCCCCTGGATCGCTACGAAAGGCAAAAACACAGTAAAAGTCCAGGTGAAGACGCCATAAACCTTAATAACTGAGATTCTTTCGCTCCCTTGAGAAAAGGTGTATCTGGTGTCAGAGAGCCCGCCCAAAAAAAAGGAAGACCTCGAGCAAATCAAGAATGCGGAGAAGAAGTACCAAGCTCTCATCGACAAACGAAACGAACTCAACGCCTTAGCGAAACTCTCCCGCGACGAACGCGACATGCTCAACCAAAAACGCAAGGAACTCCGCGACGCCATGGACGTCTGCAAGACCGAGCGCGACAAGCTCGTCAAACAAATGAAGGAACATAAGGAGAAACGCACCCGGTACCAACAGCAAGCAAAAGACCTCATCACCGCGAAACGCAAGAAAAAAGGCGACGTCATCAAGAACCTCCCACTTCAAGCCGAGGAACTCAAAGCCGACATCCAGCTCCTCGAATACGAGCAAGAAACCACACCTATGGACACCCGCGCCGAGAACAAGCTCATCGACAAAATCAAGCTAAAACGCCGCGAATACAAAGCCCTCAAAGTGCAACTCGAAAAACAGCACCTCATCGAAACCGACCTCTCCGACGTCGACAAGGCTATCACCGACCTCTTCAAGAAGGCAGACGAAGAGCACAAACAAGTCGTCCACTTCTACGAAGCAAGCCAAAAGAAGCACGAGGAGTTCCTCAAAGTCGTCAACGAAATCGCCACCCTCATCACCGAATCCAACAAGAAACACAAACAATACATGGAAATCAAAGACGAGGCGCAAAGCAACCACGACAAAGCCTTCGAGATGCGCTCCAAAATCATCGGGGCCAAGAAAGAGCGGATGCAGCGCTTCCAGGAGGCCAGGGAGATCCTCCGAAACCAAAACATCCTGGCAAAAAAGGCGCTCACCGACGAAACCAAACTCGACAAGGCCGCCGAAGACTCCGTCACAGCCCTCAAGAACGGCAAAAAGATCTCCCTCACGTAATCTCCCCCCTTCTTTTATCGACAGTTGCCGAATCCTGAGCGGTACCTTTAAGTACTATTTTTTATTTGCCAATCAAGGTTCAATATGGAAAAAATCGGAATTGTCAGTTATGGAGCCTACATCCCCCGCTATCGGATCAAAGCCGAGGTCATCGCCTCGGTCTGGGGCAAAGACGGCCAGGCCATCAGCAAAGGCCTCGGCGTCAACGAAAAATCCGTCCCCTCCATAGACGAGGATACCGCAACCATCAGCGTCGAGGCAGCCCGAGCTGCCCTCCGACGCTGCCAGATCAACCCCCAAGACATCGGCGCAATCTACGTCGGCAGCGAATCACACCCTTATGCAGTCAAACCCACCGGCACCATCGTCGCCGAAGCCATCAGCGCGACCCCGATGGTCATGGTCGCGGACTACGAGTTCGCCTGCAAGGCAGGGACCGCTGCAATCCAAACCTGCGCCGGTTTCGTCGCCGCTGGCATGATTGATTACGGGTTCGCCATCGGGGCAGACACTTCTCAGGCCGCGCCCGGCGATGCCCTCGAATATACCGCATCCGCGGGCGGTGCAGCATTCCTTATTGGAAAGAAAAATGTGATCACGACGATAAATCATACGCTCTCGTACACTACGGATACTCCTGATTTCTGGCGTCGCGCTGAAATGAAATACCCTTCCCATGGTGGTCGATTCACCGGCGAGCCCGCCTACTTCAAACACATCACGAACTGCGCCATAGCCCTGATGCAGAAAGCAAAGACCCGCCCAGAGGACTACACCTATGCGGTATTCCATCAGCCCAATGGTAAGTTCCCCCTCAATGTCGCAAAGAAACTCGGGTTCACCCCCGAACAGGTCAAACAAGGCCTCCTTGTCCCCTATATTGGGAACACCTATTCCGGGGCATCTATGGTCGGGCTCGCCTCCGTCCTGGATGTCGCCAAACCAGGGGATCGGATTTTCATGACCAGCTATGGATCGGGAGCCGGCAGCGATGGATTCGATTTCACGGTCACTGACGAGATCTCCTCCCTCGCCCGTCACAAGGCGCCGACCGTAGCGGAATTGGTTGAGCATAAGAAGTACATCGATTACGGTACATATTCAAAAATCACCAAATTGCTCTTTTTGGAGTGATGCAAATATGAGAGATGTAGTAGTTATCGGAGTCGGGTTGACGAAATTCGGAGAACACTGGGACCGCAGTTTCCGTCAGCTCATCGCAGAAGCCGGCTCGAAGGCAATCCTTGACGCCGGCATCGAAGGCAAAGACATCGACGCCATGTATGTTGGGTCTATGAGCTCCGGTCGGTTCGTCGATCAGGAACACGTCGGAGCATTGGTCGCAGAGGTCTCCGGCTTCTCCCAAATGCATATCCCCGCAACTCGAGTCGAAGGCGCCTGTGCCTCAGGTGGTCTCGCGGTCCGAGAGGGATTCCTGTCGATCGCCTCCGGGATGAATGACGTGGTTGTCGTCGGCGGCATCGAGAAAATGAGTGATGTCGGCGGCACCGCTGCAACCGAGACCCTCGCCACCGCCGCTGACCAAGAATGGGAGGCATTCTTCGGGGCGACATTTCCGGGGATTTACGCGATGATCGCCACGCGCCATATGCATGAATATGGGACGACCCGGGAGCAGCTCGCGCAAGTCGCGGTGAAGAACCATGCCAACGGGGCGCTGAACCCCTATGCCCAGTATCAATCCCCAATCAGCTTGGAATCGGTGCTCCGGGCGACGATGGTGGCTTATCCGTTGGGTTTGATGGATTGCTCTCCGGTCAGCGACGGGGCGGCTTCGATTGTGTTGTGCGCTGCGGAGAAGGCGAAGAAGTACACAGACAAACTCGTGCGCATCGCTGCATCGGGACAGGCCTCTGATACCCTCGCGCTCCATGCGCGACGGGATTTATGCACGCTTGATGCAACTGTGCACGCGGCCCGAATGGCGTACAAGCAGGCGAAGGTCACGGCTAAGCAGATTGATTTCGCTGAGGTCCATGATTGCTTCACCATCGCGGAGATCTGCGCGGTCGAGGATCTCGGCTTCGTAGAGAAAGGCCAGGGAGGTCATGCGATTGAGAACGAGATCACGACGTTGAAAGGGTCCCTGCCAGTGAACACCAGCGGAGGCTTGAAAGCGAAGGGCCACCCCGTCGGCGCAACAGGCGTCGCTCAGATCGTGGAGGTGGTGTTGCAGCTGCGCGGCGACGCCGGCAAGCGGCAAGTAAAGGATGCGAAACGAGGCTTGGCCCATAACGTCGGCGGCTCAGGTGCCACCTGCGCCGTTCATATCCTGGAGGCGATGTAGAATGAAAGAAGGCGTTGCCCGGTTCTGGCGAGAGATCCCCCAGCGGTACAACTTCATAGCGAATACCTGTAGCTCCTGCGAGCGAATATTCTTCCCACCCCGTGAGTCGTGCCCCTATTGCCGGCGTAAGAGCATGGGGAAGATGAAGGAATGCCAGCTCTCCGGCCGCGGAGAGGTTGTCTCTTATACAGTGATCCATGTGGGTCCGGAGGATTTTGAAGAACAGGTCCCGTACCCGATCGCGATCATTCAGCTCGAGGAAGGCCCGCGAGTCACAGGGCAGATCGTGGACTGTGAGCCCGATGATGTTAAGATTGGCCTGAAAGTCGAGAGCACCTTCCGCAAGATCCAGCAGGACGGCCTCACCGGCGCCATCTATTACGGCTATAAATTCAAAAAAGCAAGATAAGACCGTCTTTTTTTCCTTTTTTTATTCTTTCTTAACTCTGTTTTATAGCTGAGAAAAAGGAAAAAGAAAAAAGGGGGGGACGCCTGGTTGTTAGGCGTCAATGGGGACTGGTGAGCTCCACTCGGGGCTGTAGACGACGAGGCTTGGGTCGCCGTAGATGACCTGGATGGAGGAGACCGTCATGCTTGCGGGGCCATACATCGAGGTTGGGTCACCGGTCGTGAAGTCACGGTAGTGGAGCCAGACTTGGTCAGCGAAGGCTTCACCGATAGAAACGCCGTGTAACAGCGTGAGTTTGAAGACTTCGTCGTCTCCAATGTCTGCTTCTGGACACAGGCCGGTGTTCCCGTTCCCATACCAGATGGCTGCCCCATGATCCATGAAGACCAGAGGCCCATCACCGTCACCAGTCGTACAGGACATATAGAAGACCACGTTGCTGTGGAGGTTGTCGAAGTACTGGTCCACCCATTTGTAGTGGATGAGGTCGTAGAGCTCAGGTGGCTCCGGGTTGAACCAGGTCCAGCCGCCGTCTCGTGGGGTCTTCCACGCATCATACATGTAGCCGCGCCAGCCATCCCACCAGACTTGGTCCGGGTAGGTCGAGTAGTTGGTCTGGGGATACATCGAGGACATGCCACTACCGCCAGTCCCATGGCCGGAGTAATAATACACGCTGGCGCCGTTGTTCATTAGGGCGATGAAGGGAGCCCAGAAGCTGTGTCCTTCATAGGTCCTGAGGTGGGAGGCGAAGGTGTTTTTCACCACTCGAGAGGAGTATGCCGGATAGCTATGATGGTCGTTGAGTGTGAAGGATGTCCCATCGGGGAAGTTCATGAGTGTGGTTGTTGTGGTGTTTCTTCCTGGGTTCGCGTAGATCAGTGCGGGGTAAAGGATGTCTCTGACGACGATGTCGCTGGAGTAGGCGGGGGTGATGCCAGGGATGTCTCCCGCGTAGGAGTTGTTGCCCATGAGCAAGGAGTGCAGCTCCATGTTGATGTCGTTGCGTGGGGCGACCACGGCGTACGCTTCTTTGCCGGTGCGGTCAAGCCCAAGGCTTGTTATATAGCCATGGGTTTCGTTGAACATCTCCTCGTTCCAGTAGCGTTTTGCGTCCATGCCGAGTGGCGGCAGGGAACTGAAGTTAGTCTTGTTGAGAAGGAACTTCAGGAAGGTGAACATCAACTTCAGGCGGTTCTGATCAACTGGCGCGGAGGCTTCAGGCATGTGGCCGTTGGCGCGGGAACCGTGGTAGTAGTCCCCGTCCCAGCGCTGCCAGGCTTCGATCCGCTCCGCGATTGCGGCGGGGTCGCCGTCGGGGCAATCCTCGACGCGGATGACGGGGGCGCCGTGGTAGGCCGCGAGCATCGCCGCGGGGGCTGCGTATCCATCCCCCGTCTTTAACGAGGTCACTACGATGTAGTTCTCAGAGGTGGCGGTGTTGCCCTTGATTTCGTCGACGATGTCCTTCATGATTTTGAGGTCCTTGTCGATTGGAAGACTGCCGCGGACTCCGGCGCCGATGTTGTTGCGTTCCACGAAGATAACCTTCGTAACTCCAAGTGTGGTGAACGCGCTCGCGGTCGCCGCGGGGACGCTATTCTTTGTGACGTAGAGCAATGGGTAGTGATTCAGTGAGGCGATCACGGCGGCGTTCGCTGCGGAGATTGCGGCGTCAGCGCGGTCAGCGTTGATGGTCCGGACGGTGGTCGTGAGGGTATATTTTACGTTGGCACCGGTTGGGTTCCGTGGGACGACGATGACGGTCCACCGTCCCTTTTCAGGATGCAGGACTTGGGCGCTGAACTGGGTATGGGGTGCGGGGTTCCAGCATCTCCATGGGTTCACCGCTGGGTTTTCCAGGCCGTTCCATACATGGACTGGGTTGACGGGCCCGTTCCAGGCTGGTGGGATCGGCTGGCGCAGGTTTCCCTGTGGGTCAACGAGGAAGACCATCAGGTCAGCCGCCGTGTCGGTGGTGACGGTTGCGGTGAGGACAGCGTCATTGGGGCTGACTTTGACGTGGTAGCGGTCTCCTTCGAACTTGGTGACGGTAAGCTTGTCGTAGAGGGCGGTGTTGAGGCCGCTGAGGGCTGACCAGAAGCCAGCGCGAGTGATGGGCATGTAGATGTCGCTCGCGTCGCCGTGGCCGTCATAGGGGACGGGCCAGTCGTCTGAGGCAATAGAGATATACTTGGGGAACACCTGGGTGAGCATCGCGCCGGCGTCGTTTCCGTTGGTGGTGATGATGCCGGAGCAGTTGACCGCAATGGCACCCCACTTGGGTCCAATGAACGCCATGTAGCCGAAGCCGCTCTTCAGGACTGGGTCATCGTTCTCGATAAC
Source organism: Methanobacteriota archaeon (assembly GCA_963769885.1). GTDB lineage: Archaea > Thermoplasmatota > E2 > DHVEG-1 > DHVEG-1 > CAIRCU01. The sequence goes on from CAVYNH010000007.1 coordinate 367,735, forward strand.
CTTGACGTCAACATTCCTGGTGAGGGTCTTTGTCTTCTTCAGCACGGTGCGGGTCGTGTCTTTGTAGCCGCTCCCGTCGACGGCGACGACCGCGGTCTGCGAGGAGTTCCAGCCGTGGATAGCGATGTCGGCCGCTGCCTGGATGGGGTCTGAGAGGACCGTGTACTGAGTCGCGTTCTTCCCATACAAAGCCAGGTAGGCGTTCCAGTCGTTGACGAGGTACTGAGTGGTGTCGTCGACGACGCCGAAGCTGGTCGTGTCGTCGTAGTAAGCGGTGGGGGTCTGATCACCGGAATAGACGATGGGGGCGACGTAGCGCATGCCACCGGAGATGTAGTTGCAGGCGGGGATTGATGCGAAGTAGCCGTATTCATCGCTGCTGCCAGAGGCGTTGTTGGGGATGATGAAGGTCTTAGCGATCGGCGTAATTTGAGGCTCAGGAATTGATGAGTATGGCGGCGTCCCTGAGGATTTGAGGGTGAGGGTGAGGTTGTAGGGCCCGGAGCCGTAGGAGTAGTATTTCCATTCGGTTGGGTGGGGGCAGTCGACCCAGCCGGGGAAGATGTCGATGCGGGCGTACCAGTAGCCGGTCTCGTTGGCTTGGTAGTCGAAGGCGTCGTCAAGATATGCACGGCTGTAGTAGACGAGGGCGCCGGTGGTGTTATAGAGGCTGGCGTCGAAATCGGTGAGGTAGGCGAGGGTTTTCATGGTGAGGCTGAGGTTGATGTACTGCCCGGAGGTGACCTGGAATTTGTACCAGTCGTAGGAGTCATTCATATCCAGCCAGCCGTTGATGGTGCCGGGGGTAATAGGCCAAGCGCCGCTGCGGATGTTGCTGACGTCGCCGTTGCTGTTAGCATCGTTTTGGGTTAGCATATTGGCGCTAAAGTGGTATTGTCCCTGTCCGGTGCCGTTGATAAAGCGGAAGATCACGTAGATCTTCGAGACCTGGGGCGCGGTGTAGAGGAGGTCTTCTGTCGCGGACCCAGGGAGGGTGGAGTTCTGGAGGAGATTGCCGCTAGCGTCGTAGAGGCCGGCGTCGAAGTTGAAGCTGCTGGGCGGCGTCATGGTGATGTGGATTTGCTGGCCTTTTGCGATACGGATGGAGTAGCAATCGGCGAGGTCTGTGGGGGATAGTTTCCCGCTACGGCCGCGGCCTGAGGTATTGTCGATGAGTTCGCCCACATAGATGACTGTGGCGTGGGCAATGTCATTTCCGGCGTCGCGTTTCCATCCGGCGTCGTCGTTGTCCCCGGTGTTGGTGGAGGCGGGGTTATCGTCGCGCAGGATATAGCTGCGGTCGAGGACGAATGGTCCGTCGCTGTCAAAGCTATAATAAGGCCCGTTGGTGGTTGAGGGCGTGGCGTGGTGTGATCCTGCGGGCATGATGAATCCGGTGCCCAGCAGGATGAAACAAAGCATAGCTGCTTCTATTATTGTTTTTATGGAATTGCGTTTATAAACCATGGTTGACCCCCTTTTTATTCATAATATATGTAACGACTATATATAAATTTCTATGTGTTTTTTTGTACGTTTTCGTGGAGGATGGCTGGGGCAATTATGTTTATTAATCCATGAGAGTTTGAAGGTTGTCACTGGTGCTGGAGGGATGTCGGATGGCTGCGGCGTGGGCGTCGTTGGCGGTGTTGGTCGGTTTTTTTGTGGCGGTCGCGTATCTCATGTTCTTGATTGTGCGGCGAGCGTTTCGGTCGATGGGGTTTACGACGCTAGAGGCAGTGATGATCGTCGGGGCGTCGTTTCTTTTGGGGTATGGGATCTTGGATGGGGTGGTGGGGGTGCCGTTGTCGGCGTTGCCGTTGTTCTCGTATGGGTCGTCGTGGGTGGTCGCGGTGAATGTGGGAGGCGCGGTGGTCCCGGTGGTGCTGAGCGGGTATTTGATTATTAAGTATCGGTTATCGGCGGGGCTGGTGGCGCTAGGCGTGATGCTGGTGGGTGTGGCCGCGTTTGTGGTGACGGCGCCGGATCCGCAGCGGGGGATCGTGGCGGGGTTCCCGTGGTGGCTGGCGCCGGTAGTGGTGGCGAGCCTCGGCTCAGTGGTGTTGATGCGTGGGAGGGAGGAGCGGGCGGCGCCGTTGGCGTACGTAATCGGGGTCTGTGGGGTGTTGGTGGGGGCGGACGTGGTGCATCTGGTGAGTCTGCTGCAGATGCCGGTGGAGGGGGTGCGGACGGCGGTAATCGGGGGGGCGAGTGTGTTTGATATGGTGTTTACGACGGGGTTGTTGGCGGTCCTGCTGGATGGTCTATTGGTGGTGCAGCGGGGGAAGAAGAAGGAGGAAGAGGTGGGGTCTGGTTAGTGGTGGTGTGGCCCGTGTCTCATGCCCCAGGGGGCCCACATGGCGCCCATGATGCCGCCGAAGAGAAGGATGGCGATGATGAGGATCGCGATGTTTTGGTAGATTGAGTAGCCGCCAGCGTAGAAGAAGAACCAGTAGATGAGGCCGACGAGGATGGCGACGACGATGACCCCGGAGGCCCAGGTGCGCCAGCGGAACCCGGACTGCATCCATTGGTCGCGGTCTTTGTCTCTCCAGAAGCGTCTACTCCATATCGCCCAGGGGACGCCGAGGATAAAGAAGAGGACTAGGAGGGAGGCGAGGATGATGGCCACGTTCTGGTAGCCGTTGTATTTGGTGGCGTAGAAGAACAGCCAGATGATGATGAAGATGAGCCAGCCGACGGCGACAGCGATCGAAAGGGAAACCCGCCAGCCCATGCCTTCCATGGGTGGGGGTGTGATGGCAGCCTTGGGCTCCTCTGAGGGTTGCATGGTTCTGACCTCACCAGGCCTCCCTCATGGCCATGCCGGTATTTAAATCTACCATGCGGGATGATGCCAGGGTGGATGCCGGCGGGGTGGCCGGGGGAGGTTCGAGGGTTGGAGCCGGGAGGCTCAGCGGCGGCGTCTTCTGGGGTCGAGCCAACAAACTTTTTAAATAACCGGTATATTTTACCCGTCAAGTTTTTCCTGAGGCAGACAATGGACGAAGAACCTACTGAGCCCGCCGAACCCGTTGAACCGACCGCGCCTCCCGAGGCTACGGAGGCCAGCGACCAGCCTGATGAATCGACCGAGTCTTCTGAAGAGCCCACGGAGCAGACCGAGCCAGAATCCCCAGAGGCCGAAGTGGAGGCGGAGGCCGCGGAGCCGACCGAGAGCATCGAGTCGATGCTCAAGACCAAGGACGAGCTGCAGGTCCGCGCCAACGAGCTGAAACGCAGCCGCGACGAGCTCCACGAGAAATCCAAGAAGATGGCCAAGGAACGCGACGAGATCAACGCCAAAGTCCGCCAACTGCGCAACGAGATCAACGACCATAAGAAGAAGCGCGACGAGTACAACGAGCGCGTCAAGCACGCCAAGGAACAACGCACCGAGTTCACCAAAGGCCACATCGACCTGAAAAAACAGATCAAGGAGCTGGAGAAAGACCGGGTTCAAAGCTCCGGCGTCAACCTCAACGAACTCAAACAACAACTCAGGAAGATGGAAAACGAGCACATGACCCAGCCGATGACGCCCCAGAAGGAGAAAAAGTTCATCGACACCATGAAGGAGCTGCACCACAAGATCAAGTCCCAGGAGGAGACCCTCAACAAGGACCCCAAGCTCAAAAAGGCAATCGACGAGGAAAAACTCCTCAAACAAAAAGCCGAAAAAGCCCACGATACCGTCGAGAAGCTCGCCAAGAAAGCCCAGGAAGAACACCAGGCCATGATCGACCTGCTCCAACAACTCGACAAATACGTCAAACGCACCACCGAAATCCAGGAGAACATCGTCATCAGCAAGATCGAGGCCGACAAGATCCACAAAGACTTCATCGACCACGTCAACCGGATTCACGAACTAGAAAAAACCATTTCCACCACCGAAAAGAAAAAAGAAAAAAAGAAAAAACTCGCGGACGTCACCGCCGCCCAACGCGAGGCGGACAAGATCTTCGAACGCTTCAAGCGCGGCGAAAAACTCAGCACCGAAGACCTCATGGTCCTCCAAAAAGCAGGACTACTCTAACCCCACCACCCACTCCCCGCCATTTCCCCTTTCACAATCACCGGTAAGAGGAGAACCGCATGCCCTGCGAACTCTGCGGAAAAGAAACCAAAGGCTGCAAACTCGCCATCATCGACGGCGCCAAGATCCGCGTCTGCCCCGACTGCCTCAAATACGCCGAAGGCGTCCCCGAAGAAGCCAAACCCACCCCACCACCAGTCCAACGCTTCATCACCCACCGAACCCGCCAGACCAAACCCCGCGACATCTACAAAGACATCAACAAAGACCTCATCCCCGGCTGGAACCACAAAATCGAAGACGCCCGCAAACGCAAAGGCCTCACCCGCCAAGAACTCGGCTTCCGCATCGGCGAACGCACCGTCACCATCCAAAAAATCGAAAACGGCGACCTCCGACCCAGCGACCAAACCATCACCAAACTCGAAAAAGAACTCCAAATCAAACTCCTCGAAGAACCCACCGCCGACGACAAGACCACCACCCCCGCCACCACACCAACCAGCACCTACACCCTCGGCGACTTCATCAAAACCAAAGACTAAAAAAATGACCGAAGCAGACCTCGCCGAAACCCTCACCGCCCTCAAAAACGGAGCCGTCATCATCTACCCCACCGACACCCTCTACGCCCTCGGCGCCGACATCTTCAACAAAACCGCCATCGAAACCGTCTTCTCCCTCAAACACCGCCCCAGCCTCCAACCCCTCCCCATCGCCGTCGACTCCCTCCCCACCATGACCACCCTCGCCGACATGACCCCCCTCGCCACCCGACTCGCCACCCGCTTCCTCCCCGGCCCCCTCACCCTCATCCTCCACAAAAAACCCACCATCCCCCCCATCATCACCAGCGGACATGAAACCATCGCCATCCGCATCCCCCGCGACCCCACCGCCCTCACCCTCCTCCACGCCGCCGGCCCCCTCACCGCCACCAGCGCCAACATCCACAACCACCCCACCCCCGCCACCGTCCCCGAAATCAAAAAACACCTTAACGCAGACCTCCCCGCCCTCGACCGCGGCCCCCGCACCCAAACCGCATCCACCATCATCGACCTCACTACCACCCCACCTCGCATCCTCCGCCACGGCCCCATCCCCGCCGATGAACTCCACGAGGCCCTCCATGGATGAAACCATCTACCAAGCCTACAAACATGCCGGCGCCATCGCCCGTGAAGCCCGAGACTACGGCGCCACCCTCCTCAAACCTAACACCACCTACCTCTCCATCGCCACTGCCGTCGAACAACGCATCCATGACCGCGGCGGCAAACCCGCATTCCCCGTCAACATCGCCCCCAACGCGATCGCCGCACACTACACTCCCACAGCCACCGACACCCGCGTGCTCAATGCCGGCGACGTCATCAAACTCGACGTCGGCGTCCACATCAACGGCTACATCGCAGACACCGCCGTCACCTGCGAAGTCGCCACCACCACCCACAGCTCACTCATCCAAGCCACTAGCGACGCCCTAGACCAAGCAATCCGGACCATGAAACCAGGGATTCCCCCCTCGGAAATCGGTTCGATTGTCGAAGCCACCATCCGAGATCGAGGCTTCAGACCCATCGAGAACCTCATGGGCCACAGCGTCACCCAATACGAGCTGCACTCCGGCCTCTCCATCCCCAACATCAGCACTTACACCAGCCGCCGCAAACCCCAAGAAGACGACGTGATCGCCATCGAACCCTTCGCCACAACCGGCGCCGGCCGAGTGACCTCCGGGGAAGGAAGCAATATCTACATCTGCGCGGATTCTTTCAAGAGCCACCTCATCCGCGACCGCGGCCTTAAACAGACCTACGAGCATATCAGAGCAGCGTTCACGACCCTACCGTTTGCCTCCCGCTGGTGCCGCCCATTCCTGCCACCAGGCAGCGACCTGCCGCTCCGACGGCTCGCACGACTCGGGGTCATCCGAGAATATCCCCAACTCCGCGAAGAACGCAGCGGTATGGTCTCCCAAAAAGAGCACACCGTCATCGTCACCGCTGACGGCTGTGAGGTGATTACTTGAAGCCCGCCAAATCAACGCCTAAAGAAAACGAGAAAATCCAGCAGCTGACGGAGCTAACCTGGAAGCAGCTTGAAGCACTGAACCGGGACAAGACCGTCATCTTTATTCCCATAAGCCCCTTGGAGGAACACGGCCCTCACCTGCCAGTTGGCACCGATCTGCTCATCGCCATGGACACAAGCAAGGAGGCGATGAAGTTGGTGATAAAAAAGAGACCGGACGTTCTCCCGTTGCTCTACCCGGCAATCCCTTTCGGCCATACCGGGATGGCGCAAGGGTTTCCTGGCAGCGTGTCCGTCCCGGTCAAGACTGTCGCCACTATCGTGCAGAATTCCGTGTCGTCTTTCGCCGATTATGGGTTCCGTTTTTTTGTCATCTGCACTTTTCATATGGATCTCGGACATCTGAAAGGCATCTATGCGGGGATGAAAAAAACTCGGAAAATGTACCCTATCCAGATCATCGAGCCGTGGGGCCCTTATTTCTACGGTCATGATGTCGAACGCCGCGAACCAAAAGCAAATTTCGACACCCATCTAGAGATCCACGGCTGCTACCGGGAGACCTCATTGATGGCCTACCAATATCCGTACCTCGTCGACCCGGTGTACAAGACCCTTCCGCCGTACACGTATGATGTGTACTCCCCCAAGGCCCTTGGGAAGACGTTTAAGGACGTCGGGGCAAACGAAGGCTACATCGGCAACCCTGCCCAAGCCTCCAGTGACTACGGCCGCTGGTTTTTCCAGGAAATCGTAGAGACCATCGCGACGGCCACACTCGACATGATGGAGGGGCATAAGCCACGTGATTTGCCAGCTAAGACGAAGCTAGCGATGCGCAGCATGTTTTGGCTGTAACCTGGATTCTTGGCAAGGCTCGCCACATCGATTATCTCCGTAATCGAAGGTCCTATCATTAAGTAGCTCCTGTTCAAGAAAAAGTATATTAACAAACAATGAGTTTCGATTCCTTGGTTGGGATGGGTATGAAGAAACCGGAGAACATCTTCGTCTCACTGCAGTTGCGAAAGGACCAGACGTCTGGTGGCCTTCTGTTGGATATTCACTTTAACAAGGAAGCGCCGAACTTCAGCATCGATCAAGAAACGGCGACTTGGTGTCCAACGATCGAGGAGTTGGATTTTATAGGCGAGGTTTTCGACATGATCGCCAAGGGCAAGCGGGCGGAGAATCCGACACGGTCCACTTCGTCCACATCGCGTCAGGTGGATGAGACGACCCTGCTGGACCGAGTCATGGATAAAAAGGACCGACGAACGGCCGCTACAGACGATCGATAAGCGCGCCGACCATGAGGGGGAGCAGGACCGTAGCGTCGCCTTCTATGGTGACGTTCTGCGCCCGTTCCGCGATTTTTCCCCAGGAGATAGCCTCCCGGGTCCTAGCCCCTGAGAGGCTGCCATCCCATTCGACAGCGGTGGTAATGTAAACGGCGTAATCCAGGCCCCCCTTGAACTGGTTCCACCAGATGGTATGGTGTTTGGAGATGCCGCCACCGATGATGAAAGCACCGGTCTGTTTGGCGTCGAAGACGAGGTCAGAGAGGTCTTGCTCATCTTGGAACAGGTCGATGGTGAGGGCACGATGGTCCTGGTAGTACATCCAGAGTTGGCAGCCGATGGCGCCATCGGTAATGCCGGGGACGTATATGGGGATCTTGTTCTTCCAGGCCCAGTAGACGACTGACTCCTCTTTTTTTTTCTCCTTGTCGAGTTGCTTGCCGATGGCCCAGACGAGGTCTTTTGTTGACCATTTCTGTTTTTGTTGGTAGAGAGTATTGATGAGGGGCTGGAGTTTTTGTTCGAGGATAGTGCCGTAGCTGGCGATGGGGATGAAGACATTGCCGAGGCGGTTGATGCCCTGGCGGTGGAGGCTGGCGTCGTCGGCCATGAACGTGCCTTGGTAGTAGGGTTTCCAGAGTCTGGCGAGGTCGTGGTCGAGGGTGCCGGCGGTGGTAATGACGGCGTCGAAGAGTTTTCGACGGAGGAGTTCTTTGATGATGCCGCGAGTGCCGGTGGCTATGATGCAGGCGGGAAAGGAGAGGATTTTGGTGCAGTCTTTGGCGTGCATCATCGCGTCGAGGATGTCGACGCCGGTGGCGACGTGTTTGGCGCTGAATCCTCCGGCTGCGGCATAGCCTTGGATGAGTTGATCGAGGGTCGTGTGGTTGTCGAGGGTGAGGTCTTGGACTGGCTGTTTTTTCATTTGAGGGCTCCTGAGTAGACGGCGAGGGCGCCGTAGCCGACGCATGAGGTGTTTGGGTGGACCTCGTACGAGGTTCCGTATTTTAAGAGTTCCGCTTTGGCGGCCCCGAGTTTTTTGGCGGCGTAGAGCATGGCGGCGACGGGGCCGTAGCCGCACATGGTGATGTGGTGATTTTCGACGGTGGTGATGAGACCGGCGGGGTCGAGGGCGGTGATTTTGTCGATGGCGAGATGGTCTTGTCGGCGGGCGTAGTCGTCGACGCGGGTGCCTTCGGGTGGGGTGGACATGTAGTTGAAGCCGACGTGGGAGAAGTCTGAGCTGGCGATGACTGCAATTTTTTTGGTGGGGTGTTTGTGGATGGCGTTGGCGATGAGGGTGCCGACGTCTTCGGCGGTCTGGGTATCTTGCATCATCATGCAGATGGGAACGAAATCGATGGGGTGGTCTTTGGCGAGGAATTGGAGAAAGGGGAGCTGGACTTCGATGCTGTGTTCGTAGCGGTGGGCGGTGTCGTCGGCGTCGATGATTCCCTGGTGGAGGCTGGTGGCGAGGGGTTCGTTGATGGGGGTGATGCCGAGGGGGGTGCGCCAGGCGCCATGGGTCATGAGGGCGACGCCGGAGCCGTAACCGGTGTGGTTGGGGCCGAGGATGATGAAGGTGTCTGCGAAGCCGTGGGTGGCGAGGGCGGTGTAGGCGTGGGTGGCGATGGGGCCGGAGAAGATGTAGCCGGCGTGGGGGACGACGATGCCGATGACGCGTGGTGGTCGGTTGGCGGGTGTGGGGATGGTGCCGGCGCCTCGGGGGTCGTTGAAGCAGTCGGTGAGTTGCTGGCGGAGGGGGGTTTCGCCGCCGGGGTAAAATTGGCCGGCGACGGCGGGTGGTCTAATGAGTTTGGTTACCATGCGTGTGTCCTCTCTTCGGTGTACGGATGGGGGCGAATTTGATAAGTTTTGCGTACAATAAATTATATATAGAGTAGAAGGATTGCGGGGTAAAATAGCGGCATGGGAGACTATGGAGACCGTTTGCCACATTGAGATTCTGAAGGATGGCCGTGATTTCGTGGCTCGGGCGCATCTCGCGAATGGGTCGGTGAAGGAGTACCGGCATCAGATTTTTGAGGATGTGCTGACTGAGATGGTGATCGATCTCCAGGAAGAGTTGAGTGAGTAGGCCGGTTTAACGTCCCCTCCTTGGTTCTTTTCTTGGTCTTTTCGTTATTTGCAAGATATTTAGAATGGGGAAGAAGAATGGAGGGTGGGGGGTGAGTTTTTAGAGTCTGAAGGAGGAGAGGACGATGACGATGATGATGAAGACCATGAGGGCGTACATGACGTAGACCCAGAGGCGGTTGCGTTTTTTCATGGCTTCGTATTGGGTCCTGCATTCTTCTGAGCAGAAGGGTTCTTGGCTGGTGGTGGCTTTGCGGCAGATTTGGCAGTGGGTGTGTTGTGGGATGTCGACCATAGTGAGTCTATGGGCGAATCATGTGATGGGAGAAATACTTTGTGTTTTTTCGGTGCGGTTAGGGTTGGAGCAGGGGGAGTTCTCCGGGGTAGTCGTCGCAGATGTTCGCCTGGTTTATCCCGGGATAGCCGTACATTTGTGGGAGAATCTTTTGAAGAATGATTAGGACGAATAGAAGATTTATTGTCGCTAGGATCGAGAGGAGAATCGGGCCGTTGATGAGCGGGTGCATGATATCTTCGATGATGTAGCCGTAGATCCAGACGCCTATCCAGAAGACAATGGTTTCTGCGTTGAAGATTGGTTTCGCCCATCGGAACAGCTTTTCCGCGGAAATCGTGCCGTGGGGGTGGAGGATGGTTTGGATTTTGCAGGCTGCCCCCAGTGCGTTGTTGAGGGGATACCCATAGCGTGTTCCTCGTTCGAGGCAGTCCGGTGGTGTTGCCATCATGACGATGCGGTTGGTGCCGTTGACGTCGAGGGAGTGTGGCCCCTGGACGGTCCAAGAATCTTGTGTGCTGATTGCCTGGTTCGTTTGATTGGTGGCGTCGACGAGGCTGCCGCTGAGGCAGCAGTCAAAGATGAGGACCATGCCTTTACAGGTGATGTTGGAGAAGAGCTGGCCGAGCTCGTCGTCAGTGATCACGTTCGTGTAGTTGTCTTCACTGTATTTTTCGACGTCATAGGGGCAGATGGCTTCATCATAGATATCGCCAGGGGTATGTCGGGCCTCGTCGCCGTCGGTGTCGTTGACGTTGGTGCCGTGGCCGCACCATTGAAAGAGGAAGAAGTCGTCGGGGCCGAGTGTTGCGGCTATTGTGTGAAGGGCGTTAACGATGTTGGCCTTGGTCGCGTTCTGATTGAGCAGGAGGGTGATGTGGTCAGGCTGCCAGTTCTGTGCTAGGAGGAGGCCGTGATAGGTTCGAGAGAGTGCCTGGTCTGAGTAGGGAATTACTTTTGGCACATTATGGGAAGCGTTTTGATAGCGTGTGCAGGCAGCGATAACGGCATAGTAGGAGCCGGTAGAGGTGGCCTGTGGTTCGGCTTGATTTAGCATGGTTTGTTGGGATGTGGCCATGAGCGTGGGTATAATTAAGAGCATGATGGTGAGAAAAACGCTGATGATGGCTTTCTTCATGGAAACTCCCTCGTTGACTGTAATATTTTATCTGTTATAATTAATTTATGGATTTACTACCGGGGTCTTTATAAAAAGAGGGGGGATCGACGAGATATGACCTTAGGTTTCTCTTGTCTTGCGTTTGGTGATTTTTTCGACGATGTGCACGGAGATGATGATGCTTGTGATACAGGCGAGGATGCTGAGGTAGAGGCAGAGGTGGTAGATGGTGAGGGGCGATTGGATGTTGAAGCCATTGGATAGAATGGCGTCTGGGGCCGTGAGCATCGCCGAGACGGAGACATCGATGCCCCAAAAGCAGAGGATTTGGACGATGCCGATGCTGAAGAGGATGAGGAGCCATTCGAAGCGAGAAATCATGACCTATTTTCCCCTGGCTTTACTCGTGAGCTATAAATAGTGTGGGCGTGGACCGTATTTATATTTTGTTATCATTATTTTTACATCGTTGTCTGTTACTGGTTATCCAGCGATGGCTCTTGGACGTCCAGCATGCCATGGAAGTCCGTCGGTGCAGGGACGCGAATCCCGGGGGTAGATTTTACGTAGGGATTCACATCTATATAGATTAATGACACGATTACTTTGAAAAGGAACGAGTGTGCTTTCAAGGTAAATTTCCAAGTGCCGGTTTCGTTGCCGATGTAGCTATAGACCATGATCTTCGGGTTCTTTGAATGGAAGACTTCACCATCTGGTTTGATGACGTTCATGGTCCCTTTCCTGTGGCCTGCGATGTCGAAAATGATGATTGAACCATTCCTGGTTGTTACTTCCTTTTCGATATTGCAAAAGCTACACCCAAAGGAGGCAATCTTCACACCAAAATATCTCCCTAATTGGTTCGATGAAAGGACTCCAACGTTGTTCGTTATTCCTAAATCGATGACTTCCATTGATTTTGAATCAGCCAGGAATCGAATTGAGAGATTGCCTCTTGATAAGGTCGAAGGGATAGCCAATGTCAAGTACCATGATGTTCCTTTGGTCACTTGAAACTCTTTTTTTTCCGACCAATAGAGGCCAAAGGTGATGATGTTCCTTTTGTCCAAGAATGACATCAGCCAATGTCTGCCGATTGAAAAAGTCCGTCTTGGCGTCGTAATGCTAACCGTTCTCTCCGGATAATACACCAGGTACCTCGCAGGCAATACATAGCTTGTTCCGTTCGTCAACAGAAGATATTCGGAAGTGACGGTGTTATCAGTATATCGGTTTAACATTTGCAGGGATACATTGATAATCGCATCTTCGTGGAATATGATTCGATATTGTCTGGCTGCATGCTCCATCATGAGAGTGTCTTGACTGAACTCAATATTGTCACTAAAGACTACTGAAGCCTTGCCAGTTTCTTCTATTCCTTGTTGATTGAAAAACGGCTTTTCTTGACCAAACATCAGTAGGGTTAAGGCCGATGACAATGCAATAATCATAACAACTATAACTACGTTTTTTCTTTTCAAGAAAAAAGAGAGAAGAGAGGATTCAGGTTGCTTACATGCCGATTGCAACGAAACCACCGCAAAGACCGGTTAAGAAGTAGGGCCCAATCATGATTCCAGGTGTACAGAGAATCACACCTACGAAACCAACCCAGACTTCAAACCCGAGGGCTGACGTTGTTCCACCGCCCAAACCAACGCTCTTTGCAATACCGCTATAGCAATACGTGGCAAATAAATCTGCGCCAATTGTCGGGATCAAGGTGTGTGTTCCAGCGATGAACCCTATACATTCACCGACTTCGAATAATCCGCACATGGTATTTCCCCATATTGGGGTCGGGACTCCATTCCAAAATCCAAGCGAATTTGCGGGAGGCGCTCTGTTATCTTTACGTGGTTCGCGAACCCTCTCTCGGATAGAGTTGAAAAAGGCGGTCAACTCACTGACGTTCTTTGAAGTGAATTTTTCGTCACCCAATCTTTGGAAAAATGGTTGTAGGTTATCGAAGGCTACGGCGACTTCTTCGTTGGACGCTCTCTTGTTGTAGATCGTCATAAAATCATCCTCGAACGTTGCAGCGTAATTCACGAAATCCTTGACTTCGCTGAGTGGTAACTGAGTTTTCACCTTTTCCCTTCCGACAATAATCATACAAGTCGTCAGGTTTTCGTTGGACGTTGGAATCGTCTTGGTAGTCGGTATAGCGGCACCTGCGAGCGGGATCGTTAAAAGAAGTGCCACAATCCCTGTTGTGACTAATCCTTTTCTTATTCTTTTCTCGTCCTTCTTCACTTGCCGAGGGAACGACAGACGAATGGCCACCCGATCGAGCCACTTACGATGTTGTAGACCTAGCTTCAAAAACGCGTTTCGTGTTTTCATGGTTACCTCCGACCATAGAAAGTACCCTGATTCTATTTAAATTTTTTTATATTAATTTAAAATGTTTAAAAAGAGGCGAGGGAAAATCCCCTAAAGACGAGGAGATGAAGAAAAAAGGGAGAAGAGGAATCTTGCGCAGAATCAACGTTCAACAACTAGGTTCCCATTTGGGATGGCGATTTTGATCAGCGATGTCAGCTCGACCCGGAACGAGGAGCAGATCTCCTCCCGGCACTCCCCCTTATCGATGGCAATGAAGATTCCTTTGACGACCACGCCGATTTTCTCCAAAACGGTCAATACCGCGCGCAAGGTCCCGCCCGTGCTGAGCACATCGTCGACGATGACCACGCGGTCGCCTTTCTTCAATCCGTTGATGTACATCTTCGCCTTCGAATACCCAGTCACCTGCTCGACCGACACCTCACCAGGCAACCCGTACTCCCGTTTCCTGATAATCGTAAATGGAATCCCCAGCTCCAAGGAAAGCACCGACGCCAGCGGAATCCCCATCGCCTCCATCGTGACGATACGGTCGATCTTCCCCACCTTCTGGACCCGCTTCTTCATCTCCTCCGTGACCTCTTTCAACAACTCAGGGGTGATCATCGGCACGCCATCCGTGATTGGATGAATGATGTAATAGTAGTCTCCTTTCTTGATAATCGGGGCCTCATACAACGACTTTCGTAACACGTCCAGGCTCACAGCTCGCCGACCTCCTCACACGTCTTCTTCAACACCGGAATAAACTCATCGATAACCTTCTTTGTGATGTGCGGCATGCACACGATCCGGATGCAGGACAGCCGCTCGACCTTGTTCACCCGCCACCCCTTCTCCGAGAGCCGTTTGACCAGGGTCGCCGGCTTCTTCACCCGCACCCCCAGCACGTTCATCGTCGGCTCCATCACCAGGCTCAACCCCAGCCCCGTGATTCGCCGCTGCGCATACCGCGTGACCTCCATGCAGGAGCGCACCACCTCGATGTATCCCTCATGCCCAAGGTACCGCGACACCGCATATGCTGCGGCCACCGGCGCCCCGGAGCGGGTCCCCAGGATCCCCGCCTGCCGCTCGCTACTGATATATGGGGACTCCACAGAGATCTCCTTCAACCAGGAGGACTCCCGAAGCATCAGTGCCCCCAAGGGGATTGTCGAGTACCCCATCTTGTGAGAATCCAGAGAAATCGAACTCACGCCCTGGCACTGGAAATCAAACGCAGGGACATCATACCCCAACTCACGAAGGAACGGGATGACGAACCCGCCGAAGGCGGCATCCACATGGAGGAACAGGTGCTCATCCGCACACACCTCACCTAGCTCCTTGATTGGATCGATCGTGCCAAGCTCCGTCGACCCCGCGACCCCAACGACCCCCGCGGTGGTGTTCCGGATATTCTTCTTTAGCCCATGGAGATCAAGGGTATATTCCTTGGTCAGCGGCACCTCGACCAGCTTCAGGTTCATCAACGACGCGATCTTCGCAAACGAGAAATGCGCACTCCTCGGAAGGATGACCTCCTTCTTCCCGGTCAGCTGCTTCGCCAGCCACATGGCCGTGATGTTCCCCTCGGTCCCACCACTGACGATCAGCCCTGTCCCAGACTTTGGGACATGCAGCAGCCCGCGGAGGAACACAATGAACCGCTCCTCGATCGCCTTCGTCCCTGGACACAACTCAGGATCCCCAAGGTTCGTCTCAAGAAACCGGATGTATGCCTCTCGGGCGATGGGATGCGGTTGCGCGCACATCGACCCCAGGATTCGGCCGCTGGCAAAACTAAAATCACGCTGCTGGAAATCCTCAAGCTCACGCAAGACCGCTTGATACCACCCGTTCTGCACGCGTTGTCCCATACCGAAGGAGGGTAATTCACTTCCCCCTCAAAAAAGTTCGCCAAAGAATGATCCCCCATATGGGAGGAGCCGGCAGGGCTAAAATAAGGCTTGTACAATAAAATATAAGAACCTCGATTCCTCTTGGGTACATGATGCCCGCACGAAAGAAGCGATCACCACGGGAAAACACCCCGGTTCCCCCAGAACCCATCCTCGAGACACAACAGACACGCCCGACCATCGTAAAGATCATCCCTACCGCTCCTACCCCTGAAAAAAAGAACCCGAGGATTAAGTTCCCATCCCTCAACATCGTATCAGTGTCTGCCCTGCAGAAGCTTCGCTACCTGGTCGCCCTCATCTTCCTACTCAGCACCCTGGCCTTTGCCTTGGCCTTCGTCAACTTCCCCATCGCCCTAATCTTCATTCTCATCAGCTACGTCCTTCTCCTGGGACTTCTGTTCAAACTCTTCACGATCAAGCATCTATAAAAAATGGACGATATCAAAAATAAAAACCATCACATTTTAATAATGGCTAACGTATGCTTGGTCCATGCAAAAGGAGAACCTGTCGAAGCCCGAAGAGGTTACCTCTTTTCTTAAACTCCCGGTCTACACCCGCGAAGGACTCTACGTGGGACACGTCAAGAACGTCTTCTTGGAAATCGAGGAAAAACGCGTCGGAAGCCTCCTTGTCACCAACACCAACCCGTCCCTCGTCGAAGGTAGCGTCGACATCGCCGTCCCCTACCGCTGGGTCAACTCCGTCGGCGATATCATCATCCTCTCAAACTTCCCTGGGAAGATCGTCACCAAGAAAAAAGATAAAGAACCCAGGAAGAAAGAGGGACAACCCGAGGGCGAAGCGAAAATCGACCAAATCGAATAAAACACCGCATCTCACCTCATTCAATTCCTCTGTTTTTTCCTTTATATCCTTGATTAAGGGAAAACATTTTTATAGCCACAAAGATATTTTATACGATAGATAGATAGAAAAGGAAAAGGATTTGATAGAGGGAAAAAACAAGAATTGTACAACAAACCTTAAATACTCTGAAGGGTAAAATAAACCCTGAACAAGAAGTAAACCTGGTGGAAAAATGAACCGTCCGAAGACAATCAAAGCAAGCGTCGTGACCGCCATCCTCCTTGGAAGCTTTCTCTTCAGCATCGCCATGGTCCCCACGACGTCCGCCCTCTTCAACGTCTCCAGCCTCGTCACGGTCCAATGGTCAGGAACTAACGCCTCAAAACCTATTGTCCCCCGAGGAGAACTCCGGTCCCTCGAGCTAACTGTCAGCTACCTCACCCAGCGCGGAAACTTCTTCGGCAAAGGACTTGTCGCCGCCTACACCGGCAGACCAGTCACAGTAGACCTCAGAATCATCAGCACTCCAACATGGTGCTCCGCCAGCATCTCCCAAGGAACCTTCTCATTCACAATTCAAGACTCACTCACCCCACAGACCCAAAAAACGCCTCTTTCACTTACGATCGACGAGGATGCACCAGCCTTCGGTCTCGGCAGCATCATACTTGAAGCCACCGCCCACAAGGCAGGACTCATCGACGGATATACCGCGCAATTCACCCTCGACTTCATCCCCGACTACAAACCACTCATCGATGTCTCCCTCCCCGATACAAACACGAAGGAAATCGGACCGATGGACACTGCCACATTCAGGATTAACATCCAGAACCTAGGGAACGCCGCAACCAAAGTCCTGCTCCAAGTCGTGGACGTCCCCAAGGACTGGACCGCCGTGGTCACCAACGAAGTCCTCCTCGCAGAAGGAAGCACGGGTACAGCAACCGGATACCTCGTCATCAAGGCTCCAAAAGGCATCGGCTACCATTACGATGAAAAGACCATAACAATATCAGTCCAACCAGTCAAAGCCGACGACACCTCGAAGAAAGGCGACCTGCAATACGTGTCGTTCCTGGTTCAAAGCCGCGGATTCTCAACCCCTGGATTCGAACCCATCATCTTCATCGGAGCCCTCGGCCTCGTCCTACTCATCTTCAAGGTCACACGGAAAAAGAAATAAAAATAATAAATCAATATAATAAACGGGGTGGATCAGAATTCACCACCAAAGACTAGCTGCGACCCTACTCGGCCTTCTCATTTTTCTCCCTATCTTTAGCGTAGCCTCTACATCCGCAGCAGCCGCCGACTCCTCAGGAACCCTCCGGCCCCATTTAATCTCGAATCTCATCTCCTTCATCATAGGAAAACTCACCGCACCCGTAAGCTTCGCAGAGGGATTCAGGGTCAACGAGTCAAATATTACTATCGGCTACAATGAAAATACATCCGTGATGGTCGGCACCTACGACATCGAGACCGGTACCATGGGCACCAGCCCCATCCGATTCTTCCTCAACATGCGCATGATTACCTACGCCGCCGAATTCCCAGACGGCAACCCCGGCAACGCATGGTCTGTCTTCTTTGAACCATCACAAAATATCCAAACCGCATCCGGCGGACAAACAATCTCAAAAGCCATCATCACCCTTCGCCCATCCCAAGACCTGACAAAACCAATTCAAAGCACACGGATCCGATTTAAAATCTCCGATTCCTGGGCCTTCCAAAACACCCGATGGCCCTGGGCCCACATCATACAAAGCGATACTGTCAATAACAAAACCAAAACAATAGTTGACAAATTCATGTGGCTCCTAGCCTCCGTCGTCGGCAGATGGGGCAGATACAGCGGCCAAGTCCTCACTGACGAATACAACATCGAAACCGTCGTCAAAGTCAAACCCTTCCACCTTGTCACCTTCCAAGCACAACTCCTCCAAGACCTCCGACCCAACGAAATCACCAGCCTGCCCATCATCGTCACCAACCGCGGCAACTACAACGACACCATCGGCTTCCGCGCCGTCACCGCAGGCGGCTTCAGCATCCAGACCACTGGCAACAACACCATCACCCTCGCCCCCGGCGAACAAGGCAATGCCCTCATCGGCGTCGCCGTCCCCCCCAACCTCCTCGATACCGGCACCCTGCACTCTATCACCATCCAGGCCTACTCCGCCGAACAGCCTAGCATCCCCATCGGCGAACAAATCCTCCCCCTCGAAACCCAGGGTATCTTCATCTCCATGGTTACCGGCGCCTCCATCATCGGCATCCTTGCCGTCATCGTCCTCTTCATCCTACTCCTCTTCCTCCTCCGCCGACGTATCGCCGGCCGCTCCCTCCAAGCCCCACAAAAACCCTGGACCATCCCCGAAGAACAGGAACACCTCGCAGCACTCAAACGCACCAACAAAGACGCCTACGACAAAGAACGCGCCATGATGAACGACGAATACCGCTCCGCCATGCTCTGGTACGACGACTACAAAAAAACCATCCGTATCCAACGACGTATCTCAAAAGAGACCAAAGGCCCCAGCAAAATCAGCATCACGAAAAAAATCACCACGCGCTTCACCCGCCTCACCACGAGACGACCCAAGAAGGCAAAACCCAAACGCGTCAAGACACCGAGCCCAGAACCCACAACCAACGTCGATACCGAACGGGACCGCACCCTCAGACGCATCCTCAAGGAACAAAAACGACAGGCCCGCTCCACAAAATAACCTCACCACGCCTGCTTCCGTTCTTTTCTTAACACGACCAGCATCCCCACACCAGAGACCACAAGGGCCCCGAGAAAAAGGATGCAACCAAGCCCCAGCCCCCAGGTAGAGGGGATGTTTTGCAGCCCCTCACCCGGAATTATCGCCTGAAAACCGCCGCTACCCATCATCCCCCCCACGCTCACCTCAGACACAACCGAGATGCTCACCAGGACCATGACTAGCACCGCACCCATTACCAGCAACGACGCCAACCACAGCACCAAAGCCAGCCTCCAAGCCTTCCTGCAAAGGCAAATTGAACTGACCAACAACCCGCAGCCAACCATGCAGCTGAGTAAAAACACAGTCATCACGAACGAAAACTGGTCAGGAAGCGATGCCATCTCCCCAGAAAGCACCTGAGGCGATTGCACGGTTGAGACAAGAGATCCTGGCAGGACATAAAGCTGTGACCGGACCAGGGTCTCACCCGAAGATCCCAAGATACCCCACCAGGGGTACCAAAAAGAGCCGATGACCAGAGCGATAACTGATCCCGCAATCAGGAACGCCCATCGTTTTTTCCAATAGCCAATCACTACAGTACCAACTAGGACGCCCAGGCTTCCGATTAGGAAACCGAGAGCACCTGGATCCTGCGCGGAGACAACCACCACTTCACGGGGACCGACAACCTGAAGCGACCGACTCGCCACAACACCTGACCCTGAAGAAACCTCGAGATGATATCCTCCTGGTGGGAGACTGACATTCAATACGTTACTCTTGGATGACTGATTCATCGACTTGCTTCCTCTACTTACTTGAAGCGAAAGACCGGAGAGGGGGAATCCGCGGGCGTCCAGGAATCGGACCTTGACATGGTACTCCGCTGGAAAGAGGATCTCGGCTGGGGATGCACTGGGGAGGGAAATGGAGGCATTGACCATGAATGATTGATAGCGGATGCGAAGATCGTAGGGGGCCGCGGGTAACGCCTGGATCTCGTAGCGACCGGGATTTGTAGGCTGAAGACTGAGATTCTGCCTCAAATACATCTGAGGACTAGATACCTGGGGATTCAGGGTGATCTCTGGAGGGAGATGCCAGGTGTCAAGGACCACGATGCGTAAACTAGAAAGATTCGTGGTCACCGTACGGGAGACCAATGCCCTCCCTATGCGGGGGAGTCTCAAGCTCTCGTGCGAAAGTAAGAACCCTTTGTACATGACGCTAGAGTTGTACCGTTCATTTCCAGTTGGTACAGAGAGGCTGACTTTTCCGTCTGAGTCCGTCAATCCCCAAGAGACAGGCGTGTTGTCAGTAGCGAGGCAGACGGTGACCTTCGAGATGCCTTGGTCGTTCTGGTCGAGAACCTGATAACGAACGGTAGCAGGTCTTGTGCAACGGACCTTGATCGTGGTATTGGCTTCGAGACTAATGGTGGCGTATCCGATGGCTTGAGTCCGGGTACTTCCGAACGGATGGTTCCGATAGATTTTGACGAGGTACTCGCCTTGGGGGAGCCGAGGGAAGGTGCTGGTTTTAAGTCTGGAGGTGTTTTGGAGGTCGAGGATTTCTCTTAGTTTTGTACTGTTCCCTGTGGTTTGTCGCAGAGGGATGTGGACGGCGGCGCCGGAGCAGACGAGGGTCGTGCCCTGATAGACCTCGGTGGTGATGTAGCTGTGGTTTTTGCCGCGGAGGATGCTGAGGGCTTCCCCGAAGGGCATGCTGGGGGCATGGGAGACTAGGACTTTGAGGGTGTATAGTGGCTCGGGTTTCTCCGAGGTCGTTGGTCCTCCGCTGGCAGTGGGAAGGATACTGGCTAAGAGGGGGTAGCAGGCGGCCTCGGTCTCGACCGCGGGGAAGCCGCCGGTTTGGCTGGTGAAGAACTCAGAGTCGTAGCTGGCGTGGAAGTCGGCGGGGATTTGGAGATCTTGGATCCCGGAGGCGTCCGCGGAGTTGCGGTTGCACTGGAGGACGGCGATGGTGTTGTGGAAGCCGGGGAGGTTGGGGCTGGTGGACTCGTAGAGGTTAGTCTGGATGCCGTCGTGTTCGTTGTCGCCGTGTTGGAGGACGTTGGTGGTGGCGAAAAGGAGGGCGTGGGCGGTGCCGTTGGGGCCGTCGTCGAAGCTGGCCCAGGCGGGGGCGTCGAGGTCGATATTGTCGGTGGGGGCGAAGAGGCGGGTGATGGTGTCGCCGGCGTAGTCGGGGGTGGGGTCGAGGCGGTATTCTTCGCGGCCGGTGGCGGTGTGGAGGTGGGTGTAGGGGTAGAGGCAGTCGATGGTGAGTTCGGGGAGGGTGCTGCAGTGGATGCCGCCGCATTGGAGTTGGGCGTAGGTGCCGTCAGTGCTGGCGCCGGGGCAGACGGTGCAGTCTTTCTGGGCGGTGTGGTCGACGTGGGCGCGGATGCGGGTCTGTGGGGTGGTGGTGTGGTAGTAGGTGTAGGTGGCGGTGGTGTGGAGGTTTTGGTCGTGGGAGGCGCTGGTGATTTGGATGGTGGCGGAGAGGGTGCCGTCGTGGAGGATGGTGTGGGCGGTGGCGTGGTCTGCGGTGGTGGCGAATTGGTCGTTTGCTTCGTTGTAGTAGTATTTGAATTCGAAGTCGGCGAGCATGTCGGTGGTGGTGGGGAGGACGGTGGTGGCGTTGGGGCGGAGTTTGGTGATGTATTGGGCGGTGGTGGTGTAAAGGAATTGGCCGGCGTAGGAGATGGCGTAGGTGGAGCGGGTGTCGTCGGTGATGAGGTAGTAGCTGGACTGGACGGCGTAGCCGGGGATGGGTTCGAGGTAGTAGGTGGAGGTGGTGATGGTGATGTGGTCGGGGTAGGCGGTGGGTGGTGTGGGGTGGTCGTCGTAGTAGACGGCGAGGGTGTCATCTTTCGAAAGGTCGGTGGGGAGGAGGAAGACGAGGCGGCAGCTGGCGAGCTGGTCGGGGGCGGTGTAGGTGAAGTTGGAGATCTCGGATTCGAGTTCGGTGGGGTCGCCGTTGTGGGTGTGGATGACGCGGATGCTGGTGTGGGTCTCATCTTGGGTCCAGCAGGGGTGTTGGAGGGTGAGGCGGAGGTCGATGGGCTGTCCCGGGGCGCCGGGGGTGGAGAGGCTGAGGGGGAGGGTGAGGTTTTGGCGGTAGGACCAGGCCTGGTTCCACCAGGGGTCCTGGGCGTGTGTTGGCGGGAGGAGTCCGGGGGCGGTGAGCAGGAGGAGGGTGAGGAGAATGATGGGGGTGGTGCGCATCGGGGTCTGTATTTAGATAATGATGGTCTTATAATATAAAGCTACGGTCGGTTGGGGGCGTTATTTTCTCCTGTAGTTTGATTTTATTGGTTTCATTTTAGTTTTGAAATCCGCTTCCGTGAAGTCTGGTTTGCTCTGATAGCCCGCTGGTTCATGGTGCCATCGACATGTTGTGGTATGAATAAGGAAAGGGATTAGGGGTAGCTCGTGGACGTGAGTTCAGCGTGTAGCTCGCCGTTGGGAAGCGCCACATCGATTTTCACGATATTCCCGGCGACTGGGGCGTAGTAGTACTCGAAATAGTTGCCAATCAGTGAGTCGATTTTATAGGCGCTGAAGGTCCCAGCGGCGACGGTGACGTCTTCTTTCCCAAATGTGTAAAAGGCCAGAGGCGTCCACGAGTAATGGACGGTCACGGTGAAGGGAATCTGGATGAGCCCAAAAATCCCTCCGAAGGTCGAACTCATTGTCAGTGTTAAATCAGGCAGGTTCCAGAATTCAACCGCAGACAATGGGAAATCGAACAAGGGGAAATCGACGGTGAGGCTGCCTTCTGACACGAGCTTGAATGGGAACGGGAGGTTGAAGGGGAGGGAGTTTATCTTCGTCATCGTGATGCCGACAAGCTGCAACGACACGTGGTGGACTTGGAGATCGGATTTCGTCAGCTGGAGTGTTCCTTTCAACCGCGTCAAGGTCGGTTTGAACGACCCGACGAAATGGATGGTTGTCGTCTGCGAGGTGAGGAGAATATCATAGGTTGCATTTACTTTTCCAGTGAGTGCTAGAGTGTAGTAGTCTCCAGTGGTATTTGTGACCGTCCATGTAAAATCAGCGATATCCCCATTCATGTGGATCTGCTGTCCGCCTGAACTGTAATTCACGATAATACTGTGTACCGCATACGTCCAGGTGTCATCTACGTTCCACACAGGAACGTCATCACTAAACGTGGTTGCTTTGGAGGATGGATGGATGGTTTGATTCGCAGATACAACTGCTCCTATGCTGCTGAGGCAAAAAACACCAACAACCAATATTGAAAAGATCTTCTTCATATTCCGACTCCCTGGAGGCATATTCCTCAGAATTATTATCTCCTATGTTATTTAAATATTCTTTCACTCCCTGGTGCATCAAGGAAAAGGAGATCGAAGACTCCATCGGAGTGGCTATTCCTGGGGCGTAACGACGATTTTTCCACTTTTAACGACAGTATGAACGTGGTTGACGCCGAAGTGGTAGGCGAGGTGGAGGTGGCTAGGGCAGTCGAGGACGAGGAGGTCTGCTTGTTTGCCGGGCTCGATGCTGCCAATCCTGGTGTTCTGTCCGATGGCGCAGGCGGCGTTGTAGGTCGCAGCCATGATCGCCTCCGCCGGCGTCATCCGCATCTGGTAGCAGGCAAGCTGGATGACGAACTGCATGTTCTCGGTGTAGCAGTTGGGGTTGAGGTCGGTAGCGAGGGCGACAGGGACTCCAAGGGCGATCATCTTCCGCGCCGGGGCGTACTGATATTGCATGAGGCTGAAGGGCGTGCCAGGGAGGAGGACGCCGATGACTTGGGACAGCGCCATGGCTTTGAGGTTCTTTTCCGAGGACTTGAGCAGATGGTCAGCGCTGATCGCATGCAGCTCCGCAGCGAGGCCTGCGGCCCCGGTGTTGGCGAGCTCATCCGCATGGAGTTTGGGGCGGAGGCCGAGCTTCATGCCGGCTTGGAGGATATGACGGGATTGCGCGAGAGAGAAAAACCCGCGGTCGCAGAACACGTCACAAAACCTAGCGAGCGGCGCGACCTTCGGCAACATCTTGTCCACAACAGTGTCAACATACTCCTGGTGACTGAGGTCTCTTGGGAAGGCATGCGCACCGAGGAACGTCGACACGATATCGACCGGCTGTCGCTTGGCAAGCTCGTACTGAACCTGGAGAATCTTAACCTCGGTGGCAGTATCGAGCCCATACCCGCTCTTCGCCTCACACGTGGTCGTCCCATACGCAAGCATCCGCGAAAGCCGACCACTCGCTTCCTGTTCGAGCGTCTCGGGCGAAGCACGCCGGGTCGCGTCAACGGTATACTGAATGCCCCCACCCCCACGCAGGATCTCCTCATAGGTCTTCCCCTTGAGCTTCATGTCGAGCTCGAACTCACGCGAGCCAGAGAACACCACATGCGTATGCGGATCCACGAACCCAGGTAAGACGGTCTTCCCCGCAGCATCAATGACCTCCCTCGCCATGAAATGAAGGGTGCGACCGACCTCAACAATCCTCCCCTCATCAATGGCGACCGAGCCGCCAGGCAGAATCGCAAGATGATCCAACTGCTGCCTCGTACGAGGAACCGGCGCCCCCTGCAACGTCAGCAACTCCCCTGCATTCTTGATGAGAAGGTCCACAGTCTCCATAACGAACGTCCCAAATCGTTAAATGACGCGGCTTGATTAAGGTTTAGGTGAGCCCGCCATGGGAAAACTCGTGGAATGCGTCCCCAACTTCAGCGAAGGACGAAACAAAGACACCATAGAGACAATCCGGTCCCTGATTCTGCACCACCCCGAAGTCAGCCTCCTCGATTTCTCCCCCAACACCGACCATAACCGCACCGACGTCACCATCATCGGCGCCCCAGAAGACGTCAAAAACGTCGCCTTAGAAATCGCAGAACACTGCGTCAACCTTATCGACATGAACACCCACAAAGGCGAACACCCACGGATGGGCGCCATCGACGTCGTCCCCTTCATCCCCCTCACCGACGTCACCATGGACGACTGCATCCGACTCGCCAACGACTTCGCCAAAGAATTCAGCCAAAAAACCCAGGTCCCCTGCTTCCTCTACGAAGAAGCCGCCAAAACACCCTCCCGCAAAAACCTCGCCGACGTCCGCCGCGGCGAATACGAAGCCATCAAAACCGAACTCGGCAAAAACCCGGACCGCATCCCAGACTACGGCCCCAACAAAGCCCACCCCACCGCCGGCGCCACCGCCGTCGGCGCCCGCTTCTTCCTCATCGCCTTCAACGTCAACCTCGACACCACAGACCTCACCGTCGCCAAGAACATCGCCAAAGCCGTCCGCGCCAGTAGCGGCGGCTACCAAGCAGTCAAAGCCATGGGATTCGACATCAAAGAACGCGGCATCGTTCAAGTCTCCATGAACCTCACCAACTACCAAAAAACACCCATCTTCCGCGTCTTCGAAACCATCAAAAACGAGGCAGACCGCTACGGCGTCCCCATCATCGGCAGCGAGGTCGTCGGCCTCATCCCCCTCGAAGCCCTCGTCATGAACAACGACCACTACCTAAAGCTCGAAAACTTCAAGATTGACCAGATCATCGAAAAAAAACTCCTCGACCTCAAAAAGTGAACAAAACCATGACCAAGCTCATCGATATGACCCTCACAGGCTTTCTGGACGAACTCGCATCGGAATCGCCCGCACCAGGCGGCGGCAGCGTCGCAGCCCTCAGCGGCGCCCTCGGCGCCGCCCTCACCGCCATGGTCTGCCACCTCACCGAACACAAACCAGGCTACGAACCCGTCCAGGCAGAGCTACCCCGGCTTGTCGAACATGCCGAGCGCCTCCGCACAGAGTTCACCAAGCTCATCGACGAAGACACCATCGCCTATACCACGGTCGTCGACGCCCTCAAACTCCCCAAGACCACGGACGAGGAGAAGGCCCGACGCCGAGACACCCTGCAAAAAGCCTTCATCGCCGCCGCTAACGTTCCTCTGCAGACCGCCCGCCTCTGCGGCGACCTCCTCCAGCTCGCCGCCGACGTCGCCCACAAGGGCAACAAGAACTCGATCACCGATGCGGCGGTCGCCGCGCTCATGGCCCAAGCGGCATCCGAGGCCGCCATCCTCAACGTCCGCATCAACCTCACCTCAATCAAAGACACTGACTACGTCACTCAGACCTCCATGGAGATCATCGACCTGCAACAGAAGGCCGAAACACAGGCAAAGGCTATCTACGAGTACGTCACTTCCACCTTGTGAAGTCTACCCGAACACAGCCGCTAACCGTCTCAGAACTCTACCAGACCCTCCTGAATTTTTTCGGTCATCAAGAGTGGTGGCCGATGGACCGGATGTACCATCGTGAAAACGGAACCGACCCCCGAGAAGAGGTGATCATCGGCGCTATCCTCACCCAGAACACGGCATGGACGAACGTCGAGAAAGCCCTGGCGAACCTGAAGATTGCCCATACCCTGTCATTCTCCGCGATCCTTACCTTAGATGAAGATCAGCTCCGCCGCCTCATTCAGCCCACCGGATTCTTCAACCAAAAGGCAGTTCGCCTCCGCCTGCTTGCCCAAGCCATGAACGGGGGCCTCGATGCGTTCTTTCATCAGGACTTCGCCCAGGCACGTGATCAGTTGCTCTCTTTGAACGGCGTCGGACCGGAGACCGCGGACTCCATCCTCCTCTATGCAGGAGACTTGCCCAGCTTCGTTGTTGACGCATACACAAGACGCCTCTGCACCCGACTGCCACTGCCCATCCAAAATATTTCTTATGATACAGTCAAGAAGTACTTCGAGACAGAACTCAGAAAAGCCTTCCCAATGCAAGAAGTGATGGTCTACAAAGAGCTGCATGCACTCATCGTCGAATGCGCAAAGACCTACTGCCGGTCTACCCCCATCTGCACAGGCTGCCCCCTATTCGGACGCTGCCAGCAGGCCCTCAAGTTTAGCGCGCAGCGCCTCCGCCGGGATATCCGGCAGGGAAATCAACTGCGTTGAACCCACATGCCCCTTCCCCGAGAGCTTCAATACAATGAACCCAGCAAGCTCAATATCTTTTAAATAGGTCCAAAACGCGGTGTGCGCCCGGGGCTGCTCATGATACTCCTCGCACGTAATCGCATAGGTTTTCTCGACCTCACCGGTGACCGCGTAGGCGGTGCCGTCCTTTTGCAGCCGCTTGGCGACGGAGAGGAGAGCGAGGAGCTGGTGCTTATCGAGGTTCTTTAATTTCGTCTCCGTAACAACCGAGTAGGTCTCCGCCTTAGCAGACCGGACATGCTCGGGGACGACCTGCAGAGATCGGCGCTCATCCGCGGCGATGCCGGCTTTCCAGAGGATCTCGATGGCGAAGCGGGCGTCGCCCCATTCACTGGCGATGTCCGCGATCAAATCCAGGCTTTCCTCGAGGACGCAATGAGGATGGAAGGCGAGGTCGACACGCTGGCGGACGATATCATGGAGCTCGTCCCGCGTGTACTCTATCACAGAGGAGGACGTTCCGTCGGAAGGTACTGAGCGTAGCCTCATCGAGCTTATCGAGGACATCATGCTGGGAGACGAGGATAAGGGAGACAGGGCTCGTAGGCTTCTGTGCTTCGTCGGAGAACCGGGTGAGGCTGTAGATGAGGTTGGGACCGCTTTTTTTCAGGAGGGCGTCAACCTCGTCGAGGATAAGGAGCAGCTGGGCGTCACGGCGCTGCAGGTTCGTCCGGAGGATTTGCAGCATCTCTTGGACGGAGAAGCCGCGGTCGGGGAACCGAGGATCGAAATGGGTCAGGATCGCGATGAGGACGAGGGAATCAGTGGATCGCTGGCGGCAGTTGATGTGGACGTATTCGACGTGGCGGCCCTGCTGTCGGGCGACGCTGGAGAGAGAATGGGAAAAGAACTTGGCCATGGCAGTCTTCCCTGTGCCGACGGGGCCGCGGATGACCGCGTTCTGGGGGATGCCGCTAAGGAGGGGTTTGAAGAGCTGGGCGAGCCTGCGGAGCTGGTCCGTGCGGTGGGGGAGGTCTGCGGGGACGTAGTCGAAGTCCAGCGGTCGGTGGTCTTTGAAGACGGAGGTTGAGGAGAGTTCATCCTCGATGATACCCATGGTTTCCTGGTAAGTGGTCTGAGGATAATAACGTTATCTTCCCTGGGGGATAAAAGTTAAGAGTCGGGTTGTCATTGCGAAGTCGGTATGACGGGGGGTGACGATTCGCCGCGGACAGTTGAGTTCGTCCGGGATGCGTTTGCGGAGTTCTATCGGGATCATCCGGTGGAACTGCCGGACCGGTTCACGCGCCGGGAGTTCGCGTTCCTCTTGTTTGGCGGTCATGGGATGCTGCGGCATCTGGCGTTTGACCGCCGGGAGCGGTTCCAGTCGTTTTTTGAGGAGCGGACGCCGCAGCATGCATATTATTCCTCGGCGTACTATCAAGTGCCTTCGGCGCCGAAGATGCAGGAGAAGAAGTGGATGGGGGCGGAGCTGATCTTCGATTTGGACTCGGATCATCTCCCCGGCGCTGAGAAGATGTCGTTTGAGGAGTCGCTTGCGGTGGTGAAGACGGAGTTCGAGAAGCTGGTCGTGGAGTTCCTCTTGGGGGATTTTGGGTTCTCTGAGAAGTCGATCTCGTTGTATTTCTCGGGGGGGCGGGGGTATCATTGTCACGTGAAGGACACTTCGGTGTTGGATTTGGATAGCAGCGAGCGTCGGGAGCTGGTGGATTATATCACGGCGCGGGACCTGAAGGATTCTGTGATCTTCCATGAGCGAGCGACGGGGCGGCGTACGTATGGAGGGCAGGAGTATGCAAGCGGGACGAGCCTGTGGATGCCGTCGCCGGAGGAATCCGGGTGGAAGGGGCGGATCAGCCGGGGCATCATCGAGATCGT
The DNA here is from genome assembly GCA_963769885.1 of Methanobacteriota archaeon. Lineage (GTDB taxonomy): Archaea > Thermoplasmatota > E2 > DHVEG-1 > DHVEG-1 > CAIRCU01. The sequence goes on from CAVYNH010000007.1 coordinate 396,298, forward strand.
TGATGAGATCACGGCAAGCGAGGATCCCGTTGAGCGGCTCAAGGCGTATGGGGTGAAAGAGAAGGATGCTTTGCGGTTGGTCCAGGACCTCTCTGAGGATCGGGTGCGTCGGATCCGTGGGGGGATGCTGGATCAGTCGAAGACCATCCGTCGGTTCTTCCTTAACAGTGCATTGCGGAAGACTGCGGTGTCGTTAAGTGCCGGGGAGACGGATGAGCCGGTGACGTGCGATGTGAAGCGGCTGATTCGCCTGCCGGGCTCCTTGCATGGGAAGACGGGGCTGCGGGTGGTGCCGATCACGGTCGACGGCCTGGAGCGGTTCGAACCGCTGCGTGATGCGGTGGCGCTGCCGGATACACCGGTCTCCATCGAGGTTGTTTCAGCAGCGTCCGTGACCATGAAGGGCGAGCAGTTCAGCCTGCTGCCGGGGGGGGTTGAGGTGCCGGAGTACCTGGCAGTGTTCTTGTGCGGTCGGCAGCTCGCGGTTCTCCCTGAGAAGGACCCATAGCTTTATATGGTTCCAGGGATAGTAGGTAGGCATGGGGGAACCCCTGGTGAAACCGTTGTTTCGACTCCTTACCCTTTTATCCCTGGCTTTCCTGTTGCTGAGCCCGTTCGCGGTCGCCCAGAAGACCGTTTCATCGACGGTGTCCAATAGCCTGGCATCTTCCGGTGCAGCTAGCGTGTATCGCACGTATGAGAACATGACGGCGCTGCTGCAGAATCTGAGTGCGAGCCACCCAGACATCATGCAGGTGTTCAGCATCGGGACAACCTATGAGGGCCGTATGATCTGGGCTGTGAAGATCTCCGATCATGTAGAGACTAGTGAAGGCGAAGCCCAGGTGTTGTTCATGGGTGCGCACCATGGCAACGAGAGGCCCAGCATGGAACTGTGCCTGCGGTTCGTGCAGTACGTCGTTGAGACGTACCATATGCCTGATACGGATAATGATCATGACGGGATGCTAAACGAGGACCCGATTGACGGGGTCGACAACGACCATGATGGTCGCCTCGATGAGGATCCCTCGGAGTCATTCCTGAGCGGGTTGGTCAATGCGACGGAGATTTACGTAATCCCCCTGGTGAACCCGGATGGGTATGCCGCGGACCAGCGGAAGAACATGGAGCCGAACCATGGTCCCTTCGGCCTCGACCCTGATGTGACATCGGTCGGCGTAGACATCAACCGCAACTACGGCTACAAATGGTACCGGTATTTCTTCTTCCCCCGACTGTACTTCGGGGCCACCAAGTGGAAAGACTCTTCCTCGGAGTACCGAGGGCCCAAGCCCTTCAGCACTGCGGAGGCACAGGCCGTCAAGTCGTTCGTGGACAGCCATGAGATTAGCATCGCCATCAGCTATCATACCTATGGGGAGGATATCCTTTACCCCTGGGGGTACTCTCGGCTGCCGCCCCGAGGCATCCTAACATTCCTGTCGATTGGGGAGAACATCTCGCAGATCGACGGCTACTACCTCGAGCAGTCGATCCAGCTGTATCCGACGCTGGGGGACGCCTGTGACTGGATGTACGGCACGCATGGGATCTTGGCGTTCACCATCGAGCTAGGGACCAGCTATGCCCCTGAGAACCCGACGGTCCTGGATGCGATGTGCTGGCGGCATGTCGGCGTGAACCTCTACGCCTGCGCATGCGCCCGATCCATGGCTCAATAGTGATAAAAAAAAGGAAAAAAGGAGCCGGTTCTTTTTTAGACGAACCGGATGCCTTCGAGGTTCATCGGCGCCGCGGTGTTCAGGTTCATCCGTTTGTGAATCGTGGAGGAGAGATCCAGGCATTTGGACTCCTCGCCATGCCCGAAGATGATGCGCTCGGGGCGGGGGGACATGTTGTTGATGAACCCGATGAGCTGGCGGCGGTCGCTGTGCCCGGAGAAGCCGTCGCAGGTCTCTACGGCCATGTCCACGGTGAGGGACACGATGCTGCCGCTGATGTTCATAGGGATTTCCTTGGCGCCGCGTTGGATGCGTCGGCCGATGGTGCCTTCCGCCTGGTAGCCGACGAAAACCAAGGTATTTTTGGCGTCGCCGGCCCAGTTCTTGAAGTACTCCATGACTGGGCCGCCGTTCATCATCCCGCTGGTGGCAAGGACGACGCATGGATCCTTGTCCGAGAGAATCTCCTCGCGCATGTCGACGCTGTCGACCCGCTTGAAGATGTCAGAGAGCAACGGGTTGTCGCCTTGCTGGAAGATTTGGCTGCGGAGCTTGTTGTTGAGGGTACTCGGGGTATGCGGTGTGGATCGCGGTCGCCTCCCAGATCATTCCGTCGAGGTAGACGGGGATGGCGGGAATCTCCTGGGACTTAACGAGGTTCTCTAGGACGATCATGACTTCTTGACTACGTCCGACCGCGAAGACGGGGATGAGGACTTTGCCTTTCTTTTTCAGCGAGGTCCGGATGATGTCCTTGAGTCGGTCGGTGGCTTCTTTCCGGGAGGGTTGGAAGTCGTCCCGGCCGCCGTAGGTGGACTCGATGATGAGCGCCTCAGCGCGGGGGAAGTGGTTCACGGCTGGGTTGAACAGCCAGGTCCGCTCGTACTTGATGTCACCAGTAAACGCGAGGTTGTAGAGCCCTTCGCCGATGTGAAAGTGGCAGACAGAGGAGCCCAGGATATGTCCGGCATTGTGGAACGTGAGGCGCATGTCCGGGGTGATGTCGGTGGTGTCGCCGTAGCCGAGCGGGATGCAGTGCTTGATGACGCTGCGGATGTCCTCGGAGGAGTAGGGGATCTTCTTGGCGTCTGCGGCCGCGACCTTGATGTAGTCCATTTGCAGGAGCGTCATGAGGTCCCGGGTGGGTGGCGTGCAGTAGGTGGGGCCGTCGTAGCCGTATTTGTAGACGAGGGGGAGCAGGCCGCTGTGATCGAGATGCGCGTGGGTGATGACGATGGCGTCGAGCTTCTCCAGGGGGAGGACCTCGGGGAGGTGGATATAGGGTGACCCGTTGGTCTCGGAGGAGACGTCGATGCCGCAGTCGATGAGGACTTTGCTGTCCTGGGTGTGGAGCATGGAGCAGGAGCGGCCGACTTCTCGGAAGCCGCCGAGGGCGATGATTCGGACGAATTTTTCTCCGGTCGAGGCGCCGCGGTGGATCTTGCGGCCGATCTTTCGCAGGATGTCCTTGCGTTCGTCGCTCATGGAGCGGAGGTAGCCGCGGACTTCCTGGACGATCTTGGATTGGATGGGGGGTGCGCGGACGATGCTGGGGGCCCAGTTGATTTTTCGGCGGACTTCGTTGAGCAGCTGGCCTTCTTTGCCGATGGCTGCGCCGGGTTTGAGGGCCTCGATGGTGACTTCGCCGACGTCGGGCTGGAAGTAGATGTTGGTGATCTCCGCGTCTTTGGGGATGATCTGGCGGATCTTCTTCTCTGCGACGTCAATGTCCGTGAGCACTGAGGGATCAGGGCGGACCACGATGCGTTTCTGCAGGGTCTTTGCGAGGTTCTTGATGAGGTCTTTGTTGTGGGCGAACTTATCCGGGGTCTTGGTGTAGATAACTAAGAGAGCTCCCTCGAATTCGATGGCTGAGACATCGATGCTAGGGGGTACGCTTCCTCGGATTTTGCCGCGTATGTCGCTGAGTACGTCGTCGACTGTCATGGTTCTAACCTTTTTTTGTCTTCTTGTGAAAAGTAACTCTGAATAATGGTTTCATTGCTGTTGTATGGTGTGGTGTCCCCGAGGGATGGCTGGTTTATTTGCCGAGTTTCTGGAGTCGTTTCTTGACTTCGTCGTCGGGGAGGGTCTTGAATTCTTTTTCGTTGATGATTGCCACGTCGATGCCGTTGCCGGAGGCGGAGTCTCGGCCCATGGCCGCGTTGACGGCCCGGATGGCGAGGTCGACGCCTTCGTTGGCGGTCATGTCGTCGCGGAAGGAATCCTCAAGGACTCCGAACACGTACGGGGACCCGGAGCCCCCGGAGGTGTACTTATCGGGGATCGCGCCACCCGCCGCATCTAACGAGAAGACGTGTCCTCCCTGGGAATCCCAGCCGGCTATGATGAGCTGGACGTAGTAAGGGTAGAATTTGCGTTGGTTAAGGATGTTTGACATCAGGGTGGCTGCGCTCTGAACTGGGATGTTGGTGTCGCGTTTCAGGCGGTAGAGGTTGGCCTCGGCGCTGAGGTACCGGGCGAGGATTTGCAGGTCGCCGACCAGCCCGGCGGTGGCCATGGCGAGGTGATCATCGATTTTGTAGAGTTTTTTAGTGGATTTATGCGCGATGAGGGTCCCCATGGTTGCTCTGCGCTCGGTTGCGATGACGACTCCGTCCTTGCACACGAGCCCAAGTATCGTTGTCCCTGTTTTGACATCTTCTGCCATAAGTCAATGCTCCAATAATCCTTGGAAAAACACCGAGGGTATGAATCATACAGCTTTTATTTATAGTTTGTGTCACACCCTCGTTTCTTTCCTGGTTTCTCAGAGATTTGTGGTTTAGATGATGGCGAGCTTCTTGCCGAGTGTCTCGAATTTGCCTAAGGCGAAGTCCAGGTCTTTTCTGGTCAGTCCGGCGTTCATCATGATGCGGATGCGGGCTCTGTCGCGGGCGACCATCGGGAAGACGATGGGTAGGGCGAAGATGCCTTCGTCGAAGAGGCCGTTGCTGAAGTCTTTCGCCTTCGCGGAGTCCCCGATCATGACCGGGATGATAGGCGTCTCGCTGTTGCCGGTGTTGAAGCCGAGGCTTGAGATTTCTTTCTTGAAGTAGCGGGTGTTCTCCCAGAGGTTGCGGACGTGCTGAGGTTCAGTCTCCAGGACTTGGATGGCGGCGAGCTGAGCGCCGGCGACGGCGGGTGGGTGAGAGCCGGAGAGCAGCCAGGTGCGGGATTTGTTATAGGCGAAGTTGACGAGGTCGCGGCTGCCGGCGATGAGGCCGCCGACGACGCCGTACGCCTTGCTGAACGTGCCCATCTCGACATCAATCTTACCTTCAATGCCGTAATGGGCGCCGATGCCGCGGCCATCCGGTCCGATGACGCCTTCTCCATGCGCGTCATCAACGTACGTCATGGCGCCGTATTCGTTGGCGAGCTTGACGATCTTGTCCATGGGGGCGATGTCGCCGTCCATGCTGAAGACACCATCGGAGATGATGAGGATGCGGCGGTATTTTTTGTCGGCTTCCTTGAGGACTTTTTCCAGGTCGCTCATGTCCCGGTGTTTGAAGATGGCACGGTCAGCCTTGGTAAGCCGTACGCCGTCGATGATGCTGCCGTGGTTGAGCTCGTCGCTGATCGCGACGTCGTCTTCGCCGACGAGCTGCGGGATGAGGCCAGCGTTCGCGGCGAACCCGGTCTGGTAGATGAGGGCGGCCTCGGTGTGCTTGAAGCGGGCGACGGCCTCCTCGACGTCGAAGTGGAGCTTCATGGTGCCCGCGATGGGGCGGACAGATCCGGAGCCGGCGCCGTATTGCTTGGCTGCCTGCATGGCTGCTTTGATGATTTTCGGATGGTTGCTGAGGTTGAGGTAGTTGTTGGAGCATAGCATGATGACTTTCTTGCCGTCGACGATTGAATGGGGTAGGGACCCGGAGTCGAGTCGGTGCAGGTTCCAGTTAATACTTTTTGAGACAAGGTCTTGATACTCTTCCCTGAGGAATGCATTGGGGTTTCGTTTGGTGGTAACTTGTGCCATAAGTGGTACCCTCCCGTGGGTTCCGTTTGGGCATGAATCAAATTCGATTATTAAAAGGTTTAGTTAAAGGAGAAGGTGAAGAATCCTCTTATTTTTATTTATTAATAGTCTCCGCCGTTAAGACGTGGTCGTCTGGAGCTTCACGACCCGGCTCAGGCGATAGCCGATGACGACCAGGAAATATTCCTTCTTGACGAACAGGGCGTCGAGCATTGGGTCGCCGGTGTCGACCCGCAAGAGCGGGGTCTCCGCCAGCTTGGCGGGGGTCGAGACGATGACTATGTTCTCGATGCCGATCTTTCGAATGACTTCGGGACTGAGCTGCAGGTTGCCTCGGCCAAGGATGAACCCTTGGGCGCCGATCGGGCTGAGGACGAGTTTCACCGAAGGATACTGTTGAAGAAGGGAGAGGAGGCCAGCCTCGTTCAGGTCCGAGGCGACCACGTTCCCGTGGTACACCGCGTCGATGCCGAGCAGGGTATGTCTGAGGCCGAGCCGTGTGGCGATATAGTCAATCGTGCCGCCCGGTCCGAGAAGGAACAGCGACCGGGGATTCTTCGTCATCTCATCCTTGATATGGTCAGCCAACTCATCTTTTACGGCGTCATCGGAGACGGACTCATAGGTGGCCTTACCCACCTGGACAAAGGTCGGTTCGACTACGCCTTTGGCGACGCCGTAGAGACGGACCCGCCATTCCCCATGCCGATAGGCCGCCTCGTCCACATCGAGGATATCCGCGTCGCCGATGGTGAGGCTCCCTTGAAGATAGGCCGCCAGGCATTTCGCGGTCGCCTCGACGGAGACCCCGAACAGGCCTGAGTGCATCTTGACGCCGGACGGGATGCCCAGGATTGGAATCGTGGTTCCAAGAACGTTGAAAACATCGCGCGCCGTCCCATCCCCACCACAGAAGAGAACAAGATCCAGCTTTTCTGCGAGGAATTGATTACAGGCGCGAGTCGTATCCTCAGCTGTTGTTTCCTTCCTCGGGGTGTACACGACGGTGACAGCCGATTCGTGAAGCCCGATGAGGGTCGCCTCACCCATGGGTCCGGCACAGGTGTACCAATGAATCCTGACATCGGGGATGAGCACGCGGAGATGACGGATGGCGTCAACTGCCTTGTGTTCGGCAATCGGCGTGGCCCCGCGGGCCTTCGCCTCGGTGATCACATGGTCCGTCCCCTTCAACCCGACGCGACCCCCCATGCCCGCGATAGGATTGACGAGGAAACCGATACGACACGTCTTCGCAGCAGACTGAGTCTTCTTCATAGCCCTGATTTTCCTAGGCATCACCCAACAAGGTTTAAAGGTAATCCCAAGAGAAATGCAGATGACCCCCTGGCTCCCATCCTCTAGAGACAGTTGGCCCCCAAGAAAACACCTATCAGGCATTACAATATTACCTTCGTGGACCACCAGAGGGAGATAAATCTATTTTTGCGAATAAGATTAAATAATACTTCCCTGATAGTACATGGAGGGAGGTTATATGAAGAAAACAGACCCGATTCAAAGATGCGTAGTGGCAGCTACGTTTATATTCCTCATTTTCGCCAGCACTACCCAGGCCCTCATCCAACCAATCGCCTGGACCACACCCCAACAACCCATGCCCCTGAACCGCGGAAACCCGACCGGGCTTTGGGAAGACTTGTTCGACAACGCCTCCAAAATCGACCCCACGCCACCCGGCGCCGGCGCCAGCGACAACTACCTCGTCAGCGGCGGACACGCCAGCATGACCGGCACCTATACCATCTGGACCGACCCCTCCTTCACCCGCATGAAACCCATCACTCTCACCAACGCCGGCTCCGCTAAAACCAACTACGTCCTCAAGCTCACCATCGCCTATGACTCCGACATGGCCAGCGACTACCACAACCTCCGATTCAAACACGAAAGCACCCCTGGCGCCTGGCTCCCCTACTGGATTGAATTCTACAACACCACCCAAGCCGTCGTCTGGGTCAAACTCACCAGCATCCCCGCCAGCGTCAGCATGCTGTACCTCTTCTACGGCAACCCCTTAGCCCCTGCCGCCTCCAACTTCGTCAACACCTTTGGCACCGCATGGACAAAAACATGGGCATCGGACACCCAAATCTCCAGCCAGCCCTCCCTTCAAAACGCCGTCGACCCCGACTTCGCCTTCGGCAACAACAAATTCCTCGCCACCTGGGAGGAAGGCACCCTCGGCCCCCTTCTCTACTACCGAGGCATCGAAGGCAAGATTTACGATAGCTCGGGCACCATCATCGTCCCAACTTTTGTCATCCAAGAGAACCCTCCATCCACTTATCGTTATGAGAACCCCTCCGCCGCCTACGGCGGCAGCAACTTCTTCGTCGCCTACAATTACTACGATACGCCTACTCAGGCTGCCACTGAAGACGTCCACGCTAAAATCGTTCACCAGGACGGCACCCTCGGCAGCGAGATCATCGTCTGCAACGCTCTCGACACCACAAACGAGCCAGTCGTCGTCTTCGACCCCGTCCACAGCCGGTTCACCGTCGTCTGGCAGGATGCCAGGTCCGGCGAGACCAACTTCAACATCTACGCCCGACAATACGACACCTCCGGCGGCCCCTTCACAGAACACGCAATCTGCACCGCCTCCAACAGCCAGCTCGACCCCTGGATCGCCTACGACAAACTCCACGGCCGCTACCTCGTCGCCTGGGAAGACTGCACCGACACCAGTGATGGACCCTTCAGCCTGTACGCCCAACTCCTCGACTACAACCTCAACGCCATCGGCAGCTCCTGGCTCGTCGCCAGCGGCTCCGACAGCCTCGACTGCGTCTGGCCCTGCGTGATGTTCTCCGAACTCTCCCAACGGTTCCTCATCACCTGGAACAACGGCGACTTCAGCGCCGGCGACAACTACGGCAACATTAACGGCCGACTCTATTCCTGGGACGGAACCGCCTACCTCAGCACCTTCACCATCGACACCGGAGACTTCCACGTCACCCAAATCAAACCCTACCTCGCCGGCTCCTACCTCGTCACCTACAACAGCGTCTTCGGCGTCTACTGCAAGCTCGTCGGACCCGACGGCACCATCCTTGACGGGCAAGTCCAACTCTCCTCCAACAGCGCCTTAACCCCCAATACGGCCGCCGCCGCGGTCGGCGCCAACAAGCTCTTCGTCGGCTGGGAAGACAAACGAATCAGCACCACCTACGCTTACGTCTTCGGCAACCTCGAAGTCCTCAGCCTCCTCCCCCTCGACACCGACGTCACCGGCTCCATCGGAGCAGAACAAGCCATCATCCTCACCGCCCACATCACCTCCATCGCCATCACTCCGACCATCCTCACCTCATGGCTACTCTTCCGCGCCCTCTACTCTGGCACCGTCACCTTCGACATCCTCGACGGCACCACCGGCGCCCTCCTCATCCCCAACATCCCCACCGGCGGCTCCCTCGCAGCCCTGAGCACCACCAGCATCAGACTCAAAGCCACGCTCACCAGAACCACCCCCGCGACGTCCCCATACCTCGACAGCTGGAACGTCACCTGGAACCAAAACCAACCACCAGCCGCACCCAGCAACCCCTCCCCAGCCAACAACACCAACGGAACAAACCCCAACTGCCTCCTCTCCTGGACCGACTCAGACCCCGACGGTGACAGCCTCACCTACGACGTCTACCTCGAGAACACCAGCACCCCAGGAAAGGTCGCTGCGAACATCACCACCACCAACTACACCCACTCAACCCTGCCGTTCCAACAAACCTACTACTGGCGCATCGTCGCCTGGGACGAGCACGGCAGCCGAACCCAAGGCCCCCTCTGGCGGTTCAAAACCGACGCCTACCCCAACGTCCCCTCAAGCCCAATACCAGCGAACCACGCCACCTGGGTCGAGATCAACCAAACCCTCTCGTGGACCGGCGGCGATCCTGACGCAGCCGACATCGTCGTCTACGATGTCTACTTCGGGACAAATACATCCCCACCGCTCTTTAGCGTCCACCAATACGCCACCATCTTAAACCCCGGACTTATGAACTACCTCACGACCTACTACTGGAAGATTGTTGCCATTGACCGATACAACGCATCAACTACAGGGCCTATCTGGAACTTCACAACAGTCTACGCCCCCAACAACCCCCCCTACGTCCCCAGCTCCCCCTCACCCACGAACGGATCGACCAACATCTCCGTGAACACCAACCTCACCTGGGTCGGCGGCGACCCCAACCCCATGGACACAGTGACGTACGACATTTACTTCGGGACCACGAACCCGCCACCGCTCTGCGTTACCGCCTATCCGACCACAAACTACCACCCCACGAACGTCACCTACCTAACGCACTACTACTGGCGCATCATCGCCTGGGACAACCGAGGAGCCTCTACTACAGGCCCCCTCTGGCATTTCTGGACCGCGGCAGAGGTCAACTACCCACCGTACGCCCCCTCTGACCCGACCCCCGCGAACCATGCAACCAATGTCTCAATCTCAACGAACCTCTCTTGGAACGGAGGCGACCCCAACCAGGGAGACATGGTGCACTATGATGTGTACTTCGGGACAAGTGCGACCCCGCCTCTCGTGGTCCATAATCAATCGGCGCTTGTGTACATCCCAGGAACCCTTGAGTATGAGACCACGTACCACTGGAAGATCGTCGCCTGGGACCCCCATAACCTGTCCACCGCGGGATCAATCTGGGACTTCAGGACCGAGAAAGAGTTCAACTACCCCCCCATTGTCCCCCATGACCCCGTCCCGGCCAACGGGTCAACCAACCAAAGCCCGACCGTGCATGTCTCGTGGCTCTCTGGCGATCCGAACCCGCATGACATCGTGACGTTCGATGTTTACTTCGGGAACACCTCGTCACCGCCGCTTATCTCAGCGAACCAGACGGCCAACTCGTACAACCCGGGCCGCCTACAGTGGAACATGACCTACTACTGGCATATCGTCGCCTGGGATAACCATGGGAATTTCAGCGAGGGGCCGCTCTGGCAGTTCACGGTAATGCCAGTGCCGCCGGACTCCATCCCGCCGACGGTGTCAATCGTGAAGCCGGAAAAGGCGCTGTACTTCAGGAATATCAAAGTCTGCCGGTTCTTCGCCGCAGTGGCGATCAGTTATATCGATGTGACTGCGAACGCCTCGGACAACGAGACTGGAGTGAACCGGGTGCAGTTCTCCATCGACGGAGTCCCAAAGAACACGGTGACCACAGCGCCGTACACCTGGCAGTGGACCGAGAGCGGATTCTTCTTCTACACCTTGACGGTCACATGCTGGGACAACGCCGACAACAAGGCTGAAGCCTCTATGCGGGTCTGGAAGTTCCTATAAGGCCTCCCCCCCTCATTCCTTTTTTCTGTTTTCGGCAGCAGTATTAACGCATTTTTTTCGACGGTTGGCGGTTTTGGTGATTTCCCCACGACAGCTATTTAAGGGATGACCGAGAAAAGAGAGATTGGTGAGGAAGGACGCTGTTCGCCTCTGATCTTCGGCCTTCCTGAGCTTGCGCTCCTGCGCTGGTCGCGCGGGGTGTGGTGGCCTCTCGCGGTCCGCGTGGTCGGTGTGCTCGCGTCTCCGCTGTCTTAGGGGGTCTCCCTAAGCCTCCCTCACCTTTGCGGGAGATGGGGGTGCGTTTTTGAGAGCTTATCGAGATCGACGCAGCCGTTATCGTATATTCTGAGGAAGGTATCGGCGTTCAGGCTGTAGAGGTCTGAGGTGCAGAGCTGGTGGTACTCTAAGCAGGCCTCGTGTTTGACATCATTAATGACGCTGGAGGTGAGCGGGCTGGTGAAGTGGTAGTCTTCGCTGAGGAAGAGGTTGACACCGTTCTTGAGAGTGGTGATCATGATGTGGCAGTCGTTGACGACATGGTCTGCGGAGACGCCGAGGTGATGTTCCATGGATCGGGCGCAGGCTTGGCCGAAGGCGTCGGCGAGGAGTCGGTTTTTGAAGTCGATGACGGTGGCGTGGGAGGTGCGGATCCGTTTCATAGCCATGTTATAGGTGGTGAGGGTGATGCGCCCCCAGATTTTGAGTTGTTCGAGTTCGGAGAGGACGGTGGCGGTGATGAAAGAGGGGATGTGGTGGTGGGCGATGGTTTTGATGATGGCGTCGACGGTTTGGGTGTCGCGGAGGAGGAAGGAGGTGTCGAAGGAGACGCTGCGGATGGGGGTGGCAGTCATGGGTGGTGACAAGAGTTGATGTGGGTTTTTATTGATTTTCATTGGGTTTTTGTTTGGCTGAGGTTGTATAATAATAAAGTTTGGAGGATAGTTTTTTATAGCTTCAGGGGAATACTTTTCCTGAAGGGAGGCTTATGCAAGCGCGGATGATCGGGAAACTGGCATGTCTTTGTGTCTCAGGTTTGCTTTTCTGTACGGGGATGCCGATGCTGTCTGCTGTGATGTCGAAGGGTCCGGTGGGGACCGGGGATTTCACAGCGGGTATTCTGTGGTGGCATGATTTGAATGCGCCGTCGTTTGGGTCGGCGTCGGTGGGGGATATCGACGAGGATGGGCGCCCTGAGGTTGTGTTTGGGACGTATTTCAATGACGAGCATGTGTATGCCTTGAATGCTGAGGATGGCAGCCTGTTATGGTGGTATGATACGGGTGGGTGTAATGATGCGTCGTCCGCGATCGCTGATGTGGATGGTGATGGGCATTTGGAAGTGGTTGTGCCGGGGTCGTCAGCGTGTGTGGTGTTTTGTTTCAATGGGGCGACGGGGGCGGTGAAGTGGTCTCGGTCGTTGGGGTATAGTCTTGATTCGCCGCCGGCGGTGGCGGATGTGGATGGTGATGGGCGTCCTGAGGTGCTCCTCGGGTCGTATGGGGGGTACATCTTTTGCTTGAAGGGTGAGGATGGGACGGTGCAGTGGCAGCGGAATGTCGGGACGAATAGCTATATTCAGTCGTGTCCGACGGTGCTGGATTTGAATGGGGACGGATTGCTGGAGGTGGTGGTGGCGCAGTGGGCTGGGGATGATCGGGTGTATGCCCTGCGTGGGTCGAATGGGTCGACGGTGTGGTTTTCGGATCTGCCGAATGATTATATGTATCATGGGCCGTCGTTTGGGGATGTTGATGGGGATGGGTTGCCGGAGTTGGCGATTGGGTGTTATGATAATCATGTGTATGTGTTGAATGGTGAGGATGGGAGTCTGTGTTGGGCGTATGCGGCGTCGTGGTATGTCGGGGCGCCGACGTGTCTTGGTGATTTGAATAATGATGGGTTTTTGGAGGTCGTGTTCGTGGCGTATAACATGGTCGGGGTGTTGTCGCATACGGGGTCGTTGCTGTGGAGTTATGCGACTGGGGGGAATGTGTTCCGTGGGGTGGCGATCGCGGATGTGGATGGGAACGGGGTCCTGGACGTGGCGTTTGGGTGTGATGATGGGATTGTGCGTGTCTTGCGCGGTGATTCCGGGGCAGTGGTGTGGACGTATGATCTACAGGCGCATTATGGGCAGGTGTTTGAGATGGATCATGCGCCGGTGCTGGCGGACCTGAATGGGGATGGGATGTTGGATTTGTTTGTGGTGGGTGGTCATGGTGAGTCGTCTCCTCATCCGGAGAATAATCATGGGCGGGCGTATGCGTTGTCCGCCGGGGTTGGGACTGGTGCTGGGTGGAGGATGTTCCATCATGATCTGGTGCATAGCGGGCGGTATCAGGTTGGGGAGAATCAGCCGCCGGTGCCTGGTGGTGGTTCGGGACCGTGGATGGGGCGTCCCGGGGTGAATTATACGTTTTGTGTGAATATTACTGATCCTGATGGGGATGCAGTGTTTTGTGACTGGAATTTCGGTGATGGGTCGACGAGCGGCTGGTTGGGGCCGTATCCGTCCGGGTCGTCGTGCTGTGTGATGCATGCGTGGGCCACTGAGGGCGTCTTTGAGGTGCGGGTGCGGCTGCGTGATGACGAGGGAGCGGTGAGCGGGTGGTACGTGGTGTGTAATATCACGATTGATGGGAGTGCGCCGGCGCTGAGTCTGGTGCGGCCGGATGGGCGGCGGGTGTATCTCGGTGACAGGTTGTCGTTTCCGTTTATTCTGACCGTGTTGGTGGGTTCGGTGACGGTGGAGGCGACGGCGCAGGATCCGGTGAGCGGGGTGGCGCGGGTGGAGTTCTTGGTGGATGGGGTGGTGGCGAGCATCGATGAGAGTGCGCCGTATGAGATGGTCTGGGAACATGGATGGATGGAGGGCCGGCATAAGTTGAGGGTGGCGGCGTATGATACGGTGGGGAACTGGGGAGAGCTGGAGGATGTGGTGGTCTGGAAATTGTTGTAGCTGATTCTTCACATTTAAGATAGAAAAAAACACAAAGGCTCTTTCTTCACTTTCCTCTCTGACTATGCCAAATATGATGATGTGATATTTGATATAAGACCTTCTTTTGCCTCTTTTTCCGCTGGAACATTTACTCGTAGTCTATCTAAGGAAGATCAGTATTACTTTCATTTGTCGTGTTTTCTGGATTTCATTTGCCTTGACAGTCACAGTTGTCGTGCCGAAATCAATGACGAAGTCTTGCAGGGTGGCCGATTCTCCGGCTTGGATATCCTCGATGTCGGCCTTGTGTTTTCCAAGGAAGATGATGCCGCCCGAAAGTTGGATGTCGAGGACGACACCAGTCAGGTTCTCAGATTCCGTATTGTTGACCGTTGCTGTGATTCCAAATCCGCCAGCAATGGCAATTTCGATCGGAGAGACATAGATAATGAGGAAGGTCATTGTCTTCGTGGTCTCAACGTTCCCAAACAAGTCGACGAGGTAGTACGCGACGGTGTGCGGGCCATTGCCCCTCACAATTTTCGTCCACGGGGCGCGAGACCCATTATTCAAAGGATAACAGGTACTGCCAAGGTTCGCCGTCGACCTTGATCTCAACGTAGCGGACATCGTTGGCTGTTACGACGATCGTTACGTTAGAAGTGAAATGGCTTCCGCTCCAATTCCCTAACAGGGTGCAATTGACATACGAGAAAAGTCGTTCATTCCGAGAGGATGGATCCGCAAGTGTATCTAGGCGAATATTACCTACTTTAATTGGGGCGATAGCGATGCCCGCCAGGACTATCATCAAACAGAAAAGAATGCAAAAGTCTAGTCCTCATTTCTTGCCTCCTCTGCCCCTATTTCAATATGATTTTATGAAATATGAGCATGATTAAAATGTTATGGAAAACGCTGACAAGAATATCCTAGTCTTAAGCAAAGAAGCAAAACTATCAGACAAGGTCAAACTCACAATGACTCGATAGCATCGAGGCTAGGCCTGCAGAAAAGAAAGAAAAAAAGAAGGGAGAGGAGGGGGTCTCCTCTTAATGGACGAAGATCAGGATGACCTTCATCTGTTGGACTTTCGTCACGTCGTTGGCCTTGGCCGTCACCGAGATGGTGCCGAATCCGAGGACGAAGAGCTTGAGGGTGGCTGTGGCGTTTGCTGCGATGTCCTGGGTGTCGGTCTTCCCCTTCTTCCCAATGAGGAGAATGCCGCCGCTCGGCATGATGCTGAGGGCCACACCAGACAGGGTCGCGTTGCCGGTGTTCTTGAAGCTCGCCTTTATTCCGATGCCGCCCGCGATGGTGATGGTAATCGGAGACGGGTACTGGATGGTGAAGGTCGTCGTCTTCGTGGTCTCAACGTTCGGCGGAACTGCTTTGTCCACAGAGTAGTACTGGATTGTGTGCAGGCCGTTTCCGGAAACCATGACATAAGTGGTGTATTCCGTCCAGTTGGCGCTGTCAACCTTGATGTAGGTGTGGTTGACACCAGTGCCAGTGTCGACAGCCGTCAGGGTGACTTTGACATCTGTGATATAATTGCTGCCGCTCATGTTCCCCTCAAGCGTGCAGTTCGTGGTTGGTGCGATCACATCGCCGGCGGCGCCGAGTTCCATTACGAAAAGCTTATCATCAGGCGTTCCTTGGACAACGCCACCTAATGTTGCTGTTCCGGGGAAACAGGTTGTCGTGTAGAAAGCACCACCTGCTATTTGAGCGGTTAAACCGCCTAGTAATGGAACTGTCCATTGCTTTCCAGTCAAGGCATGGGTATGGTAGTTATATTCGTAGAAGATGGTCCCTGGCGTTCCTATCTGATCGAAGACCCATATCGTGTCATTTATGCTATCGTAGGCCATTCCATACTCGCCGGTTAATCCTGGGTTTGCCACTGGTGTTATTGGTGAACCACTTGCTGGAAATGTATACCAACTTGCACCGAAACTTGCGCTGTAGAACAAACTCTCGGATGGAACATAGGCGCATGCACGAATACAGGTCATTGGAGAAATGCTTGAAAACAACTGGGTGAATACACCAGTTGCAGGGTCAATCTTCCAGAAACCATATTCACAGCCACCATAGAGAAAAGTGCCATCAAATGCGAGATCACGAATCCCCCATCCTGTGGTTGCAGCAGGTTGATCATAGGTTGCTAAGAGCGCGCCAGCAATGCTGAATTTATACAATTTATTTGGTTCCAAAGCATTATTTCCGCTAGTAACCCAGAAATAGGTACCATCCCATTCTCCACCTAACATTTGAATATCATGAGCGGTTGCATTAATATTCAAATCAAGAAGAATATCACCTGGTGCAGATAGTGGTTGGTTATTCGGGGTGATAGATGCAACGCGTTCGGTGGCATCATTGCTCTTTTCGGGTTGAGCTACCGCAAAAGCGGTAGCGCACATCAGCATACAAATTACTATGCCAAACAATTGCTTTCTCATGTTTTGCCTCCTTTTTCCCTTTGTATTTAATATCTTGTTCGGATATATAAAGATTTTCAAGAGAAGGACATATATAGTGCTTAATAAAATAATAAACAAAAAAATCCTCAAAACTAAGGAGAGAATCATCTAGTGCTATCATACATAATAGGAAAATAATTTGTGCATCTCTATTCCCACCTAGAGAGACGATCGTTCAGCCAGACACAAGGCCGTATCAAAGACTACAGAACCCGGCCTACAATAGGGGCGGATGAAGCAACCGCTCCCTCCAAGCGAGACCCTCACGCAAAATCGATGCCATTTGCGCGTCTGAGTTCACCAAATTGAGTAAGAAAACCATCGACAGGCCAACCTCCGCACAAGATTTTTCATACAACAACCGTGCTCTCTTGCCATACGATGCACGGAACGAATCAATAACCTCGCGATTCCGATGAAGTCTCGGCCATGTAGACTTTTACCATCGTCGCAATCTTCTTCATGCAATCAAATCAAAGAACAAACCACCATACTCTACAAGAAAACCAAAAAAAGTGATGGGTGAACGGACCTGTGGGGATTCGAACCCCAGTAACCGGCTCCGAAGGCCGGTAGGATATCCAGACTACCTCACAGGCCCAAACCTAGACCACGGAATACCCAGGCCACTATAAAACATCGAGCGTCAACAAACATAAAACAAAATAAAAAATGATGTGGCTACGACCACAGTCCAGCCGTAGCCAAACGTAGTAGTGTTTATCGGACGAAGTCGATAGCGCCGACCTTGGGGTTGCTGAGGACCTTCCGCGGCTGCACCGTCATCGGCAACGGGTTCATCCGCTTGTCCGGCTTGGAGCTCAGGATGTTCGGCGACTGCACCCCAGTCATGAGCGCCATGACGCGGCACTTACCCTCGAAGGCAGGATCCACACGGGCGCCAAGGATGACGTTCGCATAGCAGTCCATGTCCTGCGTCAGGGTCTTCGCGACGTCCTGGACGTACTTCAGGCTCATGTTCGGCCCGCCTGTGATGTGCACGAGCGCGCTGTGCGCCCCATGGTAGTCGACATTGAGCAGCGGGTGGTTCAACGCTTCCTTAACGATGGCGTCCACGCCGGCCTCCTCGTCGGCCTCGCCCCAAAGCATGACCGACAGCCCGCCGGAGTCCATGACCGCCTTCATGTCCGCGAAGTCCAGGTTGATGAGCGAGGGCATGGTGATGGTCTCGGAAATGCCCTTGACGGTCTCGGCGACGAGCTGGTCCATGACGCTGAACGCCTGGTTAATCGGCAGGTTCGGGACGAATTCGAGGAGCCGGTTGTTGTCCAACACGACGGTGCTGTCCGCAGCGGTCCGCAGTTTGTCGAGGCCCTCGTCCGCCTTAACAAGCCGTGCCCGCTCGACATTGAAGGGGGTAGAAACCATGGCGGTGACAATTGCGCCGTTCTTCTTGGCGATCTCCGCGATAACGGGTGCGGATCCGGTGCCGGTGCCGCCGCCCATGCCGGCGCAGACGAAAACCAAGTCAGCGTCAGAGAGGAGCTCTTCGATCTCGCGGGACGATTCGCGGGCCGCGCGTTCGCCGACTTCGGGGAAGCCGCCGGCGCCGAGGCCGCGGGTCAGGTTCTTGCCGATGAGTAGTTTGAAATCTGATTCCATGAGGTCAAGGGCCATTTTGTCGGTGTTGACGCAGATGGTCTTGGCTCCCTTGACGCCGAGTTTGTGTAAGCGGGTGATGGTGTTGCCTCCAGCGCCACCGCAGCCAACGATACTGATGCGGGGGGTGCCGAAGAGGCCATCATCGACTTTTTGTTTGCTCTCCTCATCCAGTTTATTTCCTATAGCAGTCTCGATGAAGGACTGCATGTTGTTTTTGCTCTCAGCCATTTTCCTATTCCTCCTAACTCTCCATCTTCAGTCTTTTACTGGTAGTTGGGAAGGACGCCTCTTAATCGAGCGTCCTTCCTCCTGAGGGGTGCATCCCATCCCCTTCTTGAACCAGATTATTTTTTCGTGTAAGGTTCCATGGCAGCGACCGCAGCCTCGAGTTCCTGGACTTTCTTTATTTTGTCTGCTTTCTCCAGGATTTCTTCCGCTTTGTTTTTTATGAATTCATTGACAGCGTGGCGGATCACCTCGGAGCGTGTTTGGTACTCTCCGGCTCTGATGAATAGGTCGATTTGCCGGAGGTAGATGTCCGGGAGTCGTAGGGTGATGCGGTCGTTGTCCATTCTCTCCTCACACGTGGTGGTGTCAGGTTTTTTGATGTCTTGTGCGTGTCTGGGGGACGGTTTTTTGACATCCATCAGACGACAAAAGACATCATTTGTCTGACGAACGACGAATAGGCGGCACCGTTTAAATATCTTTCTATTTATGCCGATTTTCCCGGCGGCGTAAGACCGCGTAACTATTGCGTCTATTTCTCCTTAGGTTTGGGGAGCGGAATGCACCTACGTATGCAGCTGGATTAGCGGATGAGGCAGGTATGGCTTGCGGTGCGGCTCTGGCACGAACCGTTGGGAGCGCTGCAATCGTAATAAGTCGTTTTTTTAATTAAATATTTTTATTATTTCTTATCAATAATTTTTAGGTAGGGGCTCTGGAACGTTGGTGAGGATTGCAGAACAAGGTGTCTTTTTTTAACATACTGGACCTCCTCCTGCTTCTACAAACCCACTTCCCTTCTCCTGATGATCGTGGGTTAAGCGAGTCGGGCAAAGGCCATGGTGCCAGAGATTTTTTCGATCTTGACTTTGACGGTGCTGCCTTTGACGGCACCGGGGATGTAGATGATATATTTGTCGTAGAAGGCGACGCCGTCCCCGCGTTTGCCGATGTCCTTGATCGTCAGCTCATACTCCTCGCCTTCCTTCAGCGAGGGGGTGGCGGTGCTGACCTTTTTCTTGCGCATGGATTTGATGGAGCGGATTGCGCCACAGGCGTCGCAGCGCAGCATGAGCGTGCGGTCTTTTTTGACAAGATGGGTGTCCGGGCGCGTACACTCCTGGCAGATGACGTAGGTCTCGACGTACTCGTCGAGTCTGTCCTGCAGGGTCTTCATGGGAATCTTGCCTTGGAAGATGACGCGACCACCGGAAATCTCCCCGGCGGTGCCGACGGAGCCGAGCAGAAACTTGAGGAAATGGTTAGGATCCCGGTTGAGGATATCGACGATTTTATCGAAGTTGCGGATGACCGTGGTGTTGCCCTCATAAAAAACGTCGACCTTAGGGACTTTAAGGCGTTCGTCAACGATACGTTCCTTTGAAGTGAGGCTTTGCAACCGCTTGAGCAGGTTTTGATAATCAGCGTCGGTCATACGCAAGCGGCAGATATGCCCAAAGTTGTTAAAAAGCTTCCGAAGAGAGACTCCTGGGATTTTCTCGGCTTTTTTATTCGGGCTTCGGCTGCGGGGCCAGGATGCCGATGACCAGGTAGCCGGCGCGCAGGGCTTTTTCTGCGATGTCGGCCTTGGTCGTCGTAACCTTCATGGCACCATCAGACCATTGCCATAGAAACTCTGGCATGACATTCTCCTCCCCACCACTAGTCCCCTTGTTCTCTCTGAAGACCAGGGTTAGATTCCAGCAGGCCTGGGAGGTTTAAAAATGTTGCGAAAAAAAAAGACCAGGTACCGTCTCCTGAAGATTCAGGATTAGGTTGGTTATACCGTGGATGTGGGGAGGGTTTTGACGAGGTATGGCCCGCGGTCGGTGAACCCGAGGCGTCGGTAGTAGGGCTTGACACCGACGCCGCTGAGGACGAACAGCCGGTGGGCATCGTAGTCTTCCCGGGCAATGCACTCGGCTTCGGCCAGCAGGCGTCGACCGAGTCCTCGGTGTTGATACGTTATTCCGAGCGCATGACCGGTCAGTGGGACTTCGCGACCCAGTACGCGCAGCTCCCTAATCATGAAACATGGCCCGGGGCTGAGCTCCGCTCGATATGGGTCGGAGATGATGCGCAGGCGGAGGTAGGCGTAAAGCACGTTCTGAGAGGAATCAGTGAGGCTGATGAAGCGTTCCTCTCCGCTGCTGGCTTGGTAGGTTTCTTCTTCAAGTCTGAGGGTAGCAGCGGGTCCGGGGTGGTCAGTTGGTTGATGGCCGATCTCGCGGCAGCGGATGCAGTGGCAAGTCTGACCGGTATGGTGGAGTTCGGCGGCGACGAGTTGGCGGAGGTTGCTTTTGGTGATGCCGCCGTGAAGGCGTTGGATGGGGATGTCGCGTTGAATACGTTGGATACGGATCCAAAGCGGAATCTCGGCTTTGACGGCGGCGAGGAGGCGGACTGCGGATTGGGTCGTGAGGGGTTCAAAGTCGGGGTCGCGTGCGAGATCTGCGCCGTCGACGACGAGGGTCGGGTAGATTTTGAGCATGTCGGGCTTAAACCGGTCATCGGTAAACACAGTGCGGAACATATTCTTGTCTGTGATGGGGGTGGAGCCGGGGAGGCCGGGCATGAGATGGTAGCAGACTTTGAGGCCGGCGTCTTTGGCGAGGCGGGTGGCGGTGATGGAGTCAGTGACGGTGTGACCACGGTCCATTTTCGTCAGCAGGGTATCGTCGGTGGATTGGACGCCGAGTTCGACGCGGGTCGCGCCGTACGATAAAATACTGTGGATGTGGTGGAGTCGGAGCCAATCTGGTCTGGTTTCGATGGTGAGGCCGATGCAGCGTGCGGGGGCAGATTCGTTGGTCTGTTTGGCCTTAGCGAGTGTTGGGGAGTGGGTGCCGTTCATGGCGTCGTAGCAGCGGGTGACGAACCATTCTTGGTACCAGGGTGATCGTGCGGTGAAGGTGCCGCCCATGATGATGAAGTCGATCTTGTCGGTGTCGTGGCCGATGGTGCGGAGTTGTTTGAGTCGGTTGGCGGTCTGTTGGTAGGGGTCGCAGTGGCAACTGATGGCGCGCATGGCGGCGGGTTCGTCGCCGGTATAACTCTGGGGGGTGTTGGTGGTGGGGCCGCCGGGGCAGGGGAGGCAGCGGCCGTGGGGGCAGTCGGCGGGGCTGGTCATGACGGCGGTGACGGCGACCCCGGAGAGGGTGCGGGTGGATTTAAGTCTGAGGAGTTGGAGGAGGTTGTCGTTGTCGAGGAGGTCATCGGGGAGGGCGGCGAGGATGTCGCTGTCTTGGGGGATGGTCGTGAGGCGGTATTTTTTGCAGAGGCGTACTTTGGCTTGTTGGAGCTGGTTTTTGGTCGTGATTTGCTCAGTGCGGAGCAAGGCGATGATGTCCTCGAAGAAGGTCATAGGGTGACGGGGTGGTGATGGGTGGGGGTGCTACTAAAAACTATTGGTGGATGTGGGTTAGGTGTCCCAGAAGCCTCGGGTGCGGGCGTATTGGAGTTCGGCTTGGAGGATGTCGCGGAAGAATTTGACTTCGAGGTCCTCGGATTTTTTGAGTTCGAGTTTGGTGAAGCGGCTGAGGATGCGGGCGGCGGTGTCGGGGCCGACGCCGCGGGCGGCGAGGGCGTAGACCGCGTATTTGCCGTAGGTGAGGATGAGGCTGGCGTTTTTGTTGAGGCGTTTGAGTTCTTTGAGGTCGGCGGTGGTGCGGTGGTGTTTGGTGAGGACGTGTGCTTGGTCGCCGTGGTAGCGGCGGAGCATGGCGATTTTGATGGCGCCGCAGCGGTGGCATTTGGGTTGGAGGGGGAGGCGGCCGACGAAGGTGTTCCATTGGTTGTGGCAGTTGAGGCAGACCATGGTGATGTCGGCGTCTTCGATGCGTTTTTTGAGGGCCATTAGGATGCTGCGGTCGGGGCGGAGGGGGACCATGAGGCCGCGGATGGTTTCGAAGCCGGCGAGGCTCATGGGGGAGAGGCCGTGGTGGGTGTGGAGGGTGATGTCGCCGCGTTGGACAGCTTCGAGGATGTCTTTGGTGCGTGGGACGTCCATGTTTTCCCAGAGGATTTTTTCCATGGCTTCGTCGAGGACGAGGGAGTGTTCGAAGAGGCCGAAGAGGCGTTTGACGCCGATGTTTCTGTAGTCGAAGCCTTTGCGCAGCGCGCCGAATTTTCTGGCGACATGGATGAGCTGCCAGCGGAGGTATGTGGAGTTGCGCAGGACGGTTTCCATGAGATAGGGGAGGGTGCCGGGATGGGTGGTCTGCAGGAGTTCGATGATGCGGTCCGGGGGGAGCCGGGCGGGGATTTCGAGGTTGATGCGGTAGGCGTCGCTGTTGATGCCGATGCTTTCGCCGAGCATCTGGGCGAGGATGGCGCTGATGAGGCGGCCGAGGGTCTCGTTGACTTTGGTGCCGAGGCAGGCGTTGATGACGACGTTGTGGTCTTCGGCGTCGATGGTGATGGTGCGGTCGTCGGGGAGGAGGAAACCGAGGCGCTGTTGCGTCTGGGCGTAGTCTCGGATCTTGTCGATGAGGCCGGGGTCGCAGGGGTAGTTGGTGATGGGGGCGGTGCTGGCGGCTTGTCTGCGGAGTTGGCCGACTTCGTGGGCGACGTCGTAGGGGACGGGGATCTCTTCGCCGATCCAGCTGGGGACGGAGCCGATTTCTTTGACTTGGGTGACGAGGATGGTGTCTTCTTCGCGTTTGACGATGACCCAGGGGCGGCCGCGGAGGATGAATTTCTCGCCTTCGAAGCCGGAGCTGAGGACGAAGCTTTCGTCCAGCGTACCGATGGCTTTACGCGTGCTGATGTCGATGACGGGGTAGGTGACCTCGTCGGGGATCATGGAGATGTTGTCGAGGAAGTAGGTGCGGCTGTTCATCTTTTTGGCGAAGACGCGGGTGCCGGCCTCGTCCTCGATCCAGATGGTCCTGTGGTCTTTGAGCTGGGTGCTGAGCAGGGTGAACATCTCTTTCGTGAGGCTATGGAAGCTGTAAGCCCTTGTGATAATGTCGTAGGCTTTCTGTTCGGGGATGCGGCCGTATTCGAGGACGAGGCTAATGATTTGGTTGGTGAGAACGGTGAGGGGGTTTTGACGGACCGAGTAACGTTCGAGGTCGCCGGCGAGGGCGCGGCGGGCGATGACGAGGCTTTCGGCGAGGTCTTCGGGGTTGGTGGCGAGGATGACGCCGGTGCTGGTGCGACCGACGCGGTGGCCACTGCGACCGACGCGTTGGACGATGCGGGTGACCTCGCGGGGGGAGTTGTACTGGATCACGAAGTCGGTGTCGCCGACGTCGATGCCCAGCTCGAGTGAAGAGGTGCAGATGAGAGCTTTGAGCTGGCCTTTTTTGAAGGCGTCTTCGGCTTCGACTCTGGCGATTTTAGAGAGGGAGCCGTGGTGGACACCGATGGCGAGGCCGGGGTTCCATTGGTGGAAGCGGGAGGCGAGGATCTCGGCGCCGTCTCGGGTATTGATGAAGAGGAGGGTGCTGACGTGGGTGTCGATGAGCTCTTTACAGCGGCGGAGGAGCGCGGCGGAGGTGGGCTCAATGTGGAGGGTGTGGGCGAGGTGGTCGTCGGCGGTGGTGGGCTGGGGCATTTCGACGGTGAGGTCGATGTGTTTGGTAACGTCGACTTCAAGGATGGTGACAGGGCGGAAGCCTTTAGTGGTCTGGCCGCCGAGGAAGCGGGCGACCTCGTCGGGGAGTCCGACGGTGGCGGAGAGACCGACGCGCTGGAAGCCGTAGGTGGTGTCTTTGACGATTTCTTCGAGGCGTTCGAGGCCGACGGCGAGCTGGGCACCGCGTTCGTCGGTGGCGAGCTCATGGACTTCGTCGACGACGACCCAACGGACGGCTTTGAGGTGGCTACGCAGTCGTTTGCCGGTGAAGAGGATCTGGAAAGTCTCCGGGGTGGTGATGAGCATGTCTGGAGGGCGCTGGGATTGTTTGAGACGTTCGGCTTGGGGGGTGTCGCCGTGGCGGACGGCGATGCTGATGCCCAGTGTCTTTGCTTCGTCGAATGTGCGGTGGAGCATGTCGCGGTTCAGTGCGCGCAGCGGTGTAATATAAAGAATGGAGATACCCTTGTGCCGTTCCGGGTCGTCCTTGATGGCGAGGAATTGATGGAAGATGGGGAGGAGCGCGGCCTCGGTTTTCCCAAGTCCGGTGGGGGCGATGAGGAGGATGTTGAGACCGTGGAGGATTTCGGGGATGGCCTTGATTTGGGGTTCCGTGGGTGCGCTGATGTGACGGGCGGAAAGGAGCGGGTGGATGCGGGGGTCGAGGAGGTCGAAGACGCTGGTCATTGTGGTGCTGGGTGGGTGCTATCTGGGTTGGTTTAATTGAATGTTTGCTCACTTTGGAGAAAAGAGGAGAAAGGACCCCCGGTTGAACAACAGGGGGGTGTTTGTTTTTTATGGTTTTTCGATGCTGAGGCAGATTTCGATGGAGGAGACGTTGGATTTTTTGCCGTCTTCGCTGACGACGGCTTCGGTGCCGATGTCGATGGTTTTGACGGTGGCGTTGGTAATGAAGCGGTTGCGGGCGATCTCGGCGGCGTCGACGGCGCGGCTGATGGCGTTGCCTCGTGCTTTCAGGAGGACTTCGGTGTGTTCACCGGAGTTGAGGACGGCCATGATGGCGGAGACGTAGTTCATAGGCGGCTTGTTGCCGACGTAGATGACGTTTGAGTTGATGTCTTCCTCGGTTCTTTCGTGAGTGCTCATTGGTCTCTCCCCTGGAGAATATTGCTCCTGGATTCAGATGTAAGTACGGGTGAAGAGGACTCTTCGTTATTTAAAGATTGTGATTTTTACAGGAGTGGGAGTTAGGTGTAGTAGTGGTCGGTGTCCTTTTTTTCTTCTTCTTTGGCGAAGTCTTTGTGGTCGTAGAGGTCGATGGCGAGGATGGCGTGGAGGGGGATGATGCGGAGTTTGCCTTTGTCTTGGCCGTGGGTCTCGCCGAGTTCCATGAGAAGACCGGCTTCTTCGATGCCGATGTTGGCGTACCCTTTGAAGATGCCTTCGGTCTCCAGGGCGCTATCTCGTGCACCGATGGAGGTGATCTTGTAGTGGGATTCTTCGACGAGTTTTAACTCTTCTCTCTTGGTCATGGTGTCCCTTTCCGCTGTTGTTCTAAGAGCGTCTGGAGGTGTTCGACGGTTTTGCCGTAATTCTCCACCGCTACTTTAATGTGTGCTTCGACGAAGTTCCAGGCTTTCTGGAGGTTGCCGTACCGGAGTCGGTAGCCTTTCTTCTGCTGCTGGGTGGCGTCGTCGTAGACGCTGAGTTCTTCGAGGATGTCCAGGCCTTTGAGCTTGTTGAGGTGACGATAGACTGTAGGCCGGGAGGTTTTGAGTGCGCCGGCGATGTCGTCGACGAACCAGGCCTTAGTGGGTTGCTTAAGGAAGAAGTCGACGAAAATCTTGTAGGGCAGGGTCGGGTCCGAGCCTTTACTGAGGTATCCTATCTGTTCGAAGAACATGCGTGCGGCGATGTCGAAGTCCTCTTCCCCATTTAATGGGGTGTTGCTAACGACTTGAAGTTCAAACGGCATTCCCACTCCTCACCGGAAGGGAATAGTTTGAGGAGTTAAATAGGTTTCGTGACGTAGAAAAGGTCGGGGGATGAATCGCCCCTAGGTAGGATGGGGAGAATTTAGAGGACGTGGAAGTACCGCGCGGTCTCCCAGGCGGTGACCTGCATTTGGTACTCCTCCCATTCCGTGCGCTTGATTGCTATGAAGTTTTCGAAGACGTTGCTGCCTAGGGCGTCCCTGATGAAAGTGCTCTTCTGCATGATCTCCAGGGCATGGCCGAGGCTTTCGGGGAGCTGGCCGATGCCGTACGATGCCCGTTCCTTGGGGGTCAGTGCGTAGATGTTACGTTCGACGGGTTCCGGGGCTTTGAGTTTGCGTTTGATACCGTCAAGGCCGGCGGCGATCATGACGGTGTAGGCGAGGTAGGGGTTGCAGGCGACGTCTGGGTTGCGCAGTTCGATACGCGTCGCCTGTCCACGGTTCGCTGGGATGCGGATGAGGGAGCTGCGGTTGCGGTTCGCCCAGCAGATATAGGTGGGGGCTTCGTAGCCGGGGACGAGGCGTTTGAAGGAGTTCACGGTCGGGTTGAGGACGGCGCACATCTCCCGGGAATGGGTGAGGAGCCCGGCGAGGAATGAGTACGCAAGCGGGCTGAGTTTGTGCTTGTCTCCTGGGTCATAGAAGGCGTTCTTGCCGGCTGGCGTGCACATCGAAATGTGGGTATGCATCCCTGAGCCGTTCGTCCCAAAGAGGGGCTTGGGCATGAACGAGGCGTACAAACCATGGCTGTCAGCGATGATTTTACTCACGTATTTCAAGGTGATGACGCGCTCCGCTGTCGTGAGTGGGTCGGCGTAGTTGAAGTTGATCTCCTGCTGTCCGGGGGCGACCTCATGGTGCGTGGTGTAGATCTCGAGGCCGAGCTGCTGCAATGCCATGGCGATGTCCGCCCGGACGGTTTCTGCCAGGTCACGGTGGGAGAGGTCGAAGTAGCCGGCGTTGTCATGCGGCAGCAAGGTCGGACCGTCGCTGTTTCGCTGGAAGAGGAAGAATTCGCATTCAGAGCCGGTATTGCAGCGGTACCCGAGTTTGTCCGCCTTTTGCAATATCTGTTGTAGTACGTATCGGACGTCGCCGGGGAAGCGTTGTTTTCCGTCCTGTTCATAGATGTCGCAGCTGATTTTCGCGGTCTTCCGTGGCTCGATGCTCTCAGGGATGATGCTGAAGCTGGCGGGGATTGGGCGGATGACCTTGTCTGATTCTTCGATGTTGGCACAGCCGATGATGGACGAGGCGTCGAACGGGATCCCGTTGTCCAACGCGTCCTTGAGGAGTCCTGAGGGGATGACGAGGTTGCGCGGCATCCCGAGAAGGTCGACGAACTGGAGGCGGATGAACCGGATGTTCTCATGGGCAACAGTCGATAGGATAGAGTCCGCAGTCCAGAATTCAGCCGATTTCGTCGACGTTACGTTTTTCATCTATAAAACCTCCACCCGAAAGAGCATACTTCATCCCGTATGGACGCACGCCCTTTTTTAATTTCCGAAACAGCTGATTCCCCCCCTGCTTCGTCGCCTCCTCGCGTACGGACATTTTTCGAGGAAAAAATGACGAAGAGGACAGGAGGAGGGCCCCCGTTGCTCGAAATTACAATCCTTCGCAAACTATTAAAAGAAAAAACAGATTCGGACCACCAAATATACCCGGGGAGTTGCCTTCATGGATAAGAACGTCGAACAGTTCATGGAAAAAGTCATCGAAAAAAATCCAGCCGAGAAAGAATTCCATCAAGCCGTCCGCGAAGTCGCAGAAAGCCTGATGCCATTCATCCAAAAGAACCCAAAGTACAAGAAATATATGATTCTGGAACGCATCGTCGAACCCGAACGCGTCATCATATTCCGAGTCCCATGGGTCAACGACCGCGGCGACATCCAATTCAACCGCGGCTACCGCATCCAGATGAACAGCGCAATCGGCCCCTACAAGGGCGGCCTCCGGTTCCACCCCAGCGTCAACCTCGGAATCCTCAAATTCCTCGCCTTCGAACAAGTCTTCAAAAACAGCCTCACCACGCTACCCATGGGCGGCGGCAAGGGCGGCTCCGACTTCGACCCAAAGGGTAAATCAGACATGGAGGTCATGAAGTTCTGCCAATCCTTCATGACCGAGCTCTTCCGCCATATCGGACCAGACACCGACGTCCCCGCAGGTGACATCGGCGTCGGCGGCCGCGAGATCGGCTTCATGTTCGGCCAATACAAACGCATCACCGACACCTTCACCGGCGTGCTCACCGGCAAAGGCCTCAACTGGGGCGGCAGCCTCGTTCGACCCGAGGCCACCGGCTACGGCGCCACCTACTTCGCCTCGGAGATGCTCAAGACCCGCAAAGAATCCCTCAAAGGGAAGACCGTTGCGGTTTCCGGCTCCGGCAACGTCGCCCAATACACCGTCGAGAAGGTCACACAGTTAGGCGGCAAGGTCGTCACGCTCTCCGATTCGTCAGGGACGATCTACGACCCCAAGGGCATTGACAAAGAGAAGCTCGCCTTCGTCATGGACCTCAAAAACGTCAAGCGTGGCCGTATCAAGGAGTACGCGGACGAGTTCAAATGCACATATGAAGCCGGGAAACGCCCCTGGCATTACAAATGCGATGTCGCCTTCCCTTCCGCCACCCAAAACGAGATCAGCGGGGAGGACGCCCAGGCCCTCGTCGACAACGGCTGTATCTGTGTCGCTGAAGGCGCCAACATGCCCACCACCCCTGAAGGCGTTGAAATCTTCATCAAGAACAAGATCCTCTTCGGCCCCGGCAAGGCCGCGAACGCGGGCGGCGTCGCCACCTCAGGCCTGGAGATGAGCCAGAACAGCTTACGCATGGCCTGGAGCCGGGAAGAAGTTGATCAGAAACTCCAATGGATCATGAGCCAGATCCACGCCTCCTGCATCAAATACGGCAAGGAGAACGGCTTCGTCAACTACGTCAACGGCGCCAACATCGCCGGGTTCGTCAAAGTCGCGGACGCCATGATCGATCACGGCGTCGTCTAAACCCCTCTCCCTTCTTTTTCCCCTTTTTTCCCTTTTATTTTAATCTTCCTACCCTTATCCTGGCGCAACAAGCGATTGTTTTATATCGGAGTCTAAGATATCGGTTCATCCCATTCAACCACAAGGAGTGGATGATTTATGGCAACAAAAACTGTGACTGTCCCAAAGGCGCCCAAACCCGAAGGGTTCAACCCTTTCAAAATGGCCCAGCAGCAATTCGACCGCATCGCAGATAAACTCGGCTTAGACCAACCAACACGGGATCTCCTCCGCGAGCCTCTCCGTGAATATCATTTCTCGATCCCAATCCGAATGGACGACGGTACCATGAAAGTCTTCCATGGCTTCCGCGTCCAACACAACGACGCCCGCGGCCCCTGCAAGGGCGGCATCCGCTTCCACCCCCAAGAGACCATCGACACCGTCAAAGCCCTGGCCATGTGGATGACCTGGAAATGCTCCGTCGCGGACATACCGCTGGGCGGCGGCAAGGGCGGCGTCATCTGCGACCCGCACAACCTCTCCGAAAAAGAGCAGGAACGCATCTGCCGCGGTTGGGTCCGTCAGATTGCTCGCGACATTGGGCCTTACCAAGATGTACCAGCCCCTGACGTCATGACCAGCGGCCAGCACATGATCTGGATCATGGACGAGTTCCAGACCCTCTCCCACGGGGAGTTCCAACCTGGCGTCATCACCGGCAAGCCCGTCGGGCTCGGCGGCTCCCGAGGCCGGACCGAGGCGACCGGGTACGGTTTAATCTACATCCTTCGTGAAGTCCTCAAAGAGCTGAAGATGGACGTCACTAAGACCACCGCCTCCGTGCAGGGCTTCGGTAACGTCGCCCGCTACGCCGCGGAGCTGTACTCGCAGTACGGCGGTACGGTCTTCTCCGTTTCCTGCTGGGACCAAAACGACGCCACCAGCTACGGCTTCTACAAGAAAAACGGCATCAACCTCGAGGAGCTCTTGAAAATCACGGACCGCTTTGGCACCATCGACAAGGATAAGGCGCAGAAACTCGGCTATCAGATCACCCCCGGCGACGACTGGCTCACCCATGACGTCGACATCCTCATCCCCGCGGCACTTGAAAACTCCATCACCGCGGAGAACGTCGGCAAGATCAGCCCCAAAGTCAAAATCGTCATCTGCGGCGCGAACGGCCCCGTCACCCCCGAAGCAGAGGACGCCCTCGACAAACGCGGCGTCACCGTCATCCCCGACTTCCTCGCCAACGCCGGCGGCGTCGTCTGCAGCTACTTCGAACAAGTCCAAAACAACCAAAACTACTACTGGACCAAGGAAGAAGTCCTCGGCAAACTCGACAACAAGATGACCGACGCCTTCTACCACGTCTGGGACCTCTCCCAGCGCAAAAAAGTCCGCATCAGCGACGCAGCCTACATGATCGCCATAAACCGTGTCGCCGAAGCCTGCAAGATGCGCGGCTGGGTCTAAAACAACCGCGACTATGCTGTCCCGTGACCGAGAACAACAAATCCGTACCACTATCCACGACATCACCGGGGTCACCCCCCCGGAACCCCCACAAGAACCAGGCTCACGGGAACCGGATCACCGCTCCTACACGGTGACCCGCATCCTCCTTTTTTCATCCTCCTACGACTACTTCCTCCTCACCGAAGAAAACAGACTCGACAGCCTCCTCGCCGAAACACCCCCCTACCGCTACTACCACGACCAACCCCCCAAGATCGCCCACGTTGAAACCACCACCGACCTCATTGAACACCTCAAAAAACGCCGCTGCGACCTCCTCATCCTCTTCAACCCAGCCAAAGACCTCGACGCCCTCACCCTCACCCAAACCATCCACACCATCTCCAACGAAACCAAGATCATGGTCCTCGCCAACAACACCGCTGACCTCGCCGCCCTCCAACACCGCGACCACGCCCACACCATCGATGGCCTCTTCACCTGGAACGGCGATGGCAAAATCATCCTCACCATGATCGCCTACCTCGAGGACAAACACAACGCCACCACTCTCACCCCGACCGAGGACTACGACGCCCTCCTCCTCGTCGAAGACTCCATCCAAGCCTACTCCGAATACCTCACCGAAGCCTACGACGAAATCCGCAGACACCACCACGCCATCACCCCCGACGACGCCACGAACGACGAAAACCTCGACACCTGGCGCAAACGACCCCTCGTCCTCCACGCCACCACCCTCGCCGACGCCCAGACCCTCATCACCCGGCACCAAGCTCACCTCATCGGCGTCATCACCGACAACCACCTCCCCGGCTCCCCCCCACACCACGACGACGGCATCCTCCTCGCCACCCAACTCCGGACCACCGCCCCCGGCATCCCCATCCTCCTGCAGTCCTCAGACCCCATCAAAACCAAGATCCCACCCAACATCACAACCATCCAAAAACACGACCCACACCTCACCACCACCCTCCGCCACTTCCTCCAAGACTGCCTCGGCCCCACCAACCTGCCTACTACCAACGACCACAATCCCATCCGCACCATGCGCGAATTCGAAGACGCCGTCGTCACCCTCCCCCCCGCCGCCCTGCGAAGTATCTCCAAGAATCACCAACTCTCCCGCTGGCTCCGCGCCCGCGGCGACCGCACCCTCGCCGACCGCATCACCACCATCGAAAACGAGGACCTCGACGACGACGCCTTCAAACAACGCCTCGTCGACACCATCGAAGAACACCGCTACGCCAGCAACCAAATCCAAATCACCAAATTCCTGCGAGAAAACCAAGGCCCCGCCAGACAGATCAGCCGTATCGGAGACGGCGCCCTCGGCGGCAAAGCACGCGGCCTCGCCTTCCTCTCCAAACTCCTCACCACCTACCTCACCGACGAGATGACCCCGGGCATCCACATCACCCTGCCCCGCAGCATCGTCCTCACCACAGACATCTTCGACGCCTTCATCACCCAAAACCACCTCCTCACCCCCGAGCTCTTCACCCTCCCCGACGAACGCATCACCGCCCGCTTCATGGACGCCAGCCTCCCTCCTACCATCCTCGGCGACCTCAGAGCTTTCATCCGCGGCAGCCGCAAACCCCTCATCATCCGCAGCAGCGGCATGCTCGAAGACAGCCTCATGCAGCCCTTCGCCGGCATCTACGCCTCCATCCTCCTCCCCAACGAATCCTGGGAAACCGACTTCCGCTTCCAAGACGTCTGCAACGCCGTTAAATACGTCTACAGCTCAACCTACAGCCAACGCGCCCGCACCTACATCCGCAACACCCCCAAAAACATCCGCGACGAAAAAATGGCAGTCCTCATCCAAGAAGTCGTCGGCGAACGCCACGGCCCCTACTTCTACCCCGCCCTCTCCGGCGTCGCCAAATCCTACAACTACTACCCCACAGGCGGCTGCACCCACGAAGACGGCATCGTCTACCTCGCCGTCGGCCTCGGCAAAGCCATCGTCGACGGCGGCAGCAGCTTCTGCTTCTGCCCCCAACACCCCCGCGTCCCCCTCTTCGGCACCCCCAAAGACTTCATCAAATACAGCCAGACCCACTTCTACGCCCTCACCCTCCAATCCATCTACCGCATCGTCGAAAAAAACGAAGACACCACCCTCAAAAGCCTCGACATCACCATCGCCCGCGACGAAGGCCTCCTCAACCAGTTCGCCTCCACCTACCTCCCCCGCGACGACACCCTCTACCCCGGCCTCTCCCCCGACGGCATCATGGTCCTCGACTTCGGCCCCATCCTCTCCTACGACGCTCTCCCCCTCGCCAACGCCCTCCGACTCCTCCTGCGCATCAGCGAACTCGCCCTCGGCTACCCCGTCGAAATCGAATTCGCCCTCAACCTCCCCACCACCTCAGACGCCCCTGCGGAGCTCGTCATCCTCCAAGTCCGCAACATGCGGCCCAAAGGAAAACAAACAGAAGTCAACCTCCACGACTATGATCAAAACCTCGACCTCTGCTTCAGCGCCAACGCCCTCGGCAACGGCATCATCGACGGCCTCACCGACATCGTCTATATCACCCCCGAAGGTTTCGACCTCGCCAACTCCCAGCGCGCCGTCGGCCAGCTCCGCACCATTAACGCCAAACTCATGGATCAGGCACGGCCCTACATTCTCATCGGCCCAGGCCGCTGGGGCTCCGCAGACCCTTGGCTCGGCATCCCTGTCCAATGGAGCGACATCGCTGGCGCCCGAGTTATCCTCGAGACCCCCGTCAAAGCCAGGATCATCGAGCCATCCCAAGGCTCCCACTTCTTCCACGACATGATGGCAGGCCAGGTCGGCTACCTCATGACCAAAGACGGCCCCGCCAACATCCGCTACAACTGGCTCGACTCCCTCCCAGTCCTAGAGACCACCCAGGACGTCAGGTACGTCCGGTCACCGGAGCCGCTCATGGTCCTCATCGACGGCAAGACTGGGAAGGCAGCCCTGCGCAAACAGACAACCCTTAAAAACCCGCAACACCATGCAGACCCACAGGAGCCAACTGAGGGGACCATCTAGGAGGCCATGGCTATCGCAGAAAAAACCGAGTTCCAAAAAGCGACCCAACACGAACCCAGCATGTCCTCGTACCACACCATCAACGAGCTGAAAGAACGCGTCAAAGAACTCAACTGCCTTTACGGCCTCACCAAGATCGTCAAGAACACTAAATACACCGTGGACGAGGCCATCCAGAACATCATCGCCCTCATCCCGCCCGCCTGGCAGTACCCAGATATCACTTGCGCCCGCATCTCCTTCGAAGGCGGCAAAGAATACGTCACCAAGAACTTCCGAGAATCCAAATGGAGCCAAATCAGCAACATCATCGCCGACGAGAAAAAAATCGGCGTCCTCGAAGTCTACTACACCGAGGAACGCCCCATGCAACATGAAGGCCCCTTCCTCAAAGAAGAACGCCGCCTTATCGACGCCATCGCCACCCTCATCGGCCAATTCTTCGAAGAACGCCGCGTCAAAGAAGAACTCAGGAAAAAGAAGATCGCCCCCTACGTCAAACCCGTCTCCACCAAAAAAGCGGGCGAGACCCCCACCCAGAAGAAACAAGACTGGGAAGTCATCATCGACCTCCTCATCAAGACCGACCCCCGGACCCTCCTGCGGATCACCCGCAAGATGACCTACTACCTCTACCGCCACAACAACGAGAAGATCACGGACCTGCAGAACCAGATCACCCCTATCGACAGCACATCCACGGCCCGCGGCATCAACATGCCCAACCCCCGCACCGACCTGCAAAGCCTCGTCACCTTCCAAAAACACGTCTTTGACATCGCCAAGGAAAGCATCCCCTCCCAGGTCATCTCCGAACTCTTCCAGGACTGGCTGCGCTCAGACAAGGCTCGACCGCTCCTCCTCACCTCCCAGAAGACCGGTGTCCCCCTCAGCGAGATCCGCGAAGAACTCACCCGCTTCATGGAAAAAACCGACATTGAAACCTCCCTCTCCGAAGAAGACACCATCGGCATCAAGACCGCGATGATCCGACGGTTCGTCACCGACCGACTCGAATACGTCAACGTCGCCAAGTCCTACTTCGAACTCGAAGACTTCGTCCAACTCCTCTCCTGCATCATCGGCCCCGCCCAAGGCGCCGGCAAACTCGGCGGCAAAACCGGGGGCGTCATCCTCGCAGAAAAAATCCTGCGCACCGAAATGAAAAACGACGCCCTCCTCAAAGACATCGACTTCCCCCGCAGCTGGTACATCACTTCAGACACCGTCGCTGCCTTCGTCCATCACAACGACCTCGACGACGTCTTCCACATCAAATACCTCGACCCCGGCGAGATCCGCCAAGAACAACCCTTCCTCGAACAAATCTTCAAAAACGCCTTCTTCCCTTACGAAATCGTCGAAGGACTCCGCGGCATCATCACCGCGGTCAAAGACAAGCCCATCATCGTCCGATCCTCAAGCCTCCTCGAAGACAGCTACGGCGCCGCCTTCTCCGGGAAATACAAAAGCCTCTTCGTCCCCAACCTCGGCTCCGAAGAAGAACGCCTCAAAGCCCTCATGGACGCCATCGCCGAAGTCTACGCCTCTACCTTCGGCCCTGACCCCATCGAATACCGCCGCGAACGCGGCCTCCTCGACTTCAACGAAGAAATGGGCATCCTCGTCCAAGAGGTCGTCGGCACCCGCATCGGACCCTACTACATGCCCTCTTACGCCGGCGTCGCCTTCAGCCGCAACGAATTCCGCTGGTCGCCCCGCATCCGCCGCGAAGACGGCATGATCCGCCTCGTCCCAGGCCTCGGCACCCGCGCCGTCGATCGCGTCGGCAATGACTACCCCATCCTCATCTCGCCGTTCCGCCCAGAGCTCCAAGTCAACACCCTCATCGAAGAACGCATCAAATACTCACCACGCTACATGGACGTCATCAACATGCAGACGGGGCTCATCGAAACCGTCGAAATCGAAGACCTCCTCAGGAACTACGGCGACCAAATCCCCCTCTTCGACAACATCGTCTCCGTCCACGAACAAGGACGTCTCATCGCCCCCAACGTCATATGCGACCTCGCCACAGCAGACCTCGTCGTCACCTTCCAAAATCTTTTCGATAAGAGCGACTTCCTCCCGAAAATGAAACGGATCCTCTCCATCCTTGAAGAGAAGATTGGCTCACCGGTCGACATCGAATTCGCCTGCGACGGCCACAGGTTCTACTTCCTCCAATGCCGACCTCAAAGTCAATCCCGCGGCATGGAACGCGTCCCCGTCCCCAAGGACATCCCCCGAGAACAGAAGCTCTTCACCGCCCGCCGCTTCATCACCACCGGCCAGATTGAAAACATCGAGTACATCGTGTACGTCAACCCTGAAGCGTACGGTGCCCTTGAAAGCCGAGAAAAAATGCTGCGAATCGCCCGTATCGTCGGCGACTTAAACAACAAGCTGCCGCGGCGGAAATTCATTCTCATGGGCCCAGGCCGCTGGGGCAGCCGTGGAGACATTAAGCTTGGTGTCCCCGTCCGCTATGCGGACATTAACAACACCTCGCTCCTGGTTGAGATCGCAAAGGAAAAAGGCGATTATACTCCCGAGCTTTCGTTCGGCACCCACTTCTTCCAGGACCTCGTCGAAGCCAACATCCGCTACCTCCCGTTATACCCCGATCAGCCGGATATCATCTTCAACGAAGACATCCTCATGGCTGCCGAGAATCACATGGCTGAGATTATCAATAGCGGCGCTCAGAATGAGACGACGATTCGTCTGATCAAGGTCTCTGATATTGTCCCTGGTGGCTCGCTGCGCGTCATTATGGACGGTGATGCGGGTGAAGCCCTCGGGTATTTCAAACCCCCTGACCATTGGGACTGGCGGGTCCAGAAAGTGAAGCAGATTGCAAAATCCCTTGACCCGGAGCTGTACGGCATCCATGCAATGTACGTCATTGGCAGTACCAAGGACGGCGGCGCGGGGCCGGCAAGCGACATTGATTTGCTTGTGCATTTCCGAGGCACTGAGGAGCAGAAGGAAAAACTCCTGGAGTGGTTCGCTTCCTGGGGCAAGAAGTTTGACGATGAAAACAAGGAGCGTACCGGAATCAGGACCGGGGGGCTGCTTGATGTCCATATCATCACCGACGAGGATATTAAGAACAAGACGTCCTGGGCAACGCATCTGACGTCCCCATACTTGACTGCGTTGAAAGTGCCGTTGGAGAAAGAGCAACTCTAGCCGATCAGCTGACGAGACGCCTGAGTGAGGCACGCTGGGTCGAAGGTGATGAGAGACAGCTTCGGTTTGTCGGTTGATCCGTTGAAGCAGACGGTGTTCCCTATCCTGATTCTCCAGTGTTTGGTGAGTCGAGTCGCCTCATGCACATGGCCATGCATCGTGAGGAGCGGCTGATGGCGTTCGATGAACCGCCTGACTGCGATGCTGCCGACGTGGACATCCAGGGGCGCGAAATCAACTTTCTTTCCATCTAAGGCGGCCCGGTCAAGCGCCGTCTGGTAGGGCGGTGAATGGAAGAGAACTATGGTTTTTTTCATGGGAAGGTTTTCCGCGAGTTTTTCGAGATCCTCTGTGATGTACCCATGGAGGATGTGGTCCACAGAAAAGGGGACGGTATGTGTGCCTTCGATGGGGGGGATGGTTCCGACGTCGTCGTGGGAGGATACGTCGTAGCGTTCCCAGTCTTTCAGGAGGAAGGGAGTCGGTGGCACATAGGCGTACCCGGCGACTGTGTAGGGGGGGAGTTGCGTGGACCGTTCATGGAGGTAGGTGAGGATGCCGTCGTGGTCTGCTGCTTGAAAGGCGGCTTCATGAATTCGGGGGTTGTCGTTTCCAAGGATGAGGAAGAATCGGGTGCGTTTTGCGTGGGCGCGGATGGGTGTGAGCAGGTAGGTGGTGATGAAGTCGTGAATCGGGAGTTGGCTGTGGTGGGTGGGAAGGAGGTCGCCTCCGATGAAGACGGCGTCGGGGTGGTCGGTCTCAATGGCGTGGAAGAGGGCCGCGTATCGGGTGATGCTGCCGTGAAGATCTGAGGTGAAGAAGCAGTGCACAGCGGAAACCTCTGGGGATAGTGGTATCAACCCTGGGCTGTTAATAAAGATTTGGCAGAGGTGAGGCTGCGTTTTTTTGTGTGTACTGGTTCTTGATAGGGTGTGGGATGGATTTGCATATTTTTTTATTGCGAGATGGGGGTTAGTTCTACTAGTTGAGGCTCGTTTTTGCTTTTGTGGTTGGGGAATGAGATTTATAAAGCACGAGGCGTTATCACGCTTGTGGGGGCTTAGCGCGTGGAAACCCGGATACAGCGTGCCGAACACGTACCGAGGAGGATAGTGAGGTTCGTTGCCGGGATGGACAGAGTCGCCTTTGCTTCCTAGGAAGGGATTGTTCTGCTCTACTTCCTTCATGGCTACAACTCTTCCCCGAGCGGGGAGAAAGCGCTTCTTTTTCAAAAAACCTTGCAGGCTATCCCGCTTGCCTACCGGAATGGTCCGCCGGAGGATCTTAATGTGGGTGATGCGCTTCGGCGTGTGGCGGATGCCATTCGTGACGATAAGAAGGTCGGCTTGATTGGGTTGTCGCTTGGTGGGTACCTCGCGGCGACGACGGCGCTGGATAACGTGCGGGTGACGCACGTCGCGTTGCTTAACCCGTCGATCATCCCCCCGGGGACAGATTTGTCTGGGGAGACGACGATGCCGCAGCGTATCTTGCGTGCGATGATTAACCCGAACCTGTTTTCAAGGGTTCTGCCTGCGCGGCTCATCATCTTGCGGGGGACGCAGGATACGGTGGTGCCTGATGCGTGGGTGCAGCCGTTTGCGCGGGCGCAGCATGCGAAGATTTTTTGTTTCAATGATGATCATCGGTTCACGCATTCCATGCATAAGTTCCCGGAGATCCTTGCGCATTTTTTTGCGGAAACGCCTCGGGTGACTGACCAGCAGTAATCAGCGGCGGGTGTTGGAGTCGCGAGAGTTTTTTTAAGATTACCACACCGAATCTTCGTATTGATTCTTCTCTACTCGTATTTTATGGTTGAGAGCAACGAATACGTTTCCTTAAAGAAAAATAGTTTCCTTAGAGATGATTCGCCCAAAAGCTTTAAAGAGGGCAAAAATTACCCTTGTTCAGCATCCTCACGGGGCAGGAATGGTCATGTTTGAGATTCTTGAGAAGAAGATCCTCTCGCCGAATGAGAAGTTGATGAAGATCCGGGCGCCGCTCATCGCCCGGAAGGCGCAGGCCGGCCAGTTCGTCATTCTCCGCATCAACGAGCAGGGAGAACGGATCCCGCTGACCATCGCAGACTACGATAGAGACGACGGCACCATCACCATCATCTTCCTCGAAGTCGGCAAATCCACGAAACAGCTAGGAAGGCTTGAAGTGGGAGACTCGCTCTTGAACCTCGCCGGGCCCCTCGGCATGCCCTCCGACATCAAAAACTACGGCACCGTCGTCCTCATCGGCGGCGGCGTCGGCATCGCCCCCCTCTATCCCATCGTCCGCGCGATGAAAGCCGCCGGCAACCACGTCATCTCCATCCTCGGCGCACGATCAAAGGACCTCATCATCCTCGAAGAAGAGATCTCCGAATATAGCGACGAGTTCTACATCACCACCGACGATGGATCCAAAGGGTCAAAAGGCTTCGTCAGCGACCTCCTCGACAAAATCATCCAACAGAAGGAAAAGAAGATCGATCTGGTCATGGCCATCGGCCCCGTCATCATGATGAAGGTCGTCTCCGACCTCACCAAGAAATACAACATCCGGACCCTGGTCAGTCTGAACCCGATCATGGTAGACGGCACTGGGATGTGCGGCGGCTGCCGCGTCTCGGTCGGCGGCAAGACGAAGTTCGCCTGTGTCGACGGCCCCGAATTCGACGGCCACCTCGTCGACTACCAGAACCTCATGCTTAGAAACCAACGATTCATCGGTCATGAGAAAGACGCCTGCAAGCTCCTGGAGGAGACGAAATGAGCGTGCAGAAGACGAAGCATCCGATGCCGCAGCAGCGGCCGGAGGAACGGATCCATAACTTCCGGGAAGTCCCACTCGGATACGAACGAGATGTCGCAATCGCAGAGGCAAAACGCTGCCTGCAATGCAAGAACCGCCCGTGCATGAAAGGCTGCCCCGTCGAAATCGACATCCCCGGGTTCCTCCACTGCATCACGCTCGGTAAGTTCGAGAAGGCCGCGGAAATCATCCGGGCCAAGAACAACCTGCCGGCGGTCTCTGGCCGGGTTTGCCCGTATGAGGATCAATGCGAAGGAGAATGCACATTGAAGAAGGCAGGGGAGCCGGTCGGCATCGGGCGGCTCGAGAGGTTCATTGCGGATTATGAGCGGACGAAGGGGGCCGTGGTGCCGCCGCGGCCGCCATCGAACGGGAGACGGGTTGCGGTCGTCGGCTCAGGGCCGGCAGGATTGACGTGCGCGGGAGATCTCGCAAAGATGGGCTACGAAGTTGTCGTCTTTGAGGCACTGCATGCCCCAGGCGGGGTCCTTATGTACGGCATCCCGGAGTTCCGGCTGCCGAAGGCTATCGTCCATTCCGAGGTCGATTATATCAAGAAGTTGGGCGTCCAGATCGACTATGATATGGTCGTCGGCAAGTCCATCACCGTCCCGGAACTACTGCAGGAGTTCGATGCGGTGTTCCTGGGAACCGGGGCTGGATTGCCGAACTGGTTGAACATCCCTGGTGAGAATCTGGATGGGGTATATTCAGCGAACGAGTTTCTGACGCGGGTGAATATGATGAGGGCATACGAGTTCCCTCGGTCGGATACCCCGGTGAAGATCGGCCGGATCGTGGCGACATTTGGCGCAGGCAACGTCGCAATGGACTGCGCGCGGACCGCGCTACGGCTAGGAGCAGAAAAGTCCTATATTCTGTACCGGCGGACAGAGGCGGAGATGCCGGCGCGGGTGGAGGAGATTGAGCACGCGAAAGAAGAAGGCGTAGTCTTTAGGCTCTTGACCAACCCTGTCCGATTCATTGGGACGGAGAAAGGACTCCTCAAATCAGTCGAGTTTTTGAAAATGAAGCTCGGGGAGCCTGATGAGTCTGGTCGGCGTCGTCCCGTGCCGATTCCCGGCTCGGAGGAGATTTTGGATATCGACACCGCGG
Organism: Methanobacteriota archaeon; assembly: GCA_963769885.1. Classification (GTDB taxonomy): domain Archaea; phylum Thermoplasmatota; class E2; order DHVEG-1; family DHVEG-1; genus CAIRCU01. The sequence continues at coordinate 436,793 of CAVYNH010000007.1, forward strand.
TGGTGGCGATCGGGCAGAGTCCGAACCCGCTCGTCCCGCGATCCCTACCTGGTCTGAAGCTAGGGAAGCACGGGAATATCATCACGGATGAGGATGGCCGGACGTCAATCCCTGGCGTGTTCGCGGGTGGTGACATCGCGACCGGGGCGGCGACCGTGATCCTGGCGATGGGGGCGGGAAAGAAGGCCGCCCGAGCAATCGACCAGTACATCAAGGAGAAAAAATAGGAGTTTTTTTCTTAGGTCGGCGGGGCTGGTTTCAGGAACCGTTGGAATTTGAATTCACAGTTGGACTGGATCTGGGAGCCGATGAGGTAGCCGCCGATGAGGTAGACAGCGAGGAGGAGGATGGGGATAACGCCGGTTTTCCCATAGATCGTGGAGTAGGCGAGGATTCCAGCGAAGGTGACGTCTAGCAGGATCGTCGTGCGGTGGTCTAGGGGTTTTTCTTTGGTGGCGAACCGGTACATGATGAAGGCTTGGGTGGTGATGCCATATATGAGGACGAAGACGAGGTAGGCGTAGTTCCAGGTGATGACGAAAGCGGAGAGAGCGCAGAGGAGGAAGCCGATCTTGAGGGCAACGCCGTAGAGGAAGTAGGGGTGCTTGACTGTGAGTTTTTGGTTGTTGCGCACACCGGTGAGGACGGCGATGCTGCGGACGCCGGCATAGCGGTCCGCGTCCGCGTCTTTGAGTCCGTTTTCCCATTGGGCGAAGGCGGTGGCGGCGAAGACGACGGCGCCGATGAAGATCCAGGTGTAGACCGTGGGGTTACCGCCGACGGCATAGACGCCGAAGAGGACGAGGAAGCCGTAGGAGATGGAGAAGGAGAAGTCGTAAGAGAGGGGGACTTTTTTGCCGCGCCAGCCGTACCAGATGAGGAAGCCGTATGAGGGGATGAAGCAGAAGAAGGCGAGCAGCACGGACGTGAGATTGACTTTCAGGGGAAGGATTCCGATGAGGAGGATGCAGGAGGCGGTGCCAGCGTAGACGAAGCTGAGGGCCTCTTTTTTGGAGAGGATACCGGCGGAGACGGGGTTGCGGGAGGGGACGTAGGTCTGGGCATCGAGTATGACGTCGCCGATGGCGATATAGGTGTTCAGCGCCATGTGCGCCATGATCGCCAGAAGGGTAAAGAAGATGAGATGGTACCAGGAAACGGGGGCGGTGGAGGTTAAGGCGCCGACGATGGCGATGGAGCCGGTGGTGGTGATGCCTTGGGTGCGGCCGATATCGGCGAATGCCTGGTATCTTGTTCAGCATCCTACAAAAACATGGGTTCATCGTATAAAAAACCATTGGGTCGGGAACGATGACTATTTATGGCTGTTATGGGTTCCGGAGTCTGGAGATATGCTTCGGGACTATCTGGAGATTAGCCGGTTTTTCAACATGGGTCTAACCGGCGTGGCCCCTGTTCTGGGTGCATTCAGCATGTATCCTGGGGCACTTTCCCTGTGGCAATATGGGATATTGTTCTTTATCGGGTGCATGGCGCACACCTATGGGTTCGTCCTCAACGATGTCTTTGACGTCAAGATCGATATGCTCTCCAAGGATCTGACGCGCCGGCCGCTGGTTAGTGGTAGCATCACGCGGCGTCAGGCGACGGCGTTCGCGCTCGTCTGCTTGCTCCTTTCCTTTGTGCTGACGGTGTTCTTCTACACGTCGCTATCGCGACAATTCGCGTTATTAATAGACTTGACGCTTGCCTTTGCTCTTGCAACTTTATACAATATCCTGAGCAAGCGGTATCCCGGGATGGACATCTTCGTGGCGGCTGCGATCTTCTTCTTGATTTTGTTTGGCGCCGCGTCGGTCGGAAAGGTGATGGACAGGCCACTGGCGTGGATGGTGGCACTCATCGGCGGCCTGCAAGTCCTATTCATGAACATGATCAACGGCGCAATCAAGGACATCGACCATGACAAGGACGGGAAGGCGCGGACGATCGCCATCTGGATGGGCGCGAAGGTCCACGCGGGGGTCATCGCCCTGCCGCTGTCGTTCAAGACCACTGGGTATCTCATCGAGGTTGCTCGGACGCTGCTTGTGTTTGCTCCCTTGGTATTCTTCTTCCAGCCGCTGGACCGCTGGCCAATCTCAATGTGGGTAATGCTGCCGGTCCTTGGGCTCTTCACAGTGCTGACGTTTGTGTCTATCTATCGACTATATTCCATCAAGACCTTTGACCGGGCGAAGATCCGCCGGGGCATCGGCATCACCGTCATCTGCATGTACGCGACGACGCCGATCATGCTGAGCTACCTGAATCCCTGGTTCCTCATCGCGGCGTTGATCCCGCCGGTATGGTTCCTGTTCAGCAACATATGCTTGCACAATACGTTCCTTGAGCCCAAGACCATGTGATAAAAAAAGGTCCGTGGGTTTTGCTTAGGCTTTTTTCTTGGCTGCCTTGACGAGTCCGTCGAAGAGGGGCGCGGGTTTCATCGGTCGGGATTTGAACTCCGGGTGGGCCTGCGTGCCGACGAAATAGGGATGGCCGGGCAATTCCATGAACTCCATGAGGATCCCGTCCGGGGACCGCCCACTGAATTTGAGGCCATGCTGCTCGATCGTCTCGACGTATGCCGGGTTGACCTCGTAGCGGTGGCGGTGCCGCTCCGAGACTTTGGTCTCGCCGTACAGCTTGGCGATGAGAGAGTCCTTCTGGAGGTTCGCAGGATAGGCGCCCAGCCTCATGGTCGCGCCATACCGAGAATCCCGGATGATTTTCACCTGCTCAGGGATGAAATCGATTACGGGGAAGGGTGTGTCTTTCTCTACCTCAGAGGAATTCGCACCCTTCATCCCGCAGACGTCTCTGGCGTATTCGACGACCGCAAGCTGCATGCCGAGGCAGAGACCGAGGTACGGGATGTTGTGCTCACGGACATATTTGATGGCCGCAATCTTGCCCTCGATGCCGGAGAGGCCGAACCCGCCGGGGACGATGATGCCGTTGAAGCTGCCCAGGAATTTGAGTCGGGCGGGTTTCTGCTCGAAGAGCTTGGAGTCGATCCATTCGATCTTCGGTTTGCACTTGTTGTTCCAGGCTGCGTGCTTGACGGCTTCGATGACCGAGATGTAGGAGTCTGAGAGTTTGAAGGCGCCGATGTCGAAGTATTTGCCGACGATCCCGATCTTGATTTTGTTGTCGTACGTCTTGATTCGGTTGATGTATGTCTTCCAGGTTTTTAGATCGATAGCTTCTTTGCGCCGCCCCAGTTTCTTGAGAATCTTCTTGCAGAGCTGCTGCTCCTCAAACAGCAGCGGGACCGCGTAGACATTGTTGATGTCAGAGTCGGAGATGACATCCTCGGCGCTGACGTTACAGAATAAGGCGATCTTCTCTTTGCGGACGTCGTCGATGGGCTTCTCCGAGCGGGCGACGATGAAGTCCGGCTGAATCCCGATCTCGCGGAGCAGCTTGACGGAATGCTGCGTTGGCTTGGTCTTCGCCTCACCCAAAGACCCGAGGACTGGGACGTAGGTGACATGGACGTAAAGGACCTTTTCCCCCTCGTGCTTCATCTGCCGGACGGCTTCGAGGAAGAGGACGTTTTCGTAGTCGCCGACCGTGCCGCCGATCTCGACCATGACGAAATCGTAGCCATTATCGGTAGCAGGCTGGCGGATCCGGGCCTTGATCTCGTCGGTGACGTGCGGGATGGGCTGGACGGTCTTGCCGAGGTATTTGCCGCTGCGTTCCTTGTCGATGACCGCGCCGTAGACCTGGCCGGTGGTGATGTTCTGGCATTTGGGGATGTTCACATCCAGGAACCGCTCGTAGTGCCCGAGGTCTTGGTCGATCTCCCCGCCGTCCTCGGTGACCCAGACCTCGCCGTGCTCCGTCGGCCGCAGGGTGCCGGCGTCGCAGTTGATGTAGGGGTCGATCTTGATCGCGGTGACCTTGTAGCCATGAAGTTTGAGAATCTTCCCGATAGAGGCGGTGGTTATCCCCTTTCCTAGCCCAGAAATGACGCCCCCTGTAACAATAATATAATTTACCATCCCGATCAACTGCAGCTGAGAATCAGTTCACTCATTTAAACCATTTCGCTTCTGTACAAAGCATTAGGCTGGTGCGACGATGCTATAGAAGATGATCCCCGCGCCGATCCAGATGATAATGAGGAACAGAATCCAGACGTTGAAGAAAGCGACTGCGAGGACGGCGATGAGAGCGGCCCAGGGGAGGATAAGCAGCAGCAAGATTTGTAGGATTTTCTTGACGAGGTCTGACAATTCCATAGACGCATCCGGCCTGAACGGTTTTTTGGCGTTATCAAACACGTATTATATTAAGTTGTTTGAGCAAGATCGGCGATTGTCCCCAGGGCGGTGCCGTCCAGAAGGTAAACTTCGGCGCGGCTGGTGTCAAGCAGCGAGGGGACCGGGCCGAGGAGCGGATCTTTGTTGACCGGGATGCCGCCGCACAAAGGGTTGAATGCAGGCAGGATAACGAGCTGCTCACAGGCGGTTTCAGAGGTCCTTTCTTTCACTTTTTCAATGAGACAGGGACCACGAAGCCAACAGGGCTCGATGCTCTTATAACCGAGGCGATCAGTGAATTGGACAATGGGATGGGTGTGGGCGATAATGAGCCGCTGGCAGGTGAAGAGCTCGGCGCTGGGCCAGCGATGTCCGTGGAGCAGGCCGGTGTCGTCAAGGATGATGCCGCTGGAGGGATGGATCTGGACGGCGGGGGAAGCGAGGCGGTCGATGTTGCCGTCGTGGTTGCCGGGGAGGATGTGGACCGTGGCTTTCGCGGTGAGGCGTTCGAGGAAAAAGCGGACGTCGGTCCGTTCTTGGATCGTGGAGGTCGGGATGTTGTGTTTGACGTCGCCGAGGAGGTAGATATCCTGGATGTGATACGTGGTGATGAGGGCGTGGAGTCTGGCCTCCATCATGCAGGTCTGCGAGGGGACGCTGAGGCCGGCGTCGCGCAGTTCCTGTTCGATACCGATGTGGAGGTCCGCGACGACCATCGCAGATTGGTCGCCGAGCAGCAGGGCTGCCTCGTTGGGCGCTGGCTGGATGGTTGTTTGCGATGTTCCCTGAGGGAACATCCGTTGTCGAGGGAGCGGCACTGCCGTCTTCTTCCTTGTATCTGCACGCTGTCTGCGTGGTCGTCGAGGGTCGTGAGAAGGTGCGTGTTCCGTCAGTACAATCACCCGGTGTCTTCGAGGCAGAGCCAGGAGAGCCGTGTTTTTGAAGGTTTCGGTTCATGGTTTTTTGCTTTTTCGCCGAGGTTGTGAGAAAAGTGTTTTATCCTGTATTGCGTTGCAGAGGGGCAAGGATGGTTTGCATGAGAGAGCGAACTGACTTAAGTGGGTATGTGAAGACGACGGAGAAGGCGTTCCGTAAAATCGCGCAGGAGAAGCAGGGACGCATCGATCAGACCGCGCTGTGGATGAAGAAGTACCTCTATGCGGAGTGGCCGCAGGACCCGGCGGCGAAGGAGACCGCGATTAAGAACAAGATTATCCCGATTCTATCGTTGCCGGAGTGCGAAGATCAGGCGTTCACGGCATGGGTCTTGTTTCAGATGGCGAGCGACCTGGTGGAGCATCTGCCGGTGACGCCCATCTGGAAGCAGTGAGTGGATTAATAAAACGCTCATTCCAAATTCGTGAATTTTCTAGAGGTACTTGCGCAGGATCGTCGGGATCTCCTCAACGAGGTCGGACGCCAACAGCCCATAGGACTTCTTGGCGAACACCTCGTTACCCGCGGCCCCATTCAAAAACAAGCCGGCCCGCGCCGCCTCAAACGGCGAGGCCCCCTTCGACATCAACGCCGCGATAATCCCCGTGAGGACATCGCCGGTCCCGCCCACACTCATGCCGACGTTATGGACCCGGTTAAGCTTCGTGGACGTCCCATCGCTGACGATGTCTGTCGGCCCCTTTAAACAAATCGTAACCCCGAGTTTCTTCGCCTGTGCTTGCACCCGCTCGACCCGACTCGACACCTCTACCGGGAGAATCTCCCCGGTGAGCTTCGTGAACTCACCGGCATGCGGCGTGGCGACCAACGGACCATGAGCAGCTGGAAGGAGGTCCCGCAGGACAGCAATCGCGTCGGCGTCCACGACCAGCGGGACTTTGTGCTTGAACAGCTCCTGGAACAAACCGGCGACGGCTTTCATGGTCTGTGGATGAGACCCAAGCCCCGGGCCGACCGCAACAGTGGTCGCCCTGGGGACGAGCTCCATAATCGTGGGGAGATCCTCGGGGACTAGCATGTCGCTGCCGAGGTCGTGGACGATGAGATTAGGCGAAAACGAGGCCACCACCTGCCATGCTCTCCTGGGGGTGGCGACGAAGGCGAGGTCGGCTCCCGTCCGGAGCGCGGCGAGGCTGGTGAGCGCGGGGGCGCCGGTGTAGGGGCCGCCGCTGATGACGAGGACTACGCCGTTGTCCCCTTTATGAGAAGTGGGTTTCGGCCGCGGGTAGTACACGTTCAGGTCGCCTGGCCCGGCATAGGCGTTGGCATCAGCAGGGATGCCAATATCGACGACCTGGATGATGCCGCTGTTCTTCGGGGTCATGCCTTCTTTGGCGTCGTGGAAGGTGACGGTGGCGCGGGCGGCGACCGCAAGCGAGGTCCCAAGGCCGCTGGGAACATCCACAGACACGACGGCGGGGTGACGGGCGGCGTTAATGCTCTTCACGACGGCGGCGAACGGCTCACGCAGTTCCCCCGCAAGGCCCACACCGAGGAGTGCGTCAATGATGACATCAGCATCCTTGATGAGCCCTGCAACGGCCGCTGGATCCTTAATGATGGTCGCCGAGGTGCGGGTGAGTTTGTCATAGGTGGCTCGGGTAAGGGGCGATTGTTTTTCGGTCAGGAGAGGCAGGACCGTGACCTTGTGGTGAGCGGTGAGGAGCTGTGCGGCGACGAAGCCGTCGCCGCCGTTGTTGCCGGGCCCGCAGACAGCGAGGATCTTTCGCGCCTTCGGAAACGTGGTTTGAATGAAATCGGCGACGGCACGCCCCGCGTTCTCCATGAGGTCGCTGGTGGGGACGCCGATGTACGCCGCATTCTGGTCGAGGATATGGACATCCCGGGGGGTCAACATACGAAATCTGGTTAACTCACTCATTGCCTATATATTTATGTCCGCATGTCGGAAACGACATACAAAAAAACGGAGGAAAATAAGGAAGGCAGCGTTCCATCTGGGAAAAACGCTTGGGTGGACAAACCTCAAATAAGTTGACTGCATTCTCCCACCCAGGAGTTACTGAGAGGAGTCATTTTCTATGATGCCTGGCCGAATCAACCCCCGCCAACTCAACCAGATGATGAAACGCATGGGGATCAACGTCAAGACCATCGACAACGTCAAAAAAGTCATCATCCAGACCGACACCAAGGAATACGTCTTCGACGACGCCGACGTCAGCCTCATGGAGGCCCAAGGCCAAAAGACCTGGCAGATCATCGGCGAACCCACCATCAGACCCCTCCAACCACAAAAACAAGACACCCTCAATGACGACATCAAGCTCGTTATGGAGCAGACCGGTAAATCCGCGGACGAAGCGCGCAAGGCCCTCAAAGAAACCAACGGCGATATCGCCGAAGCCATCCTCAAACTCAGCCAATAAGATGCCCGCCTCCCGCCTCATCACCACCACCAGCGACGGCATCCTCCTCAGAATCCACGTTACGCCAGGCGCCACCGCGACCCAGTTCCCCGCCGGCTACAACCCCTGGCGCCACGACCTTGAAGCACGTCTCCACGCCACCGCACAGGAGAACAAAGCCAACGACGAACTCCTCAAGGTGCTCGCCAGCTTCTTCCACCTCCGACCGCAAGATTTAAGAATCACCACCGGTCACTCTTCTCGAGAAAAAACCGTACTCCTCCAACACATAAGCCAATCTCAAATCATCAAAAAAATCACGGACGCAGGCTATGAACTACCAAGAGACCCTTGAAAACCTCGAAACCACCCTCACCGAACTCATCCACGACAACCACGACATCCCCATCATCGTCGAAGGCGACCGCGACGTCCAAGCCCTCAGAAAACTCAACCTCACCGGCCCCATCATCCAATACAACCAAGGCCTCTCCGCCCCCGACTTCTGCGACCAAATCACCCACAAACACAAAGCCGTCATCCTCCTCACCGACTGGGACCGCCGTGGCGGCCGCCTCCACTTCACCCTCAAACGCCACCTCGAAAACCGCGTCACCTGCATCACCAAATACCGCGAGGCTTTCGCCACCCACTGCTCCGTCCGCACCGTCGAAAGCCTCCCTGCATGGCTCACCACCCTCAAAGCCAAAGCCCTTGCCCAACTCTAAACAAACAGAATACTTTCACCCCACCCGTTCACGCTTAAAAGACACCACCACATTCACTTAGGGGGAGATGGTGCAAAAAACAATCCAAAAAAAAGAAAAAACAACCGGCCCTGGCCTGTGCGCCCTCTGCCGCGGCACCAAATTCCTCTGCGGCAAAGACCGCTGCCCCGTCATGGTCCGCTACTTCTCCAAAACCAAGGTCAAACCATTCCTCGACACCACGCATCTCGGCGGCGCCTCGCCCCCCAGCGTCTTCGTCGGCCGCTACGGCTACCCCAAAATCACCATCGGCCCCATGATCCCACCGACCATGGGCGACACCACCATCATCGACACCCCCGAGCTCTGGCTGCCCAAGAGCCTCGACGAAATCGTCGACTTCCGCTCCCAGCTCGTCCGCGGGAAATACTCCGTTAACGTCACCGACGTGGAAAACTCCGCGAAGGTCGTCCAATACACCCGGGAGCTCGCCTTGGCGAAGAACTCGGTCTTCGCCGAAGCCTGGTTCTCCAAGAAACCCTACGGCAGGATCGCCTTCTACGACGAGGTCCAGCCACACGGGCCCTCCGCCCCGATCTCCGCCCTCGACATCACCAATCCCAAGTACGACCAGCGGATAGAGAAAGCCTACTACGACACGGACCTCAAGGCCCGAGACGCGATCCTCTCCATCTACAAGGATGGCACACTGGTGTCCAAGATCCAGCGGGCGTTCTCCGTTGGTGCCTTTGGAGAACGACGCCGGCGACGGTTCGTCCCAACACGTTGGAGCATTACCGCTGTGGACTCGACCCTTGGCCTTGAACTCTTGAAAAACACAAAGACGTACCCGATCATTAACGAATACCGTGTGTATTATCATAACCAGTACGACAACCGCTGGGTAATTCTGCTGACGCCGACCGAGTGGCAGTACGAGCTCATCGAAGCCTGGTACCCCAAGACCACCTGGAACCCGTATGGCAATGAAATCTCAATAATTAGCAGCCATGAGTTCTACGAGGGCAGGACAACGTACGCTGAGATTGGGGGGTGCTACTATGCGGCCCGTCTGGCGACCAATGAAGTCCTCAGTAAAGAAAGGCGGCAAGCGGGGGCGGTCATCATGCGTGAGGCGCACCCCGGCTATATCATGCCCATCGGCGTCTGGAACGTCCGCGAGAGCGTCCGGCATGCCTATACGCTGCCGTACGAGAAGTTCGAGACGCTGCAGCAAGCGCTCGTCCATGCCCAAGAGTTCTTTGAAATCCCCCTCGCCCGGTGGATCCGCAGTAGTGCCGTGTTAAAAAACCAGTTGTTCCAGCGGCGGTTGGAGGATTTCATATGACGCTGGTGACGGTGACCTGCAAATCCGCGCTCTCCGCGACTCGCCTGCCGGGGCTTGATTACTCGTTGAACCCGTACCGCGGCTGTTTGCACAACTGCGCGTACTGCTATGCCCCGTGTATCCTGCGTATCCCCCGGGGTGAGTGGGGAACGCGGATAGAGGCGAAGGAGAATATCGCAACTGTGCTTGCTAAGGAATTGATACGGAAGACGCCTGGGGTGGTCGGCCTCTCGACGGTCACGGATCCCTACCAGCCCATCGAAAATGAACTCAGGTTGACACGTCAATGTCTCGAACGGTTCCTGAATTCGGAATTCCCGGTCCATGTCCAGACGAAATCGTCGCTGGTCTCCCGTGACCGGGATCTTCTCTCGAAGCTTGGAAAGGCTCAGGTCATGATGACAATCACAACGTTGCATGACGAGGAACGCAAGATGCTGGAGCCGGGGGCATCACCGATTCAGGATCGAATCACGACGCTGAAGACGCTTGCAGATCACGGCATCTCAACCTCCGTCTTCCTCGGTCCGCTGTACCCCACCACGACGCCGGAAGACGTGACCAGGTTGTTTGACTGTTTCCGTATCATTGACGTGCGCGAAGTCTGGGTGGATAAACTGAACAACAAACCAGGCATCGAGGAAGAAATTTCTGCCCGGCTCACAACAACCCCCGACCTTCTTCCGAGTTTTCAGAAGGCCTTGTCTTCATCTGCCTATTTTATGCCCCTACGCAGGCACATCCATGCGTGCGGGAAGACGCAAGGCATTCGGGTCATCGACGCGTTTTAATCAAAGAAAAAGAAGGCGATTCATCGTTGTGGAAAAAGTCTTAAAAGAAGGAATTGCCTTCTAAAATCGGTTATATTATGGATAAATATGAGACGGTGATGGCGACTATCAGTCCTTTCTTGGGGCTCGGGCTTGGGTTATGGTCTAGTTCTTTCTTTGAGAAGACAATGGATGTCCTGGTCGGCGTTTTGATTGTTTTTGCATGCGCTGTCTTGGGTAGTATTGTCATGTTTCTTCGGAATCGGGCGGTGGCGAGAGGGAAATAGACGAGGACAGCACCGCGGTTGTATTGAGAGGTGGACTATAGCCCTCTTTAGGAACGGCTCCTTCCCCCGGCGTTCTTGTAACGTTGCATGTTGATAGAAGTTCGGTGATGTTTTTTCTACGACAGCCAAACAACGCACTTCGGTCTTTTCTGTATAAAAACCCTGAGAAGTTACAGAACCCAATGTTCCAAACATTTAAATGAATCCACAGGATAATAAGTGATGCACTGATTAACCGGGGGAGGAACACAAAATGCGAAACAGTTTTTGGAAAAAAGAAGTAGCAATTGGGATAATATTTTTACTGCTTGGAACAGGCGTTCTGCCTCAAATTTCTGGAGGAATTGAAAATAAAAAGGATTTACCTCAACATAATAGGCAACAATATACAATTGTAAGGGACGACTACGGTGTTCCCCATGTATTCGCGAACACGACGGAAGACCTCGCCTTTGGGGCAGGCTATGCTATCGCCGAGGATCGACTCTGGCAGGCGGACCTGTTCAGACGAGAGGCGACCGGCCGATTATCCGAATTTGGACTTGCGTCCCTCGAATATGATTACAATGTCAGGCGAATAGGATACACGAAGGCGGAGAACACCGAACTCTTCGAATCGATTGCTTCCCCATATAAAGAGATGATCATTGCGTACGCCCAAGGGATGAACCAGTACATCGCTGAAGCAGTCGCTGATCCTCTCCATAAGATGCCCATCGAATACCTTCAGAAGGGGTTGACCCCTGAACCGTGGACCGTCGAGGATTCTCTTGCGATCGCTCAAATGATGGTCCGGCGCTGGGGGGAGGGCGGAGGAAACGAGATGATTTTCACGCTCGTGCTTTTTATGCTCATGCAGAAGAATGGCGTTATCTCGGGCTGGAAGATTTTCAATGACGCCTGTCCTCAGGTGGACCCCGGGTCCACGACCACGCTGAATTCCAGGTACCAGTTCTCAGACACCGAGCATCTCTCGCCTTCCGCCAATTCTCCCCGTAGAAATCATTCCTTTAGCAAAAGAGATTGTTGCGATGAAGCAGATGGATAAGGAGATTTCAGAGGCGAATGGCCTGCTCTACCATTTCGGGAGCAATGGATGGGTGGTGGCCCCAAACAAATCTGCCTCAGGCAACGCACTCCTGTTGGGCGGGCCTCAGATGGGACACTCGATCCCCCAAATAGTGGTCGAGATTGGACTCCATGGCGCCGGCATCAACGCGACCGGGATGACATTCCCTGGGGTCGGTCCTGCGGTCGCCATCGGTGTGAGCGAGTGGGGCGCCTGGACCACGACGTCAGGGCTTTCCGATGGCGTTGACACCTACATCGAGATTCTGCATCCACTCAACCGCACGAAGTACCTCTTCAACCACCGCTGGTGTACCATGGAGCGCAGAATCGAAACAATCTACGATGTGAATGGCACCCCTCATGAGTTCGAGTGTCTCCGGACGGTGCATGGTCCGGTGCTTTCCATCAACTGGACGCAACGGCACGGTGGGTTTGCAATAAGCCAGCGGATGACCTTCTGGAAGGAGGAACAGCACACCCTCGAGGGGGTCCTCAGCTTTCAGCAGTGCCACAACATCACGGAGTTCGAACAAGGAGTCAGCAAGATTGTCTCCTCTCATAACTGGTTCTGGGTAGACCGGAACGGTGACGTTGGGTACTACCATGCCGGGTGGTACCCCATCCGGCCGAGGTACGGGTTCTTCCACCGCCTGATTGACGATCGGTTTCCCCTCGTAGGAACCGGGGAGGAGGAGTGGCTCGGCATCGTCCCCTTCAGCGAACTTCCACAGGGGAGAAATCCAGATTGTGGATTCTATGCCAACTGGAACAACAAACCTCGGGCAGACTGGCCGTACGCGGAGGCCGAGGTCGGTCCGATGTGGGGTGAGGGCCACATCGTCGTACGAATTCAGGAGCTGCTTGCAGCTGACGATTCCATCACGTTTGATGATATGAAAGAGATTTGTCATAACGTCGCCTACCACGACGCCTATGGGACCTACTTCAAACCGTTTCTGCTCGAGGCAATCGCCCACGTTGGTGGTATTCCATCTGAAGTCACAAACGCTCTCGAGAGCTGGGACTGCTACCTCAACGACACGAATGAAGACGGATTCTACGACGACCCTGGCTACACCATCTTTTCCGCGTGGTACGACGCCATCTTCGCCGAGATTCTAGAGGACGAACTCGACCCCTTGGTGAAAGACTACTGTCACAGTCTGCTCCTCCACATCTTCCAGGGAAAGGATTCGAAGCTGCACCTCCGCTACCACCGCTACCTCGATGGGGTCTGTCGAGACACCGCAATCGTGAACGCGCTGCATGATGCACTCACGACGTTATCGATTCAGTATGGGACAAATGTCTCTGCCTGGCTCTCCCCTGTCGATATGAAGGATTTCACTGAACTGGGAGCGCTCCCTTCGCCAGTCATGCCCTACATGAACCGAGGAACGTATAATCAGATCGCTGAGTTGCCGCGGTGGCGAAGCGGCACAGAATCCACATCCCCCCATGCCGCCAATGTTCTTCCGCCAGGCCAGAGCGGGTTCGTGGACTCATTCGGCACCCCAAGCCCTCACGCCTACGACCAACTCAGTCTTTATACCAGCTGGCAGTTCAAACCAATGCTGTTCACTCTCAGCGATTTCCTCTCGTAGAGAGAGGAGTGGATGTCAAGGAAAAAACAACCGGCGTTCGTAGCAATCAGTGTACATCGTTTGTCCTAGTTAAGGGACAATTGTACGGTGACATCCGTCATGAAATTCACGTTTTTGCAAGTATTTAAATGGATTCACGGGGAATACACTCTCCAGGAGTTTAGGAGCGATTACTCTTCCAAAGGTCATCCCTAGCGTCTCGTAGCCTTTAAGTATAAGAACTCTATTACAGCAAAATCCCTTAGGGATATATAATTAGTGATGAGTATGGCTAAAGCACGTGCACGGACCACGACCCGCAAGACCAAGGATAAGTGGAAGGCGAAGACGTGGTACCAGATCGCCGCCCCCTCCCTCTTCAACAACGTCCTCGTCGCCGAGACCCTCGCCGAGACGCCCGACTCGCTCGTCGGCCGCATCACCCAGGTCTCCCTGCAGGACCTCACCAACGATTTCCGGAAGTCCCACATCAAGCTCCTCTTCAAGGTCGACTCGGTCGAGCAGACCACCGCGCACACCCAGTTCAAAGGCCACGTCCTCACCTCAGACTACCTCCGACGGATGGTCCGCCGCCGCAAATCCCGCGTCGACGGCACCTTCACGGTCGAGACCCGGGACGGCGCCATCCTGCACGTCAAGCCCTTCGCCATCACCGAGAAACGCATCCAAAGCTCGCAGAAGAAACTTATCCGCGAGGTCATGAAAAACACGATCAACAAAGAAGGCAAAGCGAAGACCATGAACGCCTTCATCCGCGACTGTCTCGACGGCAAGATCGGCAGCGAGATCTACAAGCACTGCAAGATCTACTACCCCGTCAAACGCATCGAGATCAACAAGACCGAGGTCGAACGCCTGCCCACCGTCGTCATCGAAGAAGAACCACCCAAGCCGCCGGAAGACCAAGCACCAGAAGCCGCGGCCCCCGCCCAGACGCCACAGGAGGCGGCCCCCGCCGAACCCGAACTCCCACCGGAGAGCGCCGAGTCCGAGCTGCCCCCGCAGACCCCGGAGCCCAAGCTCCCCGAGCCGGCCCCGGAATCCGAGGTCCCCCCCGGCCCCGCCGAAGAAGAACTCCCCCCGGGAGAAGAACGCGAGGAGCCGAAGAAAAAGGCGAAAAAACCTAAAGCCAAGAAGGCGAAGAAAAAAGAAGAAGGCGCAACCGAACAGCCCGAAGCCTAAAGCCCTCCCACTATTTTTATATATTATTTCATTTATAAGTTAGACTAGAGTACCCATGAGCCGAAAGGCACGCCTCCTTCCCCTCGCCATCCTCACTCTCCTTCTCTGCCTCCCCATAGGCCAGTGCTGCAAAGACCTCGTCGCCAGAGGCGACGCCACCGCAGGCGACTACACCCTCCTCCTCAAAGTCCGCGACCCCAGCCGCCCCGGCCCCCAAGTCCTCATCAAAGTCCCCACCGGCTACCAGTATACCTACCACGCCCCTTGGACCGGCAGACCCCTCCCCTTCACTATCACCCACCGCCTCATCGCCGTCGCAAGCGCAAATGACACCCCACCCCACATCATCAAAGCCGGCATGGCCCTCACCGACGCCGGCATCGCCTACGGCGACGCCGACACCGGATCAGGTTGGACCAACCCCACCCAGAACGCCTGGGACGACTTCGACTGGCTTCGCTACGCCTACCAGACCGCCAACACCACCACCGACGCCCTCACCCTCCTCACCCACGCCACCACCGCGCTGCATGCCACCGCCGTCAGCGAAAACCTCTTCACCATCGGACCCACCGACGCCTACCTCACCGAAGCCGACGCCCTCCACACCCACACCACCCCCATCACCAGCCTCCTCGCCAAATCCAACTACCCCACCGCCCTCTGGCCCACCCAATGGCTCAACACCCGCCCCCTCGCCTGGACCTACAACGCCACCGCCACCGCCTGGCTCCACCGCGGCCAGACCCTCCGCCTCGGCAGCCTCTGCGGCATCAGACTCACCAGCATCGGACCGACCAGTATCCGAGTCAAGCCCGTCCCCGCCGCCTACTTCCGCCTCCGCAACCACATCACCAATGCCACCACCATCACCCTTCACGACAGCGCCGTCATCGCCGGCTACCACATCACCCTCGAAAACCTCACGACAAACACCGCCCAGATCCGCCTCCGCTACAAATTCGCAGACTGGGAAGACACTCTCCTCGCCATTATGAACGCCCGCTACGGCGCCATCACCACCGAGGACTTCATGAACTGGTCCCGACTCCACACCCAAGACCTTGACGGCCTCAGACCCATGTGCGAAGACGCCTACCCCGACGAAGGCAGCATGATCTTCCAGATTCCCACCCACAACGCCTCCTTCCTCAGCAGCGGCTGGTTCGCCGCCAACCACGCCTGCACCAGCATCTACGTCCCCATCCACGTCTGCGACACCGACATCGACCCCCTCTATACCACCCCCGAGGCCGCCAACCTCTCATACTCCCTGCTTACCACCTATGGCCACGGGACATTGAGCACCATCTTTCATCAGACTGAACACGTCTTCCTCCAAGAAAACAGCAGACTCGAAGCCCTCGCTACAACCCTCCCGACCGCTAACGCTACCAGAATCCTTACCGTCGCAGACACCGGCGCCCAACACCAAGCCTTCCAAACCGAATACCTTTGGAGCATCCTCGCATCCTACATCCACAACCCAGCCTACGCCCTCCTCCGCCAGGACATCGAACGCCTCTGGAACTCCACCTACCTCGAAACTCTCACCCGTATGAATAATACCGTCAACCACATCATAGACTACTACCCCCTCACCCTACAAATTGGGTTCCTCGCCATCAACATCGTCAACACCACGCTTTGCACCACTAGCTGCCAAGGAATCACCATCCCTCAATACCTGGTCGATCTCTACCAACAAGGAGTCTACGAAATCTATCATCACGAAATCCCCACCGGCGTCGCCCTTCTCCTCCAAGTCTACACACAGCTGCAGGAACTCCCCTGAATTTTCTATTGGCCTCGCACCTCGCACAATGTTTTTAAAAACCCACCCTATAACTCCACGATGGGGGTGCTCAGTTCATGAACGAGCAGAAAATCGCCATCATCGGCTGCGGAGCAGGAGGAGGCACCGCCGCCCAGTTCGCCAGGAAAACCGACCGAAAAGCCACCATCACCATCTACGAACAATCACCGTACGCCCAATACTCCCGCTGCGGGCTCCCCTACGTCATCGCCGGGAAGATCCCCAGCGTCAACCACCTTCTCGAATACTCCCAAGACTGGTTCGCCAAAGAACACATCACCGTCCACCTCCAGACCACCGTCGAATCCATCGATATCTCCACAAAGACCCTCGTCGCCGTCCAGAACGGAACACCAACGCCGCATTCATTCGACAGGCTCATCATCGCCACCGGGTCACGGCCCCAGATCCCGCCAATCCACGGCATCCCCAAGGAAGGCCCGCTCCCCCCACACGTCTACTGTCTCCGATCCATCGATGACGCGGTGAAAATCCAGGATGAGATGCGCCATGCGAAACGCGTCTGTATCGTCGGCGCTGGCTTCATCGGCCTTGAGCTCGCCGAGGCCTTCACCGAACGAGGACTCTCAGTCACCGTGGTCGAGGCACTCCCTCACATCCTCGCCAACAGCCTGGACACCGATCTCTGCGACGAAGTTGCCGCTTCCTTCCCCAGTGAGGTCACAATTCGACCAAACCATTTTGTAGTGAAGATTTCGCCGGCAGGGAAAGCAATCACAGTCCAGATGAAGGATCGGGCGACTAACAAGGAATCCAGCTTCGAGACCGACTTCGTTGTGCTCGCCACAGGGACTCGCCCCGAGGTTCATCTTGCAAAGAATCTTGGTTGTACTATCGGTGTTACCGGAGGAATCCTCGTTGATAGCCATGCACGGACTTCTCTGCCTGACGTATACGCGGTTGGGGACTGCACCGAGTACAAGGATTTTGTCACGGGACAACCAGTCTGTGCCGGCTTGGGGACCATCGCGGTCCGGCAAGGTATCACGTCGGGGATCAACGCGGCTGGTGGCAACTATGAGATGCCAAAGGGCGTGCTCCTGTCTCGGACGTCAACATTTTTTGGCATCCAAATCGCCGCAGTGGGCCCGCTATTGACCCCTGAGTATCCTCGGCCGCTGGTCCATGGGAAAATCGCTGGGTCTTCGCTGCCGACATATTTCCCTGGCGGGAAGCCCATCACCGTAAAGGTCTTTGCTGAGGAGGAGTCCGGGCGGATCGTCGCTGCTCAAGCGATTGGGAGCAATGCCTCACAACGGATGAACGTCTTTGCGGCCGCAATCCTGCGGGGGACCACGGTAGAGGAGTTGCAGAAGCTGGAGACGACCTATGCGCCGCCGCTTGCGCCGACGCTAGATGTAATCACCCTTGCCTGCGATGTGGCGCAGTTGAAGCGCCAGCGGAAGAAACGGGTATGATGAAGCTGCTGCATCTGGCGGATACGCATCTGGGGTTTTCTGCGTACCGAAAGGTCACTGGGGAGGGGGTGAATCAGCGCGAGATGGACGTGTATTCGTCGTTTCGGCAGTGTGTTGATTATGCGGTGAAGACGCGGCCGGACCTGGTGGTGCATGCGGGGGATTTGTTTGATTCGGTGCGGCCGACGAACCGGGCGATTAGTGTGGCGGTGGAGCAGCTGCTGCGGTTGTCGGAGGCGAAGATCCCGGTTGTCGTGGTGTCGGGGAATCATGAGACGCCGCGGCTGCGGGAGACGGGGAGTATTTTCACGGTGTTGGATCATCTTGAGTCTGTGTTCCCGGTGTACCGCAATCGATATGAGACGGTGACGGTGGCTGTGCGGGGGAAGGAGGTGGCGGTGCATTGCATCCCTCAGTGCATGACGAAGGAGTCGTTTGAGCAGGATATGCTGGGGGTGGCGCCGTCTAGCGTTGCTGATGTGAATGTGCTGGTGGCGCATGGGGCGGTGAAGGGGATCGCGGAGTTTCGGATGAATGAGTGCAATGAGCAGTTCCTGCCGGTGGCGATGCTGGGGGAACAGTTCGATTATATCGCGTTGGGGCATTATCATCGGTTTACGCGGCTTCGTGAGAACGCGTTTTATGTGGGGTCGACGGAGCGGTTTTCGTTTGCTGAGGCGGGGGATGAGAAGGGGTTCCTTGAGGTCGGCCTGGGGAAGAAGGTGTCGACGAAGTTCATCGCGTTGGAGACGCGGGGGATGGTGGATGCGCCGGTGGTTGAGTGTGAGGGGAAATCGGTGGAGGATGTCCATCGCGAGGTTCGTGACGCTTTGCGGCTGATTGATCCTGCGGGGAAGATCGTGCGGGTGTCGCTTGCTGGTCTTCCGATGCATCTGGCACGGGTCTTGGATAGCCGTGGGATCCGTGAGTTGTGTAAAAGTGCGGTGCATTTTGAGTTGAAGCTTGGGACTGAGCGGTCGGTGGAGGCTACGGTGTCGTCGGGCCCTGGGTCGTCGTTGGCGGTGGAGTTTGAGCGGTTCGTGCACGGTCAGGGGCTCCAGGAGAAGGAGGCGATTGTGTCGTTGGGGTTGCGGTATTTGCGGGCGGTGGGTGAGACGGAGGCGGTGAAGGAGGTCGTGGTGTGATTTTGAAGTCGCTGCGTCTGCGGAATTTCCGGCGGTTTGCGGATGTGTCGGTGGAGTTCCCGGATGGGGTGACGGGGGTGTTGGGGTTGAACGGGGTGGGGAAGTCGTCGCTGTTTGAGGCGATGGCGTGGGCGTTGTACGGTCCGGTAGCGGCGCGGACGTCGGTGGATGAGATTAAACGGCAGGGGGCTGGCGGCGGGGAGCCGTGCCGGGTGGAGTTCGAGTTCGAGTTTGATGACCATCTGTTTCGGGTGGTCCGGGAGATGGCGGGGAAGCATCTAGTGGCGTCGGCGTCGGTGACGGTGGATGGGGCGTTGGCGGCATCTGGTGCGGATGCGGTGTCACGGTTTATTCAGGGTCGTCTGGGGATGGATTGTAAGTCGTTTTATACGTCGATTTTTGCGAAGCAGAAAGAGTTGAATGCGTTGTCGTCGATGAATCCGAGTGAGCGGCGTCCGTTGATCTTGCGGATGCTGGGGATTAGTCTGCTGGATGTGGTGATTGGGCAGATTCGGTCTGATGCGCGTGACCGGGAGCATCGGATGGAGGCGGTTTCTCGTGAGCTGGTGGATGAGTCCGGTGGGAAGGTGCTTGATGGGCTGTTGTCGTTGCGCCGGGAGTTGGCTGGGAAACGGGGGTCGTTGCAGTCGAGGGTTGCGGCTGAGACGAAGGCGGTGCGGGATGCGGAGGGGCAGCATGCGGAGTCGGTGGCGGCCTCTCAAGAGTCGAAACTGAGGTATGAGGAGGGCCAGCGACAGCGGGAGGTGTGCGAGCAGCAGAAGCATGCGTTTGAGCGGCTGCAGCGGTTGAAGGATGAGGAGAAGTCGTTGACCGGGCTGATTGCGGAGCGGCAGCAGAAGCAGCAGGTGGCGGTCGGGCAGCTGTTGAGGCTCAAGACCTTGGATCATGATGTCGCTGAGGTCGATCGCAGCCTGGAGGCGAGTCGTGGGAAGCGTGAGCAGCTGGTGAGGGCGGTCGAGGAGAAAAAGACCCTGATTCGCCGCTGCGAGCAAGATATCCAGGAGGCGGGGAAGCGGCGTGGGGAGATCCAGCGGCTCGGGCCGACCGCGAAGTGTCCGACGTGCGAGCGAGAACTCGGGAAGCAGTACCACATGCTCATGCAGCATTATGACGACGCGGTGAAGTCCGCGGAGGCGCAGATTGGGGAGTATCGGAAGGAGTCCGGTGTGCTTGAGCGTGAGCATGCGCTGGCGGAGAAGCAGCGGGAGGCGCTGGAGAAGAAGCTGCAGTATCTCCGCGGGCAGCGGCTTGAGTCCGAGGGCTTCAAGGCGACCATCCGCACCATGGAGCTGGAGATCAAGCGTGAGCAGCAGCGGCTTGCGACGGTGGTGAACGAGGTTGCTGGGCTGGGCACGGTGTCGTACAAGGAACGGGACTATCTCGCGGTGGTGAAGAAGGCGAAGGCGGCCTATGAGCAGTATCAGCAGGCGCTGGGCCAGCAGAACGTGTGCCGGGGCCTGCTGGAGAAAGCGCGGCTGCAGCTCCGGGGCACGGAGGGAGAGGCTCGGGTGCTGGCGGAGCAGGAAAAATCGAACGAGGAGCGGATCGCTCATCAAGAGTTGCTGCAGCGTCAGCTCGCGGAGATGACGGCGGAGCGGCAGCGGCTGTCGCTGCTGGGGGAGGTCATGGGCAGTTTCCGCACGCATCTGATCTCCCAGGTCCGTCCGACGCTTTCCGCCTATGCCTCGGACCTGCTCAGTCAGCTGTCGGACGGGAAGTACACAATGATTGAGTTCGACGATGATTACAACATCTCGGTGTATGACAACGGCGAGGCGTTCGACATTGAGCGGTTTTCGGGTGGGGAGGAGGACCTGGCGAACCTCTGTACGCGGATCGCGATTTCTGAGATCATCACGGAGCGCGCGGGCAGCGACTTCAATTTCATCGTGTTGGACGAGATCTTCGGCTCGCAGGACAGCGGTCGGCGTCAGAACATCCTGAAGGCATTAGCGGGGTTCTCCGCGAAGTTCCGGCAGATCTTCCTCATCACGCACATCGAGGACATCAAGAACTCGGTGGAGCACGTCATCTCCATCACTGAAGGTGAGGATGGCGTCAGCACCCTGACCATGGAATGAAATAGGGGCTGCGCCCCTATGACCCCGTTCCGCCTTCGTTCCTCGGCAAGCCCTCTTGGGCATTGCCGTATCTCACTCGGCGGTCAGGCGTTGTTGTCGGTCGTCGATGATGGTCACGTTGTGATGGTGTTGCTGATCGCGTAGGTAGGCTGAGGATTCATCAAGGCTGGTCAATCCGGTGGACTCGTGGTGCTCGTACCCGCTCCAGAATCCCCCGCGGGGGTAGCGTTTGTGGAACCCGGGGTGAGCCTGGAACATTCTCCGGGAGGTGTAAGACTTGAGAATAATCTCAGCGGTTTCAATGGAGTACCGCTTGGGAACGTTGACCTGGAGATGTACATGGGTTTCGGCGAATCCGAATTCGCCGAACTCGAACCCAAGGCGTTCCAGGTCGTGGAACGTCTGGGTGCAGGTGTCGATGTGGCTTTGTTTTCGGAAGTTCCGGTACCTTTTGTGTGTCGGGAACATCATGGTCACCCAGTTGTTGCGGGTGTCACCCGCAACCTTTTTAGAGCTGCCGCTCGATACACTCTCCATAAGTTTTTGTACTCCTGTCGCGCGGTAAAGGGGCAGGCGGACGCCTGCCCGCCGCGACAAAAAATGTAACGAGTGTTGTGAGAAAAAGACGACGAGCGGCCTCTCATCTGCGGGTCTTCACTGCGGTTCAGACCACGCAGTATTCCCGGCCGCTACTGATAAAAATAAAGAAAAAAAGGGGTTGGGGGGAGGGCTTGTGTCCTTCCTGGGTTTATTTTCTTAAGTGGAGTCGGCGCTTGCGCCGGGACTCGGGGCTTTCGGGCATCGGCTGGGAGGCAGCGGGGGGCTCAATCTCGGTGAGTTCCGGCATCTCCACCGTACTCGTCGGCTTCTTCTGCCGCAGGGTTTCCACGGAGGTGGACAGGCGGGTGAAAAGGTCTTCGTTGGCCGTGAACCAATCCTGCCATTTCATGACCTCGGATTTCAGCTCCTTGTTCTCCGACTCGGTCTCCTCGTAGAGGTGGAAGAGCTTGGTGAGCCGTTCCTTCTCCTTTTCGAGTTCGGCGGCGGTGTCCTCGAACCTGGCCTTGAAGCCGGCGAACTGCTCGAGTTCCTTGAGATCATTGACTCGGCGTTCGAGGCTGCGGATGACGTCGTCCTTGGAGGTGAGCTCGCTGCGCATGTGTTCGACGTTCTCCTCGAACTGGTGGCGGATCGTGTCGAACTTGAGTGCCTGTGCTCGGAGGTCTTCAATCTGCTGGACGTCGCGCTCACGGTCTTCGAGCTTGTGCGTCAGGGTCTGGAGGCGCGAGTTCGCGTCGCGTTCGAAGGCCACGTGGCGCTGCTGGGCGTCATGCATCTGGGTCTCGAGCTCGGCGATGTGGCGTTCGCTGGCGGCGAGGTTCTCTTCCTGGCCCTTGTAGGCGTCCCAGAGTTTGACGAGGCGTTCTTTTTCCTTGTCGAGCTCTTGGCTAAAGCGGCGAGCTCCTTCGGTGGCTTCCTCGCGGCGGCGTTCGGCGTCAGAGAGCTGCTCTTCGAATGATTGGAGCATCGAGGTCATCCTGGTGATGCCGTCGACGCTGAGCATGCTCTGGACCCGGGACAGTTCCTCCATGCCTTTGCTGAAGGAAGTCTTAATCGAGTCGATCTCGCCGGATGCCTGTTGCAAGCGTTCGATGAAGTTATCCTTAGGGGCTCTGATTTTCACGTTCTCCTCAAATCTTTCGTCCACCATTTTCACATGCCTTCCCATTAGTTGTATGTCTGGGACTAGACAACTGGTCGTGGCTATTTAATTGTTGTTCTTTTATTTGAACGAGCCTATAACTGTAAATAAATTGTACACACATTTGAGCATGAGAAAAAAAAGAAGAGAAGATGGAATAGGGAGAACGATTGCTTGCCTTGACCCTATACAGGGCACGTCAGGTTCTTTGAAACTCGGTTTCTCGTAATTTATTAAAAGGTGGTAGCAGATATCGGTGCAATAGCGTTCCGTTTTGCCTTAGGAGGGCTGAGCTGGGATGGGACTCTTCGACCGCATACGAGAGAGTAAGTTTTCACTAATGATCCAACGGGTGTTCGGCAAGCGTCACGCCAAGATCGGCATCTACGGGCCCCCGAATGTCGGCAAGACCACGCTTGCCAACCGGATTTTGCGTGACTGGACCGGCGACATCATGGGCAGCGTCAGCGAAATCCCGCACGAGACCCGTCGCGCCAAATGCAAAACCAACATCAAGATCAACACCGGCGGCTCCTCCCTCAACATCGACCTCGTCGACACCCCAGGCATCACCACCAAGATCGACTACAAGGAATTCATGACGATGTACGGCCTGGACAAAGACGAGTCCCGCACCCGCGCCAAAGAGGCCACCGAGGGCGTCATCGAGGCCATCAAATGGCTCGACGACATCGACGGCGTCGTCCTCGTCATGGACGCCACCCAGGACCCCTTCACCCAGGTCAACGTCACCATCATCGGCAACCTCGAAGCCCGCAACCTCCCCGTCCTCATCGCCGCCAACAAGATCGACGTAGAGAACGCCAGCCCCGCGACCCTGAAATCCGCGTTCCCCCAGCACCCCGTCATCCCCATCAGCGCCCTCACCGGCTACAACACCGGCAGCCTCTACAGCACCATGATCAAGGAGTTCAGCAAGAAACGCAAGCGGCGAGGCACCTGAGATGATCAAAAAAGAACCTCACGGGATCCCCTTCCACCTCATCAGCAAAGACACCCTCGCCCACCTCACCACCCAAGAAAAGCTCACCTACATCATCAACGAAGTCAAACACGGCCGGATCCTCGTCCTGGAATCAGGTCTCTCCTCCACCGAACAAGCACAGCTCATCGAGCAGACCATGCGCGAGATCAACCACGACAGCTTCATCGGCATCGAAATCGGCGGCTACGAACCAGAAAAAACCAGCCTCCTCCACCGGATGCTGGGCGTCAGCCGCAAACCCCGCATGACCGTCGTCGGCCCCGCCCACCTCCTCAGACTCATCAAAAAAGACGACCACCGCATCGAAACCACCATCACCGCCAAAGGAGCAGGATAACCACTATGCCCCACCAATGCCTCCACTGCGGCCACATCATGGAGGATAACGACAACAAATACCTCCGCGGCTGCCCCAAATGCCAAGGCCACCGCTTCTTCTACACCAAAACACCGCCCCCCACACCACCACCAACCAAGACCGCCGATGTCAACGAAAAAGTCATGAACCTCATCATCGAAAAACACGAGACCATCAAAAACGGTAAGAATAATCATATCCGCCTCACCCCCAAAGAGCTCCGCGACCTCATCGAGCAAAAAATCGACCAAAAAACCAACAACACCGCCCCACCCGACCCCGACCCACACCCCGAAACCATCGACATCGAACACAACGGCAAATACCGCATCGACCTCAAAGGCCTCCTCGAAAAAGAACCCATCGTCATCCAAAAAGACGGCATCTATACTATCCACCTCCCAAGCGCCTTCCAGACTTTGCGAAAAAAACACGACTAATCCCCATTCTCCCCTCAACAGAAAAAGAAGGCAAATAGATTTTTATCAATCCTCCTCATACACACCCCCAGCGTGACCGCCATGAGATACATCAGAGACGCCGAGTACATCCGCACCCAAGCGAAAAACAACAACGACCTCTTCGCCCACTCCCTCCCCATGATCGCCAGCGAAAACGTCCTCTCCCCCCTCTGCCGCGAAATGCTTATCTCCGACTTCCACGGCCGCTACGCCGAAGGCACCCCCGGCAACCGCTACTACGAAGGCTGCCAATACTTCGACTTAGTCGAAGAAAAAGCCATGGAACTCGCCAGAACACTCTTCAACGCCACCTACGCCGACGTCCGCCCCACCGCCGGCACCACCGCCAACCTGGCCGTCCTCAAAGCCCTCATCAAACCCGGCGAAACAGCGACAGTCTTAGACACCGCCAACGGCGCCCACATCAGCTTCGGCAAATGGGGCGCAGCCGGCGTCAGAGGCATCAACCTCGTCAGCTACCCCTTCAACGACGACCAGATGAACATCGACGTCGACGGCGCCGTCAAACTCATCCGCGAAGTCAAACCCAAGCTCGCCCTCTGCGGCCAATCCGTCTACCTCTTCCCCACGCCCCTCAAGCCCATCGCCGACGCCGCCCACGAGGTCGGCGCCGCCGTCGTCTACGACGCCGCACATGTCCTTGGCCTCATCGGCGGGAAACGCTTCCAAGACCCACTCCGAGAAGGCGCGGACGTCATGACCGGCAGCACCCACAAAACCCTCCCCGGTCCCCAAGGCGGCATGATCCTCTCCAACCGCGGTACCACGGAAGAAGATAAATCCTTCCTCCGCAAACTCGGCTTCGGCGTCTTCCCCGGCGTCACCAGCTCCTACCACCTCCACCACGTCGCCGCCAAAGGCATCGCCTACGCCGAACACCTCGACTTCGGCGAAGCCTACGCCGACCAAATCATCAAAAACGCCCAACGCCTCGCCCAAGCCCTCCACGACCGCGGCTTCACCGTCTTCGGCGAACACCTCGGCTTCACCAAATCCCACCAAGTCCTCGTCAACATCGGACCAGGCAAAGGCAAAGAAGCCTCCAAAACCCTCATCGACAGCGGCATCGTCACTAACATGAACATGATCCCCGGCGACGCCGACCCCCTCAACCCCTCCGGCCTCAGACTCGGCACCCCCGAACTCACCAGACTCGGCATGAAAGAACAAGAAATGGACGACGTCGCAGGCTTCTACGAACGCGCCCTCCTCAAACACGACAACCCCAAAAAAATCAGAGACGACATCAAAACCTTCCGCAAAGACTACCAAGAACTCCACTACTGCTACACCAAAGGCTTCCGCGGCTACGACTACCACTACCTCGTCTAACCCCCCAGGCTATTATGTGGATCGGGCTTACCGGCACCCCCGGCACAGGCAAAACCACCATCGCAGACATCCTCCGCACCCACCATCACACCGTCGTCAACCTCTTCTCCTTCGCCACAGACCACCACTGCATCGACGGCGAAGACCCCACTCGACACACCAAACTCATCGACATCGACCGCCTCACCCACGCCATTATCACCACCTACGACCCAGACCACACCATCCTCTTCGAAGGCCACTTCGCCCACCTCCTCCCCCTCGACAACGTCATCATCCTCCGCTGCCACCCCGCCACCCTCCGCCACCGCCTCCAACAACGACACTACCCTCCAGAAAAAATCAACGAAAACGTCGACGCCGAAACCCTCGACATCATCCTCTGCGAAACCACAGAACTCCACCCCGCCGACCACATCTACGAAATCGACACCACCCACCGCACCCCCGACGAAACCGCCGCCATCATCCAAGACCTCATCACCACCAACTTCCCCACCGAGACAAACTATAAAATAGGAACCATCGATTGGTCAGACGAAATCCTCAAAAAATAGCCTGGAGCCCCCCCCATGGTCCTCGACAAAACCCGCAAACCACTGGATCCCCTCCTCACCGCGCTCGCCCGCCCCTTCCGTAGCCTCCCCCCCGACATCCTCACCGCCGTCGCCCTTTTCTTCGCCCTCGCCGCCGGCGCCCTCTTCTACTTCAGCACCCCCCAAGCCGAACCCACCACCCCACTCCTCCTTATCGCCGCCCTCTGCATCCTCCTCAACGGCCTCTTCGACGCCATCGACGGCAAAGTCGCCCACCTCTCGCAAACCGCCACCGCGCGCGGCGACTTCCTCGACCATGCCCTCGACCGCTACGCCGACGTCTTCATCATCGGCGGCCTCGCCCTCAGCCCGTGGTGCCGCCCCAGCATCGGCCTCCTCGCCCTTATCGGCGTCCTTCTCACCAGCTACATGGGCACCCAAGCCCAAGCCGTCGGCTGCCGACGCGACTACTCCGGCCTCCTCGGCCGCGCCGACCGCATCACCATCCTCATCATCTTCCCCATCATCCAACACGCCTTCCTCCTGACCTCCTACACCCTCCCCTACCAGCTCACTATCCTCGAAATCGCCATGATCATCTTCGCTATCATTGGCAACATCACCGCCCTCCAACGCTTCTTCGGCGCCCTCAGGTGGTTCTCGCAACAATGAAAACATCCACAAAACACGCCATCATCCTCTCCCTCATCGAGAACATCACCGAGCTCACCCAACTCGCCGAAACCCTTGGCTACCAGATCCAAAAAACTTTCATCCAGAACAGGACCACCCCTGATGCGAACACCTACGTCGGCACCGGCAAGGTCGAAGAAGTCCACGACTACCTCGACGACGCCGACCCCACGATTGACCTTGTCATCGTCAACGGGGAACTAAAGCCCTCACAATGGTTTACCCTGGAAAAAGAGCTCGAAACCGAGGTCTACGATCGCATTCGGCTCATCCTCGAGATTTTTGAGGAGCACGCGGACCGCAAGGAGGCACGCCTGCAGGTCCGCCTCGCCCAGCTCCAATATGAACGCCCGCACGTCCGCGAACTCATCCACCGGGCACGCGCCGGAGAACACCCCGGGCTCATGGCAGGCGGCGAATACCAGGTCGACGACTATTACGAGATGATTAAACGGCAGGTCAAAAAAATCCGCGATGAGCTCGAAAAGATCCGTGAGAACCGAGAACTGCAACGCCGCACGCGCCACCAGAGCGGTTTTTACGCCGTCTCATTGGCAGGGTACACCAACGCTGGTAAAAGCAGCCTCATGAACGCACTGTCTGGCGGGTCGGTCAAAGTTGAGGAACGTCTCTTCTCAACACTCTCCACAACCACACGGAACATCACCGAAAAGACCGAGGGAAAAAGCCCGCCAATTCTGCTGACGGATACCGTCGGGTTTATCGAGAACCTCCCCTCCTGGGTAGTGGATGCCTTCCATTCGACTCTGGAGGAAATCGAGCTTGCGGACATTGTCATCGTCGTGGTGGACGGCAGCGAAGAACCATCAATAGTGGCGCGCAAGCTACAGGTATCGTTGTCCGAGTTGCGTGAGCTGGGAGCGGAAGCGCCGATTGTCATCGCGGTCAACAAGGTGGATTTGCTGTCCAGCGAGACTCTGGCAGGGTTGATGGAATACCTGTTCAGGCATGAGGTCTGCGCTGGTCATGTGTGCATCGCGATTTCGGCGAAGCAGCGGCTGCATATCGATCGGCTCTTGGGGGCGGTGACGTCGCTGCTGCCGCATCAAGTGGAGTTGGTGATGCACCTGCCGGCGTCGAAGGCTGGAAACGCGTTCGTCTCTGAGTTGTATCATAAGGCGAGGGTCATATCGGTGTCGTATAGTGATGGGATCACAGTGCAGTTCTCGTGTCATGAGGCGATCAAGGGGCGTCTGGTGTCGCGGTGTCAGCGGCTCCATGGGTGTGTGGTTGAGGAAAAGGCTAAAAGTTTTATACAGCAACCTTGATTCCTCGTCCACATATAAGGGAGGTTAGGTCAATGGATGAGCCGCGAACGCTTCGCATGGAAATTTTTCTTGGAATAAGCCTGCTTGTTGTCGGGATTGTTGGTCGATACATGTTTGTCGGCCGAGGTATTCAGCCCTTCCCGAATTTTGAGATTATCATGGTCGTGACGTTTATTGGGATGATGGTGCTGCGGCCATGGGTCGCGTTCCTGCTCCCACTTGGGTGTATGATCGGCAGCGATGTCTTGATTGGGAACCCGATTTTTATAGGGGCGGAGATGAACCGGATTGTATTGTTCACGTATTCGGGGTTTGCGATTCTTGCTGCGGTGAGTTTCCTGCTGCGAAATCGGCTGCAGCCGATATATCGATCGTTGCGTGTGAAGACGGTGGGAGCTACCCTTGGTCTTGGTGTCGGGTTCGTGCTCCTGTATGATTGTTGGACGAACCTGGGGTGGTGGTACCTGCTGTATCCGCATACAGCTGGAACGCTGGGGATGGTGTTTACCGCGGGGTTGCCGTTCATGGTGTATCATCTGATCTCGGGTCTGGTGACGTTTGGGTGTGTGGGCCTGCCGGTGTTGTTGGTTGCGTCGCGTCGGATTGGGATGCCGTCGCTACGACCGTTGCGTCGGCGGCAGCTGGTGCCCATCGTCTGCCTGGTCCTCGGGTTGGTCGTGCTGTCGTTCACCGGGATGGCCGCGCGGGTGCCGGAGCAGCACAGCGACATCTGGTTGACGAGGGCAGATGCGACGAGCGTGTCGGTGACGGTGCAGGGCGAGGGCTGGAGCGTCGCGGACCATCTCATTGCCTATGAGGGTGACACGGCGTATAGTCTGTTGCAACGTCTTGCCTCGTCGCATGGCCTGTCGGTGCAGGCGACGTACTATGCGTCGTTCGATTCGTGGCTGGTGCAGGGCATCGGTCCTGATGCTGGGCATGATGCGACGTACTGGCAGTATTATGTGGATGGCGTGCTGCCGTCGGTGGGTGCAGATCACTGCCCGGTGGTGAATGGGCAGAGCCTGGTGTGGCGGTTCGAGGTCGTCTCCTCCGAGATGGGTTAGATCTCGCAGTTCTGCTGGTCCAGCGTCTTGATTTTTCCTCGGACGAGGCTGATGGTGAGTGCGACGACGAGGAGGGCGGTGCCGAGCCCGATGGCGGTGCCGGTGACGTCGAGGGAGACCAAGAGGTTGTAGGATGAGTGGAGGATGATGGCGAGTGCGTAGTAGGGGAGGACGAGGAGGAGGGAGGTTTTTTTCAGCAGGGTTTTTCCGTAGCCGTAGCCGGTGAGGGCGGTGGCGGAGGCGTGGAGGAGGCAGGCGCCGAAGCTGCGGATGGCGATGAGGAGGAAGAATGCGCCGAGGTCCGGGGTGAGGTTGTCGAGACCGTAGAAGAGGTTCTCGGTGGCGCTGAAGCCGAGGCCGGCGACGGCGCCGTAGATGAGGCCGTCTTCAAGTTCGGTGAGTTGACTGCGAACGGAGCGGGCGCCGAGGATGAGGGGTTTGGCGAATTCTTCGACGATGGGGGCGATGACGATGACCATGAGGAGTGAGACCGTCTCGGCGTTCTGCAGCGAGGCGAAGAGGGAGATCTCGAGTCCGAATTCCAGGATGAAGGCGGCGATGATGGCGAGGCTGGCTCCCCAGAGGAAGCAGATGAAGATGGATGCCCATCGTTGGCGGTGGCAGCGTTCGGTGTCGCGGATCCACCAGGCGTAGACGATGGGGACGAGGAAGGCGGTTCCGAGGAGGAGAATGAGTCTGACGTCGAAGTCCATTAAGTGGGGGTAGTTTGCTTGTGTTTAATTATTTAATGCATTGATTGTTCAAGTCTGTGTTTTACTCAGGGAGTGTCCAGGGGAAGTAGTCTTGGGTGTAGATGGTCTTCTTAGAGTTTGTAGTAGTACTCGCCGCTTTCTTTCTGCTGGCGTTCGAGGTAGGAGTCCGGTTTGTTGACGCGAGGCCGCTGGGTGTCTTCGTCGCGGCGGAAGGTGACGTCGACGTTGCGGAGGAACCGGTTCATGCCTTCGTGGAGGCTGTAGGGGCCGGTGGCGACGCCGCGTACTCCTGAGGTGCCGTCGAAGACGATGAGGCCGTCGCTGACCATGTCGATGAAGTAGACGTCGTGGTCGACGACGAGGGCGGATTTGCCTGATTTTTCGACGATGCGGCGGATCATCCTTGAGACGACCATGCGTTGTTCGCTGTCCAGGTACGCAGAAGGCTCGTCGAAGAGGTAAATGTCGGCCTCGCGCATGATCGCGGAGGCGATGGCGACGCGCTGCAGCTCGCCGCCGGAGAGCGTGTCCAGGGAGCAGTCCAGCAGGGTTTTGAGATGGAGGGGCTCGAAGACCTCCGCCTGATACAGTGAAGCGGAGAACAGCTGGGGGGCTGTGGTTTCGTACAGTTCGCGGACGGTGCCTTGGTAGTCGGGGGAGATGTATTGGGGTTTGTAGCTGATCTTGAGGTCGTATTCTATCTCGCCGGTGGTTGGTTTCTGGACGCCGGCGAGCATCCTGACGAAGGTGGTTTTGCCGATGGCGTTGGGGCCGACGACGCCGATGATCTCTCCCTCGCGGATGATGCCAGGTTCGACTTCGAGGCTGAAGTCGTCGAAGTCTTTGGTGAGCCGGCCGTAGGAGACGTAGACGCGGAGGTCCTGGCGTTGTTTGGGGGGATGGGCGACGAACTCGATTTTTTCGCCGAACTTGAGGTTCTCTTCTTTAAGGTAGCCGGAGAGGTAGGTGTTGATGGCGTGGCGGACGGCTCTGGGAAAAGTGGTGACGCCGTAGGCGCCCTCGGTGCCGTACATGATGTGGGCGTTGTCGCACATGAAGTCGAGGATGGCGAGGTCGTGTTCGACGACGATGACCTTCTTGGTTTTAGAGAGGGCTTGGATGATGCGAGCGACCTTGAGGCGCTGGTAAATGTCGAGGTAGCTGGTCGGTTCGTCGAAGAAGTAGAAGTCGACGTCTTTGATGAGGGCGGCGGCGATGGCGGTCAGTTGGAGTTCGCCGCCGGAGAGGGTGCCTCGGCTGATGTCCTTGCTGAGGAGGTTGTGGATCCCGAGTGTATTGACGATATCGTTGTAGGCTTTGGTGGTCCCATTTTTTTGGAGGACGTCGGCGACGGTGCCGGTGAGAATCTTGGGGAGTTGGTCGACGTATTGTGGTTTGAAGACGGCGGTGAGGGTACCTCCAGAGAGGCCCTTGAAGTGGTCGTAGAGTTCGGTGCCGCTGTAGGCGTCGAGGACGGGGGTCCAGCTTGGCTTGGTGGTGTAGTCGCCGAGGTTGGGGATGATCTGGCCGGCGAGGATCTTGATGGCGGTGGTCTTGCCGATGCCGTTTTGGCCCAGGACGCCGAGGCAGGTGCCGGCTTGGGGGATGGGGAGGCGGTAGAGGCGGAAGCCGTTTCTGCCGAATTGGTGGACAAGGTCTTCGGCGAGTTCTTCGGCGAGGCCGATGATCTTGATGGCTTCGAAGGGGCATTTGTGGACGCAGATGCCGCAGCCGGCGCAGAGGTCTTCAGAGATGACGGGTCTGCCGTCTTCGCCTTTGGTGACGGTTTCGTCGCCAGCGCGTACTCTAGGGCAGAACTTGATGCACTCGTAAGCACAGTTCTTGGGTTTGCATCGGTCTTTGATAAGGACGGCGATCCGCATAGGGGTTGTCTCATCCTGAAGAAATCAGCGCTTCATAATGTTTATTGTCCAGGGATGTTGTTAGGAGGGTTTGGTAGCGGTGATGACGTAGTAGCCGTAGCGGGCGTTGTAGTTGTAGAGGAGTTGGAGGAAGGCTCTGGGGAGGAGGATGGCTTTGGTCATGGAACGCTGAAGTCTGGTGGATCGTGTGTTGGGTGCCGAGGCTTTTTGTTGGTCGGCGAAGAGGAGGCCGAAGCGGAGGACTTGGAGGCGGCTGACGGTGCGGTTTTTGAAAAGATTGTCGACGGTGTGGATGGTGAATCCTGCGTCGCGGAGGTGTGTCAGGAGTTGGGTGAGGGTGGTGGTGTTGCGTTGGAGGAGGGAGGGGGCGGGGGCTTGGCGTGGGATGCGCTTGGTGGGGAGGAGGTCGAGGATGAGCAAGGTCCCATGTGGTTTGAGGAGGCGATGCATTTCGTTGGCGAAGGCGCGTTTGTCTTCGGCGTGGTTGGCGGATTCGAGGGCGTAGGCGGCGTGGAAGGAGGCGTCTGGGAAGGTGGTCTTGAGGAAGGAGCCTTGGAGGAATCGGACGTTTTCTTGGTTGGCGGTGGTTTGGTGGTGTCGTGCGATGTGGACCTCGTTTGGGGCGAGGGTGAGGCCGATGAATGAGCAGGTGGGGTGTTGGCTGGCGAGGTAGAGGGTGGTGGTGCCGATGCCGCAGCCGGCGTCGAGGACGAGGGACTTGGGGGCGAGGTTGAGTCGGCGGTCGATGTAGGCGTCCATGCGGTGGTGCGGTGGGGCGGGGGTGGTGTCGTGGTAGTCGAAGTGCCAGCCGTTGTCTCGTTGCGCCCGGCGGAGGGAGCTCTGGGGGTTGGTCCAGAGGGAGTCGTAGTAGTCAGCGAGGGTGGTTTCGTAGTCGCTGAGTCGTTTGGCGTCCTGAGGTGTGGGTGTGGTGGTGGGTCCCATGCCGGTGGGTACGAACGGGGGTAGGTGTTTTAATTGTTCTGGTGGTGATTCGATGGGGTTTTTCCGTGGTATCAATGATGGTGTGTTCGCATGCCCGGAGGGCAGTCGTGGTTTTAAGAGTGATGAGGAGTTGCGTCGGCATCGGTAAGGGTATCAGGAGGAGGATTGGCTACCCCTCCTGGAGATAGGTCATTGGTAAGGTTTCATCCCGGGCCGGTGCGGTAGGCTTATGAGGGGTGTGCCTGATGAGGGGGGAAATCTTCGAGTCGTGGTTGTGATGAATCAGATGAGTGAGGCGAAGAAGCCGGTGTCGGTGGTGGCTGAGCCGGCGCCGTTGGGGTTGATTGGGTTGGCGGTCGCGGCGCTGGTGTTGGCGTCGACGGATCTGCGTCTGGCGTCGGCGGCGGCGAAGTCGTTGATGATCCCGTGGGCGATGTTCATGGGGGCGAGCGCGCAGTTGATCGCGGGGTTGATGGAGTTCCGGCGCAACAACGTGTTTGGGGCGACGACGTTTACCACGTATAGTTTCCTGTGGTTTTCGGTGGCGATTACGTTGGTGATTACGGTGTTTACGCATGTGACGTTCGATCTGACGCATTATGCGTATGGGTTGTTGGGGTTCTTTGTGTTCAGCGTGATTCTGACGGTGGCGTCGTTGATGACGAATGTGACGTTTGTGTTGATTTTGGTGGGTATCGACGGGGCGTTGGGGAGTCTGGTGGCGA
Organism: Methanobacteriota archaeon; assembly: GCA_963769885.1. Classification (GTDB taxonomy): domain Archaea; phylum Thermoplasmatota; class E2; order DHVEG-1; family DHVEG-1; genus CAIRCU01. The sequence goes on from CAVYNH010000007.1 coordinate 470,592, forward strand.
ACCTACTGGTGAAGTCCCCGTCGGAGGTTGTAGGCGGGTTCTTGGTGTTGGTGTCGGTGCTGTCGTTTTATGGGGCGGCCGCGATCCTGCTGAATAGTATGACGGGCCGTGTGGTGCTACCGGTGGGGCGTGCGTTGTGGCGTCCGCGGGGCGGCGGGTAGAGTATATTATTATGTACAAGATATTTTTTCTGGGCAAGAACGGGGATGCTTTTGGCTTTCGTTTTTTCTATTTTGTATTGGTATCAGGGTTTTTTTTCTTTCCTGCTGCGGGCAGGGGCGGCATCTTTCATCCAATCTGTTAAAATAATATATTCTTTATTTCTATATATTTAACAAAGTACAAATGATACGACTTCATTTCGAACCCATAAGAAGGGGAAAAATGAAGCACAACATCAGAATTGGAAGGCCAGTGAAAACCACGGTATTCTTGACACTGCTCATCGCGGCATCTATGCTACTATCTCGCTTCCCTGCTGTAATATCACAGAGCACGATGTTTAAAAAAAAGATAGACTTCGCAGAATCGCGGCACTCTGGGAGGGCACCCTCCTCCCTTCTTTTTTTCCCTGCTCCCCCCTGGACCATACCGAAAGACAGAAATAGACAAAGCAACCTTACCGTATATTATTAGAAGGCGTATATTAATGAACCCAGTAAAATCCTCATTAGTGAATAGAAGGCTACTCACACGAGGTCTCGCGGTGGTACTATGCCTTATCATGTGTTTTACCGCCATTCCGATCCATCGAATCGCGAGCGCGGCTCCCACCTCTGCCTCGTCGCTCACCTATACCTTTTCCTATGCACAGCCGGCAGTATCCAACCAAATCCTCTCTTCTCGTTCCTTCACCAAGATCTCCATGCCGAACAGTCTGACCATGAGCAAGGAGGCCGGTCTTCCCGCACTCCCAGTCTCATTCCTGAAGATCGCGCTCCCGGCCCAAACCACTGTTGACAAGATCTCCGTCGCGGGCGCCTCGCACGAGGTCCAGACCTCGATCAACCTCAATGACCACCCCATCACGCCGTACCAACACCCGATTCCCTTCGGCGACCCGCTGCCGGCGGACATCAATTATAACCAGGGCGTGTACCAATCCACGACTCCGTACCCGGCTTCCTGCTACGACGGGGCCTATGACATCGGCTACTGCCGCGGCTACGCCATCCTCTCCCTCGCCCTCATGCCCGTACAGTATGTCCCCGGCACCGGCAGGCTTCTGTTCACCCCGGATCTGACGGTCACGGTGAGCCTCAAGCCCGCTCCCCTGAACCCGCTGCTCCGCAACGATGCGGACGATGAGGCCTGGGTCCAGGCGCTGGTCTGCAACCCTGACGTCGTCACCAGCTACCGGAACCGTGGAGCCCCGCTGGGGTACCCCGGCGGCCTCTGCGACCCCGGTCAACAATATACATATGTTATTATTACAACAACACAGAATGGGCTGTCTGACTGGCAAACCGGCGGCTCACTCACCTACAATTTGACGAGCTTACTGCAGCATCACAGCGCCACCGGCATGACCAGTGTAAAGGTCACCAAACAGACCATCGATGCCTGCCATGACTACTACAACACCACCTCGCTCTTCAACGACAGCCAGGCTCACATCCGCCAGTTCTGTAGAGACGCCTACCAGGATTGGGGGACGGAGTACGTCCTGATCATCGGTGATGCGGACACCATGCCCGCGCGCCTCATGAGCTCATCGGCGGAAAGCAACGTTGACGCCGATCTCTATTGGAGCAACCTGGATAACTCCTTCAACGCCGACCACGACAGCCAATGGGGCGAGGAAGGCGACTCAGGCTTCGACCTCTACAGCGAGCTGTACGTCGGTCGGCTCACCGCCGATACCCCTCAGGATGTCTCGAACTGGATGACCAAGAGCTTCCGCTATGATGCAGAGGGTAACCCTGACGTTCTTGATAACGCCTGCTTCTACGGCGGCGACACAACCTGGAACTGCCAGGGAGACGACTTCGAGGACTACAGCGGCGTCAAGGGAACCCACAACTACCTCGGGCCCAGCCCCGGCGCCTCAGGCCCATACCCGAGCTGGATGGGCTTCGAGTACGGCTTCGAGACCTGGAACCAGGTCTACAGCGGCATCTCCTATAACATGAGCAACAAGTGGACCGAGGAGCCGCCGAACCCCGGTTGGCACGGCGGCGCAGGACAAGGCGTCCCCGGACTTCGCAACGCCATCAATAACAACCAAGCCTCCGTCATTTCCGGCATCGCCCACGCCAACGAACACATGTCCCTTGATGTCACGGACACAACCTGGGAGACCCAGTACCACAACACCCACCCGTTCGTCCTCCATGACTACGGCTGCCACTGCGGCGACTTCTCCGCCTCCGATGATGGAGTCCTCGACTCTATGCTCTTCCGGTCCAGCACCTACCTTGCCTTCGCGTGTTTCTTCAACACGGGGCTCGGCTGGGGGGCCTTCGACGATACCAACTCCTCCAGCGCGATCCAGCAGAAGATGTTCTGGGACTACTTCTTTGACATGGCCAACAATTCGGGGAGTGTCATGAATTGGCAGCTCGGGAAGGGCAATGCCTTCTCTAAGGATGAGATGGCCCCGACCATCAATTGGGATGGGTCAAACCGGGAGACAATCCAGTGCCTCCTCCTCTTCGGAGACCCCGCGCAGTTGTTCAAACCCGCGCGGTCCAACGCCCCGCCCGCTGATCCTGCGGCGCCGCAAGGGCCGACGAACGGTGTTGTGGCCTTCCAGTATGACTTCACCGCGACTACCACCGACCCCGACAACGACTCCATCTTCTATCTCTTCGACTGGGGCGATGGGACCAACAGCGGATGGGTCGGGTCGTTCGTTTCTGGTGAGACTGGTACCGCAAACCATGTCTGGACCGCGGGAGGCACCTACAGTGTGACCGTGAAGGCCAAGGATACGGTAGGGGCGATCACGAATGTCTCGCCGCCCGCCTCAATCACAATTGGCGCGCCGAACATGACGTGCAAGATTAGGGGCGGACTAGGCGCTAAGGTGATCCTCGAGAACTCCGGGGATGGCAATGCCACGCAGATTCACTGGAAGATTAGGATAAATGGTGGTATCGCCAGTGGGATCCTTCGGGAGGTGGTTGGATCCATCACGGATCTGCCCGCGGGTGAGAAGACGACGATCAAGCCCTTTGGACACGAGATCGTCGGTTTTGGACGCATCACCTTCGAGATGACTGCGACCGCGGCCTATACGAAGAATCTCGATATTACCAAGTTCGGGATGATCGTGGGACCCTTGATGGTGTTCCTCCCGTGATGAGTCCGTAATGGGAAGGCTCTCTATAGGGAGCCGGCCCTTCTTCTTTTTTCCTTTTATCATTTTTTTTACCCGCGTCGTCTGCTGTGGTATTCTGAGATTACTTTCTTTTGGAAAAAGAAGCGGAGTCGACGGAAGGTGAGGTTGGTTCCTCCCAGTTCTTCACTGGATGCGCGTGTTCCGTACTGTTGTATTCCAAATCGCGATCAGCGTGTTCGCATAGGTCTTCCCGATCTTTGGAATCCCAAAGGCGATGACCGATTATGGCTCTCACACAATATAGAGGTGCCCCCCATCAAGGCTTTGGTGAAGAAACTGCAGACAAAGGGGTAGGTGGATTGGGTTGGACAAATGATTGAACGGCTTCGCATGCATTTCTTCAACTAAGGGGAATAGCTTCAAACGGTTACATAGCAGTGCTGATGATGGCCGTTTGCGAATGCTTTTCAGGCGTTCATTGAGAAGTCGAGGGAAAAGGAGAAAAGAGTGGGGTGAGATGATGAAATCAGAAAAAAAAGGAGAATGTTAATTCGTGATATTTTACTGTTCTCTTGTTGCAGGTGTGTTGGTCTCTCTGTGGATTTGTCTGTCTCCCCTTTTTTTATCAAAAAGAGCCTTCAGAGGAGCGATAATACGTCTCGTAACAGATGTGTTTTTGGTGTTTCATCGACATTTTACAGTTTTTAATATATATGTATTTTAATACATTCCTTATTTATATAATTCATTTGTAATTTTTTATTTTTATTCTGTTGATATAATTAAGTTTATAAGGATTGACATCATTCTAATACATTGGAGGAGGTATACTTGAAACAAGAAACAAAGCAAAGAACTCTATCTAAAAATAGGCTGGTTAAAACAACAGCGTTCTTGACACTGCTTGTCACGGTATCGATGCTGTTTTCTAGCGTCCCCGCCGCAGTGACACAGAACAAGGCGACACAAAATTTAACCGCGGGAGCAGCGCACGACTTCGCCGTGACCGCCATCACCTCACCCGTCAGCGGCACCGGCAGCGGTTCCATCATCCCCGCCGCCACGGTGCAGAACCTGGGCACGAACCAATGAGACCAATGTTCCCATCAACATGAAAATCGGCAAATACGGCTCACCGACCACCCTCTGGAGCAACGGCTTCGAAGTCTGGTCTCAATGGACCGCCCAAATCGTTTCTGGGACCTATAACTGGGCGCAATCCAGCAGCGGAACCTCTCCGACCTGCACGCCGCACGGCGGCACCTACATGGCCTACTACAACTCGTATTCGGCCAGTTCGGGATACCAAGCCCGGCTCTACAGCGGCAACCTGAGCTACAATAATGCGAACATGAAACTGCGATTCTGGATGTTCCATGACACCGGCTACTTGACGAACGCAGAAACAATCGCCGTCCAGGTCTCCACGAATGGAGTCAACTGGGTGACGCTCGCCACCTTCTACCGGTCCACCCAGCTGCAGGGACTACCGGCCGTCAACCAATGGGTCCAACACCAGGTCAGCCTCGGAGCCTATGGGACATCACCAACACTGCGCATCGGGTTCCTGGCGACAAGCCAATTCGGCGACAACATGTTCATTGACGACGCTAGCCTGATCGACCCCGGCCTCATTTATATATACAACCAGAACGTGACCGTCTCCCTCAACTCGGGGCAGACCACGACCGTCAACTTCCCGGCCTGGACAAACACCGACTGGCTCAACGCTACAACCCAGGGCACCAACATCGATTACGATTGCATTGCGACCAGCATGCTCGCCAACGACTCAGACCCCAGTAACAACGTCACCGTTAAAACCGTGACCCTGTACTACCCGTACCTGCATGACTTCGCCGTGACCGCCATCACCTCACCCGTCAGCGGCACCGGCAGCGGTTCCATCATCCCCGCCGCCACTGTGCAGAACCTGGGCCAGAATAATGAGACTAATGTTCCCGTCAACATGCGGATTAAAACCAACGGCACACTCTGGGCCAATGGCTTCGAAGTCTGGTCGACATGGACCGCCGTCATCCTTTCTGGGTCTTATAACTGGATACAAGCCAGCAGCGGAACCTCTCCGACCTGCTCGCCGCATTCCGGCACCTACATGGCCGAATACCAATCGTACTCGGCCTCCACGGGTTCAGCCCGGGTCTACAGCGGCATCCTGAACTACAATAACGCGAATATGAATCTGATGTTCTGGATGTACCATGACACCGGCTACTTGACAACCGCAGACACAGTCACTGTCCAGGTCTCCACAAATGGAGTCAACTGGGTAAACCTCACCACCTACTACCGGTCCACCCAGCTGCAGGGACTACCGGCCGTCAACGGTTGGTACCAACACTCGGTCAGCCTCGGATCCTACGGGGCATCACCAACACTGCGCATCGCGTTCCTGGCGACCAGTGCCTACGGCGACAACATGTTCATTGACGACGCTAGCTTGTTTGATTCAACCCTCGGTACTGTTGTATACAACCAAAACGTGAACGTCTCCCTCACCGCCGGACAGACCATGAGCGTCAACTTCCCGGCCTGGACAAACACCGCCTGGAACAACGCTTCGATTCAGGGCGTCAACATCGTCTACGATTGCAAGGCGACCAGCATGCTCACCGGCGACTTAGCCCCCAGCAACAACGTCACCGTTAAGACCGTGACCCTGAACTACCCGTTCCTGCACGACGTGACGGTCACCGCCATCACCAGCCCCGTGAGCGGCAACGCGCGACCCCTGCCCGTCTCCCTCACCATTCAGAACATCGGGCAGAACTCCGAGCGTGGATTCTTCATTAAAGCCCAGATCAAAACGTCCACCTTGGTCCTGGAGTTCGACGAGCTGGCTGCGGTGGCCACCTGGATGGCTCCGGGAGAGACCCGCACATTTAACTACGGGAACTGGACCCCAGCGGGCATCGCGGCAGGCATCTCCGGTGACATAGGCTACAGCGCCATCGGGACGACGCTGCTGGCCAACGACACCCACACCGCGAACGACCAGAGATACAGCAACTTCACGCTGCACTACTTCCACGACGTCAGCGTGAGCGCGATCACCTCCCCAAGCTTGAAAGCCCTAAGCTTGAAAGCCGTCCTCTACAAGGCAATCGGGCCTCAGAGCATCGCGGCCACCGTTGTGGACCTCGGGACGTTCCCCGAGTCTGGCCTGAACAGGTACCTGCGGTCGTGACCAACTACACCGGTGTCTACTACACGTACACAACCGACGGCATCAGCCTCACTCCACTGGGTGGAACACAGTCTGTTGCTCTGGGCACCTGTAACTTCAACGCGGAAGGCGCCTACACCCTGAACGTGAGCATCGCGCTTGGCACCGACAACATCCTCACCAACAACTGGAAGCTCCTAAGCCTGGGCATCGACAACACACCGGCGGTCACAACCCTAGCGATGAACCCAGCCACACCTAACGGAGAGCACAACTGGTACATCACGAACCCCACGGTCACCCTCACCGCAAGCGACCCAATCCTCGGCGGTGGCGGCTCCACTCCGGGATCCGGCGTCGCCAGCATCAAGTACAAGATCGACTCCGGCTCTGAGATGACCTACACCAACACGCCGTTCACGGTCTCCGGTGACGGCACACACACGGTCACCTACTGGTCCATCGACAAGGTCGGCAACATCGAGATACAAAAGACCACGCTGCCCTTCAAGATCGACACAACCCCACCGCTCGTGAACATCACGAAGGAGAAGCATCTCAACTCGATGATCTTCACCGCCAACGCCACCGACGCAACCAGCGGCATAAACCGGGTCGAGTTCTACCTGCAAGGCGTCCTGGAGTTCACGGACACCGAGGCCCCTTACCAGTGGACCCTGAGCCCCGTGCCCAACGCGAACCTGACGGTCAAGGTCATCGCCTACGACAACGCCGGCTTCAGCGCTACGTCTTCGACGAGTTCGGTCGTCTCACAGCCAACCCGGCAGACCCAGCCCGCCCAGCAACAGACCCAGGGGACAGTCACGCAGCGACAAGCCAGTAGGGCGAACTAAGGAACCCCAACTTTGGGAGGAATCCATCCTCCCTCCCCCCTCTTTTTTTTCTTTCTTACATTTTCCCTGAACTATGCCGATAGTAAGAAACGGATAGCGCGAGCGTACCGTATGTCATTGGAAGGGCATATTTAGAAACACAGTAAAATCCTCTGTAGTCAGAGTAGAAGGCTACTCATCCGAGGTCTCGTGGTGGTACTTTGCTTTAATCATATGTATTACCTCGTTCCCATTGATCGAACTGCGAGCGCAGCTCCCACCTTTGCCTCGTTACTCACTGATACCTTTTCCTATGTCCGACCTGAACAGCCCAAGTGACTCCTTCTCTCCCGTTGTTTTATCAATATTTCCCTGGCTAGTTGCCTGACTATGAGCAAGGAGGACGGTCTCCTCGCACTCCCAGTCTCGTTCCTGAAGATCGCGCTCCCGGCCCAAACGACTGTTGACAAGATCACCGTCATGGGCGCCTCACACGAGATTCAGACCTCAATTAACCTTAATGACCACCCATCACGCCGTACCAACAATCGATCCCCTTCGGCGACCCGCTGCCAGCCGACATCCACTATTACGAGCGTCTGTCCGAAACCACCAGCCCTGCCCGATATCCTGCCACGACAGGGGATTGTGACATCGGCTACCGCCGCGGCTGCGCCATTCTTTCCCAGGCGCCTGTATCCATCAACTATATCGCAGGCACCATCAGGCTCCCATACACCTGTGGGGATTGAATAGTCACGGTGTTCCTCACGCCTGTCCCTCTGAACCTGCTACTCCAGAACGATGAAGAGGACGGGGTCTTGGGCCAAGGTGCTGGTCTGCAACCCTAACGTTGTCACCGGCTATCAGAGCCACAGAATCCGGTTTTGGTATCCCAGCCACATCTGTAACCACAAGCCGACAGTATCTATCTATTATTATTGTAACCGCATAAAATAACCTGTCGGACTGGTGAATGAGTATAAACACGCCATATAGCTGTCCGATTCAATTTATCAATCAAATGACAGCAGGTTGTCATGGATAGAGCGGTGACTATGCAGGATATTGAGACGTTCACTAGCTTGTGAAACGTTTACCTGCTCCTCAGCGGTTTCCAATCTTGTGTGTGGGAATCCTATAGGGGAGTAGATAAGGCTCTCCCATTCGTCCACCGTGTTTTCTCGCTGCCACTGCGATGATTTGGACGCCTCCGATGACGGCGTGCTGGATTCCAATGCTTACGTAATTAGATAATGACCTCTCATTCCCCTATATGCTGCGCGTGAGCTATGGCGGTGGAGCCTTCGACGACATCACCCCCTCTTGCGCCGTCTGGCAAAGGCTGATGAGAAAGGAACGCTTGTTCTCCGGCATCTGTCGTGAAACTGGGGGGATTAGCAAGCGATTTTCTGGCGGCTAGGAGAGTGGCGGCGCGGTCTTTCAAGCGCAGCTTTATCGTTTTTTGAGACGTACCATTCGCATGACCGCGACCGCGATATTCACTGAGGATGCCGCTGTTGACTAGACTGGGTTTATTGTAGGGGTTATGATGTTCTTCCTTTCGGGGTGATCTCGATTGGAGAGTCTTCTGAGGATTGGCTATCTGACCCGGTGAGAGTTCCTCTGTCCTTCTATTTTTATTTTTTCTCAGTCTACGGTAGTAAATGTGGTGGTCTTTCTATAGATTCGCCTGTTTCCTCTATTTTTATCAAAAAGAGCCTTCAGAGGAGTGATAATGCGTCTCGTAACAGATGTGTTTTTGGTGTATCATCGACATTTTACGGTTTTTAATATATATGTCTATAAATACATTGATTATTTATATAATTCATTTGTAATTTTTTATTTTTATCCTGTTGATATAATTAAGTTTATAAGGATTGACATCATTCTAATACATTGGAGGAGGTATACTTGAAACAAGAAACAAAGCAAAGAACTCTATTGAAAAATAGGCTGGTTAAGACAACAGCGTTCTTGACACTGCTTGTCACGGCATCGATGCTGTTATCCAGCGTCCCCGCCACGATGCCTCAGAACGCAGCGACAAAAATGAAGATTGCGACAATAGTGGATCCTAATCCTAATCCCTTAGACGGAGGATCGTCCTCACCAAAAAGTGGTGAAAACCTCTTGGCCTACCACGGATATCTGTACGGCGGATATGGTTGGACCACTGGTTTTACCTGGGAAGTCGCCATGCGCTTGACGCCGACTGAGATGAGTTCCTATGTAGGGCAATATTTCACGGCCGTCAACTGGTTTAACTACCACACCGAACCCTTGAGCGGGTCGATTAGAATCTACAACGGCACCGCCACCGGAACCACTACACTGATCAGTCAGACGCCGTACACCGTAACGGGTATCGGCTGGAAACGCATCGTCCTCGGCTCCCCAGTAAAAGTGCCTGCGACTGGAGACATCTGGGTCTCCGTTCAATTGATGCAGACCCATGGTTATAGATACTATCCCTATGATCAGGGTCCTGCCGTCGTCGGCAAAAGCGATTGGTATAATACCGGCAGTGGCTGGTCTGAGGTTCGAACTGGTAGTGCAAGCTACAACCGGAGCTGGATGATCGAGGCGATCGTCAGCAGTGCCGCATCTGATGATGTCGGCGTCAGCGCCATCCTCAGCCCCGTCGGCGGCACAGCCGCTGGCGCACAGACCCCCAGCGTAACGGTCACCAATTACGGTACAAACGATGCCACCAATATCCCCGTGAACGTGAAGATCGGCGCCGCGGGTGGATCACCAAATATATTGTACCGCGATGGGTTCGAAGCCTACAATGCAACTGACGGTAACTTACAGCATTACAATTTCCCACCCGGCTGGACTCGCAGTACAACGAACCGCCTGGCAACGTGGTACGTTTATACCAACTCCCTCGCCAACAGCTATTCTCAGTACACCCCATGGTATACAAGCACCATGTATCCCAGGATCTTTGAGAATAACACTGCCGCTCAGGACGAGAGCCTGATCAGCCCGGCGATAAACCTATCTGGCTTGAGCCGCGTCTGTCTGAACTTCACGAAGTACTTCTATTGCTCTGGAGCAGACAGCAAGGTGTATGTGAACTATAGCACGGACGGCGGCGTAACCTGGGTCCAGCGCTACATGTGGGGCGGTTTAACTACCACGAACAGCACCGCGGTTGCCCTTGACATGTCAGCGTACCCAGGAGTCCTCGGCTGCACGAACTTTAAGGTGAAGTTCGAGTGGGTCAGCGGCGCAGACGCTTCCCTTGTCGACTACTTCTACTTCGACAACTTCTACGTCTACAAGCCGGTGGCCTGGGGACCATACGGGAATAATCCGCCCGCAGGCTGGACCATCACGAACGCCTCAACCGGATGGACGTATAACCAATGGCACCGATCCCCCTCGACCTACACCAGCTACGACTTCCTTAATTACTATGCCCGTCTCTACTATGCGAGCCCCTACCAGGCGAGGAACGACTCCCTCATCTCACCGGTCATCAACTGCGTAGGCCTCACCCAAGTCAAGCTGAGTTTCGCCAACTACTGGTACTACGACTCGGCCTACCTTATGCGAGGTTACGTAGAAGGCAGCACGGACGGCGGCGCCACCTGGCCATACCTGGTTCGGAGCTTCATGTATCCATACGAGTACGTCTATTACACCTATTGCTTCGACATCTCCAGCTGGGCAGCGGGACAGGCGAATGTGAAGATCCGCTTCCGTTTCGTAGAACCGGCCACGAATTATGGCTCCTACTGGTACATAGATAATGTGTGTGTCGGATCCAATACCGAAACAAGATTGATTGAGACCTTCGACGGACCCGGATATTTCACGAACTTCAAGGACGTCTCCAGCTACTATGGGGATGGAATGCATTGGATGTACGCGAATAATAAGCAAAATCTCGGTATCTGGACGAGCCAGGCGTGGCAAAATTCATACTACTATAGCCAAAACTTTGCGACAACCTGGACCACCTGGGCCACACCGGTCATTGCGCCTCACGGCGGCTTGCGGTTTGGATTCTACTACTACAACTCCGCTCTTGTGCAGAAAAGGCTCTACGCTGGGCCCTTCGACCTCGCGACAGTTCAAGCCCCGAAGCTGAGCATCTGGATGTTCCATGATGTAAACGGTCCTACCTACAACGACTCAATCCAGGTCCAGGCTTCCTTCGACGGTAAAGCCTGGTTCGACTGCGGCGCCCCAATCCTGCGTTCGACCACACTCGGAGGCTGGCCAGCCGGATGGGTCAACCATAGCGTCGACCTCACCGGTTTCGGCGGATCCAATACGGTCTACGTCGCATTCGTTGGAACCCCCCAGACTAGCTACAGCATGGCGATCGATGACATGACCATCTACAACCCCGGTTTCGCCATACGATATGAACGAAACGCCACCGTTAACCTCACCGCGGGTCAGAGCCAGACCCTAACCTTCGATAGTTGGACGCCGTTAGGATGGCATAACGCGACACAGCAAAACACAACGGTTTCCTACACCATCATCGGTCGCACCAACATGGTCGGTGACCAAAAACCGAGCAATGATGCCTTCACGAAATCGATCTCGTTGTACTATCCGTTCATCAACGACGTGAAGGTCGACAGCATCCTCCAGCCAGTCAGCGGTACCGCGCAGACGCTGCCCGTCTCCCTCGTCGTCAAGAACATCGGGCAGGACCCCGAGTATCCATTCTTCGTCAAGGCTGAAATCGGCACGACAACCCATATTATTAACGGGTACTCCTCGAGCTTCGATATCGACAACGGCAGTTTCGTGGTCCGCAACGGCACCCAATGGGAGTGGGGCGTACCCACAAGCGGCCCCATGGCGGCACACTCCGGGACGAAACTCTGGGCGACTAAGCTCGCGGGCAACTACGAGAACCAACGCGCCGCCCTTATGTCACCGCAAGTCACCGTCCCAGCCACCAACTCGATGCTGACATACTGGCACTGGTATGACTTCGAGAACAGCTACGACGGGTACAACGTCAAGATCTCCACCAACAACGGGACAACCTGGACGCTGATGACACCGGTCTCGCCTGCCTACTCCGGAGTGACCAACACCGCGAACCCACTCGGAAACGGCGTTGCTGGCATCCCCATCTACACCAACCATGGGTTTAATTACTGGGCGATGGTGACTTTCAACCTGGCGGCCTACGCCAACCAGACCGTGAGGATCTGCTTCGACTTCGGCGCTGACACCTCGGTCTTCTACCCCGGTGCCTACATCGACGACGTGCTGATTGGATCGGATACAGTGGTCCTGACGATGGAGTACACACAGTACGCGGCGGTCACCACCGTGCTCAACCCCGGTGAGTCCCGCACGCTGACCTTCCTCAACTGGACCCCCGCTAACATCGCCGCAGGCGTCCCCGGCACCATCGAGTACGCTGTCAAGGGAACCACCCTGCTGCCAACCGACGGCAACACCGCAAACGACATGAAACAAAAAATCTTCGCACTCGACTACTGGCATGATGTGAGTGTGACCGCGATCACCTCCCCAAGCTTGGTGAAAGTCCTAAGCTTGAAAGCCCCAAGCTTGAAAGCCGTCCTCTACAAGGCACCCGGCGTGCAACAAATCAAGGGCACCGTTAAGAACACCGGGACGTTCAACGAGATAGGACTAGTCGCGCATGCGGTCATCACCAACACCACTGCAGAGGTCTACAACAACACCGTCGGCAGCATCAACCTCCCGGCACTCACCGGTCAACAAGATTTGACCTTCCCTGACCAAAACTTTGTCGTTGAAGGACTCTACACCCTGACCATGAGCCTGCCGCTGTCAGGAGACAAATACCCGACCAACAACCAGCAGACCCTCAGCATCGGCATTGACGCGACCCCACCGACCACCACCGCTGCCTTGAACCCGGTGAACCCGAACGGGCTCGCCAACTGGTACATCACGAACCCCACGGTCACCCTCACCGCAAGCGACCCAATCCTCAGCGGTGGCGGCTCCACTCCGGGATCCGGCGTCGCCAGCATCAAGTACAAGATCGACTCCGGCGTCGAGATGACCTACACGGGCTCGCCGTTCCCAATCACCGGCGACGGCTCGCACACGGTCACCTACTGGTCCATCGACAAGGTCGGCAACACCGAGACACAAAAGACCACGCCGCCCATCAAGATCGACACAACCCCACCGCTCGTGAACATCACGAAGGAGAAGCACCTGAACTCGATGATCTTCACCGCCAACGCCACCGACGCAACCAGCGGCATGAACCGGGTCGAGTTCTACGTGGAAGACGCCCTGCAGTTCGTGGACACCGAGGCCCCATACCAGTGGACCATGAGCCCCGTGCCCCCGGGCACGAACCTGACGGTCAAGGCCATCGCCTACGACAACGCCGGCCTCTTCGCCTCGATTACGACGGGATCGGTCGTCTCACAGCCAACCTGGCAGACCCAGCCCGCCCAGCAACAGACCCAGGGGACAGCCACGCAGCAACAAGTCAGTAGGACAAACTAACAAGGACACCCGAACAAGGGAGGACACCCTCCTCCCCCCTCTCTTCTTTTTTAATACTCAAGCCTCCAGCGGATAGCAGATCCCCCCGCCCTCCTGATGACTTGGAGGGAGCCAGCCTCGTCCGCCGACTCATCAATTTATATATATGAAATCTATAATTAATTCTAACAAGGACCCTGCCTGCATCAGGTTAACCGACCCTCACCACTCCCACTAGGATATGGAGATGTAACTTATGACCATACCACCAGCTCACTCCAATAGATCCACCACCCGGCTCCTGGCCCTGGCGCTCTGCCTGACCATGTGCCTGCCCCCCGCAATCATCGTCAGCGCCGCTGAAAACCACACCAATCACGCACCCACGACGCTCACCTACCAGTTCGCCTTCGAGCCACCCACGCTCACGACCACCCGTCTCTACGGCCGCACGTTCTCCCAACTCCACCTCAGCGGCGCTATGAACCTCGGCAAGGACGTCGGCGGACCCAGCATGCCGGTCAGCTTCGTGAAGCTCGCCTTGCCAGCCGAGACGACCATCGAGGCCATCACGGTCACCGGTCCCGCGCAGACCATCAACGCCCCGGGCCTCCTCCAGCAGCCCCTCATGCCCTTCCAGCGCGAGCTACCGTTCTCCAGCCCAGCCCCCACCGAGATCGCCTACGACGCGGCACTCTACCACCTGACCACCCCCTACCCCTCGACCACCTACGACGACGACTACAGCATCGGCTACTGCCGCGGCTACACCATCCTCTCCCTCCCCCTCATGTCTGTCCAGTACATCCCCAACTCTGGGACCCTCCTCTTTCATCCGCAGCTGACCATCAGCATCACCCTGAAGCCTGCTGCAGCGAACCCGCTCCTCCGCTACTCCGCTGACGATGAAGCCTGGGTGCGCAGCCTCGTCAGCAACCCCGAAGTCCTATCAAGCTACGGGTCCGTCAAAGGCCCCTTCACCTACCCCGGCGGCCTCTGCGGCCCAAGCCAACACTATGATTACGTCATCATCACCACCACCACCAACAGCCTGAACCAGTGGGCGACCAACAGCACCGTCCCCTACAACTGGGACAGCCTCCTCGCCCAGCATGCGATGGAGGGCCTCTCGGGCACCGTCGTCACGACCCAGGTAATCCAAGCCTGCCATGACTACTACAACCCCGACCCGCTCTTCAACGACAGCCAGGCACGCATCCGTGAGTTTTGCAAGGACGCCTACCAGGACTGGGGGACCATGTACGTCCTGATCGGCGCCGATGGGGAAGCCAATTACATCCCCGCGCGCCTCATGGACTATTCCTACGAATCCAACGTGGATGCAGATATCTATTGGAGCAACCTGGACAACACCTTCAACGCCGACCATGACACCCATTGGGGCGAGGAAGGCGACCTCGGCTTCGACCTCTACAGCGAGCTGTACATCGGACGGCTCACCTGCGACACTCCAAAGGATGTCTCCAACTGGATGACGAAGAGCTTCGAGTACATCAACGAGAACAACCTCAACATCCTGGAGAATGCCGCGTTCTACGGCGGCGACACCACCTGGAACTGCCAGGGAGACGACTTCGTCGACTACAGCGCCATAAAAGGGACGACGAACTGGCTGGGCCCCAACCCAGGCGCCCACGGCGCCTACCCCGCCTGGCTCGGCTTCCAGTACGGCTTCCAGACCTGGAACCAGCACAACCCCGCGATCCCCTATAACCTCACCCAGGCATGGACCGCGGAGCCGACCAACCCCGGCTGGAGAGGCGGCTCTGAGTCCGCGGCTATCGCGGGCCTTCGCAACGCCATCAACAGCAACAACGTCACCCTTCTCTCAGGCATTGCCCACGCGGATCCCACCATGTCATTAGACGTCTACGATTCTGACTGGCGGACGCTGTATACCAACACCAAGCCGTTTTTCATCACCGACTACGGCTGCCACTGCGGCGACTTCACTGGCGCCGACGACGGCGTCCTCGACGCCATGCTGTTCTACTCAACCCATCTCGCCTTCGGCTGCACCTACAACACCGGGTACGGCTGGGGATCCCAAAGCGACACCAACTCATCAAGCGCCCTGCAGCAGAAGCTGTTCTGGGACTACATGTTCGACATGACGAACCACTCGAACAACACCGCAAACTGGCAGTTGGGCAAGGCCCATGCCTACTCCAAGGACGAGATGGCGCCCACCGTCAATTGGACCTACACCGGTGCTCCGGGCAGCTGGCGCGGCATCATCGAAAGCTGCCTGCTCTTCGCAGACCCGGCACAGCGGATAAAGCCCGTCAGGCTGAACCATCAGCCCACCATCCCTACGACGCCAGACGGGCCGACCTCCGGGACGGTCGCGGTGAACTACACCTTCACCACGAGTGCGACTGACCCGGACAACGACAGTCTCTACTACCGTTTCGACTGGGGCGACGGTACCACCAGCGGCTGGGTCGGGCCGTTCGACTCCGGGGCATCAGGGAATGCCTCCCATTTCTGGACCTCCGGGGGCAACTTCACGGTCAAGGTCCAGGCGAGAGACTTCCAATTCTCCACCGAGTGGTCAGACTCGATCATCATCCGGGTCGGCTGCCCAATCCTGCAAGTCCAAGACATCAAGGGCGGCATCGGCGTCAGGGTCACCTTCCTCAACGTCGGCGACGGCAACGCAATCACCAACTGGCGCATCACGGTGACCGGCGGCCGGATCAGCCTCCAGAAGACCGGCCAGATTGAGTCCCTGCCCGTCAACGAGCCGCAGACTGTCCGTCCCTTCCCGCTCTTCTCGGGCCTTGGGAAGATCAAGATCATGGTGGAGGCCAGCGCCGTGTACGGCAACGAGCTTACCGCGCATGCGACCGGCTTCCTCCTCGGACCATTCGTCCTTAGAATTGCTATGAGTTAGGAGAAGATATAGGAAAGTAAGAGATGAAACCTATGAACAATAACCATCGAAACGGTATCGTGGCAGCGGCAATCCTGATGCTCCTTCTCGGAGCCTTCCTGCCGCTCCACCAGGTCAGCGCCGGACAGACGCAGAATCCCCTCAGGATCTCAGTCGCGACGGACGACGACGCCATCACCATCACCTATGATATCGACGGCGTCATCATGAACCCTGTGACCATCAGCGGGCAGGCGTACACCATCCCCCGCCTCAGTGGAGAATCCCACCTACTCATCGCAGGAGAGCCGGATCTGCCCTTGATCTGCCGCAGCGTCATCATCCCGGGCACCGCCCGGATGCAGGCCCAGGTCACAGACGCCTCCTATGTCGACTACACCGGCGTCCGCGTCGCCCCCTCCAAGGGAAACCTGAAGCGGACGGTGAACCCTGATGAGGTCCCGTACACGCTCGGGTCCGTCTACGACTCAGACGCCTGGTACCCGGCCTCGCCGGTCTCCCTGCGCGAGCCGTACATCCTGCGCGACTACCGCGGGCAGACCGTGGTCCTTTGCCCCGTGCAGTACAACCCTGTCCGCCAGACCCTGCGGGTGTACTCCCAGGTGACCGTCCAGGTCACGGTCGTCGGCGAGGACACCGTCAACTGCCTGCCGCGTACAGCGCCCGTCACCAAGGTTGATTCGTGCTACGCGGACATCTACGCCCATCAGTTCCTCAACTACGGCACCGGGCGGTACACCCCAGTGGCGGAACAAGGCAACATGCTCATCATCACCTACGACAGTTTCTACCAGGACATGGTGCCCTTCCTGCAGTGGAAGATCAGCGAAGGCATCCCCACGCAGATGGTGAACGTCTCCACCATCGGCAACGCGAACGCGATTAAATCCTACATCGCCAACTACTACAACACCCAGGGGCTGACGTTCGTCCTGCTCGTCGGCGACTCCGCGCAACTGCCGACCTACATGCTCTCCGGCGACGCCTCAGACCCCAGCTACTCCTACGTCGTCGGCAGTGACCATTACCAGGACCTGTTCGTCGGGCGGTTCTCCGCTGAGAATAACGCCCAGGTCCAGACCCAGGTCCAGCGCAGCATCGAATACGAACGGGACCCGCAGATCTCGGCCGCTTGGTACAACAAGGGATTGGGCATCGGCTCAGAGTTCGGCCCTGGCGATGACAACGAGTATGATTATCAGCACATCCGGAACATCCGCACCGACCTCATGAGCTACACGTATACCGCGGTCGACGAGCTCTATGGCGGCAGCCAGGGCGGCCTAGACCCACCCGGTGAGCCGACGACGACGATGGTGGCCACCTCGGTCAACGACGGCCGCAGCATCATCAACTACTGCGGGCACGGCGACGTCACCCTCTGGGGGACGAGCAGCTTCAGCGTCACGAACGTGAACCAGCTCACCAACGACAACATGCTGCCCTTCATCGACTCCGTGGCGTGTTACGTGGGCGACTTCGATGGCCAGACCTGCTTCTGCGAGGCCTGGCTGCGCGCGACCCACAACGGCGAGCCCACCGGGGCGATCGCGCATTTCGGCTCCACCATCTCCCAGAGCTGGGATCCTCCCATGGACGCGGAGGATGAGACGGTCGACCTTGTCTGCGAGCACTATACCAGTAACGTCAAGCATACCGTCGGCGGGATCTACTACTGCGGTTGCATGCTGATGAATGACGATTACGGCACCGCGGGCACCGGGGAGACCGACTACTGGACAATCTTCGGCGACCCGTCGCTGCAGATCCGTACGGCCACCCCGGCACCGCTCAGCGTCACCCACAACCCTGGCATCCCGATCGGCAGCGAGTTCTTCGATGTGACCGTCGCTGGCGTCCAGGGCGCACGCTGCGCCATCTCCCGCAGTGGTGAGCTCATCGGGGTCGGCTACACGGATGCCACCGGCTTGGCTCATATCTTGTTCAACGGGCCGTTGTATGGGGCCCAACCGGTCAAGCTCGTGGTCACCGCGTACAACAAGCAGCCCTACATGGCCGACCTTGTGGTCTTCGCAGGGTCACCGCCGTCGACGCCTGCCGCGCCCACAGGGCCCGCCGTAGGCAACGTCGGCGTCAACTACTCGTTCACGGCCACCACCTCAGACCCGGACAACGATACCGTCTCCTATCGGTTCGACTGGGGCGACGGCAACATCAGCGGCTGGGTCGGCCCCTATGCCTCCGGTACGCCGGGATCCACGGGCCATGCCTGGGCGGACGGCGGCACCTTCAGCGTCCGCTGTCAGGCCAAGGACGTCTACGGACTGCCGAGCAACTGGTCCGAGCCCTCCAGCATCCACATCCTCAAGCCGAACGTGACCATCAAGAGAATCGCCAGCAGCCTGCTGGGCATCAGCATCGTCGTCGACAACGTCGGCGACGCCAACGCCAGCCTCATCCCCTGGTCCGTTGACTGCAAGCGGCTGTTCGACTATCTCCCCCAGTTCAGCCAGCACTTCGAGGGCAACATCACGGAGATCGCGGCCGGCGGCACGAAACGAGTACACGTCGGACCGTTAATAAATATCGGCATGACACAAATGACCATAAAAGTCTATGATAAAGTAACCCATGCTACAGGAATAATCCTTGGCATGATGGTCATCGTCATCCCGACGGCCTAAGAAAGATTAATCAGCATGGGGAGATATTATTCTCCCCATACCTTTGTTTTACCGACAACAGGGGAAGCACACCATGAGAAAGACGCCCATCCGACTCATCAGCATCAGCATCCTTGCCATCGCCCTGACCGTCACCCCCACCGGCGCCATGCCCGCCACAGGGAGATCCGGCGGAGATCGGGCCTTCACTACCTATGCGCAAATGACGACGGCGCTGCAGACCATCGCCTCTACCTACCCAGCCATCGCCCGCCTCTACGACCTCGGCCACAGCATCCAAGGACGCGTCCTCTGGGGCCTGAAGATCACCGACAACCCCGACCTCGAGGAAGACGAACCCGAGGTCCGCATCTGCGGCAACCACCACGGCAACGAGTACATGGGCGCCGAGATGCCCCTCATGCTCGCCCAGTACCTCACCAGCAACTACGGCATCATCCAGAATGTCACCAACCTCGTCGACAACCGCGAGATCTGGCTCATCCCCATGGTCAACCCCGACGGCCACGAAATGGGCCAACGGGAAAACGCCAACGGCGTCGACCTCAACCGCGACTACGGCTACATGTGGGAGTCCGGCTGGGGCAGCCCCTCCGAGTTCTCCCAGCCTGAGACCCAGGCGATGCGCGCCAACGCCCTCGCCCACAACTACGTCCTCTCCCTCTCCTACCACACCTCCGGCAACATCGTCAACTACGTCTGGAACTACAAAGCCATGCGCGTCCCCGACCAGACCATGGTCCTGGCGCTCTCCAACGCCTTCGCCAGCCACAACGGCTACACCGTCATCGACGGCTACGACTGGTACCAGACCCGCGGCGACTGCAACGACTTCAGCTACGGCTGCCGCGGCGACATCGACTGGACCATCGAGATCCAAAACAGCGACATCCCCGGCGCCTGGAACCTCAACCGCGACGCCATGCTCGGCATCATCGCCTCCGCCGACATCGGCCTGCGCGGCATCATCACCGACGCCAACACCGGCAAACCTCTCGACGCCACCGTCTACGTCGACAACGTCTACTGGCCCTGCCTCACCGACCCGGACGTCGGCGACTACCACCGCATCCTCCCCCCCGGCACCTACACCGTCCACTACCGATCCAACGGCTACATCGAAGAGACACGCAGCGTCACCATCACCAGCGGCGCCCCCACCGTGACGAACGTCCAGCTCACCCCCGGCGGCGACTACTACGCCCACCAGGTCACCCTCGTCAACTACTACGACCCCTACAACGCCCCGAACAACTTCCAGAACAACCCCACCGAGGCCATCGCCGCCCTCGACGCCCCCGACGGCAGCTGCGCCTCCCTCGGCGTCAACGGCTACATCGTCCTCGACATGGGCACCAACATCACCGACGCCCCCAGCGCCCCCGACTTCAAAGTCTTCGAGGGGGAATCCACCCCCGACGGCTACCAGGTCTCCGTCGCCCAGCATTGGAACGGCCCCTGGAAGTCACTAGGCTCAGGGATGGGCGAGACCTCGTTCGACCTTCAGGGCTCCACCCTGGCCACCGCCAGATTCGTCAAGATCGTCGACGACGGCACGGGCAGCGCGACCGAGAACCATCCCGCAGCTGACATCGACGCTATCCAGAACCTCGCTCCTGAAATCTCGAACATGCCGCCGAACACCCCCAACGCACCCACTGGCCCGACCAACGGCGTCACCTACACGTCGTACACCTTCCAAGCGGTCGCCCCCGTCGACCCGGACGGCACCCTCGTCTACCTCCGCTGGTCCTACGGGGACAACACCTCGGGATGGTCCGGCCCGTACACCCCCGGCCAGCACGTCGAGGCAAGCCACCTGTGGACCACGCCGGGCGTCTTCGACGTCAAAGTGCAGGCGAAGGACCTGAACGGCTCGGTGAGCGGCTACTCGGCTCCCCTCTCCGTGACCATCGAGGAACAGCCCCAACTGGTCATCACGGCGATGCATGGTGGCATCGGGCTGACGCTCACAGTCCATAACCAGGGAGACCAGAACCTCACCAATGTAGGCTGGTCCGTGTCATTCAGCGGCCTAGTCTTCATCGCGAAGGGCACGAGCGGGCACATCGCCACGCTTCCTGCCGGCCAGAACGCGACCGTTCGTACAGGACTGATTGCGGGCCTTGGGAAAACCGACGTTTCCATCAGCGTCGGGGACGCAATCGAACAAGCCAGCGGGTTCCTTCTCGGGCCATTCCTCATCAATGTTAGAAGTTAGAAAAAAGATTGACCATGGATTGATTTTGAAGCGTGACTTCAATGGTACGGTGGCGTTGGCGGGGAATGGGTCTGAGACGCTCACCTTACGGTCTATCTTAGGCTTCGGGTCGGTGTACGTCACCGTGTCTGCGTAGGCGCCTGGGATTGCGCCGTTGGAGAAGAAGATCCAGGCTGTCGTGCTCCTGGTCTTTGTGAAGGTCCTGTAAGGAGAGCCTCCCTCCTCTTTTTTCTTTGTCTCTTTTTTTAGTTCTGGTGGTTCTAGTAGGTGCGGGTGACGCTGTACTCGGCGAGGGCGGCGAGGATGTCTTTGCTTTCGGAGGGTTTGAGGGTGTCGAGGCAGCGTTTCGCCTGTTCCTGGTAGTCTTGGAGCTTCTGGGTGGCGTAGTCGATGGAGCCGAGGGTGTGGAAGAGGGTGATGGCTTGCTGGACTTTAACGGGGGTGGTTTTGGGGTTGCCGATGATGTTGAGGAGGGTGCGGCGTTGTCTGGCGTCGGCTTGGGTGAGGGCGTGGACGAGCATGAGGGTGCGTTTGCCGTTGAGGATGTCGCTGCCGAGTTGTTGTTTGCCGAGGCGGGATTGGTCGGGGAGGATGTTGAGGAGGTCGTCTTTGATTTGGAACATGAGTCCGAAGAGGAGGCCGTAGCGGGTGAGGGCGTCGATTTGTTGGCGGCTGCCTTTGCCGATGAGGGCGCCGCAGTGGCCGGCGAGTTGGTAGAGTTGTCCTGTTTTTTTCTCGATCATGATGAGGTATTCGGGGATGGTGACGTCGAGGCGGTGCATGAATTCGATGTCGAGGGCTTCGCCTTCGTAGAAGTTTTTGGCGGTGTCGGCGATGGCGCGGATGATCTCCTTGTAGGTGGTGGATTGGAGTTCGGGGGGTGCCATGTAGGAGAGCATGCGGTAGGTTTCGCCGATGAGGGCGTCGCCGGCGATGATAGCGAGGGGGATGCCGTAGCGTTCGTGGGTGGTGGGGAGTCCGCGTCGCCAGCGGTCGTTGTCGATGATGTCGTCGTGGATGAGAGTGGAGTTGTGGAGGTATTCGAGGGCGACGCCGAGGGGGATGGTGTTTTCGGGGACGCCACCGACGGCTTCGCAGGCGAGCATGGCGAGGGTGGGGCGGAGGCGTTTGCCGCCGGAGAGGGGGATGTAGCGGATGGCTTCGTAGAGGATGGCGGGTTGGCGGGCGGCGAGGTTGCCGTTGAGGGCTCTGTCGAAGGTTTTGGCGCGTTCTTTGAGGATGTCTTCGAGGTCCATGGGGGTGGTCCTGTGGTGGTTTTCTTGGTGGTTAGCCGATGACGAGGTGGATGTCGGCGTCGGCGGCGATGCCGAGGAATTCGGTCATGCGGATGATTTTAACGTTGTCGAGGAGTTTGCGTTCGGGGATGCCGGCGGAGAGCATGGAGGTGTAGCAGGCGTAGAAGTGGACGCCCATGTCTTTGGCTTGGTACATGAGGTGGGCGAGGACGGAGCCGCCGCGGCGTTTGATGATGTTTTCTTTCCATCCGATGGGGGCTTCGCCCCAGCGGGCGCGGCGTGGTTTGTAGGATTTGGTGATGATGTTGATGCCGCGGGAGGTGAAGAAGAGGGAGACGGTCATGCCCATTTCGATGGCGGCGACGCTGATGTTGAAGGCGGTGAGGGCTTTGTCGTAGGTGTCTTCGGTGACGATGACGGTGAGGGACCCTGGTTTTTTGGCGAGGGGGCGTTTCATTGTTTTTTCGTATTCTTTTCGGAGTGTGGCCTTGGCTTGCTCTTTGGTGGTGGGTCCCATTGGTATTGTAGTAGGTGGGTTCCTCTAGATAAATTTTTGTTCATTTTTTGGGTTTATCAGGGGTGGTTGATGGTCCTTGGAGGGAGCCGGAAGGGGGGTTGGGAGGGCAAAATATTAATATATAGGAAGTCTAGATATTTTTATCGGGAGGCGGCATGTTAGCCTGGAATGCCTTATCTTGGGATACGATTCTGCTGATTATTGCGTTAGCCTTGCTGATTCCGACGTTGCTGGCCGTGGTGTTTGCTCGGATCCGGCGGTTTGAGGACCTGGGGGCCACTATCGGAGTGTTCTTGTTGGTGTTGGGGTTGGTGGCGTATTTTTATTTGATTCCGACGACGATTGTGGGGCAGGCGACGCTGCCGCAGGATTATTTGTGGCAGGATGAGGGGGCGGTTCATTACTGGGAGCGGAACAGTGTGCTGTTGCATCCCAGTGGGGGCAGTGTGCTGCCGTTTGAGCTGGTGGAGTTGGCCGCGAAGCGGATGCCGATTGACCGGAATTTCCTGGGTCGTGAGACGATTCTGGTGTGTTCGTCGGATGCGAAAGCCCATTCGGCGTTGATCCATGATGCGGTGTATGATGACCAAGGGGAGGTGTTGGAGGTCATCAATGGGACGCAGCGGGTCAGCGAGTGGTATCAGGTTGATCCGCATACGAGCAGTCTGCGGTTCACGGATGTGGACGCGGGCAGCATGGGGATCCCGGCGGGGGTCCGGGAGGTGAATACGGTCCTGGTGGGCTGGGTCGAGTCCAACGGGGAACCGCAGGGGGCGGAGAACGTCGTGTTTGTCCGTCAGATGCATCGGATCCAGCAGGGGGTGGTGGATGGGATGGATTTGGATGTGTGGCAGTCGGAGACGTTCAATCGGCCGATCACGTGGCATGGTGAGCCGTATTTCTGTGATGAGACGCTGCGGTTGACGGTGCATCCGCAGACCGGGTATGTCGTCCATGTGTACCGTCATCTGGTGCTCTCCGCGCATCTGTCTCAGTTCTTGGAGCTGTATTATCCGCAGGCATTGGAGTCTCGGGTGGTGCAGCGGTATCTGAAGTTAAATGATCCGATCGGGGAGGCGGCGGAGCTGACGTATAATACAACGACGGCGTCGCAGGCGCGGCATCTCGTGGAGGCCGGGGATATCTATAATCTCATCGTCTATATTCCCCCGTTGATTTGCGTGCCGATGCTGCTTATCGGGCTGTCGCTGGTGTGGCGGTATAGCGGGCGCAGCTATTACTGGAAGCGGTACAAGAAATACGAGCAAGAGCGGGGGCCTGAGCCGGTCAAGCGTCGGTGGTCGGCGGGTCGAGTCCTTGCGGTGATTGGCGTTTGTGCCGTCTTGATCTCGACTGGGTATTTCGTGGTGTTGCAGCATCGTCCGTCGACTGAAATCACGACGGCGGCCGTGGCTCCGGCGCCGTTGGATGACGGGATTCCGCCGACGCCGCCAGGGAGCTCCCGGATGATTGACTCGGGGCGGCATGTCTTGGTCCCGACGGACGAGGGGGCGCATCCGCTCAGCCATCGTGAATGGTGGTACTTCAACGTCTACTTCAACGATGCGGGGAGCGGGTTGTTCAACTATACCTTGGTCGTGAGTTTCAACAAGATGTCGTTTAATGATATCCGGTTCTTGAAGCGTGATAATTTCTTCATCATCCTGTACGACCCAGCGGGCACCTCGTATAGTTACAATACGTTGAACCAGCGGCGTGGGACGCTGAAGGCTGGCATGAACGGCGTCTCGGTCGAGTTCAAGGACAGCTCAGCGAACGGCACGTATCCGGCGTGGCGGCTGCATGCGAACAATGCGGGGGGGATCCAGGTCGATTTGGAGTATCTCGCGGATTTCCTACCGGTATGGGTCGAGGGGCGGAGTGCGAACCTCGCGTTCGCGAAGAACCTCTCCGGGGACTATTACGTGCCTCGGTGTCGCGTCTCGGGGACGGTGGTGTGGTCCGGGAAGACCTATAATGTGAGCGGCATCGGGTATCATGACCATGTCTGGGAGGGGGCGTTGCCTCGTCTGATCACGAAGGGGTGGGATTGGGCGAACCTGCATTTCGACAATGGCTGGGAGATGTATCTGTCGAAGTTTATTTTGCGGACGCCGGGGAATTTCTATTCCGGGGCGGTCATTCTGTCGCCGAACAATCGGAATCTGACCGAGTTTTCGAAGTACGATCTGTCGGTGACGAAGTTCGCTCGGGCGAAGAATCTGCCGTTCATGCGGTACCCGGTCGCGTATCATCTGGTAGGGATGCGTGACGGGATGAACCTCACCCTAGACATCGAGGTGACGAATGTCTGTGAGATTACGTGGAAGTTCGCTCGGACAGGCATGTTTGAGGGGACCTGCCGGGTGTCCGGGCGGTTCTCGTGGCCCGGGTATTCGGTGGAGCTGCACGGCTTCGGCCTCTCCGAGGTCACGCGGGTCAAGTACCTCCTGGGGCTGCCTGGGGTGCTGCGTCCGATATAGGCCGTACCCTCCCAAGTCATCCCTTCATTTCATGAGCAGTTTTTCACCTGGAGGGAGAGGTTTGGGCCGTCGCATCTTTAAGTGATGGTGACATTAGGTTTCTTGCCATGCGGCACGATTTTGGCTTGGACAAGCCATCGAGAACGGAGGTTGAGGCTCTGCTTCATCGGGTGTTGCCGTTCTTCGAGGCCGAGCCGCCCCTCATCAACATCCAGGGGTCGGTGGCGTTCGCGGGGGATACACACGGTGACGTGGCGACGACGACCGCGATCCTGGATAGGTTCAGGGATGCCGACCGGCTCGTGTTCCTGGGTGACTATATCGACCGCGAGCCGGAGCCGGGCTGGTCTCTTGAGAATATCGTGACCTTGTTTGAGGCGAAACTACGCTATCCCGAGAAGATCATCCTGCTGAAGGGTAACCATGAGGCGAACAGCATCATCCCATGCTTCCCCTTTGAGTTCGGACGCGAGGTCGCCGAAGCCTATGGCGCGGGTGTGGCTGAAGCCTTGACCAGGGTTTTCAATGCTCTCCCCTTGATGGTTCTCGGTCAGGGAATCTTCGGGGCTCACGGCGGATTCCCGGTCGATACGACAGTGAATGAGCTGCGGGCGGCGGGGAAAACCGACCGAGACGTTCTGGAGTACCTCCTGTGGAGCGACCCGGTGGTCTCCGGAACGTTCCGCGGGGTCGGCGGCCTGTTCACCGCGGACGAGCTGCATCGGTTCCTCGGGCGGATCGGGGCGTCGGTCTTCATCCGTGGCCATGATTACGAGCGGCTGGGGGAGTCGATCTACGATGATACGTGCCTGACGATCTTCTCTGCACGGCAGTATCAGACCCGGGGAAACGGGGGGATTCTGGTCGCGAAGACCTCAAAACCGGTGCACCATGCAAGCGAGCTGCAGGTGGAGGATTTCTCAACGGGGCAATGGCGGCCATACATCATAAACGTCACTGACCTATGATGGTCTCGTAGCGTGCGAAAGGGATAATAAAAGGTGTGTATGTGGTTCCCCTTTTCAATACGCCTTCGGTCTACCCGAAGCAGTACAGGACCCCGGCGTTGCGGATGATGCCCTCGCAGACGCCGTAATACACCTTGCCGTCAGCGACCGCAGGCGAGGAGAAATACACACGGCACGGGAGCCGACAGCTCCATACGCGCTGCCCTGTCGAGGCATCAAGGCAAAGGAACAACCCTCCCATGAGGAGGCGGTTCGTGCCGATGAAGACTTTTCCGCCGGCGACGGCAGGAGACGCATCCGACCCGTGGGCAATGCCACGGAGAGCATACGACCATAGCACAGAGCCGGTTTCAGCATTCAGGCAGTAGACCGTCCCATTCCGCCCCCAGGTTCCCAGGTAGAGTCTCCCGTCAGTAACGGCTGGCGAGCTTCGGTCGATCATCCGCAGCCCTGAGGCATTGTTTCTCCAAATCAAGGTCCCATTCGTGGCATTCCAGCAATAGACCCCCCCGTTGGCCCCTGAGCGGGAGGCCTGACAGCCGCAGTAGAGCTTCCCTGAGACCACGGTTGGAGCACAGTAGACGGGACCGACCATGGTCCTGTTCCACTGGGTCCCGCCGTCGCTGACATCCAAGCAGTAGATGTTCCCGGCGGCCGTCGTCACGTACACAGAGTCGCCAGCGACGCACACCGGGGAGTGAATGTATCCAGAGACATTGGAAGTATTCCAGCGTTCCTCACCAGTCGATGCATTGAGGCAGAGGACGACGCCTTGGTCAGGACGGCAGCCGCCGACATAGAGCCAGCCGTCGACGACGCATGGTCCTCCTTCGACGTAGATGCTCCCGGGGTATCGCCAGACGAGGTCGCCGGTCGCCGCATCCAGACAGTCAATCTCCCCGAGGCCATCCGTGCGGTAATCCTGAAGGCGCGCCCAGTTGCCCGTCCCCACATATACCCGCCCGTTCTCATACACCGGGTTGGCGTACACTGAGGAGTTGATGGGCGCAAACGTCCATTGGACCGCGCCTGTGCCGGCGTCAAGGGACAGCAGCCGGCCTTGCCAGCCGGTCTTCGATGATCCCAGAGAGCCGACGAAGACACTGCCGTTGGCGACGATGGGCGAGGTGAACCCGCCGCTGTCGCCTTGATACTTCCACAGAACCTTCTTCGTACTCGGTGCCGTCGACGTCGAGACGCCGCTGTTCCCAGAGTCATGGTGGAACTTCGGCCACCAGTCGACCTGGCTCGGCTGCGATCCTGCCTTTCCAATGGTTGAGAGAAGCCCAGTTGGGACAACGAAAAGAACGACGACAAACAGCACGACGATCCGCGCACGCATTAGACGACGCCTCCTTGGGCTCCCAACACCTACCCTCTATTTATTTTTTATGCCACGCACCCCATAAAAGTACAAAAAAAAGAGCACGACGCCAACCGACGGCCACCCCTTCAAAAAAACAAGTCAACCCCTCCTGACTCTAGAAAACAGGTATAAACAAGTTCAGACTAATAAGATACCCGCAAAGGACCCACCGACCATGAACCGCACCGGAGCCTGTCTGACCCTCTGCCTCCTCCTCGCCAGCACCCTCGCTATCCCCCTCCACCCCCAGACCCAAGCCACCACACCACCCGATGCCTGCCTCCGCTTCGCCGCCTTCACCGACACCCACATCGGCATCGGCTACGAGCACCCCGGCTACCATCTCGCCCACCGCCTCACCCAGCTCGCCACCGACCTCACCACCGCCACACCCCCCTGCGACTTCTCCTTGCATCTCGGCGACCTCATCAACCACAACACCGCCCAGATCCACGGCACCGGCCTGCCCAGCCTCGTCAATCAATACGCCAACAACCTCAAAGCCAGCCTCATCCAACCCCTCAACCTCCCCTTCTTCTATGTCCTCGGAAACCACGACCTCGACGACTACCAACGCAACCCCACCAACCCCCACAACCTTACTCAAACCCTCCTTGACGAAACCAGCCTCATCCAGCCCACCTATGCCATAATGCGCGACAACATCCTCTTCCTCATCATCCCAGAGCTCACTAGCATCACCTGGACCCACCCCACCCTCTACGAATGGCTCGACACCATGACCAGCCACTACCACAACACCACCACCATCCTCTGCTGCCACCAAGCCATCGAAGACACCACCCGCGAAGACAGCCACACCCCCTACCGCGGCAAACAAGACACCACCTACTGGACCAGCCTCTTCCAACGCAACCCCCAGATCATCATGTGGATCCACGGCCACAACCACGAGCCCGACTGGCTTATCGCTAACCACAGCACCGGACTCACCGCCCCAGTCCAGCAGTTCGGCCACCCCATCGCCTTCACCTCCCCCTACCCCCAGATGAACTGGAAACCCTTCCGCGATGAAGACCGCATCGTCATCTACACCATCAACGCCACCACCATCACCACCAGAGCCTGGCGAGAGACCGACACTGGCGGCCGATGGGCGACCGGCTACGACCACTCCTGGACCATAAACACGAGCTTCGACCCAGACACTCCTGACTGGTACGCCACCCCCGTCTTCCTCCAGGACAATGAGACCCAATGCACGGACCTGAAGTTGATCTCACCGAAGATCACCCTGCAGCTCACCGGCACCAGCCCGATGGACCTCTTCGTCGACCCCCACATAGAGTCCCCTAACGGCTCACGCTATGAATGCATCCTCGGATTCGGCAACGACAGTTCCGGCAACGTCGAATGGACCGACCCTGGCATGCGAGTCCACGGGCCTACAATGTTGACCTTCCCGGTGAAATATCCCGACAACGCCTCGGTCCAAGAAGATGGA
Organism: Methanobacteriota archaeon; assembly: GCA_963769885.1. Lineage (GTDB taxonomy): Archaea > Thermoplasmatota > E2 > DHVEG-1 > DHVEG-1 > CAIRCU01. The sequence goes on from CAVYNH010000007.1 coordinate 500,216, forward strand.
CGCAGTGGACCCTTATACCATTCCTTTCCGATGGGCACGATCGGAGCCGCCGTTCCAGGCCAGACCTGCGACTTCACCATCACCGCCCGATGCCCATCCGGCAGCGGGAATCTCCGCTTGAACGTCAGCTGCAGCGACTGGGGGACGCGAACTCAGTACAGCACCCTCTCGGGCAGCTGCAGAGAAGTACTCACCCATCGGTTCGGCCCCACGAACGAGACAATCACCGGCCAGTACATGGTCCCAGCAGACCAGAACGCCTGGTTCCTGCAGGGAGAATTACAGTTCTTGAATACGACCGACTACGAGGTCTCACTGTTCAGCATCCAACGGACACATGACAGTAACATGACCGAGGATTTCCACCTGAGTCTGGGAGGACGCTGGTATAATTCCTCGGGTCCTCTCGCTTGCGGAGAGCAGGTGAATTTCTCCATCGACCCAGAGGAGCTTGCCGATGCGCAAGGAGTCATGACCTTTACAAGCCGTATCAATGGAAACCGGAACGGCATGGCGGTTCTCGTCTTTGAGGAGCCGATTTTGATGGGGTTGAACGCACGGTTCCGGGTCACCACAACCGACGGGGGATATGAGCTGACGTTGACGAAGACGTTGACTCGGACGTCACCGCTTCTGATGCGCATCTGGGAATCCCCGGTGTTCCAGAAGATGCCTCGGGCTACCGAACTGCTGGTCCGGGTGATGCTGGCCGCCGGCATGGATACCCTGCTCAAAACCTTGTTCATACGAAATGATTCTGATCTCTGTTCCACCTTCGAACTGCTTCCTTTCAGCACCGATCCGTTGTACTCCGGCGTGAACGTGACCGCGATGGACGGCTCGGGGATACGACATCAGAGCCTCAATGGGAACCTCTGGTGGTCCTGTAATGGGCCGGATCTCGGGGAAACCATCGTCAGGGTCCGTTTCCCAAGACAGTAGAAAAAAGAAGGAAAGCAGCCTCCGGCATGGAGCAGGAGGCCGCCCATTTGTCGGCGAGGAGTCTGCTTCCTTCAGTCTGGTTTTGGAGGTCGATGGTGGGTGCTTGGTCTAAAGTCATGTCGTAGATGGTTTTAGGGCCAGTGTAGGGCGTGAATTCAATACTGACGTTTCATCGATGCAGGATAAAATATTAATGACCTGCTTGGTTATCCTGTGCCGAAGAAATTGTGTACAGGTGGTTGGATTGGATGATTTGACGACAATCTCGACGATTGTTGCAACAGTAAGTATTGTGATCGGCGTCCTCTTTACCTTGCTTGAACTTCGACACTTCCGGAAGACGAGAAGAACGGAAATCATCATGAAGATCTATGATCGGTTTAGCAGTCGGGAGATGGTGGAGGCTATCAACAAAGTCGGCAGCTCGAAATTCGAGAATCTTGAGGAGTACGGGAAGACACAAGGGTTTACTGATGTGGCGGAGATCGCTGTCCTTTTTGAAGGTCTTGGGGTTCTTCTCGAGCAGAACCTCATCGACATCGATCTTGTCGATAGTCTCTTCGGACCGACCCTTGATATCCTATGGCTGAGGATGAAACCAATCATTTACGGCATGAGAAAAGGACTCAACGAACCATTCTTCTTTTCCCATTATGAAAAACTCGTGGAACAGTTACGTGCGCATAGACAAAGAGTTGGAAGACATGATACTACGAAAGATGGATCTTGACGCCTTTCTAGTCAGAATGTCACTCTGTCTTCGTAAATAGTTCCATTGGATATTCTGCTGCGGAGAGGCATGAATGCGTAACAAGCGATTTATCGTAGTACATCGGGGAGGATCTCTGAAAAAGGAACATCATTATCAGCTGATGCAATGGGCATGCGACTGCGCAGAGCATGTCCTGCCGCTCGTTGGTGAAACAATCAATGAGCGGCTCACAGCTGCCCTCAAGGTGGCGAAAGCGTGGAAACAAGGAAACGCGTCCGTTGGTGACACACGAAAAGCAGCAGTAGCCGCGCATGCGGTCGCGCGCGAAGCTTCAAACCCGACGGCCGTTGCGGTGGCCCGTGCAGTCGGGCACGCGGCGGCGACCGCGCATATGGCTGACCACTCATTAGGATCCGCGTGGTATGCCTTAAAAGCCGTGAAATCCGCAGGGAAATCAGTAGAGGTTGAGAGGAAATGGCAGGATGAACAATTGTCATCAGGAATCAAGGACCTTGCGATTTCTGCAAGGAGCAATAAGAAATTCAGTAAGATATGAATCTCATGAGATGAAAGGAAACGGTTAACGGGGTTGACTGGGAAAGGTCCTGGGTGTCGGCCGTAAGCCTCTTTATCACTTATAAATAATAACAAATTCTAGAAAATTTGAAGATGTAATGTCCTAGAAAATTCTTATTATTTTTTGATAAATTTAATAAAGAAATAGTTATTACGATCTTACTGTTAGGGCGGTGTAATGACTGCACAGAATCCTGATTTTAAACAACCACCTTGGGTGCAAAGCCCCTCTGAAGTCATGAGTTGGATTGACGCAACACATCCTTCGAAGAAAACAAAGGGTAAAAAACACGTAGCATCCGGTGAAGAGATTCTTCGAAATCTCCATGTTTGTTTCGATTTAGACATCGAACAAAAAAAGATACCACCGCGGAATAGTATTTCAAAATTTATAACGATGATTACTAGGAATGGATTTGTTGAAGAAGGGTTTGAACTCATTCCAACAGCTGAACTTGTTTTACGAGGCCTTGCGAAGGCGAAGTATAAAAATATTGTAAAAATAGTTTGTAATGAAAAAACCATATATCGTCATTCAGGCAACAATCCCGATCTGAGAAAAACTATCGATGATTTCAGCGAGTTTACCAATGACGTCCAAACAGGAAAATCAGTCGAGGTGACCACTATTTCAAAAGAAGGTATGAAAAGTCTCGCTATCGTAAAAATTATGAAGATTCACAAGGAAAAGGATCATGCAGTCGATATTCAGATAAAGGGAGGGATTAAGAAGGAATTGTATCACACGTTTCTTAATTATCTTACTGAAAAGCTTGGTTTAAAAGATGACCAAGAGAAATTTCTTAGATAGGGCCATTTAAAATAAATAACGAATAAAGATGTTCGTTGGTGCTGGGTGTCGGCCGTAAGCCTCTTTTTGTTCTGACGGCATTCGTCTGATGCGCCCTACCCGCGAGCAATCTGGACAATTGATCCCGCTGTTTGGGCTTGCTCCAAGGGCGGATAAGCCGTTTCACCAACTCCCACGACGACCTCATCACCACACGTGAATCATCGCATAGATCGCAGGCTGTGCCGTTTCTGTGCCTCCGCAGAGGCTCTCGCCTCTACCGCTTGCACGGTGCCCCGGTCCAGACCGAGAGAGGACTTTCCTCAGCAAAAACCCCAAGGGTCTTCACCGTCAACCGTCCACCGACGCCCAGCACCACTCACCCAACAAACCACCCCCACATAAATACTTATCCACACCAAACCAAAACCACCCCCCTTCAGAGAGAAAAAAAACCAGACACATAAATAAACTCATTCACCGTTCCCCCCCTGCTAGCATGATCCTTGACCTAACCATCGTCCAACAACTCGCCATCCTCCTCCTCACCGCCCTCATCGCCTACCTCATCTTCACCAAAATCAACCAATCCATCATCATCGGCGAAATCCTCCTCGGCATCCTCATCGGACCCAGCATCCTCGGCGTCGTCACCTACACCCCCTTCGTCCAAGACATCGCCATGCTCGGCGCCATCCTCCTCCTCTTCGTCATCGGCTTCGAATTCAAAATCAAAGACGTCTACAACCTCCGCTTCGCCGTCATCGCCACCTTCGGCGTCATCATCCCCTGGATTGCTGGATACTTCTTCGCCCAATACATTGGTTATAATTTCATCACCTCATTTTTCATCGGTACGACACTCACGGCCACCAGTATCGCAATCACCGCCAATGTCCTCAGAGAATTAGGGAAGCTCCACACCGAACCCGCCCGAGCCATCATCGGCGCCGCGGTCATCGATGACGTGCTCGGGCTTATCGTCCTCTCCTTTGCGACCCAACTCCAACATGGAGCACTCCAGTCCCTGGATATCCTCAAAATCATCGCCCTAGTCGCCGCGTTCTTCATCATCGGCATCCTGATCGGCCGTCCAGCCGTCCGCTGGCTCATGGAACATTTCGAACAAACCACTATAGCCAGGAAGCACGTGGAGACGATCCTAATCCTTGCCTTCGTCATCGCCTTTCTGTTCTCGGCCGCCGCGGAAAGCATCGGCCTCTCAGCCATCGTCGGCGCATTCCTCGCCGGCATCACCATGGAAGGCGTCAAGGCACGGGAGAACGCCGACTTCCGCAAAGGCGCAGATCACGTTCAGATGATCTTCGCCCCCGTCTTCTTCATCTCTCTCGGCGTGCTTATCGACTTCCACCAACTCACCACGGACATCATCTGGTTCATCCTCGCGCTCACCGCGATCGCGATCCTCACCAAGCTCGTCGGCTGCTACCTCGGCGCGCGCATCGGCCACATGAGCCATAAGGACTCCTTGATCGTGGGAATCGGGATGGCACCGCGGGGCGAGGTCGCCATGATCGTCGCCGTCATCGGCCTCGAAGCCAGCGTCATCACCCAAGAAATCTACACTGCCGTCATTATGATGAGCCTCTTGACGACGCTGTTCGTCCCCGCAATCCTTCGATACATGAAGTTCCCTGAATAAAAGCCAGGCTCCTACTATCCTCTACTCGAAGATTGTCGTGGATTCCTTCTCCTGCTGGACGGTGCCGTTCACCAGGACCTGAGTTTTCATGATTGTCGGGACACCTTCAGGTACATCCACGCGCAGTGAGACAATGGCTTGTCCACCCGCTTCAAGAGCAGGGAGCATAACCTGCCGGGTTCCATACCGTGCCCCGAGGCCTGAACAAAAAGCGCGGACCTCAACAGGACTGGACGCGGAGCCGAGGTTCTTGACCAGGACCGCAACCTGCACATAATCCAAATCATTTGACTGAAGCCTGGTCGCATTCAGCCAGTCATGTTCGAGAATAGGCCGTGCCGAAATCGGATATACTGTACAGTTCGTCTCCCCCTCATACTCGCCAGGGACACGGCCGACTGGGGAAAACCCGGACGTGGACTCTAGGAAATAGTACCCGTCTTTGAATGGCGAATAGCCTTCGACATGAGGAAGGCGAACCCCCACGGCCATATGGTTAGGGAGGCGGAGCAAAGAGACATTGTAGTCGGCGGCGTCGAGGAGGGAAGCTAAGAGGATCGCCTTGTCTTCGCAGTCCCCGCCGTGCTCATTGAGCGTCTCCACTGGGTACCGTGGGTATTCGAAACTGGCGTTCAATGGATTGTCCTCACGGTACTCGAGCCCCTGGACGAACCCAGCGATGAAATTCAACCGTTCAATATAGTCATCGGATGAGACCAGGGTTGTGATTCGATGCAGAACAAAACAGAGGTATGCATCATCCAGGCTGTTGAAGACGTATAGCGCGTAGTCCTCGGATGCTTCCCGAGGGAGGGACCGGTCGTACCAGGTACAGGCTTGAGGCGTTCGGCAGCGTGAGGGTATAGTGACTTCGATAGTACCAGGAATAATCTAGGGTTGGGTACTGCGTCGCTGAGATGTTCTGAACAAGCGAGCAGGCCATCTTGCCATCCGTGTCAAGGACCCGGATGGTCATGTTCGAGGGGGCCATGAGTTGTGTCTGTACGATGATCAGTGCTGCTGCCTGTGTTGTCTGCCCGGGTAGCACGACGGTGGGCATCACTGGCCCAGCCGAAAGACTGGTTCCAGTGGAGACGTTGACGCTGTCTGGGTAAAAGGGCAGGAGCCCGGTGTTGTGTAGAGTGAAGGTGAGGGATAGGATAGACTGGGAGGAGCGGCGAAACCATTCTTGGGTGACGTCGGAAATGTTAACGGTGGGAGCAATATAGCGGAGAGATGTTGACGAGATTTTGTTCCGTTGGGCATCGATGGCCTTGAGGGTATAGACACCTGGAGAGGGGCAGTGTCGGTAGGCGGCGAGGGGGATCTGGGACGTTTGGGTTCCTTGGATGAAGGATTGGTTGTGGAGTTCGGTTCCCGCAGGGTCAATGATGCTGACCGTGGCGTAATCGGAGAGGTTGAATGAGAATTTGAGGACTGGGAATCCGTCGGCGTCGGTGACGGTGGTGGACAGCAGAGTGAATGTGGTGTGCCGTAGCAACAAGCAGCCGCCGCCTGCCGTGATGAGCATGATGATCAGGGCGGCAGTGGCGAGGTGTCTTATTTGCATACTAGTTTCATTTTCTTTCCGATGACGGAGCCGAGGCGCTGGATGCCCGTCTTAATCTGTTCGTTGGTGGAGTAGGAGAAGTTGAGGCGCATGGAGCTGCCGCCGCTCCCGTCGACGCAGAATGCTTTGCCATGGACGTACGCGACTTTTTCTTTGATAGCGTCGAGGAAGAGCAGCTCGGTGTCGATCTCAGGGGGGAGCGTCGCCCAGGCGAACATACCGCCGTGGGGTCGCCAGCATTCGTAGCCGTCTGGGAAGAATTCTTTCATGGAGTCGAACATGAGGTCGCGTTTGGGCTTGTACATCTCGCAGATCTTCATGATGTGGAGGTCCATGGATCCGTTTTCGATGAAGGCGTTGGCGAGGAACTGGGTGAAGGGGGCGGTGCAGAGGTCGAGGGCTTGTTTGCAGATCGCCATTTTGCGGATGATGGGCTCGTCCGCGATCATCCAGGCGAGGCGGAAGCCGGGGGCGAGGATCTTGGAGAAGGTGGAGATGTAAATGACTCTGCCTTCGTCGTCGAAGGCTTTGATGGGTTTTTGTGGGGTGCCGTCGTAGCGGAGTTTGCCGTAGGGGTCGTCTTCGAGGATGATAAGGTCGTATTCGCAGGCGAGGTCGATGAGTTGTTTGCGGCGGGCTTCGGGCATGACGGTGCCGTCTGGGTTTTGGAAGTTGGGGACGGTGTAGATGACCTTAGGGGTGTGTCCTTCGGCTTTGAGCGCTCTGATTTTGTCTTCGACGAGGTCAGGTTTCATGCCTTGGTGGTCGATGGGGACGCCGACGAGGTTGGTTTCATAGCTGCGGAAGGCGTTGATGCCGCCGAGGTAGGTGGGGATGGCGACGATGTTGTAGTCGCCGGGGTTGGTGAACATTTTGGCGACCATGTCCAGTGATTGCTGTGAGCCGCTGGTGATGATGATGTTGTCGAATCCGGTTTGGATGCCGTCTTTGCTGGCGCGTTCGGCGAGGGTCTGGCGGAGTTCGTTGATGCCGTGGGTGGGGCCGTATTGGAGCGCGTTTTTTCCGTATCTTTCGAGGGTGCTTGTGGTGATGGATTGGAGTTCTTTGATGGGGAAGGAGAGGGGGTTGGGGAGGCCGCCGGCGAAGGAGATGATTTCGGGGTCCTGGGTGAGGCGGAGGAGTTCGCGAATCTCGGATTTGCGCATCTTTCCGGCCCGGTCTGAGTACAGGTGTTCAATGTCGACCATAAGAGGACCCTGACCCTGCATCAGGGGACGGTCTTATCTATGTTTCGTCAAAAAGAGAAGGAGAAACTGGCGCGTTTTTGGTGTGGTTATTTGTTGAGTTCGTCGTGGAAGAGGGCCTTGCAGTGTGCTTGGAAGGCGGGCATGGTTTCGACGGTTTCGCGGTCGAGGTTGAACCGTTGCATGAACGCGGCGAGCTGGGCGTCCGAGTTTGCGGTCGCGGAGCCGTCTAGCATCATGCGGCAAATCTCTTCATCCTCAGCAACATCGGTGTTTTCCATTGGAAACCACTCGAGTCATTCATCCTCGGCTGTGTTTATAATACTTTCTTTTATCGGTGGTGGGTATGAGTAAAAAAAGAGAAAAAGAAAAGTGAGAGGGATTGAAATTTGATTGCTTACCGTTTTTTCAGGTAGGGGAGCCCGGTGCGTTTGTTGACGCCGACCGTATACCCTGTGGGTAATTCGCAAGGAGTTCCGCTCTTGGGTTGATGTTTGCTGAAGAAGTAGATGGTCTGTTTGCGGCCTCCTTTCAAATTTACGTTACGGGTATATAAGGTCCATCCTTCGTGTTTGTATGGCAATTTGACACCTCCTGCTCAGGATATCGCACTCTGATAAATTAATCTTTCTCCCTATGAGTTTTTGTGAAAAAACGTGAAAAAATGGGGGGTTCAATGGGAGAGAACGGGAGGGCGATGGCTGCCCCCTGCCCGTCTCTTTGGGTGGTGTTGTTCTTTGTTACCGCGTGATTCGTCGAAGGATGCCGCTGCGGTGTTTCCTCTCTGAATTCTGTTGTTCATCCGTCAGGATAAGAACGGTATTTGAACGTGCTCAAAGATTGGTATCGACAAACATGGAAGACGATGAACACACAATTCTACATCGGTTCCCGAGTGTGTGCTGAGTGGGTTGAGATAAAAAAGGTTATGAATCGTCATTGATTGTCTACCCCAAGGGACGCCAGGGGTTTTCCGCCTTGGATTGTCTCGCGGTTGCGGATGTGATCTAGTGGTTATGATTGAGGCCCTCCAAGCCTCTTGCCCGGGTTCGAATCCCGGCATCCGCATCCAGGTTGCAGGGGTAGCCAAGCCTGGCCAACGGCGCAGGACTTAAGATCACAAGGGCTGAAACACAGCGGAAGGTTCGTTGGATGAGACATCCTGTCTCGCAGGAGTCCGAGGGTTCAAATCCCTTCCCCTGCACTCTTTCTTCCACAAGATAATTATTAATACATGAAACAAGATTTATTGTTAGAGGGAGGAAGTAAAGTGCAGGAAAAACACAAAATCTTTGCAATACTTGCTACAACACTACTTCTCACAGTATCGTGTTTGCCAACAATCTCTATGGCAACCCAAAACCACTCATCGGTCCAAGTGACCACTGAGGTATACGGTTTACAAAATGATAAACCGAAGACCGTCTCACTCACCGACGAACAATACCAGCAGTTCGAAGAGTACTGCACCAGCTTCCATACAAGACTCACACAGGCAACAACCCAAAAGGAAGTCACGCTCCTCTTCAAAGAAGCGGTCGGCGTCCTCCATAGCTACGACCTCCTCCCCGCAGGTATGACCCTCCCTCAGGCACAACGCATGGTTGAACGCCTTGCGCAAATCTCACAACGACTAAACACTCGAGCAAACACCTACTACTCACAGACCGGCAACCACATCTGCCTCATTGCGGGGCACACCACGCAAACATGGTTTACCTCACCCCTTTATGCCTCCCTGTTAGTCCTCTTGTGGCTCATCCAAAAACACGACACTCTCGTCTTCCTCCTCTTTACCGCTATGATGATGGATGACCTCGTCGATCAATTCATTCCCCTAGCTCCTTTCGATGCTATTAGTTTCGGTGAAGCATGGATGGATGGTTGGGAAGGACAATGGCACGACGCCTATTCCGAAGGCTGGGTCCATACCTTCGGATTTGGCGGCGCTCACGACTGGAACGGAACATTCAAAGGAGCGCTCACAATCGACATCCCCGGAGGCAGCCACCTCTACTCTGATCTCTACCCAGGAGCCACCGGTTTTATCGGTATTAAAACCGAATCCCTGTACCGATCCTCCTTTTACCTCGGTCTTGCTCTCAACGTCCAACTTAACAATGTCAATACTACACGCTGAAATCACAAAAAAAAACATGGCCTGTATTATTAACCTTACTTAGTTGATTGTCAATATTTGACGTACCGGTAAACTGGGGTTCAAATCCCTTCCCCTGCACTCTTTTTTACCTGAAAAAGGTTTAAATAACCAAGGGTAATCTATTTGCATATAGAGGGCGGGAAAGCAATGATTGGAAATCCTATTGTTAGGAAACATTTGGCGGTTGGAATCATTCTCTTGTTTGTTGGGGCTTGTGTCGTTCCAGTGATTGCACAAGATCCTGAAAAACCACTACCGACATCAAGAGGCGATTGGGTATATGTTGGTGGGAGTGGACCTGGGAACTACTCAAAGATTCAGGATGCGATCAATAATTCTTCAAGTGGAGGCACCATTTACGTCTTTCATGGTACCTATCATGAGGCAATCACGATCACTGTTTGGAATCTGACGATAATCGGAGAAGGTAGAGACGTTACAATCATTGATGAGAACTGGACCGATGCCGCGGTGGTGATCGAAAAAAGTTGCGTGAGCCTCCGTGGGTTCACCATCACAGGGAAGAAGGACGGTATTTATGTTCATGGGGAATTAACCACCATAACGGTTTCTGACAATAATTTTACACAAAATTACTGTGGCGTTGAGTTTCAATACGATTGGGATAACTATGATAATGTCATAGAGAACAATATTTTTTATTCAAATCACTGTGGGATTTATTTCGTAAGCGATCTCTGGTTCAATACCATTAGAAACAACTCATTCATCAATAATTTTGATGGTATGGAAATCAGTGGAAACAATATCAGAGTACTGAATAACACATTTCTGAATTGTCAGGGGAGTGGCATTTCCCTTTATGGCGGACCATCGATGGTTGAAGGTAATATTTTTACTAAAAATAACATGGGAGTATCTGGTGGTGGTCTGGAACAAACAATTTCTGGAAATCTATTTATTGAAAATGATATCGGTCTGAATCTTGGTGGCTCAGGACATACTATCACTGGAAATGTCTTTGAGAATAATTCACTTGGCGTGAGAGTATCTGGTTCCAATACAAAGGTGAATCAAAACAATTTCATACAGAACGGCAAACACGCACAGTTTGCTGAAGAAAACCGATCGAATGGGAATAACTGGGACAACAATTATTGGAGCGATTCATTCCACTTTTTTGGTTACAAGTGCATTTTTGGGAAGATGCACACAAAAATACCAAGGCTTTTACAATTTGATCCATTCAGTACTACCTATTTTTGGATTGGATGGATCAACTTCGACAGGCATCCCGCACAAGAACCCTATAGTATTCCAGAAATGAATTGATTGATACTCATCCGTCAATCATCGTCGTGCCGTTAAACCAGGGTTCAAATCCCTTCCCTCTCATTTTTTTCCTGCGATGCATCCTGAGAACAGAAAACTTTAAATATGAAATGTTATATATACATAACATATTGTTATAGATAAATAATAAAATGTTATCACCAACACACATTGAAAAGAGGTGAAATGCATGAAAGAAAAATTAGAAATGATCACGGGGCTGATAATAGTAATTGTCGTGTTCCTGACACTTCTCATCTATGCCATGAACATCGGAATATTAGATATGGAAAAATTTGGATTATTTGTCATCGCCATTCTGCTAGTGTCGGCAGTCCTCTACATCCTCTGGGATCGAGCAAAAAACGTAAGAAAAGGACTGCCAGCGAAGGACGAACGGCTAATAAATATCACCTACAAGGCTGGACATAACGGATTTATCGCAGCAACACTCAGCAGCGTTTTCGCCCCAGTGCTCTCAAGCATTCTCCTCAATCGAGAACTCGAGGGCCACCATGTGACCAGCATCGTGGTTCTTGTTTCAGGCTTTGTCTTCATTGTATCATATTTGCTTCTGGCGAGGAGAGGGAAGTAGCCTATGAAAACACGCATCAAGGAACTCCGGGCGCGATACGATCTCACCCAAGAGGACCTTGCGAAGAAAGTAGGAGTCCGACGAGAAACAATCCTCTTCATAGAGAAGGGAAACTACAATCCCTCACTCCAACTAGCCCACGATATCGCACAAGCCTTGCAGACAACCATCGATGACTTGTTTCTATTTGACGATAAATAAGAGAAGCGCCATCGTCACCTCTTGTCATGCTGAAAATCTGGGGGTCAAATCCTTTTCCTTGAGCTTATCTATTTTTTCTTCGCTGAGAAGCACGGTACATTTTAATATCTTCAACCAATAACGACGGGGAGAAAAAGATGGATTCTGATATGAACCAAGAAAGGACGAAAAAGCCAAGAATCACGAAGAAAATCGCGATCGCGGGCGGGACTCTTCTGATTCTAGGAATGTTATCATGTGCTGGAGCCGCGTCCGTCTTTGCCTACAACCTCGGAACGGATAGCGAAGGCTATGCCTACAGCAACGTGTACCATGTGAATACCTCCGCGTACACCTTCGCCTTGTACATGAACGAATACAAGCTCTCGGCCTGGGGCTTCCTAGGATCCTCGAACATTGCCCAGATGAAATTCATCGCACAACCAACCAACTCAAAAGACCTCTTCGTCGGCATTGCGACAACCTCGGCAAGCCAGGCCTACCGCCAGAGCTTCGAGTGCGAGATACCCACGTGGTGGCACTGGTGGGCCGAGCCGTACTACGCGGAGATCTTCATCAACACCACCGCCATCGATGGCACCGGCGCGCCGCAGCTCCCCCAGGGCCAGACGTTCTGGCTCGCGTCAGCCCATTCGAACTCCACCGCGACGATGACCTATCTTCCACTACATGAGCAGCATATCTGGTTCGTGATGAACCTCGACGGCTCACAAAACGTGTCGGCCGACATCCAACTCGCGTTCCGCTCACCGATTCTCACCATCCTCCCCTACATCCTAGTTCCGATGGGGATTGTTCTGCTCGGGGCCGGCGTATATCTCCTCAGAATGAGAAAACGCAAGAGCGAAGTCCGCTAGTGCTCGCAGCGCGCACCGCTTGCACACCGGTCACACTCCGCCTGGATCACCGAGTGCGTGATGTTGTACTTCACCTTGAGCATCTCATTGATCTGTCCGATAATCGAGTTCAAGGCGTTCACATCCTCGGTGTCGATGACGATATGCGAGCTTAAGGCGCAGACATCGGATGCGATACTCCAGATATGCAGGTCATGGATCTCCTTCACCCGAGGAATCCTGCGGATATCATCGGAGACCTGCTGCAAATCGATATTCTTGGGGACCGCCTCCATCAGGATGCGCACCGACTCCCGGATGAGACCCAGACAATTCACCAGGATGAACACCCCAATGGCTGCGCTCACGATCGGATCGAAAATATAATTCCCGGTCAGGATGATGAGAGCCCCCCCACACACGACACCGACCGAGGAAATCGTGTCGCTGAGGACATGCAGGTACGCACCCCGCACGTTGAGGTTCTCCCGCTCATCCCCATGCATCTTAATCACGACATAAAGGTTCGCCGCTAGACCAACCACCGCAATGACAAACATCTCAGGCCCGTTGATCGGCTGCGGGGTACGGAACCGCAGATACGACTCATAGAAGATCAGGATGGTCAGCAGGAACAATACGATGGCGTTCGCCATCGCCGCGAGAATCTCAGCCCGATAATACCCATACGTGAACTGCTGCGTCGTCCCTCTCCTCGCGAGACGCAGCGCAAAATACGCGAGCAGCAACGCAAGCAGGTCGATGAGGACATGCCCCGCATCGCTGAAGAGCGCCAGACTGTTGGTGATGACGCCGCCAGCGACCTCCATGAGCAGGACGAACAGGGACAGCCAGATGAAAACCCGGAACTTCTTCTGGATGGCATCCCGCTGCATCATGCAACGCAGTAAGTGCTCGCCCGTATTAATAGGATACCGTACCCAGACAAACGCTGCTTATCCACCGACGCCAAGCGACTGCCGCAGCCGGTTCATCCGGTCCCGCAGCTGAATCGCCGTCTCAAAATCGAGATTATCCGCGGCCTTCCGCATCTCCAGCTCCAAATCTACCAGCACCGCCGGGATCTCCCGCTTCGGGATATGCTTCACGTCCTTGACCTCCACCGCCTTCTCCTTAATCGGCTTCACAATCGTCGTCGGAACGATCCCATGCACCCGGTTATGCTCCAGCTGCAGGCTGCGCCGCCGCTCCGTCTCCTCAAGCGCCTGACGCATCGACTCCGTCACCGTATCCGCATACAACACCACCCGCGCATGCACGTTGCGCGCCGCCCGACCGATAATCTGAATCAGACTGCTCCCATCACGCAGGAATCCCTCCTTATCCGCATCCAAGATCCCGATGAACCCCACCTCCGGGATGTCGATGCCCTCACGCAAGAGGTTGATCCCCACGAGCACGTCGAACTTCCCCAACCGCAGCTCCCGGATGATCTCCGAGCGCTCCAGCGTATCGATCTCCGCATGCAGATACCGCGTCCGGATTTCCTGCTCAGAGAGGTACTCCGCAAGCTCCTCGGCCAGCCGCTTCGTCAACGTCGTCACTAACACCCGATCCCCACGCCCGATCGCCCCATGGATCTCCCCGATCAAATCCCGCATCTGCCCCTGCGACGGCCGCACCTCCACCGGCGGATCCACCAGCCCCGTCGGCCGGATAATCTGCTCCACGATCTGCGCGGACCGCGCCAGCTCATACGCCGCCGGCGTCGCCGACACGAAGATCACCTGCCGCATGTACTCCTCGAACTCCTCGAACCGCAACGGCCGATTATCGAACGCACTCGGCAGACGAAACCCGTACTCCACCAACGCGTCCTTCCGCGACCGCTCCCCATTGTACATCCCATGGATCTGCGGCAACGTCCGATGACTCTCATCGATGAACAACAGGAAATCCGACGGGAAATAATCCAACAGACAATACGGCTTCTCCCCCGCCGCACGCCCATCGAAATACCGCGAGTAATTCTCAATCCCCTTGCACGACCCCGTCTCCTCGATCATCTCCAAATCATACATCGTCCGCTGCCGCAGCCGATACGCCCGGATGTCATCCAACGCCGGCAGCCGCTCCTCAAGCTCCCGGCGTATCCCCTTCACCGCCTCCACAACCCGCTCCTGCGGGATCACGAAATGCTTCGCCGGAAACAACACCAGATGCGAGAACTGGTCAAGCATCTGCCCCGACGTCTTCTCCAATTCCCGGATCGACTCAATCGTATCCCCAAACAACTCAAACCGAATAATGTTCTGCGCATACCCCGGGACCACATCCACGGTATCCCCCTTCACCCGGAAACAGCCAGCCTTCAAATCAACATCATTCCGATCATACTGCATGTCGACGAGCCGACGCAAAAACCCCCGCCGACCAATCTCCTGACCCACGGAAAAATCCGTGCCCAACCCCGCATAATCCTTCGGATTCCCCACATTATAGATACACGACACCGACGCGACCACGATCACGTCCTGACGAGACAACAGCGACGCCGTCGCTGCCAGCCGCATCTGCTCGATCTTCGGATTCACATCCGCATCCTTCTCGATATACAGATCCTTGGACGGGATGTACGACTCCGGCTGATAATAATCATAATACGAGACGAAATACTCCACCCGATTCCCCGGGAAAAACTCCTTGAACTCGCTATACAACTGCGCTGCCAGCGTCTTATTATGCGCGACCACTAACGCCGGCCGCTGCAGCTGCTGAATCATGTTCGCCATGGTGAACGTCTTCCCTGACCCCGTGACCCCAAGCAGCGTCTGCGCCGACAGCCCCCTCCGACACCCATCGACGAGCTTCGCAATCGCCTCCGGCTGCGAGCCCTTCGGCGAAAACGGCGTCTTCAGCGCAAACCCGGTCACGACAAGACCTCCTTACGGTGAACCACATGGTGATACGCGACCGCGAACCGATGCGCCTCATCCCGCATCCCCTGCAGCGCCTGCAACGCCCGATCAGACCTTGGCAGCCGAAGCGGCGCCCCCATCCCTGGTAGATAGAGTTCCTCCTCACGCTTCGCCAAGGACACGACCGGGATATGCACATCCAGCTTGCGCAGTTCACTCAGCGCCGCGTTCAACTGGCCGCGCCCGCCGTCAATAACCAAGAGCTGCGGGAACTCTGCCTCCTCCATCTTCAACCGGGAATACCGTCGACGGACAACCTCCGCTATCGCCGCAGTGTCATCAATACTCTCGACGGTGCGAATGCGGAACCGCCGGTAGTTGCTCTTATCAGGGCGACCGTTACGGAACTGAACGAGGGAGCCGACCATCGCCGTCCCTGAAATATGGGAGATGTCGATGCATTCCATCACCATGGGGATCTCGTGCAGCTGTAGTCGCTTCTTTACTTCCTGCAGCTTTCCGATGTCTCCGAAGAACCCAAGCTCGATGTTCTTCTCCACTAGCCGTACCAGCTGGCGTTTCGCTCCTCGCCGGGGGATGGTGATCGTGACTTTGGTGCCGCGCTGGCTTGAGAGGAACCCGACCATGGACTCTGAGATTGCCCGGGGGACGATGAGTTCCCGGGGAATCGGGTTGTCCGAATAATACTGGACGAGGAACTCGTCAAGGAAATCAAGGGAGACCGGGAAGACAAACTCGTTCTTGTTCCACAGTGTTCCCTTGTAGATATTGAAGAGCATCAAATAGACGGTATCGTTGCGAACCACGTAGTTCAGGATGTCTTCGTTGTAGTGACGCTGGCGGACCATATTTTGCCGTTCGCGAAGATGATCGATGGCGTCTCGTTCCTTATGGACGATGAGCGCTTTCTCATACTGCATTGTCTGTGAATACTTGGCCATCTCCGTGTCAAGCGTATGGAGTAGCTCGTCGACATGGCCTTCCAACAGGAGGCTGATCTTCTCGATTTTCTGTTGATACTCGTCTTTGGAGACGAGCCCGGCGCAGGGGGCGTCGCAGAGCTTGATATGGTACCGCAGACACGGCTTCTTTGGGAGTCTCGAGCAGGTCCGCAGAGGGAAGGCATGTTTGATGAACCAGAGGATGTAGTCGCGTTCGGCGGCGGAGACGAACGGGCCGTAGTACCGGCCTTTCTCGTTTTTCTGCCGTGCGATCAGGACCCGGGGGTACTCCTCATCCGTAATCCTGATGAAGGCGTAGGTCTTAGCGTCCCGCAGGTTGATGTTGTACTTCGGCTGGTGTTTTTTGATGAGGGTGTTTTCGAGGATGAAGGCTTCGACTTCGGTGTCGGTGAGGATGTAGTCGACGTCCCTGATCCGGTCGACGAGCTGGCTGGTCTTGGGATCGTGGATGGTTTTTTGGAAGTAGCTGGCGACGCGCTTGCGCAGGTTGCTGGCCTTGCCGATGTAGATGATGGTGCCGGCGGCGTCTTTGAAGAGGTAGCAGCCGGGGCTGGTCGGGAGGGTAGGGAGGCTAGGCATAGACCTCGACGGGGCGGAGGACGGCTTTGAGGATGCGGCCGGTGTAGCTGCGTTGGTTTCGTGAGACTTCTTCGGGTGTGCCTTCGGCGACGATCTCTCCGCCATGGTCGCCTCCTTCGGGGCCGAGGTCGATGATGTGGTCCGCGATTTTGATGACTTCCATGTTGTGTTCGATGATGACGACGGTGTTGCCTTTGTCGACGAGGTGGTTGAGGACGTCGTTGAGTTTCTT
This sequence comes from Methanobacteriota archaeon, assembly GCA_963769885.1. Classification (GTDB taxonomy): domain Archaea; phylum Thermoplasmatota; class E2; order DHVEG-1; family DHVEG-1; genus CAIRCU01. The sequence goes on from CAVYNH010000007.1 coordinate 517,433, forward strand.
GACGTCGTGGAAGTGCAGGCCTGTCGTTGGTTCGTCGAGGAGGTAGAGGGTGCGTCCGGTGTCGCGTTTGGCGAGTTCTCTGGTGAGTTTGATGCGTTGGGCTTCGCCGCCTGAGAGCGTGGTGGCGCTCTGGCCGAGTTTGATGTAGCCGAGGCCGACGTCCACGAGGGTCTGTAGTTTCTTGCGGATGGCGGGGATGTGTGTGAAGAGGTCGAGGTTTTCTTCGACGCTCATGGCGAGGACGTCGGCGATGGATTTGCCTTTGTAGGTGACTTCGAGGGTCTCTTTGTTGTAGCGTTTGCCTTTGCAGTCTTCGCATTCGACGTAGATGTCGGGGAGGAAGTTCATCTCGATTTTGATGAGGCCGTCGCCTTGGCAGGCTTCGCAGCGGCCGCCGTGGACATTGAAGGAGAAGCGGCCGGGGGTGTAGCCGCGGATCTTGGCTTCTTGGGTCTGGGCGAAGACGGATCTGATCTCGTCGAAGATCTTAGTGTAGGTCGCGGGGTTGCTGCGGGGGGTGCGGCCGATGGGGCTTTGGTCGATGACGATGACCTTGTCGATGGGGGTGTCGCAGGTGATGGTGTCGTGTTTGCCGGGCTGGTCTTTGGATTCGTGGAGTTGGCGCATGAGGCCTTTGTAGAGGATCTCGTAGACGAGGGTGGATTTGCCGCTGCCCGAGACTCCGGTGATGACGGTGAGGAGGCCGATGGGGATGTTGATGGTGAGGTTTTTGAGGTTGTTTTCTTTGCAGCCGGTGAGGGTGATGTAGTCGTGGGGCTGACGTCGTGTTTTGGGGATGGGGATGACGAGCTTGTGGGAGAGGTATTTGCCGGTGAGTGATTTTGGGTTGCGGGCGATCTCTTCCGGTGTTCCTTTGGCGATGACGAAGCCGCCGTGGACGCCGGCGCCTGGTCCCATGTCGATGACGTAGTCTGCGCTGCGGATGGTTTCTTCGTCGTGTTCGACGACGATGAGGGTGTTGCCTTGGTCGCGGAGTTTGTGGAGGGTGTCGATGAGTTTTTTGTTGTCCCATTGGTGCAGGCCGACGCTGGGTTCGTCGAGGATGTAGAGAACGCCCATGAGGTTGGAGCCGATTTGGGTGGCGAGGCGGATGCGTTGGGCTTCTCCGCTGGAGAGGGTCCCGGTGTTGCGGTTGAGGGTGAGGTAGTTGAGGCCGACCCGGTCGAGGAAGTAGAGGCGACTGAGGATTTCTTTGAGGATGAGTCTGGCGATGTCTTCTTCTTTTTTGGTGAGGGGGAGGTCGTTGAAGAAGTCGATGGCTTGTGTGATGCTCATGGCGGTGGTGTCGTAGATGGATTTGTCGTTGATGCGGACGGCGAGGACTTTGTCTTTGAGGCGGCGGCCTTTGCAGGCGGGGCAGGGAGAGATTCGCATGAAGCGTTCGAGTTCTTCTCTGCGGTAGGGGGATTCGGTTTGTTTGTAGAGGCGTTCGGATTGGGGGATGAGGCCTTCCCAGTGGCCTTGGTGGGACCAGTGGGATTCGCCGTTTTTCATGCTGATGTTGTACCGGATTTGGTCCTCGGATCCGTACATGAGGGCGTGGTATTGGTCGTCGGTGAGGTCTTGGATGGGGGTGAAGAGGTCGTAGCCGAAGTGTTTGGCGACGGCGCCGAGGTAGTAGTTGCGCCAGCCTTCGCGGGCGGTGCGGTAGAGTTTGATGGCGCCGTCGGCGATGCAGAGGGTTTTGTCGGGGATGATGAGGTCGGGGTCGAAGTCCATGCGGATGCCGAGGCCGTGGCAGGTTTCGCAGGCGCCGAACGGGCTGTTGAAGCTGAACATGCGGGGTTGGAGTTCTTCGAAGGCGAGGCCGCAGACGGGGCAGGCGAGTCGGCTGGAGTAGAGGTATTCTTGGTTTTTTTTGTCGAGGACGAGGAGGAGGCCGTCTGATTTTTTGAGGGCGTTTTCGCAGGCTTCGGTGAGGCGTGTGGTGTCGGTGGGGGTGAGGCGGTCGATGACGACGTCGATGTCGTGCATCTTGTAGCGTTCGAGAGGGATTTTTTCGTCGGTGCGGATGATGGTTTTGTTGACGCGGGCGCGGGTGTAGCCTTCGGTGTTGAGGTCTTTGAGGAGTTGTTCGTAGGTGCCTTTTTTCTGCCGTATGATGGGGGAGAGGATGGTGATCATGCCGGTGTGTTCGTTTTGGATGCGGGCGGCGATTTTCTCTGGGGTCTGGGCTTCGATGCGGAGGTTGTGTTCGGGGCAGTGGGGGCGTCCGATGCGGGCGTAGAGGAGTCTGAGGTAGTCGTAGATTTCGGTGATGGTGCCGACGGTGCTGCGGGGGTTTTTGCTGGTGGTTTTTTGTTCGATGGAGATTGCGGGTGAGAGGCCTTCGATGGCGTCGACGTCGGGTTTGTTCATGAGGCCGAGGAACTGGCGGGCGTACGCAGACAGTGATTCGACGTAGCGGCGTTGGCCTTCGGCGTAGATGGTGTCGAAGGCAAGCGTGGATTTGCCGCTACCACTAAGTCCTGTGATGACGATGAATTTGTCTCTGGGGAGCTCGACGGTGATGTTTTTAAGGTTGTGTTCGCGGGCTCCTTTGATAATGATGGCTTTTGGCATTGCTCCCCCTAGCCTTGAGTGCGTGTGTCTTCTCTGGGAGTGTTGGGAATTATTCGGTACTATAGAAGGCTTTCGAACACGGGTGAAAGTATTCGGTGGCTTTGTCTCAAAAGTATTCAGCCGTCCCCCGAGATCGTTTTTCTCGTCTTGAAGTGGCTTCAGGAGGAACCTTTGAGTTTTGAGACAACGCCGTATTCGGTTCCGTGGTCGGGTATCGGGTGTACAGGAGGTGGGTACGGATTGTATAATAACACGTTAGAAGCGCAGTAGACAAAAGAGGGGGGTGAGGTGTGATGACGTATGTTGATGATTGTCGGGCAAGTCTCCGGGGTTGAGGAGGCGAAGGAAATCGAGTTCATCACGAAGTCGTTCGTGGTGGCGAACCGGGTTCATGTGCTGGCTCAGAAGGCACGGTAATAAGTAGTTCCGTTAATCTTTTTCTTCGTCCTGCTTCGAGGACTCTGAGACTTCTTCTTTGGCGGCACCCGTGCATTATTTATAATAGGTTTTTGATATCAGGGACTAAGGAGGAGTGTGATGACGTACTTCTGGAAGAAGGACGGGGACATCTACCATTGGCATCTTGAATGTCCGTCAATCCCAATCCACGTTCGAGGCAACCCGGAGTGGGAAGTCAGCGAACAACGGCCGACGGACCGGGACATCTGCCTGCAATGCCGGGAGAAGGATCTCGCGACGCGATTGAAAAAGGGGTCGCATTAAGCGGTCTTCCCCCTACTTCTCTTATCTCCGATGAGGAGTCGTTTCAGCTGTTTCTTCGTCTTATAATCGCAGACCACAGGGATTGATTCATTGGTGAATGGATTTCGCTTCGTCCAGTACATGCAGGTCGAGGGCGTCATCGGGGTCGGCGTGAAGAGCTGGAACTGCTCGACGTTCGTGAGGTTCTTCGCCTTGATCTGGTCCCGCAGTCGCGTCGTCTCCTTGATGGTGTCGCCGGGGTGGCCGATCATGAAGTAGTAGCGGAGCGCCTGGCGTCCGCCGGGGTTCCGTTTCTCGAATTCTCTGATGAACTGGCCGAGGCCTTTCACGTCCTTGTTCATCAGTCGCAGGACCTGGGGTGAGAGGTGCTCCGGGGCGATCTTCAGGCAGCCAGAGACATGGTACTGACACAACTCGGTGAGGTACTCGGGGCTTTTAACGGCGAGGTCGTAGCGGATGCCGCTGCGGACGAAGATCTTCTTGACGCCGGGGATCGCCCGGGCTTTTTGGAGCAGGGAGAGCAGGCGGCTGTGGCTGCAGTCCAGGGTCTTGCAGGAGAGGCAGATCTTTTGGCAGGCGTCGGCGTCGGGGCAGTCCATGCCGTACATGTTCGCGGACGGGCCGCCGAGGTCGTCGATGTAGCCTTTGAACTGGGGATGCTTCGTCAACCTTCGGATTTCCTGCAGGATGTTGTCTTCGGAGCGGGAGACGATCCGGTCTCCCTGGTGCAGGGCGAGGGAGCAGAAGTTGCAGCAGCCGATGCAGCCGCGGTGGGTGACGACCGAGAACTGCGCCATCTTCAGCAGCGACCGGGGATGCATCCGTCGGGTGAAGGGCAGCGAGTAGATCTCGTCCAGATCCTTGGTCGTGTACCTCGGCGCCTTGTACTGGAGGAGGTAATTGTTGGTGTAGGGCTGGGCGAGGTTGCGGTTGTTGGAGAACAGCCGTTGCATCTCGCAGAACTTGAGTGGGTCGGCGACGACCTCGTCGAAGGAAGGCATCACGGTAAAGCCCTCGGGGAGTGTCTTGCTGATGATACAGGTGCCGGGGATGCCCGTCAATGGCTTCTTCTCGGCGAGCCGCAGGGCGATCTCGAGGATCTGTTTCTCACCGTTGCCGTAGACGAGGATGCTTGCTCGGGAGTCGAAGAGGATACTGCGGCGGAGTCGGTTCTCCCAGTAGTCGTAGTGGGCGAACCGTCGGAGTGAGGCCTCGATGCCGCCGATGACCAACGGGACGTCCTTGAATAGTTTTTTGAGTTCCTGGCAGTAGACGATGACGGTGCGGTCCGGCATGGATGATGGTTTGGCGTATTGGTCTTGGCTGCGGTGGTGTTTCATCGGCGTGTAGTTGTTCAGCATGCTGTCGATGGACCCGGAGGTGATTCCGAAGCAGAGCCGAGGGACTCCAAGCCTGGAGAAATCCTTCACTGCGGTGGGCTTCTCGATGACCCCGACCCGATACCCTTTCGAGTCCAGGACCCGGGCGATGATGCCCACCGGTGAGAGCGGATGATCATCGTAGTACTCCCCACTCACCAGGATGATATCGAACCCTGAGCCTTCCTTTGAAATCATGCGATGAGTCTCTTTAAACAGTGGGGATATTTAAACTATTCAACCATAGTTGAATATTAGAAGTATTTTTTAACTCAAGTATCGGCTCTGGAGGTGTTCATCAAAGGGGTTTAGTTGCAGGCCTGGTTAAAGCATATGAATCATTGTTTTGGCTCTTGCAATTCTAATGCGAGAAAAGTGTGTGGAGCAGCGGGAATGCATTTGGGAATCGGTTGAGGAGCCAGTTAATGAGAGGGAACCTTGGCGGTTCGTAGGGCATCTTCACAGTGAGGGTACCCCAGTCGCTTTCCCTGTCGTGTTCATCTCGAGCTTTAACCTTGACGATGTACGAGCCTCGTTTCAGCCAGAGGTGGGATTGGGTGATGGTGTGTCCTGAGGGTGTGGGAGTAGTCCAGTTGGTGGTTTTTCCGTCGCCCCAGTCGATGTAATAAGAGAGGGTGTCGTTGTCTGGGTCGCTGGATACAATGGAATAGTGGTAGGTTCTGCGGGCATGGCCGGTTTGGTTCCCGGTGATTGACGGGGTGGTTGGTTGGGTGTCGTTCATTGAGCCGAGTGCGAAAAGGTATGAGTAGTCAGGGGTTGATCCCAATCCTGCATAGTCTCCAGAGATATAGATGGTTCCATCGTCAGCGATGACAGCGGATGATTGTAACCCGTCGTCTGCTGCAGTGAATATCCAGCGAAGGGTGCCATTTTTGTTGAGAGCGTAGAGATTATTATCTCTTGAGCTGCAATAGATGGTTCCTTTGGAGTCGATTGCGGGTGATGAATAGATATCATGTCCGGTTTTGTAGAACCAGTTGATGGTCCCGTTGGGCGCGATGCTGTAGAGTCGGTGGTTATCTTGGTCGCCGACGTAGATGGTGCCGTCGTCTGCGATTGCTGGGGTCGATCCTCCGATCCATCCTGTCGAGACTTTCCATTTCAGGGTCCCGTTCGGTGCGAGCGCATAGAGGTATCCTTCGGTTCCCCCGGCGTAGATCGTCCCGTCGTCGGCGATGGAACAGGTTGCGACCCCTTTTGGTCCGCCTCCATAATAGGACCATTTTTTAGTGCCGTTTGGGTAAAGTGCGTAGAGATTGCCGTCGTTTGAGCCGATGTAAATGGTTCCGTCGTCGCCGATGGCGGGGCTGCAGTAGATATCGAATTGTGCGTAGAAGTACCATTTTATTGTCCCATTAGGGGTGACTGCGGCGAGCCTGTGGCTGTCGGTTACGGCGCAGTAGATGGTGCCGTTGTTGTCGATGGCAGGAGATGAATAGGCCCATCCGCTTCCTAGGGAGATCCACCAGTGTATCGTGCCGTTCGGATAGATGGCGTAGAGCCGTCCCGCATCTGTTCCGATATAGATGGTTCCGTTCTTTGCTATGGCTGGTGATGAAGAAGTGGAGCCGATGTTCAGTCGCCATTTCATAGTTCCATTAGAATCCAATGCGTAGAAGTAGTCTTCGATGCCTGATGCTACATATACAGTTCCGTTTTTGTCGATTGCAGGGCTGGAACGTATCATCCCTCCGTTTATCTTGAACTTCCATTTTTCGACGCGCCAGTTCCCGGTTGGTGCGTATGGGCTTCTGCCGGTATGCCTGGTGTCGTGGCAGTACATTGGCCATGCGGAATCCAAAAGACCACCCGATCGGACTTCACCCTTTGCTGGCGCGATAGGTAAAACAGATGGAAGAATGAGCAGAGACGTTACAAGAACCAATAGTGTTCCATGATGCAACAAGGTACTTTCCCCAGTAATTGAATCATCCCTTGGATTTATTAAACTGTCTCCGGAGGTTTAAATCGTATTCCCATTTCCTCGAACAATCCCATTGGGCAAAATAATTAGAATGACGTCTGTTCCCATATTTAAAAGTACACCAGGTTATACCTTATTCTCTTTGTTTCGTAACATCAGATACAATGAAGATAACCTGCGACCAAGGTATGAAGGATGCAGAAAATGAGATGAATCAAAAAAAATCCAACACCGTCAATACTCAACCTCAAGTGAATAAAACTATTTAAATCACCCGTCAGTGCAGGATACCAATGACCGACCTCCTCCTAACCAACGACGACGGTTACCAATCCGCCGGCTACCTTCCGCTCCTCCGCGAACTCAGCAAACACTTCACCGTCACCGCCGTCGCCCCGGACCGTGAGAAAAGCTGGATCGGCAAGGCCGTCACCACCCGCAAACAACTCCCGGTCACCATCGTCAAAAAAGACGACTACGAAGTCTTCACCCTCGACGCCACCCCAGCCGACTGCGTCCAGATCGGCATGTACAACATCCTCCCCCACAAACCAGACATAGTAGTCTCAGGCATCAACCTCGGCGAAAACGCAGGCACCGCCCGCATCCTCAGCTCAGGCACCATCGGCGCCGCCATGGAGGCCGCCTTCGAAGGCATCCGCGCCATCGCCAGCTCCTACAGCATCCCCCTCCCCATCAAAAAATCCACGAACCTCTACACCCCAGACGCCTACCCCCTCTTCCACCACGCCGCCCAAATCACCACACAACTCACCCTCGCCTTCAAAGACATGCCACCCACCCCCGGCGCCGACGTCCTCAGCATCTCCATCCCCTACAACGCCACACCCCAAACCGACGTCGTCATCACCCACCCCTTCACCGACCCCTACAACCAACTCTTCCACACCACGCCACTCGGCTACCTCCACCGCACCCCACCCCTCGCCTTCGACGACCCCAAAGACGGCACCGACCTCAAAGCACTCCACGAAAACAAAATCAGCATCAGCCCCCTCGACCTCAGCCTCACCAACCCCAAAGCCATCCACGCCACCGACGTCTGGCTCAACAAACACTGGAAACACCCATGACCCAAACCCCCATTCTCATCATCATCCGCTACGGCGAAATCAGCCTCAAAACACCCTACGTCAGAACATCGTTCGAACACCGCCTCATCACCAACATCCACCACGCCCTCCAAACGCATAATCTCACCGCCCGCATCACCAAAGAACCAGGCCGCATCTACCTCCACACCACCCCCACTCCCCAAATCCACACCATCCTCGCCCACATCAGCGGCATCGTCTCCTACAGCCCCGCGCACCAAACCACCGCCGACCTCCCCACACTCACAGAAACCGTCCTCACCCTCACCCAGCCGCTCCTCACCCCCCAGACCAGCTTCGCCCTCCGCGTCACCCGCACCGGCAGCCACCCCTACACCAGCCAGGACGCCGCCCGCACCATCGGCGCCGCCATCCAAGAAGCCACCCACGCCCCCGTCGACCTCACCCACCCCGCCCACGAACTCCACATCGACATCCGCGGAAACAGGGCGTACCTCTTCACCACCAAACACCCAGGAATCGGCGGCCTCCCCGTCGGCACCCAAGGCACCGCCGCCGCCCTCCTCGACACCCCCGCCAGCCTCCTCGCCGCCTGGTACCTCATGCACCGCGGCTGCGCCCTCCACCTCATCACCACCCACTCCACCGAAGAGACACCGCTCTACGCCTTTCTCAACGATTGGTACCTCACCAGCCCCGTCACCAGCCTCGACCAGACCGCCCCCGACTTCTACGACAAACTACGGACGCTCACCGCTACTCATCATATTGATGCCCTCGTCACCGGCGCTACCCGCGACGACCTCGCCCAGACCATAGAGTGGCTTTCGACCCTCAAAGCCGAGGTCCGCCTCCCGCTCCTCACCCCCCTCATCGCCCTCACCACGGACGAGGCATGCATCCAAGCTACCGAAAAGGGGGTACGCCTCTGAAAATCACGATCTTCGGCGCCGGCGCCATCGGCTCCCTCCTCGGCGCCCACCTCTGCCGCCACCACGATGTCACCCTCATCGGCCGCCCCCCACACATCACCGCCATCCAAGACAAAGGCCTGACACTGACCGGCAAGACCGCCTGCACCGTCCGCATCCGCGCCCTGACCACCCTCCCCACCGAGACTCCAGACTTGATCATCCTCACCGTCAAGGCCTACGACACCAAAGCCGCCGCCCAGCAGATCAAGAAAATCCTGACCCCTTCCACCACTGTCCTGACACTGCAGAACGGCCTAGGAAACATCGAAGCATTAGAGAAAGCAATCCCCCGGGCTCAGCTGCTCGCCGGCGTCCTCACCCACGGAGCCCTCATCGCCGAACCCGGTACCGTCATGCATACCGGGAGAGGAATCCTGGTTATTGGAGAGCTTGACGGAACACGCACAAGACGATTACAGGATATCGCTGCCGTATTCACCGCCAGCGGACTGCCCGCGACCATCACCCGGGACATCACTACGGACATCTGGATCAAGACCATCGTCAACTCCAGCATCAACCCCCTCACCGCCTTCTTCGCCTGCCCCAACGGCTACCTCCACGCCAACCCCATCCTCCGCCGCGTCGTCGACCAAATCTGCGCCGAGTCCACCGCAATCGCGAAGGCAGCCGGAATCAAGGTAACGAAAGAAACCATGATTGCCGCCACCGCCGGAGTCATCCGTGCCACCTCCCAGAACTCCTCCTCGATGCTCCAGAGCCTCCAACGCGGAAAACCGACCGAGATTGAGGCCCTCAACGGCGCCCTCACCAGGATGGGAGACCGCTGCCATGCGGATGCCAGCCTCAACCGACTCCTCACCCAGCTCATCCACTGGAAAGAACACCAGCAGACCTAGAAAAGAATTACAGCTTTAACTTGTCGTTCAAGTAATAGTTCCGCAGCATCACGCTGCCGAAGAACTTGCGGAACATCCCCATCGGATGCAGCACGCTCTCCCGCGTCGCCCGCTCCACGATCGCTCGATACGAGAAATACGCGGTCGCCATCGACCGCAACCCCGCCCGGAACTCCTGCTCCGACATGTTCTCAAGCCTGAAATTCAGCTTCCCCTCATCGTACCGCGACCAGTCCCGCGACACAATCCGCCCCTCCTTCTCCAGCCGCGTAAACAACCGCGTCCCCGGATACGGCGTCACGATACTCAACGAAATCTCATCCAACTCCCACTCCTGGATCGCCTTCAGCGTTTTCGTAAAACTCTCCGGCGTATCATGATCAAAGCCGAACATGAAAAACCCGGTCACCATCATCCCATGGTCCTTGATCCGCCGGATCGCCTCCCCATACTCCTCCACCTTGTTCGTATACTTCCCAGCCTGGTTAATATTCTCCTGCGTGATCGACTCGATCCCCACATACCACATGGAGACCCCCGCCTCACGCGCCAGCCGCAGAAACTCCTCATCCCGCGACAACACATTCATGTTCCCAAAACACTCAAACGACTTGTTCACCTGCCGCATCTCAGTAAATAACTTCTTTGAATACGACGGATTAATCGTCAACGACGCATCAGAGAAGAAAATCGACTTCGCCCTGATCTCCTTCATCTCCTCGATCAGATGATCCACCGGGCGGCCCCGGAACCGCGGCCCCTCCACCACCTGCATCGCACAGAACTCACAGCCCGTCGGACACCCCCGCGACGCCTGCATCGCCTCCGTGAACGGATGATACACCCCGATGTCATGCCGCGCCGCCGGAATCTCCGCCGGCTCCACCAACCGTGGCGCCCGATAAAACGGCTTCAACTCCCTCTTCGCGATATCCGCAAGCACAACCGGCCACGTCAACTCCGCCTCACCGATCACCACCGCGTCCGCATGCTGCTTCACCTCCTCAGGCAGAAGCGATGCATGATACCCCCCAAAAACCACAACCGCACCCTGCCGGCGGAACCGCTCCGCCACCTCGTACCCACGGATCGAATTATACGTCAAACACGAAATCCCGACCACATCATAGTGCGGCCGGAAATCAATATCCTCAAACCGCTCATCCACAATCGTCACCTCATGCTCCGCAGGCGTGATCGCCGCGATCTGCTGCAACGAAAGGGAAGGATACGTCAGCCGGGCGAAAAAACCGCGAGGACAGAGCCATGAGGCGACACAAGCAAGATCTTCATCGTGGTCTAGAGCCAGACCAACGCACAACCCCCTTATTTAGTTACCGACCTCCCCTCCCGGAAACCATCATAAAAACCAGAGAAGAAAAATATTGAAATAACACGCGAACCATGCCTACAAAAAAAACGGAGAGGCGACTCCCCATGAAGGTCTTCGTCACCAGAAAAATTCCAGACACAGGACTATCACTCCTGAAAAAAGAACTCACCGTCGATGTCTTCCCCGAAGACCGCATCCCTACAAAACAAGAGATCATCGATGGAATAAAAGATGCTGATGGCCTCCTCTGTCTACTCACAGACCCAATAGATAAAGATGTCATCGCCGCCGGCCCACGACTCCGCATGATCGCCTCCTACGCCGTCGGCTACGACAACATCGACGTCGCCGCCGCCACCAAAAGAGGCATCCTCGTCAGCAACACCCCAGGCGTCCTGACGGATGCGACCGCGGACCTTGCCTGGGCGCTGCTCCTGAGCGCCGCCCGCCGAATCCCCGAAGGAGATCGCTTCTGCCGGGTCGGTAAATTCAACGGCTGGGCGCCCCTGCTCATGGCCGGCCAGGCCGTCACCGGCAAGACCCTCGGCATCATCGGCGCCGGCCGCATCGGCACCGCCATGGCCCTCAAAAGCAAAGGCTTCAACATGACATTACTCTATACTGATACACAGCCGAACAAGACCCTGGAACGTGAGTTGAATGCAAAGCTCGTCCCCTTACCTGAGTTGCTCCAGAGGTCGGATTTCGTCTCGATTCACGTCGCCCTAACGCCGGCAACGAACCATCTCATCGGTACGGATCAGCTGCGGATGATGAAACCGACCGCAGTCCTCATCAACACCTCCCGTGGCCCCGTGATCGATGAGAAAGCATTAGTCATGGCGCTGCGCGAGCAGTGGATATTCAGCGCTGGGCTTGATGTGTACGAACACGAACCGAAAATCCCCCACGGACTAAAGGAACTCCCCAACGTGGTCTTGGCCCCGCATGTCGGGTCTGCGACCATGGACGCCCGAGGGGACATGGCTCGCATGGCCGTGGAAAACATGCTCGCCGGACTCCAAGGTAAACTCCCCCCTAATTGCGTCAACCCTGAGGCGTATCGGAAAAAGGCTTAGAGGGTGAAGACCCAGACCTCGGGCTCCTTAGGCAGCTCGTCTTTTTCAATATCCATCTCGTTGCCGACTTTCAGAATCTTGTAATTGTTCCTTTCGAGGAAGGGGTCGAGGCCAGCGATAGGAATGGATAGGCCTTCGATGCGGTAGTGCATGGGGATCGCGATCCGTGGCTTGATTTGATGAATGACAGCCCAGGCCTGATCCGCGTCAATAGTGTAGGTGCCGCCGATAGGGATGAAGAGGATGTCGATCTTGCCGATCTGCTGTAAGGTTTTTTCGTCGAGCATGTGGCCGAGGTCGCCGAGATGGCAGAACATGACATTGTCGCAGAAGAACTTGTAGACGATGTTCTTGCCGCGTTTGGCGCCGGAGACGGTGTCGTGGAAGGTCTCGATGCCTTGGATCTGGACGCCACCGATGGTCCGTTTCCGGTCATCGGTGATGACCTTGGAGTCGGGTTTCTCAACGGTTTTGACGCTGTTGTGGTCGTAGTGGTTGTGAGTGATGAGAATGATGTCGCCTTTGGAGGTGGGGGCTGGGATGCCGATGGATTTGCCGTCGTGCGGGTCCGTGATGATCGTGGTGTCGTTAGCGATTTCAAAGCAGGAATGGCCATGCCAGCGTATCTGTAACAATCGAATCTCCTCCCCGCATTTCTGTGTAGCCTAGGACATCGCGTGGTTGGTTTAAATAAATTGTGAAAAAATCTATGGACGGAGTCGGCCGAGGCGGATGTAGTCGATGGTTTTTTTGCCAGTCGCGGCGAAGATGAATTCTTTGTTGACGGTGTGGGCGAGGCGGACGGCTCTGCTGGTCTCGGCCCAGACGCTGGTGTAGGTGTCGGGGATGACGTGGATGAGGTATTCGGCGTGGGCTTTGTCTGGTGTGGTGCTGTAGGCGCGGAAGTCGGCGCCGAATTTGAAGCCGGTTTTGACGAGGAGGCCGCGGGTTTTGAGGTCTTGGTAGACGCGGAGTCGCCGGTCGATGTTGGGCTGGAGGGTGGTCATGGTTTTTTTGGCTTGTTGGTCGGTGAGATGATTGTGGTCTGGGGTAGTGAGTGTCAGGGCTCCGTGGGTGGCGAGGTAGAGGGCTTCGACGAGGGAGAGTTGCAGGCCGGTGCCGAAGGGTTTGCCGAAGAATTCGGTGTCTTGGAGGGTGGTGGCGGCGGTGGGGTCGAAGATGAGGACGCGGTCTTTGAGGAGGAGGCCAGCGGTGTGGGGGTAGGGGTGGGAGGGGGTGTGGCCGTGGAGGTCGGGGTGGGTGATGTCGTAGTAGGTGATGTCGCCTTCTTCGTCGACGAGGGCGTACCAGAGTCTGCCGTGGTGGCGGGTGGTGGTGGTGAGGAGGGCGGTGGTCTGGGCAATGTCGAGGGCGTCGCGTTCGGAGAAGGCGATGATGCTGAGGGGGGCGGGGGTGGTTTGGGTGAAGGTGATGGGGGTGTCAGGGTTCCAGTGGATGTTGTGGCCGCGTGTTCTGAGGTCTTTGTAGGCGAGGTAGATGGTTTCGAAGTCGGGGATGGTGTGGGCGGCGTGGGTGACGAGGTCGGTGAAGGTGATGGGGGTGTGGTTGTGGTAGACGGTGAGTTTGTGTTCGTCGGTGAGGTAGGTGGCTTCGAGGAGGGTGAGGCTGAGGTCGCCGGTTTTGGTGCGGCGGCCGAGGTGGCTTTTGTCGTAGAAGCGGCCGATGGCGCGTGGTTTGCGGATGATGATGTGGGTGCCGATGAGGTCTCCGGTAGCGTCCATTGGGTGGGGTTTAGCAGGTTGGTTGTTTATTTGTTTTTTGTGTAGTAGTCGTTGATGCTGCGGGGGTGGGTGTCGGTGGGTGTGTGAGGTTCGGAGGCGGGTGGGGAAGCGGAGGCTGGTGGAGGAGCGGGGGTGGGTGGGGTGGTTGGTTTTGGTCTGGTGAGGAGGATGCCGAGGAGGAGGCCGATGCCGAGGCCGGCGAGGGTGCCGATGAGGGCGGCGATGAGGAAGAGCTGGAGGGTGGGTGTGAGGAGGGTGAGGGGGGTGGGGTGGATGTCGGGGATGCCGAGGTAGCGGGAGGAGGTGGCGGCGAGTGGGGTGGTGAATTGGAGGGCGCCGGCGATGAGGTCGCTGTATTTGTAGTAGACGATGGCGGTGTCTTGGCTGGATTCGTTTTGGAGGCTTTGGGCGTATTCGTAGTAGCTGACGGCCAGGTACTGGTTCGATGCCGCGGTTGCGGCTTTCGGTGATGGCGGCGTTGGCGTGTCCTTGGGCGCGGGTGAGTTTGGCGGTGGTGAGGCCGTTGACGAGTTCGATGGCGAGGTTGGCTTTGGTGAGGGCTTCGAAGCTGGCGAAGAGGGCGGCGGCGGAGTGGTTGTCTTGGTTTTCGGTCTGGGCGGTTTGCAGGTCGGTCTGGGCGTCTTGGAGGTAGGGGCTGGTTTGGCCCATTTCTTGCAGGAGGATTTGGGAGTAGGCGATGGCTTGTTGGGCGTCGTCGATGTATTCGGTGGCGAGCAGGGAGAGGTTTGTTTGGTTGATGGGTGTAGTGTCGTTGAAGCCGTGTTGGATGGTGAGCCACCAGTGGATGCTGTCGGTGCGTTGGCGGGCGAAGGCGAGGTTGTAGAGGCCGGTGATGACGTCGCCGTTGGTGAGGCTGGTGTTGGCGGCGTCGAGGTAGGTTTGGGCTTCGGTGGCGCGTTGTTGGGCGGCGCCGATGCATTGGAGGCTGACGAGGCCGGTGATCTGGCTTGCGGCGAGGGTCGTGGTTTGGTTGCGGTAGTGGTGGAGGGTGTCTTGGGTGAGGCTGGTGAGGTAGGTGGTGTGGTTGGTGACTTGGTAGTAGTCGCAGGCGGTGGTGACGGTGGTGGCGTCGACGAGGGATTGGAAGGTTTTGCTCATGACGGTGTAGAAGCTGTTGTTGGTGTACCAGTCGCGGGCTTCGATGAGGCGCTCTTGGGCGTCGTTGAGGTAGTCGGTGATTTGGTTGCGGGTGTAGTCTGGCCAGCGGTTGGGGATGGTGGTGGTGTTGAAGGCGTGGCTGGCGTTGTGGTAGGTCTGGTTGGTTTGGTTGAGGAGGAGGGAGGCGATGGGGCGCATGACAGCTTGGTAGTCGTCTGTGGTGATGCGGTTGTTGGAGGTGACGGCGGGGAAGCGCCAGCCGGTGAAGTATTGGAGGGCGTCGTTGATGTCTTCGGCTTCGGAGACGGTTATGCCGTAGGTGGTTTGGGCGTAGTCGGAGACGTTGCGGGTGACGGGGTGGGTGACGATCTGGGTCCAGCCGGGGCCGCTGACGGTCTCGGTGATGGTGTCGGTGTAGGTCATCTGGCCTTTGGGGATGATGAAGCGGGTGGCGCCGATGCTGTTGGCGGCGTCGATTTTTTGGGTGATGCCGCCGATGGGGCCGATGCTGCCGTCGGGGTCGATCATGCCGGTCATGACGGTTTTGTTGTCCAGCGTCCAGTTTTCGAGCAAGGCGATGGTGGCGACGGTCATGATGGCGCCGGCCGAAGGACCTCCTATGGTGGGGGCGGTGGTGCGGACGACGAAGAAGTAGTCGCAGGTGGCGGGGTCGAGGTGGGTGCGGTTGTCGTTTTTGACGAGGCCGGTGGCGACTTTGACGGCGAGTCGGGCGCTGCCTTGCATGTCGACGTCGGTGAGGGGGAGGGTGTCGACGAAGACGCGGCCGGTGCCGTGGGTCTGGATGGTGACGGTGATGGTGGAGATGACGCCTTGTTCGCCGGCGTCGGTCTGGGCGACGGCGGGGGCGAAGACGGTGACGTTTCGGTATTCGAGTGAGGCGGAGCCAGTGTACACGCGGCCGGGGCCGACGGTCGCGGCGATGGGTGCGGTGATGCTGCTGAGGATGAGGATGGCTGCGAGAAGGATGCTGCGGATGCTCATGGGCGTTCCCCGGTTTCGGGGTAATTCAGGGGACGGTATTAATAGTTTGCTTGGTTCCGGGGATATTTTAGGCGAGGGCTGTGGGAGTTCTGAAGGTGCCGGCGCTTAATTGGCTTTGGTGTCCTCAATAAGAGTCTGATGTTGAGAAACTGGAGTCAAGAAGTCTAGTTCGTTTGCGTTCATATTAGATTTTATTCGACTATTTGTTTCGATTACAGAGTTTTTTTATTGGACTTAAGGTTTTCGAAATGTTGAAGAGAGCAAATTGTATAAATTATGTAAGTCTTTTTAATGAGGGAGGACGAAAGAGATGAAGAACGCGAAAATATTTTTTGGAAAGGCCGGTGTTCTGCTCACTGTAGCAGTACTGACATTGACATCTATGGTCATTGTTCCTCTGAAAGCAACGCCACTGTTCGCGAATGATGTTGGAGTCTCTGCGATACACTCACCAACCACGGGACCTGTACAGACATATCCCGTACAAGTGACTGTCACGAACTATGGAACGAACCCCGAGAGAAATTTTTTTGTGGAGGTGACAATAGAGAAGATGGGAGGAAGCCCAGAATATGATCAGTCAATAGCCATCACCTCATGGCTAAACCCTGGGAATTCCACGAATGTCGCCTTCCCTAGCTGGACGCCGGCAGATGGATTAGGTGAATACCAAGTCACAGCATGCACACAATTGGGTGGCGATCAAAATACAAGCAATGACTGTCTAACAGTAGTCTTCTATCTCGCTATCAATATTTTTGGATTCAACCACGTTCCTCTGGGTGCGGCAGCATTGAATATTGTCAACGGCACACTCGTGGTTTCGAACATTGGGACAAGCGGCAATGATGGAGTCCAGGTTTTACTACCAATGGACATCGTCAGTTTCAGGCCCGAACTTGGATTTGAAAACCCGGCTCAGGTTGCATCTGTCAAATTGACAAGCAAAGGGATCGTCGACGGAGCACCAGGCCACGTCGCCACGGTCATCGGCCTAAATTTAACGAACGGAGGAAAGAATATCGCAATGACCTTTGACGCATCGGCACTGCAGCCGCAATACATCATGGCGGACTATTACCGCGATGGATCCCCAATGCCTATTAAAACAGAAAAAATACCAATAAGCCCGGGGTATACTCCAATGTGGCAAATCGCTCGTGAAGACGGCGCTGAGGACTTCATGGTCAAAGTCGAAGCGATACCTCGCGAAACAGTGGCTATACACACAGACATTACTCAGCTGTCGAACAGCGGACCGTATTCTCAGTCATTATCAAATATCGACGACAATGGTATTTGCGGCGGGTCTGATTTTAAGGGACACAAGGACAATGTTACGACCCCGAAAGGCAATGTAACCGAGGTCGACACCATCTGGTTCTATACCCAGAATTGTACCTTCCAACTTCAGAACTATACCGGCCTATTCTTGACTGGGAAAGCGAACAGTCCGACCCCGATATCACTGACCGTGGCGGATGAGAAGGCGGTGACCACTCAGACCAGAGTCACCACTCCAGAGATGACGGGCCCGATGAGCGGTAAGATATTCAAGAAATGCGATTACAACGTCAGCGCCATAGACCCCCAGGGGGGCGTCGTCTACTACTGGGTCTACTGGGGCTGTGACGAGTCTGTCGGCTGGCTAGGGCCGTACAACTCCAGTGCAACCGCAAAGGTGAGCTTCACCTGGACCCACAAGAACCACTATGTCATCGGGGCGCTGGCGAAAAACATCGACGGGTTCGACAGCGGCTGGAAAGCACTGACAATCGCGATGCCCTACGAGCCTCCTCACTGGTTCCTGCAGTTCCTCCAAAATCATCCGCACGCGTTCCCGATACTGCAACACCTACTCAGACTCTAGTACCTCCCCCTCTTCTTTTTTTCTTTCTTTTCTATAATGAGCCTGGCTCATAATCGTTAAATATCATCAGAGAAATACTTGGCAAGCAAAGGACGGAGTGAGAAGAAGATGAAGCACCACGAACAATCCATTGGAGCCGTATTCGCTGTCCTCATCATGATGGTGGGATTGACAGGATGTACACAACAGAATACTCAGAATCAAGTTCCTCCCACGAAGGAATCGGTCCAGGCGATCCTGTCCAAGGCTGAGACGATCGAGAGTATGTCGTACAATATCAACGGCTCCTTGAATCTCACGTCCTACGTCACCGAAGTCCTGGGTATGAAGGTCTGGCACAAGAATCCGTACTTGAAAGAGAACATAACCGTTTACCCACTCGGGATCCCTATTACGACCACGATTATCCAACGGCCCGAAGGGACGTATATCTATAATAATAATACAGGCAAGTATGAGCTTAACTCGAGCATCCCCTCGTTTGTTACCGCGTTCAAATACATCGACCCCGTAATGATCAAGGACTTACTGAACAACCAGACCATCACGCACTTCGACACAGCGGTTCTCGACGGCAAGCAAACCACCGTGCTCAACTATACAGTGCCCTTGCAGGGCAACTACAGCATCAAAGTCATCGTATGGATCTGGAACGACATGGGCATCCCCCTGAAAGCACTGCTTGAGATGAACACGATAATCAAGATGAACATTGACATCAGGTTCACCAACTACTCCTTCGCCAGCATCCCTGACAGCGAGTTTGACGTCACCTGAGGAACACCCGATCCTGACTCCTCTTTTATTAGGAGGGTTTCATCCTCGAAACATCCATAATAATTAAGTAGAACTACCCGATACCATCCACTGTCTCACCCAGAAGAACCCCTCCTTATCCCACCCTGAAAGACCGGTGCCGACAAGGGAGGGGCAGATGGAGGCACAACTTCCTATGGTACAACTCCACGAACTCGTCCTCCGCGATGGCCACCAGTCACTCCTCGCGACCCGTATGCGCACCGAAGACATGTTGCCAATCGCAGAAAAACTCGACTCAGTCGGCTTCTTCAGCCTCGAAGTCTGGGGCGGCGCCACCTACGACGTCTGCATCCGCTACCTCAACCAAGACCCCTGGGACCGCCTCCGAGCACTCAAAAAAGCCATGCCCAACACCCCACTACAGATGCTCGAACGCGCCATGAACATCGTCGCCTACTGGAACTTCCCCGACGACACCGTCAAAAAATTCATCTACTTCGCCAAAAAGAACGGCTGCGACTACTTCCGCATCTTCGACGCCCTCAACGACCTGCGCAACATGAAAACACCCATGCAGGCCGTCAAAGACAACGGCGCCCACGTCCAAGCCTGCCTCAGCTACACCATCAGCCCCATCCACACCGTCGACTACTTCGTCGACAAATTCCACACCCTCGTCAAGATGGGCGCCGACTCCCTCTGCATCAAGGACATGGCCGGCATGATCTCCCCGAAACGAGCCTACGACATCATCAAAGGCTGCAAGGACTCCGGCATCACCCTGCCGATGGACCTCCACACCCACTGCACCAGCGGCATGACCGGCATGGCCTACCAACGCGCGGCCGAGGCCGGCGTCGACATCCTCGACACCTCCATCTCCCCAATCTCCGGGGGCACCGCCGCGCCCGCCACCGAAAGCATCGTCGCCGCCTTCCAAGGCACCCAGTGGGACACCAACTACGATTTACCACTCCTCATCGACTGCCGCACCTACTTCCTCAAAGTCTGGGAGAAGTACCGCCACCTCCATCGCTTCGACGCCCTCAAAGTCGACCCCTCCGTCACCCTCCACCAAGTCCCCGGCGGCATGCTCAGCAACCTCATCTTCCAGCTCGAAGAACAAGGCGCCCGCGACAAATACCGCGAAATCCTCGCCGAGACCGCACGAGTCCGCGAAGAACTCGGCTACCCGCCCCTCGTCACCCCCACCAGCCAGGTCGTCGGCGTCCAAGCCGTCATGAACGTCCTCCACGGCCGCTACAAGGTCATCACCAAAGAGACCAAGGACTACTGCCGCGGCATGTACGGCCAGCCCCCCGCCCCCATCAAAGCCGAGATCATGAAACTCGTCCTCGGCCCCAAATGGAAAGACGAGATCATCGACAAACGACCCTCCGACCTCCTCGAACCCCTCTGGGACAAGAAGAAGAAAGAGCTGCAGGAGATCGACGGCGGCGCCCTCATCAAAAAAGAAGAGGACGTCATGACCTACATCCTCTACCCCCAGGTCGCCTTGAAGTTCCTGCGCGGCCAGGCCGTCCCCGAGTTCACCTCCGAGCAACTCCCACTCCCCATCGACCACGCCTTGACTCGCGGCATGGTCAAACAATCCTTCCCAGAAATCAAGCAGCTCTGGCTGGAGACGCTCCCGCCGGAGCAGCGCAGCGGGCCCGCGCAGATCCCCACCGAGTTCCAAGTCGAGGTCAACGGCGAGCCCTTCGAAGTCAAGGTCGTCCCCAGCGGCGGCTTCATGGTCGCCGGCGCCGGCGCCGCAACCCCGCAGAAACCCAAAGACGTCGAGGGCGGCGTGAAATCCAGCCTCCAAGGCACCATCCTCAAGGTCAAGGTCAAGAAAGGGGACACGGTCAAGAAAGGCGACGTCATCGCCACCATCGAAGCCATGAAGATGGAACAAGAACTCAAGACTGACCGCGACGGCGAAGTCAAAGACATCTACATCAAGGAAGGCGGCCCTGTCTCGACCGGCGACCTCCTCATGCAGATCCTCTAAAGGTGATTTAGGAATGCTCAACAAAGTCCTCATCGCCAACCGCGGCGAGATCGCCATCCGCATCATGCGCGCCTGTAAAGAGTTCGGCATCCCCACCGTCGCTGTCTACTCGGACGCGGACGTCCAGGCGCTCTTCGTCAAATACGCGGACGAGAAATACAACATCGGCCCCGGCCCCGCCAGCCAAAGCTACCTGCAGAAACAAAAAATCATCGACGTCGCCTTAAAGTGCGGCGCGGAGGGCATCCACCCGGGGTACGGGTTCCTCGCTGAGAACCATGAGTTCGCGGCAATGTGCAAAAAGAACGGCATCGAGTTCATCGGCCCGCCCGTCCATGCCATGGAGCTGATGGGCTCCAAGATCGACTCGAAGAAATCCATGATTAAGGCCGGGGTCCACGTCGTCCCCGGCGTCACCGAGGCCATCGCGGACCACGAACGCGCCAAAGACATCGCCCACGAGATCGGATACCCCGTCATGCTCAAGGCCTCCTCTGGGGGCGGCGGCATCGGCATCGTCAAAGTCGAGGACGAGACACAGATGGAAAAGGCACTCAGCACCGTCCGAACGCTGGCGAAGAACTCGTTCGGCGACGACGCGGTGTTCATCGAGAAATTCATCGACACCCCCCGCCACATCGAATTCCAGGTCATCGGCGACAAAAAAGGCCATCTCATCCACTGCTTCGAACGAGAATGCAGCGTCCAGCGGCGGAACCAGAAGCTCATCGAAGAGACGCCGTCGTGCGCCCTGACCTCGGAGCTGCGCAAAGAAATCGGAGATCAGGCCGTCCTGGCCGCGAAGACCGCCGGGTACTACAACGCCGGCACCTGCGAGTTCATGTTCCGCAAAGGCGAGTATTTCTTCCTGGAAATGAACACCCGTCTCCAGGTCGAACATCCGATCACCGAACAGATCACCGGCATCGACCTCGCCAGAGAACAGCTCCGGGTCGCCTCCGGCCTCGAACTCGAATACAACCAGGAAGACGTGAAAGCCCGCGGGCACGCGATCGAATGCCGTATCAACGCCGAGGACCCCCTGAACAACTTCTGCCCGGCCCCCGGGAAGATCTTCCGGTACGCTGAGCCGAGCGGACCAGGCATCCGCATTGACTCCGGGGTGTATCAAGGCTTCACGATTCCTCCCTTCTATGATTCCCTGATTGCCAAGCTAATCGTCTGGGCGGAGGACCGCCCCCGCGCGATCAACCGGATGAAACGCGCGCTGTGGGAGTTCCAGATCGGCGGCGTGCGGCACAACATCCCCTTCCATCAAGTCGTCATGGATCACCCCGCCTGGCAGGCGGGGGATTACAACACCAGTTTCATCCCGAAATATAACATCTTGGAGCAAGTCGTCAAGACTGTTCAGGAGACGAAAGTCCCGTCGCAGACGCCGAAGGCAGCGGCAGCGATGGCCGCGGTGCAAGCGGTGATGATGGCGGCGAACAGTCAGCATCCAAAACCACCAGCATAGTTCTCATGGTTATGCCAACGGCCTCAGGTCCCGTGGACATCAGCGCTGAGTTCGCCTCCGGCTGCATCACACAAGTGCTGCAATATGAAAAGCTTGGGTCGACGAATCAAGAGGCGCTGCGGCTCGCCAGGGAGCAAGCACCGTCGGGCACCGTGGTGCTCGCACGCCGGCAGACCCATGGCCGTGGTCGGCTGAACCGAACCTGGGAGTCGCCGGAGGGCGGCCTGTATTTTTCGCTGCTGCTTCGCCCTCCCTCATCCGCGCCCTTGTCTCTGCTGCCGTTGACGGCGGCCGTGGCGGTCGCCTCTGCCCTAGAGGACTATGGGGTTCCAGCGCGGATCCGGTGGCCGAACGACGTCCTCGTCGCGGGGAAGAAGGCGGCGGGGATCCTGCTTGAGCTGGACCAATCGCTAGCTGAGACCGTAGTCGTTGTCGGCGTCGGGGTGAACCTGAACGTCGACCTCGCCTCGCTGTCCGCAGGGATCCGTGGGCAGGCCGTATCACTGGAGGAGTACTGCGGGCATCGGTTCGACTTGCATGAGGTGTTGGGCGTGATCCTGCGGCGGTTCTCGGAGTACTATGGGTGGTTCTGTGCGGGGCAGGCGCAGCGGCTGCGCACCTTGTGGCTGGAAAAGTCGGATACGGTGGGGCAGCGTGTCCGGGTGCGGACGCCGCAAGGGCCGGTGGAGGGCGAGGCGGTGGACATCGACGCGGAGGGGTTCCTGCGGATCAGGCTGGCTGATGGGAGTATTCAGACGGTGACCGCAGGGGACTGCCTTTACTTGCGATAAAACATGCTGGTTAGGTCATGCCCCATTGGAAGGTGGGCGGGGTGCCGATGGTGATGTAGACGACCTTGTCGGGGCTGGTGTTCTTGGCGCGGTGGCTGAGGGTGGAGTCGTGCCAGAGGATGTCGCCTTCCGTGAGGTTGTAGGTTTTTTCGCCGACGGTGTACTCGAGTTGGCCTTGGAGGATGAGGTGGAGTTCTTCGCCGTCGTGTTTGAATTCTCGGGACTCGGCGTGGGGCTCGATTTCGGTGATGATGGCTTCCATATGGGGGGATTTGACCATGAGTCGGTAGAGTTTCCCAGGGCGTTTGAGCCTACTTTTATCGTCTCCTTTTTTGATGAATGCGACGTTTTCCGTCATAGCCTCTCCGATGCTTGGGTAGGTGTGGTGCCTTAATTAACCTTCCCGAAAACCGAGGGTGCCCCAAGGAAAATATTTATAAGAAGGTGCGTAATAGAACTACTAAAGGGGAGTTTATATGAAGAACGAACTCAAGAACCACTGGCTTCTAGTCGTCGGCATCTGCGCACTGTTCCTGCTGACGTCCGTAGCCTCGGGCAACGTACCGAAGACCACCACGGTGTCGACTCCGGCGCCGGCGACGACGAACTACATCGGGAAGCTGCCCCCGAAACAAACAACAACTTTTACCCATACGGTGTTCGCAGAAGACGGCACACGTATGCAATGCCCGTATTGTCCTTATGCGTCACAAGCATTGAAGAATATCTATGCCAGCCATAATTATCCGTTCTATTATGTTTCTTTGGTTGCCTGGTATGCGCCGGCAAATAATGGAAATGACCACTCGTACCAACGGTGCCTGGATTATAATTTCTACGGATATCCCACGGTCTGGTTTGATGGTGGATATAACGTTCAACTTGGCGGATATAGTGGCAACGAAAATGATTACCGAAACGCCATACAGCAGTGCGGTAACAGAGCAGTGAGCAACATTGATGTTACCCTCAATGTAACCTGGCTTGGAAACGCGGCTATGACTATCACGCCATCTGTTAAAAACAATGAAGCAACCCAATATAATGGACATATTCGAGTTTATGTCACTGTAGTAGACGCATCAATGTTTGGATGGATTGATACCTGGGGGAACCCGTATAGAATGGCGTTTTTAGATTATGCACAAAATACTGATATTACTGTTAATGCTGGAGGCACTTGGACAAACACCATGACTTGGGATGGCCACAACTATAACAATGGTCATGGCACTACTTTTGGTTCAATCCAATATGGAAACATCGAGGTTATTGCAGTGGTGTTCAACTCTGCCCCACACCAGGGGTATTCATATCCACCAAGCAGTTATCCATTCACTGCTTATTGGGTCGATAATTGCACTGGGGTCTGGGTAGGAACAAACCAACCACCAACGGTGCCAAGTAGTCCGAACCCATCCAATGGAAGCATCAATGTCGATATCACAAAAAAATTAAGTTGGACTTGCACTGACCCAGAAGGAGACCCATTGACATACGATGTCTACTTTGGAACATCGAATCCACCACCACTAAAAGCATCTGGCGTCACAACGAATACTTATAACCAGGGTACAATGGCTTACTCGACCACATACTATTGGAAGATAGTTGCTTATGATAATGCGGGTCACACAACAGAGGGACCAGTTTGGGTATTCACCACGGCAAACGAGCCTGACACCACACCTCCGACCGTATTCTTGGCAAAGCCAAAAAACGCATATCTCTATCTGTTCGACAACAATGGGACGAGCAGGCCTATAATCCAGAAGACATTAATCATAGGAAAAATTACTGTCATTGCAGAGGCCACAGATGCTGGTTCTGGAGTAAAGAATGTCGCTGTATTCATCGATGGGAATTTCAAGGTCAACGTCACCACGCCGCCATACACTTTCCTGTGGAATACATTTTCATTTGGCCAACACACGGTGAACGTGATAGCGTATGATAACAGTGGCAATACAGCAGCGGCATCAGTCCAAGCATTAAAGATAGGGTAGGAAACTACCTTTCTTCTATCTTATTTACATACAAAAATGAAGAGCTGGCTTCTGGTCATCGGCATCTGCGCCCTGTTCCTGCTGACGTCCTTAGCCTCGGGCAACGTAACCAAAACCACTACCCAGTCGACGCCGACGCTAGTGACGACGAACTACACTGGAAAGCTGCGCGTGTTCATCGCCGAACCCCTCTCTCGGTGGAACATGCATGACGGCAACCCGTACCACTTCGGCTGTCTCGGCATTCCCACCCAGACTGATATCTCAATCCCGTACCATACCTGGTACGACCAGAACTTCACCTGGACCGGCTCGTTCAGCGACAACAACATCATGGTGATGGCCGCGGTCTATAACTCGGAGGGGCACACTGCGTACTCCTACCCGCCAAGCAGCTACCCTTTCACAGCCCACTACGTTGACGCCATGGCCGCTGCCAACCCAGGGGCGACCGGCTACAACCAGGCCCAGACCGGCTTCACCCACACCGTGTTTGCCGAAGAGGCGACTGCCACCTGGTGCCCCCAATGCCCCAGCATGGCCGGCTACTTCTACCAGGTATATGAGAGCCACACCTATCCCTTCTACTTCATCTCGCTCGTTGGGGATATGAACTCACAGGCCTACTCCCACCTGGTCTCTGACTACAACCTCTATAATTACCCCACGGGGTATTTCGACGGCGGCTATAAAGTCCTGTACGGCCCCCAGTACAACGTGACCCCCACCGTCACGAACATCATCTCCTCTGGGGCGCTTGCGGTCGCGGACCTCAACTTCAGCGTCTCCTGCACCATCATCAGCTCCGGCACGCAGCTCAAGTACCGCGTCCGGATCTACAGCAACTATGTCTCTCAGTTCCCTGAGACCCCAGCGGCGCCTGACGGACCGACCAGCGGGCTCGTCGGCTACCCCTACCAGTTCAGCGCGATCACCACGGACCCCCAGAACGACCCCATGTACTACTGGTTCGACTGGGGTGACGGCACGAACAGCGGCTGGGTCGGCCCGTTCAGCGCCGGCGTCGCCGGCACCGCGTCCCACAGCTGGACGTACACCGGGAACTACGCGGTCAAGGTGAAGGCCAAGGATCCCGCCGGCCATGAGACCGCCTTCTCTTCGACGACCACCATCGTCATCACAGGGATCAGTACCCGAAATCTCGATGACCGCGGTAAAGGGTACGATCAACGCCACAATCCGGAACCCCGGCGGCATCGACTACACCAGCCTCGCCTGGCACATCGTCATCAAGGGCGGCATCTTCCACCTCATCAACATCAACAACAGCGGCTCCATCGCCCTGCTGCCCGCCGGCGACACGACCCATATCCAGTCAGACAGCGTCTTCGGCCTCGGCAAGGTCACCATCTCAGTAGAGGCCGGCGACTCGATCGCGAACAAGAACGGATTCGTCTTCGGGCCAATCCTCAAACTCACGTAAACCGGCCCCTGGAGCTGGCATGCGCGGCACGACGCGATGCCCCTCCTTTCTCCCTTTTTTCTTTCCTTTCCGACCCCAGTCGTGGACAGATAAATTATTAAACACGAGGCATAATAAACGATACAGAACCATACAAAGTATCGGAGGACCACCCCTATGAAGAAGAGGCTTTCTATCGGAGTTACCCTGGCCATCACCGTGCTGCTGCTGGGCACCGCACTCCCACGCCTAGCCGCAGCAATGCAGGACTCATCGTCCACCATCACCCTGACTTATCCCTTTGCCACGCCGCAGATCTCCACGGTCGATATTGAGCAGACCCGGTACGACACGGTGAGCATCGCGGGCGCCCCCAACATCGGCCGCGCCGGAGACCCCAGCCTGCCCGCCGCCCCCGCCTATATCCTGCTACCACCCAAGACCACCGTAGCGACAGTCACTATCCACGGCACGGCGACATCACTCGGTACAGGCTACCACATCGTCCCCGTCAGCGACACCCTTCCGCTCACCGCCGATCCTCGGCCTCCCACCCCCAACCCCAACGTCTACTCCCAGGACACCGCCATCCCCGTGCACCAGTACCAACTCGAAGGCGTCTACCAGCAACGCGGCTTCACCATCCTCGTCCTCTCCCTGTACCCAGTCCAGTATCGGCCTGTCTCCGGCGAGTTATCCTTCTGCCCCTCTCTTGAGGTGACCGTGAGTCTCGCCCCAGCGGCAGCCTCACCACTCTACAGAGGCCTTCCACAGGACTTCAACTTGATTCGCACCCGGGTCGACAACCCCTCCATGCTCTCCGCCTACCAGCCGAAGACCGCCGCCCGGTCTACCGCAGATGTTCTCATCCTTACGACGACCGCGCTGCAGCCCGGGTTTGCACCCCTCGCCGCTGAGCACAACGCCACCGGCAAAAAAACGATTATCCGCACCCTCACCGATGTCGGCGGCAGCGACACCGAGATGATCCGCACCTACATCCGCACCCAATATACGACCCTGGGGATCTCCTATGTGCTCCTCGGGGGAGACGACGGCGTCGTCCCCGACCGACAACTCTGGGTCGAAGGCATGGATGAAGGAACGACCCACTACGAAGACTTCATGCCCAGCGACATTTACTACGGCTGTCTCGACGGCCCTTACAACTACGACGGCGACAACAAATGGGGCGAGCCTAACGATGGGACGAACGGCGGGGACGTTGACCTCATGGCCGAGGTGTACGTCGGCCGCGCCTGCGTCGACAACAGCGCGAACGTAGCCGCCTTCGTCGCCAAGACCGTCTCCTATTTGAATACCACCAACGACTCGTACCTGAGGAAAACCCTCCTCGCCGGCGAGTACCTCGGGGACTATGGGATCGCCTCCTACGGCTCCAGCTACATGGAACAGCTCATGAACGGCTCAACCGCCGACAACTACACCACGGTAGGCATCCCCGCGTCCGTCTACCAGGTCCAGCGGCTCTACGATGAGGTCGGCTGGTCCGCCTACGACATGATGCAGGCCATCGACAACGGCGTACACTTCATCAACCATCTTGGTCACGCGAACGAACAATACAACATGAAGATGGACATGTCGGACGTCGACGCGTTGACGAACACCAAGTACTGTTTCATCTACTCGCAGGGCTGTTACTCGGGCGCGTTCGATGACATGGAATGCATGGCTGAGGAGTTCACGGCCAAGACCATCCATGGCGCGTTCGCCGGCGTCTGGAACGCCCGCTACGGGTTCTTCTGGTCGTTCAGCACCGATGGGGATTCCCAGCGGCTGCACCGCCAGTTCTGGGATGCGGTGTTTGGCGAGAATAAGACCACCGTCGGCGCGGCGAACCATGACTGCAAGGAGGATAACCTCTATATCATCACCCGGTCCTGCATCCGATGGTGCATCTATCAGACAAACCTCTTCGGCGACCCCGCGGCCGACCTGATCAGCAACGTCGCGCCACCACCGCCACCACCACCACCTGTTTGGCCTCCTCATACCTCCATAGTCAATGTGACCGGTGGCAAGGCTGTCCTGCATTTCACCATCGCGAATGTCGGGAATGTAACCGCGGAGAATGTCACCTGGCATGTTCAGATTACTGGCGGGATCTTCCACCGGATTAGCCTCGCTGGAAACGGTGGCCCGTTTAACCTCAGCGTCAATGAGACAAAGACCGAGGACAGGTCGTTAGGACTCTTTGGCTTGGGGAGCGTCACGGTCCAGGTGAACGTGTCGTACGCGGCCCAATGGAACGGGACTGGCTTCGCGCTGGGGCCGTATCTGCTGAAAGTCGCGAAGGTTTAGGAGAACAAACCCTTTAAAGCGCGGCAGCGGTTCGGGAGAAGCGGAATGCCCAGATCGCTGCCGCGTTGGGTCAAGCTCCTACTGCCGTTTATCGGGTTAGCCTTCTTCGTCTATCTTATCTATATGTTGGACGTCCGCAGCATTGTTGCCGCGTTCTTTAGAATCAATCCGGTGTACGTGCTGGCAGCGCTGTCGCTTGCGGCTCCAGTGTTGGTGCTTCGTCTGTTTGCCTGGCAGTGGATTAATCGGGCACAGCACATCAAAATTGGCTACTTGCGTCTGGCGAAGGTGTACCTCATCGGGCTGTTCTATGGGGTGGGGACGCCGGGGTACTTCGGTCAGCTGATGCGGGTGCCGTACATGAAGAAGCCGTCGGGGGAGCCGTACGGCAAGCTTTTTGTCAACGTAACCCTAGAGACGTACATCCATACCCTGTCGTTATATGCGATGATGGTGGTGGGGGCTGTGGTGGTCGCGAGTCTGCTGCCGCAGTTGCTATGGCTGACGATCGTGTGGGTGGGGGTGATGGTGGGGCTGTTTTTGGTATTGAAGAAGAAGGAGCGGGGGGATGCGGTGTTCCGGCGGCTGGTGCGGTGGGGGGTGCCGGGGCGGTTCCGTGATCAGGTGAGTTCGTTTACGGATACGTTTTATCTGGATTTTCCGCATCTTCGGTCGTTCGTGGTACCGGTATTGGTGGGGGCGGTGACGTGGGTGTTGATGTTTTCGCAGGAGTATTGTATGGTGTTGGCGTTGGGGCTGCCGATTCCGTATCTGTATTATCTGGTGTTGTTCCCGATTGCGAATGTGGCGGGGTTTATCCCCATCTCGGTGGCGGGGTTGGGGACGCGGGAGTTGACGGCGGTGGTGATTTTTACGACGTTGTTTAATGTGCCGGGGGCGGAGGTGTTCGTGGTGTCGTTGGCGGGGTTCATGGTGACGGATGTGTTTTTGGCGGTGATCGGGTTTGTGTTGTCGCTGACGGAGGCGCGGCATCCGAAGGCGGTGCAGATCGTGGAGGAGTAGGGTGTTGGTGAAGTTATTTAATGAAAAAGGGTGTTGGGGAGGTTTGTATGGATAGGGTCGGGAAGTACGAGGTGCGGAGGTTTTCGGCGGCGCGCAAGAACATCGTGCTGGTGGCGAGTGAGGGGCGTCGGAAGCTGAAGTCTGATTTGCTGCTTGAGGTGGATGTGACGGAGGCCCGTGCGCGGATGCATGCCGTGAAAGGTGCTGGGGGGGATGTGTCGTTTACGGGGTGGATTGTGAAGTGTCTGGCGCAGGCGGTGAGTGAGCATCCGGCGTTGAACAGCTATCGGCAGGGGCGCCGGAAGATCGTGGTGTTTGAGGATGTGGATGTGCCGGTGACGGTGGAGCGTGAGGTCGGGGGTGATGTGCGGCCGTTGGCTCATATCGTGCGCCGGGCGCAGGCGAAGAGTCTGGCGGAGATCACTCGTGAGATTCGGGGGTTGCAGGCTGAGGGGGTGGATGCGGGGTCGCAGGTGTTGGGGGCGGAGTTGACGGGGTTTGAGCGGTTCGTGTTGGGGTCGCCGGTGTGGGTGCGGCGGTTGTTTGTCGGGGTGTTTCGGTATCGGGGGTTGATGAAGAAGGAGCATTTCGGGACGGTGGCGGTGACCGCGATTGGGATGAAGGGGCGTCTGCCGGGGTGGGTGATCCCGCTGGGTGGTCCGGTGACGACGCTGGTGGCGGTCGGTGGGATTTCGACGAAGCCGGGGGTGGCCGATGGTGTGGTGGTGCCGCGGGAGTTCTTGCATCTGACGGTGACCGTGGATCATGCGGTGGTGGATGGGGGGCCGTTGACGCGGTTCGCGGAGCGGTTCGTGGGGTTGTTGGAGTCGGCTGCGTTCCTGGAGCAGGCATAATTTTTTATAGGCTTTTTCGTATTAAATTGCCTGGAGGTTTCTCCGATGAAAGGCGTGGTTGTCTTCAGTGTAGTTCTCGTCGGCTGTGTATTGGTCTCAAGTGGGTTTGTTGGTGTGGTGAGGCCGGTGGTTGCGGCACAGGCTCCGGCGGCAGATTCGTTCGATGCGGTTATGACTCGGGTGATGAGCCTGGGTCACATCTCTGGGGCGTCGGCCGCGATCGTGGAGAACGAGTCAATGGTCTGGGCGGAGGGCTACGGGCTGGCGAACCGGGAGACGAGTCTGGTGGCGGCGCCGGCGTCGATTTATCTGGTGGCGTCGATTTCGAAGACGATGACGGCGACGGCGCTGATGCAGCTATATGAGCAGGGGTTGTTCGGGCTGGATGATGATATCTCGTCGTACCTCGGGTTCACGCTGAGGAACCCGGCGTTTCCGGATGTGCCGGTGACGTTCCGGATGCTGCTGGCGCACCATTCGAGTTTGGCGACGGATCCGGTGACGGACTTCACTAGGGTCTTCCCCGCGGATCTGCAGATAACGGGGTATCCTGACCCGTTCTATCGGGAGCTTCTGGTCCCGGGCGGCCTGCATTACATCCCGCAGATGTGGTCCTTGGATGCGCCGGGGTCTGCGATGCATTACGCGAACCTCGGCTTCGGGGTGCTTGGGTTCCTGGTGGAGCGGCTGTCCGGCGAGAACTTCTCGGCGTACTGCCGGGAGCATATCTTCCTGCCGTTGGAGATGGAGAACACGAGTTTTTGGATTGGTGATTTGAATGCGAGCCGTCTGGCGCGGCCGTACCAGTACCTCTCGGGTGGGTACGAGCCGTACATGCAGTACACGATGCTGGATTATCCGGCGGGCGGCCTGCGGACGACGGTCGTGGACCTCTCCCATTTCCTCATCGCGCAGATGAACCAGGGGCGGTACAAGGATGTCCAGCTCTTGTCGCCGGAGACGATCGCGTTGATGCATACGCCGCAGTACCAGAACCACTCCGGGTACGACTTCACGTACGGGCTGGGGTTCCAGATTTGGGAGCATGATTCGGGTAACGAGGTCGGGCATTCCGGCGGGCTGTACGGCGTCTCCACCTTCATGCGGTTCCAGGAGGGCCATGGGACCGGGGTGATCCTGTTTTGTAACCGGCAGACGCAGACGCTGCGCGACCGGTTCACGTTCGCAGTGCTGGTCGCCTGCCTCAGCTCCAAGGCCAGGCACCTCGGTGGGCCCGTGGGAGTCTCCCTGTTCGAAGCCTTGTCGGAGACGAGGATGGTAGGGGTGGATTTTCCTGGTTTATCAAGGTGAGTAGAAACCTTTATACCACTCTGGAATCCTTTGGATTCGACAAGAAAAAACGCGTGTGATTCGCCCTATGACTAAGGCTGCTGTACGACGGTGCATTGACTGCGGTGCGGATATCTCCAGCTTGCACCATAACGCGAAGCGCTGCGCCGCCTGCAGCAAGAAACGCAAACAGCTGCAGGACCGCTCCAGGCTGAAAGAGAAGCGGGACCGGACCGTCAAATGGCTGTCGTTCGTCGAGGAGCCAGGGACCAACGAGGTCTCGCATCGGAGCGCCAAGGGCAGCAAGCTGCGGTACTGGCTGGACCGGATCTGCAAGGAGCTGTCGGTCCAGGAGCTGGATTTTCTGTTGCTGCTGTGGGACTGGCGGATCCGTGACCCGGATGTGTCGACGACGAGGAAGCGGGAGTACCGGACGTGCGCGGGCATTGTGCGCGACTGGCGGGACTACAACGTCGTCAAGCAGGTGTTCGACAACGTGTCGTTCAGCGCGGAGACCGGCGTGATTTTCAACACCGATGGGACGTACCTGACCGTGGATTTCGACGAGGACAAGGACAACTATGTCGTCCGCAACGCCGAAGGCACCGTCATCTGCCAATACTAAATAACGGTGTTTTACTTTTCGAGCCACACAATAAAATCTATAGTTATCGTTTTGTTTTGGTTTTGTTGAGCGCACGATGTGCTACTGTGATAAAAAGAAATAAAAAAAGAGGAAAACAGGCTTAGTGCCTGATTATTTTACCACCGTGAACTGCCACGAGGCAGCGAGCAGGTTCTGGTCACTATCAACCAAGATATTGCCTTCAGGGTCACGGAACGCAGCATAGACACGATACAAGCCATCACCGTGTGTCAAATCACAAGCTCGGACAAAACCGTTGAAGATCTGATCCAACGCAAGCTGCTGCCCGGGTTCAATCATCCTGGGACTCGTCTCATTGACTGCATCAACATCCAGGATCCACTCCTTGGATTGAGGATCATAGAACTGCACCTGAATAGAGAGATACCCGCTGAGATTCGTCGTCCCCGTGTTCTTGATTTTTGACTGGTTCTCATGGACGATAACAAGCCTCGGCGCGAAATCGGCTCCTTGTTCACTGGAGAAGAAATCGACGTATTCATCCCCGGTCGGTTGCAGAGCGCAGATGTCACGGCTGCTGCGTAGACAGAGCTTCGTCCAATGACTCAAATTAATCCATTCCTCGTTGTTGGGATTGATAAGATTGATGTCGTTGTACCCTTCGACGAGATCAGTGGTATTCAAGGTCCCACTAATGTTGCTGTAATACGCTTTGTTATAATCTGTTGAGTCAAGAGGATCTTTGGGATAATCCGGCTGCCCGCTCTGAACCCGGATGTTGAAATCGGTGTCGGAGTTATCGCCAGCATTATAGAGACTGAGTGTCACATTGTGGATGATCATGTTGCTGGGAAGCATCGACGTATTGAAATACACATAGCCGCGGTTGATGGTATAAGTCTGGGAGACCTTGCTTTGGCCGATAAAAATATCATAACAGGGTGTCCATGATATGCCGTTCTCTGATGTCGCCTGCCATGTATCGATATAGTTCTCTTCTGAATGGTGGAGATAGCCATCGCTGCTACTGGAATCCACGGTCAAACTTGGATCAATGATCACCGGGAATTGCAGCGACATGAGGTCCGTGTATTTGCAGCCTGAGAGCAGGTACCATTCACCTCCCAGCTTGATGATGCGGCATTTCAATGGCAGCCGATGGCTGCTGTTCTGCAGCTCATAGGCATCGTCGATGGGCATGGCGCATTTAAAAACTCCAGCGGCATCCTTGAAAGAAAGGCGGCCGTTCTCAATCGTGATGTTCCCGGTGATTTCGTCGGAGGCGTTGAAGAGGTGCAGCGCCAGGGGATCGAGTTTGGTGACAAACACGAGGTATGATGTCTCTGTGTTCAATCCATAGGATGATGGAGGATGGGTGAGTAGCATTGATTTCGCTGCGTTACCCAGTTGTATATTCTCCTTCAGCATCGTTGACTGATAACGGTATATGACATCCGTGCCGGTGAATGCCCCCGGATAGGTGATTGTGTTGTTTTGGAGCTGTCCTTGGCTGTTCAGTACATTTTGGAGGATGACGTGGTTCCAGTTCTGGGAAGGATCAAGGTAGCCGACTCCAAGAAGCTTCGTTCTTAGAATGTCTATTGTCGGGTTCTGGGATTTGTTGTAGGCGAAAGCAACCGGCCAATTATTTTGAAGGTTGGGCTTGAAGTAGGCGTTGTAGAGTCCGCGATCGTTACCTGCTCGATACCCGTAGCTGTACGCGGGATCATTGGATGTCAACAGGGTAATGTTCTGTTTGATTGGAGTCCAGGTATTGTTCTCGTTTTGATAATTAACCGGGCCAGCGTAGGTCTCAAGGACATCATATCCTGAGGTTGCATCGTAGTATTTATTCCATGTTAGGCCTCGTCCGGTTAAGGTATAGTTTTGAGTCGGGGATGGTGGGTCGGTGAGTTCGATATATTCTTCGCCGCTGTAGTCTCCTTTTAAGGTTGTGATATTGATGAGTGCATGGGCGTCTACTGAGAAGTAACCATATGATGTCGTGTTGGTATTTTCGACGCTGTCTTCTGCCCAAACGTAATACTGATATTGTCCAGTAGTCCATGTATCATTGAAAATAAGCTGATATGTATTGTTCCCTGTATTTGTCATATTCAACCAAATACACGTGGTGTTGGGGTAAAAGACCTGAACTTTTACGAGGGTCACGTCATTCATCGCATCAATTACATTTGCTTGGATGGTCACATTTTCTCCGAATCCGACGATGCTCGGTGTAGCAGTGACATTGGTGAACTGGGGGGCGTTGATGATTTGTACTTGTCGGGTCTCAGTTGTGCTTTGGTTGCCGGTGGTATCGATGCAGTAGGCGGAGAAGGTGTAGTTGCCGTCTGGTAGTCCGGTATAGGTATGGTTTGGTGGGTGGGTGGTGCTGGTAATGGTGGTGTTAAGTTCGTCTCTGGTTAAGGCGCGGTTGAAGAGCATGGCTTCATCGAGGATGCCGTCGAATTGGCACCAGCCGGGGTAGTCTGTTTTGGAGATGCAGGTAGTCTGGTCATTAGTGATGTTTCGGATTGTTCCGTTGATTTCTCCGTCTGATGTGCCGTCAACGTAGAGGCGGAGTGTGTTTCCGTCTCTGATGTAAGCGAGGTGGTGCCAGGAATCGTCGGTGACGTTAATGGTGCCGGAGAGGGATGTGTTTTGTCCATTGGTGATCGTGGCGAGGTAGGGGGTATTGGTGATTCCGAACATGTAGCCGTTCCAGTTGGCATTCTCGGGTTGGTTGCTGAGGATGACAGCGGTGCCGGGATAGCTGGGGGTGTGGTTTTTGATCCATGCAGTGAAGGTAAAGTCGCTAGTACCGAAGTTGAGGCTAGTGTCGTCACCAAGGTCAATGTAGCCTCCATTCGTTTCAAGGTTGAGACCGTTACCGAATTTGCCGGTAGTGATGCTGGAGCTGTTGATTCCGTTATGGTAAGTTCCGATGTTTTGGTAGGGTGAGGTGTCGTAGAGGTAGGTACCATTGTAGATGTCCATGGACCAGTATCCTTTGAGGCTGCTGTTCCAGTTGATGAAAGCGGCAGTGGGGTATGGGTCGAGGATCGAGGTATTGACGTGGACGATATTTTGGGTGAGAGTGGTGTTTGTTTCTGGAGTTGGTGGTACGAATGTGATGTATGGCTGGAGGAGGGTGAATGATCCGCTGGAGCTATTGGTCTGGATGTCTATGTCTAAAGCGTAGATGGTGTAATTGTAGAGACCACTTTGGGTGATGTTTTCAAGGGTGTAGGTGTAGACGTTGTCTATGACTTGGGTCATGATGTGGTTTTGGGTGGTACCATTGGGGGTTGTGATATTGATTGTGACTTGGGTGACGTTATTGTCTGTTGGCGTGATCTGTGCGATGATGGTGGCGTTGGAGCCAGGGAGGATGTATTGGGGATCCTGGACATAGGATATCTCGGGCTTTCTTGGGGTCGATGTAACGTGGATGATGGTGTAATCGGTATTGGTGTTATCGTCGCTATCTTTTACGGTGAGGGTTACGTTGTAGTCACCATCAATGGGGAAGGAGTGGGTAACTCCGGGGGTGTAGGCATAGGTGCCGTCGCTGAAGTTCCATGACCAATTTTCTATGGTTTTGTCTTGTTGGGTTTTTGATCTGTCGGAGAAGGTGATGTTCGTGTCTGGTTTTGCGCTATGATAATAACTGAGGTTGAAGTCCGAGTCAAGATCTAAGAATCGTACGGTGGCTGATGCGGTTCCGTTGAGTTGGGTGACACCATCGGAAATAGTCAATAGAATCGGTTCCTCCGGGGGATTTGTGTATGTGTGTGTCGGATTTTGTGTGGAGGAACCGCTTTTTGTGTTGTCGCCGAAATCCCAGTTCCATTGGACGTTTTGTCCTCCGGATTGGACTGCGTAGAGTTGAAGATTATAGCCTTGGACGGTGTCGATGATCTCTGGGTGGAGCTGTTGCGGGGCGAAGATTTTTCCCCACGGTGCAACAGTCACGTCGTGATAGTCTGAAAAGTCGCTTTCATAAGGATGGAGTAACGTTGAATATTCATCATAGGCTTTGACGCGGATGTGATGTGTTCCGACAGTGGAATACGCATGAAGAAGAGTGTAACTGTCGACAGCGTGTAATCCTGTATCAGTATAACCGTAGTCGACTGGATTGTAATCATCCCAAAACCATCTTTGGCCTATGCGATCTGCGTTTGGATCCATCGATGTGGAACTCCATTCTCCTGGGATGTATTGCGGAATTAGCCAAGGCCCGTCTGGTTCAGTTGGTGTCGCCGGAGGGGCGTTTCCCCTTGGGGATAGTGGGAGATTTGTGGAGTTGTCAACATCGTTTGGATGATTGTTCGTAAGAGGCCAGAGGATTACATTGATTCTCCCAGTGGAATTATACAAATATAGAAGGAGGGAATAATTACCAACTGGCGAATCCGGTGGAAGCGTCACTTCTATTTCCCTGTTCGATGTGACATTGCTAATAATGAAATCCTTCTCTTTACGCGCCATTGTCTGGTTTTGTTCATTTTTCAAGAGTGCAACGATGCGGACTTTATCTTGAGGGAGGATCGATTTCAAGGGCATCGTTGCCGTGATGGAATCAATGATATTATCGGGGTCATGTATTGAGTCTGTCCGAGTATAATTTACTGGGCCGTCAAAGATGCAGTCCGGATTGATGGTGAAGTATTTCAAGAGATTCCAAAAGAGGTCCGTTGTCACATTCACATCGTTTCTGTCTGTGCGATTCAGGCAGTCTCCTTCAGTGTAATTGTTCCCCGTTGCATGCCAACCTTCCCAAATACTATCCACATCTTTACTAAGACAAAAGGTGGTGATTCCGGGTCGTGTGCTGACGATTTTTTGTTCAGATCCAGATGCCCAATTTGAGAAATTTTCTATTTCGTATCCTGTTTTACTTTTATATTTCGAATCATTTATGATTTGTTTTGCGACTTTTGAAGAAAAATCAGTTGTACTATTATTCACATAAAGGCCCATCGTTGTATCTATTTGGTCGAAGCCGCATTGTTCTGCTATGAACCAGTCTTTGATATTGTAATTTGGGTGGCTGTCATTGAAATATTTTGCCCCTTTCAGATAGTACTCCTCGCCGGTAGTAAATACAAATTGGAGGTTGTATTTAGGGAGGCCTCCATGATCCCTTAAATATGCGTAGTACTTTGCCATCCCTAATACTATAGCGGTGGATACCCCTGAATCCCCGGGGGTTTGTCCCCACATGCCATCGTATCGGTTCGAAATAACGATACTGGGGGCCTCTGAATCGTTATCTATTGTGATATTGCCCATAACATTGGAGCCTATTGCCCCGTGTTCTTGATTGGGATTTTCCACGAGATATGTCTGTTCTTTATGAAAGTTAACGGTTATATAATTATAATTTTGTTCAAGCCAATTGCCTGCCGATTCATTGAGAGTGAAAATAGGCAAGATTTCTGACCAGATATGTGTTGAAACCATTTTATGAGTATTTCCTGGCCCGTATAATATTATTCCATAGCATTTGGCATTTGTGTGACGTTTATTTAAAATGCTATAAAGTATAGATTTAATTGAAAAACAGCCTGGGAAATTTGGGGAAAACAAAAGAACGGGATGGCGAAGTGGTTGATTTTGATATTCTTTTAATTGAGCATTGGTCGGGAATTGATCGATAAGCAAGAATGGTTCATTCGGCCACGGCCATAAATCGAGATTAAAGAATAATGTGAGGAATTTATTCAAAAAATTGTCTACGATGATGGGGCCATCATCCAATTTTTCCAATATGAAATTCCGTAAGGAATTTCCGATACTCACTACAGGAAAAGGACATGATGAAGCGTCAATGTATTGAATTACTGAACCGGTTTTTATAATTATTACCCCATCTGGGTTTGTTAGATTCTCTATTTTTTCTTGAGCTTCTGGAGTATCGTCCATAATGAATACTTGTTCAGACTGATTATCGGAATCGGGAATGGGGTCATTTCCATCAAGATAGGAGAGATTTCCTATGAGCATACCGTGGAAATCTGAAAGATAATCATATTTTGTTTGTCTAAAAAAATTTAGATTTAATCCATCGCCATAATTCCATAAAAACTTGGTAATGTCATCGGGCACTATCAAAGCATCTGTTTGACTTATGCTTATATTAAAATCTGTATTTGTATTTCTTGGTTTAATAAATGAAAATCCTGGCTGTTCATGAAGCCATGTTGTCCAACTTTGGTTCTCAGTCGTCATTGCAAACATTTCCCTTTTATCAATTGGATTTGTGTATGGATAGCGATGACACGGGCAATCATTGATTTCTATTCCGAAGTCAGTGACATTGATTATGTCTGAATAAGGTCCATTATGGGCATGAGGATATAAATTTGAATCTAGGTATCCTAATTGTTCAGTGTGAACATCATCTAATCCAAAACTATGTAACGTATAATTAATGTGCCAAGCAGTAAAATTGCCGCCCCATGATCCTAAAGATCTTCCTCGGGGTATTTCACCCTGAGGATATTGATAAGTTACATTTGCTAGCGCCACCGTTTCATCCCAGATATAATTATAATCTATATTTGTTGGATTTTGAATAAGTTCTTCATTTTCATTTTCTAAACTTTTTATAATAATTATATTTGGAATTAACATTATAAATAAAATAAAATATATTAATATTTTTTTCCCCATATCTTATTACCTCCTTTATATGTTATCAAATTTCTGTATTTAAAATTTTTGTTATTTAAAGATTAATGAGTAAAATTTATTAAATCAAAGAAAGATTTCTTTTCATGAAAACAAAAATTAATCTCCTATTAGTTTTATTTCTATTCTTCCTCTTTGAATGCCCTTTAACTCCATTAGATAAAGCTTCGTTTTCAAATTTTGAGTTAAATCGAAAAGAGATTAGTCCTATTTCGGAATTATCATGGCCGATGTATTGCCATGATCCCCACCACACCGGACGAAGCCCCAATTCCACCGCAAACAATCCTCCCGGTCACTTCAAATGGGTATTCTACACACACATAGCAAGCTTCTATGGAGATACGGCAATTGGTGCCGACGGAACGATATACGCTGCAGCCGGCGGCTTATTTGCACTGTGGCCCAACGGGACTTTGAAATGGTATTTTGAACTAAATGGATGGTGTGAAGGCTGCCCGGCAATCAGCGATGACGGGATTATCTATGTCGGATGCTCAATGTATAATCCGAGTTATTTGTATGCATTATATCCGAATGGTCAATTAAAATGGCGGTATGGAGTAGCAGGTGAAAGTGTAATATCATCGCCTGTTCTAGGGGCAGACGGCACCATCTATTACGGATCCGGCCACTCAATCAGAGCACTCTATCCAAACGGAACGCTCCGATGGGATTACCGAACCGGCCATCTCGTCTACTCATCACCAGCCATCGGAACCGACGGAACCATCTATTGCGGAAGCCATGATACGTACCTCTATGCCCTCTACCCCAACAATGGCTCTCTGAAATGGAAATACAAGACTGGAAATTGGATCCGCCTCAGCCCCTGCATCGCCGACGACGGCACCATATACTGCGTCTCAGATGATGAATACCTCTATGCATTGAATCCCAGCGGGACTCTAAAATGGAAAACCAAAGTCGAACCAGGAGGATCGCCAACCATAGCCTCCGACGGCACCATCTACGCCGGGATGAGTACACTCTATGCGATAAACCCCGATGGTTCAGTAAAATGGACGTTCCCTGTCGGAGGAGACATACTCTGGAGCGCCGCCGTTACCTCTCTTGAAGGAACCATCTATTTCGGAACCTACAATGGGTATTTTATCGCTGTGAACCCGAATGGCACCGAGCAATGGAGGACGGTAATCGGTCAATGTGAATCAGTCCCTGCTATTGGGGCGGATGGCACCATCTATATCGGATCAATGCCTGGTGGTGGCGGGTATTTGAACGCCTTTGGCCCAGGGGGGCCGCTCCGAGCAATGGCGAATGGACCCTACCAGGCCTTTTACAATCGGACTCTCCAATTCAAAGGCACTAGCTATGGCGGCTTCCCACCCATGACCTATCATTGGGACTTCGGCGACGGCAACACCTCAGACCAGCAAAACCCACAACACACGTATCACGCCATCAGGAAATTCAACGCGACCTTCACCATCTCCGACTCACAAGGCAACACCAGCAATGACACCGCATCGGTCAACGTCATTCCACGTTTTCCCACTCTTACTGTCATCCGACCGGAGAACGCCTTCTACTTCTTAAATATAAAAATCCACTCATGGGTATGGCCAGTCGCCATCGGACCCCTCACCTTCCAAATAACCGCTTTCCAAGAACCCTACGGCATAGACCGCGTCGAATTCAGCATAGACGACACACTAATCGCCACAGACAACGAACCGCCCTACCAAT
This sequence comes from Methanobacteriota archaeon, assembly GCA_963769885.1. Classification (GTDB taxonomy): domain Archaea; phylum Thermoplasmatota; class E2; order DHVEG-1; family DHVEG-1; genus CAIRCU01. The sequence continues at coordinate 558,102 of CAVYNH010000007.1, forward strand.
GGACCTGGACGACACCAGCCTTCTTCTACCACATCGTCACTGTCACCGCCTACGATACTATGGGATATGGCAATAGCGTAAAAATCGAGATGAAAAAGTACTTCTAAATCCTATTTAACCCTTAAAAACCTAAGACAAAGACAATGAAATTCTCAAGTAAAAAAGCATTAACAGGAAACTCTTTATACTTCCGCCTCTAGGAAATATTTATAGAGTCCGACCGATTAATAACCAGTCGTTGAGGCCCATATGTTTAACCGAACTCTCATCCTCCTGATAAGCATCCTCTTTCTCAGCCCAATCATCACACTCACCCCAATCCCCGCCCACACCAACCCAGCCACCAACCCGACAACCTCCTTTCCCCCAGAAGACTCCATCGCCTACCCCCGCTGCTCCGACCCCGTCTTCGTCACCCCCGGCGGCTCCTTCACCCTCACCCTCAACCTCACCGATTTCAACTACACCGACCCCCAGGTCTCAATCGCTACCGCCTACGAACCAGTCACCGACACCTTCTCCCTCGACATCCAGAACCACACCGCCGCCGTCTATAACGTCACCATCCCACCCACCGTCCCCATCGAGCTCTACAACCTCACCGTTTCCCTCATCCACAACGGAGCCCCCGAGACCATCACGCAGCCCCGCGCCGTCGACGTCATCCCCGAATTCAAGGACAATTACACCTTCATCCATATCACCGACATCCACGTCGGCGACCCCCGCAGCCTCACCCAAAGCATCTACCGCAGCCTCCACCACCGCTCCCTCCTCCAGGCCATCGAGGAAATCAACCTCCAACACCCCGACTTCGTCCTCATCAGCGGCGACCTCGTCCATGGCCAACTCTACTACCACCAATACAGCCACGAATACCCAGAGCTTTATGACCTCCTCCAGCACTTCGACGTCCCCACCTTCCTGTGCCCCGGCAACCACGACGGCTACAGCAAACCCGGCGAAGACGGCAAAGCCTTCTGGACCCACTACTTCGGCCCGGACTACTACAGCTTCAACTACGGCCCCTACCACTTCCAGATGCTCGACACCTACGACTTCCCCAAGGCCGAACGCACCTGCATCTCGTTCGCCTCCCTCAACTGGGGCGGTAGCATCCAAGACCCCCAACTCCACTGGATCGAGCAAGACCTCAATCAAAGTAGAAACTCAACCCTCACCTTCATGGTCGTCCACCACAACCCCCAGCTCGAAACCACCAAAGAATCCCTCGTCCACACCCCCTACAAGAACCGCCAACAGCTCCTTTCCCTCATCCACCACTACAACGTCAGCATGATCCTCGCGGGCCACACCCACTGGGACAACCTCACGATAGAGAACGGGACAATCTTCGCCACCACCACGACGCTGACCAGCAGCGTCGACGAAAAAGACTGCTACTGGGGCTACCGCATCGTCCACATCCAAAACGGCACCATCGCCTCCTACAACTACAAAGAGCCGAAGTACTCCGTCCCCCTCTACAAACTCAGACTCACCACCCTCACCCCCACCGCCGTCATCATCAAAAACAAGCAGCAAAACCCACTCTCTCTCCTTCTCCGCTTCGTCACCCCGCGAGGCAACTACACCCCGACCTACGGCGACATCATCCAGACCCGGACCAACGGCACCATGCAGGAACTCTACGTCCACCTCACCCTCGACGCGCTCCAATCCCACCTCGTACGACTCAAAAAAACAAGCTAAAAAATTTTCCCTATTTCAAGGAATTCAACAACGGCGCAATATCCAGGTTCCCCCCGCTCAGAATCACCCCGACCGTTTTCCCAGAGACAAGAATCTTCCCTGAAAGAACGCCAGCCAGCCCCACGGCCCCGGACGGCTCAACCACCAGCTTCATCCGCTCCCACACAAACCGCACCGCCCCCCGGATCTCCTCCTCACTGACCGTCACGATGTCATCAACATGCTTCTGAATGATCGCAAACGTCCTCGGGCACAACGCCGTCCGCAGCCCATCCGCAATCGTATCCGGATACGTACTCGGATACAGCCGCCCATCCGTGAATGAGCGGTACGCATCATCCGCGAGCGCCGGCTCCACCAGCACCACCCGAGCCTGTGGACACGCCCCCTTTGTCGCGACCGCCGTCCCACTCCCCAGGCCGCCGCCGCCCACCGGGCAGACCATGACATCCACCCCGCCGACCTCCTGAATGAGTTCCAACGCGGCCGTCCCCGCCCCCGCAATGATTCGATCATCGTCATAGGGATGAATAAGGGTACAGCCCTTCGTTCGAATCAGATCCGCGCACGCCTTCTCCCGCGCCTCCACGGAGTTCTCACAGAACACGACCTCCGCCCCATACCCCCGCGTCGCCTGCACCTTCACCGCCGGCGCGTTCCTCGGCATCACGATCACCGCATGAATACCCAACAACTTAGACGCCAACGCGAGCGCCTGCGCATGGTTCCCGCTCGAATGCGTGATCACCCCACGCGCCCTCTCCCGCTCGGAAAGCTGAAGCAAGGTGTTCGACACCCCACGGAACTTGAACGCCCCAACCCGCTGGAACATCTCACACTTCACAAACACCCTGCCGCCCACCATGGCATCAAGGGTCCGGGACGTCATCACCGGCGTCTTGTTGATGAGCCCGCCGATCCGCACCGCAGCGGCCCTGACATCATCAAACGAAACCATGCGACAGCCAAGAGGATGACATTATTTGAAGGTTCCCCACGACAAAAAGCCTCTTTGTTGAAGCCTAGCCCGGCGTGTCACAAGAAATGAGAACGAAGGGCTCTTCTGAATCGCCCCTCCCCCTTCTTCCTGCTAAAAAGGAATTTATTTAAGGCGGCAGTCGATGTGATGCAGAGAGGCCTGGGATGACGGAAATCAAGAAGGGCAACAAAATCAAAATCGAATACATCGGGACGCTGGACGACGGATCCGTGTTCGACAGCACAGCCATCCACGGCAGCCCCCTCGAGTTCACCGTCGGCGACGGGGTCCTGCTCACCGGCGTCGAAACCGCGGTGCTGGGCATGAAGCTCGGCGAAGAAAAAGACATCGTCCTCGCCCCTACCGAAAGCTACGGGGAGTACCACCCGGACCTAGTCAAGGAACTGCCACGGGCCTGCTTCCCCTCCGACCGAAATCTGGAGGAAGGCTCGATCTACAAGATGACGCTGCAAAACGGCCACCAGTACACCGTGCGCGTCACCAAGATCCTCAACGACATGGTCACCATCGACCTCAACCCCCCGCTCGCCGGTAAAACCCTGCATTTTAAAATCAAAATCGTCAAGATCTCCTAACACCATTTTAGGTATGGAAGAATCCCTCGTGGCGCCGTGCGGCATGAACTGCGCCGTCTGCTCCGCCTACCTCGCGAAGACCCACAACGTGAAGGACGCCGGGATCCGGTACCCCTATTGTCCAGGATGCCGACCGCGACACAAGACCTGCGCGTTCCTCAAGAAACGCTGCACACGGCTCCTCAACGGCAAGGTCCGGTTCTGTTTTGAATGCCCCGACTTCCCCTGCGAGAACCTCCTAAAGCTTGACCGGCGGTACCGCAACCGGTACCACATGAGCATGGTCGACAACCTCACGGCAATCAAGCAAAAGGGAATCACACGCTTCCTAGCCCAAGAAGAGGAGAAATGGCGCTGCCCCCGATGCGGAGACACCATCTGCTGCCACAACGGCCTCTGTTTCTCCTGTCAGCAGCCTCAACTGAAAAAACAAACGTTCAGATATCGATGGAACCTGGACGAAAAAAAATAAAGAAAAGGAGGAGGAGGTGGTGACCCAGGTTTACTGGACCACCACTTGGATGTGGAAGGAAGTACAAACGTCGCTTGGGGCCCAGGGCCGCGCGCAGATCAGATCTAAAGAGGAGGTCCCCGGCTGTAATGCGGTGAAGTCCCAGATGTTGTCGCCGAAGTCACCAAGAGCTCCTGATGGGTCGCAATGAGATGTCTTGCTCAAGGCGAGCTTTTGGGTGTCCCGCGCGGTGATGTTCCAGGAGTAGCCGCCGTCGCCGAAATCCTTGAGGGTGAGGCGCAGCAGGTCGCCTTTCTTGAGGGTGACGGTCGTTCCGTTATCCGCGGCGGAGATGAACTTGGTTGTGTTGATTGGGGTCGGCAGCCGCGGTGATGCCATCATGCTGACACCGACAACGGTGGTGGCGCTGATCGCGGCGATGAGCACTAGCCCGATGAGGGAGAGTCGTGCGTTCTTGGTCATTGGAACCACAAACGAGTTATGGTCGCCGACAGTATTTATACCGTGAGAAATTGTTCGGCTGTCGCCGAACTCTTCGAGGAATTTTCTCCTGGAATCCTTTTCAGGGTGAGGCCGATTTGCGGTCTGAGGCCCTTATCATACGGGAGGCTGGTGAGAAGGATGCCCAGCGGCTCCAGAGAGCGGGCGGCGGTCTAGGAGTGGCTGGATTCGGCTCTCTTCACTGGAGGCGTATAGCCTTTCAAGGCTAAGGACAACGAGACGACGGAGACTGAGCTGAAGGCCATGGCGAGCGCCGCGTATTCCGGGCGGAACACGACATGGAAGAACGGATAGAGCAGTCCTGCGGCGACCGGGATTAACGCGGCGTTGTAGGCGAATGCCCAGAACAGGTTTTGTTTGATCCGCCCCAACACCTTTTTTCCAAGTTGGATGGAGGCGACGCAGTCCATGAGGTCGCTGCGGACGAGGATGATTTCCCCGCTTTCGATGGCGACGTCGGTGCCGCTGCCGATGGCGATGCCGACGTCCGCCTGGGCGAGGGCTGGCGCGTCGTTTATCCCGTCGCCGACGAAGCCGACGATCTCACCGTGGTCCTGAAGTTCCTTGATCTTCTCCGTTTTCTGCTGAGGAAGGATGTTGGCATAAACCGCGTCCGCGCCGACGTCTCCGCCGACGGCCTGGGCGGTACGCTCATTGTCCCCAGTGATGATGATGACCTTGATTCCCATCTGATGTAGGGAGTTGATGGCTTGCTTTGAGGTCGCCTTAAGGACGTCTGCAGCGGCGAGGATGCCGACGAGCCTTCCGGCTTGTGCGACGAGGAGCAGGGTCTTGCCCTGGGCCTCATACTGGGAAACAAGGCGTGAGCTTGAGTCTGGGATGGTGATCTTTCGCTCCTGGATGAAGGCGAGGTTGCCGACAAGGACTTCTTTGCCGTCAATGGCGGCTTGTACGCCCCTACCGCCGAAGGTTGTGAACCCGCTGACTGGAAGGAGTGGAAGCTTGCGGTCTTTGGCGGCGGCGAGGACGGCGGCGGCGAGGGGATGCGAGGAGTTTTTCTCGACGCTGGCGGCGAGGCTGAGGACCTCGTTTTCGCCCACCTCAATGCCCATGACGTCGGTGACGGCGGGTTTGCCCGTGGTCAGCGTCCCAGTCTTGTCCATGGCCATGGTGGTGATCTTGTTGACGGTTTCAAGGGCTTCCCCGTTCTTGATGAGGATGCCGAACTCGGCGCCGCGTCCGATGCCGACAGTCACCGCGGTCGGGGTCGCCAACCCCAGGGCACAGGGGCAGGCGATGACGATGACGGAGATAAAGGCGGCCAGGCTGAACTGCAGGACACTTCCCTCGATGATGGGGCGGCCAAAAATGAACCAAAGGAAGAAGGTGATGAGGGCGATGGCCAGGATGCTGGGGATGAAGTAGGTGACGGCGGTGTCGGCAATGCGCTGGGCACTGCGTAGGCCAGGGTGAGCAGGGTCTTGCCGGTGCCGGCCTGGCCGAGCAGGGTGATGAAATCCACTTCCGGGTTCATCAGCAGGTTCAGAGCGAAATTCTGTTCGCGGTTGCGCGCGGCGATGCCCCAGACGCTGTGTTTGAGATGAGTAAAATCCTTGATCGTTTCCAGTACGGCAGTGTTGCCGTTTAATTCCCTGACGATGGCATGGAACGGGTTGTCATATTCGAAATAGACGAATTCGTTGATCAGCAGGCTAGCGCAAAGCGGCCCCTTGATGCGGTAAAAGGTATGGCCGCCTTCCTGCCAGGATTCCATGCCCTTGCCGTGGTGTTCCCAGAAATCCTGCGGCAGTGCCTTGAGCCCGGTATAGAGCAGATCGG